>JADLAX010000029.1 GCA_020848035.1 Anaerolineae bacterium | reverse complement strand
GCGCACGCTGTTGAGCGATTGGGTGTCTACCAGCAGCACCTGATCGATACGACGTTTGCGCCAGTCGGACGGCCGTATAAAGTGAAACGCATCCCAGTACAGCGTCAGGAACTGCTCCACATTGCGGTTCAGGCGGCGCGACAGCAGCATCTGGCCGTCGGGGGTCAGCTTGCTGGCGGCCAGCTGGCTGGCGACGGCGTCAAAATCGGCGTTCTCGTGGGAGAGGATGAGGCGCAGGGGGGTATTGTAGGGTGGGGGTGAAGGGGTGACAAGGTGACGGGGTGACACGTAGCCGCGAATTCCATTCGCGCCGGTGGGGATCGCGGCTAGGAAACCGCGGTTACGCCTGCGCCGGTTCTACGTAGCCGCGAATTCCATTCGCGCTGGTGGGGAGCGCGGTTAGGAAACCGCGGTTACGCCTGGGCGAGGACGGCTTCGAGGAGTTGGGTGCGGCTGGCGGCGGTGGTGGTGAGCTGCCCCGCCAGCTGATCGCACAGGGCAAACAGTTCATCCATCTTAGCCATAATGCGCTTTTGCTCGTTTATTGGAGGCAAAACGAGCGGGAAATTCACGAGCTGAGTCATGTTTATGGAGGCCAAATTAGTTGTTTGCTTTGCTGCCCCAAGAAAATATTCACGACCGTACTGTGAATTTGTACAAAGCATTAACCATTCAGCTTTTAATTCTGGCAACAATGGCCTAGCACGAAAAATGTGGTTTTGATGGATACAATCAGAAATTTGCTCTCGCCAAATCGCAGAACGCCCTACTTTATCGGCATCTCCACCTTCTGTTAGCAGCAAATCGCCGCTCTCAAGACGATATTTTTCAACCTCATCCTTCTTTATTTCGATTTCTTTAACTTCCTCAAGATCAAGATAACCTCTTTGTACGTTTGCAACACGTAGGTAAGGTTGTACGGTTGTCTCGAATTTTTGTAGCTTGCGACCTTTCGTTACGCCACTCATTGTTTCCGTCACTTTGCCAAATCGCACAATAGCCCAGCCTTTAGGCAATAAAAACGGAACGTCTTGCTCAACCAGGTTTTTCACTTTTCTTGTCTTAATTCTGTTTGCCTCAACCAGTGTCTTTTTCTTCGCTTCGAGCCGCGCCAGCAAAACGGCCGCATCTTCATCCCGCTCATCTTGGGGCACCAGGCGGCCCTGGACGGCCAGCTGCAAGATGGCTTGCTTGAGCTCGGCCACGGTGTCGGCGTCCACATAGAACCGGTCGAAGTGAGTAGCGAGTGTGTAAACCTCAGAGGTTGGCGAACTTCGTTCGCTTGAAACCTCTGAGGTTTTTGTCGTCAACTGGTGGAGTACGGCCGTATGCACCCCCCGTCTTTGTTCATGCACACTGGCGAGTTGTTGGGTTAGAACGGCCGTTTGCCCCAACAATTCATCCACCCGCGCCACAATCCGCTTCTGCTCCGCGAGCGGCGGCAGTGGAAATGGAGTCGCTATTATTTTTGTGCGCGAAATATTTGGTTGTGCTCCGCCAGCTCCTTGTTCACGAAAGTATGTTCGCATTGCAAACAAATACATGAATAGAAATCTGTTGAACATACCTTCAAATGGAGTACAGGCACAACACGCTTGATTGGTAGTTGCTTCTATTTCCAAAATACCAAGTTTCCCAATCGTTGCGCCATACATGGCAATCAGTACATCGCCTGGTTTGCACAATCTCAATGAAGTCTCCTTCAAAGCTAAATCTGTAACGTGCTCTTCTGCTCCGCCAATGTATCCATCGTTTAATTCCCCTGTTTTAAGCCACGGGATCGTTCCATCGTAATATTCTGATTTTCTGCGACTTGGCGTAGCTCCTGCTCCCCAATCTCCAATTTCACCCAAACGTATCCACTTCCAGTCTTTAGGAATGGTAAACAATTGCTCACCAGCCTCGACTTCTGGTAAATCATTCTGCCTGCGAATTTGTCTAGCTTTGATCCTTTTCTCGCGATCTGCATCAATCTTCTTTAACAGTACCTGAACTGGCTCATCATCCGCACATTGCAGCACAAGCCGCCCCTGCACCGCCCACTGCAAAATGGTGGCGTTCAGTTTTGCCACATCGGCGGGCGTCTGGATCAGGCCGTCAAACTCGGCCAGCAGCAGTTCAAGCGTCATAGTCACCTCCACCCGCCGTAACCGCGAATTCCATTCGCGCCCAGTGGGAACGCGAATGGAATTCGCGGTTACAAATGTTGTGGTTATGCATGGCTGGCCTCCGTTTGCGCCAGCGCCGCGGCCAGTGCCTCTTTCAACGCCGTGCGCGTCGCCTGCATGTCCGCCACCTGCGCCTCGTACCGGGCCAGCAGCAGCGCCGGGTCCACCCGCTTCTGCTCCTCCTCGTACGGGTTCTTGATGTCCAGGTTATAGCTCCGCGCCTCAATCGCCTCACGCGTCACCCGCCAGGCGTGTTCGTTCTCCGCGCGATTGTCCCACCACGCCTTCTCCAGCTCAAACTCCTCAATGCTAATCGGCCGCGTCTTGGAATACTGCTTGCGGTCCGTGGGCATCGGGTGCTCAAAATACCAGATTTCTTCGGTCGGCTCGCCCTTGCGGAAGAAGAGCAGGTTGGTGTTGATCCCGGTGTATGGGGCAAAGACGCCGTTGGGCAGCCGCACAATCGTGTGCAAATTGCACTCTGCCAGCAGCTTCTCCTTGATGCGCGTCTTCACCCCCTCGCCAAACAGAAAGCCATCCGGCAGCACAATCGCCGCCTGCCCACCCTCCTTGAGCAGCTGCATCACCAGGACCAAAAACAGGTCAGCGGTCTCCTTCGTCTGGTACGCCGCCGGAAAGCCAGATTCCACCCCCGGCTCCTCCGTGCCGCCAAACGGCGGATTGGTCAGCACCACATCCACCCGGTCTTTTTCCGTGTAGCTGCGATACGGCCGTCGCGTCAGCGCATTATCGCGAGCAATATTGGGCACCGTCACCTCGTGCAAAAAGAGGTTGGTTACCGCCAGCATGTGCGGCAGCGGCTTCTTCTCGATTCCGCGCAGATTGGCCTCCATCGTCTGCCAGCCGCTGGCGTCGCCCGCCTGCTGCTTCATATGTTCCAGGGCGCAAACCAAAAAGCCGCCAGTGCCGCAGGCCGGGTCCAGCACCACCTGCCCCAGCTGCGGGTTTACCATGTCGGTCATAAACTGGGTCACGGCACGCGGCGTGTAATATTCACCCGCGTTGCCCGCGCTCTGCAAATCGCGCAAAATCTTCTCGTAGATGTCGTTAAACAGGTGCCGCTCTTTCTGGTTGTTAAAGTCAATCTCGTTGATCTTGTTGATCACCTGCCGCATCAGCGTGCCGGACTTCATGTAGTTGTACGAATCGGCAAACAGCTCCTGCACAATAAAGCCGCGCGCGTCACTGTCTGGCACAAAAGAAAGCTCCTTCAGCGTGGGAAAGAGCCGGTTGTTTACAAAATTGAGCAGCTCATCCCCGGTGATACCCTCATCATCGGCCGCCCAATTCCGCCAGCGCAGCCCGTCGGGGATGGGGGATTGGTACTCCTCATCCCAGGCGTACACCTCTTCGTTGTCATCAAAAATCTTGAGGAACATCATCCACACCAGCTGCGAAATCCGCTGGGCGTCCCCATCCACCCCGGCATCCTGGCGCATAATGTCTTGAATGCTCTTAATCGTCGTTGATATCGTCATAGATTCTCCATTCTCTCGTAACCGCGGTTTCCAACCGCGCTCCTCCCTGCACAACAAACGCGAATGGAATTCGCGGCTACGCCTTGTAACCGCGGTTTCCTAACCGCGCTCCCCAAGCACAAC
The DNA here is from genome assembly GCA_020848035.1 of Anaerolineae bacterium. Lineage (GTDB taxonomy): Bacteria > Chloroflexota > Anaerolineae > Promineifilales > Promineifilaceae > Leptofilum. The sequence continues at coordinate 88,982 of JADLAX010000029.1, read as the reverse complement.
AAATGCGAATGGAATTCGCGGCTACGCCTTGTAACCGCGGTTTCCTAACCGCGCTCCCCACGCACAACAAGCGCGAATGGAATTCGCGGCTACGCCTTGTAACCGCGGTTTCCCAACCGCGCTCCCCACGCACAACAAACGCGAATGGAATTCGCGGCTACGCCTTGTAACCGCGGTTTCCCAACCGCGCTCCCCACGCACAACAAGCGCGAATGGAATTCGCGGCTACGCCTTGTAACCGCGGTTTCCCAACCGCGCTCCCCACGCACAACAAACGCGAATGGAATTCGGGGCTACACCTTGTAACCGCGGTTTCCCAACCGCGCTCCCCACGCACAACAAACGCGAATGGAATTCGCGGCTACACCTTGTAACCGCGGTTTCCCAACCGCGCTCCTCCCCGCATCATAAGCGCGAATGGAATTCGCGGCTACGGTTCTTGATACAAGTTGGTCCACTCTGCCTCTTCCTTGTATCCCCAGCCCACCTCATACCAGCCGCGGCGCAAATATTCCCGGTAGCTCGTATGTGGATAATCCTCAGGCCGAGTCACATAGCCATGTTTCACAGGATTGTAGTGGATGTAGTGAAGATGATTCAAATAATCCCGCTCATCCCGAATAACATGGTCGTAAAAACTGCGCTGCCACAGCTTAAGCGGGGCATCAATGCCGTACAGCACCTTGTAATTGCGTGTGAAATTCCGCTTGATGGACTGGAGCAGGTTGCTGATGTTGGTCAGCCCCAGCAGGCAAATCAGCAGGTGAAAATGGTCAGGCATGAAGGCACAGGCCCGCATCTCAAACGGGTGAAACTTCTTGGCCTCGCGCATCGTTTCGCGCAGCAGGGCCACGTTGTCGTCTGTGGTAAAAAGGTTCTGCCGGTCCTGTACATTGGCGGTGATGAAGTAGATGGCTTCCGGCACATCCACGCGGTGAACGCGGCTACGGATCGGTTTTTTGAGCATGGTATACCTTTTGGGCGCGTTTGAGCGCGAATGGAATTCGTGGTTACACCTCTTGTAGTCGCGGTTTCCTAACCGCGCCTATCCGCGCTTCTACGAAACGGTGTAAATTTGCTGGCTGAGTTGGCGAACGGCCGTTAAATATGCATCTCGCCCGCCAAAAGCATCCACAATTTGTTTGGGAGAGCCGTAGTGGGTAAACGGCCGTACCCGCAGCATCTTGGCCATCTTTTTCGGTTCGGCCGCTTCCTCCAAAATTCCGATTCCCTCATCGGCGTACTTTTCCAGCAGCCCGGCCAGCACCTCTTGGGCAATGTCGCTGTATGCAGCCACCAACGCTTGCCTGGCTCTGCTGGCCCGCTCCTTGCGCGTTTGCAGCGGCAGGTCATACGCCACATGGCAAATCAAGTCAAACGGATCATACCCTTCCCCCATTTTGTCCTGCAAATCATCCAGCAGCACGCCGTGGTTTATCAGCTCTACCAAAATCGCCTGCTTGTGCACCGTATTGCCCCACTTCTGCAAAAAATCATCCAGCGAGCGGAACACCTTGCGCACGTTGTCCCCGCTAAACTCGCTGAAGGATTTAGTCACCAGCTTGCCGTATTGGTCTAAATACTGTACCCGTTCAGCAACAATATGCACCGCCACATTATCCACCACAAACTTGATCCGCTTTTCCTTCTCTTCGCCATCATCTGGCTCATCATCCTGGCCCGTGTCCGGGAAATCAATAGGGCCAGAACCATCATAATCGGTAGACTGCACCGGCTCGCCATCAAACTCTGGGTCAGCAAACAGCCGCGTGGCGTTGCGGAAATCCATAATCGTAAAATGCGTCTTGCCAAAATCGGGCCGCAGCCGCGTGCCTCGGCCAATAATCTGCTTAAACTCCGTCATGGAGTTAATCACTGTATCCAGCACAATCAGCTTGCAGGTCTGGGCATCCACCCCGGTGGTCATCAGCTTGGAAGTGGTTACCACCACCGGATATTTGGATTCTGGCGTAATGAAGTTGTCCAGCTCCAGCTTACCCTCGTCATTGTCCCCAGTAATGCGCATCACATACTTTCGGTTCTCCAGCGCCTCCCCGCCAATGGCGTTGACGAGCGCCTGACGCATCCGTTCAGCATGGTCAATATCCACGCAAAACACAATCGTTTTGGCAAAGGGGTCGGTCTGGCGCAAGTATTCGGCAATACGCTGGGCCACCAGTTCATTGCGCTGCTCAATCACAATCGTTTTGTCCCAATCCCGCACCGTGTACTCGCGCTGTTCGATGATGTGGCCATACTTGTCTACGTCGCCCGGCGCCGGAATCCAGCCATCAATGTCCTTATCCACATTGATACGGATGACTTTGTACGGGGCCAGAAAGCCATCTTCGATGCCCTGCTTAAGCGAATAGGTGTAGATGGGTTCGCCAAAATAATCAATGTTGGAGACGGTGTCGGTTTCTTTGGGCGTGGCGGTCAGGCCAATGTGAACGGCCGTATCGTAATATGCCAAAATCTCCCGCCAGGCAGAATCTGCTGCGGCGCTGCCCCGGTGGCACTCATCAATCACCACCAGATCAAAAAAGTCTCGCGAGAACTGCTTATAGATATTTTGATCTTCTTCCGTCCCGGAAACGGCCTGGTACAGCGCCAGGTAAATCTCATACGATTTGTTCACTTCTCGCTTTTGCACCCAGGTCATCTTGTCGCCAAAATGTTTGAAGTCGCCCGTTTTGGCCTGGCTTACCAAAATATTGCGGTCTGCCAGAAACAGAACTCGCTTCGCTTTGCGCGCCTGCCACAGTCGCCAGATGATTTGGAACGCGGTATACGTTTTGCCCGTGCCGGTGGCCATCACCAGCAAAACACGATTTTGGCCTTGTGCAACGGCCGTTACTGCCCGTTTAATCGCCACTTCCTGAAAATAGCGTGGATTGTGCACGTCTCGTCCCGTGTAATACCGCTCCGTAACAATCGCTTCTTGTTCCGGGGTGATGTTTTTCGCCACCACATATTGCTGCCACAGCAGTTCAGGCTGGGGAAATGCGTCTAACGCTAGCTCCCGCTCAATGTTGCCCGCCTGCGCCAGCCGATTGTGTTCCAAAAAGCCGTCCCCGTTGGAGCTGTAAGCAAACGGCACATCATAAGCCTGGGCATAACGCAGCGCCTGCTGCATCCCGCTGCCGATTGAATGCCTGTTGTCTTTGGCTTCCACCACAGCCAGCGGCACGTTCTTGTACACCAGCAGATAATCCATAAAGTTGCGGCTACCGCGCACGGCCGTTTTGCCCTGAATATTCATACGGCCCGCATCAAGGAAAAATTCTTCCCGAATTTGCACATCTAGGCCCTGCCAGCCCGCAGCCACAATCGCCGGGCGGATAAAAGCGCTGCGAATTTCTTGTTCAGTCATCAATTTTTTGTTCATTGGGCATTAACCTGGAAGTAGCGGGAAAATTCCACAGCAATAACAACTCTTCTGGCAATAGATTGGGTGTGATACGGCCGTTCAAACAGTGCGCCTATCATACTCACATAACCCTGGATTTGCATCTTACGAGAGATAGCAACTTACTAGACTATGGGTTGGAATTTGAGCAAATTTAGAACAATGATGGCACAACGGCCGTATTTTAGCACAACTCATCTCACCCGTTTGACGCGCAAAATGGGCCAAAGAACGGCCGTTTTGCCCCCTTTTTCTCGTTCAATTTGCCTCTTTACCGCTCAATGTGACAGCTAGCGACACAAAAGTGAATTTCAGTTCTTGACAGATTAGCACACGTGTTCTAATATCTGTTCTAGAACGAATGTTCCACACCCTCCGGAGCTGATTGGTGCGCCCCCAATCAGCTCCTCTTCTCAAAATAGGGCGCACGGAATAGAAGCTTGCCCATGCAGAGGGGCAAAAAGTAAGGAGACAAGATCATGCAAAGCAACCAATACGTGCGTTCCCAAACTGCTGGCTCGCGGCTTGCCTCGCTGACAAGCCTGGTGCCCAAAAAGGCAGCCATCGGCGCGATTCTGGTAGTCGCCCTGATTGCCTTCGAGATTTTCAACTTTGACACCACCCAATACGCCCTGGAAAACCTCATCGGTGATGTGCGCTTTCTAGGCATGCAGTGGGCGGCCATTCTGGCCATCGCCTTCTGCGCCATCGACTTTGCCGGGCTGGTGCGGCTCTTTACCCCAGAGCGCGGCATGGATGAACCCAAAGAGGTCTGGTACCTGATGGGTGCCTGGCTGCTCGGGGCCACCATGAACGCCATCATGACCTGGTGGGCCATTTCCCTGACGCTGCTCAACCACAACTTCGGCAACGAGGTGCTGAGCCGCGAACAGCTGCTGCTGTATGTGCCCATCTTTGTCGCGGTGCTGGTGTGGCTCACCCGCATCCTGTTCATCGGTGCCTTTTCGGTAGCTGGTGAACACATTTTTGAACTGGATCAGGTTGCCGCAGTGCCGCAGAACCGCCCAACAGCCTCGGCACCCCGCCGGGCCACCACTGCCCCCACCGCCGTACGCCGCGCCCCAGCTGCCCAAACGGCCGCACCACGGACGGCCGTTCCCAAAACCGTCAGCGCCCAGCAAACCCAGGTCCACATGCCCATCGACGACTTTGAGTACAACGAACCAGCTCCGGCACCGCAGCCAGCCCCGGCGCAGCAGCGTCAGCCCGTTGTCTCTCGCGTTCGTCAGCGCCCCCCGCGCCCCAACGGCATGCGCCGCTCGCCGCTAAACGGCTTGCAGGCCCGCCCGCGCAATCGGAACTAATGAGTGAGCCCGGTCTGTTCTTTTACACGCCTGGCCGAACGAGGTAAACTATGACGGTCTACGAACAACAGCTAACCACTTTCTGGACGGTAGAAACACCTTTGAACGATCACGAATACCAACCGTTTCAGTATGAGCCCGAAATCGTCATAGATGAATACGACCTGCCCCAAGACCCCATGCAGCGGCGCATGATGATGATTGTCGCCTTCGTGGTAGTTGGTGCCCTCCTGTTCGGCGCGCTGGTGCTGCCCCGATTGGCCCAGGCCACCGCCTTCTCTCCTGAAAACAGCCTGGCAGCAGCCGCACAGCCCGACGCAGCCGCCAGCAGCGGTAATGTGGCGGGTAACACGGTAAATTACCAGGGTCAGATTTCGGCCGTTTTTTCCGACGAGGTGAAATATTGGGAAGCAGACATCGTGCGCTGGGCGGGCGAGTTTAACCTCGACCCGAACATGGTCGCCACCGTCATGCAAATTGAATCCTGCGGCGACCCCCAGGCCGTCTCCATCGCCGGGGCGCAGGGGCTGTTCCAGGTAATGCCCTTCCACTTCACGGCGGGTGAAGACATGAAGGACCCGGACACCAACGCCCGACGCGGCATGAATTACCTGGCCGAACGGCTGGTGCAAACGGCCGGTGAAGTAGGACACGCTTTTGCCGGTTATAACGGAGGCCATGTGGCCGCTGGCAGCAGTTGGGACAACTGGGCCGCCGAAACGCAGCGCTATTACGTCTGGGCCACAGGCATCTACGCTGATGCCAAGGCCGGGCTAACCGAAAGCCCTACACTGCAAGAATGGTACGCCGCTGGGGGTGCCAGCCTTTGTCAACAGGCCGCCAACAGACTAAACCTGCAATAAAAGACATGGAGGTCCCAATGGATTTAGGTGCATTTTCCATCAGCTTAAGTGTGAAGGATATCGAAGCCTCCAAGGCTTTTTATGAAAAACTGGGCTTCACCGTTTTTGGCGGCGACATCACGCAGAAGTGGCTGATCCTGAAAAATGGTGCTCATCTCATTGGCCTGTTCCAGGACATGTTTGAGGGCAATATTCTCACCTTTAATCCAGGTTGGGACCAGAATGCCAATACGTTGGGCAATTTTACCGACGTGCGTGACTTGCAGCGGCAGCTTAAAGCCCAGGGCCTCAAGCTTGAAACCGAAGCGGATGAAAAGACGACGGGGCCAGCCAGTTTTGTTTTGCACGACCCTGACGGGAATGCCATCCTGGTCGATCAGCATATTTAAGACAGTCCGTTGGGCCACTGCCCAACAAAAATCTCTCCTTATTCTCTGCAACAGAAGCAGGCCGAGGCAAATTGCCCGGCCTGCTTTTTTTGGTCTTTTGGGATTTGGCGGGATCAACCTGATTTTTGCACCGAATCAGCCTGAATTGACGCCAATTTTCGTGATAATTCGCGTCAACTTGTTGCAAACCCCAAGAAGGCAAAGAGCCCTTTTTTGTTGATGCGGGTTTGACGGCCACTCCTGCCCAACTTATACTTGGGGTACATTCCTGCCCACACCACCACATTTGTTTACACACCATTTCAGCTTAACAAGGAGGCTGCTCATGTCGATTTCCCTTACCTGGCACGGTCATGCCACGTTTTCACTCAACATCAACGGGACGCGCATCGTGGTGGACCCGTTTTTTGCCGGCAATAATCCGTCGGCCAAAACCCCCGTGGACGCGGTAGCGGCCGATTTTATCTTGCAAACACATGGCCACGGCGACCATATTGCCGACACAGTGGCCCTGGCCCGGCGCACCGGAGCCACAGTCATTGCCAATTTTGAGATTTGCAATTGGATTGGGGCCAAGGGGCACGAGAAGGTGCACGCCATGAACACGGGCGGCGGCTACAATTTCCCCTTTGGCCGGGTCAAAATGACGCCCGCTTTGCACAGTTCGGGCCTGCCCGATGGCAGTTATGGCGGCGATCCGGGTGGGTACCTGGTAACGGCCGTTGACAAAACCATCTACATCGCTGGGGACACGGCCCTTTTTTCCGACATGGCGTTGATCGGTCGCGCGGGAATTGACGTGGCCATTCTGCCGGTGGGGGATAATTTTACCATGGGGCCGGAAGATTCGGTTCTGGCGCTGGCGTATTTGCAGCCCAAGATGGTGGTGCCAGGTCATTACAACACCTGGCCGCCCATCGCCATCGACGTGAATGCCTGGGCGGAAAAGGTGCGGCAGGAAACGGCCGTTACCCCCCTCATCCTCGCCGTTGACGAACCCTATTTGCTTTAGTCTGCCACCCTACTTTTGTGAGCCAGAGCCACATGGTTAGCCCATGTGGCTCTTATTTTTGCCCTCTTTTGTATCCAGCTTAACTGTGCCTGTCAGCAAAAGGGGGATAATAGAGCCGTGTGCTGGAAAATGTATCTGGCCACCCGGCAGAGAGGAGAGCCCCAACCTGTCACCCACCTTTGCAAACGAGCCAATCCCCAACGCCATACTTTTTACAATCGGATGCTGTTTGCAACATTACAAATGGAGAGACTCATGAAATCCCTTTTTAATCGCTGGTTTTTGCTGTTTGTGCTGCTGCTAGGGCTGTCTGCTCTGGCATGCAACCTGCCTTTTGGCGGCGAAGAGGAACCCACCCCGCGCCCCAGCCAGGAGGAGGATGAAGACGAGACAGAAGAAGAAGAGACGGCCGTAGAAGATGAACCAGAACTGCCCGCCACCGAAGAACCGGCTGTTGAGGCAACGGCCGTACCCCAGGAACCAACCGCTGAACCGACAGCCGAAACGGCCGAAGAAGAAGGCGGCTTGCTCAGCGACCTCTTCCCCCAATCCCTCAAAGTGAGCGACACCGTTCAGGAATTTGACACGCTGGACAGTTACCAGATGGAGATGACCATCTCCACCAGTGTCACCGAAACCACTCAGGTCATCCGGGCCACCATTATCGTTTCCACCGATCCGCCCCAATCGCAAATGACGTTTGCTTTTGAAGGTGCAGGCGTTGAAGAGATGGCCGGAATGGACTCCATGAGCATGACCCAAATTGAAGGCACCAGCTACATGAACGTGCCCGAATTTGGCTGCATCTCCATGTCGGCCACGGAAGCAGAAGATGCTTTTGCCGAATCACTGGATGCCAATGAATTTTTGGAAGACATCGGTGAAGCCGAACTCGTCGGCGAAGAGACCATCAACGGCATCGAAACCCTACACTACACCTTCGACGAAACCGCCATCCAGGACGAGACAACACAGTTCAACTGGGCTCAGGGCGACGTTTACATTGCCAAAGAAGGCAACTTCGTCGTGCGTTTCCGCATCGAGGGCGAAGGCAACGTGAGTAATTTGGGCATGGCAATGGTTGAAGGGGAGGAAGACACCACGGCCGAGGAAGCGGTTGGCCTGATGGTTGTGCAGATGGATCTGACCAACGTCAACGAGCCAGTTTCCATCACCATCCCAGCCGAATGTGAAAACAGCGGCCTGGCCGACGCCGACTACCCGGTGCTGGAAGATGCCTATGAATCGGGCTCTTTTGGTGGCATTGTAACCTATAAAACCAACACGCCGTTTGCCGATGCAGTGACCTTTTACCAGGAGTCACTCGCTGCCGCAGGGTGGGTGTACCAGGAAGAAGCATCGTTTATCATGGAAGGCTCCACCGCCTTGATGTACTTTGATCAGGGTGACCGCTCGCTCACCGTCACCATTACCGAAGACACGGGCACGGAGGCTTTTGTAGTTGTGATTTTTGAAGAGTAAGCTCGAAAAGATTTGTCCGCGTTAAAAAAAAGCTCCGGCCACAACCGGAGCTTTTTTTATGGCGTTAGCACTTCGGGGGAGAACAGACCGATACGGCCGTTCCCATCTAATCCCGCAATGCTCACCGCGTACTGCACCGCAGGGTCCAACCCGGTAATGGCCACATTACCCGCCTCGGCGGAATTGACATAACGAAACTGCGGGTAGCTGGCCGAGCCGACTGGCCGAAAAGAGATGGCGTACCCGGCGGCGGTGCCTTCGGGAATCCAGTTGAGAATATACGAGCCCGGTTCAGCCATTGGGGTTAGCGCGGGGGCCACGGGCTGGGCGGGGGCACCGATGGCGTTGCCCAGAATGGCAATGTTCAGCTGCGTCACCTGGCGCAGATAGTCGTAGTCGATCCATTCGGCCGTATCGCTGCTGTTGTGCTGCCGGGAAGGGTCTTCTTGCGACTCGGTGATGCGCGCGGCCGGAATGCCCGCCTGCAAGAAGGTGACATGGTCACTGTAGCGCCCCTGACGGTCCTCGGCATCAATCACTTCAAAAGGAAACAGCGGCAAATACATGCTGCCCACGTACTCAAAGTAACGCGCCAGCTGGCGCGGCGGCGAACCATCGGGGCCAGGCGTAAACAGGCGCACCGATTGGGGAATGCCGGGCCGCCCACCCACAATGTCTGTGCTGATCATGGCGTCGAAGCGCCAGCCCACCAGCATCCGGTCGGTGACAAAATGGGTGCTGCCCAACCGGTTCTGCTCCTCGGCGGCAAAGGCGACAAACAGGATCGTCTGGCTCCACTCGCGGGAGCTAAGCACGCGGGCCGTTTCTAGCAAGGCGGCCACGCCAGAGGCGTTGTCGTTGGCTCCCGGAGCAAAGCTGCTGCCGCTGTAGGGATCGGTGCTGCGCGAATCGTAGTGCGCGGCCAGTACAATCACGCCGGGATGGGTGCCGGTACCTTGCAGGGTGGCCACGATGTTTTGCTGGTTATACACCACCCCGTTCTGATTGACGGGAAATTCGTCTACCTCGACGAGGAGACGGCCGTTGCCCACCCGAATGAACTCGTTAAAAATCCAGCGCCGCGCCGCGCCAATGCCCACCCCTTCCTGATCAGATACGCTGTAGGTGTTGCGCGTGTTGAAGCCCTGCAACGTTTGCACATATCCCACCAGGTTTTGCCGCGACACCTCCTCCAGCAAGGTACGCAAATCTGGGTTCACCGCGTCAATCACATTCCCCTGGGGATCGGTGATGAGTGGGCCAGATTGGGCAATGCTGGCAAAGGGAGTGCCGCCTGGGGGAGTCGGGATAACCAGCTGCTGCGGGCCACTCAGCAAAGAACAGGAAGCTAAGAAGAGGAGAGAAAAGAGGAACAGCGGTAGGTGGATTCGACGATGCACAAAACACCTAAAAGTGGGGGAATCGCTGTAAACGATTCCCCCACAGCAATGAGTTAACGCAACTATGAAACGGCCGTATCGCCGGTTGTGGCATCCAGCTTTTCGCTGGCGCTTTTTCTATCGTCCGAACTGCGCCGCACGTTGAGAAACTCGGAAATGATGTCAATTGGAATGGGGAAGATGGTGGTGGTATTCTGCTCCACACCAATCTCCACCAGCGTTTGCAGGTAGCGCAGGGTCATCGCCCCCGGCTCGGCATTCATGATGCGGGCCGCTTCCGACAGCTTCTGCGCCGATTGGAAATCACCTTCCGCCTGGATAATCTTAGCCCGGCGCTCGCGCTCAGCCTCGGCCTGACGCGCCATCGCCCGCACCATGGTGCTGTTCAGCTCCACGTCCTTGATTTCCACGATAGAAACCTTGATACCCCATGGCTCCGTCGACTCATCAATGATGTGCTGCAGCGTATCGTTAATTTGCTCACGGTCCTGCAAAATCTGGTCCATCATCGACTGGCCAATGACGTTGCGCAGGCTGGTTTGGGCAATTTGCCACGTCGCCCGCCGGTAATCTTCGATTTGCACAATGGCCATCACCGGATCAATCACACGGAAATAAACCACGGCGTTAACCTTGACGGTGACGTTATCCCCGGTAATGGCTTCCTGCGCCGGCACATCCAGGGTGACGGTCCGTAAATCCACCTTCACCATGCGGTCAATAATGGGCACAATCAAGAAGAAACCCGGCCCCTTGGCCCCCTGAACACGACCCAGGCGGAAAATGACGCCTCGCTCATACTCCTGCACAATGCGGATGGAGGCCACAAAAATAATGACCGCGCCAACCACGAGTACACAAAAAATGGGTAGTAAAAAATCCACCGCTGACTCCTTTTGGTTCACCAACCGGGCCAAACGGCCGTTTCGCCAGTCGCCGGGTTGACAACCATACGGCCGTATCCTCACGGCCACACAACCATGTTGACTCAATGCAACACAAAACCATTATACCGCAATCACTTGTTCTGATCCTTATGATTGCCGCCTGACCTTATTACGCACTAAGCCGAAAAAAGTTCTGGCCATGCCCCATATTTGGGGGATTTTTGCACATTCCTGGCAATTCTAAGCATATTTGCCGTAATGCCCCAATGATACAACAGAGACAAAGTGCGGCAAACGGTTGGGCACATTCACTTCCGCCTTGGGAAAGTTGCCAGCCCACAGACAGTTTATACAATACCGTCATGTCTGTTGATTTAGCGACCTCCGAAGACCAGGTGCTGCTGCGCCGCATTACGTACCAGGAAGCTGATGCGCTGAGTGTGCTGTATGATCGCTACGGCCGTCTCCTCTTCAGCGTGGCGTATCATTTGGTCGGTGATGCCCACCTGGCGGAGGAAATTACCCTGGACGTTTTCCGACGCGTCTGGGAGAAAGCAGGCACCTACCGGGCCGACCGGGCCAGCGTGCGCACCTGGCTCACCAGCATGACGCGCAACCGGGCCATCGACATGCTGCGCCGCGAGGGGGTGCGCCCGGAGCACAACAGCATTCGCTGGGCCGACCTGAGTGTGGAGCCGCACGCCGACGGGCATTCGCCAGAAACGGCCGTTTCCCATCAGCTGCAAAAACAAACGGTGCACAACGCCCTGGGCCAACTGCCGCCAGAGCAGCAGGAGGTGCTGTTTTTGGCCTTTTTTGGCGGCTACAGCCACAGCCAGATTGCCGACGAGTTAGATCTGCCGGTAGGCACCGTCAAAACCCGCATCCGCCTGGGCATGCAAAAGCTGCGGCACATTCTGCAACCATGAATCTGAAAGCAGACGAATTGCGTATCTGCTAAAAGAACGTCGTTTTTTGTGTAGAGATCGATGAATTCTGAAACCCACATCACTGACGAGCTGGCCGCGTACGCGCTCAACATCTTGGATGCCGAGGAAGCAGCCACAGTTGCCGCGCACCTGGAACGCTGCCCCGTTTGCCAGCAGGAGCTGCAAACGTACCAGGAGTTGATCGGGTTGATGGCCGTCACCGTGCCCACCGTAATGCCCCCAGCCAGCCTCAAGCAGCAGCTCATGCACGGCATTAACCAGGAGAAACGGGCGGCAACGGCCGTTGCTGCCCCACCATCCCCAAGCCTCCCTCCCGCGCCAACCCAAACCAGCTGGTGGCACATCCTGCGCGATTGGTTCCAACAGCGCCCCATCCTCCAGCCCGTGCTGCTGCTGCTGGTTGCGGTGCTGCTGGTCAGCAACTTCCAGCTGCGCCAGCGCCTGGCCGAAGCCGACCGCCCGGCGGGGTTTGGCACCGTCACGCTTAGCGGCTCGGCTGAGACGGCAGCAGCCACCGGCCTCATCATCATCAGCGGCAATGGCTTGCAGGGTACCCTGGTGGTGCAAGATTTGCCCATGCTGCCCGAAAGCCAGGCATACCAGCTCTGGCTCATCAAAGATGGCCACCCCACCAGCGGCGGCGTCTTCAACGTGAACGAAAATGGCTACCGGGCCGTCTGGGTAGTCTCCGAAGATCCGCTGGCCAGCTACACCAGCTTCGACATCACCCTGGAACCGGCCGACGGCAGCGCCTACCCCACCGGCCGCACCGTTCTAAACGATTGAAAAAACGGCCGTTCCCCATCCCCTAAAAAACAACCGTTCAGCTGGCAGCCCGCACGAGGTGCGGCCCTTGCTCCAGATAAAGCTGGACGCCAACAAAAAAAAGGACATGGCACATACCATGTCCTTTTCTGACTGCGGGACCAGGATTCGAACCTGGACTAGACGGTTCAGAGCCGCCGGTTCTGCCGTTAAACTATCCCGCACCGTTCCATCAACCGGAGCGTGATTCTACCAGAAGCTGCGGCACGTGGCAAACAAGCTTTGGCAAAGATGGGCCGCTATTTTTCCGCAAACAACGCCAAAATCTGATCCAATCTTTCTACCACGCGGGCACGCCCCAGCGCCACAACGGACTCAAACAGCGGCGGTGAAACCTGCTGCCCGGTAACGGCCAGGCGCAGCTGCCCCAGGAAGGGGCCAGCCTTGCCAGTGGTGGTGTGTTTTTCGCCAACGGCCGTTAACGCCGCCCCCACAGCTTCCAGGGTAAATGGCTCCAAAGTGGCCAGCAGCTCACGCGCCTCACGGAAGGCGGCGGCGGCTGAAGCCAGCGGCATTTGCTTGTGCGTCAGCACATCGGCACTTTCCGGCAGGGGCATTTCTTCGCCCAAAAAGCGCAAAAATTCGATGGCGTCGGTGAACCGCTTGAGGCGTACGCGCATCGGCGGCATGACCACCAGCAAGGCTTCGACGTTCACTTCCAGACCGGCGGCTTCGAGATACGGCCATACCGCCTTCGCCAACGCCAGCGGCTCCATCTCCTGAATATACTGGCCGTTGAGCCAATCCAGCTTGCTGTACGGCAATTTCGTCGGTGCGGGGCTGACGGTTGCCAGTTCAAACCGGGCAATCGCCTCGTCCATGGTGAACTTTTCCACGTCGTCACCAAACGTCCAGCCAATGTTGGCCAGGAAGTTCAGCACCGCTTCCGGCAGATAGCCACCCTGCATAAACTCATCGGCGCGCACCAAAATTTCCGAACCGTCTTCGGTGAACGCCTGGTGGCGCTTGCTCAACTTGCCCTTGCCGCTGGGGTTCAAAATGACCGGCAGATGGACATACACGGGCATCTCCCAACCAAACGCTTTAAACAAATTCACGTGAATTGGGGCCGTGTTTAGCCACTCCACGCCGCGTGTGATGTGCGAAATCTGCATGAAATGGTCATCTACCACGTGGGCCAGGTGGTAAGTGGGCAGGCCGTTGGACTTCAACAGCACGTAGTCGGTGAACTGACTGTTGTCGAACACCACATCACCGCGCAGCAGGTCGGGTACGGCCGTTTGCCCCGTCAGCGGCATCTTAAAACGCACCACATACTCACGCCCGGCCGCCTCCAGCCGCGCCACTTCATCGGCGGGCAGGTCGCGGTAGCGCCGGTCGTAGCCAGAGCGGTCGCCTTTGGCCTCCAGCACCGCGCGCATTTCGGCCAGTTCCTCCGGTGTAGCAAAACATTTGTAGGCGTAGTCGTTGGCGATAAGCCAGTTGGCCCACTCCTGGTACAACGCCTTGCGCTGCGTCTGAATGTAGGGACCAAACGGACCGCCTACATCTGGCCCCTCGTCCCAATCAATGCCAAACCAGCGCAAACTGGTCATCAAACTTTCCAGCGCACCGGGGATGGTGCGCTTGGTGTCCGTGTCTTCAATGCGCAGCAAAAATTGGCCGCCATGCCGCCGGGCATACAGCCAGCCAAACAGGGCCGACCAGACGCCGCCAATATGTAGATAGCCCGTCGGGCTGGGAGCAAATCGTGTTCTAACCGTCATCAGACCTTCCTGAACAAATTTTGGCTACAGAGATCACCGCGAGTTAAGAGAGTAGACCCTCTTTTCCGTGACACATTCGGTTAAATTTAAAGTGAGTGGGGAGTATACCGGATTCAGTTTATCGCTTCCACAAGGTGAGAAAGAAATAAATCGTAACTGTACAGGTCTCGTTCCACGCTCTGCGTGGAATGCCGTTGGCGACGCTCCGCGTCGCACGGGACGCGGAGCGCGGGAACGAGTAGTGTTACCTGTATGGTTAGCCGAATTCTTGTTTGCGGTGGCGCATGAGGACGGATTGGACAATGCCAACGCCGATGAAGAGTGTGGTGAGCGAACTGCCGCCGTAGCTGACGAAGGGGAGCGTTAGCCCGGTGACAGGGAGTAAGCGCACGTTCATGCCGATGTTTACGGCCGTTTGAAAAAAAATCACTGTAGCAATGCCCACACAGGCTAACTTACCCGCCAGGTCAGGCGACAACCAGGCAACACGCAAAATACGCCACAGCACAAAGCCTATCAACGAGATCACCACCAACGAGCCAAACATCAAACCCATTTCCTCGGTCAGCACCGAGAAGATGAAGTCTGTGTGCTGCACCCGCAAAAAACCCAGCTGGCTCTGCGTGCCATTGAGGTAACCCTTACCCCACCAGCCGCCCGAACCAATGCTGATTTGCGCCTGTTCAATGTTAAATCGGTCGTCGGGATCGGCGTCTTCAGGACTCACAAAGGTGGTGATACGCTCCTGCTGGTATTCGGCCAGGAAGGGGAACACAATCGCAATTGAGCCAATCCCCAACACGGCCAGAATGGCAAAGTGAGACAGCGGCAGGCCTGCCAGCCAGATCATCACAAACCAGACCGAAATGTACAGCACCGACATCCCCAGATTTGGCTCAACAAAAATGAGGGCAATGGGCACACCCACGTAAATGAGCGAGATGATCGTGTTGGAAAACTGATTCATCCGGTTGCGCCGGGTGGCTAAAAATTGGCCAAAAGTGACGGGGAGAAAAATACGGCCGAATTCTGCCGGCTGAATGCGAATCCCCAGCCCCGGAATCTCAATCCAGCGGCGTGTGTCATTACCAATCGCTCCGGCCACCAGCACCAACGCCAACGTTAAGATCAGGCCCGCGTAAATGTACCAGTGCGCCGAGGTGAGCACCCGGTAATCCACAAAAGCCACAACAAACATGATGATGATGCCAATAATGGCCCAACGCACCTGGTCCGTAGGTAACGCTTCAAAAGCAGGCGCACCCGTCACCGCGCTGCGGATGATCAAAATACCGTAGGCGGTGAGCAGCAGCACGGCCGCTACCAGCCAGACATCAAAATAGCGCCACACAGAAGTCCGATCAACCATAGCCCGTATTGTAAAACGCAAACCGCCCGGTGACGACACCGGGCGGCATTTTTACAGAAAGTATTCAGATTTACCGATTCCCGCTCACCAATTACTGGACAGCTGCCCGGCGACGGCCGTTTTGCAGCAGCGGAATTTCAGCCACCAACCGGCTTTCTTTTGTTGTGTTGTCCAGGTTCACCACCACGGTGTCCGGGTTAATCTCCAGCCGCTTGGCAATGACTTCAATGATGTCATCCTTAATCTGCTCCAGCAGCCCCGGCGACACGTCGGCCCGGTCATGAATGAGCACCATTTGCAGCCGCTGCTTGGCCGTTGCCCCACTTTTTTCTTTTTTGCCTAGTAGTCGCTCGAACCAATTCATTGCTTGCTCCTTGATTAGCTCTTGCTAAACCAGTTGTTTAGGCGGCTCAACAAGCCCGTTTTTGGCGTCAAATCCACAAACGGAACCGTCTGGCCTTCGATACGCTGGGCAACATTGCGGAATGCCTGGCTGGCGCTGGAGCCATTCGACCCACTCATCGCCACCGGCGTGCCCCGGTTTGAGGAGACCAAAATCGACTCATCTTCAGGAATCACGCCAATTAACTCTACCGCCAAAATGTCCAGCACATCGTCGATGGAAAGCATATCGCCGCGAGCGACCATGTCGGGCTTAAGGCGGTTGATGATGAGCCTGCCTGGCCCTTTTTCTTCCGCTTCCAGCAGACCAATGATTCGGTCAGCGTCGCGTACGGCCGAAACTTCCGGGTTGGTCACAATCAGCACGTGGTCGGCAGGAGCCACCGCATTGCGAAAACCGCGCTCAATGCCCGCGGGCGAGTCAACGATGATGTAATCCATCTCCTGCCGCAGCTCATCACAGACCAAAATCATGTCCGACGGGCTAACGGCCATCTTGTCGCGGGTTTGGGCCGCCGGGATGAGGTACAAATCGGGCTGGCGCTTGTCTTTGATCATCGCCTGACGCAGGCGGCAGCGGCCTTCAATCACGTCTACCAGGTCGTACACGATGCGGTTTTCCAGCCCCATCACCACGTCCAGGTTACGCAGGCCAATGTCGGCGTCGATGGCCACCACTTTCTTGCCCATCATGGCCAGGGCGGTGGCAATGTTGGCCGTGACGGTTGTTTTGCCCACGCCCCCCTTGCCTGACGTTACGGTTATCACTTTTCCACTCATAATCTATGCTCCTGCTGGTTACCAGGCAAAGTTCACTGCTTACTTTTGCCACATTTCGGCCACAATCTGGCCGTTGCGAATGGCTACCTGTTCGGGGATGGTTCGGCCCCGCTTTTCTTCGGGAGAAATGGCAATTTGATCGGCGATGCGCAGCTGGGTGGGGTTGAGTTCCAGGGCACAAATGACGGCCGTTTCATCGCCCAACGCCCCGGCATGTACCAACCCGCGCAGCCGTCCCCACACAATCACGTCGCCGCTGGCCACAATTTCGGCTCCTGGGTTCACGTCGCCAATAATCACCACATGCCCTTCGTGGTAGATAGAGCGACCTGAGCGCAGCGTTTCCTTGAGGATGAGGCCACCTTGCGGCGGTTGGGGCGCAACGGCCGTTGCCGCTCCCGGTTCCGGCATCTGCAACAAAAAATTGCCGTTTAGATCGGTCTGGCTGCCAGAAAGCCGGGTAGCCAACGCCAGGTCGCGCGCCGCTTCCCGGGCGCTGGGATCTTCAGCCAGGATCGCCCACAGTTCCAATTGGTTTTGCTCAAAAACGGCTTGCAGCTGGCGCAAATGATCTTTGTCCAGCTTGCGGTACCCCACTTGCAGCGCCACCTGGCTGCCCTGCAAAAACGCCTGCTTCTGGGCCAGTTCGACAGAAAGCAAAGCCATCAAATCGGCAAAAGAACCGCGATCCGGCACCGAAATGAGGAGCCCTTCGCGAATACCTTTGATGCCAATCTGGGATGCTACCTGTTCCATATATTGCCTTTACAGTTGTTTTCGGGAGCAAATGCGCCAGTTGGGGCAGATGCGGGATAGTACAACAATACGCCTGTTGCAATAATACAACAATACCAGGTGAATTGCAAGACCCAAAATCGCATCTATATGCGAAGAATGCCGGGTACGGGGAAATCTATAGGGTATAGGTGGGTGGGAACGGCCGTTCTTTGCTGAAACGTGAAGCGTGAAACGTGAGCACCTTTCATCACGTTTCACGTTTCACTCATCACGTCTTATTACTTAAATAGCGCCAAATCCGCCTCCACCATCAGCTGCATTAGCTCGGCAAACGAGGTGCGCGGCCGCCAGCCCAGCTCCTTTTCCGCCAGCGAATAATCCCCTTGCAGCACCGTGATTTCCGTGGGGCGCAGCAGCGCTTCGTCGCTAACGACGTGGTCTTGCCAATTCAGCCCGGCGTGGGCAAAGGCCAGGCGGCAGGCATCGGCCACCGAATGAGAGCTGTTGCTGCCAATGACATAATCCTTCGGCGTGTCGTTTTGCAGCATCAGCCACATCGCCTCGACGTACTCTTTGGCATAACCCCAATCGCGGCGGGCGTCCAGGTAACCCAGCTTGAGCTTGCCATCTGGGGTGACCAACGGCCGTCCCAACTCATCCAGCGGCGGGTGGGCGACCTTGTTTTTGATGCAGGCAGCAGCGGCCGTAATTTTGCGCGTCACAAAGTGCAGGCTGCGGCGCGGACTTTCGTGGTTAAACAATATACCGCCGCAGGCAAACAGGCCGTAGCTTTCGCGGTAGCAGCGGGTCATCATGTGGGCATACGCCTTGGCAATGCCATACGGATTGTTGGCATCAATCGGCGTTGCTTCCGTGGCTGCAACCGACTGCACGTTGCCGTAAATTTCCCGGCTGGTGGCCTGGTAGACGCGGGCATGGGGCGCAAAATGGCGCACCGCTTCCATCACCCGCACCACGCCCAGCGCCGTCACTTCGCCCGTGTAGATGGGATGGCTCCAGCTGTCGGCGGGCACCGACTGGGCGGCGATGTTGTACACTTCATCCGGTTGGTACTGCCGCAACAGCCGGGCGATGCTCTCGCCATCAATCAAATCGGCCGCTTCGATGATGATTTGGCCAATGAGGTGCTGGATGTTCGGCTTGTCGTAGGTGGTGTTGCGGCGAATGGTGCCAACGACGCGGTATCCTTTTTCCAGCAGCAGGTCGGCCAGGTACGAGCCATCCTGCGAAGTGACGCCAATAATAAGAGCGGTTTTGTTCATGAGAGTCTCCTTCAACTGACGGGTAAGATGGGGCGATAGTAGCAGAAACGAGACAGGGAATTATACGGCCGTCCCACATTCGCTAAACTTTTTACCGCTAAACCCAATATTGCCTGATTCAACGTCAGACGGTATCGTTCGGCCACATTTCACAATGAACAGGAGCATAAGCCATGATTGTTGTTGCCAGCAGCAACGGCAGTATCGGCATCGAAGCAGCTATAGAAATTTTACGCCAGGGCGGAACGGCCGTAGCCGCCGTCGAGGCCGGTATCCGCCTGGTAGAAGCCAATCCCGAGGACAACAGCGTGGGGTACAACGGCTATCCCAACATTTTGGGCGAGGTTGAACTGGACGCGAGCATCATGAACGGCCGTACCCTGGAAAGCGGCGCGGTTGGCGCGCTCAAAGGGTATCTGCACGCCATCACCCTGGCGCGGCAGGTGATGGAGCGCCTGCCCCATGTGCTGCTCGTCGGCGAGGGGGCCAGCCGCTTTGCCGCCGAGATGGGCCACCCACCCCAGCCGGAAATGATGCTGCCGGACACCCGCACCGTCTGGGCCGATCGCCTGCGCCCGGAACTGGGCCAGGCAGGGCTTACCGACGACGACATTGCCCATATTGCCAGCCGTGCCGATCTGGCCCGCTGGGTGGAGCTGGCCACCGACCCGGAACGGACCAAAGGCACCGTCAACTTCATCGCTCAGGACAAGGCGGGCAACATTTGCACCGGCGTTAGTACCAGCGGCTGGGCCTGGAAATATCCCGGGCGGCTGGGCGACTCCCCCATCATCGGTGCAGGCAACTATGCCGACAACCGGTACGGCGCGGCCGCCTGCACCGGCATGGGCGAGATGGCCATCCGCGCCAGCACGGCGCACAGCCTGGTGTTTTACCTGAAGATGGGCCTCAGTCTGGCCGAAGCCTGCGAGCGGGCCATGATTGATTTGCGCGATTTGGGCGGCCGTTTCATCAGCGTCATGAATCTGGTGGCGATTGACAAGGACGGGAATCACGCGGGGTTTAGTTCGGTAGACGGCCGTACCTACATCTACCAGACCCCCGACATGCCCGAATGCGAAGAATTGGCCCGCACCGTGGTACCAATACCGCCACGCTGGGGTTAAAAACAACAACGAATTTGAGTAAACAACGAATGGGAGCAGACAAAAAATTCGTTCGTTACTCAAATTCGTTGTTGCCCAAAAAGAGAGAAACCCATGGAAATTATCCGCACGCCCGATGAGCGATTTGACAACCTACCCGACTACCCCTTCTCCCCCAACTACGTAGAAGTCAACGGCCTGCGGCTGCACACCGTAGACGAAGGCGCGGGCGAGACGATTCTGTGCCTGCACGGCGAGCCAAGCTGGTCCTACCTCTACCGCAAGATGATTCCGCCGCTGGCGGCGCAGCACCGGGTTATCGCCCCGGATTTGGTGGGATTCGGCCGTTCCGACAAGCTTATTGATCCGGCCGACTACAGCTTTAAGCTGCACCGGGACGTGCTGGTGGGTTTCATCGAGGCGCTGGATTTGTGGGGAATAACGGCCGTTGTCCAGGATTGGGGCGGCTTGCTCGGCCTCACCATCGCCACCCAGCTGCCAGAGCGTTTTGCCCGGCTGGTGATCATGAACACCGGCCTGCCCACGGGCATGTTCCCCATGCCCGAGGCGTTTATGCAGTGGCGTGCCGCCGCCGAGCGGTTTGGCACCAAACTGCCCGTCGGGCGCATCATCCAAAACGGCACGGTGACGCAGCTGCCCAAAGAAGTGGTAAAAGCGTACGAAGCGCCTTTCCCCGATGAACGGTTTAAGGCGGGAGCGGCCGTTTTCCCCCTGCTCATTCCCCTGACCCCACAAGACCCCGGTGCCGCCGAGATGAGCCGGGCTCAGCGCCAGCTCACCCGCTGGACCAAACCCGCCCTCGTCCTGTTCAGCGACGGCGACCCCATCACCCGCGGCGGCGACGCTATTTTCCGGCGCGGCATTCCGGGCGCACAGGGCCAGCCGGAGATCACCATCCAGGGCGCAGGCCACTTTTTGCAGGAGGACAAGGGGGAGGAGATTGCCGGGCACATTTTGGACTTTATGGGGCGAACGGCCGTAGCCTAGTACAGTCCGGCGGAAATCTACATAACGTTTTTATGACAAGTTGCCGGACTGTTTAAGTATTGCGCCTTCGTCAATAACCTTATGCGAACTTTCGGGGCGCAATACTAGTTTACCACTTCCCACTCGCCCCACCACCAGAAGAGCTGCCGCCGCCAAACGAACTGCTGGAACTTGAACTGGAGCTGCTGGAGCTGGAACTAGAGCTGCTGCTGGACGATTCAACCAGCATGGGAATAACAGATTCCGTGATTTTTTCATCACCGCAGTGGTTGCAGTAAGCCCGGTCGCGCTTCCGGCCGCTGTGGGAATAGGTTGGGTGAGACAAAATAGTCGAGCTGTGGCTCACGGTCCGGTAATGGCATTTACGGCAACGGCCGTAACGCTGCAACCAATTTTCATACGGAATCACTTGCCGCTGCTGGCAGTTTGGGCAAAGCCACACATCATAATCCACGGAGCTCAATCGCTCCTCGGTTAGCTGCCCCGGTTTCAGATACGCATCATCCGCCTGCTCTTCCAACCGTGTCATCGTTGTCTGGCAGCTAGAGCAGGTGCGTGGTTTGTACCGGCGATAACGCGAGACCAGCAGACTGCCCAACGGCACCCCCACCGCGCCCAGCCCCAGCAAAATCTTGCCCAGCCCCCCGGTAGTTGGCTCATCCACACCCGTGGTGCGTGAAGGAATGCTGCCGTTGGTTTCCGCCAGCGATTCATACACCTCACCCCGTAAATCAGCCACAATCGCCCGGCTGCCTTCAAAAATCCCCAGGCTGTAATCTTCCTGGCGAAAATAGGGCACGATGATCTGGTCAATGATACGCTGCATACGGCCGTTGTACGCCACCCCATACCCCGATCCCAACTCAATGCGCAGTTCCCGATCTGCCACCGCGACCAACAACAGCACCCCATCGTTCCGGCTGGCCTGGCCAATGCCCCATTCGTTGAACAGGTTGGTGGCAAACTGCTCGATCGAATTGTCGCCC
The DNA here is from genome assembly GCA_020848035.1 of Anaerolineae bacterium. GTDB lineage: Bacteria > Chloroflexota > Anaerolineae > Promineifilales > Promineifilaceae > Leptofilum. Next base: position 67,041 of record JADLAX010000029.1, on the reverse strand, counting down.
GTGCCGTAATCACTCAGCGAGCGCACCGTCAGCACCGTCATTTGCACGCCGTCACTGGCCTCATACCCGGTCAGCAAGTCGCGAATGTGCGCCTCGTCGGCACTGCTGATGACGTTGGCGTAATCGTTCACGTATTGATCAGTAGCCACTGGATAAAGCGTTTGGGCCGCAACGGCCGTTCCTCCCCACAGCCACACCAGACCCAAAAAAGTAGTCACAAGCCCGATTGTCCAACTCAATTTACGGTTTGCCGTACGCATAAAAGTGTCCTCAGGATGATTCATGATTGCCCCAGATTATTCCGCAGTAGCTCCATTGCTAATATCAACTGCGCCACAATTGAGCATAAGTTAGCCAGCGGCACTCAATTTTAGCCAGATTTTATTTCACAGGTATACTTGGCCAAAATCTAAACGAGGAGGTTAATTTACATGTTTGTCAATAAAAATGCATTGCTTGTGGGTCAAAACGGCCGTTTGCGCCCAAACACCGTATCCCACTACCAACTTACCAAAAATCAACCGACTCGGAACCTCTCTCGCTAAATATCCACACCCGAGGGTATGTGCTTCCAGAGTCGTCTATTGAAAACCACAGATGTCATCGCCTGAGGGAAAAATCTCTTCCCCTCTGTGATCTCTGTGGCCCAAAAGAAGAAAAATGGACACAAAATCACTACATACCCTTGAATACCACAAGGTACTCAACATTCTAGCTGGCTACACCAGCTTCAGCGCTGGCGAAGATCTCGCCCGTAAACTCCAGCCCACCACCGACCAGATTCTGGCCGAGCAGTGGCAAAAAGAAACGGCCGAAGCCCTCCTGCTGCTGGACACCCACACCAACATCACCATCGGCGGCGCGCGCGATGTGCGCCGCCCGGCGGAAAATTCCCGGCGCGGCTTCACCCTGCCCGCCGAGGATTTGCTGGACATCCGCAGCACGCTCGTGGCCGCCCGCACCCTCAAGCGGCAGCTCATCAAAGTGGCCGATGGCTTCCCTTACCTGGCAGCCATTGCCGAGCTGGTGGAAGAAGTGCCGGGCCTGGTAGACGCCATCAGCAGCACCATCGACGAACGCGGCGAAGTGCTGGACAGCGCCAGCCCCAAGCTGGGCCGGATTCGCGCCGATTTGCGCACGGTACACGGCCGTATCCAAGACAAACTCCAGCGCCTGCTCAACTCCAGCCAAAACCAGTGGCTGCAAGAACCGATCATCACGATGCGGAGCGGCCGTTACGTCGTGCCCGTCAAGGCCGATGCCAAAGGGCGCATCAAGGGCATTGTGCACGACCAGAGCGGCAGCGGCGCAACGCTGTGGATGGAACCCATCGCCACCGTCGAGCTGAACAACGAGTATCGCGGCCTGCAAATGAGCGAACACGCCGAAATCGAGCGCATCCTGGCCGAGCTGTCCGCCAAAGTGGCCGACGTGGCCGACCCCATCATTCGCATCGTGGAGCGCATGGCCGAGCTGGACCTCATCTTTGCCCGCGCCCGGTACGCCGCCATCATTAAAGGCGTGCCGCCGGACTTTGTCGATTGGCGCGAGTTTGAGCAGCCCAAACCGCCCAAACACGCCAACGAACTGGCCAAATGGGTGCCGCCGCCGCGTAATCCCCACCCCGGCAGCACCGTCTGGATTCGCAGCGCGCGCCATCCGCTGCTGCCCCCTGGCAGCGTCATCCCCACCGACCTGACGCTGGGTAATGACATCTTCACCGTGCTCATCACCGGGCCAAACACCGGCGGCAAGACGGTCAGCCTCAAAACCATCGGCCTCATGGTGCTGATGGCCCAATCTGGCCTGCACCTGCCCGCCATCGAAGCACGGCTCACCGTTTTCGACGATGTATTTGCCGATATTGGCGACGAGCAGTCGATTGAGCAGAGCCTCTCCACCTTCTCGGCGCACATGACCAACATCATTCGCATCCTGGAACACGTAGACGACCGCTCGCTGGTGCTGCTCGATGAGCTTGGCTCCGGCACCGACCCGACGGAAGGCGCGGCGCTGGCCCAGGCCATCACCAGCTTTCTGCGCGACAAAGGGGCCACCACGTTCATCGCCACCCACTACCCCGAGCTGAAGCTCTACGCTGACCAGCAGCGCGGCGCCACCAACGCCTCGATGCTGTTTGACGTGGAAACGCTCTCGCCCACCTACGAAATGGCGATTGGCATCCCCGGCAAGTCCAACGCCTTTGCCATTGCCCGGCGACTGGGGCTGGACGACACCATCCTGGATGACGCCATGAAGCTGACCGGCGCAGGCAATAACGAAGCCGAAAACCTGCTGGACGCCATCTACGACCTGCGCGAGAAGATGGCCGCCGAAGAAGCGGCCGCCCGGCTCATCCGCCGCCAGCTGGAAGATGAGAAGGACGCCCTGGCCCGCCAGCTGGAGCGGCTGGAAGAAGAGCGTGAAGCGGTGCTGGCGGCGGCCCAGGAAGAAGCCCGGCAAAAGATCGACGCCATCGAAGACGAGCTGCGGCAGGCGCGCAAGCAAATCCGCGATGCCCAATCGCTGAACAAGCTGAAGCAGGTGAGTAAGGACGTGGCCGCGCTGGAAGCGGAAGACGTGGAACAAATTGCGCCGAAGGTGAGCAAAACGCGTAAACCCACCAAAAACAGCCTGGAGTTGGAAGCAGGCGACAGGGTGGTGGTGAAGGCGCTCAACACCGAAGGCGAAATCATCTCGCTGAGCAAGTATGAGGCGATGGTGGCCGTCGGCCGTTTGCAGATGCGGGCCAAGCTGAGTGACCTGGAGTTTAAGAGCCGCCCCAAGGACGAAAAGGCGGAGCTGGAATCCATTCCTCTGGTGAAGTCCAGTTCACCCGGCATGGAGCTAGACATTCGCGGCCGGCGCGTCGAGGATGGGCTGGCAGAGTTGATCGGGTTCATCGACCGGGCGTATCTGTCGCACATGCCGTGGGTGCGCATTATTCATGGCAAGGGGACGGGCAAGTTGAGAACGGCCGTACGCAAAGCCTTACAAAACAACAAACACATCATCTCTTTTGAAGAAGGCAAGGATGGTGAAGGCGGTGCAGGCGTCACCTTCGTCAAATTCGCCGAAGATTAGGGACGTCGGTGACGGTCACTTCCAAAGTGACTGTCACCTGTCCAAACAAAAAGCCTTGCTGGTGCAAGGCTTTTTGCGGGAAGAGGAGAAAAAAGGAGGAAAAGGGAAATCAATTGGTGTATGATGCAGTAAGTTTAAGGTACGGTACTAGAGGCCAGCAATAGGACTAACGTACTGATTTTTAGGCAAATTTTATGGTTTCTCGCTGTGAACATTGCGGACAAACGGTGATGGCCACCGACAGCCAGTGTTGGCACTGCGGCCGACAGCTGGCCACACGGACCATCAAACCAACGCGCCGGGTGCAGACCGATACGGCCGTTCCCGCCGACACTCTCCCCCTGCCCACCTTCCGCACCATGCTGCTCTACGCCGCCCTGACGGCGGTAGCGCTGCTCATTCTTATTGCCACCACCCGCGCCATTGGGCAAGCGCCGCTTTTCCTGGCGAACAGCAACAACCTGCCGCAGCCCGGCTGGCTCGCCTTCACCAATGACCAGCAGCAGTACACCCTGAACCTGCCCGAATCGTGGCAGCTGGTAGACATGGTCCGCGCCGCCACCGCCCCGGAACTGCGCAGCAGCCCGCCGCTGCAAGCGTTGGACAGCACGTTCGCTGCCCTGGTCAGTGATACACAGCTGCTTTTTTTAGGGGCAGAGGATACGGCCGTTTTCCCCAGCGGCACACCGGCTTTTGTTTTGGTGGCCCGCAGCCAGCGCCTGCAGCAGCTGACGCCCGAGCAGTTGGCCACCTATGCCCAGCAGCAGCTGCCGGAAAACGTCACCCTGGTTAACATGGCAATGCCTGAGGCGGATACGGCCGTACCCATCATTACCCTCCTTTTTAACATCGAACAGGGTGAACAAATCTGGCGCTGCCTGGAGCACTTTGTGCCCGGCGGCGAAGAGCTCTACCTGGTAAACACCTGCACCAGCTTTGGCCAATTCCCCCTACACCAGTCCGACTTTGAAACCATCCTGCGCAGCTTTCAGCCGCTTGGCTCGTAACCCAACAACTGCCCTACTAATCTCCCATGACGTCAGTCCTATCTGCTTGACGCTGCTACCGCCACTTTGTACAATGCTTTCACACTTTGCTGGCGATCAACAAACAATGCCTGGTTGATTCGGAAACTGTAAGGCCAGTAAACAAAAGTGGCGACCTCATGACAAATAAACAGAAACTGGCAGTAGAACATAATCAATCCGGACTCGCATTTTACGATTCCTGGCAAATTGAGAAGGCGGTAGACGCTTTTACTGCGGCCGTTTCTGCCGATCCGCAAAATCCAGAGTATCACCTGAACCTGACCCGCGCCTACACGCGCGGCGGCGACTACGACCGGGCGATGGCTGCCCTGGGGGGCTACCTGCAAGCCGAAACAGATGGCGACGTCGCCGCCCGGTACGAGCAGCTGTTTTCCACCGGACTGGACGAAGTGGAATCGGATTTGATCGAGGGCATGAAGCAGCTAGACCTGCCCCTGCCACAGATTGGCAAAGCGATTCAGATGTGGCTGGAGTATCGCATTGCCATTGGCCGACGGCCGTTGCGCACCCCCAAACCATCACTCTGGGCCGGGGCCCTGGTGTATGCCATCGTCAAGGTGAACTTCACCGAAATGACGCGGGCACAAATTGCGGCCGTTTTTGGCATCAACGAACGCTCTCTCAAAGAAAAGTACCAGGAAATTGTCGAAACGTTGGACCTGATGCCCGCTGACTACCGCTACTTCACCGGTGAAGAAAACCCGCTGGACAAGCTGGTCGAAGCGGCGCAACTGCTGGAACAGCTCGATCGCCACTTCCAGGAAGATTAACTCAGGTCTCACCACCACCACATTTGCATTACCCACTCCTCTCTGTGTAGCTCTGCGTAACCTCCGTGCAACTCTGTGTTCCGCTTTTTCTTATTCATGGGCAGAACCAAGGAGCCTTTATGACCAAACTTACCGATTTTATTGAATTGAAAACGGTGCAGGGAACGGCCGTTTCCACCCCACAACACACCCTTATCCCCGAATCCCAGGCACTCATCATCAAATTTCCCTTTGGCGGTTTTGTGTGGCAGCGGCCAACGGCCGTACTCGTGCAAAATGGCGCACAAAGCGAACGCCATCCCATCGTCGACGTCACCCGCCTGGCCACCATCAGCCTGATGGCCGCCAGCCTGCTCATCCCGCTGCTGCTGCGTCTCATCAAAAAACAAACCGCGTAGCCGCGCTTTCTTAGCGCGCTCTATATGCAAAAAACGAGGATTGGAATCCTCGGCTACCCTACTCAAAAGGAGTCCACATGAGCGAAAACTTCAACAAACTGATACTCGAATCTATCCCCGATCAAAAATCGGCCAACGAGCTGATGGGCCGCTTGTTTGACGTCACCCGGCCCGATGCCGTGTTCAGCCAACCCGTCACCGTGGGCGACCACACCATCATCAACGCTTCAGAATATTCGGCCGGCCTGGGCATGGGGTATGGCGGTGGCGGCGGCACTGGCCCCAATCCAGACGAGCCCGAACATCAAGCCAACGGCTTTGGTGGCGGGGGCGGCGGCGGTGGGGCCACCATGTCTCGCCCGGTGGCAGCGATCATCATCAGCCCCGGTGGCGTGCGCGTGGAGCCAATCGTCGACGTCACTAAAATCGCCATCACGATGTTCACCGCCCTGGGTGCCATGGCCATGGCCCTGCGCAAAATGAAAGGGTAAAACCGAATCAACGGAAACTCATAAACATAGGGTTTTACTTTGGCAAGAATGGCTACAACGAATTTCAGAAAGCAACGAATTGATCTCCTAGGGAAAAATTCGTTAATTTCTTTTATTCGTTGTAGTCTTTGCAGGTGACCGCTTCGCGTACAGTGTCCCATTCAATAATGACAGCCTCGCAGCCTTCCCTCACCTACCGTCCCGCCCAGGCCAGCGATGAAGCTGCCATCAAGGCGCTCATTCGGGCCGTCAACATCAACCCGATGGGGTTGAAGTGGCCACGTTTTTTGGTAGCGGTGGCTGACAATGGAGAATTGATCGGCTGCGGCCAAATCAAACCCCATCGCGACGGCTCGCGCGAACTGGCCTCCATCGCCGTGCAAAAAGCGTGGCGGCGGCAGGGCGTCGCTGCCGAGATTATCCACCGGCTCCTTGCCGATGAGCCACCGCCGGTCTGGCTCACCTGCATGGACCGGCTGGTGCCGTTTTACCAGCAATTTGGTTTTGTGGAGGTGAAGGGGGGTGACGGCCGTTCCCTGCCCCTTTACTTTCGCTTCATCCGCACCATCTTCAAACCGATCCAAAAACTCAGCCGCATCCCCGGCACCCTGGCCATCATGGTCTGGCCCAGCGAAGAAATAGGACGCTGATTAACGCAGATTCACGCTGATCCTTTCTTATCCGCGTCATCCGCGTTCATCCGCGTCCCATTAAGTTGTGAAAACCCTCTGTGATCTCTGTGCCCTCTGTGGCCAAAAAGGAGCCCATCATGCAGTTAAAACCGTTCGGCCAAACCAACCTTACCGTCACCCCCCTGGGCCTGGGGCTGGCCGCGCTGGGCCGCCCTGGCTACATCAACCTGGGCCACGCCAAAGACCTGAACCACAGCTACGACGTCACCGCGATGGAAGCCCACGCCCACACCGTTCTCGACGCCGCCTGGGACGCAGGCATTCGCTACTTCGACGCCGCCCGATCCTACGGCCGTGCCGAAGCCTTCCTCGCCAGCTGGCTGCAAAGCCGCCACATCGACCCCACCAGCGTCACCGTTGGTTCCAAGTGGGGCTACACCTACACCGCCGACTGGCAGATCACCGTTCCCGCCGGGCAAAAGCATGAGGTCAAAGACCACACCCTGCCCGTTTTGCAGCGCCAATGGCAGGAATCGCAAAAGCTGCTGGGCAACCAGCTGAACCTCTACCAGATTCACTCGGCCACGCTGGACAGCGGCGTGTTGGACGATACGGCCGTACTCACCCACCTGGCCCATTTACGCAATACGGGCACGGTCATCGGCCTCTCCCTCAGCGGCACCGGCCAGGCCGACACCCTCTGGCGTGCCCTGGAAATCGAGTTCGACGGCCAGCTTTTGTTTGGCTCGGTGCAGGCCACCTGGAACATCTTGGAGCAGTCGGCGACGGCCGTTCTCACCGCCGCCCATGAAGCTGGCTTGGGTGTGATTGTGAAAGAAGCGTTGGCCAACGGCCGTCTCACTACCCGCAACCAAGCCCCCGACTTTCAACCACAAATGCACACCCTCACCCACCTGGCGCAGCAGCACCACACCACCGTCGATGCCCTGGCCCTGACGGCCGTTCTCCACCAGCCCTTTGTTGATGTCGTCCTCAGCGGCGCAGCCCAAACCGACCATCTGCTCTCGAATGTGGCGGCGCTTCAGGTAGAGTGGCAGCCAGAGTTGGCTGAAATTTTGCTGGGGATGGGAGAGGAAACGGCCGTCTACTGGCAAACCCGCAGCAACCTCCCTTGGAACTGAGTCCGAACAAAATTTCTAACACGATTCTGACGTGGGACCCTTGTGTATTGGGGGGTACCCCCTAAAATACCTTAGACCTATTGTGAAGAAACCACAGTCGATGAATACTATAAATGATCGATTGTGAAGCGACAGAATCAGATCCCTCTTCCTTGCCCGCAACCATCGTGTAAGTTAAAAGGATAGAGAGTCAACGTAGCGTAACTGTCTAAAGCCTACAGACACTTTAAGATTTGAGTCGATAAAGGACAAACTCATGGACCGTATCCCCCATGTAACAGTACCCATCGTCCCCTTGCGCGGCGGCGTCGTTTTTCCCGGGGTGACCACAACCATCTCCATCGGGCGGCGGCGTTCCCTGGCGGCGGCTCAGGCCGCCGTTGAGCGCGGTGGCGAACTGCTCATCCTCGTCCAATACAACGCCGACGTCGAGCTCCCCAAAAAAGAAGATTTAGTCCCGGTGGGCATCCTGGCCACCGTGCGCGATGTGCTGCGCACGCCCCACATGGGTGTGCAAATGCTCGTTGAGCTGCATCGCCGCGTCCAGTTTGAAGGGCTGGAAACGGCCGAACCGTACCTCACCGGCCAATACAGCGAACTCACCACCGTCCACGACAGCGAGGACAGCCAGACCATCACCGAAGCCATCGCTTACCTGGAACAATATGCCGACGCCCTGGGCGAAGCTAACCAGCAGGTCATGGCCGTCACCCGCAGCAAAAACAGCGCCGGCGACCTGGCCGACTACATCGCCGGGCTGCTCAACCTGCCCTTCGATACCGAGGTCGAACTCCTGGCCTCCACCGATGGCGAGCAGCGGCTGCAAATCACCATTGAGTTCCTCAAGCAGGAGCTGCGCATCACCGAAGTGCGCAACAAAATCCAGCAGGACGCCCGCGAAGGTGCCGACAAAGCCCAGCGCGAATACCTGCTGCGTGAGCAAATGCGCGCCATCCGCAAGGAACTCGGCGAAGACGGCGAAAGCGTGCCCGACGAGCTGCGCCAGAAAATCGAGAAAGCCGAGATGCCCGAAGATGTCCAGGAACGGGCTATGAAAGAACTCAAGCGGCTGGAGTATCAGGGCCAGCAGTCGGCTGAAGCCAGCGTCATTCGCACCTACCTGGAATGGCTGGTAGAGCTGCCCTGGAACAACGCCACCGAAGACAACCTGGACATCCACCACGTCCGTGAGGTGCTCGATGAGGACCATTACGGCCTGGAAGATGTAAAAGACCGCATTGTGGAATACGTCGCTGTGCGCAAGCTGGCCGGTACCAAAATGCGCGGGGCCATCATCAACCTGAACGGCCCGCCCGGAGTGGGCAAGACTTCTATCGCCACCTCGGTGGCCCGGGCGATTGGGCGCGAGATGGTGCGCATCAGCCTGGGCGGCGTGCGCGACGAGGCCGAAATTCGCGGCCACCGCCGCACCTACATCGGCGCGATTCCCGGTCGCATCATCCGCGCTTTGCGGGACGCCAAAACGCGCAACCCGGTCATCGTGCTGGATGAGATCGACAAAGTCGGCACCGACTGGCGCGGCGATCCGTCGTCGGCGCTGTTGGAAGTGCTGGACCCGGAACAAAACAGTAACTTCACGGACCACTACCTGGAGGTGCCGTTTGATTTGAGCCAGGTGATTTTCATCACCACGTCCAACCAGCTCAGCACCATCCCGGCGCCGCTGCTGGACCGCATGGAAACGATCACCATGCCCGGCTACATCGAAGAAGAAAAGGTAGCTATCGCCGAAGGGTATTTGCTGCCCAAACAGCTAGAAGGCCACGGCATTGGCGACGCGAAGGTGACGCTGGACAAAGATGCGCTGTACTACCTGATCCGCTACTACACCCGCGAGGCAGGTGTGCGTAATTTGGAGCGCAGCATCGGCTCCGTGGTGCGCAAAATTGCGGTGAAGGTAGCCGGTGGCGAACCTGGCCCCTTCACGGTAACGCCCGAAGAAATCACCGACTACCTTGGCCCGGCCAAGTTCCGCTACGGCGTGGCCGAAGAGAAGGACGAGGTGGGCGTGGTCACCGGCCTGGCGGTCAACAGCTTTGGCGGCGACACGCTGCCCATCGAGGTTAGCCTGAGCGAGGGCAACGGCAAAATTACGCTTACCGGTTCGTTGGGTGACGTGATGCGCGAATCGGCGCAGGCGGCCCTGACCTATGCGCGGGCCAACGCCCGTTCGCTGGGGCTGGAACCGACCATCTTTGACAAGGTGAACCTGCACGTGCACGTGCCCGATGGCGCGACGCCAAAAGATGGCCCCAGCGCGGGCATCGGCATGGCCACGGCGATTATCTCCGCCTTTACCCGCCGCCCGGTGCGCCGCGACGTGGCGATGACGGGCGAGGTGACGCTGCGCGGCAAGGTGCTGGCCATCGGTGGGCTGAAATCGAAAACGATTGCGGCCCATCGCGCCGGGGTGAAAACGGTGATTTTGCCCAACGACAACGCCAAGGACATCCCGGAGCTGCCAGACAGCATCCGCGCCGAGCTGGAGCTAATCCCGGTGAGCCATCTGCATGAGGTGCTGTCCATCGCCCTGCTGCCCGGCAACGAAGCCCCGTTTACGGTTGACGGCAGCAAAGAAGGCATGAACGTGCCGCTGCCCAAAACACCCAGCGGCTCCGGCATCCCGCCCCTCCGCGCCGACAAAAATTAACCAGTTAATTTGACCCAATTCCAGCGCCGCTGCCTGAACAGGCAGCGGCGCTTTTGTTTTCGCGAACAGCTTCATACTTACGAACTCAAATTGTCAAGCTGAGTGGAAAGTTTTATACTGTTTCAGATCGTGTTTATTGTCAGAATAGACTATTTATCCAGCATGGTTGCATGATAAAATCCCGATTTTCATCTTATCCAGCACTTGATGCAGTTTTTTCACCTTAATTGGGGGATCATCCAGCATCGGTGTAGGTTAAGTAATTAGACGTTACTAACAGGTAAATCATCTGACACAAAGCCCTACAGAAAGAGAATGTCAAAAAATGCAATGGTGGGAAATTAGTTTAATAGCTTGTGCAGTACCTGTCGCAATTTTGGGTATTATCGTTTTTTACAAACTGTTCACCCTCTCGACTAAGTTTGTGATGCTTGAATTGTTTGGCGTGGATACATTGGCTACTATTACTCATTCCATTGAATATACTGGTGATGGTTTTCATGGCGGCGATCCCTGTTTCAAAGGTCGCTATTTGTTTAAGGATCGAAAAGGCAAGAACTATTATTCAGAATTCTCTGAAGAATGTTATGATGTGTACGATCTCGTTGATTACTGGGAAGAGGCACGTGGTATACACGCTCCAGGCAGTCAGATACATGTCAGATATGTTCACTGGCTTCCAGCGATACATAAGATAACATTTCCACATCCTGAAAAAGAAAGCGAGATGATCAATTGGACATATGTGCCTTGGCGTGAAAGCGAGTTAGATTATCAAAAGGCACAAAAAAAAGCTCAAAAACTACCTGTCAGGAATTGGCTACGAAGGCAGAATGTATGGGCTGTAGTCAAGAATCAATATTACCCGCCAAACATTTCAGATGATTTTGCCAATTTAAGAAATGATGAAGTTGCGCATATTCTTTTGCTTGGATTGGAACGTGGTTTTTACTCACATAGCACCATTGTCCTCTGGGCTGATAGAGAAATCTTGCTACGAGATAAACCAGAAGATTGGGTTATTGATTTATCTTTGAGTAGAAATAATAACCAAGAAGATGTTGTGTCTTTATTGAAAGGCGTTGCTTTTGTTGAGGAAGAAACGAAGGGAAAAAATCGATTATTGTTGGGGATACTTGGTAAATGTTTACATAGAGGGGATTGTATCCCGCCATACTTTGCTTGTCAGGAAGCATTGAGTTTATTTTTGGATACAGAATTATCTGAGGAAGAGGTCGGTCCACTAAGGGAAATATGGAGGGAGTTTGGCCAACTCCCGAATCCATTACAAGAAGTTCCTGATTGGTTAGAAATGAGGTTGCAAAATTTTTTCGAGCTGTATAAATGAACCCCCATTAAATCAAACAAGTATTGTATTTAAGAAGGCTCTTGCTTTGAAAAGATATTCCGTGTGCTGTGGCCGGTCTTCAGACCGTGTCACTTACGTCGCTTTACCGCTCGAATTTGAGTATTAACGGCAAACTGTGTGTCAGAATACGGCCGTTACCCACCACAACTCGAAGAAGATTGGTATGAATTTCGCGAACAAGCATTCAAGAAAATTGCCATCGAGTGGCTGCAAAGCAATGAGATTGCCTACACTGACGAAAAAGGAGAAGGCTAAATTAGTTGTTGCGTTATCCACAACAAATGTGTACAATTATCTGTACATATTTGACATGGAGGTAAGAAGTTATGGAAGCCGTTAACTATACAGTTGTGCGCCAGACATTAGCCCAAAAAATGGACCAGGTGTGTGATGACCACACCCCTATCATTGTAACGCGGCAAAACAATCGTTCTGTGGTGATGCTTTCTTTAGAAGATTATTTGGCACTTGAGGAAACCGCTTACTTGCTGCGCAGCCCCCAAAATGCCAAGCGCTTGCTGGACTCAATTGTTGAGTTGGAAAGCGGTCGCGGCACTGAGCGGAAACTATCATCTGAGTAAGGATGTCGTTGCATGAGGCTAATCTTCTCTGAAAACGGCTGGGATGATTATCTGTACTGGCAAGAAACAGATAAAAAGACATTGAAGCGCATCAATTTACTGATCAAAGAAATTCAACGAACGCCATTCTCAGGTACGGGCAAACCAGAACCGCTCAAGTTTGGCCTTGCTGGTTACTGGTCTCGGCGCATCAATAGAGAGCATCGCATGGTTTATAAAGTTATAGACCAAGACTTGCTCATCGCTCAACTGCGCTATCACTATTAATCCATACTCGCACCTTCCCTCTGTTACTGAACGTGTCATACCCACGTAGATGGGTGTACATTTTGTTCGCGAAAATGGATACCCGCCTACGCGGGTATGACAATAGTCGAAAACCCCAAAATTGATCTACATCAAGGTCATCTCCTCGCTCATCTGCTAAAATACAGGCTGCTTAACCAAATTTTGGGAGAAACAAGATGAGCGAACCAACCTATGGCATTGTTGAAAATTTAGCGGCGCTGCTGCCGGAAATCCCGGCGGAGGCGATTGTGAGCCGCAAGGTGTACAGCGATGATCTGCTGAAGGTGACCCTGTTTGGCTTTGCCGCCGGGGAAGAGCTGACGGAACATACGGCCGCTTTCCCCGCCACCCTCCATTTTTTAAGTGGTGAAGCCACGCTGACCCTCGGTGAAGATACCTTCGAAGCCCAGGCGGGCACCTGGGTGCAGATGCCCGCCCACTTACCGCACAGCGTTTTGGCCAAAACGGCCGTTACCATGCTCCTCACCCTCACCGTTACCAAGTAGATGAAACCAAAGATTGCCCCCGTCCAACTGCCCTTGATGGCTGCCATCCTCATTACCCTGCTCGCCGCACTGTGGGCCGGGCTGATCCGCGTCGGCTGGCAGTGGCCTGCTTTACAACCGCTGCTGCCCTCCCTGCACGGCCCGCTGATGATTTCCGGCTTTTTGGGCACCTTGATCAGCCTGGAGCGTGCCGTGGCCATCAAACGGCCGTGGACCTACCTCGGGCCGGTGCTGGGCGGCGTTGGCGCGGTCTGGCTGGTGGTGGGGCTGCCTCTGCCGGTGGGGCAGTGGCTGCTCTTTTTGGCGAGCGTGGGGTTAACGGCCGTCTTCACCCACATCATTCGCCAGCACGCCGCCAACTACACGGTAACGATGGGGCTGGGCGCGATTTGCTGGCTGGTGGGCAATGCCCTCTGGCTGAGCGGCTGGCCGATCTTCCGCCTGGTGTATTGGTGGGCGGGCTTTTTAGTACTCACCATCGTCGGCGAGCGGCTGGAGCTGAGCCGGGTGGCTCGACCCACGCGCACAACGATTCGCCTGTTCACCGTCGCCGTGACCCTCTTCATGGTGGGGCTGTTTGCCGTGCTGGTGTGGGGCAGCGACGGCACCCAAATCATCGGCGCGGGGCTGATTGCCCTGGCGCTCTGGCTGGCCGTTTTCGACATTGCCCGGCGCACCGTGCGCCGTCCGGGGCTGACCCGGTTTATCGCCGTCAACCTGCTGCTGGGCTACGTCTGGCTGCTGGTGGGCGGCATTGCTGCCCTGGCGCTGGGCCAGGCCATCGCCGGGCCACTGTACGACTTCATGCTGCACGCCATCTTTGTCGGCTTTGTCTTTGGCATGATTTTTGCCCACGCGCCCATCATCCTGCCCTCGATTTTGCCCATCCAGGTGCGCTTTCACCCCATTTTGTACGGGCCAACGATTTTCCTCCACCTGGCGCTGCTGCTGCGTGCCCTGGGCGACGTCGGCGGCTGGCAGCCGGTGCGCGCCTGGGGCGGCCTGCTCAACGCCGTGGCCATCCTCTGGTTCTTGGGCCAGATGGTCTACCTGGCCGCCACCGCGAAGCGGTCCCACATGTAGAAGTCTGTGGAATCCCTTTCGAGCAAACTTGTCATGCCCGCGCAGGCGGGCATCCATAGGCTACCAAGAACGTGGATTCCCGCAGCCTGCCCCCGCGAAGGCGTGGGGCGGGAATGACACTCGCTATTAAATGATCTCTATGTCTGATTCAACGAATAACACGCAACGGCCGTCTCGCCTGCGCAAACAATTGATTCTACCCGCCGAGCATGGCTCCTGGAGCTGGCTGCTGGTGCCGTTTTTGGTGGGAACGGCCGTATCCAAAACGGCCAATCTGCCAGTGCTTTTGGTGCTGGTGGGCGGATTGGCCGCCTTTTTGCTGCGCCAACCGGCCACGGTCTGGCTCAAGGCGCGGCAGGGGCGCGGCCGCCGCAGCGATGAACCGCTGGCGCTGCGCCTGCTGCTGCTGTTGGGCGGCGTTGTGCTGCTGTGTGGCGTAGGGCTGCTGGTTTACGGCCGTATTGTCATGATCTGGCTGCTGCTGCCCTTTGCCGCGCTGCTGCTGGCCTACACGCAGGTGGCCCAAAGCCGCCAAACCACTCGCACGCTGCAAATGGAGCTCATCGGCGCAGCTGGCCTGGCGCTGATGGCCCCGGCCGCCATGCTGGCCGCGCTGGGCCAATCGTACCCGGCGGTGTGGCTGGTATGGGGCTTGATGGCCGCACAAAATGTACTCGGCGTCTTCTACGTCCGCCAGCGCATTGCCGACACACATGAACGGCCGTTTAACCGGCAGCCGCTGTTGTGGAGTCATGTGGCGGGATTGGTTGTGGTGGTGGGAACGGCCGTTGCGGGCCTTATCCCCTGGCTGGCGGTGCTGCCGTTTGTCGGCTTCCTGCTCCGCGCCGTTTGGACAGTGCAGCAGCCGCGCCCCATCGGCAACATCAAGCAGTTTGGTTTTCAGGAAGTGGGCGTAGAGCTGTTGAGTGGGGCGTTAATTGCCGCCGCGTATCTGGTTTGACCTTGCGGACATGGCGTTCGTGCGTCCGCCTGGGGTTGAAACCCCAGGCTAGTTGTGAAAGCCCCGATGGGGCTAAACTCAGCCTCGGAGAGGCTTCCATAACTAGCCCGGTCCGTTTACGGCCGGGCGATCCAGGAAGCGGGCGTGGAATTGTTGAGTGGTGCTCTGATTGCCGCCGGGTATCTGGTTTGACCTTGCGGACATGGCGTTCATGCGCCCGCCTGGGGGCTGAAGCCCCAGGCTAGTTGGGCAAGCCCCGATGGGGCTAAAACAGCCTCGGAGAGGCTTCCATAACTAGCCCGGTCCGTTTACGGCCGGGCGATCATGGCCGGGGCGAATCCCAGCAACAAAAAACCGGATTTTGGGCCAAAACAGCGCGCAAAATCCGGTTTTTGTTTGAGGTGGAGATGGCGGGAATCGAACCCGCGTCCGAAAAATTCGACCTCTAGACGTCTACAAGCTTAGTTGGTCTATTTAGAGTTGGCCATCAGGCGCCCCGACCAACTGGGTCAGCTGACAGCGAGCTGCTGACTCCCGAAAGAGCCGCTTGAGCATCTCTAGCAGCGTCGAGATGCAGCACGTTGGCATTGATGTCGCCTAACACTCACCCGGCCAACGAGCGAATGAGGTAGACGGAGCTTCCGTCTTTGGAAGCCGCACGCTAGGTTTTAGCCGTTATTAGGCGGCCAAAGGCATAGCGCTGTAGTTTGTGCGTGTGTTTGCACTTATTGGTTGCTTCCAGTTTTACGAGGTGTAAAGCGTGCTCGGCTTGCAGTCCAGGACCAACCTTCCCCGTCGAAGCCAGTCATCCCCAGACAGGGGAGAGTATAGCACAGGAGGGGACGGCCGTCTATTTGAAGCGCGTTAGTTTTTGACAAGGTGAAGGGGTGAACGGCCGTTACCCCAGAATCCGCTCCCCTTCCCCAGCACCAGTACAACAATGGCCGCTCTATCGGGCCAAACATCCAGAGTCGTGTCATATTCCCGCGCGTTAGCCGTATATACTTTAAGAGAATGTCCAGATGAAATGGAAACGATTGATATGGGCGAGATGACCTTGAGTAAAAAGTCAGAAGCAGAATTGGTCCAACGTTCGCAAAACGATATGCGCGCATTTTCCGACCTGTATGACCATTATTTTCCGCGCGTTTACAAATATGTTTACTATCGTGTGGGGGAGCGGAAAGTAGCGGAAGATCTGGTATCCACTATTTTTTTGAAGGTGGTAGAGCGGATTGACAGCTACCGGGAAAAACACGGGGAATTTAGCCCCTGGCTCTTTCGCATTGCCCACAACGTTGTCGTGGATTTTTACCGGGACAAGGCGCGGTCGGAAGTGCCCTTAGAAGACAGCGCCGTAGAAATAGTAAGTACCCAGTTTACTGAGCAACAAGTACTGGAACGGCTAAGCGATGAAGAACTCCTGGCGAAAGTTGCCTGCCTTGCCGATCGCGAAAGAGAAATCATCGGCTTGAAATTTGGCGCCGGGCTGAGCAATGGTCAGATCGCCAATCTTCTTAATCTCTCAGACAACTACGTGGCCGTCATTCTCTATCGAGCCATGAAAAAATTGCGGCAAGGGATAGCAGAGGAAGGTGAGTGATGAATGAATTTGAACAAAAAGCAGTAGAGTTTTCAGAAAAAGTAGATGCTGTGCTTGTGGGCAAGCATCTGGGCAGGGGCGAAGATTTTAAGCACGTCAATGACTTATTTCTCCTCGCCAATCGCCTACACACGCTTGAGATTCCCGCCAGCAAACAGCTACAGCGCCAACTTCGCCGACAATTGTGGCAGCAGCTAGAAGCAAAACAGGAATCTCGTTCCCGACGGTGGTCGCTGGCTCATCTAGTGATGTCAGGCCGCCAACCGGTAGCACGGACAGCCATAGCAACCATTTTGTTGTTGGGCTTATTCCTTACCCTGGCAGCTGGTCGTCCCGTATTGGCATCCTTGCAAGAGTTCCTGCGCAAATTACGGTGGGAGAATACTTCTGCCGTTCAAGTGGCGCCAGACAGCGAACCGGAAACCCTGGATGAGTTGAGAGCGCGGTACGATCGCGAGGAAGCTGAGGGCAGAGCATGGTCTTACAGCTTTGAGGGTCACAATTTTGGTAGTTGCTGTGCTGATGGCATGCGAAATGAAATCGTCTCCTTAGAACAAGCCCTTACAGAAGCAGGTTACCCACTCATGCTGCCGGGTTATATGCCAAATGGTTATTCCCAGTCTGAGACCAGGCTTTTGGGTCTTCCACCTTATGAAGTTTTTGTCATTTACCAAGGACCGGGCGGCCGTATTGGACTTTATCAATCAAAGGGGGGGAATACTATTCAAGATGTGGATGAGCACACCGTCGAGGTTGATGCCCGAGCATCGGTAATCGTTACAGAAGGATCAATGGAAGATGTGTTGGTCGGGGACATAACGGCTGCTTTGATAGACGGGACCAACGTTGTATGGGAAGAAAATGGTGTTAGCCTTCACTTAATTGGACCGGGAGTTGATACGGCGACTCTTTTGCAAATTGCAGAATCATTAGAACCTTCGAATTAAGATCACACATCGTTAAATCTACTTTGTTGGAGCTGTAAACGGCCGTTTCCCCTTTTCTTGAATTACGCGAATTTACGCAAGGGGAAACGGCCGTTCTTCACAACTATTCCAATCTAACTGATCCAATCGAGAAAGCGATAATAATGGCTGAGCAGCGGGGCAAAACGGCCGTACCGTCGGTAATAAAAGTGCGTCACCGGCTGGATGGCGACAAACGGGCTGGTCCGCTTTTGGCCGGAGAGCAGCAGGCCCGCCTCGCGGCCCAGGTAGGCGGAGAGGGCCACGCCCTGGCCGCTGTAGCCCAGGGCATAATGCACCCCGTTCAGCCGCCCGATGTGCGGCACCAGGTCAAACGTCTGCCCCAGGTTGCCCGCCCAGGCGTGCGACAGCGGCACCTCGGCCAGAAGGGGGAAGCGTTTGACCATCTGCTGGCGCAGCGCGGCGGCGCAGTCCAGCAAATCCTGCTCCAGCCGCCAGTGCTGATGGCTGCCAAAGAGGAAACGGCCGTCTGGCGTCAATCGAAAATAATGGTGTAACCAACGTGAATCCTGGGCGGTACGGCCGTCCGGGTTCAAATAGGTTTGCTGCGCCGGGGTGAGCGGTTCGGTGACGATGGCCACGCTGTTCATGGGGAAAACCAGCCGCTGCACAGAGCGCACCAGCTTGCCGGTGTAGCCGTTGGTCGCCAGCAGCACCTCACGGGCTTTGACGGTGCCCTGGCTGGTGTGCACCAAAAAGCCGTGGGCGAATTTTTCCAGGCGGGTAACGGCCGTTTTTTCGCACAACAGGCCTCCCTGCCGGGCCACCGCCCCTGCCAGCCCGTACAAATATTTGGTTGGGTGCAGGCTGGCGCTCCACTCATTCACCATGCCGCCAAAATAGGTGGGGGAACCAACGGCCGTGGCCGCTTCTTCAGGCGCAAGCAGCGCCAGCGAAAAATCGAGCTCGCTGTCGAACCAGGCCACCAGCGCCTGCATCGACTTGAAGTGGGACGGCTTGACCGCCAGCGTCAGGTGGCCGCGCCGGGTGAAGTCGCAGGCGATGCCCTCGTCGGCGACAATCTCGCCGACCAGGTCTACCGCCTCCAGCGACGCCTGCCACAGCCGCCGCCCCAACGCCTCACCGTGCAGATCAAACAGGTTGGCCAAACTTTGGCGGAACCCCGTCGTCACGATGCCCGCATGGCGTGAGCTGGCCCCCGACCCGATGCGATCTTGTTCGAGAACGGCCGTCTCTACCCCACTTTTGGCCAACGTGTAAGCGGCCGTTAAGCCCGTGTAGCCGCCGCCTACCACGGCCACATCAACCGACTCCGGCAGCAGCGACACCGGGAGGGTTTCTGGTCGGGGGAAATCATCTTGCCAAAAGGGGATGGTTTTCATGGCTCACTGTCTCAGGCATGCAGGGTTAAATGATGGCCTAATTGTCTGAAACTCTACGCCGGGGGTCAAGCGGACTTTTGAGAAATTCGCAATGTAAATTTGGATTTTGTCGTAGGGGCGGGACTGGCGGGAAACAGTTTTGCTTCAACCAGCGCCTCACCTCCCGCCTGTCTCGCCCGCTTTGGTCGTTGTGCCGGGCGAGACGGCGCGGTGGCAAGGCCCTCTGCTACCGTCGAGAACAACCCGCGCCGTCCCGCCCCTACCGCACACGGAATTGGGGGACGGTTTTGGGCACCAGCGAGCCGGAGCTGGGGTACGTCACCAGCGGCGCGGCGGCGGCCACGGTGACGGTGTGGCGCTGGCCATCGCTGGCCTGGAACTGCACCTGCCAGACGCCCTCAGCCAGCGTTTCGGTGGCGGTGTGTTGGAGGGCGTCCAGGTGGAGGACGGCCGTTTCCCGCCGCAAAAACTGCTCCGCCACCTGCACCACCGGTTCGTAACACACCCGCCCGCGCAGCTTGTTTAGCCAGAGGGTGCGGTTATGCATGTGGGTGAGGAATTCGGGCACGTCTTGGGGGGTGATACGGCCGTAGTTCACCCCATCCGGCAAGGTGAGCAGCGTGGGGGCAAAACGATGGCCGCCCAGGTGGGTTGTCTCCCACAGGCCGGGCACGTTGGCCGCGGCGAGTGCGCGCAGCAGCGCCGCGCCGTACAGCGCACAGCAAACGTCCCGCTTGCCGTTGGTGCACACCAGGATTTGCGGCTCGTTGGTTTGATTGGCTTCGTAGCGTCCATCACCCGCGACGATAGCGGGCAAATCCAGCCCAAACAGGTCGTCGTAGCTGGCCAGATCAAAGCGGTAAACACGAGAACCGGTGTCGGCAAAAATGGCAACGAAGAAAGCCCAATCGGTCCGTTCCCCGCGCGGCTGCTTGATGAATTGGAGACGGCCGTTGACCATCCCACCCTGTTCCACCAGCCAACTTTGCACCGGCGCGGGCAGGTGGTTGTCGCTGGTGGCATTGGCCGTCCACGGCTGGTTGACCTCTAAAAAGAGCCAGACTTTGCCGGAAACGGCCGTGCCCGCCATGGGTTCATCAATGGCCAACGACCAGTCGGAACAATAAAAATTGGGGGCAGGTTGGGCGGTTGCAATCATCGTTTTTTACCCCATGTTTTATCCGGCGAATTGGGCGGCAGGCAGGCCCTTGACGCCGGGCTGGTAGGCAAACAGGCTGCCGGACAACGGGTACTTTTCTAGCTCGGCGGGGGACATATTTTGTGCGGCGGTGGTGATGTACAGCGTGTCTAGCTGCGGCCCGCCAAAGGTGCAGCTGGTGACGTTGGGCACGGGCAGCGGTACCACTTGCAAAATTTCCCCAGAAGGGGCCAAGCGCGTCAGGCGTGCCCCGCCGTAGTGAGCCAACCAGAGGCAGTTTTCGCTATCGACCGTCATGCCGTCGGGTGCGCCGTTTTCAGAAAAGGTGAGTTTGGTAAACGGCCGTTTCCCCCCCACTGTACCATCTTTCTGCAAATCAAAGGCGTAGACAAACCCCTTGACCGAATCGTTGTGGTACATCGTTTTACCGTCCACGCTAAACGCCGGGCCGTTGGTGATGATGTAACCTGTGTCCATCGTGTGCAGCGACAAATCGGGATCGAGCCGGTAGAGCGTGCCGCTGGCTTCGTGCTCGTGTTTGTGCATGGTGCCCGACCAGTAACGGCCGTATCCGTCCACCTTGCCATCGTTAAACCGATTATGGGGCAGATGCGCCTCTGGCAGCACAATCGGCGCAACGGTTTGGCTCTCGAAATCGACGGTCACAAAGCCATCGGGCGTGGTGCCCACAAAACCGCCCGCCTGGCGCTGCACCAGGCTGGTAATCGGCTCGGCAAATGTCCAGCTGCGCTGGTGGCCGCTGGCTGGTTCCAGCCGGTGCACCTGCCGCTGCAAAATATCAACCCAGTACAGCGCATTTTCCTGCGCCACCCACAGCGGACCTTCGCCCAACAAAGCGGGGATTTGCCACACACACGTCACTTCATTCATCAAACAGCCTCAATTTTGTTTGGATTATTGGGGGCATTGTACCCCGTTTTGGGGGGAGACGACACCAACTGTCACCGACCGCCATGAATGAATGAAAGGGACACAGATAAACGCAGATTTCGCAGATTTAATCCGCGCAATCCGCGGCCTATCTTCGAAGGAGGGGATAAAGACCAGCTTGCTGGCCAAAAGGACACGTCCCAAAATTGCGACTACGCTTTGATCTTTCGCTTCAAGTTTAACCCAGTGCGTACCGCTTTTTGACCAGCGCCATAACCAGGCGGATGCCCAGCAGGGCGGCCAAAATGGCACCAAAGATGAGGGGTTGGGTGTAATACTGCCGCACCAGCAGAGCGTAGTGCAACACGGCAATGCCCGCTGCCAGGTAGCTCCAGCGGTGCAGCCGCTTCCACCATATGGGGCCAAGCCACGCCTTGCTGCGTTTGGTTGAAGTAAGCGCCAGCGGCAGCAAGATGAGGAAAGCCGTCAGCCCCACCAGCGTGTAGCGGTTGTTCTGGATTGCGTCAGCCACCAGGGTCCAGTCGAAGCCATAGTCCAGCCCGACAAAGGTGAGAACGTGCAGGGTGGCGTACAGGAAGGCATAGAGGCCTAACGGCCGTCTAAACCGATACACCCACTTCCAATCAAAAAGCAGGTAAAGCGGGGTGACGGTGAGCGACAGCAGCAGGAAGATAAGCGCCGTCTTGCCCGTGCGCAGGGTGATGGTGCGTACCGGGTTCAGCCCCAGCTGGTCTTGCCAGAAGCCCCACAGCAGCCAGAGCACAGGCAGCCAGGCCAGCAGGTGGAAAACAAGTTGGAGGGAGGAAGGGAACGGCCGTTTCTCTTTCATAACTACCTGCCTAAAAATTCTCCTGCAAATCCATGCCTTCGTAAAGATGCGCCACTTCGGCTTCGTAGCCGTTAAACAGCAGCGTTTTGCGCCGCCGCAAATCGCCCAGCCGCCGCTCGGTGGCCTGTGACCAGCGGGGATGCGGCACGTCTGGGTTGACGTTGGCGTAAAAGCCGTACTCCTCCGGCGACGCCTTCATCCACAAAGTCTCCGGCTGCTCGGCAACCAGGTCAATCTTCACGATCGATTTGATGCTCTTAAAACCGTACTTCCACGGCACCACCAGGCGAATCGGCGCGCCGTTTTGCGGGGCGAGATCCTTGCCGTACAGCCCGGTGGCCAGCAGCGTCAGGTCATGCATGGCTTCATCCAGGCGCAGCCCTTCCACGTAGGGCCACTCGTACCAGTCGCTGTTTTGGCCGGGCAGCCGCGCCGGGTCGTAAAGCGTTTCAAAGCGCACATACTGGGCTTCGGGCAGCGGTTCGGCCGTTTCCAGCAGCTTGTGCAGCGGGAAGCCCAGCCACGGAATCACCATTGACCAACCTTCCACGCAGCGCAGCCGGTAAATGCGCTCTTCCGGTTCATACTGCCGCTTGAGCGTAGCGATGTCGTAGACGCCAGGCTGGCGCACCAGCCCGCCTACAGCCACTTCCCACGGCGAGGTGACAAAACCGGCCGCCTTTTCCGCCACGGTTTCTTTTTCCAGGGTGAACTCATAAAAGTTGTTGTAATGCAGAATGTCTTGCTCGCTGGTGAGGTCGTCTGGGGCGGGGGTGAAAGTGGGAACGGCCGTTCCGGTTCCTTCTGCTCCGGGTGGGGGCGGCGTGCCGTCTTCTGGTGCGCCGGATGGGGCACCACAGGCGGCTAACAGGGCAGCGGCGGAGAAAGCGGCCGTACCCATCATAAATTCGCGCCGACTGCGGTAAAGCGCTTCCGGCGTAATCTGCGATCTTGGAATCGTGCGGCGATAACGATACTTTTGGCTCATCTTGTCTTTTAGCTTCCCCTTGACAATTTTGTGGCGGCGTCAAACCAGCCACAGATAGAAAAGAGTTTCGCAGAGATTTTACCCTGCGAAACTCAGTTTAACTTTATAGAATGCCGTTTGGCAATGACCGAATCGTCAGCGGTTAGTTAGAGTCTGCACCTTCGTATTCGTACGGGCCGGGGGTGTCCGGGCCGTTCGGCGGGAACTCTGGAATGGCAATGTATTCCATCGGCAGTTCGCCCGTGAGCGCATTCAGGAACGCCACGATGTCGGTGATTTCAGCATCGGTCAGCTCTTTGCCCAGTTGATGATAAGCCATCAGCTCAACCATCTCGGCCAGGGAGGTGATGCTGCCGTCGTGCAGGTACGGGCCGGTTTCGGCAATGTTGAGCAGGCCCGGCACCTTGAAGGAGTACATGTCAGCTTCTTCGCCGGTGATGGCAAAGCGGCCTTCGTCGGTCAGATCGGGATAGGCGTTTACCTGCCCCAGCACCGCATACCGCTCGCCACCAACGGCTTCGCCGTAATGGCAGGTGGTGCAGCCCGTGGAAACGAAGAGGGCGAGACCCCGCTTTTCCTGTTCGTTGAAGGCATCGTCGTTACCTTCCAGCAGTTCGTTAAACGGGCCAGGGGTGAGCAGGTAGCGTTCAAAAGCGCCAATGGCCCGCCCTACGTTGTCGTAGTTGATTGGATCGGGATCGTCGGGGAAGGCGGCTTCAAACAGCGGCAGGTAGCCAGGGATGGTGTTCAAAACAAAAAGCACGTATTCGGGATCGGGCATACCCATTTCGCCAGAGGCAAGGATGGGGCCTTGAGCCTGGGCTTCAACGTCAGGTGCACGGCCGTCCCAGAACTGGGAGAGGTGCAGTGCAGCGTTGTACACGGTGGGCGAGTTGCGGCCAACCGGTTTGCCGTCATGCCCCAGGGAGAACTGCAAGCCATCTACGCCGTAGTTGTCCAACAGGTGGCAGGAGTTACAGGCAATTTCCTGGCTGATGGAAATACGAGTTTCGTAGTACAGCATACGGCCCAGGTCGACAATTTCCTGGGTGAGTTCGTATTCGGTGGGTTCTACCACTTCCGGCAGAGCGATGAAGGAGCCCAGCAAGTCGCGGGAATATTCATCGGGAGCCAGGGTGGGTTCCACCGTTGGTTCTGGCGTGGGTTCCGCTTCCTCAGCGCCACAGGCACCAAGGAAGAGCAGCCCAAATGCGGCCAAAACCAGAATGTAGAGGGATAATCTTTTCATTTCTTTCTCCTTAAAAAACACAATAGAGTGTGGGAATAGCTGTCAAAACCCAACTGTGATCAGGGTGAACTTCCCTAAATTGTAGGGGGTCGCTGGTTGGTGCGTCTATCATCCGGGTGGATGATTGTAGGGGTGAAATTTGGGGTGCTGGGGCTGTTCTAAGCGGATCGGACTAGTCCAGATGGACGATGGTCATCCTTTCCCAATTACTTGTCATTTTTGTCAGACGGCCGTTTCAAAAAAGCCGCTGCCTGGAGCCGATTTTGCACGTGCAGCTTGTCCAAAATATTGCGTAAATGCGACCTTACCGTGTTCTCAGAAATGAACAGTTTGGCGGCAATCTCCCGGTTGGTCAGCCCCTGGCTGACCAGGTGCAGCACCTCCAGCTCGCGCTCAGTGAGCACCTGGTGCAGTGGCTCTTCCGGTTCAGCAGCGACCTGTTTTGCCTCTTGCTCATGGCTCAGGTGGCTGAATTCGGCCAGTAGGAGGGGCACCAGGGCGGGGGCGATGATGGCTTCCCCGGCGGCAACCTGGCGAACGGCCGTTACCAACTCCTGTGTGCTGGTGCTGCCCTTAAGCAAATATCCCTGGGCACCGGCTTTTACGGCCGTAAACAAATCCCGGTCACTGTCTGAAATGGTCAGCATGATGATCTTCAGCTGCGGCTGCTGCGCCAGCAAATGGCGTGCTGCGTCTAGTCCACCCATCACCGGCATCTGGATGTCCAGCAAGGCCACATCCGGCTGGAACTGCTGGCCCAGCTTCACCGCTTCGGCCCCGTTGGGCGCCTGGCCCACCACCTCAATGTCCGGCTCACGCTCCAGCAGGCTGGCAATGCCTGCACGAAACAGCTGGTGGTCATCGGCGAGCATCACCCGAATAGAGGTCATAAGGCGGCTTCCTGCAACAGCGGTTGGGCGGCGTCGACCTCAGGCTCGCCCGTTTTGTCGGCCGGTAGGCGCACGATGATTTGTGTACCCCGATTGGGTGCGGATGCCAGGTAAAATGAGCCAGCAACTCGTTCAGCACGCTCCTGCATAATGTGCAGCCCGTAGTGGCCGTTGTGTACCTGCATCAATGGATCAAACCCCTTGCCGTTGTCCTGCACCGACAGTTCCACATAGCCGTTTTGCCGCTGGAAGTAGATTTCCAGGTGAGTGGCGTTGGCGTGTTTGTAGGCATTGGTCATCGCCTCCTGCAAAATGCGCAGGGCTTCAATTTCCACCACCGGGTTCAGGCGGCAGGCATCGCCAATTTTGAGATTTACCGAGATGCGGCTGCGACGGCTGAACTCGGTGACATAATCGGTTACGACCGCGCTCAGGCCGTTGGCTGGCTGTAGACGCAGGCCATCAATTGATTCCCGCACTTCAAAACACGCCTGGTTGACCACCTGCTGCACGTCCTGAGCCTCTTGCCGGGTTTGCAGCAGGTTGCCTTCTTCCAGCGTCTGGGTCAGCATGTCCATTTTCAAGTGCAGCCAGCTGAGGGTTTGCGCCAGGCTGTCGTGCAGTTCACGAGCGATACGGCCGCGTTCTTCCAAAATCGCCAGGCGTTCAATTTCTTCCTGGAAGCGGGCATTGGCCACGGCCACGCCCAGCTGGTTGCCCAGGCAGGTGATAAATTGGCGCTGTTCGGGGGATACGGCCGTTTCCCCCCGCTGCAACAAGGTTAAGGTGCCCAGCTCCTGGCTGCCGGAATGCAGCGGCACTACGATCAATCCCTGGTAGTTGTGGGCTATCGCCGGGCAGTCAATGGTCTGGCAGCTGGTATGGTTCTCTTGCAGATTGATCACTTGCAGGCTGCGGTGGGTGCCCCAAAACGAGCATCCCTCGCTGGTGACAGCGCGGCTCATGCAGTGGACCACGGCCGGGGGCACGCCATGCTGCACCGAAACGGCCACGCCGCCCGACGGCCCCACCAGATGAATGATGCCACCCGCCATGTCGGTGGCCTGCAGCGCCTGGGCCAGCGCCTCGCTGAGCACGGTCTTCAAATCCTGCGACCGGCTGATGATGAGGGCCATCTCGGCCAGGGCATTCAGTTCGCGGGTGCGTTGGGAAATTTGCTGGTGCAGCGAATCCTGGTATTGGTGCAGATTCCCAGCCATCTGGTTAAACGTCTCGCCCAAATCTTGCAGCTCGTCGCCAGTGCGCAGGGTGCAGTTGGCCTGGTAGTTACCCTGCCCCATGGCCACCGCCGCGCCGCGCAGCTGGTGCAACGGCCGTACCACCATGCGCCGCACCAGCCAGTAGAGCAGGCCCGTCATGAGTGTGGTGATGAGAACGGCCGTCATGATCAACGCCCGCCGCCCTTCTGCCAGGGATTGATCAACCTCGGCCATCGGCACCAGCACACTAATGCCGCCGCGCACCTCACCAATTTTCGCTTCTGAATGGCATTCCAGGCAGGTGGACTGGGTAAAAAGCGGCACCATTTGCCGGAAATAGCGCTCGCCGTCAATCTCCTCAATTTGCTTAAACGTGATCGGCGTTTGCTCAAATTTATGTAGCGCTTCCAGCTCAAAGGCGTCCGGCGCATTTTCTGGATTTTTTAGCTCCAGGCTGGTGATGTGAAACCGAAAATTCTCGCGGGCGTTGGAAAGCAGTGAAATTTCCTTGGTGACCATGCCGGGCGACTTGCGGTAAAACGGGCCGCTGCCCTCCACAAAGTAGGAACCCTGCTGCGTGGTCCACACGTCGCCGTATTCAGCCACCCAATCACGCACGATGAGCATTTCGGTGAGCAGCGCATCGGCCTGCGTTTCGATCTGGCGCATCGCCTGTTCTTCCTGTAAATGGTAGAGCCAGGTAAACAGAGCCAGGCTAACCAGGATAATGCTGCCGCCAATGCTCAGCGTCAGTCGAGCACCGAGGTTTAATGAAAATTGTTTTGTAAGCGGAGATGGGACTTGCATGGCGGCATTATAGCTTGGCGCGGCTGGCGGCTACAACAGCGCCCCCCCACTTTTGGGCCTTTAGCGGAAAGAAATCACCTGGAATTGTTGACATTTGTCCAGGCTGGTGGGGCTGGGGTGGGCAACGGCCGTTGCTCACCCCATCCCATTGGCACAAAAAATTAGCTTGATTTATGCTTTGTAGAGACGTTGCATTCGTACAAACCCGAAAGAAGGAGCAGTGAAATGGAAAAAATTCGATGGGGCATTCTGGCCACCGGCTGGATTGCCGATCAGCTGGCGGAGGCTATCAACCGCCAGGCCGACGCCGTTTGCCTGGCCGTCGGCTCACGCTCGCAGGCTGCGGCCGATGCGTTTGGCGACAAGTGGCACATCCCACGCCGCTATCCCACTTACGAAGCGCTAGCTGCCGACCCCGACGTGGACGTGATCTACATCGCCACGCCGCACAACCTGCACTACGAGAACATGAAGCTGTGCCTGAACGCCGGTAAACACGTGCTGTGTGAAAAACCGCTCACGGTGAATGCCGCCCAGGCCAAAGAATGTATGGATCTGGCCCAAGAGAAGGGATTGTTTTTAATGGAAGCAATGTGGATGAAGTTCATCCCGGCTATCCGGCAGATGATGAAGTGGTTGGACAACGGCCGTATCGGTACCGTCCGGCTGGTTCAGGCTAATTTTGCCTTTAACGTGCCCTTCAATCCACACGGCCGTCTGTACGACCCGGCGCTGGCGGGTGGCGCGCTGCTGGACATGGGCATCTACCCCGCCACGCTGGTCCACCTGGTGCTGGGCAAACCCGACCGCATCCTCTCGGCGGCCCACTTGGGCGAAACGGGGGTGGATGAACTAAACACGGCCATCTGGCAGTACAACCACGGGGCGCAGGCAATGCTGCTCAGTACCCAGCGGGTGGAACGGCCGTGTGAAGCATTCATCACCGGCAGCGAGGGGTACATCAAGCTGCACCACATGTTCTGGCACGCCCAAACCCTCACCGTGCAGCACGTCGGCGGCAAGCCCGAAACGATCCAGATTCCCTACGAGGGCAACGGTTACGGCTACCAGGTGCGCGAAGTGCACGACTGTTTGCGCGCGGGCAAATTGGAATCGGCCGTGGTACCCCATGCCGACACCCTGGAAATTATGACCCTGCTGGACGAAATGCGCGGGCAGTGGGGATTGCAATATCCCGAAGAGATAGCAATTTAGTGCAAAAGTGAAACGTGATGCGTGAAACGTGAAGAAGAAAATCACGTTTCACGCATCACGTTTCATAAGAAAAAGGACTTTCCTATGAAATTCACCGATGGCTACTGGCAGTTTCGCCCCAACGTGACGCCGTATTTTGCGGTGCAGGTGCATGACGTCGAGATTGAACCCGAGGCGCTGACGGTGTACGCCGCCACCCGGCGCATTGCTCATCGCGGTGACACGCTCAACATGGGGCTGATCACCGTGCGCTTTACCTCGCCTATGCCAGACGTGATCCGGGTGCAGTTGTGGCACCACAAGGGGCAACGGCCGTTGCCACCCCACTTCACGCTCCACCGCCAACCAGACACCCCGGTCCACATCCGCAATGAAGCCGATTTTGCCAGCCTCACCAGCGGCCGTTTGACGGTACGCATTGCCAAAGGTGACAACTGGCAGGTGGACTACCTGGACGGCGAGCGGCGGCTGACGCACAGCGGCTGGCGCGGCCTGGGGTACGTGGATGTGGTGGGAGACGGCCGTTTCATCCACGAACAGCTCGGCCTCAGCGTCGGCGAAAACGTGTACGGCCTGGGCGAGCGCTTCACCCCGTTTGTCAAAAATGGCCAGGTGGTTGACCTGTGGCAGGAAGACGGCGGCACCAGCAGCGAGCAGGCGTACAAAAACATCCCGTTCTACCTCACCAACCGGGGCTATGGCGTTTTTATCAACCACCCGGAGCATGTGTCGCTGGAAGTCGGCTCGGAAAAGGTGGAGCGCGTCCAGTTCAGCGTGCCCGGCGAGCGGCTGGATTACTGCCTCATCAATGGCCCCACGCCCAAAGAAGTGCTTAGCCGCTACACGGCGCTCACCGGGCGGCCCGCCCTGCCGCCCGCCTGGTCCTTTGGCCTCTGGCTCTCCACCTCCTTCACCACCAACTACGACGAAGCGACCGTCACTAGCTTTGTCCAGGGCATGGCCGACCGCGACATTCCGCTGCACGTCTTCCACTTCGACTGCTTCTGGATGAAGGAGTTCCACTGGACCAACCTGGCCTGGGACGAACGCCTCTTCCCCGATCCGGCAGGAATGCTCGGCCGCTTGAAAGATCGCGGTTTGCGCATCTGCGTCTGGATCAACCCGTACATCGCCCAGCGCTCGGCCCTGTTCGACGAGGGCATGGCCCACGGCTACCTGGTCAAAAAGGCCAACGGCGATGTCTGGCAGTGGGATCGCTGGCAGGCGGGCATGGCCCTGGTCGATTTCACCAATCCCGCTGCCTGCCGCTGGTTCAGCGACCGGCTGCGCACCCTGCTCGATATGGGCGTCGACTGCTTCAAAACCGACTTTGGCGAACGCATTCCCACCGATGTGGTGTACCACGATGGTGCCGACCCGGTGCGCATGCACAACTACTACACCCAGCTTTACAACCAGACGGTGTTTGCGCTGCTGCAAGCCGAACGCGGCCCCAACGAGGCCGTTCTATTTGCCCGCTCGGCCACGGCTGGCGGGCAGCAGTTCCCTGTGCACTGGGGCGGCGACTGCACCGCCACCTTTGAGTCGATGGCCGAAAGTTTACGCGGCGGCTTGTCGCTGTCGCTGTCTGGGTTTGGCTTTTGGAGCCACGACATTGGCGGGTTTGAGCACACGGCCCCGGCCGCCGTCTACAAGCGCTGGTGTGCCTTTGGCCTGCTGTCGTCGCACAGCCGTTTGCACGGCAGCAGCTCGTACCGCGTGCCGTGGCTGTTTGATGAGGAAGCGGTGGACGTCTTGCGCCACTTCACCAGGCTCAAGTGCCGCCTGATGCCCTACCTGTTCGGCCTGGCCCACGAAGCGCACACCACCGGCGTCCCCACGCTGCGGGCCATGCTGCTGGAATTCCCCGACGACCCGGCCTGCGCTGCGCTGGATCGCCAATACATGCTGGGCGATGCGCTGCTGGTGGCGCCGGTGCTGCGCCACGACAACGAGGTGGATTATTACCTGCCCGACGGCCGTTGGACCCATTTCTTCACCAACGAGGTGCGCGATGGGGGTCGCTGGCAGCGGGAGTCGTACGATTTTTTGAGCCTGCCCCTGTGGGTGCGGCCCAATACCCTGCTTCCCCTCGGGGCCAACAACAGCCGCCCGGACTACGACTTTGCCGATGGCGTGACGTTCCATTTGTTTGCGCTGGAAGAGGGAGCGGCCGTTTCTCGCACCGTCCCCAATTTGCAGGGCCAACCCGAGCTGACTTTGCACGCCCGGAGGGAAGGCAGCACGCTGCACCTCGCCGCCGCTGGGGCGACCAAGCCGTGGACGGTGGTGCTGCGGGGCGTAACGGCCGTTACCGACCTCACCGGAGGCACAGTCGAACCCCACCAAGATGGCATTTTGCTGCGGCCAGAAACGGCCGTTGCCCAACTTACCGTGGTTCTGGCTTAACCCATCGATCATTTTGTGATACCCGCGCAGGCGGGTATCCAAACAAAATGTGGTTGACAAACGGCCGAAAAGCGGCTATTTTATTGCAAACGCTTGCAGAAAATCGGGAAGGGTTGATATGAAGCGTAACAAGACCTCCGCTGAAGTCACAATTAAAGATGTTGCCAAAGAGGCGGGCGTTTCTTACTCCACCGTCTCCCGCGTGGTCAACAACAAGACCTACGTCAACCCGGATACGCGTGACCGGGTGGTGCAGGCCATGCTGCGCCTGGGGTACCAGGTGAATCTGCATGCCCGCAGCCTGGCCGGTGGCCAATCCAACGTCATTGGTCTGCTGGTGGTAGATTTAACCACGCAGTATTTAGGCGAAATCATCAACGGCATTGATGATGTGCTGGCGGCCAACCAGTATGAGCTGATGCTCTACACCACCCACCGGCGTAAGGCCAAAGAATCTGTCTATGTGCACATGATGGCTCGCGGCCTGGCCGATGGTTTGTTGATAAGCCTGCCGCGCGAGCCGGAGGCGTATCTCAAATCGCTGCGCCAGAAAGGGTTTCCCTACGTCATCATCGATCACCGCAGCGAAGAGGCGTCTGATCTGTTTGTCTCGGCCGATAACTTTCAGGGCGGCTACGACGCCACCCAGTACCTGATTGAGCTGGGACACCGGCGTATTGGCATCGTGACTGGGTGGATGGACATGGTAAGTGCGCGTGATCGTGTGCAGGGTTACCAGGCAGCGCTGGCCAATGCAGGGATTCCATTTGAGAACGAGCTGCTGTTTCACGGCGATTTCTCCCAGCCGGGCGGCTTTAACGGCGGGACCCATTTGCTGGAGCTGGCGGAACGGCCGTCGGCCATCTTTGCCTCGAACGACATTGCGGCCATGGGCGTGATTGAAGCGGCGCGGGCCAAAGGTTTGCAGGTGCCGCGAGATCTGTCCGTAGTGGGTTTTGACGACATTCCCATGGCCGCCCTGCTCAGCCCGCAGCTCACCACGATGCGCCAGCCGCTGCAAGAGATGGGCCGGTCTGCCACGCAAATGCTGCTGGACCTGCTGCGTAACCCTGAGGAACGGCCGCAAAGTGTGATTTTTCCGACGGAACTGGTGGTGCGGGAAACGGCCGTAGCGCCTTCCGTTGTGTAATTGAGTACTTGGGTAATTGAAGTCGCTCATGGCTCAATTGCCGAATTACCCAAGTTTCAATCCTTACCAGCCAAGAGAAAACCGCCATGGTAATCTGCCATTGGCGTTTGGAACAGCGTAAGAGGAGGTGACAATTTAAGAGAATTTGCCAACAAAATTTTTTCAAAAGTTATGCAAACGTTTTCACAAAATCGAACAAAGGAGAGGAAACATTATGCGCAAGTTTAGAACCGCTTTAATGATTTTGTTACTGGCAATGGGTATGCTCCCGGTCGCCTGCGGTGGGGCAGCCTCGGACGATACGGCCGAAAATACCACCACGGAAGAAACCACAGCTCAAGAAGATACGACCTCTGCTGAAACCGACACGTCGGATGCGGCTGCGGATGAATGTGGAGAAGTGGTTGAGATCGAATGGTGGCACATTTCCACGATTGAAGCCGAGCAGGCTTACTGGCAGTCCAAGGCCGATGAATTTATGGCCAACAATCCCTGTGTGCAAATCAACATCACCGTGTTGGAAAATGAAGCGTTTAAGGCACGTTTAACCACCGTGATGCAGTCGGGCGAGCCGCCGGACATCTTCCAAAGCTGGGGGGGCGGTGTGCTGTGGGCTTATGCCGAGGCAGGCCTGCTGCGCGACATTTCGCCGCAGTTGGAAGGAGAATGGCGTGATTCCATCGCCGCCCAGTCGGCCCTGGAATTGTTTGGCCGCGATGGCGCGTATTACGGTGTGCCCTGGCAGTGGGGCGCGGTTGGCATTTACTACAACAAAGATCTATTTGAGCAGGCTGGCCTGGATCCCGAAAATCCCCCGGCCACCTGGAGCGAATTTTTAGCCGCCGTGCAAACGTTGAAAGACGCGGGCATTACGCCCATCACCATCGGCGAAGGCGATAAGTGGCCTGGCCACTTCTGGTGGGTCTACCTGGCCATCCGCAACGGTGGCGAGCAGGCATTCCTCAATGCGTTTAACCGCGCGGGCAGCTTTACCGACGCGCCGTTTGTGAAGGCGGGTGAAGATTTGCAGGATCTGATTGCCCTGGAGCCGTTCCCCGAAGGGTACCTTGGCTTTACGTACAATGACTCTGCGGCCGTTTTTGGCAATGGCGAAGCGGCGATGGAGCTGATGGGTCAGTGGCACCAGGCCGTTCAGCGTGACTCCAGCGAAGACGGGGCCGGTGTGGCCAACCTGGGCTGGTTCCTGTTCCCCATGGTAGAAGGCGGCGCGGGCAACGCCAGCGACGTACTGGGGGGTGGTGACGGCTTTGGCATCGGCAAAGACGCCCCGGATGAGGCTGTAGAATTTGTCCGTTTCCTCACCAGCGCGGAAAATCAAACGGCCGCTCTGGAAGCAGTTGGTTTTGGTCCGCCGACAACCACCGATGCGCAAAGCGCCATCACGGACCCGGTGCAGCAGCAAATCCTGGAAGCGCGTAACGCAGCGGCTTACTTCCAGCTGTATTACGACCAATTCCTGCCCCCGGCCGTGGGCGGCACGGTCAATGACGCCGTTGAGCAGATTTTTGCCGGGGTGGCTTCGCCCGAAGAAGCAGCCCAGCAAATTGAAGATTCGGCGGCTCTGGAACTTGGTGATTAAGGTTAACTGGTAGATGAAAATGGGTGTGGTGTGAGGCCTCACACCACACCCAGCTCTTTCGCAACTCTGTTAGCACCCCTACCCCGTAAACGAGGTACTCATGAGCGACGTCAGACTCTTCTCCGGCTTAAGCAACGCCGTCAGCGCCAGCCCGGAAAAGCGGCAGGCCCAGTGGAACAAAGCCCTGCTCATCTTCTTTTTCCTTACCCCCGGCTTTCTCTTGCTAATTATGTTCCTGGTCGTGCCCATTGGCCAGGCCGCCTACTACAGCCTGTACAACTGGAATGGCCTCGGCCCTCTGGACGACTTTATTGGCCTGGACAACTATGCGCGGGCTTTTGGCGAAACCGTTTTCCGCGGTGCCATCCAGCACTCGCTGTTTATCATGTTCCTGTCACTGGCCGTACAGCTGCCGCTGGCCATGACCCTGGCCCTCATTCTCATTCGCGGTCAGCTGCGCTTCCAGCGTTTTTTTCGCACCCTCTTTTTTCTGCCTTACGTCTTTTCCGAAATTGTAGCCGCCTACATCTGGCTCTACGTCTACAACCCACGCGGCGGACTGCTCAATGAATTTTTAAGCCTGTTTAGACCGGAAATTAACGGCACCGCCTGGCTGGCGGATTTAGACACCGTTTTAGTCGCCATCTTCTTTGTGCTCACCTGGAAGTTTTTTGGCTTCCACATGCTGTTGTACATGGCCGGGCTGCAAAACATCTCCCGCGAAGTGGAAGATTCGGCGCGGGTCAGTGGGGCCAACGAGTGGCAGGTGCTGCGCTACGTCACCCTACCCATGATGCGCAGCACCATTTCGCTCTCTGTTTTCCTTTCCATCTTGGGTTCATTTCAGCAATTTATTGTGGTGTGGATTCTGACAGAAGG
This sequence comes from Anaerolineae bacterium, assembly GCA_020848035.1. Taxonomy (GTDB): domain Bacteria; phylum Chloroflexota; class Anaerolineae; order Promineifilales; family Promineifilaceae; genus Leptofilum. Next base: position 32,777 of record JADLAX010000029.1, on the reverse strand, counting down.
CGGGCCAGCCTTCCGCAGCGAATTGATTGTGACTTACCTGTACAAATTTGGCATCCAGCGCATGCAGCTAGGTTTTGGCAGCGCCCTGGCCATCATTCTGTTTTTGATGACGTTGATTTTTTCTATTGGCTACCAGCGCACCGTGCTGCGGCAAACGTTAGCTGAGTAAGGAGGTATCATGACCCTGGCCCCAACACGCTCCCTGAGCCGAGTTTTGATGTACCTGTTTGTCATCGTTATGGCCCTGTTGATGATGGCCCCGGTACTGACCGTTATTTTGGGCAGCATTCGCACTACCGGGCAGTTTTTGTCCAACCCCATTGGCTTGCCCGAAACCGGAATTCAGTGGGAAAATTACACGGACATTTTAACGAGCACCGATTTTTGGCGGTCCTTGCGCAACAGCCTGATCATTACCCTGACAACCACGACGCTGGTGGTGCTCATTGCCAGTCCGCTGGCCTTCATTTTTTCCCGTGTGCAATTTATTGGGCGCAATATTTTCTTTAACATTCTTTCCATTGGCCTGCTTTTTCCGCTGGTGGTGGCCATTTTGCCCGTCTTTTTGCAGGTGCGAAATTTGGAGCTGATTAACAGCTTTTGGGGCGTCATTTTGCCGCTGGTGACTTTTACCCTGCCCAGCAGCACAGTGATTTTGATCGGCTTTTTCCGGGCCATCCCCACAGAACTGGAGGATGCGTCGTATATTGATGGCTGCACCACGTTTGGCTTTTTTCGCTACGTGCTGTTTCCCCTGGCGCGCCCGGCCGTGGCGGCTATTGCCACCTTATCAATTGTGAATGCCTGGAACGAATATTTCCTGTCGCTGGTGGTGTTGGGCAATGCGGACAAGTGGCCGCTGACGCTGGGGATTATGCAGTTCCAGGGGCAGTTTGGCTCCGACTGGGCGCGGATTATGGCGTATGTGACGCTGCTAATTATTCCGGCCGTCATTTTCTATTTGCTGGCCGAGCGGCACATTGTGACCGGCTTAACCGGTGGAGAACTAAAGGGGTGATTTACCCGATTTCAGGGTGGCCCACTCTTCAAGATTGAGCCACTCTCAATTAATTTCTGGATGCTACCGTAAGTGAGAACAATTATGCAAAGGACGAGTGAAGATTTATCTGTGATTTACCGGGATCCGGCCCAACCGATAGACGGCCGTATCACCGACCTCCTCAGCCGCATGACCCTGGAGGAAAAAGCGGCCCAGCTGGGCAGCGCCTGGGTGTACCAGCTGCTGACTAATCGACAGTTTGACCCCACCAAAGCGGCCGAATTGATGCACCTGGGCATCGGCCAGATTACCCGGGTGGGCGGGGCCAGCAGCCTGGCGCCGGCCGAAGCAGCGGCGGTGGCCAACAGCATCCAGCGCTACCTGGTGGAAAAAACGCGGCTGGGCATCCCGGCTATGGTGCACGAGGAGTGCTGCAGCGGCTACATGACCCGCGATGCCACCTGCTTCCCGCAGATCATCGGCGTGGCCAGCACCTGGGAACCAGAGCTGGTGGAAGCGATGGCCGCCGTGGTGCGCACGCAGATGCGCGCCGCCGGGGCGCACCAGGGGCTGTCGCCGGTGCTGGACGTGACGCGCGATCCGCGCTGGGGCCGGGTGGAGGAAACGTTTGGCGAAGATCCGTACCTGGTGTCGCAGATGGGCGTGCATTTTGTGCGCGGCCTGCAAGGGCAAAATTGGCAGGAAGGTGTGGTGGCTACGGCCAAACATTTTGTCGGCTATGGCATGTCTGAAGGCGGGATGAACTGGGCGCCGGTGCACATTGCCCCGCGTGAACTGCGCGAGGTGTTTTTGCTGCCGTTTGAAACGGCCGTTAAACAAGCCAACCTGCAGTCGCTCATGAATGCCTACCACGAGCTGGACGGGATGCCCTGCACCGCCTCCAAAGAGCTGCTCACCGACATTTTGCGCGGCGAGTGGGGCTTTGATGGCATTGTGGTGTCGGACTATTTCGCCATAGAGGAGATCGAACGGACGCACCGCCTGAGCAGCAGCAAGGCCGAGTCGGCCCACCTGGCGCTGACGGCGGGCATCGACATCGAGCTGCCGCACACCGACTGTTTTGGCGATCCGCTGGTAACGGCCGTACGCACCGGCCAGATCGACGAAGCGCTGGTGGACCAGAGCGTGGCGCGTGTGCTGCGGACCAAATTTATGCTGGGTCTGTTTGAGAATCCCTACGTGGCGGAGAACCAGGCAGCGGCCGTTTTCGACACCCCGGAACAGCGCCAGCTGGCCCGCACCATTGCCCAAAAGTCGATGGTGCTGCTGAAAAACGACCATGAGCTGCTGCCGCTGGACAAAAACATCGGCTCGATTGCCGTGATTGGCCCGCAGGCCAACACGGTGCGCCATCTGCTGGGCGACTACGCCTACCCGTGCCACATCGAATCGCTGCACGAGATGAGCCTATCGACCGAGAACGTGTTTAACATTCCCGTACCCGAGAGTGTGGAGCTGGTGGACAATTTTGTGCCGATTCGCCCCATTTTGGCGGCGATCCAGGAGAAGGTGGCGGCGGGAACGGCCGTCCTCTATGCCCAAGGGTGCGACGTTACCGGGGAAGATCGCGCCGGTTTTGCCGAGGCGGTGGCCGCAGCGGAACAGGCAGACGTAGCCCTGGTATTTGTCGGCGGCAAATCGGGGCTGACCCATGACTGCACCTGCGGCGAGGCGCGTGACCGGGCCGAGATTAACCTGACGGGCGTGCAGGAAGAATTGGTGCAGGCCGTGGCGGCGACGGGCAAGCCGGTGGTGGTGGTGCTGGTAAACGGCCGTCCCCTCAGCATCAACTGGATTGCCCAACACATTCCCGCTATCCTGGAAGCGTGGCTGCCGGGCGAGGAGGGTGCCGAAGCCGTCGCCGATGTGCTGTTTGGCGACGTGAACCCCGGCGGCAAACTGCCCATCACCTTCCCTCGCGACGTGGGGCAAATTCCGATTTATTACAACCACAAAGTGTCGGGCGGGCGGTCGCATTGGAAAGGCGATTATGTCAACCTGAGCAGCAAGCCGCTCTGGCCGTTTGGCTTTGGTCTCAGTTACACCAGTTTCAAGCTGGAAGGCTTGCAGCAGGATAAACTAGAAGCAGCAGCAGACGAAACTATCGAAATTAGCTGCACGCTGACCAACTGCGGCCCGCGTGATGGCGAAGAGGTGGTTCAGCTGTACATCAATGACCCTGTGGCCTCAGTGACGCGGCGGGTGAAGGAGCTCAAAGGGTTCAAGCGCGTCGCCCTGGCCGCCGGGCAGTCACGCCGGGTGACCTTTGCCCTGCCGGTGAGCGCCCTGGGCTTTTACAACCGCGACCTGCGCAAAGTGGTCGAGCCGGGCGAAATCGACTTTATGATTGGCACATCGTCGGCGGATATGGCGGTGAACGGCCGTTTCCTCATCACCGGCCCCATCACCGACGTCAGCCAGAGCCGCGCCTTCTTCAGCGAAGCCACAATAAATTAATTGGACACAGATGAACACAGATTTTCACAGATAAAATCCGGGAAAAGTTCGTAAAACGTGAGAAAAATCACGTTTCACGCAAACCTCCCCGAAATCCAAATGACCTGAAATCTGTGTTCATCTGTGAAAATCTGTGTCCCATTCTTAGGAGAAACCATGTACGAACCGAAACCTGAACATAAATTCACCTTTGGCCTTTGGACCGTCGGCAGCATCGGCCGCGATCCGTTTGGCGAGCCGGTGCGCCTGGTTAAATCGCCCGTCGAGCTGGTGCACCTGCTGGCCGAAGTGGGTGCCTGGGGTGTCAACTTCCACGACAACGACCTGGTGCCTATCGACGCCACCCCCGCCGAGCGGGACAAAATCGTGGCCGATTTTAAGCAGGCGCTGGCTGACACTGGCCTCGTCGTGCCGATGGCTACCACCAACCTGTTCACCGACGCCGCCTTCCGCGATGGCGCGTTTACCAGCAACGACCCCAACGTGCGCGCCTACGCCCTGCAAAAAACGATGCACGCCATTGACCTGGGCGTGGAGCTGGGGGCCAAAATTTACGTCTTTTGGGGCGGCCGCGAGGGCACGGAAACGGACGCGGGCAAAGACCCCATCACCGCCATCAAGCGCAGCCGGGAAGCGATGAATTACCTGTGTGAGTACGTCATCGATCAGGGCTACGACCTGAAGTTTGCCCTGGAAGCCAAGCCCAACGAACCACGTGGCGACATCTACAACGCCACCACGGGCAACATGCTGGCTTTCATTGCAACGCTCGATCATCCCGACATGGTGGGCGTCAATCCCGAAGTGGCCCACGAGCACATGGCCGGGCTGAACTTCACCCACCACGTGGCCCAGGCGATGGAAGCGGGCAAGCTGTTCCACATCGACCTGAACGACCAGGCATTCGGCCGTTATGACCAGGATTTCCGCTTCGGTTCGGTCAATCTTAAATCCGCCTTCTTCCTGGTGAAGCTGCTGGAAGACAATGGCTACGACAGCAGCCGCCACTTCGACGCCCACGCCTACCGCACGAGCGATTTTGAAGACGTGAAGGCGTTTGCCCGTGGCTGCATGCGCACCTACCTCATCCTGAAAGAAAAAGCGGCCAAATTTAATGCCGACCGCGAGATTCAAGCCCTGCTGGCCGAAATCAATGCCGACAGCGGCGCGATGAGCCCGTTTATGGGGCAGTACAGCGCCGAAAAAGCGGCCCAACTCCGTTCGCAACCGTTTGATCGCACTGCTTTGGGCCAGCGCGGCCAGCCGTACGAGCGGTTGGACCAGCTGGTGGTGGAGCTGCTGTTGGGCGTGCGGTAGACTGCCTAAACCTGACAGGTTTACGATGCTACTTCATCATGAAGCTGCTTTGCTGACCAGGCGAGCTTGATAGCCCATCATCTTAATAAACCTGACAGGTTTACGATGCTACTTCATCATGAAGCTGCTTTGCTGACCAGGCGAGCTTGTTAGCCCACCATCTTAATAAACCTGTCAGGTTTACGATGCGACTTCATCATGAAGCTGCTTTGCTGACCAGGCGAGCTTGATAGCCCATCATCTTAATAAACCTGACAGGTTTACGGTGCGACTTCATCATGAAGCTGCTTTGCTGACCAGGCGAGCATGACAGCCCATCATCTTAATAAACCTGTCAGGTTTACGATGCTACTTCATCATGAAGCTGCTTTGCTGACCAGGCGAGCTTGATAGCCCATCATCTTAATAAACCTGACAGGTTTACGATGCGACTTCATCATGGAGATGATGTGCTGACCAGGCGAACTTGATAGCCCACCATCTTAATAAACCTGTCAGGTTTAGGGCACCAAAAGGGGGAAAGAGATGCGTTACTTCATCGGCATAGATAGTTCAACGACTGCCACCAAAGCGCTGTTGTTGGCCGAAACAGGCGAGGTCGTCAGCGTCGCGTCGTCCACGTACGATTATGACACGCCCAAACCGCTGTGGAGCGAGCAGCAGCCCGAACTGTGGTGGACGGGCACGGTGGCCAGTATCCGGCAGCTGTTGGCGGAAACGGCCGTTCCTCCCCAATCCATCCACGCCATCGGTCTTACCGGGCAGATGCACGGGCTGGTGCTGCTGGATGCGGCCGGGCAGGTGCTGCGCCCGGCACTGCTGTGGAACGATCAGCGCACCGGGGCCGAGTGCGACGAGATGCGCGCCGTCATCGGCAAACAGCGCCTAATTGACATAACGGGCAACGATGCCCTGACTGGTTTTACCGCCCCAAAAATTTTGTGGGTAAAAAACAACGAGCCGGAGATTTACGGCCGTATCGCCCACATCCTCCTGCCCAAAGATTACGTGCGTTACAAGCTCACGGGCGAATTGGCGACAGATAAAGCAGGCGCGGCGGGCACCCAGCTGTTCGACGTGCGCCAGCGCAACTGGTCGGCAGAGGTGGTGGAAAAGCTGGGCATTGACCCCGCCTGGCTGCCAAAGACGTTTGAGGGAACGGCCGTTACCGGTCATCTCACCCCAGCCGCCGCCGCAGCCACCGGGCTGCCCGCAGGCATTCCCGTCATGGCGGGCGGCGGCGACCAGGCGGCCAACGCCGTGGGCACCGGGGCGGTGGTCGATGGTGTGGTGGCGCTGAGTTTGGGCACCTCTGGGGTGGTGTTTGCCAGCAGTGACGTGCCGGTGGTGGAGCCAGACGGCCGTCTGCATGCTTTCTGCCACGCCGCGCCGGGCAAGTGGCACCTGATGGGCGTCATGCTTTCGGCGGCGGGCAGCCTGCGCTGGTACCGCGATGCCCTGGCGCCCGGCGTCGATTTTGGCGATCTGCTGATCCCAGCTGCCAACGTGCCCGCTGGCAGCGAAGGGCTGCTCTTTTTGCCCTACCTCACCGGCGAACGCACCCCCCACCCCGATCCGCTGGCGCGCGGCGGCTTCATTGGCCTGACGGTGCGCCACGGCCAGCCACACCTGACGCGAGCGGTGCTGGAAGGTGTGGCCTTTGGCCTGCGCGACAGCCTGGAATTGATGCGCGGCGCGGGTTTGGCCAGCATCACCCAGGTGCGGGCGTCTGGCGGCGGGCTGCGCAGCCCGCTCTGGCGGCAAATTCTGGCCGATGTGCTGCAAGCGGAAATTGTGACGGTGAATACCACGGAAGGTGCGGCGTACGGTGCGGCCGTTTTGGCTCTGGTGGGCGCGGGGGTGTTTAATTCAGTTGAGGCGGCGTGTGCCGAGTTGGTGAAAGTAACGGGGAAGACGGAACCGGGGGAGGATACGGCCGTTTACAACCAGCTCTACCCACTCTACCAGGGCCTCTACCCGGCACTCAAACCCACCTTTGCCGGGCTGTCGGGCTAACTCTCTCGTTCACAATCATGAAACTGAGATTGGGCCAAGCTTCAAGATTGGCCCAATCTGTTAGCCAGGGCGGTTAGCTGGGCGGTATCGCGCAAAACTGGGCCGTGGCCGACGCACACCACTTTGGGGCGCAGACGGGCTATTTTTTTGATCGAGGCCCGGTTTTGCGGAACGTCAGCGGTGAAGCTGGCCGGGGGTTCGCTGAGGCGGACCCGCGTGGTGACCAGGTTGGCGTTGTTTACCACATCCCCAGCAATGAGCACGCCGTCGCGCGGCCGCCACAGGGCAATGTGCCCCGGCGAATGGCCGGGCACGTCCAGCACCTCAAACTCCCCAACGTGATCCCCTTCCTGCAGCCGCCGCTGCACGGGATAAGGCGGGCCTACCCAGTAGCGCTGCTGCAAGCGAATGATGAAATTGCTGACGGCTACATCCGCAAACAGCCCACGCTCCATAGCATCAGCGTCTTTGGTACCGCACCAGAGCGGGATGTTGAGGGTTTGGCAAATTGCAGCACTGGCTCCCTGGTGATCCGGGTGGGCGTGGGTCAGCACATGCCCCTGCATCTTGTGACGGCCCAGGCGGTCAATCGCTTGCAGCAGCCTGGGCGCGGAACTGCGAATTCCGGCATCCACCAGAAAACCATCCACGATGTAGGCATTGACCATGCTGCGCGGGAACAGCGGAATGTGGTAAACGTTCTCGGCTACTTCAATCATCGAACCGACTACCTCCGGTTCACAAGCTTACCACTTTTTACTTCACCGCAAAGACACCAGAAACGCAAAGTTTTACCTTTAGCGTCCTTTGTTTTCCCGCACGAGGGCGCTTCGCGCCCCGTGCGGGGGGAAGGATTGGGTTATTTCAGTTTTTGGGGTCAAAATGACCCCAAAAACTGAAATAACCCCCTCTGTCATCGGCATCGCCAGGCGCGCAGCGCCGAGGCGATGCCCTTGCTCAAGGTAGAGCTGAACGTCCAAGGTTCAGGCGCGACTTTTTTGTGGGTAGGGGTTTTTGGGCGCGCGATCGGCGGAGAGGGTGCTGGTGGTGCGCTGCACAAATTGTTCGATGGCGTCGGCCAGGTGCTCGTCGGTGATGTTGTAGTCGCCGCGCTCGGTGCGCAGCTGGTGGGCCAGGTGCATCACCTCGGCGTGGCTCACGCCCGGCGGCGGGTCGAATTTGTAGTTGGCCAGTTCGTACAGCTGTCCCAGCGGATCGCGGAAGTAGATGGAGTACATAAAGCCGCGATCGACCTCACCGCTGTTGGGGATGCCGCGTTCGTCCAGCCGCTTTTTCACCTGGGTGTAGGTGGCGCGGGAGACGTTGAAGGCGATGTGGTGCAAATTGCCAATGCCTTCCGGGTTGGGCGTGGGGTCAGGCTGGCGGTTTTCGTTGGTGAAGATGGTGATCAAAATGCCGTCGCCCGGATCGAAGTACAAATGATTCTCTGCCGGGACGTCCAGGTTGGGCTGTTCAAAAACGAACGGCATGCCCAGCACACCTTCCCAAAAATCAATGGATGTCTGGCGATCCGCGCCAATCAGGGTGATGTGGTGTACACCCTGTGTCTGAATTTTCTGCATGATTTCCTCCAAAGAGAGCACAGAGAACAGTGAGTTTTGTTTTTCTGCGCAGCCCTGGTCGTGAATTGTTATTCTTCTCCAGCTTCTTCTGCACCGCCAGCGGCCATCCGGCGACGAACAAAATCTTCTACCAGCAGCAGCGCGCCACCCGCGTGTCTGATCGTATTGAGCAGCGTGGTCATCGAATCGACCTCTTCCACCTGCTCTGTCACAAACCATTGCAGGAATTGGCTGCTGGCGTAATCCTTTTCGGCCTCAGCAATCGAGAGCAAATTGTTGATCTGGTTGGTCACTTTAACTTCCTGGTCCAGGGCAAATTGGACTGCGTCGCTGGCGCTTTCAAACTCGTTGCGCATCTCCGGCAGGCCCGGAATGAGGGGTTTAGCCCCGGCTTCCAGCATGAAATGGACAAACTTCATGGCGTGCTCGCGCTCTTCCTCGGCCTGGCGGTAGAAAAAGGCGGCCAGATCAGGCAAGGTTTCGCCGTCAAAGTAGACAGCAATGGCCACGTACTGCGCCGATGCCGTAAACTCGCTCTGGATTTGAGCGTTCATGGCTTCCACTACTTTGGGTTTAATAATCATGGTATTCTCCATTTTGTCATTGAGTAATTGAGTCGTTCGGCAATTGACATAATTACTCAATTACGCAATTACTTAATTACCGAATTTCTTCCGATTATACAAACAAGTGTAAACCTGTTCACCGGCTTTTGGGGGAGACAACGTGGTTGTGGTAGAAGCAGGGCAGCGCGTGGGGGGCGGCAAACTGGACGGTTACGGCCGTTCCCTCCCCAAAACTATTCTCGTGCGGCTGCCAGCTGTGGATGAGTGTGCCATCGTCCAGGCGCACGCCGTAGACAAAAGCAATGCCGACAAACTGCCGCGAGACGATACGGCCGTTCCCCTCCTCATCCGGCGTCAGACGCAAATCATCGGGACGGACGGCAATGTCAACGGCCGTACCGCTGGCCAGGGGCAAATTCTGGGGCAAGATGCCCAACGGCGTCTGCACCCCTTGCTCTGTCACTTCACCGGGCAAAAAGTCGGTCTGGCCCAAAAATTCAGCAACAAAGCGGGTGCGCGGCTGGTGGAAAATTGCTTCCGGGGTGCCGACCTGCTCCAGTCGCCCGCCGTGCATCACCCCCACCTGGTCGCCCATGAACAATGCCTCTTCCTGATCGTGGGTCACAAAAACGGCCGTTGTGCCGCTTGCCTTCAACAAACGCCGCACCTCCTGGCGCATCTCCACGCGCAGGGCAGCGTCCAGGTTGGAAAATGGTTCGTCCAGCAGCAAAACGACCGGCTGCGGCGCCAGCGCCCGGGCCAGGGCCACCCGCTGCTGCTGCCCGCCAGACAGCTGGTGCGGCATGCGCTCGCCCAGCCCGCCGAGGCCGACAAAGTTTAGCATCTCGGCCACCCGTGCGGTCTGGCCGCGCTTGAGGCCAAAACCGACGTTTTGCGCCAGGCTGAGGTGGGGGAAGATGGCGTAATCCTGAAACACAATGCCCACACGCCGCTTTTCCGGCGGCACGTGGGTAGCGCCATCGGCCACAAGCTGGTTGTCAATTTCGATACGGCCGTCGTCCAGCTTTTCAAACCCGGCAATCAGCCGCAGCGTGGTTGTCTTGCCGCAGCCGCTTGGCCCCAACAGCACCAAAATCTCTCCTGGCGGCACCGCCAGGCTCACATCCTGCACAACAGGCAGCGTATCAAACGATTTGTGGAGGTGGCGACAGGTGACGGTGGACATGGGGAATAATGGTAAATTGCTAATGGTAAATGGTTAATTGTAAATGGACCGGCGTGCGCACATATCATTAACCATTAAAAATTTACCATTAACCATTACTCATTCTTTCTCTCGCAGGGTCATCCACGCCAGGGGGATGGAGGAGAGCAGGAGCAGCAGCAGCGTGGGGGCGGCGGCGCGGGCGAAAAATGCTTCGCCGATGTTGGTCCAGATTTGGGCCGACAGGGTGCTAAAGCCCAGCGGGCTCAAAATGAGGGTGGCGGGCAGCTCCTTCATGCAGGTGAGGAAAACCAGCGCCCCACCGGCCAGCATACCCGGTTTGACCAACGGCAGGGTGATGCGTCGGAAAATGGTAGACGGCCGTTGTCCCAAACTTTGCGCCGCTTCCTCCAAATTGGCCGACACCTGGAGCAGCGAACTGCGCTGCGCCCCCACCGCCTGGGGAATGAACAAAATGACGTAGGCCGCCAGCAGCATGGGCAGGGTTTGGTACAGCGAAGAGGCGTAGTTGGCCCCAAAAAAGACAAAAGCCAGGGCCACCACAATGCCGGGCAGAGCAAAGCTGGCATACGTCAGCCGCTCGAACAGGCGGCTGAGGCGGCCCGGATGGCGCACCACCAGGATGGCGATGGGCAGCGCCAGCAGCATGGCCAGCCCCGCCCCCAGCAGCGACGCCGAAAGCGAATGCCAGGCAGGCTCTATCAGGGTGAGCAGCGATTCCACGTTGGTTTGGGCCACGCCCAGGTTTTTCACCGCCCAATCCTGGCGCAGGCCGCGCCAGAACCAGTAAGCCAATCCAAAAGCGGGCACCAGCAAAGCCCAGAAGGAGAGCAGTCCGGTGAAGCCCAGCCCCAGCCAGCGCCAGCGGCCCAGCTTCGCGGGGGTCTGCGCCCGCGCCACGCCAATCGACACGCGGGCGTAACGGGCTTTGCCCTGGCTGCGCTGTTCCAGGTAGAGGATAACGGCCGTTACCACCACCAGCACCAAGGCCATCGCCGCCGCCACGTCCAGCCGGTAGCCCTGGTAGCGGTTGTAGATAATGCGGGTGAAGGTGGAATATTGCAGCATGGTCACTGCGCCAAAGTCACGCAGGGTGTAGAGCATGACAAGCAAACCACCGGCGGTGATAGACGGCCGTAAATACGGCAAGGTCACCCGCCAAAAGGCCCGCCACGGCGACAGCCCCAAACTGCGGGCCGCTTCCACCAGCGCCGGGTCCATCTTCTTCAGGGCGCTGCGCACGGTGAGGAAAATAAACGGATAACTCACCAGCGTCAGTACCATAAATGCGCCAGGGAAGCCGTAAAAATTCGGCAGTCGTTCAATGCCAAAGAAGGGGTACAACATTTGTTGGAGCAAACCCTTAGGCGTCAAAATCGAGGCAAAGAGGTAGGCGGCCACGTAGCTGGGCACCACCAGCGGCAGAGCCACCACCACGGCCCAGAACCGCTTGCCGGGCAAATCGGTGCTGGTGGTGAGCCAGGCCAGGGGGACGGCAATGAGGATGGAAGCGGCCGTAACCGCCACCGCCAATCCCACCGTGTTGCCCAAAATCTCCAGGGTGCGCGGCTGGGCCAGCGTCTCCCACGCTTCAGTCCAGGCCCCGCCGATGCGCAGCAGCAGGTAGGCGGGCACCAGCAAAATCAGGGCCGCCACCAGGGTGGCGCTGCCCACCAGCAGCCAGTGAAACGGCGACCAATGCCGTTGACGCAGCCAGCTCTGGCCTAATTCAAATTTGATTCTCGGCAGTGAGCGCACTCTTCCGGGCACGTTGCCAAAATCAGTCACACCCATGTTGGTTTCCTGCGGTTGCTGAAAAATTTGGGCCGGGAAATCCGGTCACCCTCACCCAGGGATTATGGGGGGAAACAGGGCAAAAACAAGGGAGGGTGGTCAACTTTTGAGTTAACGAGCGATCAAGCAAAAGCTACGATTGGTTAAGTCAAAAGTTAACCGAGGTTAATTCCATACGTAGCTGCGGCTTCTTAACGCGGTAAGAAACCGCAGCTACGAGTTTTGAACCTTTCGCGAGTTCGCCCTATTCGATGATGCCCAGGTCGAAAAGCATGTCCTGCGTGCCTTCCAGGTCGGCCAGGTCGGCCAGGGAGATGTTCAGGGCGATGCTGTCCAGGTCGGCCAAGGGCGGAATGCCGCCGCTGACTGCGACACCTTCTACCACGGGATATTCATACGTTTGCGCGGCAAAATATTGCTGGGCCGGGGTGGACAGCATGAAATCCATGAAGCGTTGGGCATTGGCGGCATTGGGCGCGGTGTTGAGGATGCCCGCCCCAGAGACCATGATGAGCGAACCGGGGCCACCGCTGGTGAGGAACTGGTTGCGCGCCGGGAAGCTTTCGCCTTCTTCGGCCAGGAAGCGGTAGAGGTAGTAATGGTTGACAAAACCGACGTCCACTTCGCCAGCGGCTACGCCGGAGACGATGGGGGTATTGCCGTCGTATACCACGGGGTTGTTGGCCTGAATGCCGGTGAGCCATTCGGCCGTTTTCTCATCCCCCCACACCGAGCGCATGGCGGTGACCATGGCCTGGAATGAGCCGTTGGTAGGTGCCCAACCGATACGGCCGTTCCACACCGGGTCAATAAAGTCAAAAATGTCCTGTGGCAGTTCCGTGGCCGGGTCGGTGATGACGCTGGTGTTGTACACCACCACACGGGCTCGCCCGGAGATGCCGACCCAGCTGCCGTCTTCCGCAGCAAAGCGGGCCGGAACGCGTGCCAGCAGCTCAGCGGGCAGCGGGGCCAGCAGCCCCGCCTGGGACACAGCGCCTAAACCACCCGGGTCCTGGGCATAAAAGATATCTGCCGGGCTGTTGGCCCCTTCTTCCAGCAGCACACCCGCCATTTCCGAGGTGCTGCCATAGCGCACCTCAACCTGGATACCGGTAGCAGCGGCAAACTGGTCGATAATGGGCTGGATCAGGCTTTCGCTGCGCCCGGAGTAGATTACCAGGCGGCCCGGATCGGCCGCTTCACTTTGGCCAGGCACTTCCACCATGCGGGTGACTTCCACCGCTTCGGTGACGGTCTCTGTCACCACGCGGGTGACTTCGACGGGTTCGCTGGTAGTCTGGCAAGCGGCCAGTCCGGTGACGATAGCCGTCAACAGCAGCAGCCAGGCAACCAGTTTAAACTTGTTGGGCAACATGTTTACTTCTCCTTTATAAAATCAGTTGCGTGTACGGCCTGCGCGTAGGGTGGCGGCAGGCGACAGCGGTTGTTTGTTCGCGGGGGATTATGCCGGAGAGGTAAGCTGCAAAACAATGACAGGCGATCATTTGAAAGTGAACGGCCGTTCACCCAGTTTCTCGCGTTGGTTAAAGTAAAAGTTAACTGCGGTTAGAATACGCCTCAGAGAGCGCGACTTTTTCACCCCCACCCTAACCCTCCCCCTGGCAGGGGGAGGGTTAAGGTGGGGGTCTTTAAATAAGTGCGTGGATGTGAGCAACGGCCGTTGCCGTATCGCCATCCTCCACCACCACGCTGATGCTGCACTCGGAAGAACCCTGGGCAATGGCGATGGCGTTGACGCTTTTCTCGCCCAGCGCCGTGAAGATGCGCCCGGCAATGCCCGGCGTGCCGCGCATGCCCGCCCCCACAATCGTCACAATCGAAACCGGTTCCTGTGCCCAGATGCGGTCAATGTCCTGACGAACCAGTTCAACCTTAAATTCGTCTTCCAGGCTGCGGATAATGCGCTTTGTGGCGTCGTCGGGTGTGGCGAAGCAGATGGACTGCTCCGACGACGCCTGGCTGATGAGCAGCACGCTCTGGTTGTCGCGGGCTACCGCGCCAAAGGTGCGGGCGGCAATGCCGGGGATGCCCATCATGCCCTTGCCTTCCACAGTGACAAGGCTAAGGTTGTTGATGGCAGTGACGGCTTTGATGCCACCGTTGCCGTTGGGCACATCGGGCACGATGACGGTACCGGGATGCTCCGGGTTAAACGTGTTTTTGATGCGCAGCGGAATGCCGTTTTCCACGCAGGGGCGCATCGTTTTGGGATGCAGCACCTTAGCCCCGTAGAAGGCCAGTTCAGACACTTCGCGGTAGCTCAGCTGGGGGATGGACCTGGCCCCAGGCACCAGGCGCGGATCGGCCGTCATGACGCCATCGACGTCGGTCCAGATCCACACCTCGTCGGCGGCCAGCGCTTCGCCAAGGATAGCCCCGGTGTAATCGGAACCGCCCCGCCCCAGCGTGGTGGTGATGCCCTCGGCGTTGGCGGCAATAAAGCCAGTGACGATAGGCACCACACCTTTGGCCAGCAACGGCCGTAACCTGGCTTCTGTCTTCTGCTTCGTGGCCTCAAACTGGGGCGTGGCGTTCTGGAAATTGCTGTCGGTCACAATCAGCTCGGTGGCGTCGATGGCTTCCGCCGGGGTGCCCGTCTGGCGCAGGTAGGCGGCCATGATGCGGGCGCTCATCTGCTCGCCCATGCCGCCGACGGTATCCAGGGCACGCGGCGTGAGTTCACCCAGCACGTACACCGCCTGGCAGAGCGCGGCAAACCGGTCGATGAAACGGCCGTTTTCCACCAAAACTTGCTGCCGTTCACCATCGGGCGCCAGCAGGCCGTCGATGGCTTCAAAGTGAATCTGGCGCAGCTGTTCCGCCAGCCGCTGGTACGTTTCGCCGTCGCCATTGGCGGCGGAGTGCGCCCCATTGAGCAGCAGGTCGGTTACCTTCACCGGCTTAGAGCCCATAGCCGAGACGATGGCTACGGTCTGGCCCCACTGTTTTTTGGTATGTTGAATGAGAACGGCCGTTTCCCGCATTGCCTGCGCGCTGCCAACAGACGTTCCGCCGAATTTCATTACGAGTGTCATTGTGTTTCATCTTCTCCAGTTTCTATGTTGCAAGTGGCGTGTTGCAGGTTGCAGGTTGCAAGTGGCATGTTGCAAGTGGCAGGTTGCAAGTCGTTCTTCGTACTTGCCACCTGCCACTTTTTACTTGCCACCGGCTGCTGGCAAACTCGCTAACGCCTGTGCCAGATCGGCCAGTATATCGGCCGTTTCTTCAATGCCTATGGCCAATCTAACCAAATTGTCCTTGATGCCAATTGTCAATCGTTCCTCGGCCGACAGTTCGTAGTAAGACATGATGGCGGGCGGCTCGATGAGGCTTTCCACCCCGCCCAGGCTGGCGGCGATGTGGGGAATTTTAACGGCATCCACCACCCGCGCGGCGCAGTCGAGGGCAGTTGCGCCGCGCGGCACGGCCACCTCGAAGCTGACTACGCCGCCAAAACCGCGCATTTGCTGGCTGGCGATGACGTGGTCTGGGTGTGAAGGCAGGCCGGGATACCAGACCCGGTCGATGGCCGGGTGATTTTCCAGGAATTCGGCTACGGCCTGGGCCGTGCGATTTTGCTGCTGCACGCGCAGCGCCAGCGTCTTCAGGCCGCGCTCCAGCAGGTAAGCGGCGTGCGGATCGAGTACGCCGCCCAACATGCCCTGGCTTTGGCGCAGGGCGTTGATCAGCCCCACCTCGCCTACCACCACCCCAGCCATCACGTCGTTGTGGCCGCTGAAATATTTGGTGCCGCTGTGAATGACCAGGTCGATGCCGTAGGCCAACGGCCGTTGGTTCACCGGCGTAGCAAAGGTGGCGTCAATCATCGTTTTGATGCGCCGGTGCGGCCGGGCAATGGCCACGATTTTCTCCAGGTCGGCCACGCGCAGGTATGGGTTGGTCGGGCTTTCGCTGAGAATGATGCGCGTGTTGGGCCGGATGGCGGCGGCCAGCGCGTCGTAATCACCTACCGGTACCTGGCTGCTTTCAATGCCCAGCCGCTTGAGGAAGGTCTGGCAAAACTGGCGCGTTTTGCGGTAGCTGTCGTCGGTGAAGATGACGTGGCTGCCGGTGGGCAAAATGGAGAGCAGCACGTTGGTAACGGCCGTCATGCCCGTGGGAAAGAGCAGCGCATCGTAGGTGCCGGGCAGATCGCCTGCTTCCAGGGCCGCCAGCCGCCGCTCGACCGCCTGTACGGTGGGGTTGCCGTAACGCGCGTATTCGCTACGGCCGTTCGTCCCGCCCCACAGCTTGCCCTCCTGAAAAGCGATAAGATCGGCCGTGTTGGCGAAGGTGTAGGTGGCCGTTTGCCAGATGGGTGTGGTGAGGGCGTGGCCGGGATTGGGCTGGCGCGCGGGGAGGTGTCCGTGAACGGCCGTTGTGCTGTTGGGCAGGATTTGCTGAATTTGCTCCGTTAAATTTTCCATCGTTCTCTCACCTGGCTCCGCCTAAAATGAAAAAGCCCCTCCTGGAAGTACAGAAGGGGCTCGTGAAATCAGTGTCGCCACGTCTCATCTTCCAGAAGATAACTGTTTCTTCTGCCGGAATTAGCACCGGTTCCTGTTGTCGGTAATCGGTTACCAGTTAACGGTAATCACTTTTACTGATTACGGTTTACCGTTCACTGCTCACCGCAAAGGATGGTTGCTGAGGCATCATCGGGCCGGTCCCTCCGCCTCTCTGGATAAGATTTGCTTGCCGAAGCAAGACAATATTTGGTTGTGGGTGGGATGGTAGCAAAAGTGGGAAGGGTTGTCAAAAAAGTTGTGTGGGGTGTCAGACGGCCGTTTCCGCCTGGATTTGCTGCTGGTTAGCGCCGTAGGCCAGGTACAGCATGCTGCCCAGGGCAATGTAGACGATCAGCTTTTGCCCGGTGGCCTGGTAATTGGCCCCCTGAGCGGCCTGGCCCGACGGCCCCAAAAAGAGCAGCCAGAGGTAAGCCACCAGGCAAACCGTAAAGCCAAACAAAACGGCCGCATACCGGTTAGGCAACGTCTCGTGCCGCCAGATGATGATAGCAAAGATGAAAATCGCCACCGGCAGGCTGAGAAAAGCGCTGTAGACAAAGTTGACGTGGGCGTCCAGGAAAATATCGGCGGGGGTAAAGGCAATGCCAATGAAGGAGATGCCAGACCAGACGCCAATCGTCAGGCCCAGCCAGCTGGCATACCGGCTCAGGCGCTGGTGGGCAAAAAAGCGGGGCAAGGTGAGGAAAAGGAGAATCAACCCCAACCCGGCGCTGGTGAGGGCGATAAAAAAGAGGACGGCCGAAATCGGATTCGGCCGTCCGCCTGGTGTGGTCCACATGCCCAGGTCGCTAAAGAAGTTCTGGAAGAAACGGTAGCCAGCCAGCTGAGGATCGGTCCAGGTGCCGCCGGGGTAGAAAAACATGGCCACCAGGGTCAGCGCGATAAATAAACCACAGGCCCACATTACCAAGGGAAACGGCCGTTGCCACACTTTCTTGAACATTTGCACCCTGTTGCTCCCCCTACAAATGCTTTTTTAGCCGCCGCACGAAGGAATCCAGCCGGTAAGGCTTCTGCAAAAAGCCCACCAGCGGGGGCGAGGTAAAGCCGCGCGTGGCATCCGCTTCGCTGTAACCAGACGAGAGCAGGATGCGCACGTTGGGGTCGATCGCCTCCAGCGCTTTAAACGTTTCGTGGCCGCTTTTGCCCGGCATGGAAAGGTCCAGCAGCACCAGGTTGATGGCCCCCGCCTGCGCCTGGTACAGGGCGATACCGGCATCGCCGTTGGGCGCTGTCAGCACGTCAATGCCTTCCATCTCCAGAATATCAACCACGGCTTCACGTACGGCCGCTTCATCGTCAATCACCAGGACCAGGCCAGAAACGGCCGTTTTCACCACAGGCAGCTCCGGGGTATGAACCTCGACTGTCGCCGAGGAAATGGGGAACAGCAGTTCAAACAGGGTACCTGCCCCCGGCTGGCTCGTCACTCGCAAACCACCCTGGTGGCCGCGCACAATGCCTAAAACGGCCGCCAGGCCCAAACCGCGCCCGGTAAACTTGGTGGTAAAAAATGGATCAAAAATCTTGGACAGTGTTTCGCTGGTCATGCCGCCGCCGCTGTCTTTTACCTGGAGGCATACGTAGTCGCCCGGCAGCAGCGGCTGGTTGGTGTAGCGCCAGTAGGCGGTATCCTGGGCGGTGATGGGGCAGACGGCCGTTTGCACCCGAATGGTGCCCGGCTGCTCCCCAATCGATTCAGCTGCGTTGATCAGCAAATTCATCATCACTTGCTGCAATTGGGCAATGTCGGCTTCGATCAACGGCAGCACATCACTGAGTGCCAGGTCCAGGTCAATCTGCTTGGGCAGCGCCACCTTGAGCAGGTCAATACTTTCACGGATGAGTGTGTTCAGGTTTAACGGAGTAATGGTGAATTGTCCTCCTCCCGAATAGGCCAGCAGTTGGCGCGTCAGTCCCGCTGCCTGGTCGGCTGCCTGGACGGCCTTGTTGACATGAGTATAGGCCGGGTGATCGGGGGTCAGATGGGCCTGCGCCAACGAGGTCTGCCCCAACATGGCCACCAACAAATTGTTAAAATCGTGGGCGATACCGCCGGCCAGCACCCCCAGGCTTTCCATCTTTTGTGCCCGATGCATCGCCCGAGCCGTTTGCCGCCGCTCGGTAACATCGCGTGTGGTAGTGACCAGCAGCACAATTGCCCCGTTTTCATCCCACACAGGCGTGGTAATAAACTCGATCTCTCGATCGCCTTCCGCCTGGGCAAAGAGGAACTCGCGGGTAACGGGAACCTGTGACTGTTTCACAGTCGCCCAATCCTCGTCGAGCATACTGCCCAGGTGAGGAGAAATTTGCAGTTCGCGCCACGTCTTGCCGATGACATGGTCAACCGTCATCTTCAAGAATTTCAAAATGGTCTCGCTGACAAAACGGAGACGGCCGTCTAAATCCGCCACCATAAAATTGTCTGGCGTGGCGATCATAATCGCTTCCAGCAGGCGCGTCTGCTGCCGCAGCTCCACCGAAAGCTGCTGCTGCCGCTCCTCCGCCTGTTTCCGCTCCACCACATGGGCAATCTGGTCTGAAACAAACATCAAAAACTGCTTGTCCCTGTCCGAATAGGCGCTGCTCTCGTCATAGCTCTGCACCACCAGAGCGCCAATCGCCCGGCCCTGCACTTGCAGCGGCACACCCAGCCACGCCTCCGGCAAGGTGCCGTTCACTTCCAACAACCCTTGCTGGGCATAGAACAAAATTTGCTGGCGGGTCAACAGCTGCGCCTTGTTGGTGCGCACCACAAATTCGGTGAGCCCTTTGCCCGCCGGATAAACACCGGGCGAAGCGTCGTATTTATCGACAAAATAAGGCACGCTGACGATGTCCGCTTCATACAGGGCAATATAAAAATTTCGCACGTTCAAAATTGGGGCCAGCGACTCATGAATGGCGTGGTAGAGTTCATCCAGCGAAATGTGGGTGTGGGCAACGGCCGCAATCTGATAAACCGCTTTTTGCAACAAATCGGCCTGAACCCGCTCGGTGATGTCGCTAACAATCCCTTCCAGAAAAAGCAGGTTGCCCTGCTCATCAAAAACGCCGCCGCCGACATCTTCCGCCCAGCGCCACTCGCCCGAACGGTGCCGCAGGCGATACACGTAGTGAAAGCCGCCATGATTTCGCAGCTCGTCTAAAGACGGCACCAGGCTGGCCGCATGACGATCGTCGGGGTGTACCAGATCCATGTAAGCCACTTCCTGGTTCAGAAATTGCTCTTTGGGATAACCCGTTAAATCCGCAATGCCGTCGTTGACATAAAGATACGGGAAGTTGGGTTCGTTTTTGCACAGATATATAGTGCCCGGCACGTTTTCAGCCAGGACACGAAACTGCTCTTCTCGCTGGCGCAGCGCGACCTCGGCTTGTTTTGCTTCGGTGATATCCCGCACCAGGCCGCTGAGCACAGGTTTACCGCCCAATTCCACCACGGTGGTTGATATTTGCCAGTGCCGCTCATTCCCGGCCAGGTCCACAAAAGGAACTTCAAAAAAGTGGTTGCCGTTTTGCATGGCCAGCTGAAGGTGCCCGCTGTACTGCGCATACACTTCGGGCGTTGCCCAACGGCCGGGCTGCACATGACCCATATCAGCCTCTTGTACACCGAGGAGCTGCAACATTTTGGGATTGGCCGAGATAACACTCCGGGTTTGCGAATCAAACAGAAAAACGCCATCATTGGCCGTCTCAAAAAGGCGGCGGTATTTGGCCTCGGCTTCCTGGACAGCCTGGAAAAGGCGGGCATTTTCCAGGGCGATGGACAAATGGGTGGCAAAGGCGGCAATGGCGGGCACATCGCCAATTTGCAAATTTTTGCCCGCCACGTAAAGCACGCCAATCACTTCCGATTTGGCAAAGATAGGGGCCAGGATAGCGGGCAGCTTGAGGAATGGCTTGAGCATAGGCCCAGCAAAGCGAAAGACGTTGGGTGGCAGCACCTGACGCATTTTTTCGCTGTTGTCGGGTAAAAACACCACATCGCCCTGGCCCAAGACGACCTGGTCGGCATGGGAGACGGCTGCCGGATAACGGAAATCCTGGCTGCTGATTTTTAATATCTTTTCCGCCTGGCGAATTACGCGCATGAGGCGGTCGGAAAAGACCATAGACGTTATGCAGAGGTCCTGGCCAGTCTGATCCAGCAGCGTGACACAGCCATGCAGTCCCAGCTTCACCAACTGCTCGCTAAATACCTGGTAAACGGCCGTTTCCGACTGGGCCGCTTGTTGTACAGCCACCGAGGCAGCATTTAAGCCTTGCCAAAAAACACCGTTGCCTGGATTGTTCACCAGAGAGGCGACCTTAAACTCGATCATGAAGAACCCGCTTTTAACCCAAAATCGACCTATTTCCAACCACGCTGTAGCTAACAAGGTTGATTTTCCGGTCAGCTTTCTGTATGGGTTAGTGTAACACAAAGGCTAAACAGAACACCTGGAAAAGTAGTGAAAAAGCAGGGGGCTGCTTCCATTTTTGCGCTGCTTTATAGTGCAGATGTTGCTCAATCTTGTCCTAGAGAGTACAGGCAAAATCTGACAGTTACGCGGTACAAGCGCACGAATGAGTTCAGGCAAAATTCGTGGGGCAAATCGTTGTATTCAAAGCAAAATCGTGTACTATTTTGCGCAAATATTAATCGCTGCAGAACGGCCGTTTCCCGGCATCTCTGGCAAAAAAGACGCAGCAGCGTCACCGACCGGCATCTTATGGTGCCGTCTTTTTTTGGATGGTGTTGGGAAACGGCCGTCTGCGCCCATTGCCCTTACACCAAAGGAAGGTAACGGGCAAAAGGACAAGTGAAACAAACGATGGAAAAACAGACGAAGAGTTATGTTTCCGCCAAACTGGAAGTGCGCAACAATCCAGCCAAAGGCAACTATGGGCTTTTTGCCCGAGAAGCAATTCCCGCTGGCGAACTGCTCATTTGTTGGGCCGGGTTTGTGGCAACGGAAGAACAGTTTGCCCAGCTTTCAGACTTTGAACGCGAGCACAGCGTACAAATTGAAGAAAACTTGTACCAGATTCCTTATGGCGGCGGCGACGATCCAGGGGATTATGTCAACCACTCCTGCGATCCCAACCTGGGCTTAAGCAGCTCCATCACTCTGGTAGCCCTGCGTGACATTGAGCCTGGCGAAGAAGTCTGTTTTGACTATGCCATGACCGACAGCACCCCCTACGACGAGTTCACCTGCGGCTGCGGCACCTCATACTGCCGTGGCGTGGTTACCGGCAGCGACTGGCAGCTGCCCAGCTTACAAGAACGGTACGAGGGCTATTTTTCACCTTACCTGCAGCGGCGCATCAACCGGTTGAAGCAAGAAAAAGAGGTCAATGAGATCATCTTCCTCTGACTGACAGCACCTGGGAAGGGCTTACAACCAGTAAAAGGTGGCCATCACTCGGCGTTTTCTGAAAATTAAGGGTGATGGCCACCTTTTTTGATTCAGCCAGTTGATTCACATATAATGCGCTGTTATGGATTTTGAGTTTAAGTTTGAGATAACGGCCGTTGACCCCCACACCCAGGCACGCAACGGCCGTTTCCACACCCCGCACGGCCTCATCGAGACCCCCGTCTTTGCCCCCGTGGGCACCCAGGCCACCGTGAAAGCGATACGGCCGTCTGACCTGCACCAGCTCAACGCCAGCCTCATCCTCAGCAACACCTACCACCTCTACCTGCGCCCCGGCGACGAGTTGGTTAAAGAGCTAGGGGGTTTACATAACTTTATGCAGTGGCCTGGCCCCATCCTCACCGACAGCGGCGGCTTCCAGGTGTTTAGCCTCAGCGACACGCGCAAAATTGATGCCGACGGCGTCACCTTCCAAAGCCACCACGATGGCTCGCGCCACCGCTTTACGCCAGAGAGCAGCATCGCCGTCCAGGAAAACCTGGGCGCCGACATCATCATGGCCTTCGATGAGTGTCCCCCACCCAACGATTACGATTATGTCAAGCAGTCGCTTACCCGCACCCATCCCTGGCTGGAGCGTTGCCTGGCGGCCAAAACGCGCGGCGACCAGGCGCTGTTTGGCATTGTGCAGGGCGGCATTTTTGCCGATTTGCGGGAGGAAAGCGGCCGTTTTGTCACCACGCTCGATTTACCCGGCTACGCCATTGGCGGGCTGGCCGTCGGCGAAACCAAGCCGCAAATGCACGCCGTGCTCGACGTGCTGCACCCCATCCTGCCGCCAGACAAGCCGCGCTACCTCATGGGCGTCGGTGCGCCGGAAGATCTGGTTAACGGCGTGATGCGCGGGGTCGATATTTTTGACTGTGTGCTGCCCACCCGGCTGGCGCGGCACGGCTCCGCCTTTGTCCTGGGTGGGCGCATGAACCTGCGCAACGCCCAATACAGCCGCGATCCCGCTCCCATTGACCCCGCTTGCACCTGCACAACTTGCCAAAACTTCAGCCGCGCCTATCTGCGCCACCTGGTGAAGGCCAACGAAATTCTGGGCCACATGCTGCTCTCGATGCACAACCTGCACTTTCTCATCAACCTGATGCAGCAAATGCGAGAGGCAATTCGACAGGGAACGTTGGCACAATTTGGCGCTGACTTCTTAAAACATTATGAGGAGGCGTAATTGAGTAACTGAATAATTACCAAATTACTCAATTACCCAATTACAGCTCCCCAAACAAACAGGCCGCACACTTTATGTCAATTATTGAAGCGATTATCATTGGAATTATTCAGGGGGCCACCGAGTTTCTGCCTATTTCCAGCTCTGGCCACCTGGTTTTGCTGCCCGAAGTTTTCCACATGACCAACCCCGACCTGACGCTAATCGGGCTGGTGCATGCGGGCACGCTGCTGGCGGTGCTCATCTACTTTCGGCAAGATGTGTGGAACATCATCACGGCCGTTCTGCGCGGCCTATCTCAACGCCAACCGTTCACCGAAACTGATGCCCGCCTGGGCTGGCTTATTGTCGTCGGGTCCATCCCTGTGGGCATCGTGGGCCTGCTCTTTGCCGACTTTTTGGAGGAAATTTTTAGCAGCCCCCCCACCGCCGCCGGATTTTTGCTGGTAACGGCCGTTCTCCTCGTCGTCGGGGAGCGTATGCTGTCCGGTAAAAAAGAGCTGGCACAGATGACGTGGCGCGATGCTGTGATAGTGGGCCTGTTCCAGATGGTTGCCCTGCTGCCCGGCGTGTCGCGCAGCGGCAGCACCATCGTCGGCGGCCTGTCACGTGGGCTGGACCGTCCCACTGCGGCCCGTTTCAGCTTTTTGCTGGGCATCCCGGCCATTCTGGCCGCCGGTTTGCAAGCCATTTTGGAAATTTTCAGCGCCAACGGCCGTGATTTTTCCACCGGCGTTTACGTCGCGTCCTTCCTGGCCGCCGCCATCACCGGCTACGCCTGCATCCACTGGCTGCTCACCTGGGTCAAGAAGCACACACTGTACGGCTTTGCCGTCTATGTGGCCCTGTTTAGCCTCATCTTCCTGGCCCTCTCCTTTTTGGGCAGCTAAGCCAGGGTGACAGGGTGACAAGGTGACAGGGTGACAAGGTGATATTGTGCCAGGGTATGTCCTTCGGCAGACGTTTGTGGTGGCTGCTGGCGGTTGGTCTGGTTATTGGCTGCGCGGGCCAACCTGCGCCGCCGCCCACGCTGCCCGCCACGGCGGTCCACGAACTGCTGCAGATTGGCGTCACCAGCAGCGCCAGCCCACTCATCCCGCTGATCGAGGCGGTCTATGCGCAACAAAATCCGCAAGCTGAGCTACTGTTTGTGTCGGCCAACAGCGACACCCTCGCCACCGACCTGGCCAATGGGCAGCTCGACGCTATCCTGGTGCACCACATCGCCGAAGGGGAAACGCGCTACTTCAACCCGGTGGCGCTAGACGGCCTGGTATTTATCGTCCACCCGAACAATCCTATCCAAACCTTAAGCAGTGCCGAGGTGCAGGCGATTTTTAACGGCCGTATCACCAATTGGCAGTCGGTTGGCGGCGCGGATGAGGAGATTGTGCTGCTCAGCCGGGAGCCGGGCGCGGGACTGCGCACCATTTTGCGCCAGCAAGTCATGGCCGAGCAGCGCATCAGCCCCAACGCTTTGCTGGAAGCAGACAACGAGGCGATGTTAACGGCCGTAGCCAACAATCCCGCCGCCATCGGCTACAGCAGCATGGGCAGCGCCAGCCAGGTAGCCGGGGTGAAGATTTTGCCGGTGGACGGCCGTTCCGCCACCCCGGCCACCACCGCCGACCAGACCTATCCACTCACCACCCCGCTCTACTTCCTCACCGCCAGCGCCGCCGAACCCACTGGCGAGATGCGTGCCTTCCTCGCCTGGCTGCAATCAGATGAGGGGCAAAGGATGATTGAGGGGGTATACGGCCGTGTGCGGTAAAGTTTTTTTCAACACGAATGGCACGAATCAACGAATCAAGCGAATGGATTGGGCGAAGCCGTGGCGCTCTGTCGTGATCAAGCGCCACTTGCACAAAGCTTCCTCCCCATTCTCTCTGTGAATCTCTGTGTCTTCTCTGCGCTTCTCTGTGTCACTTCTTTTCCGCCTGTAGACAGAAAATCGAAGCAAATCTATAATGGAGACTCTGAAAACAGTATAGTTTTTGTGAAAAGATGACGCGCACCCCAACGGGTGCGTTGTCTGAGCAAAGCCTGATGACCGGACCGCTGTCCGATTTGATCAGGCTTTTTTTTATCAACAAACGTGTGAGACCTGACAGGTTTTATCACACGTTTACCTCGTATTTAGTTCTAGATAGAAAACCTGTCAGGTCTTTTAGAATCCCCAAAACCCATTGGCAAGGAGTTGGATTTACGATGAACAGTCAACACTTTATTGAACTTGATGAAACCTACAGCGCCCACAACTACCACCCGCTGGACGTGGTGATTGAAAAAGCCGAAGGCGTCTGGGTTTATGACGTCGATGGCAAAAAATACCTGGACTGCCTGGCGGCGTATTCGGCCGTCAACCAGGGGCACTGCCATCCCGGCATTATGGCCGCCGCAATGGCCCAAATGCACAAGGTGACCCTTACCTCGCGCGCCTTCCGCAACGACCAGATGGGGCCGTTCCTGAAGGAACTGTGCGAACTGACCGATTACGAAATGGCTCTGCCGATGAATACGGGGGCTGAAGCGGTAGAAACGGCCGTTAAAGCCGCGCGCAAATGGGGCTACGAAGTGAAAAACGTGCCCGATGGCCAGGCCGAGATTATTGTGTGCGAGGGTAACTTCCACGGCCGTACCACCACCATCGTTGGCTTTTCCAGCGAACCCAGCTACAAGCGCAACTTTGGCCCCTTCACCCCCGGCTTTGTCATGATTCCCTACGGCGATACGGCCGCACTTAAAGCCGCCATCACCCCCAACACCGTCGGCTTCCTGGTGGAACCCATCCAGGGCGAAGGTGGCGTCATCATCCCGCACGATGGCTTCGTCAAAGAGGCGTACGACATTTGCCAGGAACACAACGTGTTGTTTATAGCCGATGAGATCCAGACCGGATTCGGCCGGACTGGCCAGCTCTTTGCCTGCCACCACGAAGGCGTCAAGGCAGACATCACGATTGTGGGCAAGGCGCTGAGCGGTGGGTTTTACCCGGTTTCGGCCGTGCTCAGCGACCGTGGCGTGTTGGGCTTGTTCCACCCCGGCGATCACGGCAGCACCTTTGGCGGCAATCCGCTGGGCGCGGCCGTGGGGCGCGCCGCCCTCAAAGCCCTCGTCGACGAGAAAATGGTGCAGCGCTCCCGCGAGTTAGGCGAATATTTTAAAGGCCGCCTGCAGCGCATCGAAAGCGAGCACATCAAAGAAGTGCGCGGCAAGGGGCTGTTTATTGGCGTGGAGCTGCACACCCGCGCCCGCCGCTTCTGTGAAACCCTGCAAGAACGCGGCATTTTATGTAAAGAAACGCACGACAACGTGATCCGTTTTGCTCCGCCGCTGGTCATTGAAAAAGACGAGATCGACTGGGCCATGGAACATATCGGACCCGTTCTGCAAATGCCCTAACCCACACACCGTAGCCGCGGTTTCTTACCGCGAAAAAAGCGCGGTAAAAAAACCGCGGCTACAAAAAAAGAGACTGGAGATATCTCCAGTCTCTTTTTAATTTATGCTTTTGATTGGGTACTTTTACGAACGGCGCGTGCGGACCCGCAAGGAGTAGATGGCCAGGGCAAACATCGCCCCACCCAGCAGCAGGCAGGCACCTACCGCTTGCCAGATAAGCGTGCTGTCCCAGCCCGTGTTTAGCGTGGCGCGCATCGCTTCCAAAACGTAGGTGATGGGGTTGAAGGTAGCGGCCGTTTTCAACCACCCATCCAGCAGCTCCAGCGGCACAAAACTGGCCGTCAGGAAGGTGAGGGGGAAGAAGATGAAGCTTGCCCCCTGCGTCGCCGCCGCACTACCGCTGCCCAACGCCGCCGACACGGTAAAGCCGGCAAACCCGGTGCCCAGCAAAATCGCCAGACCCACCACCAGCAGCAAACCACCAATTCCGGTGGCCGACTCCAGCCCCATCAGCAGCGCCACACCAATGACGATGCTGGCCTGAATGCCCAGGATGAGCGCCCCGGCAAAGATTGGCCCCAGCAGCAGCGCCGCCCGGCTGATCGGCGTCAGCAGCAGCTTGTCGAAGTAGCCGCTTTCAATGTCGCGCACCATGTTTTGCGCCGCAATGCCCGCCCCAGACAGCGAGGAGCTAACGATAGACAAAGGCAAGATGAAGCCCAGGTAGCTGTTGCCGCTGAGGTTGGGAATAAAAGCAGCTGCCCCACCCAGGGTTGATTCATAAATCACCAGGAAGAAGATGCTGATGGCCAGCGGCGGAAAAAGGGCCACCGGCGTGCGGAAAATAGTGGTCAGGCTGCGCCAGGTAGCCAGCCAGATTTGCAGGGGCAAATTGGCCTTGTCGTGGGTTTTGGGCCGCATTACGAACGTGTTTTGCACGGAAACTTGAGTTGTCATCTGGTTATCCTACCTTCACTTTTTCTTTATCTTCTTCGGTTGTCAGACGCTGCCCGGTTACCTGGAGGAACACATCGTCCAGGGTAGGTTGGGTAAGCGTGAGCGAAATCGGGTTGAGGTTAGCGGCTTGCAGCCGGTTGACCACGGCCGGGATGGTTTGGGCCGCCTGGCTCATGTAGAGGCGGACCATGTCGCGGTCGGTCTGGATGCGTTCGGCCATGTCGCTGAGCTGATCACACGCTTTTTCGGCCATGTCACGGCTGTCGAAGGCCAGGTTGATCGACTCTTTGCCTACGCCTGCTTTCAGCTGCGCCGGGGAACCTTTCTTGGCAATTTTGCCCTTGTCGATAATGGCGATGCGGTCGGCCAACTCGTCGGCCTCTTCCAGGTACTGCGTGGTGAGAAAGATGGTCATGCCCAGCTCTTTGTTGAGGCGGCGCACTTCTTCCCAGACGTCACGGCGGCTGGCGGGGTCTAAACCGGTGGTTGGTTCATCCAAAAAGAGGATGGCGGGTTTGTGCACCAGGGCCATGGCCAGGTCCAGGCGACGGCGCATCCCACCGCTGTAGGTGCCTACCCGTCGGTCAACCGCCTCGGTGAGGCGAACCAGTTCAACCAGCTCCTGAGCGCGGGCTTTGGCCTGCTGCCGCGATGCGCCAAACAGCTGCGCCTGAATCGACAGCAGCTCCATTGGCTTCATCAGCGGGTCCAGCCCAATGTCTTGCAGGGCCACGCCAGCGATGCGTCGGACCAGATCGGCTTCATGGACCACGTCGTAGCCGCCAACGGTGGCAATGCCGCTGCTGGGCAGCGCCAGGGTGGTGAGGATTTTGATGGTGGTACTTTTACCCGCCCCATTTGGCCCCAGAAACCCAAAAATCTCCCCTGAATTAACCCGGAAGGAAACGTCGTTAACGGCCGTTACCCCTCCCGAATACTGCTTCACTAAATTCTCGACATTAATTTCTCGGTTGGACATGCTGCGCTCCTTTACCAGCCAGACGGTGTATAGGTTTTGTCGGCTATGGCAAGGCAAAACCTGGAAAACGAATGTCGGTATGATAACCAATTGCACATATTTTGTCAATGTATGATCGAAATTCTTAGGCAAAACATAGACAAATAGACATAAGTGGGCCAGAGCGGAGTAAAAGACGGCCGTTGCCACTCCCAAAAGTACGCTTGCTGCCTGACGAATTCCGCCTGACAAATCCTCTACAAACCGCTATCATTCGCCCCTTATGCATACCAAAGCTTTGCCTTCCGTAGCCCTGCTCGGCCTGATGTGGGGCACCAACCTGGTCATCATGCGCGTCGGCGTGGGGCAGTTTGACCCGATGGTTTTTGTCGGGATTCGGCTGCTGCTCTCCAGCCTGGCGTTTATCGTCGTCTACACCTTCTCGGGCCGCCGCCTGGTGCCCACCGACCGCACCTTGTGGCGCTATGCCACTTTTTTGGGCGTGGTCAGCACGGCCATTCCGATGACGGCCGTTGTCTCCGCCCTCACCTATCAATCCAGCGGCGTCACCGCCCTGCTCATCACCACCGCCCCCGCCTTTATCACCATCGCCGCCCACTTTTATCTGCCCGATGAGCAGATGAGCCGACGCAAGCTGTTTGGCGTAACCCTGGCGCTGGGTGGCGCGATGCTCATCGTGCTGCGCGGTGAGACCGGTCTGCCCGACGTCACCAAAGGCAGCCCGTTGGGCTATGGGCTGGTTCTTTCGGCCATGTTGTTTGAAACGGCGGGCACCATTTTTATCCGGCAGCGCATGCAGGCGTTTAGTTCATTTGACGTCACGGCCGTTCGCCTCACGGTAGCTGGTTTAACCGTCATGCCGGTAGCCCTCCTGCTGCGCGGCTTCGATTTGTCCGCCGTCACCATCAGCGGCTGGTTTTCGCTGGCTTATGCCGCCTTCATCGGCGCATTTACGGCGCAGATTCTGGCCTTCAACATCACCAAGCAATATGGCGCAACGGCGTTTTCGCTCACCAGCTACGTCATCCCTGTGGTGGCAGCCATCACCGGCGTGCTGTGGCTGCACGAGACCATCACCGTTTGGATGATGGCCGGCATGGTGCTGATTGGCGGGGGAATTTTGCTGATCAACGGCCGTCGCAGCGTCAAACTCATGCCCAATCCATAAACAACCGTAATTGGGTAATTGATGAACAAATGACTCAATTACCCAATTACTCAAATACATCCCCCCACGCTAAAATCCCCACATGAAACGTGAACTGTATCCCATCCTGGAATTTGACCCCGATCCGGCCGCCTTCATCGACCCGCAAAAGCTGCTTCAGCCCATCGACATTGCCCGCCGCTGCGTGCTGTGCTTTTTCCAGGACGTGTTGCAGGCAATGGTGGCCAACGGCCGTCTCCAACCCATTTACCAGCTAGGCTCCGAAATCGGCCAGAATCCTGTCTATGAAATGCAAGTAGATGGTGAACGTGTTGCGGTGATGCATCCTGGCGTTGGCGCGCCGCTGGCAGGTGCTTTTTTGGAGGAGCTCATCGCCCTGGGCTGCCGCGATTTTATCGCCTGCGGTGGCTGCGGCGTGCTGGACAAAGAGATTGGTCTGGGGCACGTGGTGGTGTCGGCAACGGCCGTTCGCGATGAGGGCGTCTCTTACCATTACTTGCCGCCCAGCCGGGAAGTGGCCGCCCATCCTGCGGCCGTGCAGGCCATCGAGCAGGCGCTGCAAGCCCATCATGTGCCCTATATCGTGGGCAAAACGTGGACAATCGACGCGTTTTACCGCGAGACACCGGCCCGCATTGCCCGCCGCCGCGCCGAGGGCTGCCATGTGGTAGAAATGGAAGCCGCCGCCTTTTTTGCCGTGGCCCACTTTCGTGGGGTACGCTTTGGCCAGCTGCTCTACGGCGGCGATGATCTGACGGGCGATGCCTGGGACGGCCGTAACTGGCAAAATGAAAGCTCCACCCGCGCCCGCCTCTTTCAGCTTGCCGTCGAGGCCGTACTGCGCCTCTAAAAAAACCTCCTCATCCCTGGAAGCGGTTGCCCCATGATGAACGAAACCAAAGAATCCTGCATCCTCCCGGCAGGCAGGCTATAATTCAGCCATGAGCCACTCCCCTGATTTTGCCGATGTTTTACAACAATTTGTAACGCGCTCCAGCTATTCCGCAGGCCAGCTGGCGCGCCTGACGGGTATTCCCAAACCAACCATCTTAAGCTGGTTAGACGGCCGTGTAAAGCACCCCCGTTCCTACTCCGATCTCCTGCACTTAGCCGAATCGCTGCACCTGGAGCTGCCCGAAGTGATCTACCTGCTGGCGGCAGCGGGCTTCCCAGAAGCGGCTGAACGGTTAAAAGAGTCGGCACCGAGTTACAGCCCAAATGGCCTGAAAACGGCCGCAGCCGCCCCGTTCCAGGCCATTCCCGCCCTGCCCTACTTTGTGGGTCGCCAGGGGTTGATCAAACAAATCGAAGAGATCTTGCTGATGGATCCCAACTCCCGCACCTGCTGCTTGCAAGGCATGGCCGGGGTGGGTAAAACGGCCCTGGCCGCCCAGATGGCCTATCGGCTGCGCCCCCACTTCACCGATGGCGTGTTGTGGGCCAATCTGCACCGCTCCGATCCCATGACCGTTCTCTCGGCCTTTGCTCGCGCCTACGGTGAGGATGTAAACCTGTACCACGACCTGGAAAGTCGCAGCCAGATGGTGCGCCAGCTGTTGGCCGACAAACGTGTACTGGTTATTTTGGATGATGTGTGGCACAGCCAGGACCTGACGCCGCTGCTGCCACCTTCAACGGGAGAAACGGCCGTACTCATCACCACCCAACGTCAGGACCTCTTCGCCACCGCCGGGATGCACCGCCTGGCAGTGCTCCCCTTCAACACAACCGAGCAAGTGGCCCTCCGCCTGTTTGGCCACTTTCTAGATGAGCAAATCGTTGCCACCCACGAGCAGACCTTTGCCCAAATTGCCGATCTGTTAGGTCATCTGCCGCTGGCGGTAGCCATTGCCGCCAGCCGCCTGGCCTATGAGCCCAGCTGGTCGCCCTACGAATTTTTAGAGCGGCTGCATTATACGCAGCAGCAGCTTGCCCAACTGGTTTTTGAGGATCACAGTGTGCAAATCTCGTTTTCGGCCAGCTATGCCATGTTAGATGAGCCGCTCCAGCGCTTTTTTGCCCTGATTGGCGTCTTTGGCGGTCGCGATTTCACCCCCGAAGCCGCTGCGGCCGTTGCCCAAACGTCGCTCCAGCAAGCCGAAGATTGTTTGCGCAAGCTGTACTCACTCTCACTTTGCCAGCTGGCCAGCTCACCCCCAGGGCAAACCCGCTATCGGTTACACCCCTTGCTCAGCGCCTATGCCGAAGAAACGGCCGCTGCGCGTGACTATCTCAGCCAGGCCCACATGCGCCTCATCAACTTTTATCTTGAATACCATGAAAAACACCATGACGACAAATCATTATTAACGGCCGAAACCGACAATATCCAGGCTGCGCTTCAGTTGACTCAAAAATACGGCTTGGCTGGCACGAATGGTTGGGAAACGGCCGTGTCTCTACCTCCCGGCTCAAATAAAAACGCTTAGTCCCCATTTTGTACGCAAAAAAAAGAGGCGATGCTTTGGCATCGCCTCTCTTTTTTAACTAACCTACACTTGGGCAGTCCGGCAGAAATCGATATGGTGTTGTTATGTCGAGTTCGCCGACCTGTCTAAGGTGTGCGCCGTCATCAACAACCTGATGCGCACTTTCGCAGCGCAATACCAGGCTGTCTGTCAGCAAAACTACTGCTGCAAATCAATCTCATAGATGTTGTACATCTCAGAGTTCTGGGTCGGGTCCACGTTGAAGTTCAACACGGTCGGACGGGCCGCAGCCACCTTCAGGCGCAGGAACAGCGGAATGATCGGTACTTCCTGGGAGAAGATTACCTGAGCGTCGATGTGACCCTGGGTGTAATCCTCGGTGCCCGGCAGAGCGCCCAACGCACGGTTACAAGCCTGGTCAAATGCTTCGTTGATCCAGGCAGCGTTGTTCT
Organism: Anaerolineae bacterium; assembly: GCA_020848035.1. Classification (GTDB taxonomy): domain Bacteria; phylum Chloroflexota; class Anaerolineae; order Promineifilales; family Promineifilaceae; genus Leptofilum. The sequence continues at coordinate 288 of JADLAX010000029.1, read as the reverse complement.
GACCACCCCAACCGGCAAACGTCTGTTCTGGGTTGTAGTGACCCGGCACGGTTTCTTCCACCGGACCAGAAATCTGGGAGGACAGGTACAGGGAGCAGCTCGGTTCTACACCGGTCAGCCAGGCAAACTCGCCCAAGTCGTAACGACGGCCAAACAGCACGCCATCAGGACCATCAGCAAACCACTCGCTCGACGGCAGGTAGTACAGCTCAACGTTGATACCGCACTGCAGCTGGTTCTCTTTGAAGATCTGGGTCAACTGCTGACGCATCTCGTTACCGGTGGTGG
>JADLAX010000028.1 GCA_020848035.1 Anaerolineae bacterium | reverse complement strand
GGTCGCTTTTTATCGCTTGTTCAATTGTTAAAAGTTCTGACTCAGATAAGGTGTAATTGATTAATTTGGGCATGATACCTATGATGCCACAGGCTGCCTAAATTTCAAAAACTTTTTTCCAATCACTCAGTAATTGGCAGAAAGTTTTTCAAAATAACGTAGAGCGTAATCTGCCAATTACTTGAGTAAACCGCACAAAAATTGCGCTATTTTCTTCCAAAAACTTTGTGCGGTTTACTACATCAGCAGTACACTCATGGTAGACAACAAGTAGTGCATCATTTGCTTGTCATGGATAAAGGGAAAATGGCTTCACATCGTATCTTGCTAATTGATGATCATTATCAACTCATTCAGGGTATACAAAATAGTTTGAAAGACGAAGGCTACGAGATTTACACCGCAGCCAATGGTCTAGACGGTCTTAAAGCCGCCCGGCGGCACCGCCCAGACCTGATCATTTTGGATATCAATATGCCCTGGATGGACGGCTTAGAGGTTTGTCGCCGTCTGAGAGAAGACAGCCAGCTGTGCAAAACACCGCTCCTCTTCTTAACCTCGCGCAATTCGGTGGACGACCGCGTCAACGGCCTGGACTGCGGTGCCGATGATTACCTGGCCAAACCGTTTAACACGGCCGAATTAAAAGCCCGGGTCCGTGCCCTGCTGCGTCGGGTCCAGGATTGTGAACCCCACCTCCAGCCCGCCAGCTCAGACAGCATCACCGCCGGACCGCTGACGCTGGACCTGAAGGCCGGCCGCGTGAAAGTGGAGGACAACGAAGTCATTCAGCTAACCCCGGCCGAGTTTGAGCTGCTGCAATACCTGATGAGCCATCCCAACCAGACGTTTACCGGCGAAGAGCTGCTGGAAAAAGTGTGGGCCTACGAACCCGGCACGGCCGACCAGAGCCTGGCCCGCTGGCACATCCGCAACCTGCGCGCCAAAATCGAGCCGGACCCAACCCACCCCATCTACATTCGCACCATTCCCCGCCACGGCTACATTCTGGATCACGAAGCCGACGCATCGTACACTTCCTAACGGAACGGCCGTACCCCACCCACCGCAAGGAGGTGTTGATTGGAAAATAATGCCAATCAACACCTCCTTTTTTATTGCTCATAAACACGTTTCACTAACCATTTTTAGCGCCTTTTTTGCCTGGCCAAAGCCCGATTTTGCTGCCAACTTTAAGCCAATTTTGCCTGGCCGTACTCTGGTAATACCACCAAAATTTCAATTTTGGGATAGGGGTAATAGTCCCCCAGTACAACTCTAACAGATAGCCAACGCAATGCTCTCGCTAAGCACACACACAACCCCCAAAATCTGTTGTAGAGTAATGGCAGTACCGTAATGGTGAACAAATAACTAAAACATGTATTTTTTGCAAAAGGAGCAAGTAAAAATGAAAAATTATTGGTCTAAGATGTTCAAGAATCTGGTAAAAGAAGAAGAAGGTGTTAGCGCACTGGAAACCGCAATCATCCTCATTGCTTTCGTAGTTGTCGCCGCCATTTTCGCCTTCACAATTTTGTCCGCAGGCACCACCTCTACCGAACAGAGTAAAGAAGCCATCTACGCCGGTCTTTCCGAAGTTCGGAGCTCGATGGAACTGCGCGGCGCGGTTGTGGCCGAAACCGACGGCACCGAAGTTACCGACCTGATCTTCAGCGTGGCCAACGCGGCCGGTGGTGATGCCATCGACCTGACTGCCCCGGCCGACAACACCCTGATTATCGACTACCGCGACCAGGCCCAACGGTCTGCCAACCTCGGCTGGACCCTGACCTGGGTTGTGCGCAACGACACTGATGATTTGTTGGAAGAAGGCGAACTGGCTGAAATCTCCGTCGACGTCTCTGGTCTGACCACCTCTCTTGGCGCCAACACCGAATTCGCCATCGAAATCAAACCGGAACAAGGTGGTGTGGTTGTGGTAGAACGTACGACCCCCGCTTTCCTGGACACGATTATCGACCTGAAATAATCTGAACCAAAGGGGCTGCTCACAGGCCCATCGTTAAAAAATTAAGTGGCACGTCCCCTCAACAAGGACGTGCCACTTATCCGATTAATCACAACTGGCAAAAGACAGCGGCACTGAAGAGCATTGTGGGTTCTAGCAACATTGGGGGATGCGCTTTATTCTGCCCACGTCCACTTCTGGGAGGCGCAAAGTGGCACTCGAAGACAGAGTTAGAGAGTTAGAAGAGGAGTTGAAGGTCCTAAAGAATGAAATCCAAACAACCTTGTTGGATATTCAAGAGCAAATCCTCTCTCATTACTACCCTTCACTTTACCCATCGGCGAACAAAGAAGCCAATCTGGCTCAGGTGAGCGTCGCCCGCCATTCGGCCGAAGCTGCTGCGCCCCAGCCTGGCCCGGCCGCAGCACCCGCACAGACTGCGCCACCCGCCCAGACCAACCCGCTAACGCCGGCCCACGCGCCGGTGAGTGGAGCGGTGCAGGTAAACCCCTCTGCCCCCAGTTATCACGGCAAATACAAAACGCAGACCATCACCCTGACTGAAGAGCCGGAAGATGGGGACGAAGAAGAACCCGAACCGATTAAAGAAGAAACCACGCCCAAACGGGTGGCAGTGGTGCCCAAACCAGTTCACAACAAGGCAGAGAAGGTAGCCAGAGCAGGCAAGGCGGAAACGGCCGTCAATGGCCACATGCCAGACAACTACCTGGAAGACCTGCTGCCCCAGCTGCCGGAAGCCGAAGAACTCTCGGCCGAGGATGAAGCGTTCCTGGATGCAATTGTGGCCAAAGAAAAGAAGGGGGTACAGGCAACGGCCGTTTCCTTCGATGAGTTCAAAAATTTGGTGCAGAAAAAAGCGCCCGACACCAGCTTTGAAGAAGAACATTTTACCGAAGCCTTATTAAATGAACTGCTGAAAGATTCTTTCACCAATCTGGAAGAAGAACAGCTTAGCGTTGATGCCCTGTTTGCCGATCCAGAGCTGGATCCCCATGGCCTGGGCAGCGAAATGAACAATATCAATAAACAGGCGGTCAAAACCACCGTCCGCAAATTGTTAAACTGGGTCGATGAAAGCGTTTCTGTCATCGGTAAAGACCCAACCAAACAAGCTATTTCCATGTATGTGCGTGCTGGCGATCTCTCAACAGAGATGCGTGAAGCACTGATGCGCCTTGTCGATTCAAGCCATGCCGAACCCGCGACGGAAAAAGCCGGAATCCGGCAAATTATCGACACCCTCGGTGAGCTAAATGACATCCTGGATCATCACACGCCAGAATACCTGAATAACGTCATGGGATTGATCACGGAGGTCAATTTTGGATAAGACAATCGTCACCGCGTTTATGGTCATCATAAGCATTGTGGCTTCCGTTACGGTGTTCAACTCCCTGTACCCGGCCATCCAGCAAAGCAGCGATGCCATGGTGAACATGAAAACTCGCCTGGATGATCAGCTAAAAAGTCAGGTCGAGGTTGTGCACGCCAGTGGTGAGTTAAACAGCAGTGGTGCCTGGCAAGATGCCAATGGCGACGGCCGTTTCAACGTCTTCATCTGGACCAAAAACATCGGTTCAAACCGCATCTCCGGCCTGGAACGCGTCGACGTCTTTTTTGGCCCGGAAGGCGACTTCGCTCGCATCCCCCACCAAAACAACTCGGCAGGCACCTTCCCCTACTGGACCGCCACCGTCGTCAACGACACCGACTGGAACCCCACCGCCACCCTGGAAATTACCATCCACTTTGGCGGCACCCTGGCCTCTGGCCGCTATTTCATAAAAATAATCACGCCAAACGGCGCTGAAGATGAATATTTCATGGGTTTATAAAAAATGGAATCGCTTATTACCGTTATTCTCGTCGTTACCCTCATACTCTTCGCCGGGCTGAATATCTTTCAAGATAGCATGGACGCCCAGGCCGAACTGGCCACCACCTGGCAAGAAATGGAAGATTTGTCCGGCGAGCGAGCACGGACTACGCTAACCCCCATCTCATCAACCATCAAAAATAGTGGGGGCACGGTAGAAGTCACTCTCAGAAACGAAGGCTCCACCAAACTGGCCGATTTCGACCGCTGGGACGTCTTCCTTCAATATTACACCGACGGTGCCACCTACGAGATTGGCTGGTATCCCTACGTCAGCACCGTGCCGGGCAGCAACCAGTGGAGCAGCGCCGGCATCTACGTCGATGCCGCCACCGCCCAGGTTGAAGCCTTCGAACCCGGCATACTGAACCCCGGCGAAGAAATTGTGATCCAGCTCCAGGTGAATCCAACCATTGGCATGACTACCACCAACATGCTCACCGTCAGCACCGAGTACGGCATACAAGCCTCTACCATCATCACCCGTTAGTCAGGCAGGAAATCATGGACGTTTATAGAACCAAACCCGTTGTATCTACCGGCAGTGACGAGCTGGACAACAAAGTAGGTGGCGGCATTCCGCTAGGCTCCCTCACCCTCATCGAGGGCGGGTCGCACTCTGGCAAATCGGTGTTTTCCCAACAGCTGCTCTGGGGTTCCCTGCGCGATGGCTACCGCATTTCCCTCTTTACCAGCGAAAACACGGTCAAAAGCCTCATGCGACAAATGGACAGCCTGAATCTGAACGTGCAGACCAACCTGCTGTTGGGCCATCTGCGCGTCTACCCCATGGAAGTCTCCAAATCGCAAGAGGAAGCTCTGGAATCTCTGCTGTCAGCCATTAAGTCTGAAGCCAAAAAAGAACGCGACCTCATCTTTGTTGACGCCCTGACCCCCTTTATTTCTGGCTCACCGGCTGGCCTCATCATTGGCTATTTTGAGCAATGCAAACGGCTTTGCTCCAATGGAACCACCGTGGTCACCATCATTCACTCCCATGCGGTAGACCAGGATTTGCTGGTACGCATTCAATCACTATGCGATGCCCACCTGCGGCTAAGAACGGAAAACGCTGGCAGTAAGCTCATCAAAATTATGGAAGTGGCCAAAATCCGTGGGGCCAGCAAAAACACGGGCAACATCATCAGTTTTGAAATTGAACCAGGTATTGGTATGCGAATTATTCCCATCAGTAAGGCACAAGGTTAAGGAAATATGGCCGACGTATTATTACCTTTCCCCGAAGAAAAAATTGACTACCGCAAAATCAGTCGTGGGGATGATTTTCTGCGTGGTTTTGCGCCAAATTTGCGCGAAGCCGCTATGGAAAAGCCGTACCTGGCTGCCTATTTGGCGGCGCTGCCCATCGACGAAATCGGTATTCCTGATTACTACCCCACCCCGGACCGCTCGCTGGGCAAGCTGGAGCGACGCAACCTGATCTACCCCATCCGCAAGGGCAATTTCGTCCACATTTACCCGGATGAGCAAAGCGAGCGCGATTACTATGTTGTGATTGAACCGACACTGGGGATAAATCTCAATGGCATCTCGCGCGAGATTGAGCTGAAGCTGCTGGACATGGCCGAAGAAATCGGTGAAACGGACGAGGAAGACCGGGAAAAGGTTTTCATGGAAAGCCTGGACAAGATTCTCACCGTAAAATCCAGCAAAAACGGCAAAACGAAAGACAAACGCCTGCAGGTCACGCCGCTGGAGATGGAAGCGATTCGCTACACCGTGATGCGCGACAAGATTGGTGTGGGTGCTCTGGACCCACTTTTGAACGACGAGTTCATTGAAGATATCAGCTGCAGCGGCATCGGCGTTATCTTTTTGGAACACAAGCTGTTCAAAAGCCTGAAGACCTCTATCCTGTTTTCCAACCACGAGCAGCTAGACGCTTTTGTGGTGTGGCTGGGTGAGCGGATTAAGCAGCCGGTGACGCTGCGCAACCCTATCGTGGACTCGGTTTTGCCAGACGGTTCACGCATTAATATTGTATACGGCCGTGACATCACCAAACGCGGCAGCAACTTCACCATCCGTAAATTCGCCGAAGAACCGCTCAACATCCTCAAACTGATCGACTTTGGTGGTATTACCTCCACCATGGCCGCCTACCTCTGGCTGGCCATCGAAGACGACCTCAACTTGTTTGTCTCCGGCGAAACAGCATCAGGAAAAACCACCCTACTCAACGCCCTCACCACCTTCATCAAGCCCGATGCCAAAATCGTAACCATCGAAGATACGCCGGAACTCCAGGTGCCGCAGGAAAACTGGCTGCGCGAAGTGGTCAAAAACATGGGTGCCGACGACCAAGGCGCTTCAGTCACCATGTTCGACCTGCTGAAAGCCGCCCTCCGGCAGCGCCCCAACCGCATTATGATTGGTGAAATTCGTGGTGAGGAAGGGAACATTGCCTTTGGTGCTATGCAAACAGGCCACGGCGTGATGGCCACCTTCCACGCCTCATCCGTCGAAAAACTCATCCAGCGTCTTACGGGTGCCCCGATTTTGGTACCCAAAACGTACGTGCCCAACCTGGACCTGGTCGTGATTCAAATGGCCGTACGCGGCCCAAAAGGCAACACGCTGCGCCGCATCTTGAGCATCAACGAAATTGTGGATTACGATCCAGCGACCAACAGCTTCTCTTACATCACCGCCTTCCGCTGGCGGCCGGATGACGACACGTTTGAGTTTCCCGCCTACATGAACAGCTTCTTGCTAGAAGAAAAAGTTGCGCGGATGCGCGGCTACACGGACCAAAACAAGCGCAAAATTTACGATGACCTGAACAAACGCGCCCGCATTCTGGAAAAACTAGGGGCACAGAAAATTAACGGCTTCAAAGAGCTGTTCAACATCATGACCGAAGCCAGACGGCAGGGGCTCATCGAATAGTAACCAAAACGAGGGTTAATTTTTATGGCAGCCATCACCTCTAATAAAGCGCAACCGGCCGACAAGAAAAAGCCGTTTAAGAAAACCAAGCTGAAGGAAGTTACCGGCTATGACCTGTTCTACCAGCTGATTTACATGTCGGCGATTGCCGCGGCCGGCATTGAACGTCGTAAAATTTTCCAGATGGCGTCGGATTTGCCCCGGAAAACGGCCGCTTACTTCCGTCGCATCCACCTTCTCTCCCAACGATTGGGCTACGACTACTCCGAGTCCTGCAAAATTGTGGGCGAAAAGGTCAAGTCTGAAGTGATGAAAAGCTTGCTGCTGCGCATGGCCGACTCCCTGAGCGCCGGTCAGCCAGAAGCCAGCTTCCTGGCCGAAGAAGCCGAAATCCAGACCCTGGCCTATGAAAAGGAATACGAGCGTGACCTGGAATCGCTTAAAAAGTGGACCGACGGCTACGCCTCGCTCATCATCGCCTCGGCGCTGATCATCATCGTCAACCTCATCTCGGTGCTCATTTACCCCATCGACTCTTCCATGGTTGGTGTGCTGGTGCTGGTGGGTGTGTTAACGGCCGCTGGCGGTGCCTGGATTTTGTCGCGGGCGGCCCCCGCCGAAAGACGCGCCCTTTTTGCCGAAGGGAAAGATGGGCCAAAAATGCAGCGCCTGGCTCGTACCCTGACCACCTTCGGTGGCGCCGCCGCCGTCATCATTTGTGTGCCGCTGGCCATGTTTGTACTTGATCTGGGCTACGCTTTGATTTTGGCAGGACTTTGTATGTTGCCAGCGGGCATCACCAGCATGATTGCCGGAAAAGAAGCGGCCAAAAAAGATGTGGAGATCGGTTCATTTTTGCGCTCGCTGGGCACCTATGCCACCTCAACCGGCACCACCGTCACAGAATCAATGGACCGGCTGGACCTTAGCTCCTTCCCAACCATCAACCCGGACCTCAAACGGCTGCGCGCCCGCATGCGCGCCTCAATCGACCCAACCCTTTGCTGGAAGAAGTTTTCCGACGAAACCGGCAGCCGCCTGATCATGGAAACCACCGTCATCTTTAACGATGCCATTGGTCTGGGAGGCGCGGCCGATACGGTGGGGCTTTTTGCCGCCCAATACGTGGCCATGACCAACACGCTGCGCGCCAAGCGGCTGGTTGTTTCCTCAACCTTTACCTCGCTCACCATCGTTATGCATGGCGTGCTGGCAGTGATGATGATTGTTATTTTGGAAGTGATTCGCAACTTCTCTAAAATCATTGATGAATCTATGGCGGCCGCCTCTGAAGCGCTGGACTCCACCACGATGCCCCTGCCCACGTTTGGCTCGCCCGACATCGGCTTTTTGGAGCCGGTAGCCATTGGCATGGTGATTGCCCTGGCGTTTATTAATGCCTATGCGGTTGCGGTGACCGATGGCGAGCATTTAATTAAAGCCACGTTATATCTGGCTGCCCTATTGATTTTGTCCGGTGTTGCCCTGGTTTTTGTGCCACCGGCCGTTGCCAACATGGTTGCTGTTTAGTAACCATGCAAAAACAAGTTAGCGGTTTTCAGATTGGGCCAATCTCAGTAAGTAAATCTTACATGGTTACTTAAGGAATAACGATGTCCGACGCTGCTGGAAGTTCCATTACCGATCTACTCATCAACCAACCTGTGCTGGTTTGGAGCCTGGCTGGCGGGCTGGCTATCTTGGTGCTGGCCGGTTTATTGAGCGTGTTTCTGGCACTGCGCAGCCGGTTTAGCAAGGCACGCACCGCCAAAGAAGCGCTGCGTGAACAGCGCAAAAATGAGACGGCCGTAAAAACGGCCGTCACCGAGACCAAACCAACCAACGAACCGGCATCCGCCAAAAGTGCAAAACAGAAACGACCTGAACCGCCCCCCGCGCCCGCTGAACCGGCTCCAGCCAACGAAGCCATTGCCGACGACCAGAAAGGGTTTCTCCTCATTGGGGAAGAGACCGGATCCCTGGAAATTGATGAGGCAACACTTGAAGAATTGGCCGAAGCAGAAGAGCCAGCCGCCGAACCAGCTCCCCCGCAAGAGGCGAATGGCCTGGCAGCGCTCTTTTCAGCCGATGCCATCGTGGACCCTTATGTCAAGGCCCTGCGCGATCATTTACAGGTCATTACCGCAGACGAGCTGCTAACCAACATTCGGTCTATCTCCCAAGAACTTCGGGAGCAGATCAGTGCCACGCACGCAGCCAAAAATTGATATGCCGCTGCTACTTGCCTCCTTTTTTGGCCTATCAATGGGCTGGCTCATCGGCTGGCTCAGCGACTGGCTGCCTGCTCAGTTGGGCAGAACCCGTCATGCGTCAAGCACTGCGGGGGCTGCCCCTGGGCAGGCTGGCAAAGTAACACCTTTACTGCTGGGCGTGATGGTGGGAACGGCCGTTCTCTACGCCTATCTTTACCACCGCCTGCAATTTACCAGCCACTTTTTTTTCCTGGCCGGGCTGATTGGCTTTCTGCTGCTCCTGGCCCTCATCGATCTGAAATACCGCTTGATCCTGAACGTGCTCATCCTGCCGGCCATCGCCGCCATTCTGCTCTACCAGTTTTGGCCAGTTACCCAGGCCAGTTGGTCCGCGCTGCTGGGCGGCGTGGTGATCTTTTTCATGTTTATGCTCGTCGCTATGCTGTCGCCGGGCGGCTTGGGCGGCGGAGACGTGAAGTTGGCCACTTTTTTGGGGGTCACCTTTGGCCTGCCCTATGTTTTTTGGGCGTTGTTGGCCGGTGCTCTGGTGGGGGGCGGCACGGCCGTTTTCCTCATCATTGGGCGCGGCTGGGCCCGTAAAAGCCAGATCCCCTACGGTCCTTTTTTGTGCCTCGGCGCAATAGTAGCCCTGCTGTTTAACCCGGTGCCGTGGCTGCTTTCGCTGTTTTCATAGCGGGCCTGGTAACGGCCGTCTCGCCCCACTTTACCACAGCCAAAATCCAGCACATTTGTCAGAAAGATATACATAATATAGACCAATAGACTACTTGGCAAACGAGTAACTGCATGATAGCATAACATAACGTCCCTAATAACGCGTGCGCCATCATCGTAGCCCTAAATTCATTGCCGCAACACATTGGAGGCAAGGTTGTTCTTAGAAGAAAACGAGATCGAAGACCCGGAAGAGAACGAAGAAGGTGGCTCTTCTAGAAGAGGTCTGGTTCTTTGGCTCATCGTCATTGGGCTGGCAATTTTGTTTGTCCCCCTTTTCCTGGTTTTTAATACATTACGCACCGATGTCACCCGCCTGCAAACTGAATTAGAACCGCTCCAGGGGCAGTTAGCCGCCCAAGGTACGCCCCCACCCGAACTTCAGCTGTTGATGGAACAGGCAGCCGCTGCCAACGGTGAAGTAGATGCGATAGCGGCCGTTTACCCCACCTTGATTGCCAGCCATATTGATTGGCAGCCCGCCATGCAAACGCTGGGCGGCTACGACCAATCGCAAATGCTGCTCACCAACATCACCCAGGAAGTGCGCCGCCTTACCATTGTGGGCAAAGCGATGGACCAATCGCAAGTTGTTGCCTATGCCCGCGCCCTGGAAGAGTCTGGCTTGTTCAACAGCGTAGAAATCCAATCGATTACCCAGGTTGACGGCCCGCTGTTTACCGCCACGCCCATCATCACCAGCACAGGCGTGATTAGTGGCACAACAACACCCGGCGCAGACGGCGGCAGCGGAGGTAGTTCTGGTGGCTCGGGTGGCAGTGGTGGTAGTTCTGGCGGCTCTGGGGGGAGTGGCGCGGGCAGCGGCACAGGCAGTACCAGCACCCCCAGCGGGGCAGGCAGCGGCACTGGTGGCTCCCCCACCCCATCCGCTTCTCCAGACGGCCGTGATGCCTACGAGCCAGATAACAACACACCCAGCCCCATTTTTCTGGGTCAGATTCAGGATCATAGCTTCTACCCCGACAATGACGTCGATCTGGTGGTCTTTTTAGCCAAGGCAAACCGGTATTACGAAATAGTCACGCAGAGCCTGGCCCCTGGCGTAGACACCGTTATCGAAGTGACGGTTGGCGACACAACTTTCATTAACGATGATGGCAAACCGGGTACGCTGGGTTCGGCCGTTTCTTTCCAATCTGGCGGCAGTGATATGGACGTTCGTGTGTTGATTCGTAACCGGGGTCAGTATGGCACGGAGATGAGCTACCAGGTGGTGGTGAATGAACTGGTACCAACCAGCACCGGCACGCCGCAAAGCAGCGTCACCCCGTCGCCCACCAGCACACCCTCCCTGACACCAACCCCCAGCCCAACCCGCACGCCAACAACCACGCCCACACCAAGCAATACACCCACCCGAACACCCACAGCCACGCCGCTGCCGGGTGATCAGTACGAACCCAATAACACGGTCCCCAGCCTCATTGGGGTTGGTGGGGTGCAAACCCACACGTTTGATCCGGCCAATGACGTAGACAGGGTTACTTTCCCGGTGAAAAACGGCCGTCACTACCAGGTCTACAGCAGTAATCTGGCCCCCGGCGTCGATACGTTCCTCACCGTGACGATGAATGGACAAACGTGGCAGAGTGATGATTACGCCCCGCCCGGATTGGGGAACCTGGCCTCGGCCGTCTGTTTTTCAACCAGCGTAGACGCCAATCCGGTCGCCACCTTTACCAACATCGCCGGGCAGTATGGCCCAGACAAAACGTACAACATCGTGGTGCGCGAGGTGCCAGAGCTGCGCTTTAGCGCCGAAGAGCTCAACTTTGGCGCAGTCACCAGCGGTGGGCCAAATCCGGCTGCTCAGACGGTAACGCTTACCAGCACCGAGCTGGTCACGTGGACGACAAGGCTGGAAGACAGCTGGATTAGCGTCAATCCTATCACCAATACCACACCGTCAACAGCGGCCGTTTCCGTAAACATAGCCGGGTTGGCGCCAGGCTCATATGAAGGGGGCGTCACGTTTGGCTGGGCCGATTTATGCAGCAAAACCATTACGGTGACGCTGCAAGTAAACCCGGTTTCCGGGCTGAATCAGGACATTGCCGGGTTGAACGGCTTTTTGAGCCAGAACGAGGACGGCCGTTCCACCACCAGCCAAACCCACACCGCCGCCATTCCAGCCGCGAAACGGCCGTTGTACCAAAATGAAGTTGCCTTTGTCATCATCGTCGAGCTGAAAGAGAGTTTGCCACCAACACCATGAACGCCATAACTGACTTAATCGAAAACCTGCGCAATAATCTCATTTCTGCCCTCGCCATCTTTTTAATCGTGGTGATTGTTATCGGCTACCTGGCCTTTTCCATGACCTCCATACTGCCCCAATGGCAGATGCGCAGCGAACTGCTGCCCCAGGTTGCCGCCGCCGAGCTGCAAGTGACCCAGGCGGCTCAATCGAGCAGCACCAACATCGACACCCTGCGCGCCCAAATTGAAAGCGCCCCGACCCGCCTGGTGGAAACTGCCAGCAGCTTCCTGGTAGCCGATGCCAAAGAAGCCCAAATTTTGGATAACCTGTACCAGTACGCTGAGAAAAATGGCGTCACGGTTGCCGGGCTGCAAGTGCAATCCACACCTTCTACTACCGAGGGTGAACTTTACAGCACCCGCCAGTTCAGAGTGGATATTGCTGGCCCGCTGCCACAATTGCTCACCTTTCTGGCCGACGTGCGCGAAACGCAGCTGCCTGGCTTTGTGCTGACCAACGTGACGATTAACCAACAAACGCCAACCGACGTACTGGCGATGGATGTGTTTTTATACACCTCATCCTACGTCGATGCGGCGCTGGCCCCTACCCTGGCCGCGCCTGTTGAAAGTGAAGCGGCTGCACCTGAGGCTACCCCCACCCCAGAAGCACAACCTGAGGCTGTGGTAAACGGCCGTTACGAAGTCCGCCGGGGTGATACACTGCTTTCAGTCTCCTTACAACACAACGTCTCCATGTCCGCCCTTAAATCGGCCAATGGCCTAACCGACAACACCATTTTTCCCGGTCAAGAGCTGGTCATTCCGTAACCCATCTACTCCCCAAAACTGGATCAAAAAAACGTGATGCCCCAAGAAGCATCACGTTTTTAATCTCATGGATGAGTTTGGTTTACACCTTACGGCAGCCACACAAACGATTTACAGCCACCTTCGCAGGTAATGATGCGTGGGTTGTCGCCACCGCTGGCGGCGTGGATATAAATTTGGCCGTCGCCGGCGATGTAAGCCACCTGCTGGCCATCGGCGGACCAGGTGAGCTGCCAGCCGTTGTCGGTTAGGGGGGTTACGGCCGTTCCATCCACCGCCACCAGGGCAATCGATACCGCATCAACCGCAGCATCTGCCGTGTACAGCAGGCCAACCTGCGCACCTTGCGCACCCCACTGCGGCACAACCGCCGCCAAAGCAGGAAGCCCGCCAGTTAGATCCAAATCGTTGGTGCCATCTACGTTAACGACGCGGGCGTGCCAGGCGTTATCGGCAAACAGGGCGTAGACCAGCCGCTGCCCATCAGGCGACCACTGGTGCAGACTGCTCTGGCCACTGCCTACCGTGAGCTGGCGTGCGCCACTGCCGTCGGCATTCATCACCCACAGCTGCAAATTTTTGTCTGCATCGGGCGAAACATAGGAGATCAAGCTGCCATCGGGCGACCAGCGCGGTTCTCGATACCAGGCAAACGAATCAGCGCCATTGTTGGTCAGGTTGACTACCGCTTCACTGGCATCTGCCGCCACCCGGCAAAGATCGGTGGCCTGTGCGCCGCAAGTAAAGAGCAGCTGACGGCCGTCGGATGACCAAACCACGCTGCCGGGAATGTTGGCCAGCTGCATGCCGGTGACAACCCGGTTGGCCGCGCCGCTGTCCGCCTGGATAACCACCAGGTCGCCATTATCAACCAGAGCAAACTGGTCAGCGGTGGGTGACCAGATGAGCCACGCGGGATTGGCTACGGCCGTAATCTCCCCCAGGCCAGACCCATCGGTGCGGGCCACCATCAGTTGGCCGTCCTGCACAAAACCAATCCGCTGCCCGTTAAAAGAAGCCGGCAGCAGGCTGGTCACGCTTTCCAGCGCATAATACTGGGTCTGCGCCGAACCATCCGGGCGGGTCAGGAACAGCCCTGCACCGGCGCTGTTGATATAGACCAGTGCGCCGCGATTATCGATAGTTTGTGGCGGAATGGGTGTCGCTGTCGGTGTGGGCGCTTCAGTGGCCACTGGCTCGGCGGCGGGCGGGGTGAAGGTGGGTGGCACGGCCGTTTCGCTGGTTTGCGCTGTGGTGTTTACGGCCGTTGCGGTGGCTGTCTCTTCTGGCAACTCAATGACGGGGACCAGGGTGGGCAGGGGTTCTTGCTCAAAAACGGAGCAAGCGCTCAACAGCAAGAACAACACCCCCCATGTGATGCTCAACACAACTTTTCTTCTCATTGTCTCTTCCCAACTGAGGTTGGAACCATGGGCTCCACAGTTTCAATGACGGCGACTATAGACAACAGCCACCGGTAAAATTCAGGGTTGCTCTTCCAGACGGGCAGCCAGTTCCTTAAGTTTACTCCACTTCATGCGAATCACGTAAATCATCGCCAGGGATTTAAGCCAGTATTCGTCGCAATATGGGTTTTCCGCCAATTCTTCAAAGACGGCCAAGGCTTCATCATCCGTGCGGTGAGATTTGGCATAGGTGGCGGCCAGTTGGCGCAAATGAACGTCCCGCCGATCGCGCAGCTGCCCCGTGACAGGCCGCAACTTACGGCTTTCCCTCGACTGGATCACCCGGGTGATCACTTCAACCAGCTCTTCGGAGGTAAATGGCTTGACCAAAAAGTGAAATGCACCTGCCTTCTTAGCCTTAGACAGCACCACCTCATCTCGCTCGCTGGAAATCAACAGGCATTTCACTTCTGGACACAACTGGCGAATCTCCATCAGAGCAGAAATGCCATCCATTTTGGGCATGTTCACATCCATGATGAGGAGTTCAGGGCGGAGCTTCTGCACCAGTTGAATGGCTTCGGCACCATTGGTTGCCGTGCCAACCAGCTCGGTTTCAGGGAGCAAATTTAGCATCAGGCTCGTGCTGTGGCGTGTTGCCAGAATGTCATCAGCGATGATAACGCGAAGTTGGCCAGTTCTGGTTGAATCCACCTGAACTTGAGACATAGAGTTACTCCTTAAAACAGAAGCTTTTGGCATAGATATTTGCTCTATTTTAGAGGATCACCGGGTTAAACTCTACGAAAAAGCATGGTCAACTTGTACTGGCCAAAACGGCCTAGAAAGTGACGATTTCCTCTGGAGAGATGAGGTTTTCTTCACGGTAAGACGTGAACTCTTTTAACTCGTGGGCAGCGCTGCGGTAACGGCCGTTTACCCCATCCCCCCCCTTACAATTCCACCGTAAACACGGAACCTCGGGGTGAGTTAGCCGCAACGGAGATACGGCCGTTATGTGCCTCCACCACCATCTTGCAAAAGGCCAGCCCCAGGCCCACCTGCTTCACGTCGCGTCGCCCGGTGGCCACAATCTGGAACTTGTCAAAAATCGTTTCATAGTGCTCCGGGGCGATGCCGGGGCCTTCATCAATCACCTGCAAGTTGAGGTGAGGTTTGTTGCCGTTGCTTATAGACGAGCGGCCCAGTTCATAGCGCACCCGCAGCGTGACGTTGCCGCCGGTTGGGGAAAACTTCACCGCGTTGGAAAGCAGGTTATCCAGCACGCGCCGCCACAGGTTGGCATCCAACATCAGCTGGGTGGTTTGCTCCGGCAGGTCCAACTTCAGGTCAATGTCTTTTAGCCGGGCCATCGGGGCGTAACTGTCGCGTACGGCCGTTGCCATTTCGTTCACGTCCACCGGGGAATGACTGAGCATTAAACGGCCGTGTTCCATCTTGGCCATCATCAGCATGTCGGTCAAAAACGAACTCAGCCGATTCGCCTCGCCACGGATCGTTTCCAGGGTTGGCACCGGCCCTTCCAGCTCCGCCTCCAGCAAATCACAGTAGATGAGAATCGTAGACAGTGGGCTGCGAATGTCGTGGACGATCATGTTGGCCAGATCTTGCCGCATTTGCAGCGCCGCTTGCAGCTCATCGTGGCGCAGCTTGATGCGCAGCATAGAGCGCACCCGGGCCCGCAGTTCCAAACCATTGATCGGCTTGTGCAAAAAGTCGTCGGCCCCGGCTTCCAGACCGCGAGCCAGGTCTTGTTTGCTGTCCAGCGCCGTCACCAGGATGATGGGCACGTGGTTCCACTTGGGATTTCGCTTGATGCGCTGGCACAGCTCAAAACCGTCCATGTTGGGCATCATCACATCAGACAAAATGACGTCGGGAATTTCATCGTCCAGCTGGGCCAACGCTTCGTGGGCATCTTCGGCAAAAAACAGCTCATAGGACTCTTTGAGCAGCAGCATTTCAATGGTCTGCCGGGCATAGGGTTCATCGTCTACGATTAAGATCTGTGGTTTCTTGTTCATATCTCTTCATTATACCGCAGAGCTTTTTTTCTGCGGTGCACCGTTTAAGTGAGTTTGGATTGTTTCTACCAATCGGCGCAGGCTTACGGGCTTACTCAGGTAGCCGTTGGCTCCGGCTTCCAGGCAGGCTTCTTTGTCGCCGGGCATAGCCAGGGCGGTGACGGCAATGATAGGAACCTGGGCAACGGCCGTATCCTCATCCTCACGAATTTTGCGCATCGCCTCCAGGCCGTTCATTTGCGGCATCTGGATGTCCATCAGGATGAGGTCTGGCTTGTCGGCTCTGGCGCGGGCCACCGCCTCCAGGCCGTTACGCGCCAGAATCAGGTCAAAGCCTTTGGCAATCAGGTAGCTGGAGAAAGTGTTGATGTTGGCTTCGTGGTCTTCAGCGAGCAGGATGAGGGGGTTGGAGACGGCCGTTTCCGCCACCCCAGCCCCCGTCCGCTCCACGGCAATGGTTTGCAGCGCCATGTTCATCTGTGCCCGGGTAAATGGCTTCTCCAGGCAGTAATCGGCCCCCAGCGCCCGCGCTTCTGCCTGAAGCTGCTCATCGGCCAACAGCACCGCCATAACCGGCACCGGCGCCAGCTGCGCCGTAGCGCGTATCGCTTGCAGCAGCTCCAAACCAGCCCGGTTGGTTACCGGTACCGACAAAACCACCAGGTCTGGCTGGCAATCAACCAGCCCCGCCAGCGATGCCGCCGCCAGGGGCACCACCGTTACCGGGATATTGACCTCTTCAAAATAACGCGCCAGCAGCGATTGAGACAGCATATCGTCTTCCACCACCACTACCTGCCGCCACGGCGACAGCAGTGTTGGCGTTTCTGGCACCTGCCGCTCCGCCAGTTTTTCCACCAACGGGCTGACACCATGCCAGGGGAAGGAAACGGTAAATCGGCTGCCCTGCCCCACCTTGCTATCCACCGCCACGCTGCCGCCGTGCAGTTCCATCATGCGCAGCACCAGCGACAGGCCCAGCCCGGTTCCGGCAAACTCCCGCGAGAGGCGGCTGTCTAGCTGCACAAACGGCCGAAACAACTGCTGCAAATGTTCGTCAGCAATGCCAATTCCCGTGTCCCACACCGTAATCAACACCGCATTGGCTTCCGTGTCGCCCTTAACTTCGATGCCTACACTGCCACCGTCTGGGGTGAACTTCACGGCATTGCTGAGCAAATTCACCAAAATTTGCTTCACGCGCCGCTCATCGGCCATCAGCGTATTGACCTGGCTGTCGAACGAGGAGTGGATGTGCAGGTTCTTTTTGTGCGCATTTTGTTTGATCATGCGCAGGCTGGACTGGCACACCAGCTCCACCGGCATCGGGGCAAGTTCCAGCTCCAGCTTACCCGCTTCCATTTTGGACAAATCTAAAATGTCGTTGATGAGCGCCAGCAGATGACGGCCGCTTTCCTCAATACTGCGCAGCGAACCAATCTGCTTTTCATTCATCTCGCCAAACACTTCTTCTTGCAGCGCCTCTGAGATGCCCAAAATGGCGTTCAGCGGGGTGCGCAGTTCGTGGCTGACGCTGGCCAGGAATTCATCCTTCATGCGGGCGGCGCGAGCCAATTCGGCATTGGCCGTGCGGAGATCGGCCGTACGCTCTTCAACACGCCGCGCCAGTTGAGTTCGCTCGGCCTCCAGCGCTTCTTCCGCCCGCTTACGCTCGGTAATTTCTTGCTGCGATTGAGAAAAGAGCTGGGCATTTTCAATAGCCGTCGCGGCTGGAACGGCCAGACGGGTCAGCAAGCGCAAATCTTCCTCGTCAAAGGTGCCATTGAGCTTGTTAATCGCCTCAATCGCGCCGATGGGTTGGCCTTTCACCAGCAGCGGCACACACAAAATAGAACGCGCCGAGAAGCCACTTTCGGCGTCAAAATCGCCAAAATAGCGGGAATCGGTGCGGGTGTCTGGCACCAGCAGCGGTTCACCATGCTCGGCCACCCAGCCCAGAATGCCCTGGCCCATCTCCAAGCGCTTGCCCTGGACAAATTCAGAGGCTTCGCCAGAGGCAGCGGCAAACCAGAGATCGCCCACTTCTTTGTCGTGCAGCACCACGGAAGCCGCGTCTACCTGCAACAGCTGGGTGGTATTTTCCGTGATGATGGTCAGCGTTTCGGTGAGGTCCAGGGTGGAGGTGATGGCCTGGCTGATGCGGCTCAGCGTGGTCAATTCGGCCAATCGCTGCTGGAGCTGCTGGTAGAGGTTGGCATTTTCAAAGGCAATCGCCGCCTGGATGGCAAAGTCTTTTAAGCGAGAGGCGTTTTCGGGCTGGTAGAAGCCGGGTTCGCTGTAGTTCAGCGCCAAAAAGGCCACCACGTTACCCTCTACGATGATGGGTGCGCCAGCCCAGGAGCGCACGTGCGGCGACAGCTCGGCATCCACCCAGAGTTCACCCGCTTTGTAGGTATCGGGAATGATGAGGGGTTCGGCCGTTTCGATCATGTGCAGTAAGCTGGGGCGTGACTCGACGTGGAAATGGCGCGGCAGGCGCAGCTCTTTGTTGGGGTCGTAGCCGCGTGTCACCACAATTTCGATTTCGTCTTTGTGCACCAGCATGATGTTGGCCGTGTCGTAGCGCAGCACCGGGCCAATCTGGTCCAGCAGGTTATCCAGCAGGCGGTCAAAATCCAGCGTGGCGTTCAGCGCCAGACCCACCTGACGCAGCGCCTCGGCCAGGTTACGCTGTTCCTGCTCGGAAGCTTCGGCCCGTTTCCGATCAGAAATTTCGCGCTGGAGGGCTTCGTTGGCGCTGCGCTGGCTGGAGGCAACCTGCTCGGCCTCTTTGAAGATGGTGTACATGCTGGTGAGCAAACCAACCAACACACCGAGGTAACCAACGAGTTTGAGGGCAACGGCCGTATCAAACAGCGCATCAAAAGGCATCCGGGCAAAAAAGACAAACAGACCCTGCGTGCCTACGTTGACAATCAAAGCCACCACCAGCCAGTTCTCAAACGTATCGTGCTGCCAGCCCCGCTTATGCAGGTAACCAATCAGGGCCACCAGGAAAAACGTGGTGGTTAAAATAACGGTTAAGCGATTCACCAGGTAACTGGCCGAAGCGAGGGGCGGCTGAGGAATGAGGGAAAAGCTAAACAGGCTAACCACCGCCACCAGGAGCACAATCAGGTAATCTTGCTTTTGGCTGGAATGCCGCTGATCACGCTGCCAGATGAACCAGCTGCCCGCGATGAAGATGCCCAGAAAGGTGGAGGAGGGGTTCCACTGCCACATATCGAGGGAAACGGCCGTTGGCACCAACAGCTCATTTAACGACACAGAACGCATGGCGTGGTAGGCATCTAGCAGACCCGCCCCAATAAAGCCGCAGCCAATGTACAAATAGGCGCTGCTTTTTTTGGTGTAGTAACGCACCAGGGCCAGTGCCCCGACAAACAGCGCCAGGCTGGCGGCCGTAAATTCCATCAGCATGTGCAGGTTAGCCGACCCCGCCCAGCGTACCTGGCCCATCAAAATACGCAAAACAATCAGCAGCAGGAGAACGGCCGTATAAAACCCGAGTCGTACTTTGGTAGAGTTGGAGAGACTGGAAATCATCATCCTATTATTTGGCAAGAAAAAACCTGAACCTTAACGGCCGTAGCCAGATTTTGTGGTTAGCCAACAAAACCAGACAAATAGGGGTTCAGCGCAGCAACTACAAGGACAGCCAAGTTAAACGTGTTTGTCACCGAAATTTATTTTTAGCCACCGATCGCACTCTTCTTAACCAGTTGCGGTGACGCAAGGGCCAACCAGTAGCCAGTTAGTACCAGTGTATCGAAAAGGCCCAATTCTCCCTATGGTACCATTGGGCTGGGAACTTTATGGCTGCATTATACAAGGTTTTGGCGTTAACTTTGAAGATGTATGGTCCAACGGCCGTCGCCACCGCACCATTATACGACTTTTCCCCTCTTTTTTAGCAACGCGCGCCCCGCTAAACTCGCCAGATTTCAGGAACGGGCTAAGATTAGGCCATGACAAAACATTGGCCCCTGCTGCTCATTTTAGTCGGTTACCTGCTGGTCGGTGGTTTGTATGCCGTGCAGGTGCCCGCCTGGCAGGCACCCGATGAGCCAGCTCACTATAACTACGTGCGCCAGCTGGCCGACGGCCGTTTACCCGTCATGGCCCTCGGTGATTATGATCAGGCGTATCTCGACGAAATCCGTGGTGCCCAATTTGCCCCGCGCTATTCGGTTGAAGCCATCGAATATGAAGATTGGCAGCCGCCGCTGTATTACCTGCTGCTCACGCCGGTTTACCTGGTCACCGATGGTGCGCTGCTGGCGCTCCGCCTCGTCTCTCTGCTGTTGGGCGCGGGCGTCATTTTTTTGGCCTACCAAACGGCCCGGCTGCTGTTTCCCCAGGCAGAGTGGGTGGCGTGGTCAACGGCCGTTTTTGTCGCCTTCATACCCCAACACGTGGCCATGCTCGCTTCGGTCAACAACGACAGCCTGTCGGAGCTGCTCATTGCCCTGCTGCTCTACCTGACCCTGCGCTGGGTCACCCGCGACGGCATCCGCAAGCTGGGCGACGACCGCCGCTGGCTGATCGGCCTGGGGCTGGTGCTGGGGCTGGGCTTTCTCACCAAAGCCACCGTTTATTTGATGGCTCCGGTGCTGGGTGTGGTGCTGCTGTGGCAGTATTGGCGCACCTGGCAGCGGCTGTTCCAGGCAGGTGTGCTGCTGTTTGCCCCGGCGTTTATGCTGGGGGCCATCTGGTGGGTGCGCAACATTGTGGTTTACGGCGGGCTGGATATCCTGGGCAAGGCGGCCCACGATGCGGTGGTGGTCGGCCAGCCGCGCACCGTCGACTGGATTGGTCTGTATGGCCTGGACGGCACGCTGCTGCGCTTTTTCCAAACCACGTTCAACAGCTTTTGGGGGCAGTTTGGCTGGATGGCCGTGCCGATGAACCAGCCACGCGCCATTTACTTGCTGCTGCTGGCGCTGGTGGTAGCGGCCGTTTTAGGGCTGCTGCTGTACCGGTTCACCACCACACAAGTGCCAGTGCAGTTCCGCTCCCGCCTGCCGGTGCTGATTCTGTGGCTGGTCTTCCTGCTGACGGCGGCCATTCACGTGGGGTACAACGTGACGTTTGTGCAGCACCAGGGGCGCTACCTCTTTCCCGCGCTCATTCCCATTGCCCTGGGTTTTTCGCTGGGGCTGGGCACGTGGCTGCTGTTGGTGGAACGGCCGTTTCGAAGGGAACGGCCGTTGTTGGTGAACTACTTCCCGCTAGGCCTGGGCACAGCCCTCGTCCTGCTCGACCTTTTCGCCCTCTTCCGCCTCATCGTCCCCAACCTCAGCGTCTCATAACTTAGGCACCTCGAAACTTCGAAGGCTCGGCGTGAAACGTAAAACATGATCCCGTTCACCCCTTCACCCGTTCCCCCTTCACCCGTTCACCCGTTCACCCTGTCACCTTGTCACCCCCTCACCCTGTCACCTCCCCACTCCCCATTCCACCCACACCACTCAACGGACGTGGGCGCGAACTGGCCGAACTGAGCGAGTTGATCAGCAATCCCCAGTGTCGGTTGATCACCGTTACTGGAGCTGGTGGCATGGGCAAGACCCGCCTAGCAGTGGCGGCTGCCGCAGGGCAGAGTGCAAAGTTTCATCATGGTGCGGTCTTTGTCCCGTTGGCTGGCGTTTCGACCGCACACTTTCTGCCCCAAGCGATTCTCAGCGCGCTCAACGTTCCTTTGCAGGGCGACCTTTCACCGCAACAACAGGTGCGTGCTGTCCTGTATAGCCAGGAATGCTTGTTGGTACTGGATAACTACGAGCACCTACTGCCAGAGATCG
>JADLAX010000027.1 GCA_020848035.1 Anaerolineae bacterium | reverse complement strand
TTGGCTACTGAGCCAGTGACCAGGATCGCTTTAACGTGGGGATTTTGCTGGAAAACGGCCGTATTTTCCCTGGCCCGTGCCAACCATGCGTCTGAAATGGGGTTCATGTTTCGTCCTCCGCGGGAGTCACTACGGGGTACCAGGCCAGGGTAAGGCCATACAAATCGGTGCCTGCTTCCTTACCGTCTGGATTTAGCGCGTTGAGTTCTTCGAGGAAGGTTTGGAAACGGCCGTACAGCTCCGTATATTGTTCAGGTGTAAGCCGCAGCGTGGTGCGCCACAAAATGCCCCGCGATGCGTCGAACGGATTTTGCTGGGTAACCGCCATTGTGCGCTGAATTTCAGACCGGGTCATGTCCAACATCGCGCTGACCATCCGGTACATATTTTCTGTGCTGGTAGATTGATCGGCCAGGAGCTGATCGTCAATTCGGTAGTTGCGGGCCACTACCTGGTACTTCTTTTCCACAATGCCCGACACGATATTGGTTTCCACGACCTGAATGAGGCCGTGTTTTTCCATCATATTTACATGGTAGTACAGCTTGGTGGCGGGCAGCTTGAGCAGTCTGGCAATCTCTTTAACGGTTTTGGGATATTTCAAGGATTGCAAAATGTCTAGCCGCGTACTGTGGGCAATCACTTTTAAGAGTTCAATATCGTCGACCAAAAATTCATGGGCCAATTCATCGGGGGTGGTCATACCTGTCCTGTTTTATTCTAGATGAACATTTAAAAAAAGTAGAATGATTGAGATTATTCTAATCTCAAGTGGTAGGTGTGTCAAGTGTGGCGCAAGATCATGTTTGGCTGCGGCCGTGCAGGGTGTAAGTACCTTTGTAAGATAGCCCACCAATAATTTGGGACGATAAAAGCTTACCAGGTGTGAGCCAATGCTAAGCATCAACACCTACCACGATTCAACACTGTATTTGTCATCCACCTGAAGCTGCGCTACAAGCACGCTGACAATCTATCTGCCTGGTTAGCCACCTGGCTTTTGGGCGGCAAACGGCCGTATCCCTGGTTGTCTGGCTGTGCAATTGTGTTGGCACAGGCACGATGGTCGCCACCAAATCGAACAGGCAGGGAGCGCCGCACCGCCGTTAAACCTGAATTGGCAGGTGTGGATCAGCAAAATTCAGCACATCACAATCGGTTAAAAACATCGCAGTGTCTAAAGTTCTTGAAAGTGTTCGACTGTATTTGAGCCGCCAGGCTTCTGGGCTGGGGCGGTATATGTTGGAGCAGCTGCTCTTTCTGCTGGTCGGTTGGGTGCCGACCATTGTGGGCATTGGCCTGCGCGGCTTTTTGTACCGCCTGATTTTGCGCATGGAGGGCATGGCTGCTATTGAAAACAATGTGCGCCTGCGCTTTGCCAACCACATCACCCTCAAAAACGGTGTTTACCTGGACCAGGGCAGCTATTTACACGCCTGCCCGGCCGGTATCGAGATTGGTGAGGAGACGATTGTGATGCACGGGGCGGTGCTGCACGTGTACAACTTCCGCAATTTGCCCCATTCGGGCATCAAAATTGGGCGCGACAGCCTGATTGGCGAATACAGCATTATTCGCGGGCAGGGTGGCGTGACGATTGGCGATCGGGTGTTTACCTCGCCGTTTACCCAGATTATTGCCGTGAACCACATTTTTGATGACCCGAAACGGCCGTTTATCCACCAGGGTATCACCGCCGAAGGCATCGTCATCGAAGATGACTGCTGGTTGGGCGCAGGTGCGGTCATTACCGACGGCGTGCGTGTGGGTAAAGGGTCCGTGGTGGCCGCAGGCGCGGTGGTGACCAGGGATGTGCCGCCTCATTCCGTGGTGGCGGGTGTACCGGCCAAAGTGATCAAAACCATTGATGGGCAAGCCCCAGCCCGTGCGGCAGAAGTGCATTTTTAACGGCCGTCTGCCAGTCTACAGACAAAACTTAAGGTAACCCACGTATAGTGAACCTCAAACAAATCTTGAATTGGTAAAAAATTCTCATAGTGAAAGCGGGAAAGGTGCAGAACCCGATCAGGTCCATTCGCCGCCTGCTTTTACCCAAACAATCGGCAAAAGTGAACGTTTGCCGATGACAAAAGCGGTGCGACAAAACTATGACCACACTCTCTGTTGTTATACCGGCCTACAATGAAGAAGATGGAATTGCGGAAATTGCCCATCGTGTCCTGGCGGTGCGGGACTCCCTGCGTGAGGTAGGCGTCGATGATTTGGAACTGCTTGTTGTTGATGATGGCTCCAAAGATAGAACCGTCGAAATTGCCAGCGGTATTCAGGGCGTCACCATGATCAAACATCCCAAAAACAAGGGATATGGCGGTGCGCTTAAAACAGGCTTCAGCCAGGCCAGAGGGGAATTGATCGGCTTTTTGGACGCCGATGGTACCTATCCGCCTGAGTATTTCCCCAAGCTGTGCGTGGAAGCGATGAATGGCTCAGAAATTGTGGTTGGCTCGCGCATGGCGGGGGCCGACAGCCAGATGCCCATGACGCGCCGGGTGGGTAACTTCTTTTTTGCCAATTTGCTCAGCATTTTGGGCCGCCAGCGCATTACCGACAGCGCCAGCGGCATGCGCGTGTTTAAGCGGGAAGTGCTGGAGAAAATCTACCCGCTGCCGGACGGGTTGAACCTGACCCCGGTGATGAGCACTCGTGCGCTGCATGAGCAAATCAAGATGACCGAAATTCCGATTCCCTACAGCGAGCGGTTGGGTCGTTCCAAATTGAGCGTGGTGCATGACGGCCGTTTATTCCTGGAATCTATGATCTGGACAGCGATGACCTACAACCCGGTGCGCATTCTGGGTCTGATTGGTTTGGCGGGCATTGGCCTGGCTGGCCTGGTGCTGTTGGGCCTGGTGCTTGCCCGGATTGGTGATACCACGCGATTGGGGGCCTGGGGGGTAACGGCCGTTTTCACAGCGCTCATCGGCTCGGTGAGTGGTATCAGCATCTTTGCCCTGGGGATCACCTTCAACTACCTGGTTTCAATTTTCCACAAACAGCCGATCCGCCAGGGATTGTTCCGCAAGCCCATCTTCAAAACGCCCATCAACCGCCACTTCAGCTGGATGGGCATGCTGGGTATTTTCCTGGGCATTTTAATTGGCGTGGGCACGTTGACATTAGCAATTAATCAACAATGGCCGATTCAGCGGGTATGGCTCTACCTTTTGGGCAGCGCCATGTCTACACTGGTTGGCTTGCAGTTAATCATCTATTGGGTACTGCTGCGAGTTCTTGAAGAGCTAAGCCAGCGTGAAATTTTAGCGAAACGTGATTTAAAAGGATATGGCTCTTAGATCGATAGCGATCTTGGGTCATTTTGAGCAGCCTCAGAAAAAGAAACGGGCATAGCAAGGAGAAAGACAATGAGTCAAGTTAAGCTCGACGATGTAACGGTAAATGACAAAGAAGATCGCAGAGATGATCCTCTGCGCGAGAATTTAGGCACCCGCCGGGTTCCCAAACTGCGTATGGCCAACTTCCCCGAAGCCGACGACATTGTCCGGCAAGGGCTGTTGGAAAACGAACGCAGCGCGGAAGCGGTGGATATTTTGCTGGTAAACCCACCCACGCCTGACGGCGGTCTGTGGATTCGCACCCAGCACCGCGTGGGACGCCGTACCCGCGAAAATATGGTGTGGCCCCAGGTTTCCCTGGCCCAAATGGCGGCGATGCTGTATCCGCAGCATTCGGTGGTGATTATTGATGCCAACGCCGAGCGTATGGGCTGGCCGGAATTTTCGCGCAAGCTAGACAAATACAAGCCGAAGTATTACATGACCCAGGTCACTGCCCCGACCCTGGAAAATGATATGTACGGCTGTTTTCTGGCCAAGGCACGCGGCGCTAAAACGATTGCTTTTGGCACACACGTAACGCCCATCCCGCGTGAAACGATGCGGCCGTATCCGGCCCTCGACTTCATTTTGCTGGGTGAACCCGATCTGACCATCCGCGATTTGCTGGACGTGTTGGAAGGTAAGGTTGATCAGCGCCCGGATAACATCAAAAAGATGTTTGATACGCACGATCCGATGTATGCCCCGGCCTACAATGAAGATGGCACGGTCAACATGCGCAAGATCAAAGGGTTGGTCTGGCGCGATGCCGACGAGATCGTGGTGAATTTGACACGGCCGTTTATCCCCAATCTGGATGATATGCCCATTCCCATGCACCACCTGCTCCCCTGGGACAAATACCGTATGCCGCTCATCAAAGGGCCGTTTACCTTCATTGTCACCAGCCGTGGCTGCCCGGCGGGCTGCACCTACTGCATCAAACACGTCAGCTACCAGTTTTCGGTTCGCCTGCGCTCCGCCGAGAAGATTATGGAAGAGCTGTGGCAGCTGAAAAAGATGGGGCTGAACAACATCCACATGTATGCCGACCTGTTTACCGTTAATCGTGACCAGGTGATGGATTTGTGCCAGCGGATGATTGACGAGAAAATCAACCTCAAATGGACATGCAACAGCCGGGTGGATTACGTCGATGAAGAGCTGCTGGCCATGATGGGCAAGGCGGGTAACTGGCTCATCTCCTGGGGTATTGAAAGCGGCAGTGAGCAAATTTTGCGCCATGCGCGGAAGGGCGCTTACCCCGACAAGGCGGCCCGCTCCTTGCAGTGGGCGCGTAACGCCGGTATCAAAAACTGGGGTTACTTCATCATTGGTCTGCCCGGCGAAACGGAAGAAACGATTCGCCAGACCATTGACTTCTCCAAGGGCCTGCCGCTGGACATCGCGTTGTTCCACGTGGCTGCGCCTTACCCCGGCACACCGTTCTTCTTTGAAGTGGTGAAAAATGGCTGGTTCCGCCCCGGCACACGCTGGGAACAGGTGGACATGGATAAGGGCACGGTGCTGGACTACGAAGGATTGTCGGCGGAACGCCTGCTGTACTGGCAGCGCCGCGCCTTCCGCGAGTGGGCGCTGCGGCCCGGACCCATCATGACCTACCTGAAGATGGTTGCCTCTGACATTTCCACGGTGAAATCTGCTCTCAGTGTTGGTTTACAAACGCTGAGCTGGCAGACAAACCGGGATTAACCTATCATTTTGGCGGCTTGCGCTTTCTTGGGAAGGCGCAAGCCGCTGTTACCCTCAGTGTCCTAAGCTCATTGCTTGTTTTGTCCGGGTTTTCACCTGGACAGCTGCCTAATCATAATTGGCCGAATACAACCTGCCAGAATTTGGACTAACGGCCGTCAATAAATCAGTAGTTTCATGATTGAATTAGCAAACGATCGTTGGTTTCCGGTTATCAATACTGTTTTTGCGGGGGGAGCGGCCGCTTTATGGTATTTGTCATCAGGACAGATTGGCTGGCCGCTGCTGGCCGCGATTCTGATTCCCTGGTTCTTGCGCATAGCGGCGGGTCGTTCCCCCTTTCGCCGCACCCGGTTGGATGGCTGGCTGCTGCTGTTTGGCGTAACGGCCGTCATTGGCACCTTTACAGCTTATGATGCCACTGGGGCCCAAGGCAAACTGTGGGTTCTAATCGGCGCGATTGCCCTTTATCTGGCGGTGGTTTCGGTTTCCCGGCGTGATGTCTGGCTGCTGGCCGGGGGCACGGGGCCGATTGGGGCACTTCTGGCCCTTTATTTTGTCTTCAGCAACGATTGGCGGCTGTGGCCCGCCGAGCTGGGCATGTTTAACCGGCTGGGGCTGCGCTGGATGGGGTTACGACCGTCCTTTGGCCTCCCCGTTTTGCACCCCAACACCCTGGCAGGCATGATGGCCCTGCTGCTGCCCTTTACCATCGCTTTTGGCCTGTTTGCCTGGCGCAAACGGCAGCTGCGCTGGCTCCAGCTCGCCGCCGCCACCGGGGTGATTACCGCCGGTGGGCTGCTTTTCACCAGCTCGTTGGGCGCCTGGCTCTCGTTGACCGCCGGGCTTGGCCTGTGGCTGCTGTGGGAAATCAGCGGGCGTTGGCAGCGGAGGCTGCGCTTCTCGCGGCGCACCATTTTTGGGACGGCCGTTCTTGCCCTGCTGGCTGCTGGATTGCTGCTGGTTGTCGTGGCCTCCATGTCGGGCATTGGCCACGCCTCTGGCCGCTTGGTTTTGGCCCGGCAGACGTTGTTTCTGATTCAAGATTTTGCCATCACCGGCAGCGGTTTGGCCACGTTTCCCGCCCTGTACGCGCAGTACATCCAGGTGACACCGGTCTTTTTTGCCGCGTACAGCAACCTGTTTCTGGACGTCTGGCTGGAGCAAGGTTTGGTGGCCCTGGTGGCGCTGCTGGTGCTGATTGGCAGCAGTTTCTGGCTGCTGCTGGAGCAGTCCGATTTTTCCCGCAGGGGCAAACAGCCGGACGAAACAGGGGAACGTTCCCGGCGGTGGCGATCCGACAAGATGAACTCGGATGACCTGGTGCTGTTCCGCTGGGGCGCGTTGGTGAGCCTGGTGGTGATGGTGCTGCACGGCCTGGTAGACGATGCGCTGTTTGGCAGTCATGCCTCGCCGCTGCTCTTTTTTGCCCCGGCTATGGTGGTGCTGGTGACCCGGCAAAGCGAAGCGGAAACGGCCGTCCCCTTCACCAAACGTCTGGCTCGCTGGGGGCTGGCGGGGGGCGTAACGGCCGTTCTGCTGGTGGCTCTTTTTGTGGGATTGCGGCGGCCGATTGTGGCGCAGTGGTATGCCAATTTGGGCGGGCTAGCCCTGGCTCGCGCCGAGCTGGTGGGCTGGCCCACGGATCAGTGGGACAGTGGCCAGAATTTGGAGCGGTTTAACGAGGCCACCACTTATTTTGAGCAAGCCCTGGCGCTGGATCCGGACAATCGCACAGCGCTGCACCGGTTGGGTGTGATGGCCATGGTGGCGCGAGAGTATGAAACGGCCGTGTCTCATCTGGTACAGGCCAACGCCCAGGCACCTAACCATCGCGGCATAGGTAAATCGTTAGGCTATAGCTACGTCTGGCAGGGC
Source organism: Anaerolineae bacterium (assembly GCA_020848035.1). Lineage (GTDB taxonomy): Bacteria > Chloroflexota > Anaerolineae > Promineifilales > Promineifilaceae > Leptofilum. Next base: position 177,542 of record JADLAX010000027.1, on the reverse strand, counting down.
CAGTATGAACAGGCGGTGCCCTATTTGATACAACTGCCTGAAGTACGGACGGAGATGACCGTTTATGTGGGCTGGTGGCAGCGGCAAAACCGTCCCGCTTTTGCCACCCGGGCCGACCAGATGACAGTGATTTTAGAGGGAAATTTTCAGTCAATGCCATAACCCTATTCACCTTAAGAAAGTTTGCAGCTTTGGCTGATTATTCTATGTTTGAATGAAAGCAAAAAACAAAACCGACAACATCGCACTCCACTGACATGATAGATGTAATTGGCAAAAAATTTGTAACCATACAGGTGCGACGCACTTGTTCTGGTGTGAGGCACAACAAAACTCGTTGACAAGCGTGCCCCGCACCTTCGACACCTGAATAGTAACGTTCAATCCTTAAATTGAGTGAGGAAAAACCATGAAGGACGCATTAAGTAGATTTTGGGCAGCCTGGAAGAGATTTGGCCATTTCATCGGTGATCTGGTGGCACGCATCGTACTGACGGTGTTTTACTTCACCATTTTTTTACCGTTTGGGCTGATAATCACCCTATTTAGCGATCAGCTGGACATGAAAGATTTAACCCCCTCCTGGCTGGAACGCAGAACAAAAGATTTGACACTGGATGATGCACGGAGGCTCTGGTAAATGTATATTTTAGGCGTATCTTGCTATTATCATGATTCGGCTGCGGCCATCTTGCGCGATGGTCAACTGATTGCTGCTTCTGAAGAAGAGCGTTTTTCCCGCAAAAAGCACGATTTTGGTTATCCGACACAGGCGATAGCCTTCTGTTTGGAGCAGGCGGGTATCACTTCGCACGAATTGGATTACGTTGTCTTTTACGAAAAACCGCTGCAAAAATTTGAGCGGATTTTGATGACCACGCTGCAAACCTTTCCTGAGTCGTACCCGGTTTTCCGCGAATCAATGGTGGCCTGGTTTAATGAAAAGCTGTGGATTAAGGGCGAACTGCTAACCAAGCTGGACATCCCGAATGAGAAGCTGCTGTTTGTCGAGCATCATCTGAGCCACGCGGCCAGCGCCTTTTTCTGCTCGCCATACGAAGAAGCGGCCGTAATCACCGTGGATGGGGTGGGTGAATGGACTACCACAACCATTGGCAAGGGAACGGCCGTCTGGCAAACCACCCCCGATGGCATCCCCGGTACGCAAAAAAGCAATGCCATTGACCTCTTCCACGAGCAGAAATTCCCCCACTCGCTGGGCCTGCTCTACTCTGCTTTTACTGCCTTTTTGGGCTTCACGGTCAACAGCGGCGAGTACAAAGTGATGGGCATGGCCCCCTACGGCAAACCCACCCGCATGGACGACGTGTACAAGCTGATCAGCATCGCTGATGACTCTAGCTTCCGCCTGAATATGGATTATTTTTCCTTCCACAAGTCTACTTCCAAGTCGTTTAGCCGGAAGTTTACCGACCTGTTTGGAGACGCGCGGGTGCACGATGCGACGTTCTACACCACCACCACCAATCCCAAGAAAGATCATCCACAGTGGGACCAAAAAACGGCCGAAAAGAACCAATATTACGCCGATATCGCCGCCAGCATTCAGCGGGTGACCGAAGATGCCATGCTCAAGATGGTGGCCCACGCCTATGAGCAAACTGGTTTGAAGAACCTGTGCATTGCTGGTGGTGTGGCGCTGAATTCGGTGGCCAACGGCCGTATCATGCGCGAAGGTCCGTTTGAAAGTGTCTACATCCAGCCCGCCGCCGGTGATGCCGGTGGGGCGTTGGGTGCGGCGCTCTACGCTTACCACGTCCTGCTTGGCAAGCCGCGTACCTTTTTCATGGAATCGGCCTACTGGGGTAAATCCTACAGCCACGACGAACACAAAGCCGCCATTGAAGATTACGGCTACCGCTACGAATACGTCGAAGATATCGACAAAGTGGCCGAGCACATGGTAGACGACATGCTGGAAAAGCGCGTCATCGGCCTGTTCCAGGGTCGCTTCGAGTGGGGGCCGCGTGCCCTGGGTAATCGGTCGATCATGGCCGATCCGCGCAGCTCCGAGATGAAGGGTATTGTCAACGAGCGCATTAAGTTCCGCGAACCGTTCCGCCCGTTTGCTCCGGTGGTGCTGGAAGATCGCGCCCCAGAATTCTGGGAAGACCTGGACGACCACAAGCGGACCTACCCGTACCGCTTCATGCTCTCGGTTTGCCACACCAAGCCAGGGCAGGGTGAGAAGATTCAGGCGGTAGATCATGAAGGAACCGGCCGTATCCAAACCGTGCGGCGCGAGTGGAACCCGCTGTACTATCGGGCCATTGAGCTGTTTGGCGAGGCGACCGGCGTGCCGGTACTGCTCAACACCAGTTTTAACCTGCGTGGTGAACCCATCGTGACAACGCCGACCAATGCGTTGAACACTTTCACCCAAAGCGATATCGATTCACTGTACATGGACGGCTTTATTATCCGTAAGAGTCAAAACAAGGATAGCAAGATAAAAAAGCCGGAAATCACCTTTGCGAAGGATTAACATGCGAAAGCTGCTGCAAAACCTGGCGCTTACACTTTTCAGCTTGTTGTTTACGCTCGCTTTGTTGGAAGGGGCTGCCCGTATCTTTAAGCTGGGTACGGGCCTCTTCTGGCAGCCGGATTCTGAGTTGGGCTGGGTAAACATCCCCGATGCCAGCGGCTGGGAATCGTGTTATGGCGAATGCCAGATTAAGGTGACGATCAACAGCCTGGGGCTGCGCGACCGCGAAATTCCGTACGAAAAAGCGCCGGACACCACGCGCATTTTGATGCTGGGTGATTCCACCACAGCCGCGATGCAGGTGGAGCTGGAAGAAACCTTTGTTAAGCAGCTGGAAAGCAGCCTGAACGACGACGGCGGTAGTTGGGAAGTGATCAACGCCGGCGTCAACGCTTACGGCACCGACAATGAGCTGTTGTTTTACCGGCTTGAGGGTGTAGAGTACGATCCGGACATCGTGTTCCTGAACATGTACCTGGCCAACGACATTTACAACAACAATCCAGTGTTGGAGCTGCGTTACGGTGGTCAGAGCGCCAAGCCGTACTTCACGCTGGCGGAGGATGGTTCGCTGGAGCTGCAAAACTTCCCGGTGGAAGACACCACGACGTTTTGGACAAAAGTGGGTACTTTCCTCAAGAAAAATTTCCAGCTGCCCCGTTTTGTGGCCCAAACGCTGGCCCTACGCGGTGAGATTCCCAGCTGGTTAGCGCCGGTAGTACGGTTGTTTGGCGGGGGTCGTGGCGCAACGGCCGCTTCCGAGACCGAGCAGGTGGCTGAGGCTGGTGAGGGTGATGGGTCGGAAACGGCCGTACAAACCCCACAGCGCCGCCCCGACATTTGTGACCCGGACCCGCTGCCCATTGTCGAAGAGGCGTGGCAGGTGACCGAGGCGCTGATTTTGGAACTGGAAAAAGAAACGGCCGCTAATGGTGCCCAACTCGCGGTATTGATCATCCCGGCCGCGCCGCAGGTTGTGCCGCCTGAGGGTGATGCTGACTGGTACTGCGATGTACCCAACGATCGGCTGACCGCCTTTCTCGATGAGGCTGGTGTGCCATACCTGGACATGCTGCCTGGCTTCCGGGAAGCGGCGCTGGCTGGTGGCGGCCCGTACTACTTTGAACGGGACTTTCACATGACTGTTGCCGGGCATAGCCTGTCATCTGAGCTGCTCTATCAGTTTGTCGACGAAACCTTAGCTGACGCTGATAATTGAGCCAATCGATTTATTGAGGACAACGAGTTCTTTATTGATTTAGGAGAGATTTAACCATGAAAAAATTCCTGCGCAGTATGTCATCGAATGTGGGTGTTGTGGGTGAGCTGTTGGGCTTTTTGGGTGCCAACAAACGGTGGTGGCTCATTCCCATGGTGGCCGTTCTGCTGCTGTTTGGGCTGCTGGTAATCTTTGGTTCGGCCTCCGGTCTGGCCCCGTTTATCTACACCTTATTCTAATTCGCATATCAACCAATCGTTAAATTATCCCCGCCATCGCTGTCTCAGGCGATGGCGGGGAGTTATACTCGCAACGGGCACTCTTACCACCATACTCCTGTGAGATAGGGTCCCTGGCGGGTATAACTTGAAAAATGCCATAAATCTGGCCGGTTACCGGACCAGGTTGGTTACGTTTACATCTTGGGCGCGCTGCGCTTCACCTGAAGCACAGCGCGTTTAGCGTATTGTTTTCGTCGCAGTGCCAGGAGCCACTTTTGCTACCTAACTTTCCTCGCCGGGCATCTGCCTCAATTGTCAGCGACTTATGAACAAAATTTTGCATTCACTTTCCCTTCGTTTTCTGTTGTTTACGGCCGTATTGGCCCTGTTGGTGTTTAGCGGACTCACCGCGCTGGCCCAGACAGATGATACCCGCGCCTGGAGTGATCCTGTCAATATTTCTGCCAGCGGGGCGGCCTCTGCACCTTCGCTGGCGCAAGACAGCAGCGGCACGTACCACCTGTTTTGGCTGGATGAGTTTGCCGGTGCAACTTACGCCTCCGGGGATGGTGAAGCCTGGTCAGAGCCCGTCACACCCCGCTTCCCGTTTAGCGAACCGCCTTTTGCCACCATTGCTACCGAAACGTTTGAGGGCTTTTTTGCGCCTACCGTGTTTATTGACGATCAGGACCGTGTGCAGGCTTTGTGGCTCAACGATGACAATGAGATGTTTTACAGTCGGGCGGCAGTGGCTGATATTGCCGCCGAAACTGCGGGCTGGACTGGACCCCGTTTGCTGGCGCGGAATGTGTTGCGTTACGAGATTGTGGGTGGGGCCAACGGCCGTCTCCACATGTTCTACCTCACCACCCTCAGCACCGCTGAAGTCCAGGCCGGTATCGTTTACCGCTCCTCCGACGACGGCGGCGAAGTATGGACAGATCCCGTCAATGTTTACGCCTCGGATTACTACCGCACCATCGAGGCATCCCAGGCGAACTTCCATGCCCTGCAAGGGGAAGGGGACAACCTCTTTTTGGTCTGGGACAACCAGGATCTGGACACCGTTTTTATTGGCCGATCGGCCGACAACGGCGTTACCTGGGAAGCCCCGCGTATTGTTGACCAGCGCGACGCGGACGATCCGACCGATGGCGTTGGCCCCTCGTTGATTAACCTGGCGGTCAACGGCCGTAACGTAAACCTTACCTGGCGCGCTACCCATGAGGTGGAGCAGTGTGCCCAATATGTGCAGCAGTCCACCGACAGTGGCGCAACCTGGCAGGATATCCAGCAGGTGCATGATGGAACGTTAAGCTGCCCGACAGACGGCCGTTTTATCCAGGCGACCAACGGGCTGCTTCTGCTCGCGTTTGCCCGGGACAATGAGGTGTACATGCAGGCCCAGGACGGCAGCGAATGGAGCCGTATCACGGCCCAGACACCGCTGGCCCGCTTTACCGATCCGGTCACCTTCCGGCTGGTGCAGTTTGGCTGTTACCAGATGGACGTCACATCCGATAATCAGCTGTTGGTGGTTGGCTGCGGCACTGGCAACGACGACATCTGGCAAATCTCACGGCCGTTGGGCAGTATCGAAAACTGGTCCTCCCGCTTTGTACCTACCTCCGTTTGGAGCCAGCCGGTGGCCGTGGCAACCTCTGAAGTGCAGATTTTGCAGCCCATCGTGGTTTCGGCAGCCGACGGCCGTATGCATGCCTTCTGGAGCCAGTCGGAGAACCCGGCGGCCAGTGGGCGCATTGTGAATCCCTACGAGATTCCCGGCAACCAAATTTTCTATTCACGCTATGAGGCGGGCAGTTGGGCTGCTCCACGACCCGTTTTAACCTCGCCCAACGGTGCCCAGGCCGATTTTCCCTCGGTGGATGCGAATGAGGGCGGCAGTTTGTTTGCGGCCTGGGCGGGCAGTCAGCCCAACGGCATCTATTTCAGCCGTTCTGCCGCTGACCGGGCCGCCTCGGTGACGGAATGGACTGTGCCCCAGTTTTTGCCCGCTCCGCGTGAATCGGCCACCTGGCCAGCGCTGCTTTCCGGTGACGCCAACAGCGTCTTTGTGGCTTACACCATTCCGCTTAACGCGGGCCGGGGCATTTACCTGACCCGCTCCAACGATAACGGCGACAGCTGGTCTGAGCCCATCGCGGTTTTTGATGGCGAAGCGGCCGATTGGGAGTTGGTGGGTCCGGCCCAGCTGGCGCGTTCTGAAGACGGTACGCTGCACCTGCTGTGGACGCGCTGGACGCAGCTGCCAGATTCACAGGCCGCAGCCCTGGCTTATGCCCGCTCCGGGGATAATGGCCAGACCTGGTCCGAACCGGAAATTGTGGCCGATGAGCTGATTCTGTCCAGCGGCATTTTGGCCGTGCAGGAACGGTCGGTGCATCGCGTTTGGAATGGCTTGTTAGACGGCCGTCCCATCGTCTGGCATCAGTTTTCGGAAGATGGGGGCATTACCTGGAGCGAACGTGGCCGGGTGGTGGATCCCGCATTGATACCTGGCCCCACCACGCTCATCGCCGACTTGAACGATACACCGCTGATTTTGCAGCTGGCGGAAAACAATGCCAACCAGCTTGTCCTGCAAGAATGGAGCTGGACTACCGATCGCTGGACGGCAAATGAGCAGCGACTGTTGCAGGATACGGCCGTAAATGCCGACGCCATTACGGCCGTAGCTGGTCCAGATGGCCAGATCGCGGTGCTGTTTGGCAGCCTCTTCACCACTGGGGCCACCGTACACGATGGAATTGTCTACACCAATCGTCAGGCAGAACTGCCTGCCAGCGCCGTAACCCGGACGCCCCTGCCCACCCTGACCCCCACGCCGGAACTGCTGCCTACCGAAACCCCGGTAGCCCAACCCACCCCCACGGCTACGGCCACGTTAGCCCCTGTGCAAAACCTGAGCCCGCTCGACAGCAGCATCGGTGGCATTGTGGTGGGTGTTGCTGCGGCGCTGCTGCTGGTGGGTGTTATTTTTGTTTTTGGGTGGCGGCTTGTCCGTTCCAGGTAAGGCATATCTTAAGAGAGCGGCAGTACCATAAGTTCTGTAGCACAAAGGCGCTGGTCGGTTGCCCACCGGGAGCTGTAAACCGAAGGGCCAGTGCCTAAATATCAAACACCTTGATTTGCTTTTCGCTGGAGCACCTCAAAAGGAGTCACAATTATGAAACGTATTTTGGTAGCTGGCTTGTGGACATCGTTCATTATTATTGGTGGTGTGAGTTCAGTTTTGGCGGCACCGCCAGCTTACATTGATCCCAACACCGGGGGCATGCTGGCACAGGTCTTAATTGTTTTGTTTGGGATGCTGACGGGAGTCTGGTTTTTCTTCGCCAACCGCATCAAAATGAGCTTCAATCGCATGATGCGTTCTTTCCGTGAAAAGAAAGGTGGACCAGTTACGCAGGAAATCACTGCGGCCGACGCACCTCAAGAGAACAATCTCCAGTAACTCTGTCATTCTCGCTTAGTAAACTTAGCAGCGCCATCCGCCGGGGGGCAGCCCTTGGGCTGCCCACGTGTAGGCCGGAAAGCTTGTCAACAGACTGGGTGCATTTTCGGCATACATGAGGCGAATTCCTCAACGATTTACCAACATTGCCACTCAATGCTGCCTTCAAACAGGACGATTGATAAAAAAACATGCGTGTCGTGATTATTGGCTTAGACGCCTTTGAACCTAAACGCTTCGAGCGGCTGTATGAAGAAGGCCGGGTACCAAACCTGGCTCGTTACGTAGATGTAAACGCCTACGCCCGATTTGCCGTTTCTAACCCGCCTCAGAGTGAAGTGTCGTGGACGAGTATTGCCACGGGGCTGAATCCGGGCGGGCATGGAATGTTCGATTTTGTGCATCGCAACCCGGCAAATTATGCGCTCAACGTGTCGCTGCTGCCGACCAAAAGCGGTTTTGGTGGGGTGCAGTTTGCCGAGCCGTTTTCAGCCAGGACGATTTTTGACCAGGCGGTGGCGCAGGGGTACCAGGCGACGGCGTTGTGGTGGCCTGCCCTGTTTCCGGCGCGGATGAAGTCGCCGGTGCGTTCGCTGCCGGGCTTAGGCACGCCGGATTTGCTGGGGCGTTTGGGTGTGGGCACGTTGTTTACCACAGATAGGGGCATGGCGCAGGGTAACGGCCGTAAAACCCCCGTCGCCATCCTGGAAAAAATCGGCGATAAAAAGTACAAATCTGTCGTCATTGGCCCGATGCGCAAGGCGAAGGGCGGTGTTGAACCCGCCACCCACGAGCTGATTGTGGAGCAGACCGGGGCCAACACCGTGCAGGTAACCGTTGACAAAAATCGGCTGGAGCTGCGCCTGGGTGAGTGGAGCCCCATCCTGGAGCTGAAGTTCAAGATTGGCTTTTTGGTTTCGCTGCCCAGCATTACCCAGCTCATTCTGACGCAAAACGGCCGTGAACTGAGCATCTACGCCCTGCCGCTGCAAATTCATCCGCTGCGCTCTGCCTGGCATTACGGCACGCCGACCAACTTTGTGAAGGATTCCTGGCAAAACGCCGGGCCGTTCCTCACTGTGGGCTGGCCGCAAGACACCACCGCTTTGGAAGACGGCTTCATCGCCGATGAGCACTTTATCCGCCTGTGTGAGTCAATTGTGGAACGGCGCGAGCGGGTGCTGATGCACCACCTGAACTCGTTTACCGAAGGGGTGCTGGGCTGCGTGTTTGATACCCTGGACCGGATGCAGCACATGTTCTGGCGCGACCGGCCGGATTTAATTGATGAGTGGTATGTCAAAATGGATGCGCTGGTGGGGCGTGTGGAGCAAAAGCTGGCGGCCAAGGGCATCAAAGACACCACCAAGCTGGTGGTCATTTCTGACCACGGTTTTACTGATTTTGGCCAGAAGGCACACCTGAACCGGTGGCTGCAAGAACGTGGCTACCTGACGGCAAAAACGGCCGCTCCTCACGGCAGCTTTGGTGATGTTGATTGGAGCCAGACCCAGGCGTATGGCATAGGCCTGAACAGCCTTTACCTGAACCTGAGCGGACGCGAGGGCAAGGGCATCGTGTCGGCTGGCGAACAGGAACAGCTGGTGAACCGGCTGTGTGATGAGCTGCTGCAATGGGAAGCGCCCAACGGACAGAAGGTGGTCAACCAGGTGTGGCGCAACAAAGATGTGTTTGATGGTCCGGTGGCCGCGTATGGCCCGGACGTGATGGTGGGTTTTGCCCCCGGCTTCCGCGCCTCGTCGCAAACGGGGCTGGGTGCCTGGGAAGAAGCGTCTGTGGAGCCCAATAAGGATCATTGGGGTGCTGACCACTGCATTGACCCGAATGCGGTGCCGGGTGTGCTGTTTTGCAGCCACGGCCTGGGCAATTTCCCCAACCCGTCTTACCGGGATATTCCCATGTTAACCATTGGTTCCAAGCCCGATGCGACTGGATCGGCCCCGCCGCCCACGTCCAGCGGTAAGGAATCGGATGAAGTGATAGAAGAGAGGTTAAAGAGTCTTGGCTACCTCTAATCCAACTACGACAGAAACGGCCGTTCCCGCGACCGAGATAGGAACACCCAAAGAAGGGCTGAACCGGTCTACCTTGTGGATTGTGTTTGCGGCGGCGGTCTTCCCCACCCACGTTTGGGCGTTAATCGACTTTTTCCAGGAGTATACGGTCTGGATTAAGCGAATGAATACGTCAGAGCTTTTGGGGGCGTTCTCCTACTTGATGGGCGTTTTTACCCTGCCGGACGCCATTTTCCTGTTTTTAGGCGTTTTGCTGCTGGCGCTGATTTTGCCCTATCGCTTTTTCCGGCAGAAATTTGCCACATTGGGCAGCGCACTGGCGTTGATTACTGCCGTCTGGTTTATGATCTTTCACCTCTTTCCCAAGTGGCTGGAGCAGCGCAACCTGATTGCCCTGGGCTTGTGGGCAGTGAGTTATGCGGTGGTGGTCGGTGCGGCCTACGTCTACATCTGGCGCAACCCCAAGGTGGCCGGAATGGTAGACAACTTCATGCAGCGGGCCGCTGGTCTGGCTGGTCTGTATCTCTTTATTGATTTGCTGTGCATCATCAACGTGGTGTTTCGCGCGTTTTAAGCTGAGGATTTTGCCGTGAGTAAGATAGACCGCCGCACATTTTTGAAGCTGCTGCCTACGGTGCCGTTTTATAAAGTGGCCTGGCCGTATGTGGAAACGGCCGTTCACGCCGCCCGCACTCAGGCCCAGAGCAGCGACCGACCCAATATTTTGTTCCTGGTGTTTGATACCCTCTCCGCGCAGCACATGTCGCTGTACGGCTATAACCGGGAAACCACGCCAAACATCGCCCGTTTTGCCGAGAAGTCAACCGTCTTTCACAAGCACGTGGCGGGCGGCAACTTCACCTCGCCGGGCACGTCCAGCCTGATGACCGGCACCTACGCCTGGTCCCACCGCGCCATTCAGCTGCATGGACTGGTGCGCGATGAGTACATCCAGCGCAACATGTTTAGCCTGCTGCCAGACGATTATTACCGGGTGGCCTACTCGCACAATTTGCTGGTGATGTCGCTGCTGCACCAGTTCCGGGGTGACCTGGACCTCTTCAAGCACACCCGCGAGCTCTGCCTGGCCGATGGTCAGTTTGCTGACCGGCTCTTTTTTGAAGATTACACCACCGCCTTTTGGGCCGAATCCACCGCTTTGGTGGGTGGGGCGACGCCGCCGAGTGCCTTGTTCCTCTCTTTGCTCGATCGCTTTGCCCGGTCGCTGGAGTCGCGCAGCTTCAAAAACGAACTGAGCGATTTATATCCGCGCGGTGTGCCCAATCTGCACAACCTATTCTTTTTGCTGGAAGATGCGATTGACTGGATCGAGGATCAGGTGGTGAGCCTGCCGCAACCGTTTTTGGGCTATTTCCATCTGCTGCCGCCGCACGAGCCGTACACGCCGCGTAAAGAGTTTGTGGATATCTTCACCGATAACTGGCAGCCGCCCGAAAAACCCAAGCTGTTTGGTGCCCAGCCCATGCCCCAGGCTAATCTGAACCGGGAACGTCGTCTGTATGATGAATACCTGGCCTTTACCGATGCGGAAATCGGCCGTTTGCTGGACAACCTGGAGCAGCAAGGGATTTTGGACAACACCTACATCATCCTTACCAGCGATCATGGTGAGCTGTTTGAGCGCGGCATTCGTGGCCACGTGACCCTGACGCTGTATGAAGGGCTGACCCACATTCCGCTGATGATTCACAAACCAGGGCAGCAAAGCCGCGAAGATGTTTTCCAGCGGACCACCGCGGCCGACATCCTGCCGACGCTGCTGCACCTCACTGGCCAGCCCATCCCGGAGTGGGTTGAAGGGGCGGTGCTGCCCACCTTTGGCGGCGCGACCGCGCCCACCGACCGGATGGTGTACTCGATAGAGGCCAAGAGCAACCCGAAGTATGCGGCCCTCACCGAAGCCACCGTGGCCCAGTACCAGGACGACATCAAGCTGATCCGTTACTTTGGTTACAATGCCGACGACAGTTTTGAGATGTATAACCTGAAAGATGACCCGGAAGAATTAAACAACATTTATGAAAGCGAAAAGGGGCTGGCTGAGGAATTAACGGCCGTTCTACATGACAAAATTTTTGCCGTGAATGCCCCCTATCGCCGCGAATAAACGCAACAAAATAAGAGGAAGCTGTTAGATGATTGCACACGTACAAACTTTGTTCCGTTTTCGTGAACTCATTGGCATGTGGACGTTCCGCGAGATTCGGGTGCGCTACAAGCAGTCGCTGTTGGGCGCGGCCTGGGCGGTGCTGCAGCCGCTGACGATGATGCTCATGTTCACGGTTGTGTTTTCGCAGATCGCCCGGATTGATACAGATTACCCCTACCCGATTTTTTCGTATTCGGCCCTGCTGCCCTGGACGATGCTTCAAACCTCCATCAGTTTTGGGGTAAACTCGCTCATCAACAACATGAACCTGGTCACCAAGACCTACTTTCCCCGCGAGGTGCTGCCGTTTGGCGTCATCGGGGCCGCCTTGTTTGATTATCTCATCGCTTCCAGCATCTTTGTGTTGCTGATGATCTACTACCAAATTCCGGTAAATATCTACTTTTTGTGGATTCCCGTTTTTGTGTTGATTCAGATCTTCTTGATGTTGGGCGTCATTTTGCTGGGTTCGGCGTTGACAGTGTTCTACCGGGACGTGCGTTACGTGGTGCCGTTGGCGGTTCAGCTTTGGTTTTATGCCACGCCAATCATTTACCCAATTAAACTGGTTGAAGAAAACCTGCCCCAATTCCGCACGCTTTATGCGCTGAATCCAATGGTGGGCATTGTGGAATCGTATCGCGCTGTCATTTTAGAAGGTGTGCCGCCGAATTTTGCCGATTTGGGCCTGTCGGCCGCCATTTCAATCACCTTATTTGTGGTGGCGTACATCATCTTCAAACGCCTGGAAGTTTTGTTTAACGATCTGATCTAATTTTCAGCATCCTGTCACGGGAGTGGCAGTTCTTCGTAGGAGGCATGGATGAAACCTGCTGTTCGCTTTGAAAACGTCTCAAAACGATACGAAATTGGTACCGGGCAAACCAGTATCAAGCGCATCATTAAGAAGCCGATTGATCGCCTGACCGGGCGCAGCAACGGCGTGCCGGAATCCCAAATTTTGTGGGCGCTGCGTGACGTGAGTTTTAACATCACGCCGGGCAAGGCGTTGGGGTTGGTGGGGCCAAACGGCTCGGGCAAGACAACCTCGCTCAAGCTGCTGTCGCGCATTACTTTTCCCACGTCGGGCAAGGTGCATATCGACGGCCGTATCTCAGCCCTCATCGAATTAGGTGCCGGTTTCCACCCAGACCTCACCGGTCGGGAAAACGTCTACCTTAACGGCACCATCCTGGGCATGAAAAAACACGAGATCGACAAGCGCTTCGACCAGATGGTTGACTTTTCCGGCATTGCCCGGTTTATCGACACGCCGGTCAAGCGCTACTCCTCCGGCATGTATGTGCGGTTGGGCTTCTCCGTGGCCGCCCACGTGGAGCCAGACGTGCTGCTGGTGGATGAGGTGCTGGCCGTGGGCGACGCCCAGTTCCGCCAGAAATGTGCCCGCCGCATCGAAGAGCTGCAGAAGATTGGCACCACTATCGTATTTGTGGCCCACAATCTGTACCTGGTGCGCAGCGTCTGTGATGAGGCTGTATTCTTGCTTAAGGGTGAAGTGCAGCAGCAGGGCGAAGTAAATGAAGTGCTCAACGAGTACGAAAACTGGCTGATCGAGCGCCAAATTGCTGAAGGGGGTGCCCCGGCAACGGCGATGAATGATGAATTTAAATTCTCTTCGGACGACATCGGCATTCGCGAAGTGATTGTGCGCAATCTGAACACCGGCTCCACCGAAGAGTTTAGCCATGATGATCCGGTGGAAATCCAGGTGCACTACACGGCGCACAAGCCAGTGGCCAAACCCAACCTGGTGCTCCGCTTTGCTCGTGCTGATGGCATTACTGCGGCCATGATTCGCACGGCCGATTACGGCCTCAAGCTGGACGATCTGGAAGGTGAGGGGTACGTCTCTATCAAATTGGATCATCTCCAGCTGGCGACGGGCGGTTATGTGGTGATGGTGTCGATGCTGGGTCCGATTGACGGCGTGGGGTTGGCCTGGGGCAGCTCACGCTGGATTCAGGTGGCCGGCATCAGCCTGGGCTACGAGGAGGCCAGCGGCGTATTTGTGCCGCGTGTGGCGGGGGCCGAGGTTCGGCCAGAGACCGACGTGGTGGAGATGGTACGGGAAACTGTTTCCTGATTTTGCCTTCATTCTTAACCGCTGAAAGCACAGAAGAAACGGCCGCTGCCCTCTTTCTGCGTTTTCAGCGGTTTTTGTGTAATTGGCAGACAGTTTTTCAAAATGAAGGACGTGGAATTTGCCAATTCCTTGATGGTGTGGTTGCAAGTGAGCGTGTTAACCAAGATGCCCCCAACTGAAACGGCCGTATCCCCCACCACCAGCCTGCGTGTGGCCTATGCCATGCAAAATGTCGGCGTGGACCTGGCCGCCGAGGTGGGGCAGATGATGCTTATCCGCCAGACGATCCAGGGGCTAGAACAGCGCGGCCACACCGTTGAGTTGCTCAATTTGCAGGGGCGTGAAGTGGTCGCCTACGCTGACCTGGCCAACCTGGCCCGGCAGCGGCGGCTGCCGCTGGGCGTGAGTGGGGTACGGCCGTATCACCTCATCGAAGGTGGGCTGCGACGACTGCATGGCCTGCTTAAACTGCCCTACCTGGCAGGTTTCGACTCGCGCCGCTTTTATGAGGCGTGCGTCCAGGCGCTGCCCAGTTACCAGATTTGCCATGAGTACGCTGGCCTGCTCAGCGTGGGCGCGGCCTATGCCAGCCGCAAAACCAAGACGCCGTACGTGCTCACCGTTGATGCCGATTTGTTGCTGGAGGCCGAGGTGATGGGCAGCCCTATCACCGGGCTGCGCCGGTGGGCGGCCCGGTGGGCGGCCAATAAAAGTTACCATCTGGCTGATCAAATCGTTACCGTTTCGGCCCAAACCAAAGAAAATTTGGTGCAGAATTGGGGCGTGGCGGCGGCTAAAATCAACGTGATTCCCAACGGGGTTGATGTGCCCTTGTTTCAACAGCCGGTGGATACGGCCGTTCTGCGCGCCGAACTTGGTCTGGGGAGTGCCCCGGTGCTGATGTTTGTCGGCGGTTTCCAGATGTGGCACGGGCTGGATAAGCTGCTGGAAGCACTGGCCGAAGTGGTGCGCACCCTGCCCGAAACCCACCTGCTGCTCGTGGGCGATGGTCCGGCACGGCCGTTTGTCGAACAAACCATCCGCCGCCTGAACCTGGAGCAGTCGGTCACCATCACTGGCTTTGTGCCCCATGCCAAAATTCCGCAGCTGCTGGCCGTGGCCGACGTGGTGACTGTGCCTTACCCGCAGCTGCCGCAAGAAATGTGGTTTTCGCCGCTGAAGCTGTATGAATACATGGCCGCAGGCAAAGCGATTGTGGCCTCGGCGGCCGGGCAGATTAAAAACGTGATTCGACACGCCGAAAACGGCCTGCTGGTGACCCCTGGTGATGTGGCTGAACTGGCCCAGGCATGCCGCCACTTGCTGCAAAATCCGGCAGAACGGCAGCGATTGGGCCAGCAGGCGCAGCGCGAGGCCGAAACTGAACATGCCTGGTCGCGCCAGGTGGCGCGGCTGGAACGTGTTTACGAAGCCGCCTTGAGGAGCCGGTAACCATGTCTGATCTGGCTCCCGCCACGCCGACACAGCCTGGGGAACGGCCGTTTCCTCGCCACATCCGCTGGCTCACGGCCGGGTCGCTGCTGGCGCTGATGACGCTGCTTCAGCTGGGCTGGTTGGCCGCCATCTGGCTCACTGGCGCGGCGGCAGCGGCTTACAAACTGCTGCCCCTGGTGGTTACCACGGTTGGGCTGGGAATCATTTTTTACCTGCTGCCGGAGCGGTTTTTGGGCTGGCTGCCGCTCGATGAGGATCGGCTGGCCCGTTCTGAAACGCGGGTGCTGCTGTTGGCGGGGCTGCTGCTGGGCGTGGCGCTCCTTATTTTTGCCCACCAGCAGCGTGTCTGGACCTTTGACGAAGAGGGCAATTTGATTGCCTCGTATTCGGTAGCGCGCAACGGCGTGCTGTCGCTGTTTGAACATTACGACCGCCGCCCCTGGCTGGGCAAGCAGCATCCCCCGCTGGCCCCCATCATTTACGGCACAGCGATGCGCTTGTTGGGCACGACGCAGCTGGCAGGACGGGTAGTAACGGCCGTTTTCACCCTGGGCACCGGCTGGCTCACCTATCTCATTGGTCGCCGCCTGTTCAACCGGACGACGGCGCTGCTGGGGGCGCTGCTGCTGTTCAGCTTCCCGCTCGTCTTTCGCCTGGGCGCGGCGGCAATGGTGGAAATGCCGCTCACCTTCTTTTTTACGCTGACGGTGTGGCTGACTTTGCGGGTGGTGGAACGGCCGTCGTGGCAGCGCTGGCTCCTGGTGGGGTTGGCGGCCGTGGCGGGTTTGCTCTTGAAGTACACGATGGTGTTTGTGGTGCCGCTGGTGGTGGGCATTGTTGCTGTGCATGGCTCCAAAAAGCAGGCGCTGCGCCTGGCGGGGGTTGGGCTGCTGCTGGCTGCGGCGCTGGGGGTTGGCCTGCTGTTCCTGGCCAGCCGGGTGGACGTATTGCAGCAGCAGCTGGCCACCGTGTGGGAATATGCCGGGCTGGTGCTGACCAATGAATACGGCCGTCGTGTTCTCTTCGAAACCGTGACCAACCGACTGCCTTCGGCCCTGGGGGTGTACAATTTGCCCTTGTTGGCCCTGGGTGGATTGTTTATCATCAATCGCCGCCGCCCGGTAGATTGGGTGGTGCTGCTGTGGCTGCTCAGCGTGTGGCTGCCGTTGTTTCTCACCTTACCCGACCACCGCTACTTTTTGCCTTCTTTTCCGGCCGCCGCCTTGCTGTCTGCCCTGGGCTTGCAGCAGGTGGGTCAGGGCACGGCGCGTGGCCTGCTGTTGTCGCTGCTGCTTGCGGCCAGCACCCTCTATTTGTACGTTGATTGGGTTCGCTCGGCCGAACTCTACGTAAGGTAAACGGTATTGTTAGAGATGAAAAAATTACTTCTGGCTTTACTCCTGGTGATGATGATTGTGGTATGGGGCACGTCCGTTTCCTCTACCCAGGCCCAGAACGAGACGCAGCTGTGGACAGAACCGCAGCTTCTCTCGACGCGCGGCGTGAGCGCCACCAGCGAGACCGAGATTATTACCGACCCCCACGGTTTTATTCACGTCTTTTGGCGTGAAACCAACCCAGAGGACGGCGTTACCTCGTTACAATATTCCACTTTCGATGGCATCACCTGGACGCAGCCCAATGACGTCTACATCACCGCCCCCGACGGCGACATTGTTTCCTTTGCCGCCACGTTGGACTCGGCCGGAACGCTGCACCTGGTTTGGTCAGAAGTGGTGACCGGGCCAGTTTATTACACCAGTGCTCCGGCGTTGGAAGCGTATTCGGCGCGGGCCTGGGAAAAACCCGTGGCGTTTTTCTACCCGGCTTACCGTATGAAGCTGGTGGCCGACAGCAACAATGTGCTGCATATGATGTACGTGAATTATTACGGCCGTGAACCCGGCATCTATTACACCTACTCGGATGATGGTGGGCGCAATTGGGCACGCTCCGTCTGGATTGATCCCGACATTCCCACCTACGACTCACCCAACGTCATCAAACTGCTGGTAGATGAAAATGATGGCCTGCATGCATCCTGGTATTACGCGGCCACAGATTTGTCGAATCCGGTGGGGGATTGGATTCGGTACACACATTCCTTCGATGGTGGGCTAACCTGGACGACGCCCTTTTCGGTGGACCGGGCCGATGACACCGAAGACGAACTGCGCCAACCGTACCCAGGTCTGGCGGTCTCGGGTGACACGGTGCACATGGTATACGCCGGGAACAGCACCACCCAGCGCGAACATCGCTATTCGCTGGATCGCGGCGTAACGTGGAGTGAAACCAAGCGCGTGATGGGGAATCTGCAAGGGCAGGCGCTGGGAGATGGTTTCACCACGGACAGCCTGGGTCGCCTGCACTTCTTTGGCCAGATCCGTTGGCCGCAGGGTGTGTACCACTCCGTTTGGGACCCGGCCAATCCCGAGGCGGGCTGGTCTACACCGCAAATCATTTACTTTATCTCCACCAATTCCGATGAGGGGCGCGAAGGCCGTTATCATGCCCACTCGATCCGGGCGGGAACATTAAACGGCAATATTTTGGTAGTCACCTTCACCGATGAAGCCACCGGGCCGCTGTACGTGACCTGGCGCAAGCTGGACGACGCTCCAGAGATTGCGCCGCAGCCTATGCCGACGGCAACACCAACCCCCACGCTGGAACCCACCGCGACGCCAGAGGGGCCGGTGACTCCAACTCCGCCACCGTTTGCCGGGACTGATCTGGCTGTGCCGCAGGCACCGCCCAATGCCGGCATTGGCATCTGGTTGGGGGTGCTTCCCACGGTGCTTCTGATCGGAATTATCTTTGGGTTCCGCGTATACCGGATGCGGAATTCGTAACACAATATTACCGCCGGACGGCCGTTTCTGTGCTGCCCGGTGACAAACTTTACCTCTCGGAGGCAACGAAGCAATGCAAGGAAAAATTCAGTCGGTTCAGCATCGCCTGCAGGCCAAACAGGAACAGTGGAACAAAACGTGGCAGCGACGTCGACGTAATCCCGATGGGGTATCGGTGCCGATCTTTTTGGTGGGCTGCGGCCGTTCCGGCACCTCCATGTTTATCTGGCAGCTGGAAAAATCGTGGCAGATTGAGCTGTACAACGAAGATCATCCCGCCGCGTTTGATGTCTACCGCCTGCGCGGTCACGATGTCGTTGAGTCGCTCGTCAATAAAAGCACCGCCCCGTTTACGCTGTTTAAGCCCATCCTGGACACCGTGCAGACGATGAGCCTGCTGAACCACTTTCCCGGTTCCAAAGCGATCTTTGCTTTCCGCCACTACACCGACGTGATCAACTCGTCGTTGAAGAAATTTGGCACCTACAACCGCATCAACCACGTGCGCGGCTGGATGAAGGAAGATTTTGCCGAGTTTGCCGTTTGCCCGCCGCCGGAAGCCACCAAGGCGATCATTCGCGAGCTGTGGGCCGAGGATTTGTCGCCGGAGGAGGGTGGGGCGCTGTATTGGCTTTTTTACAACCGCCTCTATTACGATTTGGGCCTGCACGACGATCCTCGCACCATTTTGATCCGCTACGAAACGCTGGTAACCCAGCCGCGTGAGCAGTTTGAAAAAGTGATCGCGTTTCTCGAAGCAGAATTCGAAGAAAAAATGGTTGAAGGAGTTCATGCCCGTTCCATCAACAAAAACGATCCGCCGCCGCTGCGCCCGGCCATCATGAGCGCCTGCGATGCGCTGTATGATGAGCTGACGCTGCACGCCGCGTGATGAAGGTAATTGAGTAAGTAACTATTCAGGTCGTGCGGCTCGTTCCCGCGCTCTGCGTGGGAATGACGACCAGGACGCTCCGCGTCCCGTGCGACGCGGAGCGTCGCCAACAGCATTCCACGCAGAGCGTGGAACGAGACCTGTACAATTACTTGAGTAATTGGGTGATTTGAGATCAATGACTATATTGCTCAATTGCTCGCTTTCCAGGAATGTTGGCCTTATGAAAATCGCCCTGTTGACCCACAAAATCAAACCACCGCTCATTGGGGGGGTGGATGTGTATACCGACCGCCTGGGGCGGGCTTTGCGGCGGCTGGGGCATGAGGTGGTTTACCTGGCGTTTGATTCGTCCGGCGAAGGCAGCCAGCCGGTGGTTCAGGCAGACGCCCACCATGACGGTGCACGGGTCTGGCGCATTTTGTTCGCGTTTGACGCGCTGCCCAAAGAGTCGTTTGACACGGCGTACAATCCCGCAATGGGGCAGGTGACGCGCCAGATTTTGGCGGAAGAGCAGCCTGATTTTGTCATTATTTTGAATTTTTACATGCTGACCCTGGCTACGGTAGAGGCGGCTAAGTCGCTGGGAATTCCCGTAGCCCATGTGGCCACCGACTTTGTGCCGGTGTGCCGCTGGGGCACCTTCATGCGTTGGGACAACCGCACCTGCGAAGTCGGCGAATCGATCCAGACGTGTGCCAGCTGTTTTATTTCACATCGGCCGTTGGGCAAGGTGATGTCGGCCGTTTTAGAGAAGCTGCCGGAGCCAACGGTGGTGAATTGGGCCGAGAAGGAATATCGCCTGCCGCACCCGCTGGGGGTGGCACGGCCGTATCTCACTCACGCCGCCACCATGAAACAACGGTTGGATCGGATACGGCCGTTGCGCCAACAAATCGATCTCGTCCTGGTGCCCACCCGCTTCACCGAAACAACCTTCCTCAACAACGGCTTTGCTGCTGAACAGGTCCACTTTTTGCCCTTTGGTGTCGATACCGACAATCCGCTGGCCAGCATCAGCAAAACCAAATCTGATCACGTGCGCTTTATGTTTTTGGGGCGGTTCCAGCCGTACAAAGGGCTGCACCTGGTGCTGGAAGCGTTTAACAGCCTGCCCCATCCCAACAACGCCAGCCTCACCATCTACGGTGCGCCCGACGGCCACGACGCTTATTTTGCCAACCTTCAGCACATGATGGATGCCAATCCACGTATCCATTTTGCCGGGCTTATCCCCCCCACGGAGCTGGCCCGCGCCTTCGCCGACGCCGATATTTTTCTGCTGCCTTCCACCTGGCATGAAAACAGCCCGCTCATTTTGCTCGATGCCCTCCAGTCTAAAACGCCGGTCCTGGCCAGCGACATTGGCGGGGTGAGCGGCATTGTGGAACACAACCGCAACGGCTTGCTTTTCCCCCGTGAAGATGTGGCCGCCCTGCGCCAGGCAATGCAGCGATTGATTGACCAGCCTGAACTGATCCAACAGCTCCAGGCGGGCAGCAGCTTGCCCAGCATCGAATCGTATGCAGAGACGATTGTGACGAAGATGCAGGCCTTTTTACCCAATCCCAAACCGGCAGGTGTGGCATGAGCCGGGCACTGGTGGTCGGTGGCAACGGCTTTATCGGCGCGCACCTGGTGGCTGAGCTGGTAGCCGCTGGCTGGGACGTGACGGTGCTGCACAAGTACGAGCAGCCGCGTTACGCCACCATGCCCGCAGCGGTGCGCTTTTTGCGCGGCGACCTGACGCAAGAATCGCTGCTGGCTGAGGCGGTAGCCGGGCAAGATGTGGTTTTCCACCTGCTGTGGACCACCACGGCCATCCACGAGGTGGCCAACCGCGATCCGGCGGCCGACGTGTTGGCCAACCTGGTGCCTACCATTCACCTGCTGGAGGCGTGTTTGCGCGCCGGGGTAGGGCGCGTGGTGTTTACCTCTTCCGGGGGCACGGTGTACGGCCGTACCCAAATCGCCCCCATTCCCGAAAACCATCCCAACAACCCCGTCAACGCTTACGGGGTCAGCAAGCTGGCCGTCGAAAAATATTTGCAGATGTTTCACCACCTGCAGGGGCTGGACTATGTGGTCTTTCGGCCATCGGTGCCGTATGGACCCTACCAGAACCCGCTGGCGCGGCAGGGCGCGGTGGCCGTCTTTTTGTACCGCGTAGCCAAAGGGCTGCCGCTCACCATTTGGGGCGATGGCCACATTAGCCGGGACTATTTTTACATTTCGGATCTGGTAGATGCGCTGATTTTGGGCGGGGAACGGCCGTTATCCACCAACCGCATCTTCAACCTGGGCGGTGCTGAAGAGGTGTCGCTCAACCACCTGATCCGCCTGGTGCAAGAGACGGTGGGGCGGCAAGCTGATGTGGAGTACCAACCCGCCCGCGATTTTGATGCGCCTCGCGTCTTGCTAGACACCACCCAGGCCCAAAACGAGCTTGGTTGGCAGCCGAAAGTGCTAATGAAAGATGGGTTGGCTAAAACGTGGCAGTGGATGCAAGAAACGATTTTGTAACTTTTACGAATCAGGTGCGATGCACCTTTCACACCATTTGAGTAGCTCATGACGAAACCAAACATTTTGTTGCTGACAATCGACACACTGCGGGCCGATACGCTGGGCTACGCTGGCTATCACAAACCCATTACCCCCAACATAGACAGGCTGGCCGCGCAGGGCATCCGCTTTATGCAGGCGATCACGCCCGGTTCCTGGACCCAGGCGGCGTTTCCCGGCATCATCACCTCCACCTATGCCTGCATGTATGGCGGCTGTTTGGGGAAATTGTCACCGGAACGGCCGTCTCCCGTCAAAGTGTTGGGTGATGAAGGTGGGTACGAAACGGCCGCCTTTTCCACCAGCCCGCTCCTCAGCCGCACCTACGGCTACGACCGCAAATTCCAGCGCTTTACCGATCTGAACCCCGGCGAGAAAAATCCCTGGCTGCGTGGTGTCAAGGGGGGGCAGTTTATGCTGCGCCAGCCGCTGGTGCACCAGTTTGTCAGGCTGCTGGGGCAAAACTGGCGGCCACCCAAGCTGTACGCCACCGCCGCCGAGCTGAACGATGCCGCGATGCCCTGGTTGGCCAACATCAACCAGCCGTTTATGGCCTGGCTGCACTACATGGACGTGCATTGGCCCTACCACCTGGAAGAAACGCTCACCCAACCAAAGGACATTGCCGAGGCCTGGGCCGATCTCTCCCATCTGCACGAAGTGAACTGGTACGGCGCGCCCGTCTCCCCGGCGCAAAAAGCCCGCTACGTGCGCCTCTACGAAGAAGCCATCGCTTATACCGATGCTCAAATTGGCCGGTTGATGGCTTTCCTGGAGGAATCTGGCCTGGCGGAAAACACGGTTGTGGTGCTGGTTTCCGACCACGGCGAAGAGTTTATGGAGCGGCGACACTGGGGCCATGTGGAGCTGAACCTGTACGACGAAATCCTTAAGGTGCCGCTGATCATGCGCCTACCCGGTGTGCCGGGCAACCAGGTGATTGGTCAGCAGGTAAGCACGATGGACATCATGCCGACGCTGCTGGAGCTGGCCGGCTGCCGCATTCCCGACGAGGTGCTGGGTACCAGCCTGGTGCCGCTCTGGACGGGCCGTCCCGAAGATTATGATGTGGAAGTGGTTATTGGCGAGCGCTGGCGCGATACTTCGCACATGATTGCCGTGCGCACCGAAACGTACAAATACATCTGGGATGATGCCAAACCAGACCAGCCGCTGCTGTTTGATTTGCGCCGGGACCCCGGCGAGCAGCACAACATCGCTGCCGAGCATCCCGACGTGGTGCAGCAGCTGCACCAGCACGTGACGGCCCAGCAGGAACGAATGCACCGCACCGCCCCGGCCGAAAAGATGCAAGAGCCGGTGTTGGACGAAGAAATTGTGGCCCGCCTGCGCGGCCTGGGATACGTGGAATAGCCACTATGCGCGTTTTGTTTATCACGGCTTATTTTCCGCCATGCCAATACGGTTGGGGCTACATGCGCATTTGCGAGCAGGTGGCCGATGGCCTGGCGGCGCGGGGCCACGACGTGGCCGTGCTTACCAGCACCTACCAGGACGGCCCGGAAACCAAGCCGTACCCCGTCTACCGCTTGCTGACGGTGGAGCCAGACTGGCTGCTGCCCGAATCCCCGGCCCGGCAGTTTTTCTTTGGACGGCGCGAGAGGGAGAAAACGGCCGTCTCCTCCCTCCACCAAACCATCGCCACCTTCAACCCAGACGTGCTCTTCATTTGGGACGCCTTTGGCCTGTCTGAAGTGATGCTGCATCAGGCTGAAAATCAGCCCATTCCCGTGGCTTACTACTTCGCCAACTACCACCCAGAGTTCCCCGGCGGTTATGCTCAATATTGGTCTTCAGAAAACAGCCAGCCGCTGATGAAGCTGGCCAAGCTGCCCCTGGCGCTGCTGGCCAAAGCACTGCTTACCGCCGAAGGCAAGCCCCTCAAGCTGACATACGAACACACCATCAGCGTCAGCGATTACGTGCGGCAGCGGCTGCTGGGGCAAAAGCTTATCGGCCCGGATGCCATTGTGGCCCCCAACGCAGTGGATCTGACGATGTTTAACGGCACGCCGCGCCAGCCCGCGCCGGATGCGCCGCTGCGCTGCCTGCTGGCGGGTCGTGTCGCCCCCGAGAAGGGGATTCACACCGTTTTGCACGCCATGGGCCAGCTGCACGAAAAAGGGCAGCTGCGCGACATGTCGCTGACCGTGCTGGGCAGCGGAACGGCCGAATATAAGGAACATCTTAAGCAACTGGTGGTACGGTATGGGCTAGAAAGTTTTACCAATTTCGCCGCACCCGTCCCCATCGAAGCCATGCCCACCGTTTTGGCCGAACATGATTTGCTGCTGCTGCCATCCGAGTGGGATGAACCGCTCTCTTGCTCGATGCTGGAAGCGATGTCCGCCGGTCTGCTGGTGATTGGCACCACACGCGGCGGCAGCGGTGAGGCGCTTTTTCATGGCAAAACCGGCCTCACCTTTGCCGATGGCAATCCGGCAGCCCTGGCAGAACAGCTGCTGGCGGTGATTGAAAATCGGGAACTAGTGGCCCAACTGGCCCGGGCAGGCCAGGCTGAGGTGCACGCCCATTTTAACATGGACGTGTCGGTGGCCCGGATTGAAACCTATTTGCAGGAACTGGTTGGGCTGAAAACGGCCGTTCCTCGCTAACCTTTTAGATTAAACCAATCTGCTAACACCAACGTTATTGATGAATATCTTATTTCTGTCTCGCTGGTATCCTTTTCCGCCCAATAACGGCTCCAAGCTGCGGGTTTTCCACCTGCTGCGGGCGCTGGCGGCCAAGCACACCATCACCCTGCTTAGCTTTCGCGAAGCGCAGGAGGTGGTGGATACCGACGCGCCAGAAGTTCATGCGCTGTGCCGGGAAGTGCACACCATCCCCTGGCCCAAATTTAACCCTACCAGCAGCACCGCCATTGCCGGATTGTTTAGTGCCAAACCACGTTCAGTGCTAGACAGCTACTCGCCGCAAATGGCGGCCAAACTCCAGCAGCTCATTGCCACCAATCACTACGACGTGATCATTGCTTCCCAGGTCGGTTCGGCCGGGTACGGTCATTTGTTCCAGAACATTCCCGCCTTGTTTGAAGAGGTAGAGATGGGGATTTTCCACGAGCAGTTGGCCCAGGCCAGCTCGTTGAAGTCGCGCCTGCGTTACCGGCTGACGTTGGCCAAACAAACCAGCTACCTGCGCGATTTGCTGCACCATTTTGACAGCTGCACGGTGGTGTCGGAACCGGAGCGGGAGTTGGTGAAAACGGCCGTACCCACCTTCCCCACCATCGAGGTTGTGCCCAACTGCATGAACCTGACCGATTATCGGGAAGTGCAGGTGGAAAAACGGCCGAATTCGCTCATCTTCACCGGTTCCTTCACCTATCACGTCAACCACCAGGCAATGGTCTGGTTCCTGCGCGAAGTAAATCCGCTGATCCAGGCGCAAATCCCCGACGTGCACATCAGCATCACCGGGGACCATGCCAATTTGCCCCTCCCACCCGCCAACAACGTCACCCTCACCGGCTTTGTCGACGACATTCGCGGCTGGATTGCCGGTTCGTCCATCAGCCTGGCCCCGATTTTCCTGGGCGGCGGTACTCGCCTCAAAATTTTGGAGGCGATGGCCCTGCGCACGCCGGTGGTAGCTACCACCAAAGGCGCTGAAGGATTGGAGGTAACCAACGGCAAAAACATCCTTCTGGCCGATACACCGCAGGCGTTTGCCGCTGCCGTGGTGCGCCTGCTGCAAGACCCAACTTTGCAGCGGGAAATTGCTGAAAACGCCTACCAACTAATTGCCGAAAAGTATGATTGGCCTTCCGTAGCGCCGCACTTTCTCAACCTTGTCGAGCGGACGGCCCAGGCTAAAAAAGTATGACGACATTATTTGAGAAAGCCTTTCGCACTGATGCGGGCAAAACCTTTCTGCGGCTGGGCATCATCATTGCCGCCGTGGTGGTGAGCCTGGTTTTTGCCTTCCGTGGCCCAAGCATGATGCTGCTGTTAGTGGTGGCAGCCATCCCAGTAGCCATAGTTGGGGCGTATTTGCTCATTCGTTACCCACCGATGGGATTTTTGCTGATCATCGTCATTTCCACGGTGATTAGCCGCGATGTGGCCCCCGTTGGCCTGATTGCCATGCTGCTGGCGGCGCTCACCGTGCTGTGGATATTTGACATGATGGTGCGCCAACGGGAAATCAACCTCATCAAGTCGCCGACGATCACGCCGCTGGTTTTGTTTTCGGCCGTTGTAGTGCTTTCCTTCGTGGTCGGGCAGCTGCCGTGGTTCTCCGTTTCCCAGGTGCCAATGGACAGCCAGATTGCCGGTTTGGGCATCTTCTTGCTTTCCTTTGCGGCGTTTATCCTGGTGGCCCACCAGATCCGCGACATTATCTGGCTGAAGTGGATGGTTTTCCTCTACCTGGCCTTAGGCTCGCTGGCCGTCATTATTGGCATGCGCGTTTTGCCCGCCTACCAGACGCTTAACTACATGCTGCTTCATCCCAAAACTACCGGTGGCAGCCTCTTCTGGCTCTGGTTATCGGCCATGGCCTTTAGCCAGATTTTGTTTAACAAAAACCTGGGCATGAAATGGCGCGTGGCTCTGGCGGTTGTTTTAGCCGGTTTTCTTTACCTGACGCTGGATCGCAATCGGGCCTGGACCTCAGGGTGGGCACCGGCGCTGACCGCCTTTTTTATCATCATTTGGGTCGCCCGACCAAAGTGGGCCATGCCGCTGACCATGGTGGGGATTGCTGGCCTCATTTTGCTCTTCCAACCCATTTACAACGCTGTATTCATTGGTGATAACGAATACAGCACGGTTACCCGCCTGGAAGCGTGGCGTATCGTTTGGGAAATTATCAAGGTGAACCCGATTTTAGGGTTGGGGCCAGGCAATTATTACAACTACACCATTTTGTTTCCGATTTTGGGTTGGTATGTGGAGTTTAATTCGCATAACAATTATGTGGACATTGTGGCCCAGGCGGGCGTGCTTGGCCTCGTTTGTTACATCTGGTTTTTAGTGGTGACCTGGCGGTTGGGCTGGGGGCTGCGCAATCAGGTCCCGCGTGATGGTTTTACCCAGGCGTTCATTTATGGCACCCTGGGCGGTCTGGCTGGTTCTATCGTGGCGGGCATGTTGGGCGACTGGGTGCTGCCGTTTGTTTACAACATTGGCATTTACGGGCTGCGTTCCAGCATTTATGCCTGGTTTTTCCTGGGGGCTTTAGTGGCCATCGACCAGATGCGGCGGGCGGGCACTCCCCTGGATTAATTGCATTATCGAACAAATTTTGGTTGACGGCCGTATTCCCGCTCAGCCTAAACAAAGGTGACAAGACATGTTAGGTCAATTATTTACCGTGGCTGGTGAAGAGTTAAAGTATGGCTATATCTATCTGCGCCACCAGATTAGCAGCGCCCAGCAGGGCAAAGCGAAGGTGCTGGTTAACGGCAGTCCTAAATCTGGCACCACCTGGATGCTCAAAATGATTGCTTCCCTGCCGGGTTACGAGGACGTGGGCAATTATTACGGCGATTTGCGCAAGTACCACCAAACCCAGCCGGGCCATGTGGTGCACGGACATGACGCTTACACGCCCGAATTAAAAGAAATTCTGGCCGCTGAAGGCATCCGCGTCATCATGATGGTGCGCGACCCGCGTGACCAGCTGGTGTCACGCATGTTTCACGTTAAGCGCAGCGTCAACCACGTCTGGCACGAGCGCATGAAAGACATGGACAACGACGAGGCGCTGATGATGTGCATCGAGGGGCGCGAGAAGCTGCCCAGCACCCACGATATGATTGCCCTGGCGCAAACCTGGCTGAACAACAAGGACACCGGCGCACTCTGCATGCGCTATGAAGAGCTGCTGGCCAATCCCGAACCCCATTTTGCCACGGTGCTGGAGTTCATTGGCATTGCCAACAACCGCAGCCTGGCCGAAGTGATTGTGGAGCGCAACCGCTTCTCGCGGCTGTCGATGGGCAAGCGCATCTGGCAGACGCAGCGTAAACCGGGCCAGGAAGACGCCAATTCGCATTTCCGCAAGGGCATCGTGGGTGACTGGCGCAACTATTTGACGCCCGCCCACATTGCCCGGTTTAAGGAGCTGTGTGGCCAGCAGTTAATAGATTTGGGCTACGAAAAAGATTTCGACTGGTCTTAAAGGCGCAAGATGAAACTTTCGATTGTCATCGTTAGCTGGAATACAAAAGCGCTGTTAGACGCCTGTCTGACGTCGGTGTACGCCCATCCGCCATCGGAGCCTTTTGAGGTGTGGGTGGTGGACAACAACTCCCGGGACGATTCTGTGGCCATGGTGCGGCAGAAGTTCCCTCAGGTGTCCCTGGTGGCCAGCGGGGAAAATTTGGGTTTTGCCGGGGGCAACAACCTGGCCATTCCCAACTGCCAGGGCGAGTATGTCCTGCTCCTCAACCCGGACACCGAGGTAAAGCCAGGGGCGCTGCAAGCGCTGTTGGCCTTTATGGACAACCATCCCCAGGCGGGCGCGGCTGGCTCTTACCTGCTGAACGCCGACGGCACGCTCCAGCCCTCTTGCTACCCGGCCCCCACGTTGACCCGCGAATTCTGGCGCATGTTCCATCTGGACAAACTGCTTCCCTACGGCACGTATGACATGAACCGCTGGCCCATGGACCAGCCGCGTGAGGTAGACGTGCTGATGGGCGCCTCGATGCTGCTGCGCAAAACGGTGTTGGACCGCGTCGGTTTGCTGGACGAAGGGTATTTTATGTACTCGGAGGAGGTGGACCTGTGCTTCCGGCTGCAAAAGGCGGGCTGGCGGCTGTATTGGGTGCCCCAGTCGAAGGTGGTGCACTATTGGGGGCAAAGCACCAAGCAGGTGGTATTGGAGATGTTTTTGCAGCTGTATCGCGGCAAGCTGCGCTTCTTCCGCAAGCATTACGGCGGGCTGTCGGTATTTTTGTACAAGGTGGTGCTGGGCGGAGCGGCGGTGATGCGCCTGGCGGTGACGCCGCTGGCGTGGCTGCAAACGGGGGATCGGCGGGCCAACAAGCTGCACCTGGCCCGGATGTACGGCCGTCTCCTACTCACCCTGCCCAGCATGTAAGGACTTTTTATGCGCATCCTCTTCCTCACCCAGATCATTCCCTACCCGCCCAACGCTGGCCCCCGCGTGAAAACGTGGCACGTGCTGCGCTACCTGCACGAACGCGGCCACGATGTGACCCTGGCTTCCTACGTGCGCGATGAAGAACGGCCGTATGTAACCAAACTCAACGAGGTGTGCACGGCCGTTCACACCATTCCCATCACCCGTTCCCGTGTGGCCGACGTGGGGTACTGGCTGCAAAGCCATTTGTCGGGACGGCCGTTTCTCATCGAGCGGGACGACCTGGCCGGAATGCGCCACCTGGTGCAGCGCCTGCTGGCCGAACAGGAGTTTGACGTGGTTCATGCCGACCAGCTGACCATGACCCAGTTTGCCCTGGACGCCAAAGAGGGGGGTGGGCAGAAACGGCCGTTTATCATTTTTGACGCCCACAACGCCACCTGGTCCATCTGGGAACGCATGCGCCAGAATGCGCCCTGGTTCCTCAAGCCCGTCTACCAGCTCGAAGAAAACCGCATTAAGCGGTATGAAGGCATGCTGGTGCAGGAATTTGATCACACAATGGTGGTCATTGATCCCGACCGGGATTTGCTGCTGGCGGGGGTGGAAAACCAGGATCGAGTGGCGCTGAACGGCCGTATTAGCTCCATCCCTATTGCCGTGGATGCCGAAGTTTTGCAGCCAATAACACGCCAGCCCGGCTCGCGCAATATTTTGACCCTGGGCACGCTCAGCTACCCGCCCAACGCCGACGGCATTCGCTGGTTTTTGCAGGAGGTGTTCCCCCTGGTGCAGCAGCAGGTGCCTGGTGTCACGCTCACCGTCATTGGCAAAAATCCACCCGCCGACTTTGTGCAGCAGGCCGAACAGTCCGGTGGGGCGATTGAGGTGACGGGTTACGTCGACGATCTGACGCCGTTTATGGCCGCCGCTGCCTTGATGGTGGTGCCGGTGCGGGCGGGCAGCGGCATGCGGGTGCGCCTGCTGGAGGCGTTTGCCCGGGCCATGCCCACGGTAACCACCACCATTGGCCTGGAAGGCATTAATGCCGAGGCGGACAAGGAAATTTTGCTGGCCGACGATCCGCAAAGTTTTGCGGCGGCGACGGTGCAGCTGCTCAACAACCCGGAACTGCAAGAGAAGTTGGCGCGGAACGGCCGTCATCTGGCCGAAGCCCGTTATGATTGGCGCGCTGTGCTGAAACAAATGGATGCTGTCTACGCGCTGGCGGAGGCCAAAAGTTATGCCTGAGAAGCTCAATGATTTGCTCAAAAACCCCAAGCAGGTGCTGATTGGCATCATCGTGCTGTCGGTGCTGCTGCGGGTGGTTACCGGGATTGCCTTTTTTGGCAACGAGATTCAGGAACTGCCCGGCACCTTCGACGAAGTCTCTTACCACAACCTGGCGCTGCGGGTGCTGGATGGCCACGGCTTCTCCTTTGGCGAGCGCTGGTGGCCGGGCACGGCGGCCAATGAACCGACGGCACATTGGTCGTACCTCTACACCATTTTCCTGGTGGTGCTGTACGCCGTTTTGGGGCCAAGCCCGCTGTTGGCCCGCATTTTGCAGTCGGTGTTGGTAGGCATCTTGTTCCCCTGGCTGCTCTACCGGCTGACGTTCCGCCTGTTTGCGCCGCAGGCCCGTGGTGAAGGCATGTTTACTCACAGCCCCGCCGTGGCCCGCGCGCAGCACATTGCTCTGCTGGTGGCGCTGATTGGCGCGGTGTACATCTACTTTTTCTATTACACCGCCTCGCTCATCACCGAAGGGTTTTACATTACCGGGATTTTGTGGACGTTTGATACGGCCGTTGCCATCACCCAGTCCACCACCGTCACCAACAAGTTGTGGCTGCGCTTTGGCCTGGCCCTGGGCGTGACCATTTTGCTGCGGCAGCTCTTTTTACTCTTTATGCCCTTTTTGCTGCTCTGGCTGTGGTGGGCCAAACGGCCGCGTCTCACCAGCTTCATCCTCCCCCTGGCTCTGGTGGCCGCGCTGATCCTGCCCTGGACGGTGCGCAACTACCTGGCGTTTGATCGCTTTGTGCCGCTCAACACCAACTCCGGCTTTGCCTTCTTTTGGGGCAACCATCCCGCCTACGGCACCCAATTTATCCCCATTTTGCCGTCTGGCGCTTACTACCGCATGATTCCGGAAGAACTCCAGGCGCAGGGGCTAAACGAGGCCGAGATGGATTCGGCCCTGCTCGGCGAGGCGCTGAAAATCATCGCCGCCGATCCGGGGCGGTATGTGCTGCTCTCCCTCAGCCGGTTCCCCAGCTACTTCATGTTCTGGCCTTCCGGTGATTCTGAATTGGTGAGCAATGTGTCGCGGGTGGCCAGCTTTGGTCTCTTTTTGCCCTTTATGCTGTACGGACTCTACCTGGCCCTGCGCCAGCGGTTTGCCTCGTGGCGCGACTGGCTGGCGTCGCCGTTTACGCTGCTCTACCTGTTTATCCTGGTGTACACCGGCATTCACATGCTCACCTGGACGTTGATTCGTTATCGCATCCCGGTGGATGCGCTGCTGGTGATTTTTGCCGGGTATGGCCTGGTGGACCTGGTTGAGCGGGTATTGGCCAAACGGCAGGCAGCGCGGGTTACGGCCGTTTCCTGAAAAGCGCCGCGCCTCTCCGGTAAGCCTTTCGGTAAGGTTAAATGAGTACCATGCCAGGCATATTGGAGCTTGTTTGTGGACCTATGGAAAATGGGGTGAGCTGCCACAGCTGTGACGACGCGATCAATCTGGAAATCGGCTGTTCACGCAAAAAACGCGAGCTGTTTGATTTTTGCCTTTTCTAGACCTGGAAAGTGAACTACATGAACATCTTGTTTGTTGTTCCCTATGTGCCCAACCTGGTACGAGTACGGCCGTATAACCTCATCAAACATCTGGCCGCCAGAGGCAACCGGGTGACGGTGTTAACCGTATGGAGCAGCGCGCAAGAGCAGGCCGATCTGGCCCACCTGCGGCAAATCTGCCACGAAGTTCACGCCGTTTCTATGCCCGTGTGGCACTCCCTGGTCAACAGCCTGCTGGCCCTGCCCAGCCGCCGCAAACCGCTGCAAAGCGTCTACTCCTGGAAGCCCCAGCTGGTGGCCCACCTCAACGGCCAATCCCCCTACGACGTGGTGCACGTGGAGCATCTGCGCGGTTCTCGCTATGCCTTGCACCTGCGCCACCACACCCAGCTGCCCGTTGTTTGGGACAGCGTTGACTGCATCACCCATCTCTTCCGCCAGGCGGCAAGCCAGAGCAAAAATGTTACCGGGCGGCTGCGCAGCTGGCTGGATTTAGAGCGCACGGCGTGGTACGAAGGGTGGCTGTTGGATAAATTCCATCATGTGCTGGTCACCTCGCCGGTGGACCGCGAGGCGCTGCTCAGCTTGAAGCACAACGGCAGCCAGCCCGCGCCGATTTCCGTACTGGGCAACGGCGTCGATGTAGACCATTTTAGCCCCAACCCATCGGTAGAACGGGAACCGGCCACCCTGGTGATCAGCGGCAAAATGAGCTACCACGCCAACGTGACGATGACCCTGCACCTGGTGCGTGAAATTATGCCAGCCGTCTGGCAGCAGCGCCCGGAGGCTCGATTATTGATTGTGGGCAAAGATCCCACGCGCGAAATTCAGGCGCTGGCGGAAAATCCCAACATTACGGTGACCGGAACGGTTGCATCGCTGCCGCCGTACCTGCAACGAGCCACGGTAGCCGTTGCGCCCATCACCTACGGCGCCGGGATGCAGAACAAGATTTTAGAGGCGATGAGCTGTGGCACACCAGTGGTGACGACGCCGCAGGCGGTGACCTCGTTAAGCCTGGAGCCAGGGCGTGACCTGGTGGTGGCTGACACGCCAGAGAGCTACGCCCAGGCCATTTTGGCTGTGTTGGCCCAGCCACAGCGGCAGGCGGAGTTGAGTCGAAACGGCCGTTGCTACGTCGAGCAGTATCACCACTGGCCAAACGTCGCCGCCCGACTGGAAACCATCTACCGTGAAGCCATCGCATTACCCATTCAACACGCTACAGCCCGCGCCTGACTCGCAGCGATAGCAAATTCCTGATCATTCACCGGCAAGCAAGCGGAGTACAGAACTTATGATTATTATCCAAACCCCGTTGAGGGTGAGCCTTTTTGGTGGCGGGACCGATTTTCCGTCGTATTACCTGGAGCATGGCGGCTGCGTCCTCTCCTCGGCCATCGATAAATACATCTTTGTCACCATCAAAAAGCGCTTTGATGACAAGATTCGCATTGGCTACACCCGCACCGAAATGATCGAAAATGTGGATGAAATCAAACACGAGCTTATCCGCGAAGCGATGCGCATGACCGGCCTTGAGGCTGGCGTTGAAATCACCACCATGGGCGACATTCCCGACCAGGGGTCTGGCCTCGGCTCGTCCAGCACGGTGACCGTGGGCGCGCTCCACGCCATGTATGCTTACCAAAAAGAGCTTGTGCTCACCGAACGTCTGGCCCAGGAAGCGTGCCGCATCGAGCGCGAAGTGTTGGGCAAGCCGATTGGCATTCAGGACCAATACATTGCCGCTTACGGCGGGCTGCGCTTTATGGAGTTTGCCACCAACGGTGACGTGCATACCCATCGCTTGAAGCTCAGCGAACGGGCCATGCGCCGCCTGAGCGACAATTTGCTGCTCTTTTTCACCGGCGTCACGCGTAAGGCCGATACCATTCTGCAGGAGCAAAAGACCAATATCAAAGACAAGCTTACTGTTTTGTCGGAAATGAAGGACATAGCTCACCTGGCC
Source organism: Anaerolineae bacterium (assembly GCA_020848035.1). GTDB lineage: Bacteria > Chloroflexota > Anaerolineae > Promineifilales > Promineifilaceae > Leptofilum. The sequence continues at coordinate 144,172 of JADLAX010000027.1, read as the reverse complement.
TGTGACGAAATTCAAAAAGAAAATATCGACGAGGTGGGCACTTTGCTGCACAAGAGCTGGCTGCTCAAAAAGCAGCTGGCCAGCCAGATTAGCAACAGCGCTCTAGACGATATGTACGCAACGGCTTGCCGGGCCGGAGCCATTGGCGGAAAAATTTCCGGGGCCGGTGGCGGCGGCTTTTTGCTGCTTTACGTGCCGCGCGGTTATCAGGAGCGGGTGCGCGATGCCCTGAAGGATTTTCAGGAGTATCCATTTACGCTGGGGCACGACGGCAGCAAGGTCATTTTTGATTATCAACGTTAAGTAAACCGTTTGTTTGACGGTAAGGATAGGAGTTTACAATGGGTATCGTAAAAGAGTATTTTGCCACCCTGAAAAGCACGATTGATAAGGTGGATGAAGAGCCGATTTATACGGCCGTAACCGCCCTGCACAGCGCACGTTTAAACAATAATCAAATTTTTGTCATGGGCAACGGTGGCAGCGCCTCAACCGCCAGCCACTTTGTGTGTGACCTGAACAAAAACACCCGGCATGAAAGCCTGCCCCCTTTTCGCCTGATTGGCCTGGCCGACAATATGGCCATCCTGGCCGCCTACGCCAACGACGAAGGGTACGAGAACGTTTTTGTTAAACAGCTGGCCAACTTTTTGCGGCCGGGCGACGTGGTGATTGGCATTTCCGCCAGCGGTAATTCAGAAAATGTGCTGCGGGCCGTGCAGTTTGCCAACGATACGGGGCAAAACACCACCATCGGCCTGACCGGTTTTTCGGCGGGAAAGCTGGGTCCCATGGTTGATATTCACATGCATGTGCCCAGCAATAACATAGAGCAGGTGGAGGATATCCACCTGATGCTGGCCCATCTGATGACAACGGCCCTGAAAGCCAGGCGTGGCAGCTGAGCAAGTCACGCCACGACGGCTATTTTGCTTTTTGTTAATTTGCTTTACGCACATGGTTTTTGATGTTTGCAGCCATCAGTTCCGTCTTACCAACTTTTACGTCACGTCGTTATCTTCATCGCCACAGGTTGACCACGCAATACCGGACGAGCGTTCCGGTATTGCTTTTGCTCGTTCTGTGTCAGTTACGCTGCCGGAAAGTGGGTGCGGTTGCTCAGGAATGCGTGCACCCAGGTGCTTGTCACATCGGGTATACTGTAAGCGGCAATTTTTGTATTTGGCAAATCGCTAGCTAAAGAGTACAAAGATCCAACTGCCAATTACCAAAATCTTTCGCAGGGAATATAGGATTGCGCAATGGAAATAAACATTAAAGAATATTTGGCTCCGTTACTGAAGTGGTGGTGGATGATTGCGATTACGACAATCATTGCGGCCGTGGCCAGCTTTTTTGCCACCCGGCAGCAGGTGCCTGTTTTCCGCTCCTACACGCGGTTGGCCATTGGCAGCTACCTGGAATCCACTGATGTGAGCAGCGCCGATTTTTCAACAACCCGGCAGTTGGCTACTGCTTACGTGGAGATTGCCAACCAACCCGGTTTCAGCCGCGATACGGCGCAGGCGCTGGGTCTGGAAGTGCTGCCGCGAGGCATTGAGATTCGTCAGGTGAACGACACCAACTTTGTAGACATCACAGTCACCGACACGGATCCCATTCGCGCTATGGCGGTGGCCGCGGAACTGGCTCACCAGCTCTCACTGCGTACGCCAACCAGCCTGGAAAGCGCTGATACCGAATTTGTGGAAGGTTTGTTAACCGATTACCGCTCCAAAATTGAAGAGACTCAGGCCCAAATTACGGCCAAAGAGGCGGAAATTGGCGAGTTGATCAGTGCCCGGGATATTTCTGTAGCGACCAATGAGTTGATTACTCTTGAATCTAACCTGCAAGAGCTGACCGGGCGATACACCGAGCTGCTTTCGCTGACGCAGGAAGGGGCTACCAACACTGTCCAGATTGTTGATCCGGCTACGGAAGGGACCCTGGTGCGCAACAACTCGATTATTTCGGTGATCACGGCCGCTGGCATTGGCTTTGTCCTCTCGGCTTCAGCAGCTTATTTGCTGGAGTATCTGGATGATTCGGTGAAGACGCCAGATCAGATCACCAGGCTGAGTAAGCTGCCTACTCTGGCCGGCATTGCCTTCATTAACAGTGAAGATGAAAGCAAGCTGGTGACGATGTCTGATCCCCGTTCGCCCACTTCGGAAGCGTACCGGGTGCTGCGCACAGCGATTCAGTTTTCGGTGGTGGACAAGAAAAATTCGCTGCTGCTGATGACCAGCGGTGTTTCCGGCGAAGGCAAGAGCACGACGGCCGGAAACCTGGCGGTGGTTTTGGCGCAGGCCGGGCACAATGTGCTGGTGGTGGATGGGGATTTGCGACGGCCGTCGCAACACACCATCTTCACCCTGCCCAACAAACGCGGTGTTACCAGCCTGCTGTTGAAGCTCAATGTGGAAGATTCCGACGCCGACGTGCGTAACCTGGTAGAAGATACCGTGCAGCCAACTCAGGTTGAAGGGCTGCACATCATGACCTGCGGTCCCATTCCGCCCAACCCCTCGGAACTGCTGGGTTCCACCAAAATGCGCCGCCTCCTGGAAGTGCTGGATCGCCAGTATGACTTTGTGATTGTCGACAGCCCGCCGGTGCTGTCGGTGACGGATGCGGCCGTTTTGAGTGCGATGGCTGGTACAACCCTCATCGTCGTCCGGGCCAACAAGAGCCGTAAAGACCAATTTAAGCAGGTGGTAGAACGCCTGACGGATGTAAACGCCAAAGTTGCGGGTGTAGTGCTTAATTCGTTGAAGGCGGGCAGTGATGGACACAACTTCTACTACTACTACCAGAGTCCCTATTACACTTACGGCGACGATGGCGACAAAGGTGAATCCCAGCCAAAAAGCAAGCTGCGCAAACGGTTTTTGCGCGGCCAGGAAGCGGTCCAATCCTAACTTAGCAGCCTGAAGCGTATCATTCAAAGTGGTTCAATCCAGATGGATTGAGCCACTTTTTGTTTTATTGTGGTAGCTCGGGGAAGAGGTGGTTGAGGGCCGCCGCCAGGGTGGGGAAGGTGGCAAAGGGGGGCAGTTCCGCCGCCAGGGGCAGCTGGGCCTGGGCCGCGCCGCGCCCGGTGAGCAGCAGGACGGCCTGCTGAACACCCGCCGCCTGGCCAGCCTGGATGTCCGTCAGGGCATCGCCAATCATGATGGAGTGACTGAGATCGAGGTTGTGCTCCTGGGCGGCCTGGAGCAGCATGCCGGGGCGCGGCTTGCGGCAGGGATCGTTGGTGCTGGGGGCGGCTGGACAGAGGTAGGTGGCGTCGATACGGCCGTTCCCCCTCCCAACCTCGTCCAAAATTCGCTGATTGAGGGATACGGCCGTTTCTAGACTCATGATCCCCCGTCCCACCGCCGACTGATTGGTGACCACAATAATTTTGTAAGGCACTTCCCGAATCCGCGCCAGCGCGGCCAACGCTTCCGGGAAAAAGGCGACATCGGCCCAACTACGCACGTAGCTGGCCCGGTTTTCAATAAAAACGCCGTCACGGTCGAGGAAGAGGGCAGGTTGTTGAGGCATCTGGCTTCCTTGTATAGAGGGTAATTGGGTAATTGGGTAATTAAAACGCCCAATTGCCCAACGGTAATCTTATGCGATGGGCTCGACACACTGCGGCACATCGTTGCGTGGGTTGTTGACCAGGGTGCTGACGGGGTAGGCCATCATTTTTTCGGCAGGATACGGCCGTAACAAATGCAGCCCCTGCTCTGGATCAGGTTCCGGGTTGAGCCACAGGTCAAAATCTTCTGGTTCCACAATCACCGGCATGCGGTTGTGAATGGAGGCCATCAGTTCATTCGGCGTGGTGGTAAGAATGGTGCACGATTGAATGGTTCCCCCGTCTGGATCGCTCCAGAACTCCCACAAACCAGCCAGGGCAAACGGCCGTTCCCCCCCCTCGCTTGGACGAATAAACATTGGCTGCTTGCCATCGGCCTGCTTTTGCCACTCGTAAAAGCCATCGGCCGGGATGAGGCAGCGGCGGCGCTTAAACGCATTGCGGAACGACGGTTTTTCCGTCACCGTTTCCGACCGCGCATTGATCATGCGCGAACCCATCTGAATATCTTTGGACCACGAAGGAATCAGCCCCCAATGAAAAAACGTCAGGTCTCGTTCGCCGTTTTCATCTAGCCGAATGGCGACGACAGGTTGGGTGGGCGCAATGTTGTAGCGCGGGATGGATGGGGGCAGGCTTTCTACGGCCGTTTCCGGCACGTCAAACAGCTTCACCAACATTTCCGTTGGTGTCATCAGGGCAAACCGACCACACATCTTGGACTCCTTTTCCGTCATCCGTGACCGGTAATCTGTAATCCGTTTGCTGCTTCTGATCACCGATGACCGAAAACTGATTACCGATCACCGCCAGGCCGTCGTCTTGCCCGGCATTTTAAGTTTTGGTTGCTGGCATGACGCCAGTAAAACGCCACCACCGATTGACTCATCGTGCGGCGCTGGCGCAATAGTAATACACCGCCACAATGTGGGCAAGTGGCTTCGGTGGGTGCCGTGGCCGATGCTGCAACGGCCGTTCCGTCTGGTAATAAAGCTTCTTTCATGTCACTGCCAGGAATGGTTTGGGCAAAAACAAAGTGCTTTCCAATTTGACAGGGGATAAATTCGCTCTTTTGTCACCCGGTCACCCCTTCACCTTGTCACTTCTTCACCCCGTCAAAAATAAGTCACCTCTTGGACACACATTCCCTCAGCTGGTCACAATTACTGCAAGATTTTGCTATTGCGGACGGTTGTTAAGAATTGTTACAATTCTGGCGCGGAGGGTAAGCTGTGCGGTAAGCCTTCGGCACAGACCAAGCCACAAATTACGCCCAGGGGTCGGTAGGTAACCTATCGGTGCGGGACAACTTCAGCCGAGGTGAAATTCATGAAAATACAGGGGTCAACCTTCTTAGTAACGGGCGGCAGTTCCGGTCTGGGCGCAGCTTGCGTGCAGCGGCTGGCGGGCGCTGGGGCCAATGTCGTCATTGCCGATCTCAACCAGGAAGCTGGTGAAGCGCTGGCCAGCGAGCTGGGCGCCAACGTCCGCTTTGCCAGGACCGACGTAACCTCAGAGGCGGATGTGCAGGGGGCGGTGGATACGGCCGTTTCCACATTCGGCGCTCTCCAGGGCGTCATCAACTGCGCCGGTATCGCCATTGCCACCAAAGTCATTGGCCGCGATGGGCCGCATCCGCTGGACGCGTTTGCCAAAGTCATCCAGATTAACCTCATCGGCACCTTCAACGTCATTCGCCTGGCTGCGGTCGCCATGACTGCAGGCGAACCCAACGAGGTCGGTGAGCGCGGCGTCATCATCAACACCGCCTCCGTGGCGGCTTTTGATGGCCAGATGGGTCAGGCGGCTTATTCCGCCTCCAAAGGTGGCGTGGTGGGCATGACCCTGCCCATCGCCCGCGACCTGGCCCGCAGCGGCATCCGCGTCATGACCATTGCCCCCGGCATCTTTGAGACGCCCATGATGGCCGGACTGCCGGAAAAAGCGCGCCTCTCCCTGGGCGAGCAAGTACCCTTTCCGTCCCGCCTGGGCCGCCCGGAAGAATACGCCGCCCTGGCCCAACATATCATCGAAAATGAAATGCTCAATGGCGAAGTCATTCGCCTGGATGGGGCCATCCGCATGGCTCCGCGATAATTCAAGGAGATTGGAGATGAGAGATTGGAGCGTGTGAATCTCCAATCTCTCATCTCCAATCTCCTAACAACAGGAGAAGAAAATGAGTGATTACAACCTAGAATTACATCGTCAGGCCGCCAATACCATTCGTGGGCTCACCATGGATGCCGTACAAAAAGCTGGCGAGGGCCACCCCGGCATGCCGATGGGTACGGCCGATATTGCCGTGGTGCTGTGGACCCAATTCCTGCGCCACAATCCGCAAGACCCCGACTGGCCCGACCGCGACCGGTTTGTCTTGTCCGCCGGGCATGGCTCGATGCTCATCTACAGCCTGCTGCACCTCAGCGGCTACGATTTGCCCCTGGCAGAGCTGCAAAATTTCCGCCAGTGGGATAGCAAAACGCCGGGCCACCCGGAATTTGGCCACACCGTCGGCGTGGAGACCACCACCGGGCCGCTGGGGCAGGGCATCACCAACGCCGTGGGTATGGCCCTGGCCGAGCGCTGGCTGGCGGCGCGGTTTAATCGCCCCGGCTATGAAATTGTCAACCACCACACCTATGTCATTTCTGGGGACGGCGATTTAATGGAAGGTGTGTCGCAAGAAGCCGCTTCCCTGGCTGGGCACCTGGGCCTGGGCAAGCTCATCGTCCTGTACGATGACAACCGCATCACCATTGACGGCAAAACCGACCTGGCCTTCACTGAAGACGTGATGGCCCGGTTTGCCGCCTACGGCTGGCACACGCAAAAGGTCGACGGGCACGATCCGCTGGCGGTGAAGTCAGCCATCGAAGCAGCCAAAGCGGCCGAGGCCATGCCGTCCATCATCGCCTGCCGCACCCACATCGGCTACGGCAGCCCGAACAAGCAAGACACCTCAGGCGTACACGGTTCGGCCCTGGGCGACGCTGAAATTGTGCTGACCAAACAGGCGCTGGGCTGGCCCACTGAACCACTCTTCTACATTCCTGATGCCGCGCGGGACTTTTTGCAGATGGACGGCCGTTTCCAAGCTGAATGGGAAACGATTTGGGAAAGATACCTGGCCACTTACCCCGAAGAAGCGGCCCGCTTCCAGCAGTTCCTCAACGGCGACCTGCCCACCAACTGGGACGACATCCTGCCCACGTTTGAGGCAGGCAAAAGTGTGGCCACCCGCGCCGCCTCGGGGCAGACGCTCAACGCCCTCGCCCCGCACGTGCCCTACTTGCTGGGTGGTTCGGCCGATCTCACCGGCTCCAACAACACCGACATCAAGGGTGAAGCGGCCCTGACGCGCGACGATTTTTGCGGCCGTTATATCCATTTTGGCGTGCGTGAACACGCGATGGGCGGCATGTTAAACGGGATGGCGCTGCATGGCGGGGTACGGCCGTATGGCGGCACCTTCCTCGTCTTCTCCGACTACATGCGCGGCTCGGTTCGCCTCTCTGCCTTGATGGGCGTGCCCGTCATCTACGTCTTCACACACGACAGCATCGGCCTGGGCACCGATGGCCCGACCCACCAGCCCATCGAGCACGTCATGTCCCTGCGCGCCATGCCCAACATGACCGTCATTCGTCCGGCCGATGCAGCGGAAACGGCCGTTGCCTGGCAATCGGCTCTGGAGCACAAAACTGGCCCCACATCGCTCATCCTCACCCGGCAAGGCGTGCCCACCCTGGACCGCACCAAGTACGCCGCTGCCTCTGGCGCCGCCCGCGGTGCCTACGTGCTCAGCGACGCCGACAATCCGCAGGTGCTGCTGCTGGCCACAGGCTCCGAAGTGCAAATTGCCCTGGAAGCGCAGGAAAAACTGGCCGCGAAAGGCGTGGCGGCTCGCGTGGTTTCTATGCCCAGCTGGGAAATTTTTGCCGCCCAAGACGCGGCTTACCGGGAATCGGTGCTGCCCAAGGCCATCACTGCTCGGGTCTCCATCGAGGCGGGGGTGACGCTGGGCTGGGAGCGGCATTTGGGGCTTGACGGTAAAGCCATCGGCCTGGATCGTTACGGTGCCTCGGCCCCGTTTAAGGCCATTTACCAGAATTTGGGCATCACAGCAGAGGCGATGGTGGATGCGGCGCTGTCGCTGTTGGGTTAACGGATGCTGCCCGTAAAGATTGCCCCCTCCATCCTGGCGGCCGATTTTACCCGCCTGGGGGAGCAGGTGTCTGAAGCGATCGCCGGTGGGGCGGACTGGCTGCACGTGGATATCATGGACGGCCGTTTTGTGCCCAACATCTCGTTTGGTCCGCTGGTGGTGGAGGCGATACGGCCGTTGGCCGAAGCCGCCAGCATCCCCCTCGACGTGCACCTGATGATTGCTGAACCGGAGCGTTACCTGGAAGATTTCGCCAAAGCAGGCGCTTCGCGGTTGACGGTGCACGTGGAGGCCACCCACCACCTGCACCGCACCGTCCAGGCCATCAAGGAGTTGGGCGTCAAGGCCGGGGTGACGCTCAACCCGGCCACCTCGCTGGCTACGCTGGAGGAAATCATTCCCGACGTAGACCTCATCCTCATCATGTCGGTGAACCCGGGTTTTGGCGGGCAGCGCTACATCCCGCAAAGCACCGCCAAAATTCGCCGCCTGCGCCAGATGCTCACCGAGCGGCGCAGCAATGCCTGGTTGGAGGTAGACGGCGGCATCAGCGCCAAAAATACGGCCGAAGTGGTGGCCGCCGGGGCGACCGCCCTGGTCGCGGGCAGCGCCATCTTCCGTGGCGCAAAACCAATTGCGGACAACATCACCGAAATGAAAAACATCGCCCGCACTGTCTTCTCAATTTAGGAGATTAGAGATTGGAGATTGAAATCTCTAATCTCCAATCTCATTTTACTTTTGACTTCTCACTTTTTACTGCCTCCCTCCGCCCCTGTTCCAAAATAATCCGCACTGAGCGGTCGTAGGTGAAGTAGTTCCACACCCAGTTTACAAACACATTCAGCCGGTTGCGGAAGCCGAGCAGCGTGACCAGGTGCAGCGCCAGCCAGGCCAGCCAGGCGATGTAGCCGCGCAGCTGAATCTTGTTGTAAATCCAGGCCACAGCCCGTCGACGGCCGATCGTAGCCATGCTGCCGCGATCGTTGTAGGTGAACGGCCGTTGCTCTCTCCCCCCAATCTCCGCCAAAATATTCTGCGCCGCCAGCTCACCCTGCTGCTGCGCCACCGGAATCAGCATCGGGTATGGCCGACCCGATTCATCCTCCAGGTAAGTCATATCGCCCACGGCATAGATGCCAGGGCGGTCGGGCACTTCGGTGGTAGGCCGGATGGGCAGCCGCCCGCCGCGCTGCAAGGGCAGTTCCAGCATCTCCGCCAGCGGCGATCCTTTCACCCCAGCGGCCCACACCAGCGTGTAGGTGGGAATAACGGTGCCGTTGGCCAGCTCCACCTCGTGTTCGTCCACTACCTGAACCGGCGTACCCAGCATGACTTCCACCCCCAGTGAGCGCAGCTGCTCCAGCGCCGCCTGCCGCAGCTTTTCCGGGTAGGGGTCCAGCAGATGGGGCTGCATTTCCACCAACACCACTCGGGCCTGTAAATTGCGGTGCAAATATTCCCGGTTGAGCACATGGTTGTACAGCTCGTAAATCGCTCCGGCCGTTTCCAGCCCCGTCGGCCCGCCGCCAACGACCACAATCGTCGTCATTGCTTCGCGGGCGGTATCATCTTCGATCCAGGTGGCCTGTTCAAACAGGGAGAGGATATGGTTGCGCAGGGCAATGGCGTCGCTCAGCGTGCGCAGCTCCAGCGCATGTTCACGAAACACATCCTGGCCAAAGTAGGTAGGCACGCTGCCGGTCGCCAGGATGAGATAGTCGTACGGTTCTTCAAGCAGCTGACGGCCGTTTTCTACCGTCACCCTCTTATTCGTATAGTCAATATCGGTGACCGTGCCCAGCAGGGCGCGAATGTTGCGGTCCTTGCGAAAGATGGTGCGCACCGGGTAGGCAATCTCAGACGGGTCCAGGGCGCAGGTGGCCACCTGGTAGAGCAGGGGGGTGAAGGTATGAAAGTTGCTGCGATCAATCAGCAGCACATCAACCGGCTGGTTGGCCAGGGCGCGGGCGGCAAACAGTCCACCAAAACCCGCACCGATGATAATGACTCGGGGTTGTTGCGTATTCATTTTCGGGTACCTTTTGCTTTGGAGCGTATTTGAGTCGTTGGTGTTTGGGTCGGCTCAAAAGCTATAAATCGTTGAATCGGATAAAAAATACCTTTTGTGATATTTTTCACATATTGTACCCGATTTTGGCGTGCCTGGCTACTAACAAATTTGAGAACTTGCTGCTACCCAAAGGTAGCACAAGCCAAACTAAGAGTAGATGCCCGCCTTCGCGGGCATGACAGGTTGAGAGGCAGTCGTTTTCTCAAAGAAACAAAAAGAGCAGCCTCCCCGTGGTGAGAAGCTGCTCTGAAAAATCAATGATGAATCGGGTGGCGCTTACTTGCGCAGCTGGTCCATAAACTCGCGGCGCAGGTCCTTGTCCTCGCGGTATTTGCCAATCATGTAGCTGGTCATCATACGCGGGTGCTCTTTTTTAACGCCACGCATCATCGAGCACATATGCGACCCTTCAACAACCACGGCCACACCCTGCGGCTTGAGCACTTCGTCGATCATTTCGGCGATCTGGCGGGTCATACGTTCCTGCACCTGCAAGCGGCGGGCAAACATCTCCACAATGCGCGGAATTTTGGAGAGGCCAATGACCTTGTCGGAAGGAATGTAGGCGATGTGGGCGCGGCCAAAGAAGGGCAGCATGTGGTGTTCGCACATGCTGAAGTATTCAATCTCTTTGACGATGACCGGATCGTCGTATTCCACGTCGAACAGGGCGTTGTTGACCAGCTTGACCGGGTCGGTGGTGTACCCGGCCAGGATTTCGCCGTACATGCGGGCGATGCGGTCGGGCGTGCCAACCAGCCCTTCGCGGTCGGGGTCTTCGCCCACATGGGCCAGGATGGTGCGTACGGCCGCTTCAATGGCTTTTTTGTCGTCAGCTACTGCCTCATGATGCGTGGTGGCACCATTGGCGTGGGTGTGGGTTTTGCCGTTGGACTTGCCGTTGGCGTGCCCATTACGCTGCTCCGGATCATGTTTGTGGTATCCGTTTAATTCCTTCACTGCATTTAACATAATGTTCTCCTTGATGCTGAAACCTCTGGTGTGGAGGATGCAGCGGTGCCTTTTCAGGTAGTTTCATTAAGCTTGCACATCTGGTGGCGTCGGTTCCCTTAATCAGTCAAAGCGGCGGGGGAGACGCGAAGTCCCATCGTTTATTTTGCTTAGGGTGATTCTTGCTACAGCGGTTGTTTGCGGTTTGCGGCATCAACTTGCATAGATTTAGATGTGTTGAACGGCCGTATCCTTACGCCAGGGCGAATCCTGGTTGTGGTGGGTGGAGAAGCGGCCGTTTGCTCCCTAATCCACCCCCCGAAAATGGGCTCCAATTTAAGGTCGCCTGAATCTTTGCCTAGAAAATGAGCATTTCAGGTACTTGCCTTGACGAACGATAGGGCCTATTGTATCCTTTTTGTTAATGTTTTGTCAATATTTTTGGGGCAAATCGTTCATATTCTGTTTATAATCCAGACAAATCCTGGGCAAAACCCGGATTTTAACAAGGTGTGTGGCTATGAATAAAAAACAGCCTGTGGTTCAACTTAAATCGTTGAGCAAGGCTTTTGCCGAAGGAAACCAGACGCGGCTGGTGCTGGATCAGGTCAGCGGCGAGTTTTGTGAAGGAGAGTTTGCCGTGCTGCTGGGCAAAAGCGGCAGCGGCAAAAGCACGCTGCTTAATCTGATCAGCGGCATCGAGGCGCCCAGTTCTGGTGAAGTGCTGGTGGCGGGAAATTCTATTACGGCAATGAAGGAACGGCCGCGTACGCTGTTCCGGCGCGATCATATCGGCTTTGTGTTCCAATTTTTTAATCTGATTCCGACACTGACCGTGTTGGAAAATGTGACCTTGCCGATGGAGCTGGCGGGCAACGGCCGTTCGGCCACCGAATCGGCCATGACCCTGCTGGAACAGGTGGGGCTGGCCGATCGGCGCGATACGTTCCCCGACAAGCTCTCTGGCGGGGAGCAGCAGCGCGTGGCCATTGCCCGCGCCCTGGTGCACGACCCGATGCTGGTGCTGGCCGATGAGCCAACCGGCAACCTGGATGAAGAGACAGGGGAGCGTGTGCTAAAGCTGCTGCTGGATTTGACCCGGCGGCAAAACAAGACGCTGATCATGGCTACGCACAGCCCGGAAGTGGTGCCTTTTGCCGACCGGGTGTTCCGCGTGCACGATGGGCAACTGTTGACAACGGCGGAGGCTGGGGCAGGAGATTGGAGATTAGAGATTGGCCCAATCTCTAATCTCCAATCTCCAATCTCCTACAACTAAACAAATGAAAACAGCTTCTATCCACAACAAACCACTTTGGCGGGCCGCCTGGCGGCGGATGCGGCGACGGCCGTTTCAATACATTCTTTTTGTGCTTGGCGTGGCCATCGGCGTGGCCATGATGGTCTCGATTGACCTGGCCAGCGGTTCCGCCAGCCGCGCTTTTGAGCTTTCGACCAGCGCCATCACCGGACAAACCACGCACCGGCTGGTGGCCGATTCTACCGGCCTGGACGAGGCGGTTTACACCGATTTGCGCACCGAGCTGGGCTTTTCGCCCGCCGCGCCGGTGGTGGAAGGGTACGTGCAGTCGCCCGAGCTGGGCGAGCAGCCGCTGCGGCTGATTGGCATGGATCTGTTTGCCGAGCCGCCGTTCCGCAGCTACTTTGGCGATGGTGCGGGCGACATTGGCGATCTGGTTGCTTTTTTGGCGGAGCCAAACACGCTGCTGCTCACCGAAGGGCTGGCTGAAGCAACGGGCGTGGCGCTTGGCGACACGATCACGCTGGATGACGCGGGGCAGCGGGTTCCCTTCCGCATTGTTGGCTTGCTGCAACCGGGGGATGAGGTGAATCAGCGCGCCCTGAGCAGCGTGCTGTTTACCGATATTGCCAACGCGCAGCCGCTTTTGGGGCTGAACGGCCGTCTCTCCTACATCGATCTCATTGTGAATGATGAAGCTGATTTGGCCCGCATTGAGACGTTTTTGCCGGAAGGCGTGCGCCTGGAAACGGCGTCGGCGCGCAGCAATACCGTGCAGCAAATGACCGCCGCCTTTGAGCTGAACTTGACGGCGCTGAGCCTGCTGGCGCTGGTGGTGGGCATGTTTCTCATCTACAACACGGTGAGCTTTAGCGTGGTGCAGCGACGGCCGTTATTTGGCATTTTGCGCTGTTTGGGCGTGACCGGCGGGCAGCTGTTTGGTCTGATTGTGGGGGAAGCGGCCGTTTTGGGGCTGATTGGTTCGCTGCTGGGCGTGGGGCTGGGTGTCGTGCTCGGTCAGGGCATGGTGCGATTGGTCACCCAAACGATTAACGATTTGTATTTTGTGGTCAACGTGCAAAACGTGGCCATCCCGCCCGCCGCCCTGGTGCGCGGTTTGCTGATTGGCGTCGCCGCTGCCCTGTTGGCCGCCGCCGTGCCCGCCCGCGAGGCGATGAAAACCGCGCCGCAAAGCACGCTGCGCCGCTCGACAATTGAGAGCAACGCCCAGCGATTGCTGCCCTGGCTGGTGGTGGCCTGGCTGGCGCTGAGCGCCATTGGCACGCTGCTGCTCTGGCTGCGCACCAATTCGCTGGTCATCGCCTTTGCCGGATTGTTTGCCGTGCTGTTTGGTTTTGCTTTGCTGACGCCGCCGCTTACCGTCTTTCTCATGCGCTGGCTCACCCCGGTTGGCTCAAAGCTGCTGGGCGTGCTGGGGCGCATGGCCCCACGCGACATCGTGCGCTCGCTCAGCCGCACCTCGGTGGCGATTGCCGCGCTGATGGTGGCGGTGTCGGTCATCGTTGGCGTGTCGATCATGATTGGCTCGTTCCGCCAGACGGTGACGCTGTGGCTCAGCGACACGCTCCAGGCGGACGTCTACCTCGCGCCGCCGCGCCTGACGGCCAGCGAGACGAGTGGGACTTTGCCGGGGGATGTGGTGGCAACGGCCGTCAATTTCCCCGGCGTGGCACAAGCGGTCACCACTCGTCAGATTGAAGTCGCTTTGCCCGAATTGAACCGCCGCGTCAATCTGCACGCGGATAGCGGCGACGTGTCGCAGGGGCAGCGACAATATTTGTGGCAGTCGGCCGATTTGGACACGATTTGGGATCAATTTTTAGCGGGCGACGGGGTGATGATCACCGAGCCGCTTTATCGCAACGAAAACATGAGCCTGCCGCCGGAGCCGATCACCATCGACACGCCCGCCGGGCCGCGCACGCTGCCGGTGCTGGCGGTGTACTACGATTACGCCTCGCAGCAGGGCAGTGTGCACATCGGCCGCGCCCTGTACGACGACCTGTGGCAGGATGACAGCTTCAGCACGATGGCCCTGTTTTTGGAGCCGGGGCAGCCGATTGAGCCGGTGGTGGAGGCGTTGCAGGTTGAATTTAACGGCCGTTCCGACGTGCAAATCTCCTCCAACCAGAGCCTGCGCGAAAATGCGCTGGTGATTTTTGACCGCACCTTTGCCATAACGGCCGCTTTGCGCCTGTTGGCGGTGGTCGTCGCCTTCATCGGCGTGCTGAGTGCGTTGATGAGCTTGCAATTGGAGCGCGCCCGCGAGTTTGGCGTGCTGCGGGCCACGGGCATGACGGTGCGTCAGCTGTGGCAGCTCACCCTGCTGGAAACGGGCCTCATGGGCAGCACGGCGGGGCTGCTGGCGCTGCCGACCGGCTTTGTGCTGGCCTACATTTTGATTTACGTCATCAATCTGCGCTCGTTTGGCTGGACGCTGCAAATGCAGCTGGAGCCGAGCCAGTTCATCAATGCGTTCCTGGTGGCTCTGGGCGCGGCGCTGCTGGCCGGGCTGTATCCGGCGCTGCGGGTGGGCAAGATGGTGGTGGCAACGGCCGTACGATCTGAATAAAAATTAGCCGCGGATTACGCGGATTACAAGGATTTGTAATTGTCATGCTGAGGGGAGCGGAGCATCCCGAGCGGGTTGGATTTGAAGAGATTTTTTATCAGCAGATTTCGCAGATTAACCAGATTTAATCTTTTTAATCTGCGAAATCTTTGATGAAAACAAAAAGTAAAGATCATGAAACGATTGAGCATCATTTTGATAATTTTCACCTTACTGGTGGCTGGCGGGTTGGTGTGGTGGAACTTTGGGGCGGGGTCGGCAACGGCCGTTGCTGAAGCCACCTTTCTCCAAGTTGCGGAAGACACAAGCGGTTTTGCCCGCGCTACCGAACCGAACAACATTGAGTTTCCCCGCGATTTGGGGGCGCACGACGATTACCAGACGGAGTGGTGGTATTACACGGGGAATTTGGATGATGGAAACGGCCGTCAATTTGGCTACCAGTTCACCATTTTCCGCCGGGCGCTGACGCCCGACGCGGTAACAGACGCGGCCTCCGATTGGCGCAGCAACCAGGTGTACCTGGCCCACTTCACCGTCAGCGACGTGGCCAACGAGGCGTTTTACCCGCACGAGCGGTTTAGCCGCGGCGCGGCAGGGCTGGCCGGGGCGCAGGCTGTGCCGTACCGCGTCTGGCTGGAGGATTGGTCAGTTGAGGAGCTGCCCTCCGGCGGGGTGCGCCTGCTGGCCGACGGCGGCGACGTGGCCCTGGATCTGCTCCTGACGCAAACGCTGCCGCCCATCCTGCACGGCGACGGTGGCCTGAGCGCCAAAGGGCCAGAGCCGGGCAATGCCTCGTATTACTATTCGCAGGTGCGCCAAGAGACGCGCGGCACGGTGCGCATTGGCGAGGAAACGATTGACGTGACCGGGCTAAGCTGGAAAGACCACGAGTACAGCACCAGCGCCCTCAGCGAAGGGGCGATTGGCTGGGATTGGTTCTCGATGCAGTTTGACAATGGCAGTTCGCTGATGTTTTTCCAGATTCGGCGGGAGGATGGCACATTGGAACCGTATTCCAGCGGCAGCTTCATCGCCGCCGACGGCACGGTGACCCACCTGACGCGCGAAGATTGGTCGCTGGAAGTTTTGGACGAGTGGACAAGTCCCACAAGTGGCGCCACCTACCCGGCGGGCTGGCGGATTGAGATTGATTCGCTGGATTTGGTGTTGGAAGGACGGCCGTTAATGCCCAATCAAGAACTCAATGTGTCAACGGTTTACTGGGAAGGGGCGTCCCAATTTAGCGGCACGCTGGCGGGGCAGCCGGTGTCGGCTATAGGTTACGTGGAGATGACGGGCTATTTTGCGACAATGAACGGCCGTATTTAAACTAGGATATTCTTAAGCTCAGGAGATATTTTGCAAAACTCGTACTAGAAAATGAATATTGCGATTAATTTCATCTTTTTTGTCTTTGTACGATTCCATTGCTACTTTATCGGTGTCAATTGAATGAGCGCCTGAGTTACCAGTTTCTCTATACCAATTGAGTTGGATGATAAAGTTTTGATTCAAGTTGGTCGAAATGTGATGAAAATCGGGTTGTTTCGCTTCAAGATTTTTTAGCAACACAGAGAAATCCTGAAATCTTCTTCTTCTTGGATCGTAATAAAGCTCAAGTTCTTCGGTTCCGTACTTTTTTCTAAGAATATCAATGATTAAATTTTCGAAGAGTTTTCTGATTAGTACAGATAGAGAAATTGGAAGCTGAAAATTGTAAGCCTGATTTATCTCATCAATTAACTTCTTGTAAAAATCATCAGGTATGTTGACAATTTCAATAAATTTACCTTCGACTGTAGGTTTATAAGAATCTTCAGATAAAGATGGTGCTAAACATACTTCGCTAAGAGAAAGATTGGGGTAGGGACGAAGAAGGTCTTGACCTTTTTCAAGGATTTGCTGTTCAAGCTCTTGAGGTTTATCAACAAATTTTCTGAATTTTGAAGGTAACACATCAATTTTCAGTGAATAATAATATGTGCCTCCATTCCAGTTATCGTAGTCTTTTTGAATGAGTTCTGCTTTTGCATCTTTAAGTAGCAAAAGTTTATCCTGAGCATCTTCACTTAAGAAAAACCCTTGCAAGCCTTGAAGTATATCGGATGGAGAAAGAGGCAGATTATCAGTCTTGACGTTCGAGGCTATCTCCATTTGACTCATCAGAGTTTGAAAAAAATTTTCTTCAAATTGTTCACCAATCGGGAGATATTTAGGAGAGTAATAAAAAAGCAGTTTTGTTTTGCCATTTGGAAGCTGACGGGCATTGATATATCCACGTTTTTGAAGCGAGCCTCCTAGCGTTAGTTCCCATTTCCCTATGTTTTTAGGAGAGCTAGGAGATGTTGCCTCTTCGTGTAGATAAATAACATCTTCACGAATATTTTTAGAATCAGTTTCACGAATTTCGTGCATTAAGGCCCGAAAATCTTCTAACGATCCTTCTATTACAACCTCATGGATTCGCTTGTATTGATCTTCCACAATGAAATTGCTCCAAAAATATAAAATCGTATAAAAATCTAGACGGAAATACCTAAGGGAACGGCCGTTTCCACTCCCTCTAGTCCCTCTTCAAACTCAGCAAAAGATTCCGTGCTCAACAGCGAATCCAGCTCAAGACCAGGGATGTCCTCAAAATAGCGCTTCAGGTGCTTGCGGAACTGGCGCAGACCGGGGGCTTCGCCATAGTAGGCCACCATTTCGCGGGCGTGCAGGCGCACCGCCTGGATGATGTCACCAATGGCCAGTTCCTCGCGCCGCTGGCGGGCAAAAATCCACGGATTGCCGATGGCGGCTCGGCCAATCATCACCGCGTCGCAGCCAGTGTGGGTCTTCATTCGGTCGATGTCCTCCGGCGTTTGCACATCCCCGTTGCCAATGACCGGCACGCTGACCGCCTGCTTCAGCGCGGCGATAGCGTCCCAGTTGGCCTCGCCGCCGTATTTTTGCACCTTGGTACGGCCGTGCATCGCTATCAATGCCGCGCCGTTTTGCTCCAAAATACGGCCGATTTCCAAAAAGTTCTCCTGCGTGGCGTCCCAACCCAGCCGGATTTTGCCGGTGATCGGCACCTCCAGGTGCTGGCTGAGCAGCTTAAACGTCTCCGCGATGAGCGCGGGCTGGGGCATCATGCCCACACCCGCGCCGCGCCCGCTCACCTTGCGCGTCGAGCAGCCCATGTTGATGTCGATGATGTCCGGCCCCCATTCCTGAATGCGCCGGGCGGCATCCAGCAGCATCTGGGCATTGTTGCCAAAAATCTGGAACACCATCGGATGTTCGCCCGGCTGCGTGTCCAGCCGCTGGCGGAACCGCTCGTGGACGCGCTTGCCCAGCAGCGCCTCGACGGGGACAAATTCGGTGTAATGCATGGCGGAACCGTAGGCGCGGCACAGCGCCCGGTACGGCACGTCCGAATAGCCAGCCATGGGGGCCAGGATGGCGTCGCCAAAAACGGGCACGTCGCCCACGGTGAACAGGGGTTGTTGAATCATGGGGGGTATTTTAACAAAAAATGCACCGTCTTGTAGGGGAGAGGCGGCGGCAGACCATCTTGCCTCTAACAACGAATCTCCCCCACCGCCGCCTCGCCCTGATCTTGGCATTGGTGTAAGGTAGGTGAGGCAATTGGTGTAGGGTTGGTTCCGATTTTTCCCAGGTTTTGGCCGATTGCCTCATGCCCTGGTAGGTGGATTTGGGGCCAAGAGGGCGAGGCGGTTGGAGGGGATCGTTATCTGTCTTTCGGGAGATGATGGCCAACCGCCTCGCCCCTACGATTTGGTGGCCACGACGGCCATGGTGGAGGATTGCGGATCAAACGGTTCCCCGGCGACGTTGGCGTACCAATTGGTGATGACGAGGCCGCTGGCGGTGAATTCGGCCGTCAGCGAATCCTGGTCGAAGTGCTGCAGCCAGTTGTAAATTTCAAAGGTACGCGTGGGGGTGAAGATGGTGTATTTGTCCAGCGTTACGTGCTCGGCGTCGTATTTGAACTGGTTGGTGAAGGAAAAATAATCTTCATCGGTCCAGAAGCTGCCGGATTGGTTACGGCCGTAACTCACCCCTTCCTCAAAATTTTCATATTCCACCAGTGAATGCACGTCCAGCACAATCGCGCCGTCGTCGGCCAGGTGGTGGCGGAAGATGCCCAGCAGCGTGTGCCGCTGCGCCGGGCTGAGGGCGCAAAAGTCGCAGTAGATGAGCGTGATGAGATCGAACCGCTTGTCGGAGTGGAATTGCAGGTAGTTGGTGTGCATGTAGTCGATGGGGAGGTGGTGGGTTACGGCCGTTTCCCTTGCATACCGCAGCGAATTTTCCGAAAATTCAATCCCCGTTACCTGCGCGCCTAGCTGGGCCAGCCGGGTGGTGTACAGCCCCGGCCCACAGCCAAAATCGGCCAGGCGTGTGCCGGGGCCAATATGAAACCGCGCTTGCAGCCAATCCACTGACGCCTCGATAAAGGCGGGCCGCCGCGAGGCGCTGTCTGTGTTGGGGTTCAGGTGAGCCCGGAGCATCTGTTGGGCAATGTGCGGGTCGGTCCAGAGGGTGTCGGCGGTGTAGATGGAGAAGGGGTACGGCCGTTCATTGATGTGCACAAGTTGTTCAAACATATTTTTCCAATGATCCCGTAGGGGCGAGGCGGTGGCACATTACCTCGCCTCCATCAACATATCTCCCCTCACCACCGCCTCGCCCCCGATCTCTGGCATCAGGTCTGTTTCGCCCTGACGGGTTCATGGGTGAGCCGGGGGGCGAGGCAATCGGTGGGGAGTGGTTGGTTTGTGCCAGGGTTTTGGCCGATTGCCTCGCCCCTACGGCCGTTGTTGATTATTAACGCCCCACGCCGACGCTGCCACCAAAGGCGGCCGACATTTCCTCGTAAATCGCGGCAATGGACGCTTCATCACCGACAAAGAAGTTGCCGTTGGCCTGGATGGCCAGCTGCTCCAGCGTTCGTTCGTCGGCGTCGCCGCCGTAGGCGATGGTGAAGACGGTGGCATTGCTGGTTGTCGCTTCCTGCATCGCCGTGGCCGTGTTGAAGCGATAGCTGCGTGTGTCCTGCCCGTCGCTGAGGACGATCATGGCATTGGCCGTGGTCGGCTGGGTAGTTGCCGTCAGCAGGGCCGCGCCGTCGCCGATGGCGTCAAACAGCGTCGTGTCGCCGATGGCCCGCAAATCGGTGATGGCCCGAACGATTTTGTCCCGGTTTTCCCCCACCAGCACGTGCCGCACAATCAGCTCTGGCTCGGTGCTGAAGGCAATGATAGAGATGTAGTCGTCGTCGCCCATTTGCTGCACAAATTGAACGGCCGCTTCCTGCATATTGTCCATTTTCGAGCCGCGCATACTGCCCGACGTGTCTAGCAGCATCACCAGGTTCACGTCTTTACGCGCCTCTTGCC
Source organism: Anaerolineae bacterium (assembly GCA_020848035.1). Classification (GTDB taxonomy): domain Bacteria; phylum Chloroflexota; class Anaerolineae; order Promineifilales; family Promineifilaceae; genus Leptofilum. The sequence continues at coordinate 124,125 of JADLAX010000027.1, read as the reverse complement.
ACAGCGCCTGCACGGCAAAAATGGTGTTCACCGACGGTGTGTCAAACACGGTGGCTGGTTGGGTCGGGTCAATGGCGTCTGTGGCGGGGAGGGAAGCGGCCGTATTCACCGGTCGCAGTCCATTGTCAGCCGCCAGCTGCTGCCCCGCCTCGCTCAGCAAGAAGTCACGGAAGAGAACGGCCGCTTCCTGCTCGGCGTCTGTAGCGGAGCCGCGAATACAGGCAGGGAATTCGGCCACAAAGGTGCCTTCCAACGGGTAAATCGCCACGATCTCATCGCCGCCCAACTGGGCCACGTTGGCTTCGTACATCACGCCTGCCGTCAGATACTCAACGCCGCGTTCGGCCATGGTTTGGGCCAGAGTTTGTGTGCTGCTGCTGAACCAGGTCACGCCGCCCTCAAAGGCACCGACGCTGGCCTGCACAATCGGCAAGCCAATGTCGGCCACGCTCACCGCTTCGGTTTTGGATTCGGCGGCCTGGACCACGGCCAGCAGCGTGCTGGCACCAGAGCCGGACAAACCAGGGTGCGTGTGGCCCAGCTTAAACGATTCGCCCAGCGCACCACCGCTGTAATAATCCCAGGCGGCCGGATCAGCGGCCAGACTGCCGATGTCCAGCCAGCCCAGCGGCAGGCCGGGCCAGCCCAGCGCCTCGGCCACCTCGCGCCACATGCCGATGACCAGCGGGCTTTGCGCCACGCTGACGCAGTCGTTCTGGAAGCTGCCGTCGCCGCCGTCGGCCAGCACCTCAGTCCACACGGCATCTTCGGGCAGCCACAGGGCAATGGCCGGATCGTTTTGCAGCTGGCCCACCGCCTGGCCCGATTCGACGGCGTTCAGCACCACAAAGGCCGGATCGCCGCTGCTGGTTTCCGTTTCGGATTCGTTGAAGGTGGTAACGGCCGTTTCTAACCAGGGAGCGGCCGTTGTGTTGGCTACCACATTCACTACCACGGCGTTGTTCGGGATGTCGTCGCTGCCGCCAATGCCCAAGACGCTGCAAGCCAGCATCGGCAAAGCCAACAGGATAAAAAGCAGGGGAAACCCGCGAAAATTTTGTCGGTTCATAAAATCCTCGGTTGGGAAGTGAAAAGTGAGAAGTAAAAAGTGAAAAGTAGCAAGAACTTTTCACTTTTCACTCTTTTACTTTTTACTAAAAATTACCGTCCCGCCGTGACCAACGTCAGCTCCACGTAACGATCCAGCGATTGCAGCGTGGGATCATCCGTGCCGCGCCGCTCTTCGGGCGGCAGGGCGGCCTCCACAATGAAGCGGGCCGGATCGATGCCCTGCGACACCAAATAATCCACCACCGATTGGGCGCGCCCTTCGGCCACTTCCAAAATGTCGGCTTCGGTGTAGGGTGGGGTGTTGGCGGGCCAGGCGGAGGAGCCGCGCACCCGCAGCAGCAGGCCAATGCTCTGGCTCATGGTGGGCACCACACAGTTGTCCAAAATGCGCCGCGATTCCAGCGTCAGTTCGGTGGATTCCGGCAGAAAGTCGAAGGTGCGGCAGGGCAGCACGGCCAGCGTGGCGGCGGCATCGGTGGCGACGCCGGAGAGGTCCACCTGGGCCGAGATGGAGAAGGTGTCGTTGACTGGCTTGCCGTTGGGCTGCAAACTGGCCTGATCGGCGGCACGCAGGACAAAGCCGCCGTTGACCAGGTCTTCCACGTTGTCGTTGGGAATGTTCACGTCGGAGGCGGCCCAGACGCGGCGGGCAATCTCCAGGCGGGAGATGATGGGCCGCGTGTCGCGCATCACAAAGGAGTTGTCGCCGAGGTCGGCCTGGGCGACGCTTTCCAGCCAGGCGGCAAAATCATCGGAGGCGGTTTCGGCGTAGACAAAGGTCCAGTCGTTGTTACCCCAGGCGGCGATTTGGGAAGCGGCCGTATCAAAATCCTCCACCTGCGCCTTCAGCGTGGCAAACCAGGCGTTGTGGAAATTCTGCACCAGGTCGGCATTGGTCTGGATGGATTGGCGGGAAGTGACAATCACGTCAATGACGATACGCAGCTGCTCGGAGCTGAGCAGCTCTTCGCCGCCGCTCTGCTCGGCATCATAAATATTGGGCTCCCAGGCCGAAACTACATCGGCCTGGCCGTTGTTGAAGACGTCGATGGCGTCCTCGACGCTGTCCTGGGGCACCAGGGTCACCTGCGAACGCGGGCTGAGCTGGGCGATGGAGAGGGCGTAGTAGACAAAGTATTCGCCGACCGAATCGCGGGCAAAGGCGATGCGTTTGCCCGCCAGGTCATTGATCGTGTTGATGTCGCGGCCCCACAGCTGGTCGGCACCGGCGCTTTCATCCACGATGGCGGTGATGACGCCGGGGCTGGAGAGGGCAACCGAGTCCAGCGTGGTGAGCAGGCAGTTCCACTGGCCAGACTCCAGCAAGGCGGTGCGCTGCTCCTCAGTGATGTCGTATTCATCGGTGAGGAAGAAGGGGATGATGCCCAGGTGGAAACCCTGCTCGATATCTTTGCCGCTCATCTGCATTTGCTGCAAGGTGAAATAGCTGCCGAAGGCGTCAGCACCGCAAATGTAGGTGGGCAGGCCGTCGTTGGCATCGTAATTCGGCCCCCAAATTGGGTCTGGTGAGTCGAGATCGACGTTGCTGACAGTGGAGCCGTTGGTGTTGTCGTTGTCGCTGACGTCGGCGACGTCCGGCTCATCATTGTCATTGAAGCTGTTGATGATGCTGGAGGCGGCCACGCCACAAATGACCAGGGCGGCTATGCCAATGATGGCGATGAAAATGATGCGGGTGCGATCTAGTTTCATGTGCTTTTCCTCGGAAAAAGAATACAGAAATGGTTAATTGAAAATGGTTAATTGTAAATGGTTAACGGTTAATATTTTCCCTGTATCTGGGGATCGGTTTGCATTTTGGGGTAATTTTACCTGTATTTACGGGCTGCGTGTGCTTTGGTTGCATGGTTTTAGACGGCATAACCCAGGTTACGCAGCACATCATCGGGATGTTGGCCGTGCAGAATTTGGAATTGGAAACGGCCGTCTCCCTCCTTATCAATAATCAACTCATACGCTTCGGGCAGGACGCAATGTTTGCTGCCCTTCACCCCGCCCAACATCTCCTGGTACGCGCCAATGCTGAAAAAGCCGATGTACAGCTCATCCGTCTCCACTGGCAGGTAAAGTGGTGATTTGCTCGGTTTGGGCGGGTAAATATCGTCGCTGTCGCAGGTGATGCCGCCAAGCTGTACCTGCTGGAATGGCTTGTCCAGGTGGTTCAGCGGCAGCACGATAAAATGCTCCGCCAGCGCCCAGCTGTCCGGGAAGGAGCTCATGATCGAGCCATCAATGATGTACCAGGGCAGCTTGGAGCCATTGTCCTTGGCGGCAATAATTTTGAACAAATGGGCGCCGTGCTCCGAGGTGGTGTAACGGCCGAATTCCCCCATCACGTCCGGCACCGGCACGTTGTAACGGCGGCACGCTTCCTGCAGGGCCGTCAGCAGCTGCCGGGCAAAGTCGTGGTAGTCAAAGTGAAAATCGAGCGTCATGCCGACGGGCATGCCGCCGCCAAAGTTGAAGATGCTCAGGCTGGGGTAGCGCTGGCGCAGCCGGGCAAACAGCTCGATTCCCGGCTTGAGCCAGCTGATGAAGGCGGGAATATCGGTGAGCTGGCTGCCGACCATGTAGTGATACATTTTCAGCGTCAGGTTGGGCGCGGCGGCGATGTAGTCGGCCGCTTTCCACATATCCTCGGTGTTCAGGCCAAAGCGGGAGTTGGCTTTGTCCATCTCGGCCAGGGTTTCGTTGGGACCGTAGCTTTTTTGGCGCAGCCCCAGGTTAAACGTTTGGCCGGAGCTGAGGAAGGGCGCAATTTCTGGCAAATCTTCGATGACAGGGATGATGTTTTCATGCAGCAGGCGCAGCTGCAAAATGTTGGCGGCATAGAGCGAGTTTGGTCCCTTGAAGCCGTTGCACACAATCATGCGGTCGGGCGTGAGCAGGCCGCGCTGGATCATCAGCTTGGCAATGTCCACATCGACGGTGGAGGACATTTCGTGGTGCGCCCCTGCGCCGAGGGTGGTGCGGATCACTTCTTCGGCGGCGTTGGCTTTGGAGGCGTAGGTGTAATGAAACTGGCCGCCGTAGCCCAGCTCGGCGATGACGTCGCTGAAGACCTGGTTCATCTTGTGGACCTGCTGCCGGATGAGCGGCAGGTAGACAATTTCCAGCGGGCTGGGCAGGGTTTGGGTGAAGCCTTGCGGCGCTTCATCCAGGAAAATCTGGGCCAGGTCCAGGCCATCCAGGTGCAGGTGACCGTTTTGGGTGTGCAGGTAGTGGTTAAAACGGTGGTTGTCGGGAACGGCCGTTGCTTGCTCCCAGCCAATGACAGGATGATGCGGTTGGTCACTCATAGTTTTTCTCCGGTCTCTGATGTGTGATGCATTATAACGAAAAGTCGCGGTCGGGGGAAAAGTAGTTTAACGCCGAGGTTGTTGTTTATGGCACAATGCGCAAGTTTGGAATAGCAAACGGCCGTTGCCCCGTGTTATGCTATTGCCATCTGATAGAACATTTTCAGGAGTGAACCATGCAGAAGGTGGATTTCAAAAAAGAGCTGAAACATTTGTATACTCCAACGGCTAAGGCAACGGCCGTTGTTGATGTGCCCGCCATGAACTTTCTCACTATTTTGGGCGAAGGCGATCCCAACACGGCACAGTGGTACAAAGAGGCCGTGTCGGCGCTGTATGCCGTGGCTTACACCTTGAAGTTCATGGTCAAAAAGGGTGAGCAGGCCCTGGATTACGGCGTCATGCCGCTGGAAGGGCTGTGGTGGGCCGACGACATGAGCCAGTTTTCCGTGCAAGACAAATCGAACTGGCGTTGGCAGGCGATGATTATGCAGCCGGAGTTTGTCACGGCGGAAATGGCAGATGAGGCCAAAACGCAGGTGCTGAAGAAGAAGGGGTTAACGGCCGTTGCCCAGGTAAACTTCGCCCGTTTTGCTGAAGGCCAGGCGGCGCAAATCCTGTACGTTGGCCCGTACGCCGACGAAGGGCCGACCATTCAAAAGCTGCACGACTTCATCTGGGCCAGGGGCGGCCAGCTAACCGGCAGACATCACGAGATTTACTTGAGCGATCCCGGCCGTACCGCACCGGAAAAGCTGAAAACCATCATTCGCCAGCCTTTTTTAGACCCCCACTCTAACCTTCCCCCTGCGAAGGGGAGGGAATCTGACTCCCTCTCCCTGCCAGGGAGAGGGCTGGGGTGAGGGTGGAAACTTTATGACCCAACGCCCCGAAACAAAAATTGACTACCAGGCAAGCATCAGGCGGGTGATGCTGTTGATCCAGGCGCGGCTGGATGAGCCGCCCAGTCTGGAGGAGGTGGCGGCGGTGGCGGCTTTTTCGCCCTACCACTTTCATCGCCTGTTTACGGCCTACACGGGTGAAAGCCTGAGCACGTTCATTCGCCGCCTGCGGCTGGAGCGGGCGGCCAATCGGCTGCGCCAGACGTTTGATCCCATCACCGATATTGCCCTGGACGCCGGGTACGAGACGCCGACCAACTTTGGCAAGGCATTCCGCCAGCAGTTCGGCCAGTCGCCGACGGAATTTCGTGAGGGTCGGCATTTGTTGGAAACGGCCGCTTTCCGCCAATCTCGCACCGAACTTCCGCAGGTCTTGACGCCCAAACTGGTGATCCTGGCACCGCAAACCGTGCTTTTTGTGCGCCAGACCGGACCGTATGGCGACGCCTCAACGGCCGCTTTTGCCCTCTTGATGCGTTTTGCTTACCAGAACCGGCTGATGCAGCCTACCAGCCAGCTGCTGGGCATCGTTTACGACAGCCCGGACATCACCGACCCCGGCAGGCTGCGCTACGACGCCTGCCTGACGCTGGCCGGGCCTATCACGCCAGAGGGGGAAGTGGGGGTGCAGACGATTGCCGACGGCCGTTATGCTGTCTTCACCCACCGTGGTCCGTACGAAACGTTCAACGAGACGTACCGGCTGATTTTCTCGCATTGGCTGCCACAAAGCGGTGAGCGGCTGCGCGACGCGCCCGTTTTTGAACATTATCACAACCGCGATCCCCGCCGAACCAAACCGCAAAACCTGCGCACAGACATCTACCTGCCATTGGCATAACCAAATTCAGGTACTCGTCGCCTCGGCGCTGCGCGCCTGGCAACGTTTTTTAGGAGGGGGTGCGCAGCACCCTCGTGCAGCTAGCGGTTTGAACGTTGCGCCAGGCACAAATTGTGAATTGCTGGATTAACGGCCGTCATTCCAGCAAACGCCCCACTTGGTGATACAATCTACCCGCCCACAATTGAATGAAACAGCACTCAGGCAACCTGGGTGCTGTTTCTTGTTTGTGGAGTTTTGTTGTGCGGGAGTTTGCTGTGGCAAAACCACTGTCGGGCGCGGCCGAGCCGGAAATTTCGGTCAACCGCCTTATTGTTCTTGGTCTCATTACCCGGTTGGTGACGGATACGGCCGTTCAACTCTTTTTCCCCTTCCTGCCGGTCATTGCCGAAGGGCTGCGCACCACCAGCGTGGCCGTGGGCCGGTTGGTCAGCCTGCGCAGCGCCATGGGGCTGCTTTCCCCCGCCTTTGGTGCCCTGGCTGACCAGCGCGGCTACCGCTTTACCATGCGCCTGGGGCTGCTGCTGGGTGCGTTGGGCTACCTGGTGGTGGGCCTCAGCACCAACCTCTGGCTGGCTGCCGTGGGCATGATCATTGGCGGCCTGGGCACCTTCGCCTTTGTGCCGACCTTGCAGGCGTATCTCAGCGCCCGCCTGCCGTTTAACCGGCGGGCGCGTGGCCTGGGCACGCTGGAGTATGCCTGGGCGCTGGCGGGCATCATCGGCCTGTACCTGGTGGGGCTGCTGATCGACGCCTACGGCTGGCGTTTGCCCCTCTTTTTGCTGAGCGGGCTGATGCTGGTGGCCTTTGTGGGGTACGGCCGTTTACCTGGCGTTCGTCAACCTGGGGGAGAAACGGCCGTACCCCTGCGCTTTTCCTGGCAAACGGTGCAGGCCTTTTTTGATCTGGGCCACAACCGGCGCTCCGCCTGGGCGGTGCTGCTGGTGGCCGCCTGCAATATGCTGGCGGCGATGAACATCTTCATCAGCTACGGCACCTGGCTGGCGCGGGAATATGGGCTGGGCGCAGTGGCCTTGGGCACAGTGGCTCTCATTTTGGGCGTGGCCGACCTGGGCGGCAGCGTGTTGATGAGCCTGCTGGGCGATAAAATGGGGCTGCGCCGGGGTGTGATGATCGGAACCTTCCTGGCCGTCGTTGGTTATGGCCTGCTGCCGCTGTTGAACCAGGGTTTGGTCCTGGCTGTGGTTGGTTTGATTGTGTCCCGTTTTGCCTTTGAATTTTCGGTGGTGGGGGTGATTGCCCTGGTGAGTGAGCAGGCCCCCGCACACCGGGGCAAAATGATGACCCTGGCCGCCGCAGCCGCTTTGCTGGGCTCCAGCACGGCCGGGTTTACCGGCCCGTGGGTATATGAAACCTACGGCGTGCCGGGCCTGAGCCTGATTTCGGCCACCATCATGGGGCTGACCCTGGTGCTGTTGTTCTTTTTTGTGCGCGATCGGGCGGAGGAAAGACTCTTCGACAAATAGTGTGCCTGATAGGGGCTTTTATCAAAGACTTCGCAGATTGAAAAGATTCAAAAATCTGGTAAATCTGCGCAATCTTTGATCATAATTTAGGAAAGCACGCTCATTGATGTTTACCTGGAGGAAAAATTATGAAGTCAGTTCGTGAGATACGGCCGTTACAAACCGAAGCCGAGTGGGACCAGTTCACCCTCGTTTCCGCCAATGCCTACCCCGGGGTGCGGGCCACCGATGATGCCGCCCGCCGCCGTCTGAAGGAGCGGGCCCAACAGATGCACGCTGATCCCATCGTCAAGGTGTACGGCTTGTTTGAAGCGGGTGAACTGCGCGGCGCGATGCGCCTGTACGACTTCACCATGCGGCTGCACGGCGTCGATATGCTGGTGGGTGGTGTCGGCGGCGTGGGCGTGGATTTGCTGCACAAAAAGGCGCACATCGCCTACGACATGCTGCAATTTTTCCAGGCGCACTACCGCGAAAAAGGGGCGGCGCTGACTACGCTTTATCCGTTTCGGCCCGATTTTTACCGGCAGATGGGGTATGGGTACGGCCGTAAAATCAACCAATACCGCCTCAATCCTGCCGATCTGCCCCAGGGCAGCCGCCACAACGTGCGCGTTTTGGACAGCACCCACCGCCAGGAGCTGGCCGACTGCTACCGGCGCATCATGATGGCCAGCAACGGCATCATGGCCCAGTTTGACTTTGAACTGGAATCCATTTTCACCAGCCAAAACATGCAGCGCTACGGCTATTGGGCCGATGGCCAGCTGCGCGGCTACCTGCTCTTCACCTTCGAGCCCATCCCTAACGGCAACTTTCTACGGAACAACATCGCCGTGCGTGCCCTCATGTATGAGGATGCCGCGGCGCTGCGCGGCCTGCTGGGCTTCTTGCGCGTCCAGGCGGACCAGATCGAGAAGGTGGTCATCAACACCCAGGAAGAGGATTTTCACCTGCTGCTGCACGATCCACGCAACGGCAGCCAGAACCTGATTCCGTCTGGCTACCACGAGACCAACACGCAGGGCGTGGGCATCATGTATCGTGTGATTGATGTGCCCCGCCTGTTTGACCTGCTGGCCGGGCACAATTTTGGCGGGCAAACGCTCACGGTGCAGATTGATCTGGCGGACAGCTTCTGGCCAGTGTGTGCGGGCCGTTGGGTGTTGGCGGTGGAAAACGGCCGTGCCACCCTCGATCCCCTTGCCCAACCCGACGTCACCATTGGCCTGGACATCGCCGACTTTTCGTCGCTTGTCACCGGGTCCACCACATTCCGCCAGCTGCTGGCCTACGGCCTGGCCCAAATCTCCGATGTGACCTTTGCTGATGCGGTGCACCAATTGTTTTACACGGCCAACAAACCGGTGTGCCACACCGCGTTTTAACCGTTCACCCCAGCCCGTAGGGGCGAGGCAGGTGGCCAACGCCTTACCCAAACACAAAACCATACCTTCCACCTGCCTCGCCCTCTGGCAAAACAACCAACCGTTTGGCCGTAATGCGGGGTCTGCAAAATAACGGTCTGGTTGCCCCAACATCGGGCGAGGCAGGTGGGGGTAAGGCGATGGGGCTGGTCAAGGCGTTGGCCACCTGCCTCGCCCCTACAGTTGATTGTTGAATTCTACGAAATTGGAGGACATCATGGATTTTACAGACAAAATCGCCATTGTGACCGGCGGGGCATCGGGCATGGGCGCGGCGACGGCGCGGGAATTGGCCGCGGCGGGAGCGCAGGTGGTGATTGTGGACCGGAACGCGGCATGGGCAACGGCCGTTGCCACCGAAATTGGGGCAGAATCAATTATCGGCGACGTGAGCGACCCCGATTTTTGCCAGCGGGTGGTGAATGAGGTGGTGGAACGGAACGGCCGTCTCGATATCCTCGTCAACGCCGCGGGCATCATCGTCCGGGCCGACGCGCTGGGCACCAGCAACGAACAGTGGCAAAAAGTGATGAACGTCAACGTCAGCGGCATCTTTTACCTCAGCCGGGCCGCTGTGGCGGTGATGAAACCACAGGGCAAGGGCGTCATCGTCAACTTTGGCTCGATATGGGGCGGCGTGGGCGCCGCGGGTGTGGTCGCTTACTGCGCCTCCAAAGGCGCTGTGCACCAGCTCACCCGCGCCATGGCGCTCGACCACGTCAAGGACGGCATTCGTATCAACGCCGTCTGCCCCGGCGAGGTGAACACGCCCATGCTGGCCTCCGAGCGCAGCGAACCGGTGACGGCCGAAATTTTGCAGCGCATCGCCAGCACCGTGCCCATGGAGCGCCTGGCCGACCCGGTGGAAATCGCCCGCGTCGTCCTCTTTCTCGCCTCCGACGACGCCAGCTACATGACCGGCGCAATGGTCAACGTGGATGCGGGTTACACCGCCAGATAGAAATTTTGGACACAGATGAACGCAGATTTTCACGGATTTTTTAAACCAATCTGTGTCCATCTGTGTAAATCTGTGTCCCATTTTTAAGGGGAAAACCTGATGGAATACAGACGATTAGGCCGCAGCGGGGTGAAGGTTGCCCCGCTGTGCCTGGGAACAGACAATTTTGCCAATCCAACTCCCGAAGACGAGTCCCGCGCGATTATCAATCGGGCGATTGACGCTGGGATTAACCTCATCGACACAAGCAACAGCTATGCCCAGGGCGAAAGTGAGCGGATTATTGGCCGGGCGTTGCAGGGAAACGGCCGTCGCCACCAAGTCCTCATCGCTACCAAGGCGCACTACCCAACCGGACCAGGGCCAAATGAGAGGGGGAACGGCCGTCTTCACCTCATCCAGGCTTGCGAAGATTCCCTGCGGCGGCTGCAAACCGACCACATCGACCTTTACCAGCTGCACCGCCCCGACTTTGACGTGCCCATCGAAGAAACGCTGGCCGCGCTGACCGATTTGGTGCGGGCGGGCAAGGTGCGCTATATCGGCAGCTCTACCGCCCCGGCGTGGAAGGTGATGGAAGCGATCATGGTCAGCGAGCTGCGCAGTTACGTGCGTTTTGTGTCGGAACAGCCGCCTTACAATCTGCTCGATCGCCGCATCGAAAATGAGCTGGTGCCGCTGTGTCAGGCGTATGGCCTGGGGCTGCTGCCCTGGTCACCGCTGGCGATGGGCATCCTGGCCGGGCGTTACGCCGACGCCGCCACCTATCCCGCAGCGTCACGGGCGCAGCTGCGCGGCGGTATCTACGCCGAGCGGGTATCGGCGCAGGGCATTGACGTGGGCAACCAGTTTGTAAAGCTGGCCCAAGAAGTGGGGATTTCGCCGGTGCAGCTGGCGGTGCTGTGGGTGAAGGACCAGCCAGGGGTTACCGCGCCGCTCATCGGGCCGCGCACGCTGGAACAGTTGGAGCATTACCTGCCGGTGCTGGAAATGACCCTGACCGACGAGGTGCGCGCCGCCTGCGATGCTCTGGTGCCGCCCGGCAGCGCGGTGGCCAACTTCCACAACTCCGCACCGTGGATGAAGATGAAGCTGTTGGAATAATTGGCCCCGAAGAACAGCGGGATTCATGCTATAATCACCCCGAAATCGATCAAGAGCTATCGACCCCACAAAATCTCAGACTGTTCGTTTCCGACATTGGTCATTTTAGTGACTGATGATTCATAGAAATCATACAAACATCAAAGGGAGAAACCATGAGCAAACTGCATGAACTGTACGATCTTGGGCAATCGGTCTGGTACGACAACATCAGCCGGTCCTTGCTGGACTCCGGCGAAATGCAAGCCCTCATCAACGACGGGGTGGTGGGGGTGACGTCCAATCCTTCCATTTTTGAAAATGCCATCGCCAAAAGCGATGATTACGACAACAAAATTCGTGAACTGGCGCAGAAAGGCCATACCACCAACGACATTTACGAAGCGTTGGCCCTGGCCGACATCAGCGAAGCGGCCGATTTGCTATTGCCCGTCTACGAAAAAACCAACGGTGTGGATGGCTACATCAGCCTGGAGGTCAGCCCGACGCTGGCGCGGGATACTGCCGGTACTACTGCCGAGGCGCGCCGCCTGTTTGCCGCTTTGAATCGGCCCAACATCATGATCAAGGTCCCGGCCACGCCCGAAGGCATTCCGGCCATCGAAACGCTCATTGCCGAGGGGATCAACATCAACGTGACGCTGATCTTTTCGTTGAGCAGCTACGAAGATGTGATGAATGCCTACATCAGCGGCCTGGAGAAGCGGTTGGCCGCCGGGCAGCCCATCAACAACATCAGTTCGGTGGCTTCCTTTTTTGTGAGCCGGGTGGACAGCTCGGTGGACAAGGCGCTTGAGGGTAAGGGCAACCAGGCGCTGCAAGGCAAGATTGCCGTGGCCAATGCTAAGGTGGCTTATGCGCGCTTCCTACAGGTGTTTGGCGACGTGCGCTGGCAGGCGCTGGCCGGTAACGGGGCGCGGGTGCAACGGCCGTTGTGGGCCAGCACCTCCACCAAAAATCCCAACTACCCCGATACGCTTTACGTCGATGAGCTGATTGGGCCAGACACGGTAAACACCATTCCCCCGGCGACGGTAGATGCCTTCAAAGATCGCGGCACCGTGGCCCAAACCCTGACCGAAGGTGTCGAAGATGCCGCCGGGCAGCTGGAAGCGCTGGCCCAGGCGGGCATTGACCTGGACGCCATCACCGCCAAGCTGCAAGAGGACGGCGTAGCCTCGTTTGCCAAGTCGTTTGAATCGCTGATGGCCAGCATCGAGAGCAAGCGGGCGGCGATTCTGGCCGAGGCGGACGGCTCTGCCGCGTCGTTGGGCGAGATGGCAACGGCCGTTGCCGCCACCACCGCCGACCTGCAAAAAAAAAATTAGTTGAGCGCATCTGGGCGCACGATCACACCGTTTGGCACCCGGAACCGACCGAAATCAGTAACCGCCTGGGCTGGCTGCACACGCCGCAAACCATGGCGGCGGAGGTCGTGCGCCTCAATAACTTTGTCGCTGAAATCAAAGCCGAGGGTTTTACCGAGGTGATGCTGCTGGGCATGGGTGGCTCCAGCCTGGCCCCCGAGGTGTTTGCCAAAACCTTTGGCAGCGGCGGCTTGCAGCTGCGCGTGTTGGACAGTACGGACGCAACGGCCGTTAAAACCTATGCCGAAACGGCCGATTGGCGCCGCACCCTCTTCATCGTTTCCACCAAGTCCGGCGGCACCGTGGAAACCTTCTCTTTCTTCAAATATTTCTACAATCGCATCATTGACCTGGTGGGCCGGGAAAACGCCGGACGGCAGTTTGTGGCCATCACCGATCCGGGCAGCGGCCTGGTGAAAACGGCCACCACCTACGATTTCCGCGCCATCTTCGAGAATGATCCCAACATCGGCGGGCGCTACTCCGTCATCTCCTTTTTTGGCCTGCTGCCTGCGGCCCTGGTGGGCGTAGACGTGGCCCGCCTGCTGGATCGGGCCCAGGCGGCCGCGCATTCGCCGATGGCCGAAAAGCTGGGCGCGATCATGGGCACACTGGCCCAGGCGGGCCGCGACAAGGTCACCTTCATCATTTCGGCGGCCATTGCCAGCTTTGGCGACTGGGTGGAGCAGCTCATCGCCGAGAGCACGGGCAAAAATGGCCAGGGCATTCTGCCGGTGGTCGGCGAGCCGGTGCTGGACCCGGCGGGCTACGGCGATGACCGGCTGTTTGTCTACCTGCGGCTGGCGGGCGACAGCGGCTGGGACGAGGCCGTGGCTCGATTGGAGCAGGCGGGCCAGCCGGTGGTGCGCCTGGAACTGCAAGACCTGTACGATTTGGGCGAGCAGTTTTTCATCTGGGAACTGGCAACGGCCGTTGCCGGGCACGTTATCGGCATCCAGCCGTTTGACCAGCCCAACGTGGAATCGGCCAAAGTGCTGGCGCGGCAAATGGTAGCCGCCTACCAGGAGAGCGGCCAGCTGCCGCAGCTGGACAGCGCCGAACCCACCGCCGCCAACCTCAACAGCTTCATCGCCCAGGCCCAACCGGGCGACTACATTTCGATCCAGGCCTACGTGCCGCCCACCACGGCAACCGACGCCTTGCTGCACCAGCTGCGTACCCGGCTGCTGGCACAAACCGGCTGCGCCACGACGGTGGGTTACGGGCCGCGCTTCCTGCACTCCACCGGGCAGCTGCACAAGGGCGACGCGGGCAACGGCCTCTTCATCCAGTTCACCTCTGAGCCAGAAACCGACCTGCCCATCCCGGATAACGCCGGTGAGCCAGCCAGCGGCATGAGCTTTGGCGTGCTGAAGCTGTCGCAGGCGTTGGGCGATGCCCAGGCCCTGCTGGACGAAAACCGCCGCCTGATTCGCTTTGATTTGGGAACGGCCGTAGATGAGCAGCTGCAAAACTTGATTGGCTGATGTTTCGACCCCCACCCTGGCCCTCCCCCTGGGAGGGGGAGGGAATCTGGCTCCCTCTCCCTTTGGGAGAGGGTTGGGGTGAGGGCTCGAATTTGGAAGGAAACTCTATGCCTGATTCTAATTCTAAACCCACCACCTTTATCATCTTCGGCGCGTCGGGTGATTTGACCGAGCGTAAGCTGATTCCCGCGCTGTTTAACTCCTATGCCAAGGGGCGGCTGCCGGAAAAATTTAACATTGTGGGCTTTGCCAGACGGCCGTGGGACGATGCCGAACTGCGCCAGGTGCTGAAAGATGGCCTGCTGGAATTGGCCCCAGACAGCTATAACGAGGCAAAGTGGCGGCCTTTTGCCGAGAACATCACCTATGTTCAGGGGGATTTAAACACACCGGCAGATTTTGCGAGGCTGCGGGAACATTTGGCGAAGATCGAGGGTGGGCCGGGCCACCGGCTGTATTACCTGGCCGTCGCGCCGCGCTTTTTTGTGCCCATCGTGGAGAACCTGGGGGCGGCCAATATGGTAGACCAAAGCGAAGGGTGGCGGCGTGTGGTGGTCGAGAAGCCCTTTGGCCACGACCTGGCCTCGGCGCAGGCGCTGAACCAGGCGATTCAGGCTGTGTTTGAAGAGGACCAGATTTACCGGATTGATCATTATCTGGGCAAGGAAACGGCGCAAAATATCCTCTACTTTCGTTTTGCCAACACCATTTTTGAGCCGATTTGGAACCGCAACTACGTGGACAATGTGCAAATCTCGGTGTTGGAAAGTGTGGACGTGGGCCACCGGGCGGGCTATTACGAGGAAGCGGGTGTGGTGCGCGACATGTTCCAAAACCACCTGATGCAGCTGCTGTCGCTGGTGGCGATGGAACCCCCGGCGTCGTTTGAGGCCAATGCGGTGCGTAACGAGAAGGCCAAGCTGTTTCACGCGATACGGCCGTTGCCGCTCAACCAAACCGTCCGCGCCCAGTATGAAGGTTACCTGCAAACCGAAGAAGTTGTCGAAGGGTCACAAACGCCCACCTACGCCGCCATGGAGCTGTTTATCGACAACTGGCGCTGGCAGGGAGTGCCGTTTTACCTGCGCTCTGGCAAAGCCCTGACCGACAAAACTACGGAAATCATTGTGGAGTTTAAACGGCCGCCGCACCTGATGTTCGACGGCATTGAGGATGAGGATTTTACGCCCAACATTCTCTCGATGTGCATCCAGCCGGATGAAGGCATTCACCTGCGCTTAGAGGCCAAAATCCCCGATTCGGCCAAAACACAGCCGGTGGACATGGAGTTTCACTACCGTTCCTCGTTTAAGGGCAACCATCTGCCCGACGCCTACGAGCGGCTGCTGCTGGATGCGGTGCGCGGCGACGCCTCGCTGTTTACTCGCGCCGACGGCGTTGAAGCGGCCTGGCGGCTGATGGACCCGGTGATCACCGGCTGGGAAAAAGAGGCGGACGCGCCGCCGATGGTCAGCTACAAACACGGCAGCTGGGGGCCAGAGGAAGCCAATACCCTGCTCAACCGCTCCGGGCGCACCTGGCGCCACGCGTGCAGCCACCCGGAGGAGTGATCGGGGGTTTTTAGGAATTCAAGGGATTTACAATTCGTGAAACGTGAAACGTGAGGTTTCTCCATTCACGTTTCACGCGATCTTCCAAAGAATTATGATCGGTTGTCGGTAATTGGTACCGCTCACCCGACAACCGACTACACGGCCGTATGGCACTGCAAGATGTACAGCTTGTAATCCGGCCCGCTGGGAGCGTCGATGATTTCGACAGCAAACTCAAACTGGACGGGCACATCGTAGCTCTTTTCCAGCCGGGCGAGGGCGGTGCGCATCAGCCGGACGAACTTCTCGTCGTTGATGAGGTGGTCGTAGGTGAGCTGGTGGGTGTGGGGGTCGAGCAGGAAACGGCCGTACGGATAATCCTCACGCAATATCTCAGAAATGGGCAGCAGCTTAAAATCGTTGGCTTCCAGGTCCACCACCTTAACGTTTTGCTGGATCAGCGTCTGGCTGCCGTTGAGATAATGGGGTGTGTTCAGCGAGATGATGCACGCCTGACCTTCTTGCAGCGGCAGGCTGATGCGTTCGTCCAGCCCCAATGTCAGGCGCAGGCAGCCATCTTTGGCGCGGCTGTCGGCCGTCTCGAACCAGGGATTTTGGCTAAGTCCGGCCCCAACGATGGTAGGTAGGAAGTAACGGCCGTAGCGGTGTCCAATCAGCGGCTGAATCATCACTGCCATACGCTCGTCATAATCAATCAGGCCATGCTCATGCCGCTCAATCATCGCGTCGGGGTTGAAGGTGCTGGCAAACACCCGGCGGATGGCATCTAAAAGCGCCTCGAAGTTGGCCGCATGGCTGCCCTGGTTGGGGCAAAAGACGCTGGCGTATTTGCCGGCAAAGGCATAGTCGATGTGATCTTCCAGCAGGCTGGAGGAGCGCACCACAAAGGGACGGCCGTTTAGCCGATTGAGCACATCACGCAGCTGCTCCATGATGTAATTGGGAATCTTGCCCGCCAGGCAGCAGGCCACAATTTCCGGGTACTGCGTGCGCATCTCCTCCAGCGAAAGATATTTCTGGTTAACAAACCGCTCCAGCTTATTTTGCAGCAGAAATTCGTAGATGATTTCCGACCCGATAAAAAAGGTATCGGGAATCGTGACCTGTTTGGTAATGTCCGGGCCAAAATTGTGGTAGTCTCGTTCCAAAATGTGCCAGGCCAGCAGCATGCCGCTGGCCTTGCCGCCAATTTTGCCGCCGCCAATCAGCCGCTCGTAAATCCAGTTTAAATCCCTGATGGAAAAAACCTGCTTGGCCAGGCGAATGAAGGGCAGATGTTCGCTGAGCAGCCGCTTGATGAGCACCACCTTGATTTCTTCCAGGTGATGTTTCACCTTTTCCTGTTCGGGCGGGGGCAGGGCATCATAAATGCTGCCCTGCTCAAACAGCATCGCCCAGGGAGCAATCTCTGGGTTGAAGGTCAGCTCGATCGCCTTGGGCGCTTTGTCCTGGTTTTTCAGCACCTCGTCAATGAGATGATCCAGCAGGGTGATGCCCAGGTTGTTGGCAAAGTAGTTGTCGGTGTGCAAATCGCGAATTGTTTCCAGGCGGCGCTGCCAGGCGTTTTCATCCTCCTGCACGGTGGGATTGTCTAACCCCTCGCGCCGCTGCGATTCGATGGCCAGGATTTTGACCTCCTGCTCAAACTCCGTTTTATCCACAATGCCGCGCCGAAACAGCTCCTCGCGCATGCGCATACGAATGCGGTCGCTTAAGATAGGAAATTGGGCCAGCTTAATGTAAACGTCGATGGTGGGTGTGGTAGACCTGAGTGGGCCAGTGGGCATGGCTTTTGGACTCCAGTTAAGGGATAACAGCTGGTGGTTAGCGGTCTGTTCCGCCGCCCGGCCACCAGCCGCTCGTTTTAGGCATTTGTTAGTAAGCTGTTGAGCAATTTTTCGGTCGCTTCAGAAATTTCGCTGATGGCTTGTTCGAAGACGGCTTCGTTGCGGCGGGAGGGCTGCCGGTAACCCGACACCTTGCGTACAAATTGGCGGGCGGCGGCTTCGATCTCTTCCGGCGTGGCTGGTATTTCACTGCGGCGTAACTGTTTAATACTACGACACATCGTTTCTCTCCATTAGATCCATTAAGGCTGCTGGTAGACAAGTTGGAGGGGGGTAGCGGGCTGGATGATGCCGCAACGGCCGTTTACCGCCAGATTCACCACCTTGCCATCACCACTCACCTCGCTGAGCGTCTCCTGCACCTCACCACCAAAGCTGGTAAAGGTAATCTCCGGGCTGAGCCCAAAGGGTGTCCCAGTTAGATCGATGTTGGCCCGGCCCAACGGCGCGTCTGGCTCATTGCGGTTGCAGCCGGTGGCCACGGCAAAATCGGCGATGGTTACCGGGTAGGTGTCCAGCTGCTCGCCGGTGAGGGCAGTGTAGCCAGCCAGGCTCTCGGCCAGCGTGGCAAAAGTCATGTCGGTCGGATCGATGATCAGTGAGCTGGGATTGAGCCGCACCTTCTCGTATTGGGTGATGATGGCTCCTTCTGGGTAGCTGATGACGCTGTAGTTCGCGCCATTGGCCGTGGCGGGCAGGGTGAGGAATTCCTGCGGCGTGGTGGACATGTTGTGACAGTAGAGGGTAACGGCCGTTTTCCCCTGCAAATAAATCGTCTGTGGCCCATCTTCCGCCCTGGGCTGCTGCTCTTTCAGCATGGCACACGAATTCGGCCGTGGCAGCGTTGTGGGTGTGGCCGTTGCCGGGCGGGTGGGTGGCGGCAGCGTGGGCTGCAGCGTGGCAATCTGCGTGGCAACCAGGGCAATGGTGGTCGCCTCAACCTTGTCTGGCGCAATGGCGTTCTGGTTCAGCAGCACGTAACCCAGGTAGAACGCCAGCACCACCAGCGCCCCGCCCACGACGAGCAGCCAGGTAAGAAAAGGTTGGGAAGCGGGTCTTGTTTGAAGCATAACGTTAACTTTAGCAGCGTCACTGCCCCAATGGGGCCGCTGCCCGTGTAGCTTACCTTGCAATTTGTGAATAATCAACAGGCAGCAAAAAAAGTTGGGCAGGCGCTTAAGTGGCGCTGCCCAACCTGGGAAAACATCAAAATGGGGCTGGTGGCTCGTGGCTGGTGGTTTGTACCAGCCACGAGCCACCAGCCACCAACCCTATTCAATTATTCAAACTTCTTGCGCACGCCAGCGTGCGGCCTACATTGATCACCGGCACCTCTTGCGGCGTTGTCGGCTTGACTGTGCCACACTGAATGACATCACGTACTTCCGCAGCGCTTAGCGCCGGATTGAGCTGCCGAACCAGGGCGGCCAATCCGGTTACCATTGGCGTGGCAAAAGACGTGCCTACCCAATGGTGATGAGTCACGCCAGAATCTGAGCTTTGCAGCGTGTTTGGGTGTACATAGCCAATGACAGCGTACGGACAGTTTGGCCCCATGTTGACACAGGCGTGCAGCTTGGGTTCGCAGGCAACCGGCTCTCGTACGTCAGGATCGCTTGGCCCGCCATCGCCGCCCGGTGCCGCCAGATCGCCATCATTCGCATAGCAAGACTGCTGGTTGTCCTGGTTGCTAGCAGTCACGCTCAGCACGGTACCCCAGTTGCCCGGGTAGTTGCTCACCTTCAGCGATTGGGCCGAATCATTGCCAGCGGCAGCCACCATCACCACATCCAGGCATTCACCCACCTGCATCACGGTTTCCAGTGAGTTGAGCTGGCGCTGTAGTTCAAACGGCGGCGGGAATTCCCAATTGAGCAATGGCGCAAACGGCCGAAACGGTTCCAGCGGCGGCACGCCTAAACTCATGTTGACCACCGTCATGATCCCTTCTTCATTTGCCTGCCCCATAAACTGCAAAAGCGCGTGATTCAGGGTGGCCAGATCCCCCCGGTTGTTCCTGGTCAGCACACGGATCAGCCGAATGTCGCTGGCTGAAGCTAATTCGCGAATAAAGCTGGTGCCAAAATAACCGTGGTTGGCCACGTTGATATCTTGTGGGCTGCCTTCTTCTGGCGGCACCGGCGTGTTGATAAATTCGGGATGATCGATTGCTACCTGCAAGGCATTTTGCGTGGCGCTTTCCTGGATGGAGGCAGCCATCGGTTCATTACTTTCCAGGGGAGACGTATCAAACACACCAACGCGAATGGGGGCCAGTCCAGGGCCGGTATTGACCGCTTTGGCATCGGCCAGGCCAATCGTGCGAAACGCCCACTGGTTCAGGTAGTCATTCATCGTGGCCGGGGTGGGCTGGCCCTGGTCGGTGCTGCCCGTTGGGCTCCACGGACTGCCGGTAGGGCTCCACGGGCTGCCCGTTGGGCTCCACGGTGCCCCAATGACCCAATTGGCGTCGGCCAACACGCGACTGCCCGCAGTGGTTTGGGCAATGGCGTCTAAAACGGCTTCCACATCATCGGTGCTGCCGGTGAGCTGGTATAGGTTGATCTCCAGGTCGCGGCTAAGCTGGGTGCAGGCCGCGTTTCCACTGCCCACTTGCAGGGCGGCAGAGGCCACCGTTTGTGGCCCCAGCGTCTGCTGGGCCGGTGGCGCGAGCGTCTGTAAGCTAAATGAGCGGTTGGGGTCCAGGGTCAGGCTGATGTTGTCATTGACGGTTTGCAGTTCCTGAATCAGGGCATCGAGATCGGCCGTTGTGCCCACCAGAATGATTTCGTCCGCCATGAAATATTCATCCTGCACGGCCTGGGCAGCAGTGCGATAGCGCCAAAAGATGGCAGCGATGAGCACCAGCAGCAGAAGCAAAATGATAACGATGGTGCGGCTGGTCCAGTTAACCGGGCGCTCTCGGTTTGGCTTTCTAGCGATTGTAGACATGGTGTTTTCCCTCCTCTCAAAATTGGCCGCGGATGAACGCGGATTAAACCTGGCAAATCTGCGAAGTCTGTTGGTTTTTTATCCATACCCTGCACAAACATAGGAAAACAAACGGCCGTTTCTCTTCCTGAGGGATTAAACGAGAGAGCGGCCGTTTTTCCACTATTTGTCATGGATTGGGTAGCAGCTGGTTACAAATATCCCGCATCGCCCACCAGGAAAAAGGGTGCCCAAAAGTAGGGATGACTGTAATTTTCGGCCAGTTCCGGCTCGTGCAGGAAGCGCAGCTGGGCCTGGCGCAGCGCGGCGGCCTTCGTTTCGCCGTTAGCCAACTTTTCGTACAGCTGGTGCATCAGCCAGGCCGTGGTTTTGTCTTCCACCGCCCAGAAGGTGGCGATGAGCGAAGCGGCCCCCGCCCCCAGGAAGGCGCGCATCAGCCCCAGCAGCTCATCACCGCCGCCAATGACGCTGCGCCCGGTCTGGCAGGCGCTCAGCGTCACCAGCGATGCTTTGAGCTTCAGGTTAAAGATGTCGATGGTTGTCAGCCAGCCATCGGCCAGGGCCAGGCCGGAAAAGAGCGGGTTGTCGGCGCGGAAGTCGCCGTGGGTGGCCAGGTGCAGGATTCGCCCCTCGGCCAGCGCCGGTGCCAGAGTCCTCAAGCAGGCCTGATCCTCCAGGAATGCCTGGCCCTGCCACCGTTCGGCAATGCCTTGCGCCTCGGTGACGGTGTAGGGGAGACGGCCGTTAAACGAGTTGCCCACCGCCACCAGTGGACCCGGCAGCTTGGGTGTTTCGCCGCAAAAGCGCAGCAGGCTGGAACCGGGTAGATAGCTGATTTCGGCCGTTTCTACCAGGTATTGTTGGCCGTCGTGCAGGGCGTGGAACGGCAGGTAATGCAGCGGTCCATGCGGCACCACAATCCACTTGGAAAATTCCTGGGTAAAAGCAGCGATGGGTCCAATCAGCTGATCATACAGCTGGTGCAAAATCGTTTGGGCGTTGTGATTTAAGCGCTGCAGCTGCCGCCCGGAACTGCGCGGCACCGAGCGTAAATTGAGCCAGAGCAGCTGAAGTTTTTGCTGCACCGCCGGAACGGCGACATCCAGTGGGAACGCTTCGATCGTCTCTGTGGTCACCAGAAAAACAATGAGCTGCCCACGCGCCACAAAAAATTCCAACAGCAGCGTATCTTTGGCCAGGTAGGGCTGCGCCTGCTCGGCGCGCACCTGCCACAGGGAAGCCTCACGGGCGTAGTCGGCGTTGCGGATGAGCAGTTTGTGCCACAGCTCGGTGATTTCATTTTCGATAGCCAAAATTTTGTTTTCGGTGCGCTGCTGGGCGGCCAGGAGATCGGCCGTTTCGCCGCGCTGGCCAATTTCTTCATCCACTTCCCAACGTCGATACAGGCGATCCCGCTCGGCGCGTAAGGTTTGCAGGCGAGTCACCAGCGGCTGATCGGCTGCGCTGCGGGCCTCAATGTTGAGGTTGATGCGCAGGTTGAGCAAATCTTGCAGGGCGCGAGACTTGGCCCGCTCGCAAAATTCCAGGGCGCGTTTTGGCTGTTTGAGCTGGAGGCAGAGCAGCACGGTTTCTTCGTAGATGCGCTCTTTGTCTTGCAGGAAGTCGGCGCGGAACTCGATCATAAGACGGCCGTACAGCTGCTCCAGCTCATCAATCGACGCTTCATAAGCGGCCAGGGCTGCCTGCGGACGGCCCTGGCTTAAATTCAGCTCCCCTTCCAGCTGGTAACCCTGGTAGGCAATCGCGGGCAGGTGGCTGTTCCGGCCAATTTGCAGCGCCTGGTTGACCCAGCTCTCGGCCTGGGTAAATGCCTCCAGGTGCAGCGCGGCGCGCGCCGCCACCAGGCAGGCCCGCGCTTCACCGATGGGCAGTTTGTGCGCGGCAAAAATCGTGCCCGAGGCTTCGGCTTTGGCCAGCGCGGTGGCAAATTCACCCTGGTACGCCAGCAAAACGGCAGCTTGCAGTTCGGCGTCGGCCACGGCCGTGGGGTTGCCATCCTGCAAAAAGAGCTGGCGTGCCTCATCAACCGACGCCTGCGCCTGGGCAAAGTTGCCCAATCCGGCATGGGCTTTGGCCTCGTTGAGGATGGCCTGACCCAGCGTGAGCAGGGTATCTAGCTGGCTAAAATGGTGCCGCACATTTTTGCACTTGGCCAGCACATCGTTAAAGCGGCGCAGCGACAGCAAACAGTCGCTCATCAACAGCTCGGTGAGCATGGCGTGTCGTTTACGGCCGTCGGCCAGGAAGATGTCGCGGGCGGTGTTGAGCAGGGTCAGCGCCTCGTTGTAGCGCCCCATGACGAAGTAGGTCATGCCCAGGTTTTGGTGGGCCTGCGCGGCGGTAATCGACTGGCCCAACTGCTCAAATTTTTGGGCGGCTTTTAGCGCCTGAATGGATTCCTCAAAACGACCCAGGTTGCGCAGCAGGATGCCGCGATTGAGTTCCACCCGCAGCAAAGGTGTTTCGGCCTGGTGACCGAGACGGCCGTAAATCTCCCTGGCCTGATCCAACCGCTGCAGCGCTTCCACGTCCTGGCTTAGCTGGCCGTGAATGATGGCCATGTTGACCATCATGTCGGCCAAAGCGGCCCATTCTTCATTTTCCGCCAAAATGCGCGACGCTTTGTTGCCGGTGGCCAGCGCCTCGTCGTAGCGGCTGAGATTGGCCAGCGCGTAAAGCTTGCCGTTTTGCGACCAGGCTTGTTCCACTTTGCAGCCAAGATCAGCATAAATTTGGGCGGCTTCATCGTAGCAATCGATCCCTTTTTGATGTTCGCCCAGGCCAATGGAGTAGCCGTTGCCGCGTGCCCGCAAGCTGAGCGCCTGAAACAGCGGCGTGTCAAACGTTGTGGACAGCTGGGCAATCAGATCGGCAAAATGAAAACAGAGCTCGATGTTTTCCCACATGAGCCGGTCGGCTTCTTTTTTTAGCAGATTGGCAAATTCTTTGGCGGTGTCAAAGGGAAAACGCGGGGTGTGTTGGGCAAGCAAACAGAGCCGCTCGTTTTGCGTGGCGGCTTTTAGCAGGTGAGTAAGTAATTTTTGGGGCGTCACGGTGCTGCGAACGGCCGTTTTCGCCCCGGGTTTTACTGCTTCCAGGTTGTTAATCATCCCGATACGTCCTTCGTTGAGCAGCGGGCGCTCCTCAACGGGGTTGTGTTTACTTCGGTTTGCCAGCGAGGTGTAGTTGGTTGCTAAATGTTCAGATCCGGTACGTGAATTTCTATCGTTTGGCCTGATAAAGTCAGCTCATATGAACCAGTTGCCAGGCTTGTAAAGGAGAAGTTGCCAATTTCGTCCAGGGTAACGGCCGTTACCACGCCATCACCTTGCAGCAGTTTCACCTCCACCGCCTCGGTCTCAATGCCCAACACCAGCCCTAAAATTGATTTGCGTCCGGGATGTTCCGGGTCATCCTGGATTTCCAGCGAGAGCTGGGCGTCGCCTGCTTCATACATCAGCGGCCCACCGTTGTCGCCGCGCAGGGCAAAGGCGGGGGTGCCAGTGGCGGCACCCATTCCCTGTCTGTTTTGCCCACCGCCGGGCAGTCGTTTGGCAATCCAGACTTTGATTCGTTCGCCAGTGGACGGTTGGAGGGAAACGGCCGTTTCCGCCAAAAATGCCTCTAGCTGGGCAATTTCTCGGGTACACAAAGGGCAGATTGCCAGATGATGGGCAACTTGTTGAGCGGCCGTTTCCGCCAGCAGCCCCAAATGATAATTGCCTAACGTTGCGCCATCGGGACAGGTAATTCGGTAGAGAGCAGCTTTGAGACTGTCATCCATATGCGCCATAGTTACATCTCCTCTGCATTGCGCGTCCTTGCGGCGATCCTTTTCACTCGCAAACGGCGCAACCCCACGACAGAAAAGGAAATTCTCCCGCTGGGAGTGTTTCTGTCATTGTCAGCATCTGTGGCTGTTACCTCAATGAACGATAGCTGCGCCATTTTTCACGCATCATCCATAAATTGGCGAAACTCATCGTTGCGCCGCACCCGCGCCAGGAAGTTGTCTTTGGTGCGCGACACGTCGCGCACGTCTTCAAACTTCCCAGGGTACAAATCGTAAATTTCGCGCGGTTTTAAGTTTAAAACAAAATAGCCAAAGACG
This sequence comes from Anaerolineae bacterium, assembly GCA_020848035.1. Classification (GTDB taxonomy): domain Bacteria; phylum Chloroflexota; class Anaerolineae; order Promineifilales; family Promineifilaceae; genus Leptofilum. The sequence continues at coordinate 99,653 of JADLAX010000027.1, read as the reverse complement.
GCCGTATCCTCTTTCTCCGAATGGCTTAACCCTTGTAGTTTTTGCCAGAGCAGCTCCTGCATTTCACGCCGCGCCAGCTCCCGCTCGGGTGGCAGGCTGCTGCCCGCCAGAGTAGCAAAGGGATCATATTCCGCCGTGTCATCGTCGCTTTCGGCGGCGCGGTCCCACAAGTGCGCCTGCTCTTTCCAGCGGGCAAAATCCACCATGACGGCATTGGTACACATTTGTAAGTAACGCAGCAGCGATTTCAAGTCGGGGAATTTGGCAAAATTTTCGGCCGGAATGCCCTGCCACATCTTCTCAAACGCCCGGTTCATGAAGTAGTCGGCTTCTTCACCCAAACCAGGGTAGAGGGCATGACGCATCACCCAAGACAGCACCAGCTTGTGGTAACGCTCATAGACGCAGTGCCAGGCCCATTCATTGCCATGCACAAAGGCGCGACGAAATAGTTCGTAACAAAATCGCGGGTCGTGTTCTTTTTGGGCAAAAAACCGTTCGCTTTCCCGGTGACACCGATCGCACAAGCTCTGCAAGGACAGCAAACCGACTTCATCTTGGGTAGACATAGGATTATGTGGTGGTTGTTGAAGCGTCTATAGTAATTTGTAGGTGGGTTGCAGGTGCGTTGTATCCGTCATTGTACCCGATTTTCGCCTGGGGCGTGCAGCCAAAGGCTACGAATTTACGATAACCAGGTTACAGGCAGAAAATGTACCGGGCGTTATTTATAGAATGACCGCTTTTCTAGAAGTGTTCCAGTGGGGCGAGTTTACCAGTGGGCGCGTGCGTGGGACTTTCCACTTTTAACTTTTCACTTTTGACTTTTCACCTCTCCCACGTCCCTCTGCTAAAATTGCGGCTGGCGACGGCCGTTTCGGCCATCGCGCCCAAAACCAACCCAATGGAGAAACCAGATGCCCTTTTTTGACCTGCCCCTCAGCGAACTGCAAAACTATTTGCCACCACGCCAGGAACCGGATGATTTTGACACTTTCTGGCAGCAGACATTGGCCGAAACGGCCGTATTTCCCCTCAACGCCCGCTTTGAACCGGTAGACGAAGGGCTGCAAACCATCGACACCTACGATGTGACCTTTGCCGGGTTTGGCGGCCAGCCGGTGAAAGGGTGGTTTTTGCTGCCGCGCCACCGCTCCGGGCCGCTGCCGTGTGTGGTGCATTACCAGGGCTACAGCGGCGGTCGGGGCTTTTTGATGAACTGGCTTGGCTGGCCCAGCCTGGGCTTGGCCTGCCTGGTCATGGATACGCGCGGCCAGGGCTGGGCACCTTACAGCCCGGGTGAAACGGTGGATCTGGCCCCGCAGGGCACTGGCTCACACGTGCCCGGCTTTATGACCCAGGGCATTCTGGATCCGCACACTTATTACTACCGCCGCGTGTTTACCGATGCGGTGCGTGCGTTAGAGGTGGCGCGCCAGCACGAGGCGGTGGATGCATCGCGCCTGGTCATTACCGGGGGCAGCCAGGGTGGGGGGATTACTTTGGCGGCGGCGGGGTTGGATACGGCCGTTGCCGTAGCCATGCCCGATGTGCCCTTCCTCTGCCACTACCGCCGCGCCACCGAAATTGTGGCCACCGATCCCTACGGCGAAATTACTCGCTACTGCGTGGGCCATCGCGACCAGGTAGAAACCGTTTTCCACACGCTGTCCTACTTCGATGGGGTCAATTTTGCGGCGCGGGCCAAAGCCCAGGCGCTCTTCTCGGTGGGGTTGATGGACGATATTTGCCCGCCCAGCACGGTGTACGCTGCCTACAACCACTATGCTGGTCCCAAACAAATGGCCGTCTACAGCTACAACAACCACGAAGGCGGCGGCCCGTTCCAGCAGCGCAAACAGGTCCAACTGCTGCGCGACCTCTGGCTCTAGATTTTGCAGCCGCGGTTTCCTATCGCGTTCCCATTTCGTAACCGTCTAATCGGCTTCCTGCACGAGGGCGTATTGCCGACCAGGACGCTCCGCGTCCCGTGCGACGCGGAGCGTCGCTAACAGCATTCCACGCAGAGCGTGGAACGAGACCTGTACAGCTAAAAAGATTTTATCTGCGTATCTGTTGATAAAAATCAGAACAACTTGAACTGTTCTGGGTCGATGGCGCGGGCTTGGTGCATGAGGACGGCGTTCATCAGCTCGATGGCCATGCGTGATTCCAGCGTAACGCCCGCCCGCACTCCCACACAGGGGTCGTGCCGCCCCTTGTCCAGCAGAAAATCGATCTCTGCCAGGTTTTTCTGCACCGACTGCTGTGGTTTGACGATAGTTGAGGTGGGTTTAAACCCCACGCGACACACCAGCGGCATGCCCGTCGTGACGCCGCCAATCAGCCCGCCGTGCGAGTTGGCCTGGTAGCCGCCGCGCCGGATGGGGTCGTTGTTTTGGCTGCCGCGCCGGGTAACCACGGCAAAGCCGTCACCGATTTCGCATGATTGAACGGCGTGCAGCCCGCCCAGGCTGCCCATCAGCCGCAGCTTGAGGCTGTGGTAGAGCGGGTCGCCCGCCAGGGCGGGCACGTTGACCGCCACCACCTCCACTGCCGCGCCAATCGAATCACCGTCGATACGCGTTTGTTTGATCAGCTCACCTGCTGCGGCGGCAAAATCGGCGTCCAGGCTGTGGATTTCGGCGCTGGTGAGCTGCTGTTGGACCTGCTCGATATGGTCGGTGGTGAGGGAACGGCCGTCTTTCAACAACTGCCCAAAGTGCTCACTCAAGCTGTGCTGCGCCTTGAGCGGCCCAACCTGGCTGATGGACGAGAGAAACACCGTGCCAAACGTTTCCTGCAGGAAGATGCGGGCAATCGAACCGCCGATGACGTCCGAAATGGTGCTGCGGTAGCTGGAACGGCCGCCGCCGCGCACATCCACATGCCCCCGTGTTTTGTGGTACTTCACCAGGTCGGTGTGACCGGGGCGCACCGCACCGGTCGGCCCGACAAACTGATCGTAGTGGCCCGATTTGGTGGCCGCAGACAGCACCAGGGCGCTGATCGGCTCGCCTGTCGTGTAGCCAGCTTCGTATGCCGTGGTGGCAAAGGTGAAGCCATCCACCTCAGCGGTGATGGCTGGCCCGGCGGTGAGCGCGTCGTGGTCGTCCTGGTAAAGCCCGGCCAGGAGCAGCACCTTGTCTTTCTCGTTGCGCGGCGTGCCGTGCCGGTTGCTGCCCGGTCGCCGCCGGTCCAGGTAAGCCTGAATTTGCTCGCGGCGCACAAACAGCCCGGGCGGGCAGCCAAACACAATCGTCGTTATGCCAGGGCCGTGCGATTCGCCCGCACCGGCCACGCTAAAAAGGGGACCGCCTAGAATTTCCATAATTTTTTGTCCACAGATTGCGTAGATTACACAGAATATACAGCGTGAAGGGGCTATTTTACCTGGGAACGGCCGTCTTTCTTAATCCTTTCGACCTTTGTCGTAGGGGCGACCCTTGTGGTCGCCCTTGCCTGGGCAGGCACGAGGCCAGCCCCTACCATTACCGATACCCTATGAAACCCCAGCGTCATTCCTTTAGAGTATGTCGCAGCCTTTCAGGTTGCCCGGTTCACATTCTTAATATAGGCCGTAAGTCCTATTGAATAAGGTTAGTCAGACTCTGTCCAGAGTAGTTCCCAACTGGCAAAATCCCAATTCAACAAACTCCCCGAGCAGTTTCTGGGGTCTTCATTCTAACTGTGGAGAGGCCGAAGATGAGTTGCTCAGTCCTGGTTGTGGACGATGAATTTGAAATCCGACAGCTGCTATCGACGATGCTGACGATGATGGGGTATCAATCGTTTATGGCCCAAGATGGCCTGGATGCCCTGGAAAAAATCCCCCAATACCAACCCGACATTTTGATTTTGGATGTGATGATGCCGCGCATGGACGGCTTAACGTTGTGTCGTCAGCTGCGTGATACCGAAGAAACGGCCGCTCTGCCCATCATCATGCTCAGCGGTAAGGCACACCAGGAAGCCATTCAAGAGGGGCTGAAGGCGGGAGCCAACCGCTACCTGGTCAAACCCACCGGCCTCGACGAGCTGACGCGCAACATTAACGAAGTTCTGGGCGAGGCGGGCGTGCTGGTCTCTAAAAAAAAAGTAACGGCGTAGCGTATTTCTCCGGAAACTGTTAACAGTTTCCGGGGAAATTCCAGCTTTCTTACGACAAGGCCGACCACACTTCCAGCTTGGCCTTCACCCGACGAATCACTTCATTGGTAAACTCATCCGTGTTGGCCGTGCCGCCAATATCGGCCGTTTTGGTGCCGTCGTACACCGTTTCCAGGGTGGATTCGTAGATGGCCCGACTGGCCCGCTTGGCCTCTGGCTCCTTCATGTAGGAGAGCAGCCCGGCGGCGGCCAGGATCATGGCCATGGGGTTGGCCCGATTGAGCCCTTGCAGCGTGGGGGCCGTGCCGTGCGGCGCTTCGGCCATCACGCAGTCTACCTCCCCCTTGCCATCCACCGAAATCACCATCGACTCAGAGCCAGCGATAGAGCCAAACATTTGCAGCACCATGTCAGACAGCAAATCGCCGTCGCGGTTCAGGCTGGGGATGACCAGCGGCTCGCCGGTGGTGGCCAGCAGCAGGGCAAAGGTGGCGTCGATGAGCTGTGGCTCGTAGCGCACGCTGGGGTACTTTTTGGCGGTGGCGTCCATCTCTTCCTTGAACATACCCTCGTACACCGGGCTGACGGTGAATTTGGGGCCGCCAAACACCTTGGCCCCGGTGGTACGCGCGTGTAAAAAGGCGTATTCGGCCACGGCGCGGCAAACGCGGCGGGTGATCTTTTCGGTGCGGTAAGAGATTTCGTCGGGTGAGCCTTCTTCGCCTTCGCGCCACTCTTTGGCCCCGTAGGCATCGTCGCGGGCCATGCGCACGACGCTGATAGGGGCATAGACGCCAGCAATCGGCCGTACGCCGGGGATGCGCCGCCCGGTGCGCAGAATCACTTCCGCGTCCATTTCTTCACGCAGGATGCGGTTGGGGCTGCCCACGTCCCCTTTTTGCTCGGGGGTGACGGTGGCGGCTTTGAGCGCCAGGCGGTGTTTGCGGATGGCTTTGCCAGCTTCGTAGACCACTTTGTTTTTGGTGGCGCGGCGGTTTTCCAGGCTCAAATCGAAGCGGATAAATTCTAAATCGAAGCGAATGTTGCCGGGTTCGAGGACGCGCACGGCTTCTTCCAGCAGTTCCTGGCCGGTCTGGTCACCTTCCAGAAGGACAATGGTTCGGGTCATGGTTTGGGGTCTCCTGTAGTAAGTTTAAACTTGTTGGCTTTTTGGGGACTCGGGGATTAGCGCGGCGTGAAACGTGAAACGTGATGAGAGAGGCATCACGTTTTACGCCACCGCCCACGGAATCTCCAAGACCCAACTTATTTTCTGCGGCGCAGGTAGTTGAGATATTTGGGCAAGATGACGGTGTAGAGCTGGTAGAGCAACGGCCGTACCGGAAAGTCCCACGCGCCGATGTGCCGCACCACCTGGCCGCTAAAGCCTTCCTTGAAGCGCCACACCCCCCACAGTCGGTCACTCTCGACAAAGTCGTCGGGCGCACCCCAGAAGTCGTAGACGGTGCAGCCCTGGGCTTTGGCCCAGCGAATGGCTTCCCATTGCAGCAGGTGGTTGGGCATACGCGGCCGTTCTTTGTCGGTAGACGCGCCGTACATGTAAATGACGCGCTGACCAAACCGCACCAGATAAACGGCCGCTACCGGATCGCCCTCAAATTCAGCAATGAGTAAATGGCCCATTTTGGCCTGGTGAAAACTGTGCCAGGCGTCCAGGTAATAAGCCGTGGGACGAATGCCGAAGCCATCGCGTACGGCCGTTGCGGCATACATCTCGGCCATCACCGGGAAGTCTGCCTCGGTGCCGGAGCGAATGACAATGCCTTTGCGCTCGGCGAGGCGGATGTTGTAGCGTGTTTTGGACTTCATTGCCGCCAAAAGATTTTCTTCCGATTGGGTCAGGTCCAGCTCGACGGTGTGGCGAAACTGGATTTGCTCGTTGGAGAAGCGCCAGCCCCGGTCTTTGAGCTCTTGCGTGAACTTGGTGCCGAGGGGAGACGGCCGTTCCCCCTCATCGCCCCAACTTTTCACCACCTCGGGATCAATCTTGATAAAAATGGCCCGCTCTCGCCGGGCAATATTTTCCAGCTCGGCCAGCACCACCCGGCGCAGTGCGCCATCTTTGTAGTCCAGCGCTGGCCCTTTGGGCACGTACAAAATGCAAAACGGCGTACGCGGCAGCTTCCGCTTGAGCACCATCGCTGCGGCCAGCGGTTCCCAGCTGCTCTCGCCGATGGTGAGGGTCAGCGGGATAGGCGTCCAGCCCCAGCGCGACTTTTGCTCGGCCCAGGCCCAGCTTTGCAGCGCATGGGCGTAGGGCAGCCCTGCCAGCGCCTGGGCAAACGTCGTTTTCGATTTTTCCAGCTTAAACGTAGAAGCCCGGTAGGTGGGTTCTGGTTGTTGAATCATACTTTGATTGCCAGGATTGGGTTTGGTGCGAGTGAAAAGTGATAAGTGAAAAGTAAAAAGTGAACTCTTTTCACTTATCACTTTTTACTTTTCACTGCTTACTCCCTACCGTCCCCTGCGCCATTGGTAAAGTTTATAAACGAGTTTGTTGTAAACGCGATCGGCCGCGCCGACGGTGCGCTGGATCTGGCCGCCAAAGCCGCGTTTGAAGCGGTAGACGCCCCACAGGCCGTCGTGCCGGTCGGTGAAGTTGTTTTCCAGCTCCTCTTCGGGGGCGTCGGGGATGCCCCAGAGATCGTAGCGCTGGCAGCCGCGGGCTTTGGCCCACTCCATGGCGGCCCACTGCACGGCGTAGGTGGGCATACGCTGGCGTTCTTCGTCGCTGGATGCGCCGTAGAGGTAAGCGGCCGTTCCGCCCAAGGCAAACACCATCACCCCGGCTAACGGCCGTTCCTCAAACTCCGCCAAAAAAAGCGCCACCTGGCCCATCGGTTGAAAAATTTCGAAGGCGGCGTGGTAGTACATGGGGGTGTGCACGCCAAACTGGTCCCGCTCACCGGTCTGGCGCATGAGCTTGTTGAAGGCGGGAATATCTTTCAGGCTGCCCTGCCGCACCGTCACATCCTTTTTGGCGGCCAGCCGGATGTTGTAGCGGGTTTTTTGCTTCATTTGGGCCAGGATGTCGTCGGGGGACGGCCGTAAATCAACCATCACCGTATTGGGCGGCTGGATGGTGTCGCTGTCTGGCAGCAAATTGTGGCGCTGGCAGATGGCCTGCCACTGGGTCGCAGTCATCTCGTTTTGCCACAGCAGCGGCTCAATTTTCAAAATGCTGGCACCCTTTTCGTAAACGGCCTGGTCGATCTGGTTAAGCAGAATAGTCACCTGCTCGTCGTCATCCCAGTTCACCAGCGGGCCATGCGGCACGTAGGCCATCTTGACCAGCCCGGCGGCGGCCGAACGGAACAGCACCTGTGCCCCGGCCACCAGCTGGCCCTCCTGGCGCATCCAGACGCGGTGTGAGGTCCAGCCAAAGCGGTTTTTCAGCCTGGCCCAGTTGGTGGTTTGCAAAATGGAGCCGTGCGGGTGGTTGGCCACAAAGGCATCCCACTCGGCGTCGTCTGCGCTGTACGGCCGTTCGCCAATTTCAAGAATTTTGTCCAACATAGGGGCCGATTATACCGTAATCTTGGCAGATGGCTGGCAAGGGGCTTTATGTTACAATCAAAACACGCTTTTGGAATTTTAAACACGAATTTTTCAAAACACTGCCAAGGTGCCGGGTGCAATCATGACACAAGTTCATCAACTGTATCAACTGCAAAAGCTGGATACCGAAATTGACGACAAAAAGAAGCGTCTGGGCGATGTGCTTAAGGCGCAGAAGGAACCTCCGGCGCTGGTTGCCGTGCGCCAGCGAGCGGCCGTGGCCGCGGCCGAGCTGCAAAAGTGGCAGGGCAAACACCAGAACCTGACGTTGGAAGTAGGCAGCGTTAGTGCCAAAGCCAAAACCTCTGAGACCCGTCTGTATTCAGGTAAGGTGACCAACACCAAGGAATTGACGGACTTACAGCACGAGATTGAGGCATTGGCACGGCGTAAGGCAGCGCTAGAAGACGAAGTGCTGGAGGTGCTGGTAAAGGTGGAAGATGCGCAACGGGAGAAAACGGCCGCTGATGAAGCCCTGTCTACCGCCGCTGCCCAGTGGGAAAAACAAAGTGCTCACTTGAAGGCCGATCAAAACGAGCTGGCCCTGGCTCTGCACAAGCTGATGCAGTCGCGCCAAAGCAAGGCGGCGGTGGTTGATGCCGCTTCCATGCAAGAGTATGAGCAGCTGCGTAAGCAAAAACATGGTCTGGCCGTGGCTGGGCTGCGGGTGAACATGTGTTTGGGCTGCCGTACCACCGTCTCGGCCAACAAGGTGAAAGAAGTGGATGAGGGGCGTAAGGTGTACTGCGGCGGCTGCGGCCGTTTGCTGGTGACGCCCTAAACCAATGGGCATAAACTTAACAAATCTTAAGCTTTTTGCTTGGGAAACATTCGGACTTGTGTCCCATTTTTGATTCGTGATACTATTGGCGGCGTTGGGTAAGCATGGTACGGCCGTATCGCCTGGCCCCCCTTCTCATTTATAATGAACCCAACGATGCTTTTTGAAAGGAGTTTTGATCGACCTATGAGCCGATTTTTACGCTGGAGCCTACCCCTTTTTGTGATGTTAACGGCCGTGTTTGCCTGGCCAGAAACGGCCGCTGCCGCCAAATGTTTCATCCAATCCGATGAAATTGGCCATGTCTGTGACGCCGAGCCGCCCCAGCCGGTATTTGCCAAATCCCAGCCCTTTGCCGACAGCATTTTGCCTTCGCAAGTGTATGCCCGACTGCATGACAACATCAACGTATACTCTGGCCCGAGCAGCGCCAGCGAAATTGTGCGCAACGTGGGCGACGGCTTCCTCTATGCCACCATTCAAGGGGCAATGGAGGGTGAAGGCACGCTGTGGTACATCATCAACTATGGCGAGTATGTCCGGGCGTCTGATTTGAATGTGGTAGCCGCGTCTGACTTCACGGGCGTCGAAATTAAGTCGCAGCCGGAACGGCCGTTTGGCTGGATGATCGTCGATTATTGGTACAGCAACGAACCGGGCGCTGAGCCCGCCCCAGAAAACGTCAAGCTGCCCCGGTATACCTTCTTTGAGGTGTACGAGGCCGTCACGGCGGATGATGGCTGGATCTGGTACAACATTGGCGGCGGACGCTGGATGCGTCAGACCTACGTCAGCCTGATTGACGTGAATCCCCGCCCAGAGGGTGTTGGCCTCGACGAATATTGGGTAGAAATTGACCTGTATGAACAGAGCGTGGCCGCCTACATTGGCGATCGCATGGTGTTTGCCAGCCTTGTTTCCAGCGGCTTAAACCGGTGGCCGACACATGAAGGATTGTTCGAGGTGTGGGAGCGCCATTTGAAGACCAAAATGTCTGGCGCTGAAGGCAAAATCGACTACTACTTCATCGAAGATGTGCCGCATACGATGTATTTTGACAACGACATCGCTCTGCACGGTGCCTTCTGGCATGACCGGTTTGGCTACAAACACAGCCACGGCTGTGTCAATATGCCCCCGCGTGATGCGGAATGGATCTTCAACTGGTCTGCTGGTGCCCCCAACGACTTATGGGTGTGGGTCCATACTTCGGATCCCAACCACTATTTTGACCGTTACGACCCGGTCACTTCCTTTAGCGGGCCGTAGCCTGAAAATAACCAAAACAGAAAGACCCTGGGCCAATCTCCCAGGGTCTTTTTTATGTTACTCAGCCAAACTTCTTGGGGGAATCAGGCCAGATTCAGGAATTGCAGCAAATCGGTGGGATGGTGCAGCAGGGTAAGCGCCCCGGCGGCGGTTAGCTCTTGGGCCGAACCATAGCCCCAGGTGACGCCAACGGCCGTTACCTGGTTGGCCTTTGCGCCCAGAATGTCGTGCTCACGGTCGCCAATCATCAGCGTTTGGGTAGGGTCGAGGGATTCCTGCTGGAGAATGTGGTGGATCAGTTCATTTTTGTGGGTCAGACGGCCGTCCAGCTCACTGCCATACACCACCAAAAAATAGCGGGCCAGGTCGAAATGTTCCACAATTTGCCGGGCAAAAACGGCCGGTTTGGAGGTGGCGACAAAGAGGCGCAGCCCGGCGGCCTGCACCGTTTGCAAAACCTGGTTGATGGCCGGGTAGGGCGTGTTTTCAAAGAGACCAACGGTGCTAAACCGCTCGCGGAAAAGGCGCAGCGCTTCGATGGGCAGCTGCGGATCGTCGGTTTGCAGCAGGGTGGCGAAGGTTTCTTGCAGCGGCGGACCAATGCACCAGTCGAGGGACGCATCGGGGGGATACGGCCGTTCCATCTTCGCCAGCGCATACCGGATCGATTCGGTAATGCCCACTTTGGGGTCCGTGAGGGTGCCATCCAAGTCAAAAAGAAGATTGGAAAATTTCATGTTAGCTTTCGAAGTCGACGGCAACGGCCGTTTCTGCCACTCGGTGCATGTGCTCCACCACTTTGACGTGGTGCGGATGCACCTGGTAGGCCTGCATCCCGGCCAGGTCATCAAAGCGGGTAATGAGGACGATGTCGTAGGAACGGCCGCTTTGCAGCACGTCCTGGCCCACCTCAATCTGGCGCAGGCTGGGCACGTTGCCTCCCAGGCTGCGCAGCTGGGCCACCGTTTCCGCACAATCTGCCTTGTCTTTTAGTTTGAACATTACCACATGGGTAAACATTGCCTTCCTCCGGCCTGCTCGATTTAGCTCCGATTAGACCGCTTCACCGGAAATTGTCAAGCGAAAGGCCCGGCAAAAGCCACCAAAATGCCTATCGTCACTGGCCGCAAAACGCATATAATTCCTCGTTTTGCATAAAAATTTCATTTCATTGAGAGTGATTTCGCTATGACTGCTATGACACGTGCGTCGGTAAAACGGCCGTTACCCACCGAACACCGCGCCAATTTTATCCACCTCTACCTGGACATTGCCTGGTTTGGCATTCTAAATGGCAGCGCCATTTCCTTTTTGACTATCTTCGCCACCCGGCAGGGAGCCGATGGCTTCCAACTGGGGCTGCTCAGCGCCGCCCCGGCCGTTATCAATCTGGCCGTTACCCTGCCCGCCGGGCAGTGGCTGCAAACCCGTTCGTTGAGCCGCGCCGTCTTTTGGACCTCCTTCTGGCACCGGCTGGTTTATCTGCCGCTGATCTTTCTGCCAATGATTGGCACGGGCCAGTTTCAAGTGTGGGCGCTGGTGGGGTTGGTCCTGCTGATGAGCCTGCCCGGCACGGTGCTGGCGGTGGGTTTTAACGCCATGTTTGCCGCTGCTGTGCCGCCAGAGTGGCGCAGCCACGTTACCGGGCGGCGCAACGCCCTGCTGGCAGTTACCTACATGGTGGCGACGGTCATTTGTGGCTACCTGCTGGACTGGCTGCCCTTCCCGCTGGGTTACCAGGTAGTGTTTGCCATCGGTCTGTTTGGTGGCATGATGAGCAGCCTGCACTTGTGGTTCATACGGCCGTTACAAACCACCCCCTACCAAAATGGCCAGGCGTTGGGCGATATCGCCCGCCCCGGCGTAGTGCGCCCGGCAGGGGACAGCTACGGTGCAGGGCCTGGCCTGCGTTTTCTCACCCGGGGGCGACTGCAAACCATTGTCCGACCGCAGGTGCTGACCGGGCCATTTGGACCGATTGTGGGGCTGCTGTTTGTGTTCCATCTGGCCCAATACCTGGCCATTCCTATCTTTCCGCTGTACTGGGTCAACACCCTCAGCCTCACCGACACCGAAATTAGCCTGGGCAACGCGGTGTTTTACGCCACCGTGCTTGTTGGCTCCACGCAGCTGACGCGGGTGACCCTGCGCTACCACCACAAGGGTGTGCTGGTGCTGGGCATGATTACCATGAGCCTCTACCCGGCGCTAACGGCCGTTACCCAAAACCTCACCCTGTTTCTGATCACCTCGGCCATTGGCGGGTTGTCCTGGTCGCTGGCAGGGGGGGCGATTGCCAACTACATGCTGGAGCGCATACCGGAGGGGGAACGGCCGTCTCACCTGGCCTGGTATAACCTCGCCCTTAATGCCGCTATCCTCATTGGCTCTATGCTAGGCCCACTGTTTGCCGAGGAGATGGGCCTTTCGTCAGCGTTGGCAATTGCGGCCGTGTGTCGTTTTGGCGCGGCGTTGGCTTTACGGCGCTGGGGGTGAGAAACGACCGTTTTTCCACCGTAATTGGCCCCCCGCAACCCTAAAATAAGCGTCACAGCAGGCCATTAGGTTGCCCTGTCACCTTCTCATCTTGTCAAGTATAGACAGCCCGTTTTAATTCCTTTATACTGTGCCCATTACTCAAATAGTTTATCTAGGACCCCATTTTTTGCCTCAGGCTAAAAATGGGGTTTTATAATGGCACAATCACCAATTTGTGAGAAGGAAAAGAGAAAAAATGCGCGTTGCCTTACTGGCGAATCTGAAAAAAAATGCTCCCCATTGGCCTGGAATTTCCCCTGATTATTGGGATGACCTGGACAGTGAAGTAACCATCGAAGCCATCATGGCGGCCCTTCGTGCCAATGGTCATGAGGTGACCTTTTTAGAGGGTAATCTCGAACTGCCACAAAAGCTTATCAAACTAAAGCCCGATATTTGTTTTAACATTTGCGAGGGGCACATTGGCGATTCGCGCGAGTCCCACGTGCCCAGTTTGCTGGAAATGCTGCGACTGCCCTACACCGGTTCTCAGGTATTGACCCTGGCCCTGACCCTGGACAAGCCGATGACCAAGCGCATCCTCACTTACCACGACCTGCCCACACCCGCTTTCCAGGTATTCGAGCGGGTCAATGAGCCGCTGGACCCGCAAATGCGCTTCCCGATTTTTGTGAAGCCGAGCCGCGAAGGGACGGGTATGGGCGTCAGCAGCGAGTCAATTGTGCAGGATGAAACCCAGCTGCGCGTTCAGCTGCGCCGTCTGTTTGATAAATATGATCAGCCGGTGCTGGCCGAGCAGTTCATCGACGGCCGTGAGATCACCGTTGGCGTGGTGGGCAACCTGACCACCCCGGTCGCCTGGCGTTTGCCCGATGATGAAGACGCGCCGCGCCTGTCGCGTGGGCTGCACTTTTTGCCGCCGCTGGAGGTAGACATGAGCCGCTACCCGGAAGAAGAGGCGGGAGTCTACACCAGCCGCATCAAAACCGAGCTGGCCCACGACTTCCACTACTTCTGCCCGGCCCCATTGACCCAGGAGCAGCTAGAGGATTTAAACTGGCTCACGGCCGCTACCTTTCGTGTTACGGGCTGCCTGGACGTCGCCCGCGTCGATTTCCGCTTTGACGCCAGCGACAACAACAAGCCGTACATTTTAGAGATCAATCCCCTGCCCGGACTGAACCCCGATTATTCAGATTTGTGCATTGAGGCCAAAGCGGCTGGCTGGACGTACGAGCAGCTGGTTAACCAGATTTTGAACGAAGCGGCCGACCGGTACGGCCTGGGGAGTTGAGAGGAAAGTAATTGGGTAATTGAGTAACCGGGTAATTGTTTGCGGAATTACCCAATTACTCAATTACCTTCTATGCGGTGACTTCGGCGCGCAGGGCATCGGCATCGAGAATGGTGATACGGCCGTTGTCAAACCAGATCAGCCCCCGTTCCCGAAAATCGCGCAGGATTTTGTTGGCGCTTTCCCGCGTCGCCCCCACCAGGCTGGCCAGGTTCGTCTGGGTCAGGGTCATGTCGATGATGACGTTGTTGGCTTCGAGACGGCCGTAATCCTGGGCCAGTTCCAGCAGTTTACGCGCCAGCCGCTGCGACACCGGCAGCGAGGCCAGGCTGTCCATCTGCCGCGTGTTGTAACGCACCCGGTGGGTTAATTCCTTCAAGAAGTTCAGCGCCAGCTGCGGCACACGCTGCATGTGGTAGCGAAAACTTTCCCGGCTGACGGTGTATAAAACGGTTTCATCGAGGGCAACGGCCGTTGCCGAGCGCGGCAGTCCATCAATCACCGCCAGCTCGCCAAACATGTCGCCGGGGCGGCCAAACAAAATCACCGACGTTTCCGTGCCGTCCAGCCCGTTGACAAAAATCCGCACCTGGCCGGAGCGCACCAGGTACAACACCTGCCCCGGGTCCCCCTCACGAAAGATAATCTCACCCTGGTTAAAGCGGCGCGTCTGCACGTCTTTGGATATCGATTCTAACTGCGGCAGCGTCAACGACTGAAACAGCGGGCTTGCCTCTAAAAATTGGACCATTTTCATTGTTCGTCCCTCCACTCGGGCTGATACCAGGGGCGGATAAATTGGCTGCAAGCTCATGTTGTACCTCCCGAAAAAGAGAGCTAATGGCGGGTGGTTCTTTACATGCTACCGCCCGCCGGTTTCGTTTGTTATTACACTTTACGCCGTTAGATCAGACGAAACAGCAGGCCCACCAGCACCGCCAGAGCCACGCTGACCAGCAGCTCGGCCAGGTAAACTGGGGCGCGCTCTTCATGGGTGGCCTGGGGCCATTCCATCAGCAGCCGGGGCAAAATGACAAGTGGCACCAGGTAATACTGCCCCACCGCCACAAACGTGGTCATCAGCAGTCGTTCCAGGATGCCCAGGTATTTGCTCGAATCACCAAACTGCGGTGCCGAGCCAAGCACCAGGCCATAGGCGGTAAATTTCACCACGACCCAGGCGGGCATTGTGACAAAAGCATAACCCAGCAGGTAGATGAGCAGCCAATCGCTTTGCAGCACAGCCACGCTGCTTTGCGCCACTGCACCCAAGTCCAGATACCCGCCACCAGCCAGGGCCAGCGTAATCACCACGCCATGTGCCAGCTGATCCAGCACAAAACGTGCCAGTTCAGGGATGGGCAGCTTGACCCGCAGCTGGAAGGCGTCGATGGCGAAGTGGGCTGCCCCAATCACCAGTACCCACGGCCACCAGCCTGGATTAAACGGCAAAATAAAAAGCCAGGTAACGGCCAGAACAACCAGACAGTGGACAAAAACGCCAGCCAGCGCCCGGCTTTTCCAGGCCGCCAGGCTGTTCCATTGCAAGATGTAGTCCCCCACCAAATGCGCTAAAAACATGGCGATGATCATGTGCTGCCTCCCGTGTAGAAAAATCATACTCATATTGTTTTAGAAAGTTGTTTTGGGGTTGACACTTCACCCGTTTGCTTTTCTACCCATACCATACTGGAAGCGGGGCGGGGGCGCTGTGAGATTTTTCACACGGGCAAAAAACAGGTGGTTCGGGATGTCAATTGTCATCATAACCTGGTGACAAATGTCACTATGGGGTGACTGTGGTGTCGGGTAAATTCAGGCCATCGCTGATGTGGAGTTTTTAGGTCAACAATATCAATGTTTCAGATTAGTCGAAGAGTTGATTACGCAGTAAGAATCATGATTGAGCTGGGCATGCAGCCAGCTGGCTCGTTTATGTCGGCGCGGCGTGTATCGGCCCGTACGGCCGTTCCCAAGGCCTTCTTGCACAAAATTACCGCCGATCTGGTCCGCACCAACCTCATCGTCACCCAAACGGGTCCAACAGGTGGGTTGGCACTTCGGCAACCCTGTAATGAAATCACGCTGCTGCATATTGTTGAAGCCATTGAAGGCCCAATTTGCCTCAATATTTGTTTGCTGCGGCCGCAGGAATGTAACCGGGATCGCATCTGCCCGGGGCATGATGTGTGGGGGCGGCTGCAAACAATGCTCATTCACGAGCTGCAAGACACCAGCCTGGCTGGCCTCGTTGAAGAAGCTTTCCGCCTTAAAAAACAACCTCGCAACGGTAATGGTGATATTCCTTACCTTTATCCACTCCGTGAAGTTGACTCACGCACCCTCATTTTTCAGGAGAATGCCTCGCTATGACGGCCGTTATTGCTTCCCGTGAAAAGCCGCGTCATTCATCCGGTATGTTGATCTGGAAGCTGTTTTTTGGGCTGTTTACTTTAATGGGAGCCGGCGTCATCTGGTTTTCGACGGCGCGCCCCATTGTGGTGCTGCCGCGCATTGCCCTGGCTCCTGGTTTTTACCTGACTGATCAAAATGGCGAAA
Source organism: Anaerolineae bacterium (assembly GCA_020848035.1). Classification (GTDB taxonomy): domain Bacteria; phylum Chloroflexota; class Anaerolineae; order Promineifilales; family Promineifilaceae; genus Leptofilum. Next base: position 83,562 of record JADLAX010000027.1, on the reverse strand, counting down.
CGTTTACCAGCGAAGCCCTGCGTGGGCAAATTGCCCTCTACAACTTTACTTACACCAATTGTGCCGCACCTTGTGTCCAAACCAGCCACGTGATGGCAGAAGTGCAGACTCGCCTGCCAGAAGTAGTCGCCACAGTACCCCTCAAGCTGGTGACCTTTTCAATTGATCCGGCCCGCGATGAGGTGGCGCAGCTTGAGGCTTTTGCTACGGCAATGGGGGCGGATACGGCCGTATGGCACATGGCCACCGGTGGGGCACAGCAGCTTAAGTCAGTCATTGGCGGCGGGTACAGCGTATTTTACAAAGAAATGGAAGACGGCACGTTTAAGCTTGACCCCGCCTTCTTTTTAGTCGATGGCAGTGGCGTGATCCGTGCTGAGTATCGCAGCGCCACCCCGGATGTTAACATCATCATGCGTGACTTTGGCTTGCTGGCAGCCGAGGTGCAAAACAGCGAAGGGATTTACCGCTTTGCGTATGAAGCGGCTCACCTTTTTTCCTGCTACCCCCGATAACGAGTAGACACAATGGATCAGGCGACAGAAACAGCACCTTCTGCGGTGCACTCCCAAAATTTCTGGCAAAACAAGATACTTCGGTTTGCCCTGTTAGGGTTGGGCATTGGCATTGGACTGGGCGCTTTATTTTTGGCGATCCGGCCGCTTTTTGGCCCCACCGAATGGCATGGCATGGTCATTCAGTCTTATCAGCCGGTCACCAACTTCACCCTCACCAGTTCCAATGGCGAACCGGTCAGCCTGATCGACTTTCGGGGCAAGGTGGTCATGCTCTACTTTGGCTACACCTTCTGTCCTGATGTCTGTCCGGCCACTATGATCGAGCTGAGTGACGCCATGGAAATCCTGGGCGACAAAAGTGAAGATGTCCAGGTGGTGATGATTACCCTGGACCCTGAGCGCGACACTCCCGAAGTGATGCAGAAGTATGTCACCCACTTTAACGACACCTTCATTGGCCTCACCGGTACGCCAGAAGAGCTCATTGCTGTAACGGCACCGATGGGCATCTTTTATGAACGGCATGAAGGCAGTTCGGCGGCGGGATATTTAATTGACCACACGGCTACCGTGGCCGTGCTGGACAAAGAAGGCAAGCTGCGCCTGGTGTACCCCTTTGGCGTTACGGGGGCCGACATGGCCGCCGACTTGAAATATCTGGTGCGTGAATAAGATGTCGCAACGCTGGCTCGCCGCTGTTCTGTGCATTTTTGGCATTGCTGCCTGCCAACCCAACCGCGCCCCAATTGAGGTGAGCGAGGTATGGGGGCCAGAAGTGCCTGCGGTGGCCCAAAACGGCATTTTTTACCTACAAATTCGCAATCACAGCCAGGCAGATGACCGGCTGGTGGCAGTGCAGAGTCCTGGCTGCACCACGGCGGAACTGCATGAAACGTATGAAAATGAACATGGATTAATGGGAATGCGCTATCTGGCCGATGGGTTGTTTATCCCCGCAGGTGAAACCGTCACGTTAGACGTGGGTGGGTTTCACATTATGTGTCTGGGAAAAACGGCCGAATTTCGTGCTGGCGAACATATTCCCTTATCACTGACTTTTGCGGCAGCTGGCGAACTAACCGTAGAAGCAGAAATACACTAACGGCGGGTGCGCTTTACGCCCGCCAAATCTGAAGGAGGTTTGAAAAGGTATGGATAAGGATAAGAAGTACAAAGCTCCACAAGGCACTGTCGCTCTTGTCATTGTGTACATTCTCCTCATCATTGCGCTGTGGGGAAGTGCCTATCTGACAATGCTGTCCAGAGGGGTGACCGGATGATGCACATCGATAGTCGTGAACGCAATTTTATCATTGGCACAACCATTCTGCTGCTCATTTTTGGAGCGGCCGTTTTGGTGAGCAGCTTCGCCTTTGGGTTCCAGGTTCCGGCGCCAGTGGAACGTATCGACCCCAAAGTTGTGGCGACGCCAGGTCAGTCCCCCTGGGGCGATCCGGTAGCGGAGCGGCTGCGAGAACTTGCGCCCAACAAGTATGAGGTGTACATCCTGGCTCAGGCCTGGGCCTTCCAGCCAAACCAGGTTCGGGTTCCGGTGGGGTCAACTGTCACCTTTTATTTAACCAGCAAAGATGTTCAGCACGGTTTTCGGCTGGATGGAACCAACATCAACATGATGGTTTTGCCCGGCGAAGTATCAAAATTGACCGCCACGTTTGATGAGCCAGGTGAATACAATTTTGTCTGCCATGAGTATTGTGGCGTGGGTCATCACACAATGTATGGTCAATTGATCGTGGAGCCATAGTTATGGATGCGGTAAATGAAATTGTCCAACCGGTAAGACGGCCGTCCCTCTCATTGTGGCGTACGGCCGTTGTCCTCTTCAAACTACGCATTGTTTCCCTGCTGGTCCTGTCTGCTTTTGGCGGGGCGGGTCTGGGCACCCTGGTGACTGGGCGGGTTTCTGGCTGGTCCTGGGTGCTGCTGGCCCTTACCGGCACGCTGTCGGCGGCGGGCGCCTCGGGGATCAATCAATACCTGGAGCGTGAGCGCGATTCGCGGATGAATCGCACGGCCGCCCGGCCGCTGGCCACGGGCCAGATTGAAAATCCGCACCTGGTGCTGCTGTTAGGTGTGGGCATGGTTTTAGGGGCAACTGCGTTGGCCGCCGCATTCAATCTCGCTTTGGCATTTTGGGTTTTCCTCGGTGCTGTCATTTACGTGGGTGTGTACACCGTCTGGCTGAAGCCGCGCACCACGCTCAACATCGTGATTGGGGGTGCGGCAGGCAGCTGCGCCGTCATCAGCGGTGGCGCGGCGGTGGGGGCCTGGTCGGCGTTGGGGGTCTGGATTTTGGCCGCGCTGGTCTTTGTCTGGACGCCGGTACACTTCTGGGCGCTGGCCCTGGCTTACCGGGCAGACTACATCAAAGCTGACTATCCTATGCTGCCTGCCCGGGTTGCGCCCACGGTGGCGGCCCGCTGGACGGCCGTACACACGGTCCTCACGGCGTCGGCGGGCATGGCGTTGGGATTCTGGCCAGCCATTGATTGGGTCTACCTGGTACCGATTGGGTTAGCAACGGCCGTACTTGTGGTACGTACCATTGCCCTGCTCATTGCCCCGGCCGAAAAAGCACCGGCGTTTGCCCTGTTCCACTTCTCCAATCTCTATCTTGCGCTCGTGCTGGTTGTTGTCTTGCTTGCCAGCTTGTGGAGGTAAATTTTTATGTATGCAGGCACTAAAAAATTGACGGGCTGGTACCTCGGTGTAGGTATGACCGCCCTGTTTATCGGGGGCGCTTTAGGCCCTCTGCAAAAACTTGAGCATGTGGGCATTAACGTGTACCCCGCGCTCACAAATGTTGGTCTGAACAGCTACTACCAGGGTCTAACCATTCACGGTGTGTTAAACGTCCTGGTGTGGACCACTTTTTTCATTGTTGGGTTTCTTACTTTTGCCAATGTTCACAGCTTGAAACGTGATCTGACGCACCCCAAGCTCAACTGGGCCAGCCTGATCATTATGGTCATTGGGCTCGTGATGGCGGCCGTTCCGGTTCTGCTAAACCTGGCAACGGTTCTTTTTACCTTTTACCCACCGCTTCAGGCTTCACCATATTACTACATTGGTCTCACCCTGGTGGTCATTGGCTCCTGGGTTGGTGGTTGGGGTATGTTCCTCACCTACGCTGCCTGGCGCAAAGAGAACCCCGGCGTTCAGACCCCGCTGATTGCCCTGGCGTCCAACATCACCATGGCGATGTGGCAAATTGCCACCGTCGGTATTGCGGCCGAAATGCTCTGGCTCATCATTCCCTGGTCCTTGGGCCTGGTTGATGGAATTGACCCGCAGCTGGCCCGTACCTTCTTCTGGTTCACCGGGCATCCCATCGTTTACTTCTGGCTGCTGCCGGCCTACGTGGCCTGGTACGGCATGGTGCCCAAGCAGGCCGGGGGCAAGCTGTTCAGTGAACCGTTGGCCCGTTTGGTGTTCTGGCTGTTCTTGCTGCTGTCTATCCCCGTCGGCTTGCATCACCAATACCTGGATCCCAGCGTACCGCAAGGTTGGAAGGTGGTCCATGCCGTTTTGACCTACTCGCTGTTTATTCCCAGCTTGCTGACGGCATTTAACGTCATCGCCTCGCTGGAAATTGGTGGGCGGGCACGTGGCGGCACTGGCCTGTTGGGCTGGATTCGTACGCTGCCCTGGGACAATCCCTCCTTTACCGCGCAAAACCTGGCCATGATTTTGTTTGCTTTTGGTGGTATTGGTGGTCTCACCAACGCTTCCTACAACCTGAATCTGGTGATTCACAACACCATGTGGGTGCCGGGACATTTCCACCTCACCGTCGGCTCTGGCGTAACGCTTACCTTCTTTGGTATTGCCTACTGGCTGGTGCCAAAACTGGCCAACAAGCCGCTGTTTAGCAATAAGGTGGCGCTGTGGCAGTCCTGGACCTGGTTTGTGGGTATGCTGCTCATGTCCAACGGTCTGCACATTCTGGGGTTGAACTTTGGTTCGCCGCGCCGCACCATGTTGGGTGTTGCCCCCTACGCTTCGGCCGATTGGCAGCCCTTGTTGATTGAAGCCGCGCTTGGCGGTATCATTCTGGGGGTGAGCGGTTTGCTGTTCTATACCAATATGTTGGGCACGGTCTTCTCGAAGAAGACATTGACTGAAGAGATTGAGATGCCTGTTGCCGAACCCCTGGAAGGACATCCTGCTCCCGCCTGGTTGGATACATGGCGGCCCTGGGTGGTGGCTACCCTCGTTTTAATCGTCGTTTCTTACGGTCCAATATTGGTTTATCTTATTTCCAATCTCAATTTAACATCTCCCGGTTTTAACAAATTGTGGTAATGTTAAGGTGTTCGTGTTGGCACTGGCCGAAATGCCAGTGCCAGCAAAATTAAACAAACATTTCATTTTTGGAGGTCGCATCAATGCGAAAATTAACGTTAACGATTTTATTGATGCTGCTGCTGTCGCTGGCCCTGGCTGCCTGCGGTGGTGGTAGCGATGAACCGGCTGAAGGTGGCGAAGAAACGGCCGCTACCAGCGTAGGTGACGCAGCAAACGGCGAACGTCTCTTTAACGAGACCGTGATCGGCGCTGCCAGCGCACCGGGTTGCATTACCTGCCATTCCCTGGAACCTGGGGTTGTGTTGGTAGGCCCGTCCCACTCCGACGTGGGTACCCGTGCCCAAACGGCCGTTGAAGGCATGTCCGCTGCCGAATATCTGGAGCAGTCCATCCGTGAGCCCAATGCCCACATCACTGAAGGGTACACCGAAGGCGTGATGTACCAAACCTACGGCGAAGAGCTGACCAATACGCAAATCAACGATTTGGTCGCCTTCCTCCTCACGTTGGAGTAACGACCTGACACCCACAAGGTGGTGATTGGTTGGCAAATGCCAGACGGTCACCACCTTTTTTGTTTCCCACGGTTGGAGGTAGGCTACACACCTGTCCTTTGCTTCGACCAACAGCCACTAAGCCCATGTCACGATTGAGAAAAAAAGAAGAGCCCGAAGTGCTGCCCGGTGCCGTGCTGGAAGATGATTGCCAAACGGTTGCTGCCGCAGAAAGTATTGACGTTGTTGACGAAGACCCGGATGATGATCACGAACATGACGTGACCTGGACGGCCGTGGCGCATAACCCAGAAGCTGGCGATTTGCTGGCGGGTTGGCAGCGCAAACCCGCGTCGTGGGCAGTTTGGCTGGAACGAATGACGCTGTGGCTGGAACGGCCGTTTAACACCCTCACCGCTACCCGACAGCTGAACCCCTTCTACCACACCGGCACCATTGCCGTGCTGCTCACCCTGGTGGTTGGGCTTACCGGCTTCTACATTTTCCTCTTTTACAAATACGGTTTTGAGGAATCCTACCTGTCGGTGCTGCGCATGAACAACATGGTGATTACCCGCACCATGCGCGCAGTGCACCGCTATGCCTCTGGTGCCCTGGTAGTTACAACCCTGCTGCACGCCTACCGCACCCTGTTCATGGAACGCTTTCGCGGCCAGCGCTGGCTGGCCTGGGTCACCGGCATCGTACTCACCATCATCGTCTGGTTGGCCGGGGTGACCGGTTATTGGCTGGTGGTAGACGCCCGCGCCCAGCTCATCGCCGATGGTTTTGTCCGCTTTTTGCGCTCCGTTACGCCCGCCTGGGCTGATGGGTTTGTCCTCTGGCTGACCCGCGCCGATTTAGGCGGTAACAGCTGGCCCATAATGTTGATCCTGCTGGCGCTGCATATAGCCCTCTTTTTGGCGGTGGCCTACTTTTTCTACCTGCACATTCGCCGCCTGAGCCGGGCCAAGTGGCTGCCCGACATGCACCTGGTCATTGGTACGATGCTGGTTCTCATCCTGGTGGCGATCTTTTTCCCGCTGCGCAACCTGCCTGCCGCCAACAGCCAGAGCCTGCCGCCCAGCATTACGCTGGACCCACTTTTCCTCTTTTATTTACCCACGGAAGGTGGCGCTGCCGCGCCCTGGTTGTGGGGTGGCTTGCTGCTGATTACGGCCGTTGCCATTGCCCTACCCTGGATTACTCGTGACCGTGCCCTGGCTGAACCCAGCGGAGCAAAATCGATTGGCCTGCCAGTGGTCAATATTTTGCTGGACCGCTGCACGGGTTGTACGAAGTGTGCCCTGGATTGCCCCTACGGCGCGATTGAAATGGTGGAGCGCCACGACGACAAGCCGCACAAATTTATCGCCATTGCCGATCCCAAGCTGTGTGTTTCTTGCGGCATTTGTGTGGGTTCCTGCGACGGCGTGGCGGTGTCGTTAGGTGCTGCGCCGCCGGAACTACTGTGGGATGCCGTAGCGCTGCGCCTGACGCTGGCCAAAGCCAAAGCCCCGGATCAGCCGCTGCGCCTTGTTTTTACCTGTGACCGGCATGCGGCGCAGGGGGCACGGCCGTTTCTGGCCGAAAATGGACCGGTAGCTGTGGCGGATACGGCCGTTGAAATTGTTACCGTGCCCTGCGTGGGCACCCTGCCGCCAGACCTGATGGTGCGGGCTCTGGAAGCCGGTGCCCACGACGTGCAGATGATCGGCTGCCCGCCAGACGACTGCCGCAACCGGGAAGGCAACCTCTGGGCTGAAAAGCGCATCACCCGGCAGCGTGTACCGCGCCTCAACCGGGCTTACGCCAACGCACCCATCACCGCCGCCTGGGTCGCCCCCGACGAGTTTGCCACGGCCCTCAAAACGCCGCTGCCTGCCGCCGCCGAGCCTGGCGCTGAGCCGGACTTCATGACTGCGCGGCGCATGTACCCCGAAATTTCGTGGCGCAGCCTGGCAATTTTGTTTGTCATGATGGTGCTGGTGCTGCTGGCACAGGTCTTTCTAACCGATATGCCGTTTCGCTCCCGCGTGGCGGCCGACAGTGCCGTTCTGCGCGTGATTGTGGAGGATTTGACCTTACCGTTTAACCGGACCGGGGCGTTTAATTTGCCAGAACGGCCGTTAATCTTGCGCCTGGAAGTGGACGGTAACGTGATGGCCGAAGAAAGCTACGATCCGGCCACATTTTTCAGCCAGCCGGTTGATCCATTTATTCGGGAGCTGGCCATTGCCCCCGGTAATCACCACATCCGCCTGGCCTTTGTGGACGACCCGGGTGACAGCACCCTGGTGTTTTTCGAGACCACCACGGAGCTGGTGCCTGGCGATATCTTGCGTGTGGTGTACAACCCGCTGTTTAGCCCGCCGTGTAAGGGCAGCAGCTGCGTTCAGTAAACCAGCCAAAGCTTTTGGGATTGGAGATTGAGGATTGGAGATTAAACAACCGCCAATCTCCAATCTCCAATCTTCTTCTACTCCGCATATTGCTGAATCTGCGAAGAGTTATGGGTAATTGGTGCTTTTGTGCTGTACGGCCGTTTGCAGCAGTTCATGTTGGCCGTAGCCGAGCTGCCAGGTTAACACTTCTTGGATGGGGTGGAAGCGGGCGCTGGTGACGTAGAAGTCGGTTTCCAGGCGGGCGGGATCGTACCGGTCGGCCTGGGCGGTGAAGATGGCCCAGAAAAAGTGGGGATGCGGGTAGGGGTAGCCATCTGGTTTGGGCGCGCTGTGCTGGAAGTGGAAAAAGCCGAGAACGGCCGTGTTTTGCACCGTCCAACCTGTTTCTTCACCAATTTCTCGATGCAGCGTCTGTAAAACGGTTTCACCCGGTTCCCGCCGCCCGCCAGGGATAATGTACGGCTGGTTTTCGTGATCGTGAATTACCATCACCTCGTCGCCGCGCCGCAGGATAACCCGGGCGGAGCTAATCAGCTCATCGGGTGGCAGGGTGGGCGAGAGATAAATTTTTTCCTGCAAGGGCAGGGGGGTAGTTTGCCATTCCCAGGTGCGGTGGTGGGTGGCAACGGCCGTTTTTCCTTGTAAAAAGTTTCCCAAGTTGTTATTCATCTAGATTTCGCCTTTATATGATTGGCAGAAAGTTTACCGTCAAATATGCCAATTACTGGATAAACCGCGCATAGCTCCGAAGTTTTCCCGCAAAAACGTTATGCAGTTTAATTAATGTCCTTTATAATGTACCAAAATTAATACAAAAGAAGGTGCTAAATATGCCTACAAAAATAATGCCAATTAGTGATTTGCGTCGCCAGACCAGCCAAATTATCCAAACAATTCGCGAAGGGGGCGATGCCATTTACATTACTCAGCATGGTCGGCCTGCGGCGGTGTTGGTTGAATATGAAGCTTACGAGAATTTATTGGCCCGGCTTGAAGACCTCTCTGATATGGTTAGTCTGGAAGCTGCCAAAGATGAAACCGACCGTGATTATGAAGCGTTTCTGGCTGAGATGAACACGGATAAAGCAGAAAATGGATAACTTCAGGTTTGGTTTGTGTACAAAATAAAGATTAAACGATCTGCGGAACGCGATCTGAAGCGGTTTCCCAACGCTTTGTTTCTTCGCATCAACCAACACATTCTTGCCTTGCGGGATAACCCGCGCCCACCGGGAGTTCGTAAGTTACAAGGTGATTTGGAAGGCTGGCGTGTTCGGGTTGGTGATTATCGGATCGTTTACCAAGTTGATGATGATGCCAAGACAGTCACCATCGTGCGTGTCCGCCACAGACGTGATGTCTACGGCGACTGATCACGGCTCATCATCGCCACCAGCCGATCTTCTAGCAGGCCGTAGCCGGTGGTACGGACTTCAAGCGGGAGTTCCAGGTAAGCGGCGGCCTGCTGGGCCTGGGCGATGAGCTCCGGGTCTGGGTTTTGCGCCAGGTAGACAATGCGCTTGTAGTTGCGGAAATATTCTTCTTTGAGCTGGGGAAACCGATCCAGCCCCAGCCCTTTCAAAATAGTCCCCTTAAAGCCTCGCACCAAAAAATCGGTGAGGAAAAAAGTGCCCGGTTCTTCATCCATCAACTCTTGAAACGTCGAGCCGCCGTACATTTCGTAGCAGTGCGGGCCGTCGATGCGCTCCAGGCCGTATTGGGCGGCCAGCCGATCCACGGCGCCTTGCGAGCCGCAGTCGCCAAAGCCAATCAGCACCCGGTCGAACCGGTCGCGGATTTCCAGGTAACGCTTTTCTACGTCGGGGGCGATGCGTTCGGGGAACATGTGGTCCAGGGCTGAGATGCCAAACACCTCGGCATCCCAGCCATGTTTTTGCACGATGTCCAAAATTTCGCGGGCCAGGGCACCGCAAAAGATGATGGCGGTTTTCATCAAAACCGTCCTTTGCGGGTTTTAGCCCCGACGGCGGCGTTCGCGGGTGCGGGTGGGGGCGGCGGTGGAAACGGCCGTTGCCACCACCTGTCGTTCAATGGGCGCATGGGCCAGGGCTTCTGCCATCGCCGCAATGTGCGCCGGGCTGCTGCCGCAGCAGGCACCGATGATGCGGGCGCCGTAGTTGCGCACTTTGATGGCATAGTCGGCCATGACGTCGGGCGTGCCGTTGTAGTGCAGATGGCCGTGAACGTACTCTGGGATGCCCGCGTTAGACTTGGCCACAAATGGGTATTCCTGGTCGGTGGCGTACATTGCCTGGATCACGCCTTCGATTTCGGCCGGGCCATTGCCGCAGTTGCCACCCAGGGCGGTGAGGTTCATGGCGCTGAGTTCGGCATACGCCTGCGCCGGGGTGACGCCCATCATGGTACGGCCGTTGGTGTCAAAGGTCATCGTGGCCACAATGGGCAGGTCGGTCGCCTGGCGGCAGCCTTCAACGGCAGCGCGCACCTCGCTGATGTCGCTCATCGTTTCGATCCACAGCACGTCTACGCCGCCAGCGGCCAGCCCGGCGGCTTGCTCGGCAAACCCGGCCACGGCCTCAGCAAAGCTAAGCGCACCGACTGGCTCCATAATTTCGCCCGACGGGCCAAGCGAGCCGCCCACCACCACCGGATGGTCGGCGGCGTCGGCTTCGGCGCGGGCCAGTTCGGCAGCGGCTTTGTTCAGCTCAAAGGCGCGGTCTTGCAGCTTGTGCAGCTTGAGGCGGAAGCAGGTGCCGCCAAAGGAGTTGGTGAGAATAATCTGGGAACCGGCTTCGATATACCCACGATGCACGGCGCGAATGCGGTCGGGATGCAGAATGTTCCACATTTCTGGCGGATCGCCCTGCTCCAAACCGGCGGCCATGAGCATGGTGCCCATGCCGCCATCGGCGATCAGGTAATCGTTGTCTGCCAGCAGTTGTTCAAGTTTGTTCATCGGTAACCTCATCATGACGGAATGGTGATGCCTCCTGGCGGGTACGGCCGTTGGGTCGCAGCCAGTCATCACAGCTGGAAGCTTAACGTTTTCTGCGCCACTGTCAACCGCGCGGCCGGGGAATTTAGCGTTCAGTACGATCTTTCCATACGGCAGCTTCAGAAAGTGTGTCATACCCGCGTAGGCGGGTATCCATCAGGTTCACCGGAGTAGATTCCCGCCTACGCGGGAATGACAACTGAAATCGACGGATTCCGGAAAAATATCGTTAGCGGGATTTGAGACTGGTTTGAATTTCGATGATCTGGTTGAGATGCTCGGTGTCGTGGTCGACGAGGAGCTGGACCATGAAGCGAAACCTGGTTGCGCCGAGGGTTTCGTGCACGGCCGTTCGCTGCCAATCGCCTGCCTTGAGGGTATGGAGGAAGGTGAGGGTTTGCTGGCGGGCGTCGTGGACGGCCGTTACCAGCTCGGCCAGCGGTCGGGGATCGGGTTCTGGTTGGGTTTCCGGGTGAAGGGTGGGGAGAAACGGCCGTTCCTCCTGAACGATCTTTTGCAGCCGGGTCAGGACCAGTCGTTCCATCGTGGCCAGGTGCAGCAGCACATCGGCGATGGACCATTCCTGGGGGGTAGGGCGGTGGTAAACGGCCGTCCCCTCCGCCCGGCGCAGCATGAAAGCCACATCTTGGGGCATACTGGCCAGGGCATCCAGGAGAACGGCACGTTTACTCATGTTTGACAGTGAGAAGTAAAAAGTGAGAAGTGAGAAGTGAGAAGTGAATGACCTGACCCGTCCTAAATATAGTTGACAGATATAATTACCCTTTAGGATGGGCAACCTTATGAAAAAAGAAACCGTCAGACGTTACAGCCTGGCCTTCAAGCAACAAGTTGTGCGTGAATATGAAGCCGGGGCCAGCATTTACAGCTTGCGCGACAAATACGGTATCGGGTCGCATCTCACCGTGCAACGATGGATCGAACGATACGGCCGTTTTGGTTACCGTGCCGAGCTGGTAGTCATCCAAACAGCCGAAGACCAGGAGGGGCTCAAAGCACTCAAACGACGGGTCGCCGAGTTGGAATCAGCCCTGGCTCAAAGTACCCTGGATAACCGCATGTTGGAAGCGACACTCACGGTGGCCAGTGAAGCGTTGCGCCTAGACCTTAAAAAAAATTTCGGCAAGAAATCATAGACCATATCCGGCAAGCCGACCAAGTGACGACTCAAGCCGCCGTGACCTGGTTTGACATCAGCCGTCAAGCCTACTTTCAAGCCAAACAGCGACAGCAGCAACAGGAAGCTGAGAACCAGATCCTCCTGGACTTGGTCAAAGAAAAACGGCGGCTCCATCCCCAGATGGGAGGACGCAAGCTGTATCATGAACTGCGGCCCTGCTGGGGAAACCTGGAGATTACCCGTGGTCGAGATGCTTTTTTTAACCTGCTACGCGCCCATGAGTTACTGATTGTCCCCAAGCGGAATCAACGGCGAACCACCTTAGCTGGCTCCTGGCGTTGCCCCAATCGTCTGGCGGAATTGACGTTGGAGGCTCCCTATCAAGCGTGGGTTGGTGACATCACCTACATCACGACGGAAACGGGCTTTGTCTATCTGGCTCTGCTGACCGATGCCTTTTCGCGCTTTATTGTCGGTTATGATATTTCTACCTCTTTGGCCACGGAAGGCTGCCTGCGTGCTTTGCAGCTGGCTATCAACCAGGCCCATTGTCCGGTGGCCGGGTTGGTCCATCATTCCGACCATGGCGTGCAATACACTTCTTGGCCGTACCGTGATTGCCTCAGAGAGCACAGCTTGCTACCCAGCATGGGTGAGGTAGGCAACTGCTACGACAACGCTTTGGCCGAACGTATGAACGGCATTTTAAAGAACGAGTATGGTCTTGATGACCTGTTTGTCAATGTGGCGCACGCGCAACAGGCTGTGGCCGAAGCGGTTTGGCTGTACAACTACGACCGCCCACATTTGTCGTTGGGCTATGCCAAACCTGCTGAAATTCATTTTGATAAATGATGTGAAGTAGTCACTATTTTGTGTCAACTTATTTTAGGACTTGACAGAAAAATGAGAAGTGAAAGCCAAAACAGCCCCCTCTCACCTCCCACTTCATCCCTCATCCCTCATCTCTCATCCCTCATCTCTCATCCTTTATCCCTCATCTACTCCGTCAGTTCCATTAACCGGGCCAGGTCACTTTCCAGAGCTTTCAATTCAGCGCCGTAGGTGGCCCAATCGCCGCTTTGCTGGGCTGCTTGAGCCGCTTCAAAGTGGGCGTTGGCCGAGGCGATCAGCTCTTCCACGGAGGCATCAAGCGGGGCAGTGGGGATGGTGGGTGTAGTTGGTTCGGGTACTGGATCTTCGGCCGTTTCCAGCCCTTCAAGCTCAGGCGTAATTTCGCCCGGCTCGGCGGCCAGCAGGGCCGTTAAGGCCCGGTCTAGCGTCAAATCCATGGCGATCCGGGTATCGGTGGCCACGATCACCCGCTTGAGTTCGGGCAGAGCGCTGGTTGAGGCTTGCAGGTAGATGGGTTCCACGTACAAAAAGCTGTTGCCCAGAGGAATCACCAGCAGATTGCCGCGCAGCACGTTGGAGCCACCCTGATCCCAGAGGGCAAACTGCTGCGAGATGAAGGAATCCTGGTTGATGCGGCTTTCGATTTGCATCGGGCCAAAAACAAGCTCCTGCTTGGGCAGTTCATACATCACCAACTGGCCGTAGTTGGCGGGATCGTTGCGGGCGGCCATCCAGGCGATCATGTTGTCTTTGCCGGTGGGGTTAAACGGTTGGATAAGTAAGTATTCACTTTCTGTTTCCCCAGGCAGCGGCATGATGACATAGTACGGCTCCATTAGCTGCTGATTGCCTTCATACACCTCTTGCGGGATTTGCCACACGTCTTCCTGGTTGAAGAAAACGCGGACGTCGGTCATGTGGTAGCGCAGGTATTGCTGCGCCTGAATGGTGAACAAATCTTCCGGGTAGCGTAGATGGTTTTGCAGATTTTCCGGCATTTCGCTGAACGGCTTAAAGAGACCAGGGAAGGCACGGCTGTATGATTGGATGATGGGGTCTTGTTCGTCCACAACGTAGTAGTTGACGGTTCCGTTGTAGGCATCAATGGTGATTTTAACGGCGTTGCGCACGTAGTTAATATTGGCAAGCTCGCCGGGAATATCGCTGTTGGGCAGGATGCTGTTGGGTGTCGCGTAGGGGAAACGCCTGCTGTAGGTAAAGGCATCCTGCACCCAGATGAGGTTGCCATCATTCGTGAGCACCACGTAGGGATCGCTGTCCAGGGCCAGGAAGGGGGTCAGCAGCCGCACCCGTTCCTGAATCTGGCGGTGGATTTGCACCCGGGTTTGGGTGTTGATTTCATCGCTGAGCAGGACGTTGGCGTCGCCGAGGCGGAGGGCAAAGGCTATGCGTTTGAGGAAGTTGTCGAGCGGTACACCGCCGCTGCCTTCGTAGCTGGAGTAGACGTTTTCGTTACCGCTGGGGTAGCTAAACTCTTCGCGGGCGCTGCCAACAAACACCTCGTCATTGGTGAATTCGCCGTAGTAGATTTCGGGGCGGGTAACTTGCAGCGGGATTTCACTCTCTGGCGGCAGGTTTTTGATGAAAAATTCGGGCTGGCCGTCGGTGGTAAAGCGGTCGACGGGGTTCATGACGATGCCATAGCCGTGGGTGAATTCCAGCCTTTCGTTGACCCAGGAGAGGGAAGATAGCTTGCTTTTGTCGAGTTCGCGGGCGGCCAGCATGACTTGCTGGATTTCACCGTCAATTTCGTAGCGATCGATATCGACTTCACCAAAGACGTAATACGGCCGTAACGCCTGCAATTGGGTGAAGGTAAGCTGTAATGGCCGATAATCCCACAAGCGAATGTTCGACAACACGGCGCTGTTGGTTGTAACGTCACCCTGGCTTAGGGTATCAACCTCGCTGAAGTTGCGTACTTCAATCTTGTCCAGGTTAAAGCCCAGGCGGGTAAATTCGATGTTGTACTGGATGTAGGGTGTCTCGCGCACCAGTTCATTGGGTTCCACTTCGTACCGCTGTAAGATAGCGGGATAGACGCCACCCAGCAACACTGTGGCCGCCAGCCAGAGAGCGCCAATGAGGAGCAACGGCCGTAAACTCAGCCGAAAGACATTAAACAACATCACCAGCGCCGCCAGCCCCATGAAGGCCATTTGGGCATACAGGGCATAGATCGTCGCGTTCATGTCGGTGTAGCTGGCCCCAAACACCACCCCACGGGGTGAATAGTTGAGGTTAAAAATCTGGAACAGGTAGCCTACAGCCCACAGCAGCAAAATCAGTGCCGCCAGCAGGGCCACATGCTGCCGCAAAATTACCGATTCCTGCGGCCGCCACTTGCCCCGCTGAATATCAACGATGTTGTTCACAGCGTAAATGGCCAGCACGCCCAGCAGCGTCAGCAGCAGCAAGGAGCTGGCCCACTGCTGCAGCGCCTCGTAGACGGGCAGCTCAAACAGATAGAAGCTGATATCGCGGCCAAAGATGGGATCGGCCGTGCCAAAAGGTACGCGGTTGAGAAAAAGCAGAAATTCGTCCCAGCGCACGGCAATAGAGCTGGCAAAGCCAAAGGCCAACAAAAGGGCCGCGCCACTCATGAGCCAGGGGATGCCGCGGATTTGCAGAAAACGCGGGTAAAACGGCGGGGTGGCCTTGATAGCCCGCTGGCGTGCCAGCCGCCAGTTGCCCCAGAAAATAAGGAAGGCAACTAGAAAAAAGGCGATAAAGCTGCCCAGCTGGTAGCTCCAGCGCTTTAGCCAGACGCTCTGGTAATTTAGCTCGTTGAACCAGAGCCAATCGGTATAAACCCCCACTATCCAGTTGAGGCTGATGAACAACAAAAAGAGAATGCCAACGATCCACCAACTGCGGTTGCTGCGGCCCGGCTGTGTTGGGCGATTGGGAATGGGCGGGCGCTGACCGCCGCCTTCGCCCCCTTCATTGCCCTCACCTTTATTGCCTTCCCAGCCGGCCTCTTCCATAGCCCGGCGAAACACTTCTGGGATGTCCCAGTTGTCACGACTCATTTTTCCCGTCCTTCGGAGTGAGTTAAAAGTGAGAGAGGATTGAGTGAAGTGATTAGTGAAAAGTGATAAGTCAAAAGTGGTAGGTGAACGTCTACTTTTTACTTTTCACTTTTTCTTCTTCCTTCTTCCTTCTTCCATCACTCGATTATGCACTTACGCTCTATTCTCCCACAATTTTGGCCTAAAATGATTAAGCGGTACTAAGAACGGCCGTAATCCCATTCCTTCTTCAGCGTGGGACGTAAGAATGCTATTCTACCAGATGTCTACCTAAAAACTTAACCGGGAGGTAAACGATGAAAAAGATGAGCAAGGCGGAAGCGTATGAATTTCTGGCCACGGGCACGCGCACGGGCAAGTTGGCGACGGTACGGGCCGACGGCCGTCCTCATGTGGCCCCTATCTGGTTTGTGCTGGATGGGGAGGATTTGATCTTCAATACCTGGCATGAATCGGTGAAGGGGAAAAATTTGGTGCGGGACGGCCGTATCGCCCTCACCGTTGATGAAGAAATAGCCCCGTATGCCTTTGTGCTGGTGGAAGGCACTGTGGAAATTACCGACGACCCGGCCGAGAGCCGGAAGTGGGCCACCCGCATTGGTGCACGCTACATGGGTGCAGACCAGGCCGAAGCGTTTGGCCAGCGCAACAGCGTGCCCGGCGAGCTGCTGGTGCGGATCAAGGTGGACAAAATCATCGCCCAGAAAGAGTTGGCGGCCTGGTAGGCCGCACCTTGCAGACAGCGCCCAGCCGCCAGTGACGAAAACCAAACAACTGGTTGTGGTAGTCCGTTCGGGCTGCCCGGTTGGCCTGCCCAGTTGGGCTGCCCAATTTGGCTTTTACAGTAGTCCCTTTTGAAGATTAAACATTAACTCGGGTAACAACGTTGTCATGCTGAGAGCCTGTGCTGAGGCCGCCGAAGTATCCCCCGAAGCATCCCGCCCGCTGAATAACCAGAGAATCTTCCGCTCGGCAAAGCCCTTGCCATATGCTCCTTGCGAGACTTGACATTACCCAAGTAATTTTTTAAAGACTCATGGGGCCTTGTCTCGCTAGCAGGGGCGTTAACGGTTCCACGTCTTTAGGCGCCAGACTGAGTTTGTCCTCCAGGGCAGAAAAAGTTATACTAGTTATACAAATACAACCAGTTATACGGTGAAGATGATGGAAATTCCTGAAGGAAAATTTGCCAGCACGGTGCGTGTGGGGGAAAAGGGCCAGATTGTTATCCCCAAGGCGGCCCGTGAGATGTTTAATATTAAGCCCGGCGATACCTTGCTGCTGCTGGCCGATGTGCAGCGCGGCATTGCCATTGTGCGTCAGGAGTTGTTTGCCGAATTTACCGACAGCGTTTTGCAAGGGATAGGCAGCGCTGAGCCGCCTGTTGAGTAACACCCTAAAAGGAAGGGAGCCGCAGTGAACAAGATGATGCGTACGGCCGTTTGGATTTTGGCAGGTGTTGTGGTGCTGGCCGCCTTGGGCCTGGGCGCTTTTGTGTTCCATACCATGACCTACTTTAAGCGGAACATGACGGCCGTGTGGCGGGCCGGGTTTGTCGAAAAACAGGTCATCATCGCTGGCAGTGAAATCAACTATGCCGAAGGGCCGGACAACGGACCGCCGCTGCTGCTGATTCACGGGCAGGCGGTAGACTGGCAAAACTACGCCCGGGTGCTGCCCGACCTGGCGGAGCAGTACCACGTTTTTGCGGTGGATTGTTATGGACACGGCCGTTCGGCCCGTGTTCCTGAAAAATATACCAACGCGGC
The DNA here is from genome assembly GCA_020848035.1 of Anaerolineae bacterium. GTDB lineage: Bacteria > Chloroflexota > Anaerolineae > Promineifilales > Promineifilaceae > Leptofilum. The sequence continues at coordinate 66,021 of JADLAX010000027.1, read as the reverse complement.
GCTGGGGCGTGACCTGGCTCAGTTTATCCGCGAGGTGATTGGGGAAACGGCCGTGGTGTCTGGCCATTCGTCTGGCGGGCTGTTGGCGGTGTGGCTGGCCGCCAACGCGCCGGACACCGTGCGCGGTGTGATTCTGGAAGACCCGCCGCTGTTCACCACCACGCTGCCACGCGCCGAAAAAACCTGGAACTACGTCGATCTGGCCAGCACCGCCCACAACTTCGTCAACAGCGGCGAAACAGATTTTGTGAGTTACCAGGTGCGGCACGGCAAATTTTATACCCTGTTTAATGAGCTTCAGCCCCGGCTCACCCAAACCGTGCTTACCTACCGGGCCAAATATCCCCAGGAACCCGTTAAAGTGTTCTACATGCCGCCCGTCATGAATGAGCTGTGGCGCGGGCTGCACACCTACGACCCCCGGTTTGGCGCGTCGTTTTATGACGGCTCGTGGAACGATGGATTTGACCACGCCGACGCGCTGAGCCGCATCCGCGTGCCCGCTGTGCTCATCCACACCAACTGGCGCTATGACGAGGCAGGCATTTTGATGGCCGCGATGGACGATAAAGATGCCGAACTGGCCCGGTCGCTTATCCCGGATGTCGTTTTTGTGAAGGTCGATTCGGGCCACGGCTTCCACTTTGAAAAGCCGGGCGATTTTGTTCACATCTTGGGGGACTTTTTAGAACGCCTGCCGTAAGTCAGCTTTGAGTCAGCTTATGAAAGATAAAAGGTTTTCTGGTGAGGAAATCATCAAGCTGCTTCAATCGACTCAGGTGATGGTCACGCTTGGTACAGTTGACGGGATTGATGTTGAGGCCACCATGACCGAGGCCAGGGTGACGTTTTATCACCGGCTGGATGCCTTTTCCCGGCCAACCAGGCAAGAAGCGCTCTCGGTCTTGTCCAGACTGCGTGACTGTTACGCGGCGTTGTGCGAATCTTCGGCCGTTTTTCGGGAGTTTGTTGGTGACCGAATGTTTGCCGCCGAGCTGTACGTCTTCTCAGGCCAGATGGACTTTGCCGTGGCCACGCTGGCTGACAGCGGCATCACCTGGCACGTGAAATTAGATGAATAGGTTTGGCAGGCCACATTTCCCCACAAAAACCCGATTGAATCAAGCCCGCCCCTGCGCTACAATCTTTTTGATTGGCTACAAACAATCCAAGATTTAAAGGATTTGGCAGATTTAAGCAGAAAATCTGTGTAATCTGCGAAATCTGTGCATGAAAAACTTCGAAAACTGTTCTCCTCACATGACAGGAGCGTGCAATGACCAAAAAAACGGTTGGCTATGTTCATCTGGAGTGGGAGTGCCCCGCCTGTGGCACCCGTAACAAAGGGATCGACAAGATTTGCCACAACTGCGGCGCGCCGCAGCCTGCCGATGTGCAGTTTGAGCAGGTGGCCCAGGAAACGCTGATTCAGGATGAAAAACTGATTGCTGAGGCCAAAGCTGGACCAGACGTGCACTGTCCGTTTTGCGGCACACGCAACCCGGCTACGGCCGATCAATGCAGCCAATGCCTGGCCGATCTCACCGAGGCCAAAGCGCGTGAAGCCGGGCAGGTGGTGGGCGCGCACCAGAAAAACGCGGCCCCCGACGTGGCCTGTTCTTATTGCGGCACGATGAATTCGGGCACGGCGCGGCATTGCGTGCATTGCGGCGCGGCGCTGCCCAAAGCGGCACCAGAAGCGGCGGCCAAACCCCAGGTTAAACGGGCCGCTGGCATGTCTAAAACGGCCCGCTTTGCCCTGTTTGGCATTTTGGGTCTGTTTGTGGTCGCCTGCCTGGCCGTGATGATTCTGAGCAGCCGCACCGAAGAGGTGGTGGGTGAAGTGCAGGGTGTCTCCTGGGAATATGCGGTGGCTATCGAGGCGCTGACGCCGGTAGAGGATGAAGATTGGCGCGATCGCGTGCCCGATGATGCCGAAATCCTTTCCTGCCAGCAGGAGGTGCGGCGCACCCAGGCCAATCCGGCCCCTGGTGCAGTGGAGGTGTGCGGCACACCCTACACGGTAGACACGGGCACGGGCGTCGGCGAGGTGGTGCAGGATTGCGAATACCAGGTGTACGACGATTACTGCACCTTTACCGCGCTGCAATGGCGCACGTTTGATTTGGTGACGCTGACGGGTGATGATCTGGCCCCGCAGTGGCCCAATCCGTCACTGGGGCAGGACCAGCGGATTGGGGAAGAGACGGAAACGTATGAGGTAATCTTTGATGCCGACGGCCGTTCCTATACCTACACCCCCAACAGCTTGAGTGAATATACCCAGTTCACCGCGGGCAGCCGCTGGATTTTGGAAGTGAATACTTTCAACAACGTGCGCTCGGTGACGCCGGATCGATGAGACCCTTTTGGACAACCGTGCTCAACCCGGCCTGGTATCATGGGTTTGGCCAGAAACGGCCGTTTTTCGAAGGCTGGTACTTCAAGCTGATCGACCCCACCACGCAGCACAAATACGCCATCATCCCCGGCGTTTTTCTCAGCGAAGATCCCCACGCGTTTATCCAGGTGCTCAACGGCAGCACGAAAGAGACGTTTTACCACCGCTATCCGTTGGAACAGTTTTGGGCGGCTGATGACCGGTTTGAGGTGCATGTTGGGGCCAGCCGCTTTACGGCGCGGGCGCTGAGCCTGCTCATTGACCGGCCGGAGCATAAAATTGTGGCCGATTTGCAGTTTGGCGGCGGACGGCCGTGGCCGGTGTCGCTTACTGCGCCGGGCATTATGGGCTGGTACGCCTGGGTGCCAACGATGGAGTGTTACCACGGCGTGCTCAGCTTCGACCACACCATTTACGGCACGATGACGGTGGATAGCCAGGCGATGGATTTCACAAACGGCCGTGGCTACATTGAAAAAGATTGGGGCCAATCGTTCCCTTCAGCCTGGATCTGGCTGCAAACCAACCATTTTGCCCACAGCCCTGGCACCAGCCTTACCGCCTCCATCGCCATGATCCCCTGGCAGTTTACGCGTTTTAGAGGCTTCATCGTGGGTCTTTGGCACGAGGGGGTACTGTACAAATTTGCCACCTACACCGGGGCCAAAACAGAGACGCTGACCGTGGCCGGGGAGCAAATCCACTGGGTGCTGACGGGCAAAACCGCCGGAGCCAGACACCGGTTGGAAATCATTGCCAGCCGGGGCGAGGCGGGTATTCTGGCCGGGCCATCCACGGTAGACATGGGCAAACGCGTCGCCGAATCGCTGACGGCGACGGCCACGGTGCGCCTATCGCGGCTGGTGGGTGGCCGAGATGAGCCGATTTTTGTGGGGAACGGCCGTTTTGCGGGCCTGGAAGTGCATAACATCGCAGAAGAACTTCTCACTGAAAAATAGAGGGCAAACATGAGCAACGTGTCGTTAACCGATCTGCATCTGACCACCCTGCCCGAAGCTACCCTCAGCCCTCACCGCTACGACATTGATTGGCTGCGCACGCTGGCCCTAGGGCTTTTGATTGTTTACCACGTTGTCATGAGCTTTCAGCCCTGGGGTTACCTGTTTGGCTTTCCGCAAAATGAACAATCTTTGGTAAATCTCTGGATTCCGATGGCCTTGATCAACGTCTGGCGCATTCCAATCCTCTTTGCCATTTCGGGTATGGGGGTCTGGTTTGCCCTGAAGCGGCGCAGTTGGCAGCAGCTGCTGCAAGACCGGGCGCTGCGCATTTTGCTGCCGTTTGGGTTTGGCATCTTTTTTATTAACCCCATCGTCGCCTATGCCGCCATGATTTATTACGATACCGACCCCTATTATTTGCCTGGTCAATTTCACCTCTGGTTCCTCGGCAATATTTTTGTCTACGTGCTGCTGTTGCTGCCCCTGCTGATGGCTATAAAAAAGTGGCCGGACAATGCCGTGTTGGGCTGGTTGCGGCGTCTGGTCCAGCTGCCAGGTGGCATCTTGCTCTTTGCCCTGCCGCTCATGGTGGAAGCGTGGCTGGTTAACCCCGCTGACTTTGTCACCTACGCCGAAACTGCGCATGGCTTCTGGCTGGGGCTGATCTGTTTTTTGACGGGGTTTCTGTTTGTGTCGCTGCAAAATACGTTTTGGCACGCCTTAACTGAGGTGCGAGCTTTGGCGGCAGCCTTTGCTTTGATTATGTACCTGGTGCGCTTGTTCCATTTTCAATTCCAGGGTGTTCCTAATGGGCTGATTGCTCTGGAGTCGATGCTCTGGATGTTGGCGATTTTAGGTTTTGGGGCGATCTACTTAAATCGGCCGTCGCGGGCGCTTGGATATTTGAGTACGGCCGTTTACCCCGTTTACATCGTGCATATGCCTGTGCAATTTCTGCTGGCGCTTGTCATCTTGCCGCTGCCGCTGGGGGCGGCCTTCAAGCTGCTTTTGCTGCTGGCTGGGACCTTGGGCGGGAGCTTGCTGCTGTATGAGATTTTGCTGAAGCGGATTCGGTGGATACGGCCGTTGTTCGGCATGAAAACCACTCCTCGATGAGAAAGCTGCCAAGCTGCGGGGGGCTCTAAAACTGTGAAAGTTGCGACCCTTGACCCGGCTGTTATAATCCGCCAATTGTGTGTCCGGCCGGCGACAGCGACCATTGCCGTCAGACGGTAACCGAAATTCTTAAGAGAAGCAGGCAAAAGTGTATGCAAGGTAAAGATTATTTGTGGCTGGTCGTCATTTTGGCGGTTGCCGGTTGGGCAATTTGGATTGTGCAAAATCCCAATTACCCCATTCGGCAAGGGTTGGACCTACAAGGCGGTTTACAAGTTTTGCTCAAGGCCGATCTTCCGGAAGATGTGGAGATTGAACCGGCGCAGCTGGATACGTCGCGCCAGATTATTGAACAACGGGTGAACGCCCTCGGCGTGGCCGAACCCCTGGTGCAAACCGAGGGGGATCGCCGGATTTTGGTGGAGCTGCCCGGCATTGACAACCCTGATGAGGCGGTTTCCTTGATCCAGGAGACGGCACTGTTGGAGTTTGTCGACACCGGCTCCTTCCCGCTGGAGGAGGGGACGTGCATTCGCACCACGTTGAATGAAGGCCCCTCGCGTTGTGAATACGACGAGGCTGGCAATTTGAGCGTCGCGCCCGCTCCCACCTATGAGACAGTGATGACCGGGGCCGCGATTCAATCTGCGGAGTCAGCTTCTACCGATTTTGGCCAATATTTTGTTGATTTCACCCTGCGGGCCGAAGAGCGTGAGCTGTTTGCCAACTACACGCGGGCCAATCAGGGCCAGTTTCTGACCATTGTGCTGGACAAGCAGGTGATTTCCAGCCCACAAATCAGCGCGGTGATTGAAGGCCAGGGTACCATTACCGGCAACTTTTCCCTGGAAGAAGCGCAGCGATTGGCCCTGCAGCTGCGTTTTGGCAGTCTGCCTATTCCCCTGGTCATCGACAGCACGCGCCAGATTGGGGCAACCCTGGGCGAGCTGTCGGTGGCGGCCAGCGTGCGAGCGGGCACAATTGGCGTGGCTGTGGTGCTGCTTTTTATGCTGATTTACTACCGTTTGCCCGGCTTTCTGGCCGATCTGGCCCTAATTTTGTACGCGGTGGCCAACCTGGCCATCTTCATGGCCATCCCGGTAACGCTTACGCTGCCTGCTATCACTGGCTTTTTGCTTTCCACGGGCATGGCGGTGGACGCCAATATTTTGGTGTTCGAGCGCATGAAGGAAGAGCTGCGCCGGGGCAGTTCGCTGCGCGAAGCGATTTTGACCGGCTTTGATCGTGCCTGGACTTCCATCCGAGATTCCAACATTGCCACGCTGGTGATTTGCCTGGTGTTGTGGACGTTTGGCCGCAGCTTTGGGGCCAGCGCCGTGCAGGGGTTTGCCCTGACGCTGGCGATTGGGGTGATGGTAAGCATGTTTACGGCCGTTATTGTCACCAGAACCTTTGTCCGTTTGGTTTTGGGGCAGTTGGCCAACCGCATCAGTCGCAGCAGCTGGCTGCTGGGTGTTTAACTTTCAGGTTCCATCAGGTGCATGATGTTTTTATTTAATCTTGTTGAAAAGCGAAAGACCTATTTTATTATTTCGGGCGTGATCATTGGCCTGGGCATTCTGGCCATCGTTTATTCGTTCATCACCACGGGTTCGCCGTTTTTGCTGGGGGTGGATTTCCGGGGTGGGGCCCGGTTTGAGATTCAATTTACCGCGCCGGTGTCGGAAGCGGCCGTTGAAGAAGTGTTTGTGGATGCGGGCGTGACCAACCCCAGTATCATTGCCCTGCGCGGCGAAAATTTGCAAAACGCCTGGCAAATCCGCACCGAGCCGGTTACCCCCGAAGAGGTGCAGGCCATTGAGGCCCGCCTGAACGATCTTGCGCCGCTGGTGCCCGACAGCACCCAGGTGGAGAGCGTGAGCGGTACGGTGGCGGGTGAAGTGACGAATGCAGCAATTATTGCCGTGTTGGTCGCGTCGGCGATCATTCTGGTGTATATCATGGTGGTGTTTCGCCAGGTGCCAAATCCGTTCCGCTATGGTGTGTGTGCCGTCGTGGCTATGCTGCACGATTTGCTGGTCATCTTTGGGATTGCCGCGCTGACCGGGATGATTTTGGGCTGGGAGGTAGATGCGCTCTTTTTAACGGCCGTTCTCACCGTCGCCGGGTTTTCTTTGCAAGATACCATTGTGGTGTTTGATCGCATTCGCGAAAATATCAGCAAACGGCCGTTAGAACGGTATGAGCGTGTGGTCAATCGCTCCATCCTGGAAACAATCCACCGGTCGTTGGCCACCCAGCTTAACGCCATGTTCATCATGGTAGCGATTTTGCTCTTTGGTGGGGCTTCGATTAAGCCCTTTATTGCGATCTTGTTCGTGGGGCTGCTGAGCGGGACGTACAGCTCGATTTTTACGGCCGTTCCCCTGCTGGTTGCCTGGGAAAAGAACGAGATTCCCTTCTTAAAAGCGTAAATTGTGCAAAAATTCTGGCTTTACCTCCTGCTCCTGGTAAGCATCGCCCTGGCGGCTTGTGGCGGCCAGTCACCGGACCAAACCGATCTGACCGATTTGCCGGTGCCTACCTCGCCCATAATTCCGCCCACCTATACACCGCTGCCACCGGGCAGCCAGCCAGGTAACTTTCCGGTTGTCACCGTAACCCAGGCTCCCCTGCCCACCGAGGTAACCACTACCCCGATTCCCTTTGGGGCCAACGTGGTGGAACTGCGCCTGTCTATCCCTGCCATTGGGCTGGACCGCCGCCTGCAAGGCGGTGTGAACAGCCAGATTATTCTGGTGGATGAAAGCAGCGGTTTTTCGGTGCAGCGCGACAACCAGGCGGGCGTCCTGCTCGATTTGCAGCAGGTGCTGCCCGATCTGGTGCTGGAACCCGTACCCGCTGGCTGCGATACCTGCATCCGCCTCAGCTACAACCTGCCGTTTTCCAATGCCCAGGGCGATGGCTGGCTGCAAGATCCAGTGCTGCTGGCCAGCCTGGAGAACTATTTCACCACGATGCTCGGCCCCTACTTCCCATCCGATACGATTGTGGGCTTACGCCGCAGCGCCTCGCCTTATGCGCCAGCTCATTGGGTAGCGGTGGTGGATGACGGCCGTATGTTTCGCTGGATGGCCCATAAAAGCGAAGTGGAGCCAGTAACCGGTGCGCCGCCTGCCTTGTTGAGTGCCTTCACGGCCATCGATCCGCAGGCGTTGGCGCAGCAGTACACGGCCCCCTGTCCCGGCACGCCTTTAGAGTCGCTGCTGGTGGCCGGGCGCAGCTCGGAGCGGCTCATCGCTCTTGTTTGCCCAGAGTATGCCATTTCAACCACCATCCAGCCGCTTTATGTGGCGCTGGACGACGTGCTGGCTGAGATGCTGGCTGCCAGCGACGCCACGTTGGAACGCCCGCCGGTACAGTTTCCGCTGGAGGCGGTGCTGCAATATAACCGGGTAGATGGGGCGCAGCTGACGCTTCTGGCCGACGGTACGGCCGTTGCCGCTCTCAGCGCTGGCCAGCCGGTGACCACCACGCTGGGCAGCAGCCAGGTGATTAGCCTGACGACGACTCTGCTGGAAAGTGGTCTTTTGCGCACGGGTTTGACGACCTTTTTAGCGCCAGAAAGCACAGCCGAGGTCACGGTGACACCGACGCCCAGTGCCGCGCGGTCGGTGCTGCTGGTGCGTGGGTCGGACACCGTTTACGATGGCCAATGGTTCAACACCGCCGCTGTGCCCGAGCTGGCCGCGCTGGATGCACTGCTTGATCAAATTTTACAGGGAGGGGGAACGGCCGTTCCGCTAGAAACCGCATCAGGGACACCAGAGGCCACGCCGGGAGCGACCGGTGAAACGCCCCAACCAGTTGAGACACCATCCGCAACGCCAACGGATGGGTAACCCGGGAGCCAATAAATATGTTAGCGCTTGTTTGTCGTATGGGTCAGCTCGTTTTGCAGCGAGACTACCCTGAGCCCATCCCCCAGGCGGATGAAGTCCTGGTGCGCGTTACTTTGGCGGGCATTTGTGCCACCGACCTGGAAATTGTTAAAGGGTACGTGCCGGATTTTTCCGGCGTATTGGGGCATGAATTTGTTGGTGTGGTTGAACAAGCGGCCGATTCTGGCTGGCTGGGCCAGCGTGTGGTGGCCAGCATCAATAGTGGCTGCCAGACGTGTGAAACGTGCCACAAAAGTGGCCCAGAGCATTGCCCCAACCGGCGTTCGCTGGGCATTCATAACCAGGATGGGGTGTTTGCCGAGTACGTGGTGGTGCCGGTGCGCAATTTGCACTGCGTGCCCGATGATGTGCCAGACGAACGGGCCATTTTTACCGAACCGCTGGCCGCAGCGCTGCGCATTCGCGAGCAGCTAGTCATACGGCCGTCGGCTAAAACGGCCGTCATTGGTCCGGGGCGCCTGGGTTTGCTGGTAGCCCAGGTGCTGCACCTGGCCGGTGAAGACGTTACCCTGCTGGGCCGCCGTCCCGATTCGCTGGCCTTGCCTGCCAGCTGGGGACTGTCTACCGGCCTTACCACCAACTACGCCGACAACTGGTTCGACTTTGTGGTTGAGGTGACGGGCAATGAGGCGGGTTTGGCGGAGGCGCTGCGTTTGGTACGGCCGTTGGGTAACCTGGTGCTCAAAAGTACCTTTGCCGGGGGCAGCCAGGTTGATCTGACCAAGATTGTGGTGGGGGAAATCAGCGTTACGGGGTCGCGCTGCGGCCCATTTGCCCCGGCGCTGCGCCTGCTGGCCGGAAATGCCCTGGACACGGCGTCGCTCATCACTGCTGAATACTCGCTGGCGGAGGCAACGGCCGCTTTTGTCCGCGCGGCTCAGCCAGGGGTGGTGAAGGTGTTGATACGGCCGTAATCCTGCGACTGGTGCCCTCTCGCAATGCCCTCTCAGATGGTAAATATTCCGCCGTAAAGCTCTTTGGGCTGCCCTTTTGGCGCACGTGAAATCCACGCTGGTCTACAAAATAAATGAATCCATGAATCCTCTGCGCTGTCGCGTTTTAGCTGGTTGACAGGGCGGCGGAATTGACTAGAATTAGAACATATGAGCGATAATTGGATCCGCGCAAGCGAAATTGGTGACTATTTGTACTGTCGGCGCAGTTGGTGGCTTAAGCGCAGCCGGGGCATCGCCTCGGAAAATGTGCGCGAGCTGGCTCGCGGCACGCAGCATCATCGGCAGCATGGCAGCCTGGTACAGCAGTCTGTCTGGCTGCGGCGGGCGGCGTACGTGTTGATTTTTGTGGTAGTGGCCATGATGGCTTATTCATTCGTAGGTGGGTAGACCGCAATGATTTGGGGTGGTTACGCACTGGGATTTGGCTTTTTGCTGCTGGCTGTGGCGCTGTTTCTGTGGTGGCGCAGCGGGGTCTTGGCGGAGCAGGCTGGGCTGCCCGACGGCCGTATCCTATACAGCGACACCGGCAGTGCCTGGGTTACCAACACCGAGCCGTTTTACGACCCCCACTTGCGCCTGGTGGGCAAACCCGATTACCTGGTTGAAGAGGCCAATGGTTCGATTGTGCCGGTGGAAATAAAAGCCACGCGTGCCCCGACCGAGCCGTATGAGAGCCATATCTACCAGCTGGCGGCGTACTGCTGGCTGGTGGAGCGGGAATATGGGATACGGCCGTCGCATGGCATCATCCAGTACAAAGACCGCGCCTTCGCTGTCGATTACACCGACGGCCTGCGCGAAGATTTGCTCGATTTGCTCACCGAGATGCGCGAAGACATGTATGAACCTGAGTTAGATCGTGACCATAACGACTGGAATCGTTGTGCCCGCTGTGGGGTGGCCTCCGCTTGCACCCAGCGTCTGGGCTAAAAGGAGAGACAGGATGACTGTTGCCAGAATTGGCGAGATGGTGGCCCAATCGGGCAAAGAAGATGCCCTCCGATCCTTCATCGAGCGTGTGATTGTTCCGGCGATTGAAGTCGCTGACGGGGGGCAGGCATGCCAGGTTTACCAAAACCAATCTGATCCCACGCGGTTTATGATTGTTGAGGTGTGGGACAGCCTTGAAGCGCATCAAGCTTCCGTAAAAAACATCACCGCCGAAGAAATTGCGGAAATCAAAACGCTGCTGGCCGATATGCCACCTGGTGCTTACTTCACCGTTATCAATTGAGAGGTAGTTATGACAAAATTTTATAAACCGGAAGGCTATGCGTCCGTTTCGGCCTACATCATGGTCGATGGCGCACAGAAGCTCATCGATTTCTTGGTGGCCACATTCGACGCCAAAGTGACACGTCGTTTTGATAACCCTGACGGCACCCTCATGCACGGCGAGGTGCAAATTGACGACACGATTGTCATGCTGGCCGATGGGGGTGAAGGATATCCCGCTTTTCCTGTCTGGCTGCATGTTTACGTGCCCGATGTGGATGCGACGTACCAGAAGGCGCTGGCGGCTGGCGGCGAATCCGTGCAGGAGCCCATGCAGAAGGGTGATCCTGACCGGCGCGGTGGGGTGAAGGACCCGACCGGCAATACGTGGTGGTTGGCAACCCAGGTGGGGTGATACGGCCGTTTCCCATCCCACGCTACAAAATCCCCCTGATCTGGCTATAATATACCCCAATCTTTACACAACTATTGCCAGAAGACCCAGCCTACAGGCAGTCACACCTGCACATCCTGCGTCCTCTGCATTTAAGAACTTGGGAGGCAAGTTTGACAGCAATACAACGCGCCAAGGGCATGCAGGATGTCCTGCCGGAAGAACGCCGCTATTGGGACCTGATTACCGAAAAGGCGACCGAATTGGCCCACCGCTACGGTTTCCAGCGCATCGACTTACCCATCCTGGAATACACCGAGCTGTACCAGCGCGGTGTGGGGGAAGGTTCCGACTTTTTTGTGCAAAAAGAGATGTACACCCTGGAAGAGTCCGAGGGGGTAACGCTAACGATGCGGCCGGAATTTACGGCCGGATTTATGCGCGCCTACATCCAGAACGGCATGAGCAGCTGGCCGCAGCCAGTGAAGCTCTACACCATTGGCCCGGCCTTCCGCCGCGAACGGCAGCAGGCCGGGCGTTACCGCCAGCACAGCCAGTTCAACTGCGAAATTTTGGGCGAAGTCGATCCCGCCGCCGACGTGGAAGTGATGATGCTGGCGATGAATCTGTACCGTTCGCTGGGGTTCCAGGGGCTGACCTTCCAGCTCAACAGCACCGGCTGCCCGGTGTGTAAACCGGCTTACGTGCAAAAGCTCACCGAATATCTGGCCCAGCACCTGGACAAGCTGGCTGACATCGACAAAGAGCGCATCCAGCGCAATCCGCTGCGGGTGCTGGATAGCAAAGAGCCAGGCATGGAGGTCCTGCTGGCCGATGCGCCGCACATTATTGATTCCTTGTGTGACGACTGTGAAGCCCATTTTACCGACCTGCGGGGGCTGCTGGACGCGCTGGATCAGAGTTACAGCATCAATTTCCGCCTGGTGCGCGGCATTGATTATTACACCAAGACGGTGTTTGAAGTGTGGGCCGAGGGCATTGGGGCGCAAGCGGCCGTTTGCGGCGGCGGTCGGTACGATGGGTTGGCGGAAGATATTGGCGGACCCTCGACGCCGGGTGTGGGTTTTGGCAGCGGCATCGAGCGCATTGTGTTGAGCATGCAGGAAGCAGGCATCGCGCCGCTCGCACCGGCGCAGCCGACCGTTTTGGTGGCCCATTTTGGTGGGGCTACGAAGGAAGCGGCCGTTCAGCTTACCTTCCAACTGCGGGCGGCGGGCATTGGTGCCCGGCTGGCCTTCTCGCGCGATAAGCGCAGCATGAAAAGCCAGATGCGCGAAGCCAACAAACACGACATCCAGACGGTGCTCATCGTGGGTGAAGCGGAACTGGAGCAGGGGGCGGTGATGGTACGGCCGTTAGACGGCGGCGAGCAAACCCTGGTCAAACTCACCGACGTGCTTGCGTATTTGAAGAAATAGGACACTGATTGACGCTGATAAACACTGATATTTGATTTGCAGAGTGTTATATGCAATACAAACACCAGGACGTAACGCAGCAAATCGTTGATGCTTTTTACGCTGTTTATAACAGCCTGGGTTACGGTTTTCTTGAACGAGTTTACGAAAACTCAATGGCAATAGAGTTACGGGCGAGAGGCCTAAAGGCGCAGCAGCAAGCACCAATTCAGGTTTATTATCGTGGAGAAGTTGTAGGAGAGTATTTTGCCGATTTGTTAATTGAGGACAAAATTATTGTGGAGCTTAAGGCCGTGGCGAGCTTGCTGCCGATACATGAAGCGCAGTTGCTAAATTATCTAAAGGCAACGCCATTTGAAGTAGGACTACTGTTAAACTTCGGGCCGTCAGCTACCAAGAAACGCAAAATATTCGATAATGCGAGAAAACCAAACCTAAAAGGTTGAAAATGCATCCCCAAATCAGTGTAAATCAGTGTAAATCAGTGTCCCATCTATGACACGAATTGGCATTCTCCATCACCCCAAGGTGGCCGAGTCGCAGCCGCTGGCTGTGGAAATTGAGACCTGGCTGACCCAACGCGGCGTTACCGCCTGGATTGGCTCCTCCTACGACGAGGCACGCATGGGGCAACTGGTACACGGTAGCGACTTTCTGGTTGTGCTGGGCGGTGATGGTTCGCTGCTGCGCGCCGCGCGCTACGCCTGTGTGGAAGATGTGCCCATTTTTGGCATCAACCTGGGGCGGGTGGGGTTTTTAAGCGAGGCCCAGCCTGATGACTGGCCCGAGAAGCTGACCCGGTTGTTGGAAGGTGATTTTTGGACGGAAAACCGGTTGATGCTGGCGGCGCGGATTCGGCGCAACGGCCGTATCTTGCATACCTTCTCTGTCCTTAACGACGTGGTGGTGGGACGCGGCCGTCAGGCCCGCGTGGTGCGTTTTCAGCTGCATGTGGATGGCGATCACGTCACCAACTACACCGCCGATGCCCTGATCGTGGCCACGCCCACTGGCTCCACCGCGTATTCGATGGCCGCTGGCGGGCCGCTCTTGCCGCCCCAGCTGCCCAACTTTGTGGTGGTGCCTGTTGCTCCCCATCTCACCTTTGATCGGGCGATTATTTTTCACGAGCAGGCTGAAATTGCGATCACGGTGCATATGGATCACCACGCTTACCTGACGCCCGACGGCACCGACGGTATTTTGCTGGAGGATGAGGATGTGGTGCTGGTGACCAAGTCGGAAAACAGCTGCAAATTTGCCCGCGTGGAAAGTTCGGGCTATTTTTACCGGCGGCTCATGGGCCGCTTAGGTCACTCACGATAATAGTAGAGACGTTGCATGGCAACGTCTCTACAAATTTGGATAAATTTTCATGGAGATACAAGATCCCCGGCTGCGCTCGCTGCTGCGACAGGCCGATAAGGTTAGAGATTCGGGCAAGCGTGCCGCCGCTGAACAGCTGTACCGGCAGCTGATTGAGGAAGCACCTGATGTGGCTGAGGCGTGGTATGGTTTGGGCCGGGTGACGGCCGTTGCCACCGAGCAAGAAGCGGCCTACGAAAAAGCGGTGGCGCTGAATCCTGAATATGCCCCGGCGGTTCGTGCCCTGGCCGAACTGCGTGGAGAGCCGGTGCCCGCCTGGGCTGAAGAGCCTGAAGTTGAGGAAGAAGCCGAAGCCTTCGCGCCGAACGTGGTAGAGCCGGTGCCTGCGGCCGTTGCCACCACCGACAGCTACGAACTGGTTTGCTATCGCCATCCCAACCGGCCAACCTCGCTGCGCTGCTATAACTGCGGCAAACCGATTTGCAGCAGCTGTGCCGTGAAAACCCCCGTGGGCTACAGCTGCCCAGACTGCATTCGCGAAAAAGAAGACCTCTTTTTCAACGCCAAGACCCTCGACTACATCATCGCCCCAGCCATTGGCCTGGTGTTGAGTCTGGTTGCCGGTTACCTGGTGTCTCGTTTTGCCCTGGGTGGCGGCTTTTTTACCTACTTCATCATGCTGTTTGTGGGGGGCATTGCCGGGCGGTTTATTGGCCAGCTGAGTAAGCAGGCGATTGGGCGGCGGCGTGGCCGTTATCTGCCGCAGGTGATGGTGGCGATGCTGATTTTGGGAACCCTTGTCTGGCTTCTGCCGTATCTTTTGGTGGGTGGATTGTCCAGCTTGATTCTCTTTCTTGGCCCCGGTATTTTCCTCTTTGTGGCTGGCGGGGCTTTATATGCCTACATGAAATAGTTGAAGCAGAGACGGGAGCAAAAAAGAAGCACTTTTCACTTTTTACTTTTCACTTTTGCCTTCCCACCCTCCCATCTCCGCGCCAAAATCCTATGTTAACAGAACTCTACATCCGAAATTTTGCCATCATCGACGAGCTGCGCCTGCACTTTCACAGCGGCTTTAATGTGCTGACGGGTGAAACCGGCGCTGGTAAGTCCATTATTTTAGACGCCGTGATGCTGATGTTGGGCGGGCGGGCCGACACCACGCTGGTGCGGTCGGGCGCGGGCGAAGCGTACGTTGAAGCGACCTTTACCCTGTCTGACGCGCTTAAGCAGATTGTGGCCCCCATCCTGGAAGCCGAAGGGCTGGATGCCGAGGCGGAGGAGCACGGTGATGCCGTTCTGCTGTCCCGCGAGCTGCGGCTGAACGGCCGTAATATTTGTCGGGTCAACGGCCGTACCGTCAACCTCTCCGTCTTGCGCGATGTGGCCGAACCGCTGATCGACATCCACGGCCAGGGTGAGCACCTGTCGCTGCTCCAGCCGCGCTCTCACTTGCCGCTGCTCGATTCCTACGCCGGGGTCCAGGTGGAACGGACGGCGCTGGCCCAGGAAATCGGCGCACTCCTGGAGATTCGCACCGAGCTGGCCGACTTGCGCCAGAATGAGCGTATGCTGGCGCAGCGCGCCGACATGCTGCGTTACCAGATCGAGGAGATTGAAGCGGCCAAGCTCAAGGAAGGGGAAGAAGAAGAGCTGCGTGCCGAACGAACACGCCTGGCCAATTCCGAACAGCTGATGAAAGCGGCGTCTGAGGCGGTGAACCTGCTCACGGGCATGGACGACGAAAGCCAGGCCGTGGCCGATATGCTGGGCCAGGCCGAACGCTCACTCATTCAGCTTACCCGCTATGATGAAACGAAGGGACCGCTGCTGGAGCGGCTGCAGGGGCTGATTTATCAGCTCACCGAGGTGTCGTCGGAGCTGCAAAGCTATCTGGATGAAGTGGAGTACAACCCCAGTCGGCTCGATTTTGTTGAGGAGCGGCTGGAGCTGCTCAACCTGCTCAAACGCAAATATGGCGAGGACATTGGCAAAATTTTGGCGCTGCGCGACCGGGCCAAACTGGAGCTGACCCGCATCGACAACAGCGAGGAGCGTATTGCTGAGCTGGTGAAAACTGAAGAAACTTATTTGCGGCGCTGCGGTGAAATGGCCCTCGCTTTGTCGAAAAAACGGCAGGCGGCGGCGGCGCGTTTGGCCACGGCCGTTGTCACCCAGCTCGCCGATTTGCAGATGGATGGCGCTCAATTTGAAGTGCAGTTTGAGCGGGTACCACAATTTGACGGCCTGTACGTTGAGGGGGAGCGGCTGGCGTTTGACAAGACGGGCTTTGATCACGCTGAATTTCTCATTTCCACCAATCCTGGCGAGCCGCTGAAGCCAATGGCCAAAGTTGCCAGCGGTGGTGAAACGGCCCGCCTCATGCTGGCGCTGAAAACGGCGCTGGCCCAGGTGGACCAGACACCCACGCTCATCTTCGACGAGATTGACCAGGGTATTGGCGGCCGGGTGGGGGATGTGGTGGGGCGCAAGTTGTGGGGTTTAACGGCCGTTGCTCACCACCAGGTCATCGTCGTCACCCATTTGCCGCAGCTGGCCGGTTATGGCGACATTCATTTCCACGTTAGTAAGGCCCAGGCGGACGGCCGTACCACCACCCGCATCAAAACGCTGGAGGGCGACGGCCGGGTGCAGGAACTCGCCGCGATGCTGGGCACCCAGGGCGAACACGCTCTCGGCGGTGCTGAATCGATTCTGGCACTGGCGAATGGGACAAAAACGGCCGTGAAAGCTAAGTAATTGAGTAATTTGTAATTGGGTAATTGGGTTGGTGCCCAGAAATTGGGGATGAGTTTCCAGAAAAAACAAAGATTTCGCCGATTAAAAAGATTAAAAGATCTGTCAAATCTGTGTAATCTGCCGATGAAAAATTCTGCTAGCTAGTCGCCGACGATGGAAAAACTCGTGCCAAAGTTTGTTCGGAAGCCTCTTGTATTCTTGCTGATGCTGCTTTTTTCATTGTCAGCATGTCAGCGATATCAAACTTACACCGATTCCAGTTTGGGCTTTACGATCAATCATCCAACTTATTGGGAGCCTTATCAGGGTGAACCAGATGAAGGTGTTTGGTTTAACGCAAAAGAACAAGGTGATGTTACGATTTGGATTCGTGTGTTTGATGAGGTTTCTGCGGCTACGGCCGTTGATTCTGTGCAACTTCAAGTTGATGAATATTTAAAAGATATAGAGCTTCTGAGCGGAGTGCAAATGTCCACCTACGAGCACGCAAAATATGATATTGCATCTGCTTTTTACATTATCCAAGCCGCCAATGTTCCTTTCGAAATGGAAATTTACACAATCGTGATCCAAAATTCAGACCGGATGGCTGTCATTTTTACCATTGGTGATGGGTATGAGCCAGAGAAAGCTGCTGAGGCAATCATCGACAGTTTTGACTTTTTGCCTCAATAAATTGCCCAATTACAAATTACGCAATTACCTTCTCCTCCAACTTCTCCAAAATCACCTTTTTCATCCCCATTTCCAGCAGGCCGGGGAAAAGATGACCTGCGAATCCCATAATTCTGTTGGCTGGGCCAGGAATTAGGCGGGATTTGCCTGCCTGTTCGGCGCGGAAGATGGCGTTGGCGAGCGTTTCGGGGGGCATACGGCCGTCTTCCCGGCTGTTGTCTGGGCTGTAGCGGCGGGCGTGGGCGGTGCGTACCGGGCCAGGGAACACGGTGAGGCAGCGGCCGCGCCAGGCGGCTTGCAGGCTGCGCGCATAGTTGGCCAGGCCATCCTTGCTGGCGGCATAGACCGCCGCCCCCGGGTAGCTGGCAAAATAAGACAGCGACGATAAGAAGATAAAGCGGGCGTCCGGCATGAGCCACTTTTGCCGGAACAGTTCGGCCGTCAGCCAGAGCGGGGCATGCAAGTTGAGGTGCAGCACCGCCTGCTGCCGGTCCAGTGGCAGCGCCTCAAAACGCCCCACGGCGCTGATGCCTGCGTTGTGAATGACGCAGCTGAATGGGCCAAGCGTAGCCAGTTGGGGCAGCATGGCGGCCAATTCGGCCCGGCTGCTCAAATCCCCCAGGATAAATTCCGCCTGGCCGCCCTGGGCGACGATCTCGGCTCGCGTGTGGGCCGCTTTGGTGCCGTCAACGTCCAGCCCAATGATGTGATAGCCCGCCTGGGCATAACGCAGCGCCAGCGCTCGGCCAATGCCGTCGGCGGCCCCGGTGATGAGGCAGATGGGCGCGGCGCTGGCCCTGGTCGGCTGGCTGGTAAGCGGTGTGGCTCTTCTGCGTAGGAGAGGATCGAGCAGGACACGGCCGTTTCTGCCCACAAAGCGCAGCAATTGATTGCCCAAGCCGATGGTGGCTGACGGCCGTTTCTGTTCAATGGCCCGGATTATCTGGCGGGCCACTTTTTCCGCCGGGGCAAACTTTTCCCAATTCATTTGTGCCTGGGTCAGGCCGATTTTTTGGTGCATTCCGGTGCGGGTTGCCCCAGGCCGGATCGTTTGCACCGTTACCTGCCCCTGCCATTCCACGCGCAGGCTGCGGGCAAAGCCTTCCAGCGCCAGTTTGCTGGCCCCATAGACGGCGTATTCGGGGGTGGGAACGGCCGTCGCCACCGAGCTGACAAACACTACCTGGCCCCGCGCCTTTTGCAACCAGGGAAACAGCCGGTGGGTGATGGCGATTGGGCTGTGCAGGTTGGCGGTGAGCAGCTCATCAATCTGGTCCAGCGGCTGGGCGGCCAGCGCGCCAAAGTAGCCGGTTCCTGCGTTGTGGATGAGCAAATCTAATGTGTGAATGCCCTGATTTTCCAGCCAGTGGGCAATGGTGTCGGCGGCATCGGGCTGGGCCAGATCGGCCTGGCAGTAGGTTTGCGGGGTGAACATCGGATCAGGGTGGGGGGGAAACGGCCGTCGTCCTACCAAAATCAGCTGGTGTTTGGCCAAAGTGTACTGCTGGGCCAATGCCAGACCAATGCCGTCGGTTGCTCCGGTAATGAGAATGATCGCCAAGGGTTGCTCCTGCTTGAGGGGGTGGGAATTTGTCCACGGCTGCGGTGGGTGAATGTTGTCGGGCAAAGGTGCAGGCTATCGCACCTTTGCCCGATATAAGCCAGGCGCTAATTTTCCAGATTGGGTTCCGGGGGAATGCTGATAACCGTTTTGCCCTGCAAAAAGTCGATGGCTGCTTGCAGCTGCGTATCTTCAAACGCCGCTCCGTTTTCTACGTCGGGCAGGGGAATGTAGTAATCGGGCGTCAGGCCCACCTGGTCGATGGAGCTTTTATTGGGCGTCAGCCACTCGGCAATTGTTACCCGCACACCGCCATTGTTGGACAAGGTGTGCCAGGTTTGCACGGTACCCTTGCCAAAGGAAATCTGCCCAATCAGCACGCCTCGTCCGCGATCCTGGATCGCGCCAGCCAGCACTTCTGAGGCACTGGCGCTGCCTTCGTCAATGAGCACCACCATGGGGATATCCTGGGCCAGCCCGTCGTCGCTGATTTCAAACGGCCGTTCCTCCCCATCGCCAAAACGTTCCACCAGGGCCAGACCGTCGCCCAAAAACTGGTCGGCGATTTCCACCACCGTTTCGAGGGAACCGCCAGGGTTGCGGCGCAGGTCTAGAATCAACCCGGAAGGATTTTCGGCCAGCAGCCCCGGTAAAAGCTCTTCCAACTCCTCGTCGGTCGTATTGCCAAAGCGGCTCAGGCGCAGATAGGCAATGCCTTGGTCTAAAATTTCACCGCGCACGGTGGCCAGCTTAATCACGTCTCGCACAATGTCGATGTTTAGCAGTTCGCCCTCCCGTTCAATGACCAGGCTGACGGTGGTGCCCGCCGGGCCGCGCACCAGGGCCGCAGCTTCCGTCACGTCCATGCCGGTTAGCTCCACACCATCGGCCATGCGCAAAATATCGCCCGGTTGAATGCCCGCCGCGGCCGCCGGAGAGCCGTCGATGGGAGCTACAACGGTGATATTGCCGTCTACGTCCTCCACTTCAGCCCCAATGCCCTGGAATTCGCCATCCATAGATTCTTCTGCGGCCTGCTGGTCTGCGGGGGAGAGGTAGCTGGTATGCGGATCGCCTAACGCGGCCAGCATCCCTTCGATGGCACCTTCCACGAGCGCAGTGTTGTCTACCGGCTGGCGCAGGTAACGCTCGTGGACCAACTCCCACACTTCCCAAAAGGGTTCAAATTCGGCGGTGGTGGGCGGGGAAACGGCCGTATCCGCAAAAACTTGAACAGGTGCGACGGGCGATTGGCCTAAAACGTAGCCACCCAGAAAAACAATGATGCTCAAAACAATAACGCTAAGGCTAGAGGCTAAACGGGAAATCATGTGCTTGCTCCATAGAAAATTAGAAAGGTCTGTCATTATTATAGGATCAATTTATGAATGCGCCGTTGACGTAGGTTTAACAAAGACTGAACGGCAGACGGCCGTTGCCTGGTCGGTTGGTTGCCCTCTGGCACTTTGATACAATACCATCATGTCCACACAGCGGATTCGCACGATATACACCATTTCTCTGGTGATCCTGGATGCCTTCCTCATCGCTGTCGCTTTCGTGTTGGCTTACCGGCTGAGGATTGTCATCGATTGGCCCGAACCGTTGGCCACGACTGTGCCGTTGAATGCCTATTCCGGTTTGCTGATGGTGCAGATTATCTCCATCGTGGTTGCCCTGTTTTTTTATCGTCTGTATTACATTCCCCGGGCGGTTTCTCGCGTTGACCAATTTTATTATGTGTTTGCGGCCGTTTCCATCGGCACCCTGCTGGCCGTAGCGCTCACCACCTTCTTGTTTAAGGGCGACCGGGTGATCCTCGATTATCCCCGGGCGATGATCATTTATGCCTGGGTCATCACCATTGTGCTGCTGGTTTTGGGCCGTGCCCTGCACCAAATGGTGCGGGCAGCCCTGCGCAACCGGGGCTGGGGCAAAGATCGGCTCATTGTGGTGGGCACCGGTGACATGGCTTATGCGGTAATCCAGCGCATTTTGCATTCACCCTACCTGGGCTATGAGCTAATGGGCGTGGTAAATGGGCTAGACAACGGCAAAGAATTTGGCGGCATGCCAATTCTAGGCAGCCCGGAAGATTTGCCCGTGCTGATTGAGCAGCTCGGTATCAATGAAGTGATCATTGCAATGCCAGAAAAAGGGCATCGCGAAACCGTGCGCGTCATTTCTTACTGTGAACGTGGCCGGGTTTCTATCAAAATCTTCCCCGATGTATTCCAATTTGTGACCTCCCAGGCCAGCATTGACGAATTAGGCGGGCTGCCGCTGCTCTCTGTGCGCGATTATGCGCTGCGTGGCTACCTGCTCATCTTCAAGCGGTTGATGGATGTGCTGGGGGCGGCGTTTGGCCTGGTAATCCTCTCGCCGTTGATGATGTTGATTGCCATGGCCATCAAGCTGGAATCGCCCGGCCCGGTCTTTTTTGTGCAGGAGCGCATGGGGTTAGACGCCAAGCCATTCCGCATGATCAAGTTTCGCTCTATGAGGCGTGATGCGGAACGGAACGGTCCTGGCTGGACCACCGATAACGATCCGCGCCAGACGCGGTTGGGCACTTTCATTCGCAAAATTGAGGCCGATGAGCTGCCCAACCTGATCAACGTGCTGCTGGGCGAGATGAGCCTGGTGGGACCGCGCCCGGAGCAGGCGCATTACGTTGAGCAGTTTCGCCAGACGGTGCCGCGCTACATGGATCGCCACCAAGAAAAGGGCGGCATGACCGGTTGGGCGCAGGTCAATGGTTTGCGCGGTGACACCTCCATTGCCGAACGGACCAAGTACGATTTGTGGTACATGGAAAACTGGTCGATTTTGCTCGATCTCAAAATTATCCTGCGCACGATCTGGCAAATTATCGAGCGCAAAAGCCGTAAGGAACCCCTGCCCGATGCGCTGGACGAGATACGGCCGTCTGATACCACTTCCCTCTCCTCTCAAGACTAACTCTTACCTGTTTTACCCCCTGATCTAACATGGTTCTTATTTGACGCTTATTTGGCGGCATGTTATGATATTTGAAGCACCCTTTTAGCACTCATAAAGCAAGAGTGCTAACTAAATATCAAACTCAATGAGACTAGGACTTGCAAGCGGCAACACTAGTCTCATTGTATGTTCGTCGAAACGCGATATGTTTGAAATACTGACCGATCGACAAGAAAAAATATTAGGTTTAGTTGTTCGTACCTATGTCGAAACTGGCCAGCCGGTGAGTTCCAAAGGGCTGGTTGAGCAGTATGACCTGGACGTGAGTTCGGCCACGGTGCGCCATGAACTGGCGGCGTTGGATGAGATGGGCTATCTGATCCAGCTGCACACCTCGGCCGGGCGTATTCCTACAGAGGTTGGTTATCGCTACTTTGTGCAGAAGCTGCTGGGTGAGTTTCGCCTGCCCATCCACGAAGAGCAGATGATCCGGCACCAGTTCCACCAGGCCCGGTTGGATCTGGACCAGTGGATGAAGCTGGCGGCGGCCATCCTGGCGCGCACCTCCCTGGGGGCCAGTTTTGTGACCGCGCCGCGCCCCCGCTCTAACCGCTTTAAACATCTCCAACTCATTTCTACGCAGGGTCGCCTGGTGCTGATGATTTTGGTGCTGTATGGCGGCGAGGTGAAGCAGCAGATGCTGACGCTGGCCGAACCGTTGTCTCAGGCACGCCTCAGCGCGGCGGCGGACCGTATGAACTTGCTGCTGGCCGATGCTACGTATGACGAGGCCATCTATCGTTTGAATACAGGGCATCTAGACGAACTGGAATCGGACGTGGCCAAGCTGACGCTGGAAGCGCTGCGCCGTTCCGATACGCGCACCATTACCGAAATTTACCGCGATGGATTGATGAATATTGTGGAGGACGCAGGCACCCGGCAGGCGGTGCGGGTGCTGGAAGAGCGGACCTTGCTGGCGAATGTTTTGGCCGAAACGCAAACGTCGCCGGGTGGGGTGCAGGTGGTGATTGGCGGCGACGGCCGTTGGGAAGAGCTAAAAGATTGCTCGATTATTCTTTCCCGCTACGGTGTGGCTGACCAGTTTAGCGGTACCGTGGCTGTCATTGGTCCGACGCGCATGTCATACGGCCGTAACGTCGCGGCCGTGCAATATGTGGCCAACCTGATGAGCGGTTTTGTATACGATTACTATTTGGAAGACCCAGACCGTAGAGAGTCTGTTTAGAGAGGTAAGAGCTTGTGAATGACCAATCCAGAGCTGAAGAAATTCAGAATGCCGTGGAAGAACCCGAAGTCGCGGGCAACGACGCTGATGGTGTGACCGAGGTTGAGACAGGAACGGCCGTGGCCGAACCGCCCACGGTGGAACAACTGCTGGCCGCGGCTCAGGCCGAGGCCGAAGATTACAAAGATCGTTGGCTGCGCAGCCAGGCAGAGTTTGCCAATGCCCGCAAGCGCATGGAAAAGCAGCGGCTCGATGCGTACGGCAATGCCACGGCCAACGTCATCGACAAGCTGCTGCCCATTGTCGATGATTTTGACCGGGCGATGGAAAATTTGCCCGCAGAAATTGAGGGCCACAGCTGGTTAGAAGGTATCCAGCTGGTGCAGCGCAAACTTTTGGCAACGCTGGACACGTTTAACGTTACCCCCATTGAAGCCGTTGGGCAGCCTTTTGATCCAAACCTGCATGAAGCCATCACCCAAGAAATGACCGATGCGTACGAAAGCGGGGTGGTTTGTCGCGTCTTGCAAACCGGGTACAAAATTGGAGATCGTGTGATACGGCCGTCGCTTGTTGTCGTAGCCGCGTAAAACAAACACAAGGAATAATAAACATGGGCAAAATAATTGGAATCGATTTAGGAACCACAAACTCCGTAGCGGCCGTTATGGAAGGCGGCGAACCGGTTGTCATCTCCAGCGCGGAAGGCGGCCGTACTTTCCCCTCCATCGTCGCCATCAACACCAAAACCGGCGAACGATTAGTGGGGCAGGTAGCCAAGCGTCAGGCGGTCATCAACCCGCTCAACACCGTTTTTTCCGTAAAGCGCTTCATGGGGCGTAAATTTGATGACCCCGTGGTGCAAAAAGCGCTGAAATACGTCCCCTATGAAGTGCGCAAAGCGCCCAATGGTGATGTGCGTGTTGTGCTGAGCGATCGGGAATATTCCCCGCCGGAAGTGTCGGCCATGATCCTGCAAAAAATCAAGGCCGATGCCGAAGCCTATTTGGGCCAGCCGGTAACCCAGGCAGTTATCACCGTGCCCGCTTACTTTAATGACAGCCAGCGCCAGGCAACCAAGGACGCAGGCAAGATTGCCGGCCTCGAAGTGCTGCGCATCGTCAACGAGCCAACGGCCTCGTCCCTGGCCTATGGCCTGGGCAGCAACGCCGACGAACTGATTGCCGTCTACGATTTGGGTGGCGGTACCTTCGATATTTCCATCCTGGAAGTAGGCGACGGCGTTTTTGAGGTGAAATCCACCAACGGCGACACCTTCCTGGGCGGTGACGACTTCGACCAGAAGATTATCGACTGGGCCGCCGAGCAGTTCAAAATGGACCAGGGCATCGACCTGCGTGAGGACCGCCAGGCGCTGCAGCGTTTGCGGGAAGCGTCCGAAAAAGCCAAGATCGAGCTGTCTACCACCATGCAGACCGAACTTAATTTGCCCTATATAACGGCCGATGCGACCGGACCCAAGCATTTAAACCTGACCCTCTCCCGGGCCAAGTTTGAACAGCTGACCGATGAGCTGGTGAAGCGCTCCATCGAGCCGTGCCGCCAGGCGCTGAAGGATGCGGGCGTTGCCAAGAGCGACATCACCCAGGTGGTTTTGGTAGGTGGTATGACCCGCGTGCCTGCTATTCAAGAGGCAGTGCGTCAATTTTTCGGCAAAGAGCCGCACAAAGGCGTGAATCCGGATGAAGTTGTTGGTATTGGTGCGGCCATTCAGGCAGGTGTGCTGGGCGGTGACGTGAAGGATGTCCTGCTGCTAGATGTAACCCCCCTGACTTTGAGCATTGAAACGCTGGGTGGTGTTTCCACGCCGCTGATCGAGCGCAACACGACCATCCCCACCAAGAAAAGCCAGGTCTTTTCGACCGCTTCTGACAGCCAGACGCAGGTGGAAATCCACGTGACGCAGGGCGAGCGCCAGATGGCGGCCGACAACAAGAGCCTGGGCAAGTTTATTTTGGATGGGATTCCCCCGGCACCGCGCGGCGTGCCGCAGATTGAGGTGACGTTTGACATCAACGCCGACGGTATTTTAAACGTGACGGCCGCAGACAAAGCCACTGGCAAAAAGCAGGCTATGCAGATCATCCCGTCCAGCGGGCTGACCGATACGGAAATCGAGCGCATGGTGCAGGATGCAGAATCTCATGCCACCGAGGACGAAGAGCGGCGCAAGCAGGTAGAGGCGCGTAACAAGGCAGATTCGGCCGTTTACAGCGCCGAGAAGTTCCTGCAAGACAACGGCCAACAGCTGCCAGAACCCACTAAGGCGGCCATCCAGAGCCAGATTGATGCCGTGAAAGAGGTGTTGTCTGGTAGCGGGAATGCGGATGCAATGGAAACGGCCGTTAACAAGCTGCAAAGTGTGCTCAATGAAGCGGGCGCTGCCATGTACCAACAGCCTGGTGCCGCCAGTTCAGCCGCCAATGGGGGTCCGGACGGCCGTACCCCCGAGGATGAGGATTTCATTGAAGGTGAGTTCAGCGACGCCTGATTCCTCAGCCACCGTTTAGGAGAAAATAGATTTCGCAGACCAAAACGAGCTTCGTGGCCGTCTGCGAAATCTTTGATTTTTAAGGACAGCTATGGCCACACAACAAGACTTTTATGACGTGCTCGGCGTCGCCCGCGGCGCTTCCAAAGAAGATATCAAAAAAGCGTATCGCAAACTGGCACGCCAATATCATCCCGACGTCAACAAAGATCATGGCGCTGAAGATAAGTTCAAAGAGATCCAGCAAGCCTATGAAGTGCTCTCTGACGAACGTAAGCGCAACATGTACGACACCTATGGCCATGCCGGAGTAGAAAACGGGGCCGGTGGATTTGGTGGTTTTGAAGGTGGTGGCTTTGGCAACATTAGCGACATTTTTGAAGAGCTGTTTAACGCCGGGTTCGGCGGCAATCGTCGCCGCCGACGCGGTCCACGGCGCGGCATGGACCTGCGCACCGATCTCACCATCTCCTTCGAAGAGGCGGTGTTTGGCGTAGAAAAAGATGTAGAAATTCGCCGTCCCGAAACGTGTGCCACCTGTCATGGCAGCGGCGCCAAGCCGGGCAGCAGTCCGATTGCCTGCACCACCTGCAACGGCTCGGGTGAAGTGCGCCGCGTGCAGCAGTCGATCCTTGGCTCTTTTGTGAATGTTACCACCTGCACCACTTGCAACGGCACGGGCGAACTGATTCCTGAGGTTTGCCCGACTTGCAATGGCCAAAAGCAGGTGAACGAAGTGCGCTCGCTGAAGGTAAAAGTGCCACCGGGGGTGGACAGCGACACGCAAATTCGGCTCACCGGCGAAGGCGGGCCCGGCCAGGATGGGGGACCGCCGGGAAACCTGTTTGTGGTGATTGATGTGAGGCCGCACGACTTTTTCCGGCGGCGTGGTGAGGATATTTACCTCGATTTGCACATTAATGTGGCGCAGGCGGCGCTGGGCGACAGCATCATGGTGCCCACGCTCGATGGGGATGAGCCGCTCGATATTCCCGCAGGCACGCAGCCGGGCAAGGTTTTTCGGCTGCGCAACAAGGGTGTGCCGCGATTAGACCGCTCGGGGCGCGGCGCGCCGATGGGGCGGGGTGACCAGCACGTGCTGATCCAGGTAGCTGTGCCGCAAAAGCTGACCGACGAGCAAAAAGAACTGTTCCAAAAATTGTCCCGTACCCTGGGCAAAGAAGTTGTGCCGCAGGGTGAGCGGGGTTTTTGGGACCAACTGCGCAACGCATTGGGATTTTAGATGGCGACCACTTACTGGTTGGAAGTCAGTGTAATCACGGATGGGGAAGGGGCCGAGGCGGTGGCGGAAGTGCTACGGCCGTTTGCCTACAACGATGGTGTGGTGCTAGAGCAGCTGGGCGACGAAACAAACCCGGCGCCTGATGCTTTGGAAACGGCCGTCACCGTCAAAATTTACATACCTGAGGGTGAAGATACCCCTGAGCTGCGCCAGCGGCTGGAGGAAATTCTTTACCACATGGGACGGATGTATCCCATTCCTCCACCTACGTTTCGCCAGCTCAAGGAAGAAGATTGGGCCAATGCCTGGAAAGCCCACTACCATCCTTTTCGTATAGGCAAAAGGGTATGGATTCAACCGAGCTGGGTGGAAAACGGCCGTAATGCCGACACCGGTGATTTTGCCCAACCAGACGACGTTGTGTTGGTGCTGGACCCTGGTATGGCGTTTGGCACCGGTTTACATCCCACCACGCAAATGTGCTTGCAGGCGCTGGAGCAGACCGTAAAGCCAGGCCATTCGGTGCTGGACGTAGGCACTGGTTCGGGCATTCTGGCTATTGCGGCCGTAAAGTTGGGGGCAGGGGCCGTTCGCGCCTTCGATACCGACTTTCTGGCAGTGGAGACCACCCAAAACAACGCCGCCCAAAACCAGATCGATTCGATTCAGGTGCATGAAGGCGTGCTGACCGATGTGCCCGTCACGCCCTGGGACATCGTGGTGGTGAACATTTTGGCCCACGTCATCGTGTCGCTTTTTGATAACGACCACTTGCTGGCGTATGTGGCACCCGGCGGCAAATTGATTTTGAGTGGCATTATTGAAGAGCAGCTGGGTATGGTAGAAACGGCCGTTACCCACGCTGGTGGCCACATCACCGAAAAAATCCAGGTACGTGACTGGGTTTGCCTGATTGTCTCCCCCAAAAATTAAAAACGCCCCAGCTTGGCTGAGGCGTTCCCTACAAAATCTTAAAAGGGCTGGAAGAGTATAACTAACGGGCCTTGTTCCGGTGGTACCGGTAGGTAATCCGGCCTCGTTCCAGGTCGTAGGGTGTCATTTCCACCCGCACGCGGTCGCCCAGCAAAATGCGAATGTAATATTTGCGCATTCTGCCAGAGAGGTAGGCCAATACTTTGTGGCCATTGTCCAGCTCGACCGTGAACTGCGTATTGGGCAGTAATTCAGTCACTGTCCCTTCAACTTCCAGCTTTTCGTCTTTAGACATACATATCCTTTCGACACAAAATCGTTACATGATCCTGTGAAACTTTTGGCGCTAACCGGCCGTGCTGCCAGCCCGGTCAGCTTTAATCATCGTCATCGTCATCATCATCATCGTCGTCGAAATCAGCATCTTCGTCTGATTCGTCTTCATCATCAAAATAGTCATAATCAGCATCATCGCTGAACTCGTCGGCAACGGCCGTATCCTCAAACGCATCCTCATCATCAGCCGGTTCTTCGTCGACGTCACCACTTTCTTCAGCAACGGCCGCTTCACGCGTGGCCATCCACTCAATTTGCTCATTGGCATTCACCGCGCGCAGGCTCAGCCCAATGCGCTGGCGATCAGGATCGATGCTCACGATACGCAGCAGGTGAGTTTCACCTTCTTTGACCACTTCTTGGGCGTTTTCAACCTGGCTGCGCGACAGCTGCGACAGGTGAAGCAGACCTTCAACACCGGGTTCGATCTCGGCAAAAGCGCCATAATCCACAATGCGTGTGATCTTGCCTTCCACCAGCTGGTTATGTTGGTATCGTTTTTCCACAGTAGACCACGGATTTTCCAGCAGGCGCTTGCGGCTCAGGCTGATGCGCTGTGAATCTGGGTTGATGTTGAGGACGTACACCTCAATTTCATCACCCACTTTCACCACCTCGCGTGGATGGTCAATGCGATACCAGGCCAGCTCCGAAATGTGCACCAGACCGTCAGCACCGCCCAGGTCAACAAAGATACCAAAGTCACGCAGGCCGCTAACACGGCCGCTCAATACATCGCCTTCTTTCAGATCCTTGAGCAGTTCCTTCTTGCGCTTGTCTTCCCATTCTTTCTGGGCGTCACGCTGCGAGAAGACCAGGCGGCGGCGGCGGCGGTCCACTTCGATAATCTTTACCGGCACCTTTTGGCTGCGCAGCTTGGCCAGTTTCTGCTGGCGCTGCCGGTCATTGAGGCCACGCGACAGCTCGCTGAGGTGTGAAGCCGGGACAAAACCGCGCAGACGGCCGAATGGAATAATCGCGCCACCCTTGTTGTAACCGATGACTTCGCCTTCGAAGATTTCACCGCTTTCCATGAGCGTTTCCGCATCGATCCAATCCTGGTTCAGCTGAGCCAGGTGAATAGAAACGAACAAACTGTCGGGCGCGTCTGTGTTGGTGACGTAGATCGGAATCTCGTCGTTAATCTTCAGCGCCTCACGCTCTTCTGGTTCCAGCTTGCTCAAGTCGGAAGAGGGGACCAGACCATCACGCTTCAGGCCCAGGTCCACAATAACGCCCTGCGGCGTTATGGCCACTATGATGCCTTTACGAATATCGCCAACTTGTGGCTCCTCGTAATCATGCTGGTCTAAAAGCTCTTCCATAAAATTGGTATCGTCGTTGCTCATACAGGTCCTGTCTCGTCAAAAAGGATGTAGTCATTATAAACAAAAAATCGACCTACGCGCAATTTTTTGTAAGGCATAGGCCGAGAAAATCTTCGTTATCAAATTGTCGTTTACGACGCGTTATTCAGGCGTAACTTGACACACAAATACGTACGGGAGAGTCATCTTGTACCCTTTTTTGACTCGCTACGCACTCTACAGAATGTGCAATTGTAAAGCGACCTTTTCAACAAACTCAGCCAATATACCCAGAGTCACGATTATATCGGCTCAGTCTGGGGTTGTCAATTCGGTGACCAGTGGGTGACAGGGGGGAAATGGCCTTTGTAATTGGTTTTCACGTGGTTGTTGAGTAACATTAAGTTGTGAGAAATATCACGAAAGGATCGAGGGTTAATATGGCCGTTTTAGAAGCAATTGGTGTGAGTAAAAGTTACAACATGGGCGAGGTCATTGTGACGGCGCTGCATGAGGTCTCTTTTAACGTGGCCAAGGGTGAGTTTGTCGCGGTGATGGGACCATCAGGGTCGGGCAAAAGTACGCTGCTGCACCTGCTGGGCGGGCTGGATGAGCCCAGTTCGGGCGAGATCACCCTGGCGGGCCATCCCATCACCCACCTGTCTGATGATGAGGTGACGGTAGTGCGGCGGCGCCGGGTGGGCTTTATTTTCCAGTTCTACAACCTGGTCCCGACGTTGACGGCCGCTGAAAATGTGGCCCTACCGCTGCTCATTGATGGGCAGCGCATTGAGCAGCATCAGGAGAAAATCAACAGGCTGTTGGCCATGGTGGGGTTGGCGGAACGGCGCGACCATAAGCCGGACCAGATGAGCGGTGGCCAGCAGCAGCGGGTAGCCATTGCCCGCGCCTTTGTCAACGACCCGGAGATTGTGCTGGCCGATGAGCCGACAGGCAACCTGGATTCTCAGTCGGGCACGGCGATTTTGGAGCTGCTGCGCCAATCGGCTGAAGCGCTCCAGCAGACGATTGTGATGGTGACGCACGATCCGCGGGCGGCCAGCTATGCCGACCGGGTGGTGTTTTTGAAAGACGGCCGTATCGTGCAAACCCTGGCAATTCAGGCTAAATCCGGAGAAAGCGAAGATATTCGCAACATCATGCGCGTCATGCGCGAGTTGGAGTTGTAAAGGGAAATTGGAGATTGGCGATTTATGCAAACCAATCGCCAATCTCTAATCTCCACTCTACCAATTTCCCAAAGATTATGTTTCAACTGTTTGGTTTTCAACTTAGCCTGCCCTGGCTGATGGTGCTGCGTAATTTGCGGTCACGGTGGGTGCGCACGGCACTGACAGCGGCGGGCATCGTGGTGGGGGTGGCGGCGATGGTCTCGGTTAATGCCACCAACAACAGCACGCTCAGCTCGATCAACCGCTTTTTTGACGAGGCGGCCGGGCAGAGTGACCTGGTGGTGGAAACGGCCGCTCTCGGTGAACTGTTTGACGAATCGGTGCTGGCTACGGTGCGCCGCTTTCCCGGCGTGGTGGCCGCTGCGCCTGGCCTGGTAGGCATCACCATCCCGGCCGACGAGGCGGATGGCTGGGAGGAGCAGTACGGCGCGGGCGGGTTTGTGGTGCCGGGCACCAACTTCTGGTTGATGGGGCGTGATTTGGCCGCCGATGAGGCGATCCACACCTATAAGCTGGTGGACGGCCGTTTGCTCAATCCCAACGAAACTGCCTACAACATGCTGTTGGTCGACACCTACGCCGAGGAGAAGGGGATCGAGGTGGGCGAAGATTTTGCCATCCTCTCGCCGGTGAGCGGCGTCGTGGCCCTGCGCGTGGTGGGGTTGATTGCCAAGGAAGAGATTGGCATTAGTAACGAAGGGGTGGTGGGGATTACGGCCGTACCCGTCGTGCAGGAACTGTTTGGCGCTGCGGGGCAGATTGGCCAGATTGAACTGGTGGTAGACGAGTCAATCAGCAGCAGTACGGTTGTTTTGGACCAGTTCCGGGCAGAGCTGGCGGCGCGGCTGGGGGATGAGTTTGCCGTTAAGCGGCCCGCCTCACGGGGCGAACTGGTGACCAACAGCCTGTCCAGTTACCAGCAGGGGCTCAACTTTTTCAGCGTGGTCAGCCTGTTTGTTGGCTCATTTCTGATTTACAACGCTTTTGCCATGACCGTGGTGGAGCGGACCCGCGAGATTGGCATGCTGCGTGCCGTAGGCACGACGCAGCGCCAGGTCATCAAAATTGTGCTGACTGAAGCGCTGATCCTGGGCGTGGCTGGTTCCGTGGTGGGCGTCGGCTTTGGCCTGCTGCTGGCGCGGGGGCTGGTCATTGGCATGGGCAATTTTGCCGGGCAAACGATCAGCGAGGTGAGCGCCACGCCACAAAGTTTGCTGCTTTCAGTGGTGGTAGGGGTGGTGGTGACGCTGGCGGCAGCGACGGTGCCCGCCTTGCAGGCCGCGCGCATCTCGCCTTTGCAGGCGCTGCGTATCCAGGGCAGCGCCGACGAGCGCCGCTGGTTGACGATGGGCCTCAAGTTTGGTCCGCTGACGGTGGCGGCGGCGATTTTGGTGCTGTATTACGTGCCGTTTCGCCAGTCGGTGGCCTTTTACATTGGCAGCAGCATGATTTTTGTGCTGCTGCTGGGGGCGACGTTGTGCATTCCGGTGCTGGCCAATGTTTTGGAGTGGGTGATACGGCCGTTTACCCTCCTCCTCTTTGGCAATGAAGGGCGGCTGGGCAGCAGCAACATCAACCGGGCGCGCGGCCGCACCGCGCTCACCGTGGCGGCGCTGATGGTGGGCATCAGCATGGTGGTGGGCATCAACGGACTGACCAACAGCTTTGAGCAGGACATTGAGCGCTGGCTAGACAGCGCCCTGGGCGGCGATCTGTTTGTGCGCTCGCCCCTGCCAATGCAGCCAGATTTGGAAACACGCTTGCTGGCGCTGCCAGAGGTAACGGCCGTAACCCCCTCCCGCATTGTTGCTTCCCGCCTGCTCACTGCCGCAGGTGATGACGAATTTGCCTTGTTTGTCGGCATTGACCCGGCTACGTATGCCACCGTGCGTGAACTGCGTGTGCAGGATGGCCCCCCGATGAATGAGCTGTTGGCCCAGCTCGCCCAAGGTGGCGTGGTCTACGTCGGCGCTGATGTGGCCAATAAGTTTGCTCTCGAAGTAGGTGACTTCATCACGATGGAAACGCGGCGCGGCCAGCGTCAGTTTGAGATCATTGCCGTGGTGATGGATTTTGGCGCGGGGGAGACGCCGTCGGTTACCGGGGCGATGGAAGATTTACGGCGCTACTTTGGCGTCAACGACGTGAGCAGCTTTGCCGTGACCCTGGCCGACGGCGCTGACCTGGACCGCGTCGCTGAGACCATCGAAACGCAGCTGGGGCGGGGCCAGAATCTTTCGGTGGAGGGCAAGGCGGCGTTTGAGGAAAAGATTCGGGCCATCAGCGCCGAAGCGTTTAGCCTGTTCGACGTGCTGGGGCTGATTGGGCTGGTGGTGGCGGCGCTGGGGGTCATCAACACGATGCTGATGAATGTGCTGGAGCGCACCCGCGAGCTGGGTGGCTTGCGCAGTCTGGGCATGAGCCGCCGCCAGGTGCGCCGCATGATTTTGGCCGAGGCGACGACGATGGGTTTCATCGGGGCGGTGTTTGGCGTAGGCTTTGGTGCGGTGCTGTCCGATGTGTTCATCATCGGCTTACGCTCGATTGGCGGTTTTGTGATTGAGTCGCAGGTGCCGGTGGTGCCGATGATTTACAGCTTTTTCCTGGCATACCTGGTGGCGCTGCTGGCGGCGTGGTATCCGGCGGTGCGGGCCAGCCAGGTGAACATCATTGCGGCCATTAAAAATGAGTAGCGGCGGTTTTTAGCCACGAATATCACGAATTAGCGCGAAACCATTTTGAACTTCGTGAAAAATTGGCCAGGATTGGCCCAAGGAAATCGGGGAACGGTAGGGACCACGTTTCTGTCTTTGAAAATTTGTAACCGTTCAGTTCTCTGTAGAGGCACGGGGCGCGCAGCGCCCTCGTGCGGGATACCAACTGAACGGTTACGAAAATTTAGTGAGGTAATGTATCGGTTGGTGGCTCGGTCGGAGACCGACCACAGCGTTCCTCGATTACTTGCAAAACCACAATTTGAGGCCCCTACCCCAATCATCACATTTTGCAGCAGTCCTGTGGTGAAGGATGACCAACGACACGCTGGTCATCCTTCACCATTTAAGGCCATTTACTCACCAGCAATGAAGAAAATCATCGTGGTGTGGGTGCTGCTGCCTTCGGCGCGGGTGCCCATGGCAAAAGCGTAGACCGGGTTCACGTCGGCGGCATCGCCGATGGTCGGATCGACGTCTTCCAGGGCGGCAAAGAGACCGTCCAGGTCCATGTACATCACCGGAATGGTCCCACGGGGGAAGGCATCCCAGGCGTTTTGATATTTGTCGCTGTCGGCCAGGTTGGCTTCATCCAGAAACAGGGTTTCAATGGTTTCACCGCTGGTGGAGAGGACAAGGTAATCTTCGCTGGTGCCGTATGCGCCAACCAGTTCGCCCGAGGGATCCTCTACTTCATAAACTGTGACATCATCATTGGCCGAGTCTGTGACGCTCATTTCCTGATCTTCAACGCCATCGGCAAAATCTTCCGCCAGGCCAGCCAACTCTTCGCTGCTGCTGGTGCCGGCCATCACGACCAGACCCAGGTCGGTTTCAAACTGCTCAGCAATGAGGCCTTCGTCGCTGTCGATGAGGGCCAGGCTGTATTCGCCGTTGAGCAAAGGCAGTAGTTCATCGCCGGGGTTGAAGCCGAACATGTCGTCGAACAGGTCCATGGCTTCGTCTAAATCGTCTTCGTTGACGCCGTCCAGGGAGTCCATAGCGTTTTGCCAGACCAGGTCCAGGCGCTGGCCAACCAGGAAGACGTAGGTCGATTCAGGCAGGAATTCGGCCGTTTGAATGTCATCCGTTTGGGCATCCAGCATTTCTTGCTGTTCTTCGGTCAGGCTCTCAAAGTTGCCCACAAAGTCAGCCTGAATACCTTCGGCAACGGCCGTAACTGACATACCCACGCCCAGCAAGCCCAGATCTTCTAGCATACCAGCGTCAAAACCCTCCAACTCACTGGTGTCTTCAACCGCACTAGCGCTGTCCTCAATGCCCTGGCCGCTGACGTAAATGGTCAAGGCCCGATCGGCAGGCAGTTCGGCGAGGGTGTCTTGGTATTCAGCCACATCGCCCAGATTTTCGCCCTGTTGGGCATCAATGGCATCTTCCAGGAGGTCGATGTTGGTGGCCAGGAAGAAAATTTCACTGGAGCGGCCGAAAGCAATGCGCTCCTCTTCAAAGTCACTGTCCACCTCAAAAACCAGCGCCCCGCCGTATTCCACTTCTTCAACCCGGTTGCCCGTGTCGTCTTCAATAGCGTCAATCAAGTCCTCGATGAAGACGTCGGCTACGGCCGTATCGCGAATGGTCGCCGCAAAGATGATCTGCGGTGGTTCGCCTTCGTTCATTGCATCGATGTCCAGTTCTACCAGGCCCAGGCC
Source organism: Anaerolineae bacterium (assembly GCA_020848035.1). Lineage (GTDB taxonomy): Bacteria > Chloroflexota > Anaerolineae > Promineifilales > Promineifilaceae > Leptofilum. The sequence continues at coordinate 31,193 of JADLAX010000027.1, read as the reverse complement.
CAGGTTTGGCCCAATCCAGGGCAAAATGTCGTCGGTGATGGTCAGGCCGGTGGCCTCTTCCAACTGGTCGTCCAGACTCTCCAGGCCGCTGCCTGGATCCTCAGCGTCAAAATCCACATCAGCTTCGTTAAATACATCCTCGAAGGCGCGGGCAATGCGGTTGGTCTCGTCGTTGGCCAGGTTGAGCGCATTGAGCTCGACGAGCATGCTTGTTTCGGGTGGCATTACCCCGGCAATGGCGCTTTCGTCGGCACCAAACAGGCGGGGCAGCAAAAAGATGCCGCCAACGATAATGATGGCCACCAGGCCCAGGGCGGCAATGCCCCCAATGATCAACATTCGGTTGTTGCTTCCTCCACCGGAAGCGGTTGAATTGCTGGTTAATTTGGTTTCTTCGGTCATCGAATACCCTCCATTTGGCTTCTATGATCAAACTTAGAAATCGTCAACTCAATTGCAAAATCTGGTGAAATCATAACATAGAACCACCGTACAAAATCAGCCAGTTTGCCTGATTAGTACCCATTCGCAAATAAGTTAACGGAATTGGCGAATGGGCTTGAAGCGGCCGTACAGGCCTACAATCGCTGGTTGTTAGTCTACCGGTGAAACGATCCTAAATCGATCCGATGGGGACGGCCGTAACCCGATTAACAGCCTCAGTGACGATCGATCGACAGGCAGCTGTCCGCACCATCGTCAAACGACGGGCTGCTGTTACAATTGAGGGCATGACAACGATTCAACTTTTTGCGGTAGAAGTGGCTGGAATACGGCCGTTACCCATCCCCGACCACATCACCAGCTTCGACCAGCTGTACAACGGCCTGGACCTCGGTGTTTATTCCGCCTTGCGCACCTTCGCGCACAACAAATTTCTGTACCTGGAGCATCACATCGAGCGCACCCGCCGCTCGATGGGTTTGTTGGGTTGGCAGGATGAATTGGACGAAACCCGGCTGCGCCAGGGGCTGCACACGGCCTGTTCGCAGTATCCGCTGCCCGAGGCTCGGGTACGCTTCGATTTTCTGGCCTCCGCTCCGCTCCACCTGGGCACGGACAGCCGCCTGCTGATTGGCCTGATGCCCTTCACGCCGCCGCCCGCCGCGCTGTACACACATGGCGTACACGTGGGTTTCGCCCTTGATCTGAAGCGGGCCAATCCACTGGCCAAAACGGCCGATTTTGCCCAAAAGCGCCAGGCCTACCAGGCGACCGGTGACGTCTACGAATATTTGCTGTTGAGCGCGGCGGGTGAAATCTTAGAAGGTACCAGCACCAACTTCTACGGCGTGCTGGACGGCGTATTTCACACTGCCGGGACCGGCGTGTTGGCGGGCATCACCCGCAAAATCATCCTGGATTTGGCGGCTGAGCTGCATATTCCTGTCAGCCTGGAACCAATCACCGTGGCCCAGGTTCCCCGGCTGAGCGAGGCGGCGCTGAGCGGTTCGTCGCGGGCGCTGCTGCCGGTGGTGCAAATTGGCGAGGCGGTGGTGGGCAACGGCCGTCCCGGCCCCATCTGCCAGCAAATTCTGGCGGCGTACAATGCCTTCGTCGCCCGGGAAGTAAAAACAGCAATTTAGACTTTGCCACGGATTAAGAGGATTTTTTTTGAATCTGTGTAAATCCGCGTAATCCGTGGCTAAAAATCAGGAGAGAAGATGACTCACGGAACGCACAATGCCGTGCACGATGCGCGGAACGAGAATGTCAAAATTTACGTCAATGGCGAGCTGTTTCCCCGCAATGAGGCCAAAATTTCTGTGTTCGACAGCGGCTACCTGGTGGGCGACGGCGTGTGGGAGGCGCTGCGCCTGCACGAGGGGGTGCTGGTCTTCCTGGATGAACATCTGGACCGGCTGTGGCAGGGCGCGGCCACGATTGGCATGAAGGTGGGCATGAGCCGCGAAGAGCTCACCGCCGCCCTCTGGCAAACCATTAACGCCAACGAGATGTACGACAACGTGCACGTGCGTTTTATGCTCACCCGGGGCATCAAAAAGACGCCATCGCAAGACCCGCGCCTGACGATCAGCGGGCCGAACCTGGTGATCATTGCTGAGCATAAGCTGGCCGACCCCACCAGCCGCGAGCGGGGCGTGACGCTGTTCACCAGCACCATCCGGCGCGGCTCGCCCGACTACCTGGACCCGCGCCTGAACTGCCACAGCAAGCTGCACGAGGTGATGGCCCTGGTGCAGGCGCTGGAAGCCGGTGCCGACGAGGCGCTGATGCTGGACATTCACGGTTTTGTGGCCACCTGCAACGCCACCAACTTTTTTATGGTGAAAAACGGCGAAGTGTGGACCTCAACTGGCCAGTACTGCATGAACGGCATCACCCGTGGCAAGGTGATCGCAGCATGTCTGCGCCACGGTATTCCCTGCTACCAGAAAAATTTCTCCCTGTTCGACGTGTACGGTGCGGATGAGGCGTTTGTGACCGGCACATTTGGCGGGCTGACTCCCGTGACGAAGGTGGACGGCCGACTTATCGGCACAGGCAGCTATGGCCCCATGACCCGGCGGTTGCAAGGGCTGTACGAGGAGCTGGTACACGAGGCGGTTGCGGCGGCCAAGCAGTAAAAAGTGAGAAGTGAAACGTGAGAGCTGAAAATCAAATTAAACGCATTTGCCTCTGGAGTGGGCCGCGCAACATTTCCACGGCGTTGATGTACAGCTTTGCGCAGAGGGCGGATACGGCCGTCTTCGACGAACCACTCTATGCCCATTACCTCTCCAAAACGCCCGCCCGCGAATACCACCCCGGCGCGGACCAGGTGATCGCCGAGATGGAAAATGACGGCGCAAAGGTCGTGCAGCATCTCATTTTGGGCAGCCAGGCGGCTCCGGTGCTGTTCTTCAAGCACATGACTCACCACCTGAACGACCTCGATTGGGGCTTTATGCGCCAGACGGTGAACATCATTCTCACCCGCGACCCGTACGACATGCTGCCCTCCTATGCCAGGCAGGTAGAGCAGCCTGCCCTGCACGACGTGGGCTATGCCCTCCACCTCGAACTGCTCGATTATTTGCGCCGCATCGGCCAGGAGCCGCCGGTGCTGGATTCTACGCAGACTTTGCTCAATCCGCGCGGCGTATTGAGCAAATTGTGCCACCAGATTGGCATTCCGTTTGACGAGGCGATGCTCAGCTGGCAGCCAGGGGCGCGGCCGGAGGATGGGTCGTGGGCCAAATATTGGTATGATGCCGTGCACCGTTCAACAGGGTTCCAGCAGTACAGTCGTAAAACAGAGCCATTTCCGGAGCGGTTACGGCCGTTGCTCGCCCAATGCCAGCCCTACTACGAAAAATTGTCGGCCCTGGCCATCCAGGCCTAAAAGCCGCAGATTTCGCGGATTAGCGGCTACAAACTTGCTTTCTGCAATGTCCCCTAAAAATTGACGCTTTGGTTGAAGTGCGTGTACAATCAGTGAACAATGTTTACTGAGCAACCGCCCAATTCTGAACGATCGCCCCAGGCCAGACGACAGGCCCAAACTCGCGAAGCCATCCTGCAAAATGCCCGCCAGATGATTGTGGCGCAGGGCATTGAGGGCTTTTCCATTCGCGCCCTGGCCGACAGTATTGATTACACACCAGGCGCTTTGTACAAATATTTCAGCAGCAAAGAAGCGCTGGTAGACGCGGTGCGGGCTGATTGTTTTAACGAGCTAAACAACTTTATTGCGGGGGAGGTGGTAACGGCCGTTTCCGCTTCCGACATGCTCCTGTCAGGTGGATTGGCCTACATCGAATATGCCCGGCAGTACCCACGAGAATATCACCTGATGTTCAACATGGAGCCCTCACACGCCACCTCTGGGGAACAGCGCGAAATGGCCATGCGCACCCTGCTGCAAATTGTGCAGCTGGGCGTGGCCCAGGGGCAGATTGTGCCGCAGGGCACCTATGATGCCGCCGCGATTGCTTATCACTGCTGGGCCATTGTGCACGGCATTGCCTCCTTGCAAACCACCGTGCTGCTGGATGAGCGGGAGGATTTGCCCGCGGTCAACCGCCTGATTTTGCAAAAAGTGATTGAAGGATTTACGCCATAATTTCTTACAAACGAAGGAAACACCATGATACCCGCCTGGATCAACACCGAAGAATATCCGTTTATCCCCAAGAAATTTGCCCAGCCGATGGGCACAATGCGCTACGTGGACGTGGGCAGCGGCGACCCGTTTGTGATGGTGCATGGCAATCCTTCCTGGTCGTTTGAATTTCGGGCGCTGATCAAACATTTTGCCCAGACACACCGCTGCATTGCGCCAGACCACATCGGCTTTGGCCTGTCGGACAAACCTGCGGACTGGACCTACCTGCCGCAGCAGCACGCTGAGAACCTGGAACGGCTGCTCGAATCCCTGAATCTGCACAACATCACCCTGATTTTTGACGACTGGGGTGGTCCTATTGCCCTCTCGTACGCGATCAAACATCCCGAGAAGGTGAAAAACATTATTGTGACCAATACCTGGCTGTGGCCGGTGAACGACGATTGGTATTACCGGGCGTTTAGCGGCTTTATGGGGGGGCCAATCGGCCGTTGGCTGATTCGCCGCTACAACTTTTTTGCCTGGTCGGTGGTGAAAGTGGCTTACGGCGACAAAAGCAAGCTGACCCCGGAGGTGCACCGCCATTTTCTGCAGGCGCTGCCGGAGGGACAGCGTAAGGGCAGCTATGTTTTCCCCAAGCAGATCATTGGCGCGACCGATTGGCTGGCTGGGCTGTGGAACCAGCGGCAGAAGCTGGACGGCAAGGTGAAGCTGATTGCCTGGGGCATGAAAGACATTGCTTTCCGCGAGAAGGAGATGCGGCGCTGGGCGGCGGCGTTTCCGACGGCCGTTGTGGTGCGCTATTCAAACGCTGGGCACTTTGTGGCAGAAGAAGAAGCTGCGGCGCTGATAAACCATATCACCCAACTGAAGGTTTTAGAGTGATGGTGCTTTCGGTTTTCATGCACAAGGGCGCACAGTGGGCCAATCCTTGAAGATTGGCCCACTCCAGGTGGACTTAACGCGAAGGTTAGCCGACCAGCGTGGCCGTCAGCCGGATGTTGCTGACGCTGGCCAATGCTTTAGAGACGGGGCAGCCTGCTTTGGCGCGGGCCGCATACTCCTGAAAGGTTGCCTCGTCGATGCCGGGCACGTCTGCAACCACTTCCAGTTCAATGGTGTGAATGGTGGGTGCGCCCTCTACCTGACCAATGTGAACTTTGGCAGTGGTGTTGACGCTGTTGGGCGCATGGTTATCCGCCGAGAGGATGGCGGCGAGGAACATGGAATAGCAGCCCGCGTGGGCCGCCCCGATGAGTTCTTCTGGGTTGGTGCCTTCGCCGTCGGTAAAGCGGGACGCGCGGGTGAATGGACCGGTGTAACGGCCGTTGCCCACTACCATCGTTCCTTTTCCTTCGGTTAAGCTGCCTTCCCAGGTAGCAGTTGAGTTACTAACAGGCATAAGACATTCTCCTTTTGCTGGTGCCACAGCGTAAACCCGCAGCCGGGCCGCGTGGCGGATTATGTTTTTTACAGCGAGTTGATCCTGGAAATATACGGAAGTTTTGGTGAAAATGCGAATTAACGTTTGTGGGTAAACGAAGGTGTTTACTCTGGTGGATGGTTATTAAGCCGACGCAAAGCAGCCCAGGGGAACCAGGATAAGGACAACGGCCGTTCCTAACGCCAGCCCTGCCAAAATCTGCGCCATCGAGTGCCGCTTGAGGAACAGCCGCACCCAGCAAACGGTGCCCACCAGCGGAAGCCCCACCAACAAGCCCACTGGCCAGCCAAAAACGAGTCCGAGAAGAACGGCCGTTGCCATTGCCCCAGTGGCATGCAGACTGATCAGCCAGAAGGAGTTAATCAGCGCCAGCGCCGTCAGCTCGATAATGTTAAACAGCGCCAGGCAGCGCAGCAGACCTGGCCCGTTATAGCGGGTAACCAGCACAAAAGCAATGCCCGCAAACAGGATGGCGGAAATGTAAGGGATGTGGCGCTCGCGGGTGTTGCTCATGTGCAGTTCGGCAATGCGGCCCGTTTTGAGCAAAAAGAGCACCACCAAAATTGGCCCGAGCGATACGAGCAGCCCATAAACTGCGGCCCACAAAAACCCCGATAAGCCGGGCTGAGCGTACAGGCCAAACGCCAGGCCCACCACGGCAAACATCACTGGCGGGCTGACGACGTTGGAGTAAACCCGCGCTGCCTTTACCAATCCAATGCGGTTTTGCACCAGGAGGTCGAGGGGGAGTTTTTTCATCGACGAGGAGTGAAGGGGTGAAGGGGTGAAGGGGCGATTTACATTCACCCCTTCACCCGCTCACAATTATGTGCCTTCTTGCCAGGAGTTCAGGTATTGATACTGGCGTTCGGTGAGCGTGTCGATGTGGATGCCCATCGCCTGGAGCTTAATGCTGGCAATGCGCTGATCGACCTCTTCGGGGACGGTGTACACTTTGTTTTCCAGCTTATCTTTGTTGTCTACCAGGTATTTGGCGCTCAGCGCTTGCCCGGCAAAGCTCATGTCCATGACGGAGGCCGGGTGCCCTTCGGCGGCGGCCAGGTTGATCAGGCGGCCTTCGCCCAGCAGGTTGAGTTTACGGCCGTCTTTCATTGTGTACTGGTCAACAAACGGCCGTACCCGCTTGGGATCACTTACGGCCATGTCGCGCAGCGCCACCTTGTTCACTTCCACGTCAAAGTGACCGGAGTTGGCCAACAGCGCGCCGTCTTTCATCACCTCAAAGTGATGCGCGTCAAACACATGGATATTGCCCGTGGCGCTGACAAAAATGTCACCAATCGGGGCTGCTTCGCGCATGGGCATCACACGGTAGCCGTCCATGACTGCTTCCAATGCTTTCAGCGCGTCTACCTCGGTGACCACCACGTTGGCCCCCAAACCACGGGCGCGCATGGCGATGCCCCGGCTGCACCAGCCGTAGCCAGCCACCACCACCACCTTCCCGGCGATGAGGTAGTTGGTCGCCCGGATCACGCCGTCCATGGTGGATTGGCCGGTGCCGTAGCGATTGTCAAACAGGTGCTTGGTCATGGCGTCGTTGACGGCCATCATGGGGAATTCCAGCGCCCCGTCGGCGGCCATCGCCCGCAGGCGGATGATGCCGGTGGTGGTTTCTTCCGTACCGCCAATCACGTGGCTCATCACGTCACGACGATCCCGGTGGATGGTGCTGGTCACGTCCGAACCATCATCCATGATGATGTTGGGCTTGTGGTCCAACACGGCCTGGATGTGCTTGTGGTACGTCTCGTTGTCTTCGCCTTTGATGGCAAAGACGGGGATTTCATAGTGGGACACGAGCGAGGCGGCGACGTCGTCCTGGGTGCTCAGCGGATTGCTGGCGCACAGCATCACATCCGCGCCACCAGCTTGCAGGGCCACCATCAGGTTGGCCGTTTCGGTGGTAACGTGCATACAACCGCTGATGCGCAGTCCGGCAAACGGCCGTTCATCGGCAAATTGGTCGTATACACCCTGTAAAACCGGCATCTCCTGCGATGCCCACTCAATCCGCAAACGGCCGCCAGGGGCTAAATCGGGGTTTTTAATATCAAATTCCATTGAAAACAGTCTCCTTCAAAGAATGACCCTCACCCCAGCCCTTTCCCTACAAGGGAGAGGGAGCTAATTCCCTCCCCCTGCCAGGGGGAGGGTTAGGGTGGGGGTGAATTAACTTGCTAATAAAACATCCAGTGCCCCATCGTCGTCAAAATGTTGGCGATAACGGGCCACGAATTGTTGTGGTGAGTAGTGATGGTTTTGTGGCCCCATCTGCTCCAGCACGTAGGTGGCGGCCAGGGCACCCATCCGCCCGGCAATTTCCCAGGGCAAGCCCAACTGCATGCCGCGCATCAGCCCGGCGCGGAAGGCATCCCCGGCACCGGTGGGGTCTGTGATCGCCTGCGGCGGTACAGCAGGAATACGAATTTCCTGGCCGTTGATGACCAGGCGTGCCCCTTCACCGGCCAGGGTTACCAGCAGACTGCCCACCCGCTGCAAAATCTGCTCTTCGGTGAGGCCGGTTTTGTCTTGAATCAGCTTATGCTCGTATTCGTTGACGGTGAGCATGTGGGCACCATCCAGGCCATGCAGCAGCTCGGCACCGCTGAAGCGGGCGGCCTGCTGGCTGGGATCGTAAATAAACGGGATGCCCAGGGTGCGGCATTCGGCGGCGTATTGGCTCATGGCGTCTGGGGCATTGGGCGAAATGACGGCCAGGTCAGCATCGGCGGCGTATTGGGCAAAGCTGAGGCGGGCGGCGTGGGCCATGGCTCCGGTGTAAAAGCTGGCGATCTGGTTTTGCGCCTGGTCGGTGTTTACAAAAAATGAGGCGCAAAAGTCGTTTTCAATTTCTACAATAGCCGAGGTATCAACGCCGTGGCTTTCCAGCCAGGCGCGGTAGTCGCCAAAATCTTGCCCGGCGGTGGCCATGACGCTGGGACGGCCGCCTAGCAGCGCCAGGGTGTAGGCGATGTTGGGGGCGGTGCCGCCGCGCTGCCGATTGAGTGAATCGACCAGGAAGCTGAGGCTGACGGTATGGAGTTGGTCGGCCACAAGCGAGTCGGTGAACTTGCCGGGGAACGACATGAGGTAATCGTAGGCAATAGAGCCGGTAACCACTATTTTCATTTTAATTTCTTTAACACTCTTGGATTTTTATCCCAGATTACACAGATTTCTCACCAAATGTATGGCTGGTTTCTGGATTCTGGGTGGCTTTTTTTAACGTGGGGCTGAATCCCAAACGGTCGCGCAGCATGGTCATGATAATTTTGAAACCGTCGGCAACGGTGATCTTTTTACCTTCGGCATAGGTGCGCGGGTCGTAATTAATTGGCACTTCGACAATATCGTGGCCGCTGAGCAGCACTTTGTTGGTCAGTTCAAACTCCAGGTTGAAGCCGGTGAGCGTCAGGTGGAGCGATTTGGCCACATCGGCCCGGACCATTTTGGTGCCGGTGCCGACGTCGGTGAGCTTGCTGCCAAAGAGCAAGTTGGTGACAAAGGTCCAGAGGCGCACGCCCAGGTAGGCGTGGGCATATTCGTACTTAACATCGCCACCCAAAATGCGGGAACCGTAAACGGCCGTTGCCCCCGTCTGCTCCACCTTGCGACAAAACTTGGGATGCTCGGCCGGATCGTACTCCTTGTCGGCATCCTGAATGATCAGGTAATCGCCGCTGATGTTGTTGATGCCGGTGCGGATGGACATCCCCTTGCCCATATTACGCTCGTGATAAATAACCTTGATTTCCGGGTCGTGGATTTGTTGCAGCAGTTCGCGGGTGCCGTCGGTGGAGCAGTTGTCTACCACAATGATTTCTCGGGTCCAGCCATGGCCTAAATCCACCGCCTGGGTGCGGGCAATGACGTCCTGGATGGTCGCTATCTCGTTGTAGCAGCAAATAATCACCGATAATTTCATACGCATGAAAGGTTGGTAAACCGCCGCGCTGGGGCCTACCAACCTTGCTCCTTGTGTTAGCTATGCTGTTGAAAACAGAATGGCAATTATAACAGCCATTCACCTGTTGGCGAATTTGGGATCAGGTGGAACGGCCGTGCCAAAACCGCGTCCAATCTCCTTTACTTTGAACCAGGGCCAGCAGCACGTACAGGCTGCCAATAAAAAAACCCAGCACCAGCAGCAGGGCGACCCAGACGATGGCGCTCAGCTTGTTTGGCTCTCGATAAAAAATCCATAGCGAGAAAAGTGAAAAGCCAACGTACAAATCAACCAGGGAGACAATGCCCCAGGGCATGGCCAGCAGTTGGCGGCCCTCAGTCCCAAAATCACCAGCCGCAAAGGCGTAGCCAATGGCCGCGCTCATGGCTATGACGCCTAAAAATGAAATAACTTTGGCAAATTTCATAGGGGGTACCAGCCTAAAATAGTTCCAGCAGCAGGATGAGGCTATAGCCAACAACATACATGCCCGTGAGTATGTAGAGGGTGCGCTGCGGAAAGTCACGCACGGTAAAGTTGGCGACCTTGATGAACCAGAGTTTGACCAGGTCGCCCAGCAGCATCAGCCCGGCAAACAGCCAGACGGCGTTGCCCAGCTCTTGGGCGCTGGCCAGGGCCAGCACCATGCCCCAATGGCCCAGGTTGTTCAGCACCACAAAGGCCATGGCGATAAGTTCGCGGTCGGCTAATCGGTCCAAGATGGCGGCGACTAACCCCAGCGAGAGAAGGGCAAGAACGACAAACTGCACCAGGCGCAGCCCGGTAGGGAAGGCAAAGGTGGGATCGGCAAGCGTGGCAACGGCCGTTCCCACCCCAATACCCAATCCTACCAACTTTATCCCGGTTTCCAGCCAGGCCAGGGGGTGCCATTTGGCCACGTGCCATGTTTTGGGTGAACTCATGCGTGTAATCCTTGAAGGTGTGGTTGACAACGGCCGTATTCTACCACATTCCGGCCCCTGAACTTGGCACAGGGTTTAAACAGGGTAAAGTTGCGTTTATGTTATTGCACTGCACGGATATCGAAAAATCGTTTGGCGACCAGCTGGTGCTGCGTGATGTCGATCTGGCCCTGGGCGCGGGGGAGATTGGCGTGCTGCTGGGGCCGAGCGGCTGCGGCAAAACCACCCTGCTGCGCATCATTGCCGGGCTGACGCTGCCGGATAACGGCCGTATCTACCTTAACGATCAAGACATCACCCACCAACCGGTGCACCAGCGCGGCCTGGGCATGGTGTTTCAGGAATACGCCCTCTTTCCCCACAAAAACGTCTATCAAAACGTGGCTTTTGGGCTGCGTATGCTGCACTGGGAGCAGGCAGAAATCGAAGAGCGGGTGGGGCAGGTGCTGGAATTGGTAGGGCTGGCTGGCTTTGGTTCGCGACTCATCCACGAGCTGTCTGGCGGTGAGCAGCAGCGGGTGGCCCTGGCCCGCTCGCTGGCCCCCGCGCCGCGCCTCATTTTGCTGGACGAGCCGCTGGGGGCGCTGGACCGTGCTCTGCGTGAGCGGCTGATGCTGGATTTGCGCCAGATTTTGAAAAACGCGGGCGGCATGTTGGGTCGGCCCGAGGGCATGACGGCCGTTTACGTCACCCACGACCAGGCCGAAGCGTTTGCCATTGCCGACCAGATTGCCGTGATGAACAACGGCCGTATCGAACAAATCGGCTCACCCCAGGCCGTCTACCGCCAACCCGCAACCCCATTTGTGGCCCGCTTCCTGGGCATGGAAGACATCTTCGAAGCCAAACTGGTTGCAGAAAACCCGCCCACCGTGGAGATTGGAGACTGGAGACTGGAGATTGCCCCATTAACCATTAACAATTTACCATTCACCATTAAGCATTCCTTCCCGATCCTCATTCGTCCCGAAGCCGCCGAGCTGGTGACGGACGAAACAGAAGCGGTAAATGTGATCAACGGCCGTCTCCTCCAACACTCTTTCCGCGGCCGCTACCAACTTATCACCCTAACCACCAGCCACCAGCCACCACTCACGTTGAAGTTTGAATTGGAAACGGCCGTCACCCTGCCCGCCCTCGGCCAACCCATCCACCTGGCCATCGATCCCCAAGGTATTCTCCCGTTAGAGAGTGGTTAGATTGGTTGCGATTCTTCTTTCGCCGGGCGTATAATGCAGCCCGCGTCTTAAAGCGGTATTTCAACAAGTTGGGGTCAGGATTAATTGTAGATTAAAAACTAAATCGGGTAGTGGGTGTAGGGCGATTTTGTAAATCGCCTGGGACGATTTGCAAAATCGTCCCACGATGCTTACCTGATTCACTAAATAATCCTGGCCTGTTGTGTAGGAAAACAATATGCCTTCATCTTTTTTGTGGTCATTGGGCGGCTTTTTTATCGTCCTGACGCCCATCATTTTGGTTCATGAGCTGGGCCACTTTTTTGCCGCCCGGCTGTCTAACATTCGGGTCGAAGAGTTTGGCTTTGGCTTCCCGCCGCGCGCGCTGAAGCTCGCCGAGCGCAACGGCACGATCTACTCGCTGAACTGGATTCCCCTAGGCGGCTTTGTCCGCCCCGCTGGTGAAGATGATCCCAGCATACCCGGCGGCCTGGCCGCTGCTTCCAAGCGGGCGCGGCTGTTTGTGCTGTTTGCGGGGGCCGGGGCCAACTTCATCATGGCCCTGGTTGTCTTTTGGATTGCTTTTATGATCGGTATGCCCGCCGTGGCCATTTCTGCGGTGGAGGAAGGTTCTCCGGCTGCTGTCGCTGGCTTTCAGGCTGAAGATGTATTTTTAGAAGTGAATGGCATCAAGGCAGAAACGTCGGCGGTGATTGCCGACATTATGCGCAGCCAGGCCGGTGAGCCAGTGGAAGTTTTGGTGCAGCGGGGCGATGAGACTGAGCTGCTCACCGTCATTCCCCGCTTGCCTGGGGAGTACGATCCGGCCGTTGAAGGGCCGATTGGGGTGGGCTTGATGGCGGCGCCAGACGGCCGTCGCATCACCCGCGGCCCCGGCGAAGCGCTGGTCGAGTCTGCCCGGTCGATGTGGAACATTGTCTACCTCACCGTGCGGGTACCGGCCATGCTGATCAATGGCGAGATTTCCCCCAGCGAGGCGCGGCCGGTGAGCGTGGTGGGCATCAGCCAGATTGCTGGCCAGGCGGCCGAAGTGTCAGTGACCAACAGCAATTTGTTCCCCATTCTCAACATGGTCGGCTTCATCAGCGTGGCCCTGGGTTTTACCAATTTGCTGCCGATTCCCGCCCTGGACGGTGGGCGTATTTTGTTCATACTCATCGAGGCCGTGCGCGGCCGTCGCATTGAGCCAGAGCGCGAAGGCATGGTCCACATCGTGGGTATGCTGGTGCTGCTGGGCCTGATGGCCCTGCTGATTGTGCAGGACATTGTGAATCCGATTTTTTAGATATTTACCCCCTCCCTAACCCTTCCCCTGAAAGGGGGCGGGGATCAGGCTCCCTCTCCCTCCTAGGGAGAGGGTTGGGGTGAGGGTTTTGAACCTGTAACATTACATCTGATGGGGGCGAGAAAGGCTGGCCTCGTCAGATGTTTTTTTTATCAACCATTCCCCATCATAAAGCGTGTCATACCCGCGCGGGAGCGACACTCAAGTTTGTCAAGTGAGACAGCGGGCATTGCTGCCCGGTATTTGGAGAATTAGTGAAGATGACTGAAGAAAAAGAACAAGCTTTTGCGGACGTGCTGCTGGAGCTGTTTGAGGCCGAGCCGCTGCCCATCCCAAAGCTGTACCGGCTGTCTGACATGGCGGCGGATGAGATGGCGCTGTTTGACACGGGCTGGACGGCCGTTCCCGATGAGCGGCGCCAGATCATTGTGCGCCATCTGGCCGACATTGCCGAAGATAATTTTATCGTCGATTTTACGGCCGTTTTTATTCGCGGCTTCAACGACCCCGTGGCCGGGGTGCGCATGGCGTCGCTGGACGGCTTGTGGGACACCTCGGATTTGAAGCTGATCCCGCCCATCACCAACCTGCTGAACAACGACCCCGACGAGCGGGTACAGGCCGCCGCAGCCGGTGCCCTGGGCCACTTTGTGCTCATGGCTGAATGGGGCCAGCTGCCCGAGCGTATCCTGCCTGGTCTGCTTGATGTGCTGCTGGGCCGTTACGATAATGAAAAAACGGCCGATTCCGTGCGCCGCGTCGTTTTAGAAGCGCTGGGTCCGGCGGGCCATCCCCGAGTGAACCAGCTCATCGAAGAGGCGTACGAAAGCCGCGACCAGGGAATGCAGGTGAGCGCCGTATTTGCCATGGGCGCAACGGCCGATCGCCGCTGGTCGGCCACGGTGATGAGTGAATTGGAAAGCCCGTATGAAGAGATGCGCGCTGAAGCGGCCCGAGCCGCCGGAGCCATCGGCAACAGCGATTTTGTGGAGCGTCTGGCCGAGCTGGCCTACGACGAGGACGTGGCGGTGCGCCTGGCGGCTATCACTTCCCTGGGCCAGATCGGCGGCGACGAGGTGCAGCGCATCCTGACGGAAATGCTGGAAGATCCGGAAATCGAAGCGGATGACGAGATCCTGCAGACGGTCGAAGAGGCGATGGAAGAGGCCGCCATGATGGCCGGGGAGTTCGACTTTGTGGATTTTGACTTCGACGAAGACGACGACGACGAGGCTGATGACGACGAATTAGATTTTGACGATTAGCCCGGTTTACTTAAAATTGCATCTTTCAGGTGCAGGTGAGGGAACGGCCGTTTGCCACACAGCGCAACGGCCGTTCCCTTTTTATTTTGGCAAGGATACCCGCCGCAGATGGCCGACATCGTTCTGGTTCTCACGCAAAACATCCTCCCCATCTTCATCGTGGCCGCCTTTGGCTACGCCCTGCAGCGCTGGATTGGCGTCGAGAAGAAACCGCTTTCCACCATCGTGCTCAACGTGCTCAGCCCCTGCCTGGTCTTTTCTTCGCTGGTTGGCTCCCAACTGCCCGGCGACGAGCTGGTAAGCCTGGCCCTGTTCACCGTCATTAACGTCCTGCTCATGGGCGCGGTGGCCTACGTGGCCGCCCGGCTGCTGCGCCTGGGCCGCACCCAAACCATTGCCCTGCTGGTGATGGTGATGTTTGTCAACGGCGGCAACTACGGCCTGACGCTGAACCAGCTGCGCTACGGCGATCCGGGTCTGGCCCGGGCCGTGGTCTATTACACCACCAGTACTGTCATGCTGTACACCCTCGGTATTTTCATTTCGTCGATGGGCGAGATGCCCTGGCGCGAGGCATTGGCCCGGTTGATTAAGTTTCCGGCGGTGTATGCGGCCGTTTCCGCCGTGGTGGTCTATTCCTTTGCCATTCCCATCCCTGCGCCGCTGCTGCGTGGCATCGAGGTGGCCGGCGCGGGGGCCATCCCGGTGATGCTGCTGGTGCTGGGCATGCAGCTGGCCGATCTGCGCACGGTGGCCTCCTGGCGACTGGCGGTTCCGGCACTGCTCATTCGCCTGGTGGGTGGACCGCTGCTGGGGGTGGTCGTCGCCACGCTGCTGGGGCTGACCGGCCTGGGCCGGGCCACCTCGATTATCGAGGCCAGCATGCCGCCAGCGGTCTTCACCATCATCCTGGCCACCGAGTTTGATCTCGATCCCCCGGCCGTTACCAGCATTGTGCTGCTTTCCACCCTGCTCAGCCCGCTGACAATTGCCACGGCGATCACGCTCCTCAACCTCTAGGTTGCCTGTCATGCTGAGGTCCTCCGCAGCATCCCGCCCGCTGGGTAAACAAAAAACCGGGTCTTTGGCATCTCGTGGAGTATCGCTAAATGTAGGAGCGGGTCTTGTACCCGCCCAGTCGAGGGCGACCACAAGGGTCGCCCCTACATCCGGTGTGAACACGATGAAATCCTGAAAAGCCAAAAAACCTTAATTAAGCCAGCAACGGGATAAATGCTCTTACTTTTACCCGGCGGGCAGGATACAATTTTGGCATGAAACGATGGATGTTGTGGCTGGTGATGGTTTGTTTGGTGCTGGGGTCGGTTACGGCCGTATCCCTCCCCCTGCACGCCCAAGCCGAAGCGCTGACCAGCCAGGCTGAAGTTACCTTTGGTCAGGGCATCACCTTTTCCCTCACTGGTCCGATGGCCGAAACGGTGACCGAAGTGGATCTGTTTTTGCTGGTGGGCAATGCGGCGACGCCGTTTATGGCCGAAGCAACGATTGACCCAGGCGAATCGGGCCAGCTGACGGCCGTTTACAATTTGAAGCGCGATTTGCTGGAAATACCGCCATTTGCCGATCTGCGCTACTGGTGGGTGGTCACGACAGCCGATTCTCAAACCTACGAGGTGCCCGAAGCAACCGTTACCTACCGCGATGACCGCTTTGCCTGGCGCACCTTTGCCGCCGAGGACGTGACGGTGTATTGGACGGGCAACGACCCCGATCTGGGCCAGACGGCCTGGCAGATTGTGCAGGAAAGCCGCCAGACGCTCGACGCCATGTTGCCGCCAACGGCCGTTTCCCCCCTCAACGTCTACATCTACCCCTCCACCGGGGATTTACGCACCGGGCTGCGGCTGGCTGGACGGGACGTGGTGGCCGGTCACGTCGATCCTGATTTGGGGGTGCTGCTGGTAACCGCGGTCAATTCCCTTACGGCCGTTGCCGAACTACGCCAATCCATTCCCCACGCACTGACCCACCTGCGCCTGCACCAGCCCGAGGCCGCTGGCGTGCCGCCGTATTGGTACGAAGAAGGCATCGCTCTGCTGGCCGCCGGACCAGATGCGGCGCGGGATGATCGGGTGGCAACGGCCGTTGCCACCACAGCAACCCTGCCGCTGCCCCAGCTCTGCCTCAACTTTCCGACTGAGCCAGACCAGGCTGAGCTGGCCCTGGCGCAAAGTGTGTCGCTGCTGCAAACCATCCAGGCCCAATTTGGCGACCAGGCGCTGCGCCAGTTGGGCACCCTCTACCTTGAGGGTGTCAGCTGCGAGGCTGGTCTGACCCAAACGCTGGATATGTCGCTGGCGGACCTTGAAGTGACCTGGCTCGATGCTCAAGCGCCACAGCCCGCCTGGCTCACCTTCCTTACCGAAAACGGCCTGTGGCTGCTGTTGGTGGCGGGCAGTTTTGGCCTGCTGGTCCTCATCCTGCGCCGCTAGAAGTTTGAGAGATTTGCCGCGAATTCCACGAATTCCACGAATTTTTTTGCGCTAATTCGCGAAATTCGTGGCCAGTTATTTCACTCTTTGAGCTGGGCCATCATGGCGCGGGGATCCCAGTAGGCGCGCAGGTTGCTGATCTGGCCGTTGATGCTGAAGCTAAACAGGTTGATGCCGGAGAAGTGGGTGGTTTTGCCGTTTTTGCCGACGCCGTCGGCCTGCCAGTGCACGGCCGCTTCATTTTTGTTGATGTACACGGCCGTTTCCCGCATGTTCAGCTCGCTAAAAGTAGCCTTGATGCCGCCGAAAAATTTGCGCAGGCCGTCGTGGCCGCTGAACGGCGGCGCACCGACTGGATCGTGGCTTTCGGCATCGGGGGCGAAGACGGCCGTAAACGCCGCCTCATCCATCGCCCGAATGGCGGCAAAGTAGCCGCTGATCGTCCCTTGAAACGCTTCTCTGCTCATGTGCTGCTCCTTGAGTTGTGGGTTGGGGTTGGTATCCAGTTCCATCTTACTGGATTTGCCACGGCCGTCAACGCCTGATCTTATGCATGTCTAACGGAAGCGGGGTATGATTACGGCCGTTCCCGGCCCAACAGCCACATGGAACGCAACCACTATATTTTTCACAAATAAACAACCATAGATTTCATAGATGGCACAGATAAGAACTTAAATCTGTGGAATCTGTGTAATCTGTGGATATACAAGAAGGAGAGTGCTAAATGACAACTGCTGAACAAACCCCAACCGCCGACTACCGCTTTAAGGCCGAGGTGAAGCAGCTGCTGCAAATCCTCGTCCATTCCCTCTACAAAGAGCAGGATATCTTCCTGCGCGAACTCATCTCCAATGCCTCCGACGCCCTGACGCGGCTCCATTTTGAAATGCTCACCAACCGCGACGTGCTCGACCCCGACGCCGAGCTGGCCATCCACATCGAAATCCCCGAAGTGGCCGAGGGCGAACCCAAGAAGATCATCATCAAAGACAGCGGCATCGGCATGACGCGTGAGGAGCTGATCACCAACCTGGGCACCATCGCCCAGTCTGGCGCGCGCGAATTTTTGGACAAGGTCAGCGACAACAAGGAGCTTGATCCCAACGACGTGATCGGGCAGTTTGGCGTCGGCTTCTACTCCGTGTTTATGGTCGCCGACGAGGTGCGCGTGGTCTCGCGCAGCTACAAGAAGCGGGCCAAAGCCGCCGCCTGGATTTCCGACGGCAGCGATGAGTTTCACGTTGAACCGGCCGAAAAAGAAGATCGCGGCACGGAAATGCACATCACCCTCAAAAAAGACGCCGCCGACCTGGCCAGCCAGTGGAAATTGAAGCAGATCATCAAAAAGCATTCCGATTTTGTGCGCTACCCCATTTACGTGGCGGGCGAGCAGGCCAACCAGCAAACGCCGCTGTGGCGCAAGCAGCCATCTGACGTAACCCAGGAGGATTACACCAACTTCTACCGCCAGATGACGATGGATTTTGAAGAGCCGCTGCTGACCATCCACTTTAGCTCCGACGCGCCGGTGAACGTGCGGGCGCTGCTATTTATCCCGGCCAAGCGCGAAAAGGGCATCCTGACCAGCCGCAAAGACCCCGGCGTGATGCTCTACTCGCACAATGTGCTCATCCAGGAATACTGCACCGATTTGCTGCCCAAGTGGCTGGAATTTGTTGATGGCGTGGTGGATTCGGAAGATTTGCCGCTGAACGTGAGCCGCGAGACGGTGCAGAACAACCGCCTGATGCGTCAGTTGGGCAAGATGATCAAGGGGCGCGTCCTGCGCGAGCTGAAAAAGCTGGCCGACAGTGAACCGGAAAAATACCAGCAGTTTTGGGGGGAATACGGCCGTTACTTCAAAGAAGGCACCGCCATCGACCCCGCCGCCAAAGAGGACGTGCTGCCCTTCTTCCGCTACCATACCTCCAAATCCAACGGTGAGCTCACCTCGCTGGATGCCTACCTGGAGCGCAAGCCCGGCAGCCAGACCGAAATCTACTACGTCACCGGCGATTCTGTTTCCTCGGTGGCCAACAGCCCACACCTGGACCCGTTCAAAGCCCGTGACCTGGAAGTGCTCTATTGGGTCGATCCGCTGGACGTGCTGATTGCGCCTGGGCTGATGGAATACAAAGAGACGCCGTTCAAAAACATCGACGACGCCGACATTGAGCTGCCGGAGACGGAAGAAGAGGCCAAAGAGGAAGAGAGCGAAACGGCCGTGCCGGAGAAAGAGTTCAATCAATTTATCGGCCGTTGCGTCACCACACTGGGCGACAAAGTGCGGGAAGTCCGTGCTTCCAAAGTGCTGAAAAACAGCCCGGTGCGCCTGGTTTCCCCGGCCGACGCACAGAACCGGGAGATGGACCGCATTCAGCGGCTGCTCAAGCAGGATTACGAAGTGCCCAAGCGCATCCTGGAAGTGAACCGCAATCATCCGCTGGTGGCCCACCTGGCCCACCTGGTGGCCAACCAGCCCGACAACGAACTCATCAACCTGGGCATCGAGCAGCTGTACGACAGCGCCCTCATCCAGGAAGGGCTGCACCCCAACCCGGCCGACATCCTGCCGCGCATTCAGCAGCTCCTCACCCTCGCCGCCGCCCAGGCAGATAAGTCATAACGGCGAATCCAATCTGCTCTATTTTCCGCTAAACATTGGCGATTACGGCCGTTCCGGCAAACAAGAAAATAGGACGCGGATAAACGCGGATGAACGCTGATCTTATTAATCCGCGTCATCCGCG
This sequence comes from Anaerolineae bacterium, assembly GCA_020848035.1. Classification (GTDB taxonomy): domain Bacteria; phylum Chloroflexota; class Anaerolineae; order Promineifilales; family Promineifilaceae; genus Leptofilum. The sequence continues at coordinate 11,832 of JADLAX010000027.1, read as the reverse complement.
TTCATCCGCGTCCAAAATTTCCCTTAAACCGCCAGGAAGATGCCAGCCAGAGCTTCAACGACTTGCCCGGCGGCGGCGGTGGCTTCTGGCGAGAGCGTTTCACCCAGGTCCAGACTGGCCGGTTGGATGCCAATCAGGGCAACTTCGCAGTGGAGTACGGCCGTAAAATATTCCCCCAACAAAGACAGCGGCATGGTGTGCGTCGAGGCGCTCAGCCCGTCGCAATGACGCCAATCCAGCCAGCGGATGGTGCCGGGCGGCTCCTCCAGCTGCGCGGCATCGACCAGCAGCACCAGGTTGGGCGCAAAACGGCGCACCTGGCCGGTGCAGTTTTCCGGGGCGTGGGCGGCTTCGATGAGCAGCAGGTTGGGGTGGGCGTACGGCCGTAACCCCCTTACCACCGCCAGCCCGACCCCATCATCCCCGCGCAGGGTTTGGCCTACACCAAGAATGGCGAGACGAAACGGCCGTTCAGCTTTCGTCAGCCGGTTCAGCATCGCCTGCAGCTCGTTTTGCCAGCAGGGCCTCGATATCCTCATCTCGTCCATACGTCACCGTAAACGGCTCTTTGGTTGTGGCCGCTAGTTCCCACTCTTCGCTGGACATCTCAATGCAGCCAAAGCGGCAGCTTTCCACACACTGCCCGCAAAAGGTGCAGTGGTCTGGATGGTAGCGCATCACAAACTGCTTCGCCTTCTTGTCGATGGTAATCAGTTCAATCGCGTTGGCCGGACAGTCTGAATTGCACAGGCAGCAGCCGGTGCATTTTTCCGGGTTCCAGTGCAGCATACCCCGCGTGCGTGGCGGTGCAGGCCGCTTTTCAAAGGGGTACTGCTCCGTCACCGGGCGATGGAACAGGGAAGAGACAATATCTTGCAGCATGGTTCCCACTTTCATGACGCACCTCCTGCCTGAACAAATTTCACGACGGCTAAAATGAGCCACTGCACAATGACCAGCAGCGAGCCGTAGCGCCACCACAGCCCGACCGTCTGGTCGATGCGCAGCCGGGTCATCAATGCCTGAAAACCGGCCAGCCCCAGCAGCAGCCCCACCGTCTTCAGCAAATATTCCAGCGGCGAGCCAACGCCGCCCAGGTAAAACGTGGCCACCAGCGTCAGGCCAATCACCAGTTCGGCTACCTTGCCCAGGTGGAAGAGGGCCATGCCTCGGCCGCTGTACTCGGTCAGTGCTCCGGCCACGATTTCCGTTTCGGCTTCGGGGGCGTCAAACGGGGGCAGCTCCAGCTTGCCCATCAGGCCTATGATAGCCACCAGAAAGCCGAGGGGTTGGTTGAGGAGCAGCCAACGGCCGTTTACAAACCCCATAATTTCGTTAATTTGCCAGCTGCCCGCCACAATCGCCGGACCCAGCAGCGCCATGAGGAACGGGGCTTCGTAGGCGAACAGCTGCGTCAGGGTGCGCGTTGCCCCCACCAGCGAGAAGCGGCTGCGTGTGTTGGCCCCGGCCAGCCCGGTGCACAGCGTCAGCAGGCTCAGCAGGTACAGCGCCACGACCAGGTCGCCCTGGAAGCTGAAGGCGGGTGGCAGTCCGGCAATCGGCACGTACAGCGCCGCCGTCAGCGGCCCGGCCACGGCGATGATGGGCAGCAGGATGAACAAGGTGTGGTTGGCGTCACGGGGCAGCACTTCTTCTTTCACCAGCAGCTTGACCACATCGGCCACCGGCTGGAACCAGCGCGGCCCGACGCGGTTTTGCAGGCGGGCCAGCATCTTGCGATCGACCCATTCGTAAGCCAACCCGTTCAGCAGCAGAAAAATACCACTGGGGAAGATGAGGATGGCGAGGATGTTTAGGATTCCGTTCATACCATTTTGTCCGTTAATAATGAATTCCTTGCGTGAAGAGCAAGAAAATAATCAAAGATTTCGCAGATTACGCAGATAAAAATCTGATAAATCTGCGTAATCTGTTGATAAAGTTTGTCATTGTCCCATTACTTTTTTGCATACCAATCAATGCCATACTGCCGCAGCTCGGCCCAGGACCAGATACGGCCGTCTACCCCCACCGATCTTACCGACACCGCCCGATCGTTGCAGGAGAAGCACGGGTCCACCCCGGCCAGCAGCATCGGCATGTCCGCCAGCTGGTGGCCGACGGCCAGGCTCATCACCGAGGCCATGTTGACCAGCGTGGGGGTGCGCACCTTGATGCGATCCGGCATGTTGGCCCCGTTGCTTTTGATGAAGTACAGCAGCTCGCCGCGCGGTGCTTCCACCCGGCTGATTGTTTCACCGGGCTTGATTTTGCGCGGCATGCGCGTCGTCAATTCACCTTCGGGCAGATTGGCCAGCAGGTGGCGCAGCATCGTGCTGGAGGCTTGCAGCTCTTGCAGGCGCACCATAAAACGCGCCTCCAAATCGCCGCTGGTAGCGATGATCGGCTCCACCGGGAAGACGTCGTAGGCGGCGTAGGGCGCTTCAATGCGCACGTCGCGGGTGACGCCAGAGGCGCGGGCGTTGGGACCGACGCAGCCCAGCTGTTCGGCCTGAACGGCCGTCATCACCCCAATGTTGCGTGTGCGCTGCAAGAACATGCCGTCGTGGCTCACCACGTTCAGGTAATGTTTGATACGGCCGTCGAAAAAGTCCAGCCCTTCCAGGATCATCTCGATTTGCTCTGGCGTCACGTCAAACTTCACCCCGCCGAGCAGGTTGGCCGAGTAGTTCACCCGGTTGCCCGTCAAATTTTCCAGGATATCCATCACCGTTTCGCGATCGCGCCAGGTGTACATGAACAGCGTGTCGAATCCGGCCTCATGAGCGGCCACGCCAAACCAGAGCAGGTGGCTGTGGAACCGCTCCAGCTCGGCCACCAGCACGCGGATGGCCTGAGCGCGCGGCGGGGCGGTGACGCCCGCCAGCTTCTCCACGCCCAGCACGTAGGCCAGGGTGTGGATGTGCGAGCAAATGCCGCAGATGCGCTCCAGCAGGTACAAATCTTGCGTCCAGGTGCGGGATTCGGTCGCTTTTTCGATGCCGCGATGGGCATAGCCCAGCCGCACCGCGCCGTCGGTGACTATCTCGCCATCCACAGCAAATTCAAAGTGGGCCGGTTCTTTCAGCGCCGGGTGCTGCGGGCCAATCGGCACAATAAATTTGTTGCTGCCCGGTTCAACGGGGGTAGGGGCGGCGGTACGGCCGTCGCCCACCACCACGCTCGCATCAAACTCCTTGCGCAGCGGATAGACGTCCGCAGGCCAGTCGTCCGGCAGGAAAAGGTGGCCCGTGTGCGGCGTGTCCGTCACCGTGATGCCAAACATCTCCATCAGCTCCTGCTCGTGCACCGTGGCCGAGGGAATCAGCCCGCACAGGCTGGGCACCACCGGATTGTCTTTGGGCAACGGCACGCGCAGGGTGAGAACGGCCGCATCCTGGCAAAAGTGGTACAGCCCCTCCAACACCTCGCCGTCTAGCCCGGTGATGGCGGCTAAATAACCCCAATGGGCATCTAGGAGGGTGGAAACGGCCGTTACCAAATCCTCCGCCGCCAGCACCACATCCACCCGATCCGGCTCTGGACTTTCGACCGATTCGGCCCAGGGCAGCAGTAATTTTCCCAAAATGTCAAAATCTAACAGTGCTTCTGTGTCCATGATGAACTCCAAAATAGAGATTGGAGATTGGAGATTAGAGATTGCAAAAATCTCCAATCTCTAATCTCTAATCTCCCTTCTTCAAACTTTCCAACAGCGTCACCACGCCATGAATAATCGCGTCGGGGCGGGGCGGGCAGCCGGGTACAAACACGTTCACCGGCAGCACCTGGTCAATGCCGCCCAGGCAGTTGTAGCAGCCGTCAAACACGCCGCCGGACAGGGCACACGCGCCCACGGCCATCACAAATTTCGGCTCCGGCATCTGGTCGTAGATGCGGCGCAGCCGGTCGCGCGACTGCCGCGTGACTGGTCCGGTGCAGATGAGAATGTCGGCATGGCGCGGGCTGCCTTGCAGCTTGATGCCAAATCGCTCCACGTCGTAGCGCGGCGTGAGGGTGGCCAAAATTTCAATGTCGCAGCCGTTGCACGAGCCGCTGTTATAATGAATCGCCCAGGGCGAATTGAGTCGCGCCCAGGTGGTGATGTTTTCTTTTATGGTTTCTAGTGTGCTTGTCATCAGATCTTCTCGATTTTTACCCACACCCCAGCCCTCTCCCTAGGAGGGAGAGGGAGCTAAATTCCCTCCCCCTGCCAGGGGGAGGGCCAGGGTGGGGGTCTTTCTTACCCAGCAATTAAAGCCACCAGCGCCAAAATCAGCCCCACCAGGAACACAATGCTGGCCGGGGCCAGCCCGCTGCTGCCGACGATGAGGACGCCCAGGTGCAAAATGGCAAAAAAGAGGGCCACGATGAAAAACGGCCGATACCCCGGTGCTGCCAGATGGGTCGGTGCTTCTTCGCCGCTGGCGTAGGTGCTCACCTTCTCAGCCGACTGCTCGCCGTGAAAGGCCCACATCCGGCCCAGGCCGCTCAGCACAGCAGCCAGCACCAGGTAGATTAAGAACGCGATAGGGGGAGTGAGTATAATTTCCATGTGCTTTGTTCCTTAGAAATGGAGACTAGAGATTGGAGACTGCAAAAATCTCCAGTCTCTAATCTCCAATCTCCCCATTTTCATCCGCCAAGTGCAGCCATAACGGCCGTTGCCGCCAGTGCCGTTAAATTGCTCACCAGGTTGGGCCAGAGGCCCAGCACAACCACGCCTGCTGCCAGCAAAATGAGGGGCAGATTGACGGTGGCCGGCAACGGCCGTCCGCCCGCCACCGCCAGCGATGGGGTTTGCCGGTACATCATGTTAACCAGCGGGGCGTAGTAAGCCAGGGAGAAGACAGAGTTGAGGGCAGTGAAGAGGATAACGGCCGTAATCAACCCATCATCGGCCGCTACGCCCGCCACAAAGATTTGCCATTTGGACATGAACCCGGCCAACGGCGGCAGCCCCGCCAGCCCCAGAATCGCCAGGGTGAAGGCCAGCGCCGCCAGCGGATAGCGCCGCGACGCCCCGGCCAGGTCAGCAATCGTCAGGCCGTGGTCGCCCGAATCCTTTTGCTGGCTGGTGAAGGCGTACAGCAAAGCGCCTGCCGCCAGGAAGGCCAGTCCTTTCATCAACCCGTGGTTGAGCAGGTGGAAAAAGCTGCCCTGCGCCCCGGCCGACTGCCCCGCGTAGATGGCAATGCCCAGCCCCACCAGCATGTAACCGATGTGCGTCAGGCTGGAGTAGGCCAGCAGTCGCTTCACCTGCTGCTGCCGCAGCGCCAGCAGGTTGCCCACGACCATGTTCAGCAGGCCAAAAGCCATCAGCAGCTCGCCCCAGGTGGTGGGCACGGTGCCCAGCAGGCTCAAAGCCCGCAGCAGCGCCACTAAGCCCGCCTCAATCACCACGCCGGAGAGCATGGCGCTGATGCCGCTGGGGGCCTGGCTGTGGGCATCGGGCAGCCAGGTGTGCAGCGGCACGAGGGCCACCTTCACACCAAAACCGATGGTGAACAGTCCCCCTGCCGCCAACAGCACGGGCAAATTGGCGGCGGCCGTCGCCTGCGCCAGCGCATCGAAGCGGAGCTGGCCCGTTGTGCCGAAGACCAGGGCAATGCCCAGCAGCACCAAAACCGAGCCGAGGCTGCTTTGCACCAGGTACTTCACGCTGGCTTCGAGGGTAGACGGCCGTTCCCGGTAAAACGCCACCAGCAGATACGATGAAATCGCCATGCCCTCAAACCAGAGCCACAGGTTAAACAGGTCGTACGCGCCGCCCAGGCCAATCATCATGCCCACCATGGCCACGAGCATGGCGTAATATTTCGATTCGCCCGGCTCGCCTGCCATGCTTTCGCTGGAGTAAAACACCACCAGCGTGCCCAGCAACAGGGCCAGCCCGGCCAGCAGCACGCTGAGGCCGTCAAAATGGAGGCTGATCAGCCCAACGGTAAACTCGCACGGGCAAACAACCATGCTGGTGCGCGCGGTTTGCACAAAGGGCAGCCACATCAGCAGCAGGGTAAACAGGGCCAGCCAGCGCGAGAGCGAAAGCTGCCGCCCGCTTTGTAAATTGGCCAGCCGCCCGCCCAAATAAATGATCGGCGTGGCGATCAGCGGAATGAGAATTAACGAAATGGGTGCGAAGATGTCCATGTCAGACGCTCCCCCATAAGATGAGCAGAACCAGCAGCAGCCCGGTGAGAATGCCAACGACGTTCCAGTTAAGCTGCCCGGTTTGCGTTTTTTGCAGCAAAGCCCCGGCCCGCTGCGCCCCCACGGTGAGGCTGTGATTGATAAATTCGAAGCCAAAGCTGTTGACGGCCGTTTTCTCCACCCACGTTAGCCTGGCCACAATCCCGCGCAAATGCTCCCGCTGCCACCAAATGGCCATGCCCAGCAAAACGATGGTGAGGGCAACGGCCGTTCCCCAACTCACCACTTCGGCAATCATTTCGCCAAGCGTGAGGGCGTGCAGCGCGTGGAACGGCAGCGTGTCGTGCAGGGCGTAGCTCAGCGGCCCGGCCAGCAGCCAGGAAGTGAGCGTGCCCACCGCCAGCAAAATTAGCGGGATCGTCATCGCCGGGGACAGCGGATGCAGGTGGTGTTCCTGCCGCGCCTCGCCCCAGAAAACGAGCCAGATCATGCGGCTGGTGTAAACGGCCGTTAAGCCCGCCCCAATCAGCAGACCGGCATAGGCCCACCACATCTCTGACTTCAACCCCGCCTCCAAAATCAGCTCTTTGCTCCAGAAGCCGTTGACCGGTGGCAGGCCAGCCAGGGCCAGCGCCCCGACCACAAAGACGTTGCGCAGCAGCGGCATTTTTGCCCCCAGACCGCCCATCTGCCGCATGTCGCGGGTGCCCAGCGTGTGAATAATCGCGCCTGCCGCCAGGAAGAGCATTGCCTTAAACAGGGCGTGGCTCAGCAGGTGGAACTGGCTGGCAAAGATGCCGCCCAGCCCCACGGCCGTTACCATGTACCCCAGCTGGCTAATCGTCGAGTAAGCCAGCACGCGCTTCAGGTCATAGGTGGTCAGGGCCATGATGCCGGTGAGCAGCACCGACAGCAGGCCGACGATGATGACGGCCGTACGCCAACCCGTCACCTCGGCAAACGCCGGATAGAGCCGGGCCAGCAGGTAAACGCCCGCGTTCACCATCGTGGCCGCGTGGATGAGGGCGCTCACCGGGGTGGGCGCTTCCATCGCGTCCGGCAGCCAGGTGTAAAACGGCACCTGGGCCGATTTGGCGGCCGCGGCGGCTAACGTGCTAAAGGCCAGTAGGGAGAGAACGGCCGTTGGCAGCGTCGGTGACCAGGCGATGAAGTGGGCCAGGTCGTAGCTGCCCAGCTGCGTCTGGGCCACCAACGCCAGCAGCAGCAAACCAATGCCGCCTAGCTGGGTGATGATCAGCGCCTTGATGCCGCCGCGCACCGCTGCCGGATTGTCGTTGTCGAAGGCGATGAGGGCGTAGGAACAGAGCGCGGTGATCTCCCAGAAGATGAACAGCAGCAGCAGGCTGCCGGTGAGTACCAGCCCGGCCATCGCGCCGATGAACAGCAGCACCAGCACGTAGTAGCGCCGCAGCTGGCCGTGTCCTTTCATGTACGACACCGAAAACACCACCGCCAGGCTGCCAATAACCGTAGCGATGGCCGCCAGCAGCGTGCCCAGGCCATCGGGCACAAAGGTGATTTCGCCCAGTATGCCGTGCGTGTTGAATTGGATAACGGCCGTTGCTTCCGCCAGCGGCAGCAAAATGAGCGAGGCCACCCCGGCAGCAACGGCAAAAATGACGGCCAGAGCGTGGAGGCGGGACGGCCGTTTTTCCCCCACCAGCCACACCAGCAGCGCCCCCAGCCAGGGCAGTCCAATTGTGAGAAGAATGAGAAACGCAGTCATGACTTTTACTCTTTAAGCTTTCTACCCTCACCCCAGCCCTCTCCCTGCAAGGGAGAGGGAGCCAAATCCCCTCCCCCTCCCCGGGGGAGGGCCAGGGTGGGGGTCAGTTTTAACCTTTTAACGAAGCCAGCTGCTGCAAATCCAGCGTGCCGCAGCGCCGCTGCACCTGCACCGCCAGCGCCAGGCCAATTACCGCCACCACCGTGTCGGCCACGATGACGGTGGCGGCCAGGCTTTGCGACAGGTTGATCTGGCCGTTATATCGGCCCGCAACAACCAGGGCGAGTACGGCCGTTTTCACCAACAGCTGCAAAACCAGCACAAGCTTGATCAAATTGCGCGTCACCAACAGGCCGTAAAGACCGACGCCCAGCAGTCCCAAAATGGCAAATAGAGCAATCTTAATGGGCAGCAACATCGGCCACCTCCTCGAAGATCGGCTCTTCTGGCTGGATCTGAACCGGCTTTTTCACCGGCACCAACTCTTCCGTGAGCAGGCCCAACATGCCCAGTACCCCGGCAAAAATCAGGGCGATTTGCAGCCAGACGTCCACGGCGCGCTGCTGCCACATCACCGTGGCGAAGTCGGCTTCGGCGAGGGTGGGCGCTGGTGCGGGTGTGGGCAAAAGGAAGAGGGTCAGGAATAAAATGACAAAGAGGATGAGGCTGGCGGCCAGGGGACGCGGCACGATGGTGGGCAAATCTTCGGTGAGCTCACCGGCCACGCTGATGGCAAAAACAAACAGCACGGTCACCAACCCTGCACCGACGCTTAGCTCGATGACAGCTACGTCGGGGGCACCCAACAGGAAGAGCATCACGGCCAGCTGCATGCTGACGGCCGCCAGCCAGAGCGCCGCCGTGATGAGGCGTTGAGCGCGAATGGCCTGCAAAGCACCGACAACCATGCCGACGGCCAGAATGCCGTAAACAATGGATTGAAGCATAGGTGATGGCTCCTAAAGCGGATAAGCAGTCGGGTATGGGCGTCCCGTCACCAGGGCGGGGTGTCGCGACGACTGCCTGGTAAGGTAAGAACAGAAACAAAAGGGATCGTCATCCCTCATTCGGACTATATGCCTAAGGAAAGATACCAGAAAGTGATAAATTTCACAAATGAAATTGAAGAAGATCACTTGATGCAAAAAGCGTTCCTTTTGGCCCAAATGCTAACGACCTGCCACCAAATTTGCTATGATTGGCAGCGCTGTATCAATCTTTGCGTTCACACTAAAATAACTATGCCCAATTACCCTTACCCCGAACTGCCGCGATTTGAGCTGGATGCCCTGGGCATTCACACCAGTTATTATGAGATGGGGACGCCAAACGGCCGTCCCCTTCTCCTCCTCCACGGCATGTCCACCTCGGCGGACAGCTTTCGTGAGACGATGCATGAGCTGGCCGACGACCATTGGCTGATTGCGCCGGACATTCCTGGCTTTGGCTACAGCGCCTCGACGACGCCGTACAACTTTCCTCATCTGGTGGAATGGCTGGCGGCGTTTTGTGAGGCGCGCCATTTGCCGTCGGTGACGCTGTTGGGGCATTCGTTTGGCGGCACCCTGGCGGTTTCTTACGCGGTGGCCTACCCGGAGCAGGTGGCGAAGCTGCTGCTGCTGGCTCCGGCGGTGCTCTCGTCGGTGAACTACCCGGCGTTTGTGAAGCGGGTTGGCGTGGGGCTGGGGCTGATTGATTTGGGATCGGCCGTTTCACAGTCCAAGCTGTGGGTGCGGCGGCAAATCAAGACGCCGTTTTACAACCCAGACCTGATGCACGAGTCGGTGTGGGAGCGGCGGCTGGCGGATTATGAACTGGCGCGCCAGTCGGCGGATGTGCTGAAGGCATCGGCGTTTCATGATTTACGGCCGTATCTGGCCCGCATCTACCACCAGGTTTGCCTGGTCTGGGGCGAAAATGACGCCGTCGTGCCGCCCAGCGACGCGCAGCAGTTGGCCGCCCAGCTGCCGAATACGCAAACTCACCTCCTCCCCGCCTGCGGCCACGCGCCGATGATCGAAAAGCAGGTGGAATTTCAGGCGATTGCTAGAGGGTTTTTGAGTGAGAAGTGATAAGTGAAAAGTAAAAAGTGGACTTTTCACTTATCATTTTTTACTTTTCACTATCCCCTTCACCACCAGGAAAGTTCATGAAAAGACGTACCATCTCGGTTTTTGGTAGTTCCGCGCCGCAGCCGGGGAGCGCAGCCTTTGGTGAAGCGCAGCAGGTGGGCCGACTGCTGGCGGAGGCTGGCTTTGCTGTGGCTACGGGCGGCTATTCGGGGACGATGACGGCCGTTTCCCAGGGCGCGTGTGAGGCGGGCGGGCACGTCATTGGGGTGACGTGTGACCAGATTGAGCAATTTCGGCCGTTGGGGCCAAATCGCTGGGTGAAGGAAGAGATTCGCTATGCCACGCTGCGCGAGCGGCTGCTGCACCTGGTGACGCAGAGCGACGGCATGCTTGTGCTGCCCGGCGGCATCGGTACACTGTCTGAGATGACGCTGGCGTGGAGCTTTTTGCAGGTGGGTGAGGTGGCGGCGCAGCCGCTGGTGCTGTTGGGGCCGCTGTGGCGGCAAACGGTCCAGGCGTTTTACTCGCCCGAGTACGTGCGGGAGAAGGATATGGCGCTGCTGTTTTTTGCGGATGATGCGGGGACGGCCGTCAATCACATCATCACCTATTTCAACCCCTGACCTTGGGCGCGGAGCGCCGGGGAAGGCATTCCACGCAGAGCGTGGAACGAGAGAGGTGAGATCTTCTCGTTCCCACGGTCCCCGTGGGAATGCAGGTGGGGACGCTCTGCGTCCCGCTGACGGCGCGGAGCGCCGGGGAGCGCATTCCACGCAGAGCGTGGAACGAGGGAAAGAAGTGTATGGAAACGATTTTTTTGAAGCTTGGCGGTTCGTTGATTACGGACAAGACGCAGGTGGAAACGGTACGGGCGGATGTGCTGGCCCGGCTGGCGGCGGAAATTGCCCAGGCGCGGCGGGAAAATCCGGCGCTGCGGCTGGTGTTGGGGCACGGCAGCGGCTCGTTTGGCCACGTGGCCGGGGCCAAACACGGCACGCGCCAGGGGGTGCGGGATGCGGCGGGCTGGCGCGGCTTCGCCGAGGTCAGCGACGCGGCGGCGCGGCTGAACCGGCAGGTGCTGGCGGCGCTGCTGGCGGCGGACGTAACGGCCGTTAGCCTGGCCCCGTCGGCGTCGGTGGGGTGTGTGGACGGCCGTATCCACACCATTGCCAGCCGACCGGTGCAGGCGGCGCTGGACGCGGGCATCGTGCCCGTGGTGTACGGCGATGTGGCCTTTGATTCTGTTCGCGGCGGCACAATTGTGTCGACGGAAGAGGTGATGATGGCGCTGGCGGAGGAAATACGGCCGTCGTGGCTGCTGCTAGCGGGGGAAACGACGGGCGTTTACGACGAGTCCGGGCAGGTGATTGCGGCTATCAGCCGGGCCAACTATGCTGAAATTGAGGCCGCCCTCGGCGGCTCGCGCGGTACGGACGTGACCGGCGGCATGGTGAGCAAGGTGCAAAGCATGTTGGCGCTGATCGATCAATTTCCGCAGCTTTCAATTCGAATATTTTCGGGATTAGAGTCAGGTAATTTGGTGCAGGCGCTGTTAAACCCTGCCAAGGCTGGCGGTACGTGTCTGGGGGTAGAGCCGAGAAGTTAGTTGAAGCGCGCTAAGAATGCGCGGCTACGGCTGCCGTTCGCATCTGAGGATGCTCACTCCTCTCGAACATTCTTTAAATTCTCTGTGACCTCTGTGGCAAAAAAATCAGGAAAAGTGCGTGTTGTTGTCGAGCTCGTCGGGGGGGATGAGCTTGAGGGGGATGTGATCGCCAGCGGGTTTGCCGGGCTGGTAGACCACCTGCGAGGTGCCGATGAGCGCGTCCCAGACGTCACCCATGGTGTCGGCGAGGATGACCG
>JADLAX010000026.1 GCA_020848035.1 Anaerolineae bacterium | reverse complement strand
GGAACGGCCGTTAGAAGGCATTCTCGCCGCTGTTGTGCTGGACGTTGTTTATGACGTTGCTTCCTTCGCCCTGGGGCATGATTTATTGACCGGGGAGAAGCTGTCTCATGGCGAGGAACTGTTTACGGCCGTGGCCATTGCCATTCCTGTTGTCTCCATAGCGGCGGTGAAGCAAAGCGGCCGTTTACTCCAGGGCGGCAAACAGGTCGCTATGCATGTTGATGAAGCAGGCGATGCAGCCAAGTTTGCCGCACGTCATGCCGATGAATTGAAAGACGGCACCCGCGTTGCGGCAAAACATGGTGATGAACTGCTGGAGCGCGCCGCCTGGTCAGCCCGACACGGCGATGACCTGGCCGAAAGCCAGACGCTAACACGCCGCCTGGATAATTGGGTTTCGCCAGATGGCCCCCGATTGGGTGATGAAGCGTTACAAAGACAACGCCTTACGCGACAGGCAGATGGGTATGGCACGCGCGATACCGGTTTTGGCGGCAGATGTGCCATCCCCACGCACAACTCTTTCACGGCCGGAACGCTGGTAGATACTGAAAGCGGCCAGAAACCCATCGAAGAAATCCAGGTCGGGGATAAAGTCCTGGGAGAAGACCCGGAAACGGGCGAACAGGGCTATTACGAAGTTGTCTCCGTGCGCAGCCATCTGAAGGATGAGATCGTGAAAGTCACGATTGAAACCGAGGACGGCGGCGAAACGACGCAAGAGGTAATGGAAACCACGTCCAGCCACCCTGTGTATGTAGAAGAAAAGGGCTGGATGTGGGCCGAAAACCTGGAAGCGGGCGACAAGCTGCGCACGGCTGATGACAGTTGGGCAGAGGTTGTTGCTGTTGAGCATGTGCAGCTGGAAGAGCCGGAGCTGGTCTACAACTTTACGGTGAAAGGACCGCATACTTACTTTGTGCTGGAAATGGGTGTGTTGGTTCACAATGAGAGAGCATGTAAAGATAATTGGTTCTGGAATCAAGATGTTCAAGGAAATATAATTGTTGGTCGAGGCAATACACGAAGCGATGTTCTATTTGATGAACTGGATGATTTTTATCTAGGTTACAGCGATCAGTATGGTCATATATGGACAGATGGACTCGATCAGGTGTTTGGAAGAATGTCACCCGATGACGTGCGTTTTTTCGCGGGATTATCTGGCAGTCATGGAACATTTACAGTTGTTGGCGGATTATCTGAAACGTTGGATGGAACCATTATTCGAGAAATGATCTACGAAGAATTTGCGCACTTTAACCGGGCGGAGATGCATGCTGAAACGATCATAAAAGAGATGAGACTTCAAGGGGCTTCACAAAGACAAATAGACGCTATATTAGAAAGAGCAGCCGAATTACGGCAACAATTCCACTCGCAAGTAAAGGCAGCCTATGGAATTGACTTTCCTCATTGGCGTCATACAGGTGCCCCCAGCACCAATACAAAATATGCTGGTCAAGCTGACATTGATGCCTGGTTACACGGTCGTCGAACAATATCACCAGAATTTCAAAGAGCTATTAATGAATATTTTGGACTGCCCTCTGGGACACTAGTTGACAATTACAATAAATATGCCAATTATAATTGGTGGAAACCACCTGGTACAACATTCTATACAGATGGTAGGCTGATACGAAATCAATCAACATGGGACGATTTTAATAAGCTGTCACCACAAGGGCAGCAGAAATTTTGGCAAATTATTGATCAGCGACCACGTGCAAACTTAACTCAAGTTGAGAGGTAAATTGATATGGAAAGTATTAGCTGGGTCAAAATTTCCTCTGGAGAGTATCTAACGGGACTTTCTCAGGAACAATTAGATGCTTTTGGGAAAAAAGCTCGGGCTGAAGCCGGATATGCTCAATGGTCTTTGGAAGAACAGCAGCAATTTGAAGATTATGCAGTAGATAAAAAGGAACGTTGGCGATTATTTCGGTTGGGTGAAAATGTAAGCCCATTTACGATACTCCCCCCTGAGATTGTACGCTTAGAGAAAAAATATCGAGGTGTAGATAAGTTGTTGAATGTTGAGAGGGTATTGGCTGGATACATCGATTCAACAGTTCGAGTCAAAATGAAAACTTTTTACATATCACGCTTTCCAATTACCGTGGAACAGTGTGAGGCGTTTTTTAATCGTTTTGACGATGAGAAATTGCGCAAACGTCGAGGAACTTATCTCGGCACAGAGAATCGTAATCATCCTGAAGCAGTAGAGTGGCATATTGCTGATTTGTTTTGCCAATGGGTGGGCGGGCGTTTGCCAACCTCGGTTGAATGGGAGTGCGCTGCCCGTGGTCCAGAAGGATTTTTATACCCCTGGGGTAATGAGTGGAATTCTTCATACTTAAACTTAAGCCGAGTAAGTACTCCCATAAAAGCCTATCCGGAGGGAGTTAGTCCATTCGGCGTATGGGATATGATTGGTAATCGAGCTGAGTGGACTATGGATTTAACGACCCACCATGAAGGTGGTATGGCAGCAAAATATATGGGGGAGATAGCTAAGGAAAAAATGAGCCCAGATTGGTTTTATTACAATGCAACTTTTGGAGCGCCAAGAGCCATTGATGCGCCTCCCTATTATGTGGGTTTTCGCCCTATATTAGATAGTTGGCGAAAACGGATATGGCCCGGTTTTAATACGCCCTGACAACCCTCGTTGCGGCAAGGTCTTCTCGAATAACTGTGGGCCGCCTCTCAGTCCCGAAGGGCTGTTCTCTAGACCGTGCCACTTTCTTTGCCTTGTGGTAAAAACGGCTTTGAGTGTACACAAAATAACCTGCCTTGCAGAACGGCCGTACCAACTCCCACTATTTCACTGTAACTTATAAAAGCTGGCTCAATGAAGGGGCAGCTTTTTTGTTTGCCCTGCTCTGTAGTGCAAAAAGTGGCGGTTGTGGAGCCGTTCCAGGACCGGCTTTACAATGCGGTGAAGGACACGGCTTTCATTCAAGCGATTCAACGGGAGGGGAGGGAACGGCCGTTAGAAGGCATTCTCGCCGCTGTTGTGCTGGACGTTGTCTATGACGTTGCCTCCTTTGCCCTGGGACATGATTTATTGACCGGGGAGAAGCTGTCCCATGGTGAGGAATTGTTCACCGCCGTGGCCATTGCCATCCCTGTCGTCTCTATAGCAGCGGTGAAGCATGGCGGCCGTTTGCTCCAGGGCGGCAAACAGGTCGCCACAGGCATTGATGGTGTAGGCGACGCAGCGAAGGCCGCACGTCACGTTGATGAGTTGACTGATGGCTCACGGATAAACTATGCATCGGCCCTGGAAAGCGGTTTAACTCGCAAAATCCAACGAGATTTAGTGAGTAGTTTGGATGAAGGTGGAGTCATCGCGCTTCGATCCAGACCTTACAGGGCAGCCGGTTTGGAATGGAAATATCCGGCGAAGGGGCCTGATGTAACACCCGAAATGGTGGTTCACAAGTATCGAAACGGTGTCAGGGAGCTTGTGGACGGCCGTAAAGTTCTTTCTGACTTGGATGTTGCTGGGTACACAATAAGTGGGAAGAATATTAATGACGAAGATTTTCTAGACGATATCGGTTTTGCTTCAAAATTCAATGAAACATATGGTCATGACATAATCGCTCATGGTACGTTGACAAACGGAATCAGCAGGCATGATGTACGGGCAAATTTATCCTCCAGGATACAGGAGCTTACTGACGAATCGGTATATGTTTTCAATAAAGAGGGCTTTGTTGAAACTTTACCTTTCAAGCATTATTTGGCAAAATACAATTCTGAAAGTGTTATCAAGTTCTATCATGGTACTGATGAAATCGGGGCACAGGCAATACGGAAAGGTATAGATTTGGATAGAGGTCGCCTAGAGCTCGACTTTAATCCAACAGGAAAAGGGGGATTCTATGTTACGGGAAATTTATCTCAAGCTGAAGTATGGGCCGAACGGATTGCCAAAAGATCAGGAAATCAGCCAAATGTTCTTGAATTTATAATACCCCAGTCCGAGTTTCTAGAATTAAATGGTAGAGTATTTGGACAAGCTGATGTTGACGATTGGGCTCGATTTGTTATTGAGGGTCGCCGGGGTACCTTACAACACTCATATGATTTTGTAGAGGGACCAATGTTAGCCAACTCCGCCAAAGTAAGAGAAGGTCACCAGCCTGTACCACATGGACACCAAGTAGCTATTTTCTCGGATAAGGCAGTAAGATTATTTCAGCACTATTTGCAACCTTAGGAACGATTGTTATGAGTTCAAAATTACCCCGTATACCCGGCATAAATTCGGAGAAAGAACTACAAGTTTACTTTAATGAGATTAAGCAGCTGCTCATGGAGCATGGCAATCTTGATGAATCAAAAGCTGAACGTTTGATTGACGAATCTGGTATTTTTGCTGATTTAGTTACAGAAAATGACCTTTTATACCTTTTTCACGAAGAGCCTTATTATTGGGCCATGGAAATTCTCCACGCTCCGATAAATCCAGAATGGTATCAAGATCCAAACCTATGGCCTCCTCCAAGAGAATGAGATGTTCAATTTATAAGGATAGATAAATATGGCATTTAATACCCATCTACTTCAATTGGACATCCCTGTAAAAAAGTATAAGAGGTTAATGAAACAAAGATTTTCGGTAAGTCCTGAAGGCTCGCTTAACTGGCTTCCGGATTACGCGATTGCCCGATGTCCGTTTTGCTTATCAAAGAATGTCGAAAAAATTAATACCTATTCACTTCTTGGCTGGAGCATTCGCTATGGAAAAGCAGTATATAGTCAAAGACTTGCAGGAACTCATTGCAATCACTTTGCGCTAGTACAGTCATTTTTTCATTTCCACAATATTTGGCCCAAAGAAGCAAGCGGGCAATTTTGTTCAGAGGTACCCCATATTATCGGACATTTACTTGAAAATCACCAATGCCAAGCAGTTATTCATGCACTGCCTATTTGTCGAATAGAAAGTGATGAGTTTGTGCCAAGGTACACGCTATTCATCATTAGCTACTTCTCTGAACAACCTCAAAAGGCATATGATTCTGTAATTGCATTTAATGCTAAATACGTGGAACCGGGGGTGGCATGGCCATTTATTGCCCCACCAGAGGGTTATGAGCATTGGTGGAATCTAGACTATTGGGTTCAAAAGGAACAACTCTTTTGGGTTGATGCTAATGATCCAGAATTAGGCATCCGGACAGGGGATACTACCTCTTTTCCCTATGGTAATATTGAAGGGCGTACCTGGCCGTATTTGCACACATTTCCCTATCCACTTCCAAAGCCCAAAAAGAAAAAATCGTCATAAAGTTCGGCAACCCTTTTGCATCAATTTCTTGTCATTCATAAAAGCTGGCTCTTTTAGGGTCAGCTTTTTGTTCTGTGGCGCAAAAGGTGCAGGCGGCAGTAGAGGTTGCCGGCGTGTTGAGGTGGTGCTGGATGTTGTAGAGCCCGTCCAGGATTGGATGGATCCCTACCAGGACCGGCTTTACAATGCGGTGAAAGATACGGCGTTTATGCAAGCCTTGCAGCGAGCGCTACTTTATCTCGTGGTGTGGTGGGGGAATACGGCCGTAAAGACCACAACGAATTTGGGTAATCAACGAATGGGGAGCTGTTCGCGTTCATTCGCGTCATCTACGGCAAAAAAATGGGAAACAGCCATTCCCTTCGTTTCTTCGTATTTGTTCCCTTCTTGCTAATTTGGGGTGATGGTGGGGTAAACGGCCGTTTCCAATTGTGAATTGTGAATTGTGAATTTTGAACGGCCGTAATTGCGATCAGTCAGGCCGCAAACGGTTGAACGCGCTCAGGCTTTCAACCTGGATAGCGGCGCGGTTGAGGGAACGGAGGGTGTCTTGTTGGGAAACGGCCGTTACCCACTGAACAATTTCTGGCGGCACATCGCCAAACCGCACCGCCAATAAATCCAGGATGCTGTCTTGCAATCCTTGCTCAATGCCTTGCTCGATGCCTTGCTGAATAAACTCCTGAGCTATTGTCATCATCGCCCGTTCTCCTTCTGCGCCTTGACGCAGTAATGCCGTTTGCAAATCCTCACGGCTTACTCGTTCTGTCGCTCGACTCAAATAATACAAGATTGTGCGAATATATTCCAGCCCCGTGCGCTGTCCATGCAGCTCAAAGATCAAGGTGATCAGCGGTTCCAGTTCATGACGCAGCTGCGGATTGAAGATAGAACGCAGCACCGACAGACTCACCCTCAGCCAGATTTCGCCCCGGATGGTTTCATCGGACAGGTAAGAGAAGTCGTTGAGATGGTAGCGGAAATCGGGCAGAAACGGCCGTAATGCCTCCGGCACATCCATCAATTCCAGGAACTCAGTGGGGGTGTGCCACGCTTTTTCGCCGTGGTAGATAACCAGGGGGATGATCGGGGTAAGCGGCTCTTTCTCTTTGACCTGGCGCTCCCAGAAGCGCACCATGTAACGCAGCAGTTGTAGTCCTACCAGCGGGTCAGGATAGCTTTTGTGCTCAAACAGAAAGTACAGCGTCGCCGTTGTACCGCTGTGCAGCTGTACCTGATAGAGCAGGTCAGTTTGATGTTCCTGCATCGCCTCATCGATAAATGAGCCATCTTGCTGCGTCAATGTGTCTAACTTGAGCAGGTCGCGCACGTTGGCTGGCAGGTATTCTTCCAGGTAGTTGCGGACGATGTCGGGGCGGCTAAAGCTCTCGCGAAAGAAACGGTCATGGGGATTTTGCACGGTCATGGCGAGATTGTAGCATAAAACAGCCAGCAAGCAGAACAAATGTTTTGTGTGCAGTAGTGCATATGTTGGCAGGAAACGGCCGTTTCCCACCCTCCACTCCCCATAAATCCACCCAAAATGCAAAATATAATTGACATTATGCAAACTATATTTTACAATGCGACCATGCGTGATATTCAGATAGGCAATAAGGTGCGGTTGGCCCGGATTGAAGCAAACCTGACCCAGCAGGAACTGGCGGATCAGGTGAGCGTGACCCGACAGACGATTGGCCTTATTGAAAGCGACAAGTACAACCCGACACTCAAACTGTGCCTGATGCTGGCCCACGTGCTGGGTAAGCGTCTGGATGAGCTGTTCTGGATTGCCGGGTTCGAGGAGGATTGACATGAAAATTGATGAACGTTCGCAGCAGGTTGCCGGGCAAAGCGCTACGGTGATGCTCGGGTTGACGCAGGTGGCGCTGGGCGTGGTGTTGCTGGTACGTCTGTACGTGTTTGACCAGCCGGATGCGGAACTGCGGGATTTTCAATGGGTGCTGCTGGGCTCGATTGTGGGCTACTTTGCCCTCCGCTCGTTTTTGGGCGGCATCATGCCTGTGCCAACGATGAAGCAAGCTGTTTTGGCCTACTTGGGCATGACCCTCTTCTTGTTTGTGGTGTTGAGCCTGTGGTTGGGCCTGCCCGATTTGGCGGATTGGACAAACAATGTGCTGCCTGCCATTTTGGGGCCAGCGATTATTGTGGGTGGCTACTGGCTGATCGCGGCATTGGGCAAGCGGCGGGTTGAGCGGGAGATTTTTGATTAGAAGAAGGGACACAGAGCTGCACAGAGAAGGGCAACCTATCGGTTGCTTGAAGTTACACAGAGAGAAGGAGGGTGGGGAACGGCCGTTACAATCCGTTCCCCACTTTTTTATTCTGCAATCGACGACGCCATCAGCTCAATCACCATCTGCTCCGTGGCGGCGGCGCGGGCCTGCCACGGCTGGATGAAGAGGGCGGTTTGTGGATGCTGGTCGATGAGGTCCTGATAGCTGGTTTGCCAGCGGCGGCAGGTGGCTTGCAGGGCGATGAGGAGTGCAGGGAGAGTGTCGTATTGCACGGCCGTTCTTAACAAGTTCAGCAGCATCGTCTCCCGGCTGCCAAAGCCGCGCGGCAGATCAAACTGGCGACCCAGCTGCCCAATGTTGTCCCGGCTGAGCGTAATGCCACTTAAGCCTGGTAGCAGTAGAAAATGAGCAATTTCTTTAAAGCCGCTCTTTTCGTTGGCCAAAATGTTTTGTACCGGCGGGAGAAAATGGGGGGGTGGTGATACATCACCAGTATGTGACAGCAGCAGCGACAGCGTCATTTGGGCCAGTTCCGCAAATAAAGGATCACTTTGTTCTTGAATGGCTAGCAGGCAGTTGGGTGCCCAGCGCAGCAGATGATTTTGCAGGAAAAACTGCTGCCGGGTTTGCCAATCGGTAGCCGCCGCGGTCTGGTAAGATTCCCACGCTTCGGCTTCTTGGGCACCCAAAAAAGCCAGGCAGGCCAGCTCCTGACCCAGATGATCGGCTTCGGTGGCGGCAACGGCCGTTTGCCAGCCCAGTTGAAAGTAACTTTGGTTGACAACGGCCGTTACCTCGCCCCCCACCAGCCCATCTTCGCCCAAAAAGAAGCTTTCGTAGGGGAAAATGTTGAACTGGAACAGCTCGTGGTGGCTGGCGGCGGCGCTGTCGGCGTTGAAGGGGGTGGGCAGAACGGCCGTTAATTCCGGGATTTGCTGCAGGTAGGGCAGGGAAACGGCCGTTATCCCCCGTAAATAAAGGTCGCTAAAGAGTTGGTAGCTGTAGCTTCTAGCCCGCGCCAGTTGAGCCTGGCTTAAGCCGGACCCACTCGGTGTGGGGGAGCCGGGATTGGAAAAAGGCATACAAATACATTCCTGTCATGGCACCGATGAAGGTGATAACCATTAAGAAGTTACCCGCACCGACAAGGGCGTAAATCGGGCCGGGGCAGGCACCGGTGATGGCCCAGCCCATACCAAAAATGGTGCCACCGATGACGTTGCCGGGGTGAAACGGCCGTTGCTTGATCACAATCGGTGCCCCCTCAATTGTCCGCGCTTCAAAGCGCTGAATCAAGAAGACCGACACCATGCCTACGGCAATTGCCGAACAAATGACCAGGTACATGTACGGGTCCTTAAAGTGAAACATGTCGTTGATCTGAAACCAGGAAATCACCTGCGATTTGATCAGCACAATCCCGAAATAAATACCGACCAGGAGGGTCAAGATCATGTTTTTGCGGGTCATCGTTGTCTCCTATGGTAAAAAGAGAGGCAAAACAAACCAGGTGGAAACCAGGCCGCCGACAAAAAAGAAAATCGTGGCCACCAGGCTAGAGACGTTCAGGGCTGAAATGCCCATAATCGTGTGGCCAGAAGTGCAGCCGCCAGCGTACCGCGTGCCAAAGCCAATCAAAATGCCGCCGACAAACAGGCCAACTGCCCCCAGCGGCGAGGCATAAAACGCCGGAAGAAAGTTGCCCGGCTCGGCCGAGAGCAAGAAGTTGCCCACAAAACCGCCGATCAGCACCCCCAGCACAAAGATGAGGCTGCCGATGTGGTCGCGCCAGTTGTAATTTTTGCTCAGGTAGGGGAGCTTGCTGTTGGGCAGGCAGGCTGCGCCCAGGTGGCGCAAGCTGCTAGAGATGCCAAAATTTCGACCGGTAAGCAGCAGCAAAATAGGAACCGTAAGACCAATCAGGGGACCGGACACATACCAGGGCCACGGCTCAAGCAGCCATTCTAACATCTCTCTCTCCTTGTTGAAGATTTTTAGCCGCGAATTTCACGAATTAGCGCGAAACAGCATTGAAATTCGTGAAATTCGCGTCATTCGCGGCTCATTAATCAGTAAATGCGTAAGTCCTGATTAGATGTTGCAGACTTTGCCTTCCGCGTCGAGCATGGGGAAACCGGCCGCTTCCCACGCTTCCATGCCGCCGGTGACGTTGTACAGATGCTGGAAGCCTTCCCGCTTCATGACGCTGATGGCCGTGCTGGAACGTTTGCCCGTGGCGCAGGTAACAGCGATTTGCTGGTCTTTACTCAGGTCCAGGCTGCCAAGCATGGCCGGACTGGTGAGCTGCTCCACCATGCGCGTGTACGGCAGATGGTGGGCTTTGGCGATGTGGCCTTCGTCCCACTCTTCCTCGTCGCGCACGTCCAGCACTTGCAGGCCATTGGTGGACAATTTGTGGTGTAAATCATGCACGTCTATTTGCGGCACACATTCGGCATGGTTGCCTGCTTCCATCCAGGCATCAATGCCGCCTTCCAGGAAACCCACCACGCGGCTGTGCAGGGCAATAAAGGCCATCTTGTAGATCGCTTCCTGGGCTTCCTCGTCTTTATCCATCAGCAAAATTAGCGGGGCGTCGTCGGGCGTCATCCAGCCGACGCGCTGCTCAAATTCGCTGCTGGAGAGCTGCACGTTGATCGACCCGGGGATGTGGCCCGCGCCGAAGGTGGCTGAGGAACGGCCGTCTACCACCACCGCTCCCTCCACCATCATCGCTTTTACCTGGGCTGCCGTCAGCGCCTTCGCTTTGGGATATTCCTTCGTCAGCGGAATCTTGCCCTGGTTGGTGGCCACAATGTTCAAAATGTTGGCCGGTTTCAGCGGCTGATCTTCCTGCATGTAGCGGATAAACCGATCTTTGTCTTTAAATTTCAGGGAGTCGTTAAAGCGTCGTTCGTACCCAACCGTAGTGGCAACCTTGCCACTTGTGACGCGGCCTCAGGTTGACCCGGCCAGGTGGCCGGGATAAACCTCAACGTGGTCGGGCAGACCTAAAAAACGGGGAATGGCCACATCAAACAAAACCGGCGCGCCTTCATCGCCCGCCTGGGCCAGGTCGGGCCGGGCCACATCACCGACGAGCACAAAATCGGCCGTGAGGATAAACCACGGCTCGTCGCCGCGCGGGAAGTCGTAGACGAGCAGGTTGATTTGTTCGGGGCGATGGCCGGGCACGTGCACAATTTCCAGGCCCACGCCGCCCATGCGAATCATGTCGCCATGTTTGACGCGGGTTGCCTCATAGGCGATATCCGCCAGCTCGGGCAAAACCAGCTCCGCCCCGGTGGCTTCGGCCAGCCAGGTCGCGCCGGAGACGTGGTCGGCGTGGCTGTGCGAATCAATGACGTAGCGGATTTTGGACTTTTTGGTTTTGGCCATGTCGAGGTAGGGCTGAATGTCCCACAGCGGGTCAAACACAGCACACTCGCCCGTTTGCTGACAGCCAATCATGTAAGTGGCACACCCCGTTTCTTCACGAATTAAAGTTTCAAACCACATCTGATTTTCCCTTTTTCCCAATTAACCGAGTTGGATGCGGACCAGTGTACTACTTTGGTGCAATGTCCCGGTAAGAGCCGTGTAAAGATTTGGTAAGGATGGCTTACTTTTTGGTGCGGCCAAACGGCCGTTCCGGCAATTTATACGCTTCTTTGATCGGTTTCAGGGGACGTTTGAGCCAGTACGGCCGTCGCGTCCCGTCCGGGCTGGTGTCGATGGCCGAGCGGGTGAGCGCCTTCCATTCCTCGTACACCTGCATCGAACGGTTTGTGTCTACCCAAACATCACCGTGTTTGTCGTGTGGCCTGGCTTTGGTGACGTTGGTTGCTTTTTGCAGCCAGCAGTGGCCCCCGCTCAGCGGATCAGGATGCACCGCGTGGGTTAAATTCTGATGCACCCCCACATCTTGCCACCAGATGCGCTCGGTGTCTGGATCAAACGTGCTCCAGGCGGAGCCGCCCTTGAGGATGTTCAGTCGGTGCTCGCTGCCATTCTCCTCCAGCCGCGCCAGGGCGCTCATGCCCGGGTTAACGCCCATATCTTCTTGCAGCCGCCACCGACCCAGGTGATGGCTCATGGCTACCACGCCGGGCTTGATGCCTTCGGTGACCCACACTTTGTCCACAAAATAGCCAATCTCGGTTTCCACGCGGATGAGGTCGCCAGTGGCTACGCCCAGCCGCTGGGCATCGCTGGGATGCATCCAGACCGGGTTTTTGTGGCTGATTTCGTATAACCACTTGGAGTTGGCGCTGCGCGTGTGGATAAGCGTGGGCAGGCGGAAGTTAGGCAGTAGCAGCATTTCGCCCTTGCTGCGGTCGATGTTGTCGGGATGGACGTGGCTTTTGAGCGGCCAGGGGATGGTGTAATCTTTTTCCGGCCAGCCCCAGTCGTGCATGGTGGGGCTGTAAAACTCCAGCTTGCGGCTGGGGGTGCCTAGCCCCACTTTGGCTTTGCCGTCCACCGCCACGC
This sequence comes from Anaerolineae bacterium, assembly GCA_020848035.1. Classification (GTDB taxonomy): domain Bacteria; phylum Chloroflexota; class Anaerolineae; order Promineifilales; family Promineifilaceae; genus Leptofilum. The sequence continues at coordinate 374,204 of JADLAX010000026.1, read as the reverse complement.
CAATCACATTACCATCCTGGTGGATGCGTTTTTTCTGGTCAATTTGGAGATTGGAGATTGGAGATTGGAGATTGCCTGTGGCATCCAGCTCTAATCGCCAATCGCCAATCTCCTTTTCATACGGCACGTAGTTGGTGGCCTTTATCTCAAAAACGCCGTACTTGCGCATGTAGGCCAGGGGGGTGAGGTTTTCGGCAGCGGCCGTTTCGGGCAAACCGGGCACGCTGTTCTCGAATATCCACTGGTGGTACTCGTCTTGGGTGATGATTTCGCCGGGGCGGTAGGGGCTTTCAAAATATTGGTGGATGCCCAGACGGCCGTCTGGATCCATATTCACCGACAGCTCCACCCACAGCTCGTTTTCTTCCCACACCTCGCCGGGGTTGGCTTCCCAGGTGTGTTTTACTTTGTGGCCCAATTTTTCCATCGCCACGCGGCGCACCGGCTGGCGGAAGGCGAGCCATTGGCCAGAGTGGGTTTCCTGGCTCATCAAATCGTGCCGCTCCCCGGCGTGGCCCATCGGCAAGATGTAGTCGGCAAACCAGGCAGACTCGTTCCAGGTGGGGGTGAGGGCAACGTGGCATTTGATCTGCTCTTCGTTGCGCAGCGATTTGAGCCACATGAAGCCGTCGGGATTGATCCACATCGGGTTGTAGACGCGGGTGAAGTAGACATCGATGTCGCCGCGCCCTTCTTCGAGGAAGTGGGGCAGCAGGAAGCTCATTTCGTAATGAGCAAAGGTCCATTCATGGGGCAGATGCAGCTCGTTCCAGGTGTCGCCCGCGGGTGGACTGCTGAACGGCTTGGGCACAAATTTGCTCCAGCTGTCCGCATTCACGCCGCCGGGTGTGCCGACGCTGCCGGTGAGCACGTTGAGGAAAAACAGGCAGCGGGCCACCTGCCAACCGCCCAGGTTGCCGATTGATGCGCTGCGCCAGGTGTGGGTGGCAAGACGGCCGTCGCAATTCCCCACCAACCGCGCCGTCTCCACAATCCGCTCCACCGGCACCTGAGATTCTTCTGCCGCCCGCTCAAAAGTGAACTCGGCGTAGAGGGCTTTGAGCGCTTTGTCAAAGTATTCAAAATCGGGAGATTGGAGATTGGAGATTTGAGATTGAAGGGCAGAATCTCCAATCTCCAATCTCCCGTCTCCAATTGCTTCCAAAGTTTCTTCCCAATTCACCCACCGCCGCACAAACTCCTTGTCGTACAGGTCGTTTTGGATGAGGTGGTTGGCGATGGCCAGTAAGACGGCTTGTTCGCTGCCAGGCCAGGTGGGCAGCCAGACGTCGCTGAGGCTGGCCGTGTTGCTCAGGCGCGGGTCGAAGGTGATGAGCTTGGCCCCGTCCATCTTGCCCTCGATGATGCGCTGGGCGTGCGGGTTGAAGTAGTGGCCTGTTTCCAGGTGACTGGAGATGAGCAAAATGACGCGGGCGTTGGCGTGGTCTGGGCTGGGCCGATCAAACGCGCCCCAGAGGTAGTAGCCCAGCCGCGCCCCGGCGGAGCAGATGTTGGTGTGGCTGTTGTGGCCATCCACGCCCCATGCCTGGATGGCGCGGTTGGTGTAATGATCTTCGCCGGGACGGCCGACATGGTAGATGATGCCGTCTTTGCGCTTCAGGCGGCTCTCGCGCATCTTGGCCGAAATTTCGCTGACGGCCTCATCCCAGCTGATGCGCTTCCATTTGCCCTCGCCGCGCGCGCCGACGCGCTTGAGCGGGTAGAGGATGCGTTCGGGGTCGTAAATCTGGTTGTGGGTGGCCGGGCCTTTGGCGCAGTTGCGGCCCCGGCTGCCGGGATGTTTGGGGTTACCCTCAAACTTCTTGATTTCCAGCGTGGTTTTGTCTACATAGGCCAGCAGGCCGCAGGCGGATTCGCAGTTGAAGCAGATGGTGGGCACGAGCATGTAGCGGCGGGCGATCTTTTGCGGCCACGCTTTGCCGTCGTACTCCACCCAGTTGTCCCAATATTCAGACGGCGGGTACTGGCTGAGACGGCCGTCTGGCTGCTTCACCGTGAGCATGTGGACGTCGGTTGGCGGGGCTTCGTCAAATTCCGGCAGGGCGGTTCCGGCGACGTTGGTGGGGTGGGTGGGTAACGGCCGTTTCCGTTCCGGCGGCGCCCCGACCTTGAGCATCGTGTTTAAGAAGTTCAGAAGTCCTTGTTTTTCACTCATAATAATTTCCAGTGCTGCCTCGTGTTTCGTTCCACAATCTTTTCAAGAGCGGTTCAATGGTGGTCATTAATTCTCGTTCGTTACACGTTATTGTCTCGATTGCATGAATATCCCGTTTATAGCTCACCTCAATGCCGTTAGTGAAATAAACTGGCTTATCGTTCTTAATCGTTTTTTCTACTTTGATCGTCACGTAGATGTACAAATCATCTTCAGATAATCCGTGCTGAGAAGCAGTTGAAATCATTAAATGCCAAAGAGATTGTCCTGCTCGAAAATACTTTGCATATTCTCTTTGCTTCAATTGTTCAACTAATCGTACAAGGGGCATTACGTGATCCCAGCCTTGGGAGGCTAAAAGCCTTTCGTAAAATACAGTGAGGTATTGCCAAGACTTTAAGTTGCCTTGAGCTAATTCTTCTGAGATGTGCACTGCGTTAACCAAAAATATTTTCTGGGGAGCCATCACGAAAGCGTTTTATGCTTTTGTCTGGATGTACTCCTCAGGTGTAAGAACTTGTAACGTTGATTTCCCTTGAAAATGTCTCGCATTCCAGGTGACGAACCGGGTTGCATTGGGCGTTCGTTCAGCCAAATTAAGAATTAGAGAATCCATAAATGGCATTTGGACGGTGCGCATTTTTTGATACGGCCGTTCAAATATCTCTTCCCCAAAAGTAGGCGCGGCTGTCGTTAGCGATGGATTCATTGGCCAAACTACACGCAGCTGGTAAGCATCAACCAACCAGGTGCGCCATTCATCCAGTTGGTTAGGAGACAGGTTGAATGATAACTTTCCCAACAATTCAAGCACGTTGTAAATTGTGGTCGCTGGTTGAGCAGCTTGAACCTGCTCCAGGAAAGCGGCATTGGCCGCCTGTCGCGCATCCTGGTGAAAGGCAAATGCCAGCCACAGCACATCTGTATCAATAAAAATCATGAGCGCCCCCGCAAGGATCGCATGCCTTCCTCTAGCGACTCATCCGGCGTTGCTTTGTACTCCTGACGTACCTTTTCAGCCAAAATCAGCCCTTTTTGCCGCGCTTCTGAACTCGCATCCGGATAGGTTACATACAATCCTGCTAACGAACGCTCTGCCTCTAAGAGTTCTTCATACCGTTGGTAGCCGATGATAACCACGCGTGGCTCACCATACCGCTCGATAATGACATCACCCTCAATGAGCGCCTTGTCCATGATTCGCCCGAAATTTTGTTGAGCTTCACTTGATTTGATTTGCACAGTCATTGTTTTCCCTTTTCTCTAAATTATCTAACTTATCTATCTTAGATAAGTTTATGGAATTTAGCCGTGCGCGTCAATCCATTTATTAGCTGTTCGGAATTTCTTGTGGTGCCATGACGAAGGCGTATTCGTAGAGGTAAAGACCCACCGCGGCAAAAACGGCCGCAATCGCCCCCACCACCGCCACCTCCGTAAATAGCCAGACCAGCAGCAGCGGCAAAACGTGCCCCAGCCCAATGCTGCCCAGCCAGAAATGGTTCTTGTAACGGCCGTTACTAATCTCATGCGCCGCTTTAGCCGCCACTTCGCTGGCGTGCGGGATGGAAAATTCGCCAACCAGGGTGATGAACAAATCCACCAGCAGGGCCACGATGAAGATGGTGGCGCTCACTTCGGGCATGTCGCGGGGTAGGTCCATGAACAAATCGAGCAGCAGCAGCATGCCGGAGCCCATCATGAACGCCTGCACGACCAGGTGGAACGGCAGCAGCGGGCTTTGCCACAAATCGCGCCCTTCGGCCTGGGCAAAGAGGAAGGCGGTGTAAACGGCCGTTCCCACCGCAAACGGCAGCCCCACCCACAAATAAACAGCCCGCATAGCGGGCACATCGTAATCAAACAGCACACCGCCCAGCTCCATCAGCCACCACAGCCCGGTAATGGTGCTCAGGCCGATGAGCAGCACCGCGCCGCGCGTCAGCCAGCTTTTCCACTGTGGCCGCAGCAAAATGTAGAGAAACCGCTCCGGCTTCTCCAAATCGTACACCAGCAGGCCGGTAGTGAGGCCAATAAAAAGCAGCGAGAGAAAACCGGCGACCAGGGCCACCGTCTCATCGAAGCGGAACCACTTCAGCCCCCAGCCCAGCGCCAGCACCATAAAAATGCCCGCGCCGATGCCTTTGGTGACCAGATAGGCGGGCACAGGCCAATGCCAGGGAATTTTGTGCTGGGCGTTGTAGCCCACCTGGACCATGTGCTCGGCGACACGGCCGTTCCCAATCTGAATCGGCCCCGCCCACGGCTGCCCCTGCGTGCCGGGTTTGCGAATGGGAGTTCCGTTGGAATGGGTGACCGGGTGAACGGGTGAAGGGGTGATGGGGTGATGGGGTGAAGAGTTTTTCACCCCTTCACCGAGCGACCGAAGGTCGCCACTCCCGTTCACCCGTTCATGCAGCGGAATCACATCCGCCCACATAAACGTTTCCGGGGCGCGCTCGGTGGCGGTGGGGTGCATCACCACGTCGTTGCCCTCGATGTAGAACAGCTTGGGCGCGGTGCCTTGTTCTGGCTTGCGCACCGTCACGTCTTGCCGGGCCAACGTGCGGCTGATTTCGCTCTGCGGGTCGTTCATGTCCCCGGCGATGATGGCGTGCTCCGGGCAAACGACGACGCAGGCCGGCTCCAGGCCGATGTCGGTGCGGTGGGCACAGTAGTGGCATTTGGCTGCCGTGCCGCTGTTGGGGTCAATGTGGATGGCGTCGTACGGGCAGGCCTGCATACACGCCTTGCAGCCGATGCAGACGCTGTTGTCGAACTCCACAATGCCGTCGGCGCGCTGGTACATCGCCTGGGTGGGGCAGATGCGCACGCAGGGTGGGTTGGCGCAGTGGTTGCAGCGCGTCACCTGGAAATGGCGGCGCGTGTCCGGGTACGCGCCTGTTTCGACGTATTTGACCCAGGTGCGGTAGACGCCCAAAGGCACTTCGTTTTCACTTTTGCAGGCGGTGGAACAGGCGTGGCAACCAATGCATTTGCGGTTGTCGATGATAAAACCGTAGTTTTTGGCGGCTGCGTCGGTGGTGAGGGGGAGATTTTCTGTCATAATATCCCATAGTTGAGGTGTGACGCGCTTAAAGTAGAGGCAGTGTGTCGCACCTGTTGATGCACTTTTTAAAAGTCGGGCCGGAAGTGTTGCTGGCTGCCAATTATGGGAGCGTTAAGGCGGAATGACAACCGGCTGGTTTTGTTTTTACTGAACTCTTGCGGCATCATTACCAAATCTTTACAAAAAAAACGCCATGAAATCAGCGCAAATTCTTGTTGTTGAAGATGAAATTAGTATCCAAACGATTGTCCGTACCTACCTGGAAAGCTCGGGCTACGCGGTGACCGTGGTGGACAATGGCCCCGATGCCCTGGTCCAGGCGCGGCAGCTCCAGCCGGACCTCGTCATCCTGGACCTGAACCTGCCGGGCATGGACGGCATGGAGGTGGCGGCGCGGCTGCGCGAGACATCGGGGGTGTACATTCTCATGCTCTCGGCGCGGGGTGAGGAGGCGGATCGTGTGGCCGGGCTGCGCATCGGTGCCGACGATTTTTTGACGAAGCCGTTTAGCCCGCGCGAGCTGGTGGCGCGGGTGGAGGCGGTTTTAAGGCGGCGACGGGAAACGGCCGTTGCCACGCCCACCCTCTACCTCTTCCACCACCTCACCATCAACCCGGACAGCCACGAAGCAACGGCCGTTGACCAGCCGCTCGATCTCACCGCCACTGAATTCCAGGTGCTGCTGGAGCTGGCCAAAAATGCAGGCCGCGTGCTCACCCGTGACCAGCTGCTGGGGCTGGTTTGGGGCAGCGACTACTACGGCAACGACCGCGTCGTCGATGTCTACGTAGGCCAGGTGCGGCGCAAGCTGCAAGACGCCACCGGCCAGCTGCTCATCGAAACGGTGCGGGGGATTGGGTATAAGTTTGTGGACGTGAAGAAGTGACAAGATGAACGGGTGAAAGGGTGAACGGGTGATGAGTTTTCACCCCTTCACCGCTTCACCCGTTCACCCCTTCATCTTGCGAGGAAAAATGCCCTGGTACAAACGACTCCGCTGGCGCTTGATTGGCTCCCAATTTTTGGTGGCGCTGGTGGGGGTTAGCATCATGATGCTGGCCACGCGTATTATTATTTTGAACAGTGCGCCGGTGGTGATACGGCCGCTTCTGCAAGCGCTCCTGCAAAATTCGGCTAATTTGCTGCAAACCGAAGCCGATCTCATCATCGCTTTTCGCAACGCGGTGCTGTTTTCGGTGCTGTTTGCCGCGTTGGGGGCAGTGGCCGCCGGTGTTTTCTCTTCATTTTTGCTGTGGCGCACCATCATCGACCCGCTGCGGCGGGTGGCCGACAGCAGCCAACGGATTGCCGACGGCCGTTTCGACGAGCGTGTTTTGGTGCCGGAAAGCAGCGGCGAAGCGATGGCGCAACTGGTCACCAGCTTTAACCAGATGACTGCCACGCTGGAGCAGGTGGAGCAGCAGCGTGTGGACCTGCTGGGCAACATCGCCCACGAACTGCGTACGCCCCTGACTGGCCTGAAAGGGTACCTCGAAGGGCTGTTGGACGGCCTGTTCCCGGCCAATGAAGAAACGTTTGCCTGGATGACGCAGGAGGTCGACAGGCTGGGGCGGCTGGTGGACGACATTCAGCATTTGTCGCGCATTGAATCGGGCCAGTTTAAGCTGGATTTCCAGAAGGTGGATGTGGGGCAGCTGGTACAGCGGGTGACGGCGCAGCTGTGTCCGCAGGCGCAGAGCAAACAGATTACGTTGCAGACCGTGCCGCCCACTCGCCCGGTGCAGGCCCTGGCCGATGCTGATCGGGCGGCGCAAATTTTGATCAACCTGGTGGGCAACGCCATCCGCTACACGCCGGATGGCGGGCAGGTGTGGTTGGCGGTGCAGGAAAACGGCCGTTTTGTTGAAATTAGCGTAACCGATGATGGCATTGGCCTGGCACCGGAAACGATGCCCTACATCTTTGAGCGATTCTACCGGGTCGACCAATCCCGCTCGCGCACCAGCGGTGGCAGCGGTATTGGGCTGACCATTTCACGACACTTGGTTTGGGCAATGGGGGGGGAGTTAACGGCCGTTTCCGACGGCCCGGGTCAGGGCAGCTGCTTCACCTTCACCCTGCCCCTGGCCCCCCGAAGCATCCCGCCCGATGGATAATCAGCGATTCTTTGGGTTTCCCCGTTTAGGCCGCAACCTGCAAATGAATTTTGTTGTACGAAGGATCGTGCAGGGTGATTGCCCCATCTGCCTCGGCAAATGGCATGTTGTGGGCCTTGAGGCGGGCTTGAACGGCCGTTAATGCGTCCGCGGATGGCAGCAAAATCTGGTAGTGGCGCAGGCCCACCGCACCGGCCGGTGGGGGTGGTGCGCCGCGACCGGCCCAGGTGTTGAGGCCAATGTGGTGGTGGTAGCCGCCCGCCGAGACAAACGCGGCCGAAGGCCCATAGCGCATAATGCGGTCGAAGCCCAGCACGTCGCTGTAAAACGCCTCGGCTTCAGCCACGTCGCGGATGTGCAGGTGGATGTGGCCCATTGTGGTGCCAGAAGGCATGCCGTCCCAGGCCGGGGTACGGCCGTTCAGTTCCCCAATCAATCCTTGCAAATCGAGGGGCAGCGTGTTCATTTGGAGACGGCCGTCCCGCATCGGCCACTCACTGCGCTGCCGGTCTCGGTAAATCTCAATGCCGTTGCCGTCCGGGTCCGACAGGTAAATCGCTTCGCTGACGCTGTGGTCTGAAAAGCCGCCCAGCGGCGTCTCGGTCTGGATCATGTGCTTGAGCGATTTGGCCAGCTCGACGCGGCTGGGCAGCAGCAGGGCAAAATGATACAGGCCAGTGACATTGGCCTGGTGTTTGGCGCCGGGTTGCTCAACCAGATGGAGAAGCGGCCGTTCGGCCGTTCCTAAAAATGCACTCTGGTTTTCTTGACGCAGCAGTTTCAGCCCAATGTTGTGGGTATAAAACGAAAGTGAACGACGCAGATCGCTGACCGTTAGCGAGACGAGGCCGATTTGAGTTTGCGGGTGTATTGCTTCCATGGGGGTATCTTACTTGCTGATCTCAGAATAGGGAAGGAGGTCAGTGAAAAGTAAAAAGTGAAAAGTGAGCAACTTTCACCTGCCACTTTCTACTTTTCACTTATCACTTTTTACTCGTTCTTTTAGGCGGCCTGCGTTTCGGCTACCTTCACCAGTTCCAGTTCAATTTCGATGTTGATTTTTTCGCCGACAAGCACACCGCCGGTTTCCAGGGCCTGGTTCCAGTTCAGCCCCCAATCCTTGCGGTTGAGGCTGCCGGTGGCCGAAAAGCCAGCGCTTTGGGTGCCCCAGGGGCTTTTGGCCACACCAGCGTATTCCACGTCCAGCGCAACTTCATGGGTGACACCTTTAATGGTAAGGTCGCCGATGAGACGGCCGTTGTTCTCATCAATCTGCTCCACCCGGGTGCTCACAAAACGCATCGTGGGATGGCTCTCTACGTCGAAGAAATCGGGGGATTTCAGGTGACCGTCACGCTGGGCGTCCCGCGTGTTGATGCTGGACAGATCCACAGCGATCTCTACCGTGCTGTTAACCGGGTTTTCTTCGTTGAAGTTAACTGTGCCGCTGAAGCTTTCAAAGCTGCCACGAACTTTAGAAATCATCATGTGACGCGCAGTGAAATTAATGTGCGAATGTGAAGAATCAATTTGCCAAGACATTGTTGTATAATCTCCTTACTTTTGAGTGTTGATTGGGTTGATTAGCTCCCAAAAAGTGGACTCAGGTCCGTATTTATGCTAGAATCTTACCGGACTCAGGTCCACTTGTCAAGACTCTGTGGAATTTTGGTTAAGAATTCTCATCTTGGCCTGAAAAACGTGTACCATATTTACAAAGTCGTAAAAATCCTTTTTACTTGAGCCACATGGTTTGATTGGGTAGAAAAGACAATTTTTGACTTAACTTGAGAAAGCAAATGAGTGAGTTACAAGATACCACAATCTACATAGATTTAGCTGAAGAAGGTGGCCTGTGCCGCCAGGAACGGCGCGATGCGGCCGCCAACCGGGCACGCATTCTGCAAACGGCCGAAAAACTGTTTGCCGAGCATGGGGTAGCCAACGTGAACATGGCCGACATCGCCCAGGCCGCTGAAGTGGGTAAGGGCACCCTCTATCGCCGCTTTACCAACAAGGCCGAGCTGTGCCTGGCGCTGATGGATAGCCAAATGATCGATTTTCAGAACGGCATGTTGGCGCGGATGCAGCAAATGTCCCAGCAAAAGATGCCTAAAATGGCCCAGCTTGACCAATTTTTGGACGCCCTGGTCTACTTTACCGATGCCCACGCACCGCTCCTTTGTGAAGTACAGCGGGCCGGTTTGTTGCAAGAAATAGAGCCGGAAGGGCTGGAACTACCCCATTTCTGGCAGTACATGACAGTTAGCGGCCTGCTGCGAGCGGCCGTAGCCAGCGGCGAGTTGGCCAGCAGTCTAGACATCGACTACCTGGCCGACGCCTTGCTCTCGCCGCTTAAGGCGGACTTGTTTTATTATCAGCGGGAAGCGCGTGGATTTTCTTTGGAGCGTATCAGCGCCGGCATTCGGCTGCTGCTGGCGGGGTTGGGCCACTATAAGGATCCGGAATAACGGCACACGGCAAAATGCTGCCATCACTTGTTCCCCAGTTAGACAGTTGTAAACAAAAGGATGGGAAACGGCCGTTTCTCCTCCTTTTGCTTGCCTTTGGCCTGGTTTTTTTTGTGCTGGGGCGCGGGTCGGCGGCGGAAACGGCCGTCAACGCCGCCCCCGCCGATGCCACCGATTGGCGTATGCCGGAAGCCGTTCCCAGCAGCCAGCCCGCCTACGGCGTCAACTTCATCAGCTGGGCCAAAGGGCTGACGCCAGTCAGCCAGACGCGCTATGACCACGGTAAAGCCACCGGGGCCACCTGGAACCGTTGGCCGCTTTATTGGAACCAAATTGAGCAGGCCGACAACGTGTTTAGTTGGGCTTACCAGGACGTCGCCGTTCACAACGATTTGCAGCAGGGCTTACGGCTCGATGCCATCCTGCTGGGCACCCCCAGCTTTTATACCACCAGCTCTGGGCCAACCAGGACGCTGCCCCGGCCGGTGCCTGGCCACCCGCTTAGCATTGATGCCGTGCAGGCGGCCACGCCGCAAGGGCTGTACCAGCCCGTTTTTACCGATGGCAGCAACATTTTGGGACCGGGCAAACAAATCAATTCGGCCAATCGGTGGGCGCGGTTTGTGTTTACGGCCGTTTCCCGCTACAAACCCGGCGGCATTCTGGCGCAAGCCAACGGCTGGCCTGCCGGGCAGGGGGTCACCCACTGGGAAATCTGGAACGAACCCGACCTGACCGCGTTTTGGGACGGCACCACGGCCGATTATGCCCAACTGCTCAAAGTGGCTTATCTGGCGGCCAAACTGGCTGATCCCAATGCCCAAATCATCTTTGGCGGCCTGGCCAACGACAGCGCCAAGCTTACCTTCTACAACGACGTGATGACCATTTACGATGGCGATGCCAACGCCGCAACCTATGCCTACTACCACGACATCCTGGCTACGCACAACTATTTGTACGCCTGGCGTTCCTGGTACCACGTCTGGCGTGCCCAAAACACGCTGGCGGCGCGCGGCCTCAGCAAGCCGATCTGGCTTAATGAGTCCGGTGTGCCGGTGTGGGACGATTACCCCGGCCCAGTGTGCGAAGCCACCAGCCCGTTCCGTGCGTCGATGAGCGAGCAGGCCGATTTCATCATCCAGAGCGCTTTTTACGCCACCTATGCCGGAGCGGACAACATATTTTTCTTCCAGCTCTACGACGACTGCGGCAACCAGCCGGGCGGCACCAACTTTACGCCAGTCACCAGCTGCACGGGTGACCCGCTGCTGGACCCCGGCGGCGATGCGTTTGGCCTGTTCCGCAATGTGAGCAGTGCGGCCGTTTCTGGCTGTTATTGGGAGCATCCCAACGGCGACACACCCCGGCCCGGTTTTACCGCATTCCAGCTGCTGACGACACACTTCACCGATGTGACCCCGCTGTGGCGGCTGCGCCCTGGCGGCAGCGATCCGGCCAACGGACCCCAGGAGTGGATTGCCTTTTACCAGCCGGAAACAACGTCACGCATTTTAGGTCTGTGGGCGCGGTTTGGTGCGGCGGAAACGGCCGTTATTCCCACCACCAACGCCAACGGCAGCGCCCTGCTGCTCTGGCCCGACGGCACGAGCCAGACCCTCACCGCGACCGATGGCTTTTTTACCGTGACGCTGCCCCCAGCAACCAACAAGAATGCGATCTGGGATCCCACGCTTTATCCAATTGGCGGGCGACCCGCCATCTTGATCGAGCAAGATACGCTGCCGCCAACCGTCTCTGTGAGCGGCCCGGGACTGGCCACCACGCAAATCGAGCTGACCTGGAGCGGCAGCGATGATGGCAGCGGCATGGGGACGTACGACGTGCTGGTATCGGTAAACGGGGGTTCATTTGTGCCGTGGTTGGCGGGAAGTACGGCCGTATCCGCCATCTACCCGTCCGAACTCGGGCACAGCTACCAGTTCACCGTTGTGGGGCACGACCGCGCGGGCAATCAGGTCAGCAGCACACCCATCACGGTGGTCACCATTGAGCTGACGGAAAAGCTGTATTTACCCATCATTACCCAATAGTTTGCTGAGGAAACGACATGAGACAACGCAACCGCAACGTGGTTTATTCAACGGCGGATGACGATTTTGTAGACAAGAAGCCAGCTGAAAAAGCCAACAAACCGCTTTCGCGCAGCCTGCCCCCGGCGGAGCAGGTCATCGGCATCTTGCGTGAGAAAAAGGGGCGGGGTGGTAAACAGGTAACCGTCCTGCGCGATTTTCAGTTAACGGCCGTTGACCTGGAAACCTTAGGTAAACAGCTTAAAAAGGCGTGTGGCACGGGTGGCACGGTTAAAGAAGGTGGTGTTATCGAAATTCAGGGTGACCACCGCGACAAGCTGGCGGCACTCCTGCAAAAGCAGGGTTACAAAACCAAGTTCATCGGCGGGTAACCAATGGCAAAATTAGTTGGGGTTGGGGGAGTGATGGGCTGAGGCCGAATCCAGCGCCCAATCAAAGCTGCTGGGCAGGGAAATTTCGCTCAGGATATTGGCTTCTTCCTCGGTAAATGGCAGCGTCAGACAAAACAGCGCCCCGCCCAGTTCACTTTCACCTACGGTCAGGCTGCCGCCGTGCGCTTCCGTCACCATACGACAGAAGGTGAGTCCCAGACCCGCCCCCCGGCGCTCTGCGCCCTTAATCTGAGCAAACTTTTCAAAGATGCGCTCCCGTTCATGCACCGGCACACCCGGACCGCTGTCGGCAATGGTAACCACCAACTGGTTGGGCTGGCGGGTCATGTGCACAATCACTTTGCCTCTTTCTGGCGTAAATTTCACTGCATTGCTTAACAAATTGGCAAACACACGCGAAATCATGCCCCGGTCTACCCGAATGTGAGGAATGTTGGGGTCGCAGGTGAGGCTAAGTTTTTGTTTGTTGGTGCTGGCCAGAATCTGGTTTTCTTCAACCTGATGACGCAGCAAGGAAAAGGTGTCGGTGAGCGATTTTTGCAGCGAAAGTGCGCCCGCTTCCAGCCGTTCTACGTCCAGCAGGTCGTTGATCATGTTGAGAATATCGACGCCGGATTTTTCCAGGTTTTCGATGAGCCGTTTTTGTGTTTCGGTGAGGGTGCCCAGCTTTTCTTTGCCCAGCAGGTTCATGCCGCTTAAGATGACGGTGAGCGGGCTTTTGAGATCGTGCACAATGAGCTGGGTCAGTTCACCGCGCTGGTGCTGTTCGCGCCGCAGCGCTTCGTTGCGCTCGTTGATGAGTCGGTTCAGGTAAAAGACGATGACGTAGAGCACAACAAAGCTCAGAGTGCCCTGGGCGATGCTGAGGGGAATGAGGGTCGAGCGATTGACGGCACTGGTGCTGTTGAGCCAACGTACGCCAATCTCCACGCTGGCCAGGGAAAGCCCGGCGATCAGGATGCTGCCCAGGGCAGCAAAGTAACGCGACAACTGCACGTCACGCGAGCTTTGAAAGCTTTTCAGGATGGCGGACAGGGCGACGGTGAGCGCGGTGATGACCAGGGGGTGGTACATGAGCCAGCTCAGCTGCCCGGCAATGCCCAAAACCAGCGTCAGCTGCGCTTCGGCCAGAAGCAAAAAAACGACCGCTAAACGGCCGTGTACCATGCGGTTGCCGTACCAGTTTAAGATGCGCGCCCGCCATGCGGTCCACACCAGCAGCGAAATGGCAATGGCACCCAACAAGCTGGGTACCACTGGATCATACCGCATCAGATAGTCTAAACCGGCCGGGTAGCCAAAGGCCACGATGCCAAAGGCGGTGATGAGCAGCAGCCCAATGGGCCACAACCACCGCTGGTATTTGACGATGAACGCTTCGGCACTGGGGGACCAATCTTTTGCGGAGGCAGCGAAGAAGATGGCGCTAACCGGCAAGCTAAGCCGCAGGGACCAGACAAAAGCCGGGTTGGAAGCGCCTTGAATGAGAATGTTGGGGGTTGCCAGGCTGCTAAACAAAAACAGGGCCGACACGGCGATAAAGCCGCCGGTTAGAAAAATGGAGCGGGCGGCGCTTTCTTTGCCTAAAGCGCTGTTGGCAAACAGGGCGGCAATGAGGGCGGTGAAGCTGGCAAACGCGCCAAAATAGTATTGGATGAGGCGGGTGTACCATGATAGACTCCAGGCGTGAACATCCAGCATGGGAAACAGGCGCAGGACGGCCAGGGTTACCAGGGGAAGTGCCAGGAGGACGGCCGTTACCGGTCGGCGCTTGATCAGGGAAATAAGCTCGGACATAGTCCTTTATTCTACGAGTTTCACTGTCTATTTGGCTTACGGCGTGGTGAATGACGCGTAAAAATTTAGACCGGAGTGGGGTATGAATCCAATTTTGCGTGAGATACCGTATCAGTTTGAAACAGAGCGACTGCTGATTCGTGGTTCACTGCCGGGGGATGGGGTGGCGGTGCGAACGGCCGTCCTCGAATCCCAGCCAGAACTTAAACCGTGGATGCCCTGGGCGGTTAATGTGGCCTCTGCCGAAGAGTACGAGGTGCGTGCCCGCGAAGGTCAGGTGAAATACCTGGCCCGCGAAGATTTCTGGCTGCTGCTCTTTTTGCAAGGCACCAATACGCTGATTGGCTGCAGTGGTTTGCACAATGCCAACTGGACGGTGCCCAGCTTTGAGATTGGTTACTGGCTGCACAGCCGCCATACCGGGCGGGGATACATGACGGAGGCCGTGCTGGGCATTTGCGATTTTGCTTTTTCCCACCTGAGCGCCAGTCGTTTGTTGATTCGCTGCGATTCAGAAAATGTGCGCAGCGCCGCCGTGGCCCGCCGCTGTGGCTTTACCTTCGAAGGAACCCACCGGCACGATTCACGTGATCACCTGACCAATGAGCTGGCCAGCACCCATTATTTTTCCAAACTGGCCCGGTTTGGGGGAGTAGGTGCGTAGGCCGGAAACGGCCGTAATGACACTCATTCCCGTGGGTTCAGAGCCGATAATTCCCACAACCAGCAGATACGGCCGTCATCCACCCACGCAATCTCCCACCCCTCATCGCCAAAGGTGCGGCGCAGGCCACGCAGCAGCATTTGCAGCCGCTGGGCGTATGGCGGCAGTCTGGCATCTGGACGCTGCCAGCCGCCGAGTTGGGGCAGCTCTAGCTGGCCCTCAGGCAGGATAATCTGGTCGGTGGTGGCGTTGGGGCGGGTAACGGCCGTTCCCGCCACGTCTTTCTGGGGCAGGGTGATCAGCAGCAGGTCGCGACGGCCGTCTTGCACCGACCAGCCTTCGCATAACGAGTTGGCGAGCTGGGCCACATCGTCCAGCCGGACGGGTGCGGAGGTGGGGCCGAAGCCGGTGGGGAGCAACGGCCGTATCACCATCACCTCGTCTAGCTGGGGAAAGCGGGCCAGGTTGAAGAGTAAATCGTGCAGGGAATCGGGGACCAGCGAGGTGATACGGCCGTCTTTTTCCGCAAGAACGCCCTCTTCCCGCGCCAGTTCGTAGAAGTTGTGCAGGACAATGCCACCTGCCGGGACGGGCAGGTTCGCGTTGGCGGCGCGATCCAGCAGGCAGCCCGGTTCGGCCACCTCCCGCTTGGCCGCCCGCTTAGATCCCAACCACGCAAAAAAATATCTCACACTTCCTCCTGTTTTTACCGCGGAGAGCGCGGAGAACGCAGAGGTTTTATTTTTCTCTGTGTCCTCCGCGTCCTCTGCGGTTAGTTTCCCACCGGCGTGCAGCTGATTTCGGCCAGGGCGTCCCCGGTGAACAGCGGCGCGGCGTAGAGCGCGTAGTCGCCGCCCGGTTCGTTTTCGTCGCGCACGAAGGGGCAGCTGAAGCTGAGTTCCACCGCGCTGCCGCTGATGACCTGGTTGAGCAGGGCGTCGTTGAAGGTGCAGGCGGTGCCAGTGCCGAGCACAGCGCTGGTTTCGCACAGACGCACCACCTGGGCCGCCGCGTCGCCGTTGAGCGAGCAGCTCAGCTGGACGGTGCTGCCGGGGGTGCAGCGCAGCGGCCGTTCTTCGGTGTCGCTTACGTCGGGCAGAGGGGGGAGGGGAACGGCCGTAAAACCACAATTCCGCCGCGGTCCCTGCTCGCTGCTGGCGCACGGCGCGGTGACAAAGCTGCCCGTCGCCGGAATGACGACGTCTTCTGTGCCGCTGTTGGCCACGTCCCAATCCGCCACAAACTCACACTGCGGGCGGCTGATGGGCAGCCCCTGGCTGTTGCGCAGCCCGCTGGGCTCAAACACGGGATTGCCGTCCTCGTCCAGCACCGGGTACCCCTCGCACAAAAATTGCTCCGTGTTGAAGCGGAAGCTCAGCGGCAGTTCGGTCGATTCGCCTTCGATTTCCAGGTCGGTGATGTCGATCCATTGGCAGTCCAGCCCTGCGCCGTACTCATCCACCCAACCGGCCTGGATGCCCTGGACGGTGCAGCTGTAGGGATGGGTGAGCGGCGAAAGC
The DNA here is from genome assembly GCA_020848035.1 of Anaerolineae bacterium. Lineage (GTDB taxonomy): Bacteria > Chloroflexota > Anaerolineae > Promineifilales > Promineifilaceae > Leptofilum. The sequence goes on along the minus strand of JADLAX010000026.1, from coordinate 357,943 downwards.
TCGTTGTTGCTGAAGCGGCTGGTGCTTTCTACGCAAAACGCCTGTTTGCTGGGCTGATTGGTCGTGCCGAGCTGAAATTCGCCGTAATTTTGGAAGTGAAAATGGGCGTGGCAGCTGTTGTATTCAAACATGTTGGTCAGCGGATTTTCGGCGACGATGGGGCCGATGTCTAGCGCTGTCGCGCCTAAATTGTGCGCCGTGGCGTCGAACTGGAGCAGCCGACGCCAGCCGCTGCCGTTGACGCAGCCTTCGGCAAGGGCACAGCTGTTCGCTGGGAAATAGCGGTAAATGATCCGATTATTTTGCAAATCCCCGCTCACCACTTTCAGGTCGGGTGCATCGGCGGCAATGACCTCACCGATGCGAATTTCATCGGCCAGGTCGGCATCCCAGGGCAGGCGGGTGAAGCGTACGGCCGTTTCCACCGTACCCACCGCCGCGTTCAACGCCTGGATGCAGGAGAGCGTGGGCAGGGTGGTGCGATGGCAGCCCGCCGCGCCGCCGCTGTCGGCGGTGCAGCTGTAGTCGTAAAAAATATCGACATTTTCCGAGTCGTAGCTGTTGGGTGGGAAGCCGCCTTCGTTGAGGCAGGCGTTGCCGGTGTGCTGCAAAAGCTGTGTGGGGTCCGGCGGCAAGATGAACGGCTCGTCCCACACCCCGCCAATCTCCGCCAGGGCCGGTTCGGCCGCCGCAGGTGAATCCTGGCCAGTGAGCAGCGTGCTGCTGAAGGTGTAGCCGATGAGAATCAAATCGTGGTTGTTGAGCGTTTGCCGCGCTGGTTCGCCGGTCAGCTCGATGTGCCACAGGGCTTGGGGCGGCAGAGGCAGTTGACCTTTGTTGGGGTAAAAAAACGGCCGAAAGTGCAGTCGGTTGTAGGTCAGCGCTACCTGCCGTTGGGCCAGCTCAATCCAAAATGCGTCCGACTCAGCGGCGATGGCCTGGGCCACGGCGTCGCGCAGCCCTTCGGGGTATTCGTCGAGCAAAATGCCCACCTGGCTGCTCATCGCCAGACCGACCAGGGCACCTTCCGCGCCGTCAATGGGCGAGGGCACGATGTCGCTGGCGGACTCGCCCGGTTCCTCGGCGACGGCGGGGGTGCTGGTGGGCAGCGTCGTGGCGATGGCTGGTGGGGGGAGCGGTGTGGTGCCGTTTGGTTCGGTTGGCTGGTGGGGAACGGCCGTTGCGGTTGAACTGGTATCGTCGGCACTTTCTTCCGGCGGCTCCTGGCCGCAGCTGGCCACCAGGGTGATGGCCAGGAGTAAAAAGCCGATGAGGAAGCGCATGAGTTTATTCATGCATCGATTTTACCCATTGTGGCAGCAGCCTTCAAAGTGGGTGGCGCTTCCTCATGGAGTGTTTAACACCCTCACCCCAGCCCTCTCCGAGGGAGAGGGAGCCAGATTTGCCAGGCTGCCGGGGAGGTTCAGGGTGGAGGTCAAATTTTCAGCTGATCGTGCAGGTAGCTTAAAAGCTGGTCGATGTTGACGCGGTCTTGGGCGGTGGTGTCGCGGTGGCGCACGGTGACGGTGTTGTTTTCCAGCGTGTCGAAGTCTACCGTGATGCAAAACGGCGTGCCGATTTCGTCCTGGTAGTAGTAGCGCTTGCCGATGTTGCCCCGGTCGTCCCAGGTGGTGGTGTGGTGCGGCGCAATGAGTTCGTAGACAGCCTGAGCTTTGTGCACCAGTTCTGGCTTGTTGCGCAGGAGGGGGAAAACGGCCGTTTTATACGGTGCCAACTCCGGTTTAAAGCGCAAAACCGTCCGATTGTTCGCTACATCTTCCCAATAGGCATCACACAAAATCATGAGAAAGAGGCGGTTGATGCCCACCGCTGGCTCGATGACGTGTGGCACAAATGTCTTACCGCTGAACGGATCGGTGTAGGTCAGCTTGGCCCCGGAGTGTTCGATGTGCTGCTGCAAGTCGTAGTCGGTGCGGTAGGCTACGCCCCACAGTTCCTTAAAGCCGAAGGGAAAGCGGTAATCCAGGTCGTACGTTTCGCGGCTGTAGTGGCTGCGCTCCTTGTCGGAATGTCGCCGCCAGCACAGATTTTCGGCGCGAATGCCCAGCGTGTTGGCCACAAAATCCCACATCCGATTTTGCCACTCCTGGAACAGCGCCTGCCAATCGGTCTGCTCCGGATCGAAGAAATATTCGATTTCGGCCTGCTCAAATTCCAGGGTGCGGAAGACAAACTGGCCGGTGGTAATCTCGTTGCGGAAGCTTTTGCCAATCTGGCCAATGCCAAACGGCAGCTTAACCCGCGAGGAATCGAGCACCTGGCGGAAGTTGGTGAAGATGCCCTGGGCTGTCTCACCCCGTAGATACACTTTCGATTTTTCACCTTCGATGGCGCCAACGGCCGTTTCAAACAAAATGTTAAACGCTTTCGGCGCAGTCACCGGGTTGCCGTCCGGGCTGAGAATCTTGTGCTCGGCGATAAACGCGCCCATTTGAGCTACGTCCATCTCCTCCACCACCAGTTGTGGTGGAGTGGACTGCTTCGCCAACCACTGCTCGATCAGATGATCGGCGCGGTAGCGTTTGTGGGTGACTTTGTCCTCCACCAGCGGATCGGTGAAGGAGGCGACGTGACCAGAGGCAACCCAGGTTTGTGGATGCAGCAGGATTTGGGTGTCCAGGCCAACCATGTCGGCCTTTTTGCGGATTAGCTCCTGCCACCATTTGTCCTTGATGTTACGCAGCAGCTCGGTGCCCAGCGGGCCGTAGTCGTAGGAGCTGGCCAGCCCGCCGTAAATCTCGGAGGTTTGGTAAACAAAGCCGCGCCGCTTGGCCAGCGCAGTGATGGTGTCCAGGGTTAATTCACTCATTTTATTCCTCATAGCCGCGCCTTCTTGGCGCGTCGTGGCGTAGGGGCGGGACGACCGGGCCTCAACTTGGCTAAACAGAGCGCCTTATCACCCGGTCGTCTCGCCCTTTGGTGCAGTTTGGGCGAGACAGGCGGGGCGGAACGCCCTCTGGAAGACAGCAAGGGTTTCCCGCCTGTCCCGCCCCTACTTTGTTGGTAAAAAACAAAACGTCCCTGCAACACAAGCACTGTGTTGCAGGGACGGCTTTTTCAAGTCGCGGTTCCACCCTGCTTCCGCTGGCCCCAATCGGGCTGCCCAATTTGGGCTCGCGGCACTTTTTTGGTTTGCAGCTCCCGCTTGCCAAAGGCGTTCATCGCTGCGAATTGTTGAAGGTGCGACGCACTTGCAAAGTGCGTCGCACCTGGTTAATCGTCGCTAATTTTACGGGGTGGGGGTTAGCTGTCAAGGGTGTCAGACGGTTGGGGCAGGCGATGTTCGTCGAGATACGGCCGTATCGTAATAATCTCGCCCGCCTTCAGCCGCTTTTGCGTTTGCTGCCAGAAGGTCACGTCCAGCAGGTCGCTGTGGTGGTCCAGGAAGGTTTGTTTGACGCTGTTGGGCAGACCCATAAAGCGCAAAAATTCCTCGGGGAAGACGTCGTTGGGGTTGATGTGGAACCAGGGTTCGGCCGACAGCTCATCATCGTAGGAGCGGGATTGGGGAAAACGGCGGAAGTTGGTGTCGGTTAACGGCCGTAACTCATCATAGTCGTAAAACACCACCCGCTCGTGGCGCGTCACGCCGAAGTTTTTCAGCAGCATGTCCCCGGCAAAAATGTTGGTCACCGCCAAATCCTTAATCGTCTGGCCATAGTCGATGATGGCCCGGTTGGCTGCGGCCTCGTCGGCTTCCTGCAAGAAAATGTCCAGCGGAATAACCTGCCGCTCGACGTAGGCGTGGCCAACCACCACCGTGTCGCCTTCCACCTGCACCGTGTTGGCGGTTATCGCCAGCAGCTCGTCCAGCAGCTCATCGGTAAAACGCTCGCGTTTGAACTGCAAAAATTCAAACGATTGGGCGTCGATCAGCCGCCCGGCGCGGTCGTGGCGGAACACCATTTCGTAATTTTTGATCACTTCCTGGCGCGTCGTCTTTTTGGGCGGGGCAAAGCGGTCGCGGATGAGCTTAAACACCAGGTCAAAATCGGGCAGGCTGAACACCATCATCACCATGCCGCGCTGGCCGGGGGCAATTTCAAACTGGGCTTTGGACTCCTTGAGGTGGTTGAGTAGGTCGCGGTACAGCTCGGTTTTGCCATGTTTGTTGTAGCCCAACGAGATGTAAATTTCGGCGATACGCTTGCGGGGGATGATGGAGCGAATGAACTGGACAAGGTCAGACGGCCGTTCCACCATCACGTGAAAGTAGGCGCGGGCAAAGCTAAAGAGGATGCTCACGCTGCTCTCGTCTAGCAGCACCGCATCAACAAACACGCCGTGCTGCCCCTGCAAAAGCACCAGCGACAGCGGCACCAGCCCCTGCGGCGTGTACATGCGCCCAATCAGGTAAGCGCCTTTGCCCCGGTAAAAAAGGGAATTCACCACGTCAATCCGGTTGACGCTGGTTTGCTGCTTGTTCAGGAAGCAGGTCAGGCGGTCGGTAATCTGGCGGCAGTCCTCATCGAAGCTGGCAAAGCCGACGGCCAGGCCGCAGGCCAGCAACATTTGCGGCACCGTCTCGGCTAGCGTGCCGTTGGGGTAGTAGCTGGTATACAGCGATTTGGGATCGGTGAGCGGCGGTAGGTCAAAATCGGGGTCAACAAACTCGATTTGCGGGTCCACGCCTACGGTGGTGAAGATGCGCCGGGTGATCGAGTTGAAAAACGTTTCGGCCAGCTCCCAATCGGCCCGATCGGCGATGAGACCGGAGAAGACAGCTTTCATGCTGGCCCAAACCACCTTGTGGTGCAGCCGGTCGCCCAGCAAATCCTGCACCATAATTACCACGCGATCTACAATCAGCCGGTAGAGATTCAGCCGCTCCAGGGCATCGGCGCGCTGCGCGTGCCATTCCCTGGCTTCAAAGCGCTGCTGGGCCTGGCCGGTAATTTCGTGGAAGCGACGGCCGTATCGCTCCAGCCCGTCGTAAATTTGCCGGGCAGCCAGGTTGGCCAGACGACTATCGGTTAAGCGGGAAGATGGGACAGTGGGCGGCATGAGGCCATTGTAAAAGCAACCCCCCGTTGGGGACAAGTGCCAAAAATCACAAGGGGAGCATGGTTAGTGGAGATCGGAGATTAGAGATTGGAAATTAGGCGTACACCAATCTCCAATCTCTAATCTCCTCATTTTGTTAGCCCAAACATCCTTTTCAACCGCTCCCGCCCTTTGGCGATGTCCAGGCTGCGGGCGCGCCAGGTGCCGACGATGCCGTAGGGCAAAAAGAGCACGATGGCCACATAGATCGCGCCCAGCAAAAAGTTGGCGGCATCGCCAAACCAGCGGTTGAGGAAAAACTCTAGCAGGCGGAAAACGGCCGCACCGACCATCGCCCCGCTCAAGGTGCCTACCCCACCAATCAAAATGATGAGCAGCGCCGAGACGGTCCAGCCCAGGCTGGCCACGTTGGGGCTGACGATGGGCTGGTGAATGGTGTGGAAGAAGCCGGCAAGTACGGCCGTTAACGACGCCACCGTCAACGCTACCAGCTTAAACAAAAAGGTGTTGTACCCCAACATCAGCGCCCGGCCTTCATTTTCACGAATGGCAATGCATACCCGGCCCGTGGGCGAATCGACAAAGCGGCGGTAGACCAGGTAGACCAGAAACGTGGTGGCCAGGGTCAGCAGGTAGAGCTGGAAGCGCGCCGTGTTGGTATTGAGCCACTCCGGGGCAATCACCCCTTGTAAACCCACATCCGCGCCGGTCCATTCAGCCATTTCGGTCGACTGCACCACGATGTGAAAGACCGACGCCAGCCCCAGCGTCACCAGGGCAAAGGTGATGCCCTTGACGCGCGGCAGCACTACGCCAAACAGCAGCGCCTGCACCACGGCCACCACAATCAGCCCCAGCAGCGTTTGCCCGGCACCCCAGCCAAAATTTTTGAAGGCGATGCCGGTGAAGTAGGCACCCACGGCAAAAAACATGGCGTGGCCAAACGAAAGCAGCCCCGTCACCCCCAAAATCAGGTCATAGCTCAGGGCATAAATGGCCAGAATGAACACTTCGATGAGCAGGCCCTGCATAAATTTGGCGTTGCCCGCCTCGTTGGCCAGCACGTCGCCAATGGACTGACCTTCGCTGAGCGCCAGCAGGAAGGGAAAGGCGATGAGCAGGATGAGCAGGCTCAACAGCCCCCGGTTGGCTTTCCACCAATCGGCCAGGCTCGGTTTTTCAGCTGTGCGGTTTGCCAGAGTAGATTGCATTCACATTCTCCGCAAGAGTGAGTCAGATTGGTCCATTCTGCCAGAATGGACCAATCTAGCCACAGATTTATTCGTTTCGCCCAAACAGGCCGTGCGGCAGGATGAGCAGGATGATCACCATCAGCAGCACGGTGGAGGCAGGCACCAGCGGCGGCGATGGCTTAAACGGTTCGGCCAGGAAGGGCAGGTTGATGCCAATCTGGCCATATTTGATGATAAATTGCTGCAGCAGCCCGACCAAAATTGCCCCAGCCGCCGCGCCGGGGAAGCTGGTCAGGCCGCCGATGGCCAGGGCAATGAGTGCCAGGAGCAGCAGGCGGGTGCCCATGTCGGTGGAGAGGCCGATGGAGGGTGCGGCCAGGACGCCGCCCAGCGTGGCCAACGCCACCCCCAGGGCAAAAACAAAGGTGAACACCTGGCGCACGTTAATGCCCAGCGCTTCCACCATTTCGCTGTCCTGCACGCCCGCACGAATGATCATGCCGATGCGGGTGCGCTGCAAAATGAGCCAGACCAGGGCCAGCACCACCAACCCCACCAGGATGATGAACACTTCGTTGTAGGTGCGAATACGGCCGTTAAACAAAAGAATCGTCGAGCATTGGTTGGCAATCAAATCACCAAAGCTGGTGGCCGGGCAGGCATCGCCGCTACCGTCGAACAGCGCCGCCTTGGGCATGGTGAACTCGGGCCGCCCCCAAATGGCGCGCACCACCTCAATGACGATAAAGCTCAGTCCCAGGGTGATCATGAGCTGGTAGATGGGGCGGTCGTATAACGGCCGTATCAACGCCACTTCAATCAACCCGCCAATCACAAAGCCCAAGCCAGTGGCCACGGCCATCGCCACAAAAAAGCGCGCCGTGGTGCTGATGCCCAGCAAAAAGTTGGTGATGTTGGAGTTGACAAAAAATGTAGCAATACCCAGGGCCAGCAAAACGGCCGCTATAATCCACGTGCGGCGCGAAATATGGCTGCTCATCGTGCCTGCCTGCCGCCGCAGGCCAAAGCCAGCCACCGCCAGCGCCAGCAGCGACCCGCCCAGCAGCGTACCAATCAGCCCCAGCGGCCAGCCAGCGCCCGGCGGCACCGTGGCCAGCACCAGGTTGCCCTGGCTCAGCGCCAGCGAATAGGTGATGGGGCTCTCGGAATAAACGTCTGGGTTCCAGATGGCCAGGGGAAAGCGGGCATAGGCAATCCAGAGCAGACCTGCGCCCAGCACCAGGGCCAGCCAGGGCCAGAATTTGGCCTGCTTCAACAAAAACGGCACCTTTTGAATCCAGGCCCGCCACACGGGCAGCAGCACAAAACCCACTACCGTCAGCAGCAGCGGCGAGAGCACATCCACAAACGTGTCTGGCCGGACAAATACCGTCCAGCCCACGTACGCGCCGACCATAAACATTTCGCCGTGGGCCAGGTTCAGCACGTCCATCAAGCCCAAAATCAGCGACAGCCCGGCAGCTACCAGGAAGGTGATCATGCCCACGCTCAGCCCGCGCAAAATAGTGATGACCCAATCTTCGGTCGGCATGCCTTGAACGGCCGTAAAAAACAAAAACGCCAACACCGCCAACGTAATAAATCGCGTCCGGTTTGCCCTCAATGTGCCTAATACATCCATAATTGCTCCGTAATCGGTGAACCGCGAATGGAGAATGGTAAATGGTTAATGGTTAATGGTAAATGGTTAACGGTTAATGGTAAACCACTCACCCCTTCACCCCTTCACCCCTTCACCCAGTCACCCTGTCACTCCTAAGCCGCCCCCAAATACCGGTGAATCGTCGCCTTGTCCTGCACCAACTCAGCCATCAGGCCGCTTTTCACCGACTGGCCTTCCTCAATAATCACATAACGCTGGGCCAGCTTGCTGGCGACCACAAAATTTTGCTCCACCAGCAGCACGGTGGACTGCGCCGACAGCTGCTGGATGGCGGCCATCATTTGCTCAATAATCACCGGGGCCAGCCCTTCGCTGGGCTCGTCAATGAGCAGCAGCTCATTGTCCGGCACCAGGGCGCGGGCCACGGCCAGCATCTGCTGCTGCCCGCCGGAAAGATTGGTGCCGGGCAGCTTGATCAGCCGCTTCAGGTCGGGGAACAGCTCAAAAATGAACTGCTCTTTGCGCTCAAAATCGCCCTTCTGCCGCTCGGCAATGCGCAAATTTTCCAGCACGCTTAAATCGCGAAATATGGCGCGATGTTCCGGCACAAAGCCAATCCCTTTCGCGGCAATGTCAAAGCTGCGCCGCCCTTGAATGGGCTCACCCTTGAACACAACGGAGCCTTCGCGGGGTGGGGTGAGGCCCAAAATCGACTTCAGAGTGGTGGTTTTGCCCGCACCATTGCGTCCCAGCAGGGCAATAATGCTGCCCTTGGGCACCGACAGCGACACACCTTCCAAAATGTGGAACTGGCCGATAAAGGTGTGAATGTTGGAGACTTCTAAAAGATTTTCCATCAATGATTCCAGGTTGGTAATGACTCAATTACCCAATTACAAAATAAACCAAACTGACAAATGTCATTCCTGCGCAGGCGGGAATCCATTTTTGCCGGGGATGCCCGTCTGCACGGGCATGACATGAAGCTTAGGTGGTTACGGCCGTATCCTCATACAAATGCCCCAAATACGCCGTCTGTACCGTCTCATTGGCCGATATTTCCGCCGGGCTGCCTTCGGCCAGCACCGCCCCGTGGTGCATCACCGTGATCGTGTCCGACACGCTCATCACCACGTTCATGTTGTGCTCCACCAGCATCACCGTTTTGTGCCCCGCTTCCTGAATTTTTTGGATGAGGGCCATCAGCTCTGGCACCTGCTCCGACGCCATGCCGGCCGTTGGTTCATCCAGCAGTAGGATTTCCGGGTCCGGGGCCAGAATCATGCCCAGCTCCAGCTTGCGCTGCGCGCCGTGGGGCAGCGTGCGGGCGGGCAGCAGCGCCTCATTCACCAGCCCTACCTGCTCAATCACCTCCCAGGCGCGTGTTTCATACTTGGGAAAAGCCCGGTAAGAGCGGAACAGGCGGAAGCTGTCTTTGCCCAGCGCCTGGGCGGCCAGACGAATGTTTTCCAGCACCGTCAAATTGGGGAAGATGTTGGTGATCTGGAAAGAACGGCCGATTCCCAAATGCGCCGTTTTGTGCAGCGGTAAATTTGTAATGTCCTTGCCCCGCAGCAGCACCCGGCCAGCCGTGGGTGGAATGTTGCCGCTCAGCAGGTTAAAAAACGTCGTTTTGCCCGCGCCGTTGGGACCAATGATCGAATGCAGCGACCCGGCCTTCACCTTCAGGCTCACGTCCTCCACCGCCACCAACGCCCCAAACTCACGCCGCAGGTTTTGGGTTTCTAGGATGATTTCGTTTGGCATCTCTTCTTCCTGAAGGGGTGAAAGGGTGACAGGGTGAAGGGGTGACAAGACCGTTATTCACCCCTTCACCTGTTCACCCGTTCATCTTGTTATTCGCCGCTTAGGCTGCCCACCGGCAGATCACCGCAGCGGTCTACCAACTCTTCTGGCAGCAGACAGGGAACGTCTGGCCGGTTGGTTTCGACGAGTTCGTAATATTTGAATTCCGGATCGGTCACGTTCAGCAGGGTCACGATGTACATGTCCTGGATAGCTACGTGATCCTCGGGCCGGATGTTGATGGTGCCCTTCGGCCCTTCAAATTCCATACCTTCCATCGCGCCAATCAGCGCCGCCGAGCTGGTGTCGCCACCGGTGGCCTTCAGCGCTTCCACCGCCATGATGGCCGCGTTCATCGCATCGGCGTCGAACAGATCCGGGAAGGTGCTGAAGCGTGCCTGGGTCTGCTCAACCAGCCAGGTGTTGATTTCGTTGTCCGGCAGGGTGTAGTGGTACAGAATGCCGCTGGTGGAGCCAATGGCGTTGGCGAAGAAAGCGGGCATCACAACGTTATCCACAAAGCCAGCGGCCAACGGAATTTCATCCGCTGCGCCAGAGTCAATGTACGCCTGGTAGAGCGGCACAAAACCACCACCAGCCCAGGTTACCAGGAAGGCTTCTGCGCCACCGTCAACGGCCGTCAGAACTTCGTCCATGTAGGGGGTGAAGTCGGTGGTGTCGGCCGGGGCAAAGATGTCGTCTACCACAAATTCGCCGCCAAACAGGGTACAGGCATCGCGGAACGCCTGCGCGCCACCGTAACCAAAGGAGTAGTCGGGGGCAATCTGCACGAAGCTGGTGTACTGCGTGGTGAGGTATTCGCAGATGTTGACGGCGTCCTGATAGTTGTTACGGCTGGTGCGGAAGGTGTACTCGTTGAAGGTGATGCCGGTGATGTCGTTGGCCGCAGCCGGGGCAACGATGAGCACAACGTCGTTTTCACGGGCCAGCTCTTGCAGGGTGGCGGTGGCACCGGAGCTAACGGTACCGACCAGCAGGTCCACGCCTTCGACCTCGATCAGTTCACGGCCAACGGTGGCGGTGGTTTCCGGGTTGCTCTGGTCGTCGCGCAGGTAAACCTGGATTTCACAGCCGTCCATCATGTAGGAGGTGTAACCCTCGGCTTCGACGCCAGCAACGCCCGTGGCATATTCCATGCCAAGCGGGAAGCCGCGCAGCACATGCGCGCCATAGATGGCCAGAGCGCCCGTAGCATCGGTGATGAGACCAATTTTGATGGGCTCTTCACAGGCCAGGCCAGCGGCTGGTGCTTCAGCGGGTTCCTCGGTTGGCTCTTCGGCCGGTACCTCAGTGGGTTCCTCTGTTATCTCTTCGGTCACTTCTTCAACGGCCGCTTCTACCGTGGGCTGAATTTCTTCAACGGCCGCTTCCACGGTGGGGGCCAGCTCTTCGGCCGCTGCTTCTAACGTGGGCGCGATTTCTTCAGCTGCATCCTGCACCTGCTCGGCCGCATCGTTGATGGCCTCTTCGGTGGCGGCATCACAGGCGGCCAGCACAAAAGAGAGGCCCAGCAGCATAATCAATAAAGTTATCAATGTACGACGTTTCATAGTTTTCTTTCCTCCAAATGTTTTACGTTTTTGGTTAGACCTTTGTTTAGTCAGCGTCAATTTCCCTGCCTGTTTACCACTCATTTCATAAACACCTCCATTGAGACTTTTCAGCTCGCCGTCAAATCTTTCACTAAAACAAGCGCCTCGCCTTCACAGACGACAGTGCCTGCCAAAGTAACACAGGTTGTGCGCAGGTTAACCAGCGCTTTTTCGGGGCGCAGGCGGGTGATTTGGACAACGGCCGTTACCACCTCATCCACCTTTGCCACCGCCGGAAACCGCAGCGACTGCTTCAGCCAGTTGGTGCCCGGTCCGGGCAGCTGCGTCCCCAGCAAATCAGAAAACATCCCGCTGAGCAGCGGGCCGGGCACCGTGTCGGCAGCATCCGCTGCGCCAAAGGCCAGCCTGGCATCGCCAGACAGCGCCCGGTAGGCAGCCACGTCGGCGGCGGTAAAGGTGCGGCTGGCGCGGGCTTCCTGGCCGACGGCAAGATGATTCATGCCACCACCGCCTTGCGCCGCTGGTCCACAAAATCGCGGAAGCCGTCAATCGCTTCCGGCGTCACCATCTGCTGCACAAAATGGTCCAGCTCGGTGGCCAGCCGGGCGGCGATGTCGGCGCGGTCCAGGTGCAGCAGCTGTTTGGTATGGCGAATGCTGCCGCGCTTTTTGGCGGCAATCGCTTCAGCGATGGCCAGCGCTTCGGCCTGAATTTGGTCGGCAGGCACCACACGATTGGCCAGGCCCCAGGCGACGGCCGTTTCCGCCCCAATCGCTTCATTCAAATACAAAACTTCCGCTGCCCGCCGTGGCCCAATCAGCAACGGCAGCAGCACCGCCCAGCCGCCGTCCGGGCTGGGGCCAACCTCGCTGTAAAAGGGGGCGAAGCTGGCTTCTGGGGCCACCAAAACAATGTCTGACCCCAAAAGAAAGCCCAACGAGCCGCCGGTGACGATGCCGTGAACGGCCGTAATCACCGGCACGGGCAAATCGATCAGCGCCAAAATCACCTGGTTGAGCAGTCCGACAATCTCGCGGGCGTACGGTTCCATGTTGTCGGCGTGCTGCACAAAACCCAACGCATCGCCGCCGGTGGAGAAGGAACGGCCGTTGGCCCGCAGCACCACCGCCCGCACCGCCTCATCCGCCGCAACCTCGGCCAACATGGCCAGCATGTCGCGCAGCAGGGCGGGCACCAGGCTGTTGTGCCGGGTGGGGCGGTTGAGGGTGACAACGGCCGTTGTTCCCACAAAATCGAGCAAAACCAGTTCGTTGGCCTCGGTCATAACAAAATCACCGTCTCGCCGGTCAGGGTTGTTTCACCTGCCGGGTTGCGCATTTCGGTTAAAAGCCGCAATTGCGGCCCGTCTTGCGCCAAAATTTCCAGATGAATGGTCATCGGTTCGTCGGCGTAGGTGGGGGCGGGGAACATGAGCTCCTGCGACAGCTGCACCGCGCCGGGAAAGTGGCGGCTGATCACGCCGCAAAAAACGCTGTAGAGTAGCATCCCGTGGGCCACCGTGCGCCCAAAGCGCGTCCGCGCCGAAAATTCAGGATCGACGTGGATCGGGTTGTCGTCCCCACTCAGCCGGGCAAAGGCGTCAAACTCCGCCTGGCTGAATGTTTTCTGTTCCTGAATGAGTAAGCTCATATCAACCTTTTAGACCTGACAGGTTTCCACCAGATCCATTGCTTTCCAGATCGCCTCAAAAAACCTGTCAGGTCTTTCTAACCACTCACCATCTCGCGCAGTTCGCGCTTGAGCACTTTGCCAGCGGCCGTGCGCGGCAGTTCCTTCAAGAAGCGCACCTGCTTGGGAATCTTGTAGCGGGCCAGCTTGCCCTGGCAAAAATCGATCAGCTCCTGCTCGGTGAGCGACGCGCCTTCTTTGACCACCACCAGCGCCAGGCCGACTTCTTGCCACTTGGGATCGGGGATGCCGATAACGGCCGTTTCCGCCACCCCCGGATGCTGGTAAATCACGTTCTCCACTTCCGCCGGATACACATTTTCGCCGCCAGAGATGAACATATCCTTCCAGCGATCGACAATCGTATAAAAGCCTTCCTCGTCAACCATCGCCGCGTCGCCAGAGTGCAGCCAGCCGCCGCGCAGCGCTTCGGCCGTCGCTTCCGGCAGATTCCAGTAGCCGGTGGTGACGTTGCCGCCGCGAATGCACAGCTCACCCACTTCATTGGGGCCAAGCACCTTGCCCTCGCGGTCCATGATGCAGACGTCGGTGTGCAGCACCGGCTTGCCTACCGAACCCGCCTTGCGCACGGCATGCTCTTGCGGCACTAAAAAAACCGTCGGCCCGGTTTCGGTCATGCCAAACCCTTGCTGGATAATGATGCCCCGGCTGGCGTAGTCGTGCACCACCGAGGGCGGCAGCGACGAGCCGCCGCTGGCCCAGCTGCGCACGCTGCTGAGATCGTACTGGCTGAAATCGGCCGTTTGCGCCAGCATCAAATAAATGGCGGGCACCAGCAGCAGGACGCTCACCTGCCATTGCTCGATGAGCTGGAGCAGTTGTTTCGGCTCAAACTGGCGCATCACCACCAGGGTGCCGCCGGTGTGGAAAATCGGCCCGGCATACAGCCCCAGCCCGCCCGCATGGAAGCAGGGCAGCACGTTCAGATTCACGTCCCGCGCCGACAAATCAATCGCCTGGCCCATGCCCACGGCGTTATAGAAAAAGTTGCCGTAGGTCACCTGGGCCCCCTTGGGCCGACCGGTGGTGCCGCTGGTGTACAAAATGGCCCAGGTGTCTTCGTAGCGCAGGCGCGGATCAGGCACACCGGCCGGGTCGCCTGCGGCCAGGGTGGCTTCATCGCCCACGGTGAGCCAATGTTCGATGGACACGATTTTTTGTAGGGCAACGGCCGTTTCCCCAAACGCCTCATCCACCAAAATGGCGCGGGGCTGGCAGTCGTTGAGAATGTATTCCAGCTCGGGCACCGACAACCGCCAGTTGAGCGTGTTCAAAATGGTGCCGCTTTTGGCGCAGGCAAAGAGGGCAACGTAATAATCGGCGCTGTTGTGGGCCAAAATGGAGACGCGATCGCCCGTTTGCAGGCCCAGCTGGTGCACAAAAACATGCGCCAGCCGGTTGGCCCGCTCGTTGAACTGGGCGTAGGTAAACTGCTGCCCGCTGTGCGCGTCCACGAGGGCTAATTTGTTTGGCGTCCGTTCAGCATGTCGCTGAATCCAATCAAAGTGGTACATGATGCCTTCTTTTCAGCCACGAATTAACACGAATTCGTGTCAATTCGTGTTAATTCGTGTTAATCCGTTGCAAAAATTGTGTGACGATTTGCACGGCCGTTTCCGGTTGTTCAAATGGGAAAAAGTGACCGGCCTGGTTGATAACGGCCGTTTCTGCCTGTGGCATCGCTGCCTTGAGCAATGCCACGTTGGCGGGCGGCACCACCTTGTCCTCCGCGCCGGACAGTAGCAGCGTGGGCGCGGTAATGGCCGACAATTTGTGCTCAAAACAGGCCGCTTCCGACATCAATGACAGCCCGATGCCCATCTGCGCCTGGTAGCCCGCCGGGTCGATGGGATGGCTGGCGCGGTACGCCAGCCACTCGTCCACAATTTCGGGATGGCGCTCGCCAAAGCCTGCGGCGCAGCTAATCAAAATGCCGTTGCGCAGGCGGGTCAGCGGGTCGCTGGTTGTGTCCATGAGCACGGCCAGCGCTTCCTGCGTCACCGGCACGTGGTGCGGCCCGCCAAAGTTGGTCGCCGACAAAATGAGCTGGCTGAGCCTGTCCGGGTAGGCCAGGGCAAAGGCCTGGGCGATAAAACCACCCATGGAATGTCCGAAAACGGCCGTTTTTGCCCACCCCAGCGCGTCTAGCAAGCCGCACAAATCTTCCGCCAGCAGCTGGGCGTTGTATGGTCCGGCCGGTTTGTCGGTTTCACCCACACCCCGGTTGTCGTAGCTCAGCACCGTAAAATTTTCGGCCAGACCGGGGATCATTTTGTGCCACATCCAACGGCCGTAGCCCAGCCCGGCCACCAACACCAGCGGCGGCCCGCTGCCCTCGATTTCGTATGAGATTGTGATGCCGTTTGCGGTTATGGTTGCCATGTTGTTTCCTTTTTCCCTCACCCCAGCCCTCTCCCAAAGGGAGAGGGAGCCAAGTTCCCTCCCCCTCTCAGGGGGAGGGCCAGGGTGGGGGTCTTTAATCCAGTAACTCTTTCAATTCCGCCTTGATCACCTTGCCATAGGGCGAATAGGGCAGGGCGTCGGTGAAGATGACGCGCTTGGGAATTTTGTAGCGGGCCAATTTGCCCTGGCAGTGCTGGAGCAGTTCCGCCTCGGTGATGACTGCACCGTTGGCTTTTACCACCACCATCACGCCCACCTCGCCCCACTTGTCGTCCGGCTGGCCGATGAGGGCCGCTTCAGCCACCGCGTCGTGGGCCACAAAGACCGCTTCCACCTCGGCGGCGTACACGTTTTCGCCGCCGCTGATGATCATGTCCTTAAACCGCCCGGCGATGAAGAAGTAGCCGTCTTCGTCCATTTTGGCCATGTCGCCGGTGTGGAACCAACCGTCGCGCAATGCTTCGGCGGTAGCTTCGGCGTTGCGCCAGTAGCCGCTGGTGACGTGTGGCCCTTTGATGAGCAGCTCGCCGGTTTGGTTGGGGGGGACGATACGGCCGTTTTCCGCCACCAGCTTCATCTCACTATGAAAAATCGGCTTGCCCACCGTGCCCGGCTTCTTCTCCGGGTCGTCGTCGTTCATGGTGAAGCAGTTGGTGCCTACCTCGGTGAGGCCGTAGCCCTGGCGGAACGGCTTGCCGGTTGCTTCGCGCCACGCTGCAATGAGCGATACCGGGCACGGCGCGCCGCCGCTGATAAACCAGCGAATAGCGCTGAAATCGGTTTGGGCCAGTTCCGGCGTGTTGAGCCACACCTGGAAAATGGTGGGTACACCCAGCAGCACGGTGCACTTTTCCGCGGCCACCTGGCGCAGCGTGTCTACCGGGTCAAACTGGCGCAGCAGCACAATGCGCCCACCGACGTAAAACAGCGGTGTCAAAAACACAAACAGCCCGCCGGAGTGGAACATCGGCGTAAAAATGGGCGAGATGTCGTCGGGCGTCAGCCCCCAGCTGATGACGGTGTTGATGGCGTTCCACACAATCTGGCGGTGCGGAATCATCGCCCCTTTGGGCTTGCCGGTGGTGCCGGAGGTGTACAAAATGCAGGCGGTGTCTTCGGGGGAGAATGACGGCCGTTCCGGTTCCCCCTCATCTGCCGCCGCCAACTCATCTTCATACACCAGCGCTTCCGCGATCTCTGCCCCTTCCACGCTGACCAGGTGTTCGACGGTAATGTGGGGTCGCATCGCCGCCAGCGTTGCCGTAAATTCTGGCCCGCAAATGAGCACCTTCGAGCCGCAGTCTTGCACGATGTAGGCCAGTTCGTCGGCCACCAGCCGCCAGTTCAGCGGCGCAAAAATCGCCCCAATTTTGGTAGCCGCGTAGAGCAAATCGATAGTGACGACGCTGTTATGCGCCAGCAGCGAGACCACCTCCCCCTTTTGCACGCCCAGCTTCTGCAAAAAGTGGCAGGCGCGGTTGACCCGCGCGTTGAGCTGGGCAAAGGTGTAGCTCTGCCCGCTGGCCACCTCGCGCAGGGCCACGCGGTCGGGGGTTAGTTCGGCTCGTTTGCTGAGTAAATTGCTCGCATCCATAAGTTTCAATGGGAGATTGGAGAGTGGAGATTGGAAATTAAAGCACGTCCAATCTCCAATCTCTAATCGCCACTCTCTTTCAAAAAAGTACTGATTTCTTTCGCCAACACCGCCACATTGTCGCCAAAAAGCATCGTCATGTGGTTGCCAGGGACGGCTTTGTAGCGGCAGTTGGGCAGGTCGTTGACGGTGGCTGCGGCCTCGGCGGGCGGCACCACGGGCATAGCACCGGGTGCGCCAAACGGTCCGGGCGCGTGCAGCATGATGGTGGGCTGGTGTACCTCGGCAAAGATGGCGGGCCAGGGTTCGGCCAGCGCTTTGTCGATGGCTTCGGCGATGTTGGCAGGGTGAGAACGGGCCTGAACGGAGCCGTCGTCGTTGGATTGTACATCAGCTTGATAGTAATTTTCTACGGCCGTATCCCAAACCCCCTGCCAGTACGCCGCATTTTTAATGGCCTCCCGGTACGCTTCCCAGGATGGAATGCGCTGCCCCAGCCGGGCCAACGACGGTTTGATGAGCTCCTTCACGTTGGGATGCAAATAGCCAGAATCCATGATGATGCATTTGGCCACCCGCTCGGGGTGTTTGGCCGCCAGGTAACAGGCCAGCAGCCCGCCAAAGGAATGTCCCACCAAAATTGCCTGTGCCATGCCCAAATTATCCATCAGCCCCACAATGTCAGCGGCGTGGTCGGCCATGCTGTAGCCCGCATCCGGCTTGTCGCTCTGGCCGCGGCCGCGCAAATCGACGGCGAGCAGGCGGTTGGGCAGGCTGCTCGCCGCCAGACCATCAAAAAAGTGCGCGTTGGCCGTCAGGCCGTGCAGCACAATCAGGGTTGGCTCGTCCCCAGGGTGGTCCAGGTAGTGAAGGGTGATGCCGTTGGTTTGGGTGAATTTGTCCATAGTTCCCTTTTCCCTCCCCTAACCCCCTCCAGAAGGGAGGGGGAAACCAGATTCCCTCCCCCACCGGGGGAGGCCAGGGAGGGGGCTTTTGCAACTATCTAAATCTCCGTGCCATGCTCTTCCCAGAAGGGCTGGCGCATGACGCGTTTGAGCGTTTTGCCCGCCACGCTGCGCGGAAAGTCGTCCATGATGACGATGCGGCTTACTTTTTGATAGCGCGCCTCGACGCGCTCGTTGACCCAGTCGCGCAGTTCATCTTCGCTGATGGCCCCTGGCTGGTTGAGGATGACGGTGGCCATCGGGGTTTCGCCCCATTTGTCGTGTGGGATGCCGAAAACGGCCGTTTCCCGCACCGCCGGATGCTGCACAATCAACTCCTCAATGTCCCGTGGGTAGACGTTCACGCCGCCGGAAATGATCAAATCCTTCTGCCGGTCCACCAGGAACAAAAAGCCATCCTCATCCACGTAGCCCAAATCGCCGCTAAACAGCCAGCCATCGCGGATGGCCAGGGCGGTGAGGTCGGGGCGTTTGTAGTAGCCGGGCATGGTGATCGGGCCGCGACCGACAATCTCGCCCACTTCGCCAGGAGCACACGCCTCGCCCATTTCGTTGACAATGCGCATCTCAAACAGCGGCGGCGGGGCACCCACGCTGCCCGGCTTTTGCGGAAAATCGAACTTGTCCAGGATGGTAACGAACCCTTCAGTGAGGCCGTACAGCTCGTAGAAGCGGCCGGGCAGCTGCCGGTCCAGCGCTTCTTTGTGCTCCAGGTGCAGCGGCGCGCCGACGGAGCAAATCATCTCCAGCGACTGCATGTTGGCCGGGTCAAAGTTGGGCGCGTGCAGCATGGCGATGATTTGCGAGGGCACCATCATCATGTGCGTTACTTGTTCGCGCGCGACCGTCTCGATGAGTGCCTGGGCATCAAAATAGGGGTGCAAAATGTATTGGCAGCCCTGGAACATGGCGGGCATCAGGGTCAAAAATGCGCCGTTGAAGACCAGCGAGCCGGTGTGCAAAATGACGCTCTCCGGCGTGATGCGGTAGGCGGTGGCAAAGCTGGTGCAGTAGGCGGCGCGGATGGCGTGGGTGTGCACAATGCCTTTGGGCAGCCCGGTGGTGCCGCTGCTGTAGATGATGTTGTACGGGTCTTCTTCGTGGATGGGGGTGTAGGGTGGTTCGGTGTCGGGGGCAACGGCCGTAAGCGTCCCGTAGTTTTGGTAGCCAGCCAGCGTACCATCCGTCAGAATGAACCGCTCCGCACCGATATTGGTCAGGTCGCCGCGAATTTTGTCCAGCTCGGCGGCAAATTCGGCCGTGGTGACCACGGCTACGCTGTCGGAATCGTTGAGCAGGCGGCTGAGGCCCGCGCCGCGCAGCAGGGGGCTGAGGGGCACCACCACCACACCCAGTTTGGCCACGGCCCAGAAAATCTCTAACTGTTCCAGGCAGTTGGGCAAAATGGTGGCCAGCTTGTCCCCTTTGTGCAGACCCAGCTGCACCAGGGCGTTGGCCAGGCGGTTGACACGGCCGTTTAGCTGGCGAAAGGTTAGCGTGTGGTCTTGGAAGAGAACGGCCGTTTGGTGTGGGCGATAGATTGCGTGCCTGGGTAACAACGTCCCAATGTTCACATGCATAAAATTCTCTCGGTCACTGCTGCTCCTCTTCCCAGGAGCGACTGCTGATGCGGGCAGGGAATGATCTGTTTGGGCAGTTTACCAAGGCGAGGTTGCCTAAAAGTAACAAAACTGCCCAATGGGGGGGGCCGGAGAGTGTATGAAACGCAAAGGGCGGAAAAAGTGCCAAGAAATGCAATTCGGCCGTTTACCTGCCCCGCAGCCAGTGCCCCAACACGCGCAGAACGATGGCTGGTTTGAACAGGGTGGTGGGCGGCACAATCAGGTTTTGCATCTCGATAAACGTGCGGTGAACGAGCCGGTCGTGGGGAATGGCGTCGAGCACTTTGGGCATGTACCAGCCCGCAAACCGCTCTGGTAGAGAAGTAGCTTCGGCATTGCCCAGCCACTCCAGATCGGCGCTGGTGGCCAGCAGCCAGGCAGGCTCCACAATTTTGGGGTATTTCTTTTGGAAAGCATGGGCCAGACCGACCAGATTGCCGCCGCTGGCCGTCAGCATGTTGCCCAGCTCAACGGCCGCCATGGCGGATACGGTCATGCCCTGGCCGTACACCGGGTTGAAGCCGCAAACGGCGTCACCCAGGGCCACCAGCCGTTCAGGCCAGCGGGTGAGCCGGTCATAGCGGCGAAAGCGGTTTTCCGTGCGCCGGTAGCCGATGATGTTGCTGACGGGCTCGGCTTTGCGGATGGCGGCGTGAAAATCGGCATCCACTTCCCGGGCAAAGGCCAGGAAGCCTTCTTCATCTGTCGGCGGGTAATCGCCCAGAATCCCCGCCACCATGACCATCCAGATGTTGTTTTCTTCGCTGTAGATGAGCCCGGCGCGGCTGTTATGCGGCGGGTCTGCGCCAACAAGCATCATGTCCCAGGCGGGCGGCGGATTGGGGATGTGGTAGCGGCGTCCGGCATAACCCAGGCGTACGTCGATGACGGTTTCTTCCGGCGTGTCGTAGCCAATTTGGGGCAGCCACTCCGGCAGTTTGGAGCCTCGACCGCTGGCATCAACGATGAAAGCGGCCGTTTCCACCCCGTCCGCTCGCCCATCCTTCCAGCGCACCTGCACCCCCTCAACGACGCCATTGTTGGCCACCAGACCCTGCACCTGCGCCCCGGCGCACAAGGCCACATTGGGCAGGGCGGCCACGCGCCGTCGCAAAATGGCTTCTAGCATCAGGCGGCTGCATGCATACGTCACGATTTTGCTCTCGAACTGCGGCAGCCACTGCCCACGGATTTTGGCGCGGGAATCCTTTGTTAAATCGACCCGATTGGCACCGGCCGCCAGTAGTTCCTCGGTGATGCCGGGGAAAAGCTGGCTCATGATGTCAGCGCCCCGCTCCAGCAGCACGTGCACGTGCCGGTCTTGCGGCACACCGGGGCGTGAGGCAGGCTCACTGGGTAAGCTGTCTCGTTCTAAAACGGTGACCTGGGCAAAATGATCGGCCAGGACGCGGGCGGTCCATAACCCGGCCAGACTGCCGCCAATGACGATAGCGCGTTGGGAGTTGCTCATAACTTCCTCTTTATAGGGTGTCACTTCCAGTTTGCTGATCGAGTTTATGAGAAAGTTGAAGCTTGTCCAGCTTTTGCTGGGTGAGTTTACGGCCGTAACCCGGTCGCCAAAACAGTTTGGGTAAGATAGACGGTAAGATTCGTGCGGCATTCTGACACTGATTTTCCACGTCTCAACATCTATCCAGATTACAGACGAAGGCCCGATCAATACCCACAGAGCAGAAGAGCCGAAGACGTTTAGCAAGATCTATTGAGTACCAAAATCAGGGGAAAGTGTCGTTTCGACGGGGAAAGTGTGCTCAACACCGTTTATTTATTAAGCGACGACTGGGTAAGACGGCCGTTGTCATCGGTCTGATCCCGCCCCCAATTTTTTTTCCAACCACTGGTTTGCCATGAGAAATCAGGCTGCTGAAGAACAAACTATGCAAAATTCAACATTGAGTAAAGAGCATACCGAATTAAACGAACCGGCTCTAAACATTTTGGAAGAAGGCTTGCTGCATAAAATCATGTTGGTGTTCCAGCTGCCGACACGGCTGCCGGCGCTGCTGGTTGTGGCTCTAGCGCTGGTGCTGGCCGCTTTGGCTGGCGCAGCGTGGAGCCTCATCACCAACGACGATCCGATGGCCCAGCTGGTGGCCGTGCTGCTGGTGCTGTTTATGGCCGCCGACATGACGCTGCTGCTCACGCTGCCGCAGCAAAAAGTGTCTTATGGACCGTGGAAGGCGCAGCTGTTTGTGCTGGCTGTGCCCCGCCTGGCGGCAACGATGGGGGTGGCCTTGATCGCCTCCTGGCTAAAGGGCAACTGGAGTTTGTGGCTGTTCCTGGCGTTTCAGGTGGCCGGTACGGCCGCTTTCATTCGGGGCTACTTTATTGAGCCGTTTAAGTTGAAGTTAACGGCCGTTATGGCCTTCACCGACCGCCTGCCGCTGGACACAGAGCCAATCAGGGTGCTGCATATCAGTGATTTGCACGTGGAGCGGCTGACCCAGCGCGAAGCGCGTGTGCTGGAGCTGGCCCGCGAGGCTAAACCCGACCTCATCGTCATCTCTGGCGACTATGTAAATCTTTCCTACAACCGCGACCCGGAAACGCAGCGGCAGGTGCGCCAGCTGCTGAGCCAGCTGTCGGCCCCGTACGGTGTTTTTGCCACTCTGGGCAGTCCGCCAGTTGATTTGCGTGAAACGGTGGTGCCGATTTTTGAAGGATTAACCAACGTGACTTTGCTGCGTCATGGCTGGCAGCAGGTCAAGTTGGGCAACGGCCGTCGCCTCACCGTCATGGGCATGGACTGCACCCACGATTTGCCGGTGGATGCCGGTCGCCTGGCTCGCCTGGTTGCCGCTGCCCCGCACGACGCGCCGCAGCTGCTGGTTTACCACTCCCCAGAGCTGATGCCGGAGGCTGTGGAGCACCAGATCGACCTCTACGTCTGCGGCCACACGCACGGCGGGCAGGTGCGCCTGCCGCTGGTTGGCCCCATTTTTACCAGCTCCCAGCTGGGCCGCCGCTTTGTGATGGGGCTGTATCGCTACGGCCGTACCACCCTCTACGTCAGCCGGGGCATTGGCCTGGAAGGGCTCAGCGCCCCCCGCGTCCGCTTCCTCTGCCCCCCGGAGATGACGCTTTTCACCATCATGTCCAATGGCGGGTAAGAATGGTCAATGGTTAAAGGTCAATGGTTAATGGTTAATGGTTATTGTTGTTAACCATTGACAATTAGCAATTCACCATTAACCATTATTCAATTCCCCTCTCGTCCAGCCACGCCGCCATCTTGTCGGCAACCTGTTCCCAGCCAGATTCCAACATCATGTCGTGCGCCATCGGAAAGAAATGCGCCCTGGTGTGGTAAGCCTGCGCCGTGGCTTCCACTTCTTTCACCGGGAAGATCGTGTCGTGCTGCCCGCCCAGTACCAGCATGGGGGTTTTCACCCGGCTGGGTTTGGGCAGATTAAGCAGCAGCATATCTAAAAAGGTGCGGTACGATTCGTCGCCCAACCGCTCAAAGTAGCGCTGTACCTGGGCTTGCGGCATGTTGGCCGAGAAGAAGTGGTGGCGGGTGAGAGCGGCCGTTTCTACCAGCGGATACAAACTCAGCTTCAAGTTCACTTTGGCAAACTGTCCGGGAAAGTGGCGGATGATGCGCAGCGTGGTGCCAATCACCCCTTGAGGTGGCACCGAAGCCAGCAAAATGGCGGCGGGCAGGGTGACCGTTTCCAGGTATTTTTGCGTGAGATAGCCGCCCATGGAATGGCCAATGATGACGGGCGGGTGGGGCAGTTTTACGGCCGTTTCCGCTACATCAGCCAGGTAATCTTTGGCCGAACTCCAGCGCACCTGGCCGGGGCTTTTGCTGTGCCCGCGCAGGCTGGGGGCGTAGACGGTGTATCCTTTTGCGGCAAAGTAGGGCAGAAAATATTCATCCCAGCACCAGGCACCGTGCCATGCGCCATGAATAAAAAGGAGCGGGGTAGTTTTGCTAGGGGTAGCAGGCTGGCGAACGATTAACTCAAGCATGGTTGCCTCCTGGCTGCAACAATTCACGAGGAAGTGCGTATAAATCGGCATTGGTAGAAAGTTAAACACACAAGTGTTTTGCACCTGATAGGTAATTGGCAGAAAGTTTTTCAAAATAAAGTAGCGCGTAATCTGCCAATTACTTAATGACTGAATATTAGTGGGGAAAACAAAAATGACAACTGATTCTGTATCGTTCAAAGTAAAAGAGAGAAACCCGGAGACGCCGATTTTGCTGCGGGTGATCTGGTTTTTTCTGTTGGGCTGGGAGCTGACCGGCCTTTGGATTTTGGTGGCCTGGGCGCTGAATGCCTCGATTATTGGGCTGCCGCTGGGGCTGTGGATGATTGACCGGGTGCCACAGGTGCTGACGCTGAAAGCGCGGGCTGGCCTGGTGGTGACGGATTTGAAAAACGGCCGTTCCGAATTCCTACCCGCCCACAGCGTTCCTTTTCTGATCCGCGCTGTCTACTTTGTGTTGTTTGGCTGGTGGTTTAGCCTGCTGTGGGCCGCGCTGGCCTGGCTGCTGTGTGCCACGATCATCGGGCTGCCTCTGGGGGTGATGATGCTAAACGGACTGCCCGCTGTGACTACCCTGGCCAACAGCTAACGACGGGGAAACGGCCGTTACAACCACCTGAAAGATTGGTTCAATCGCCCAGATTGAACCAATCTTTTTTTTTGCGCTGGTCAAAATAAAGCGGCTCTCCTGTTCACATCTTTCCTATCAAGGTGCGTTGTGATACCCAATCTCTATCCCGCACGAGGGTGCTGCGTACCCCGTGCGGGGAATCATTTGGGGTTTTTTCAGGTTTGGGTGTGTCCCACACCCAAACCTGAAAAAACCCCTGAAAAAACGTCGCCAGGCGCGCAGCGCCGAGGCGACGACGCAGCAGAACTAAGGCCGGAACTGTTAACTTTTTCCCAATTATGGATTGCTGCTCCAGCGCTTCTTGATGGGTAGAACATCCGTTTCGTGGTACAATTTGCCCGGAAATTATCCACCTATACCCAAAAAAGTTGCCGCGCCGCCTTACCCCAAACACCCCAGCTGGTTCCCGTGGCAAAAGAGGATTTTCATGACAAAAAACCTACTTGTGCTCATCGATGGCCACGCCCTGGCTTACCGCATGTTTTTTGCCCTGCCGCTGGAAGCCTTCACCACCAAAAGCGGCGAACCCACCAACGCTACCTACGGCTTTCTGCGCACCGTCATTGACTGGATTTTGGCTGATAACCCGCCAAAATATTTTGCCGTCAGCTTTGATCTTGGACGGACCTTTCGTGATGATATGTTTGAGGAGTACAAAGGCACCCGCGAAAAAATGCCCGACGAACTGCGCCTGCAAATTGATCGCATCAAAGAGGTGATCCGCACGCTCAACATTCCTATCCTGGAGTTGGAGGGGTTTGAAGCCGATGACGTGCTGGGCACGGTGGCCCGCCAGGCTAAGCCGCTGGGTGTGCCGGTGCACATCATCACCGGGGACCGCGATTTATTGCAGTTGGTGGATGACAACACCCACGTGGAGCTGCCCGCGCGCGGCAGCCGCCCGCCGGAAGTGTTTGACGTGGCGGGGGTGGTTGGCTATTTTGAAGTCCGGCCAGACCAGGTGGTTGATTACAAAGCGCTGGTGGGTGATACCAGCGACAACATTCCTGGGGTGAAGGGCATCGGGGCAAAAACGGCCGCTAAACTCCTTCACGATTACGACACGCTGGACAACATTTACGCCAATATCGACAACATCAAAGGTGCAAACGGTAAAAAGCTGGCCGAAGGCAAAGCAAGCGCCTACCTCAGCCGGGATCTGGCTCGCATTGTTACCGACGCACCCATAGCCCTGGACCTGGCGGCGTGTGTCGCTCAAGACTTCGACCCAAACCCGGTGCTGGAAATCTTCCGCGAATTGGAGTTCCGCAGTCTGACCAATATTCTCATGGAGCGGTTGGGCGAGCGGGAAGACATCGAAGAGCCGGAATCGCAGCTTAAGCCAACTGAGCCGGTGCTGGTGCGCACTCAGGCCCAGCTGGATGAACTGGTGCAAACGCTCAACGCCGCCACGCTGATCTCGTTTGACGTGGAAACAACTGGCCTGGACAAAACAACGGCCGAATTAGTCGGCATCTGTCTGGCGGTAAAGCCGCCTGTGGGCTACTACATTCCCGTCGGGCACCTGGCCAACGAAGCCCAGAGCAGCAGCGGGCAAATGTCCCTTTTTGCCGGGGCACCCGAACTGGCGGCCGGGCAGCTCCCCCTGCAAACCGTGTTGGACGCCGTGCGCGGCCCGCTGACCGACCCCAAAATCGGCAAGGTGGCCCACAATGCCAAGTACGACTACACGATTCTGGACCGCTACGGCGTGCGAGTGGCTCCCATCACCTTCGACACAATGATAGCCGAGTGGCTCACCGACCCGGCGACCAAGCACAAGGGGCTGAAAGATTTGGCCCGGCACCGGCTGGGCGCGGAAATGACCGAAATCGAGTCGCTGATTGGCAAGGGTAAGGCGCAAAAAACGTTTGCCGAGGTGCCGATCGAGGCGGCTGCCCCCTACGGCGCGGCCGACGCTGACCTGACGCTGCGCCTGATGAAACCGCTCCAGGCGGAAATTGAAGAGAAAAACCAGGCCAAGATTCTGGATCTGGAAATGCCGCTCATTCCGGTGCTGTCAGCAATGGAGCAGGCAGGCATTGGCGTTGATTTGCCGTTTTTCCGACAAATGTCGCAGGAGCTGGATGTGCGACTGCGTCAGCTGGAGGCGCGTATTCTGGAAATTGCCGGGGAGCCGTTTAACATCAACTCTACCCAGCAGATGAGCGACATCTTGTTTAAAAAGCTGGGTTATCCGGTGGAAGGGCTGAAGAAGACGAGCAGTGGGTATTACTCCACGGCCGCTAACGTGTTGGAAAGTTTGCAAGAGACGGAACAAGAAAAGAAGACGGGCATGGTCACGGCCATTTTGGAGTATCGCGAGCTGGGCAAGTTGAAAAGCACGTATGTGGATGCCCTGCCAGAGCTGGTGAGTGAGGAAGACGGCCGTATCCACACCAGCTTTAACCAGACCGGGGCGATTACCGGGCGTATTGCCAGCAATTCACCCAACCTGCAAAACATTCCCATCCGCAGTGAGGTGGGGCAGCGAATTCGGCGCGGTTTTATCGCCAAACCAGGGCACGTTTTCCTGGCCGCCGACTACTCCCAGGTGGAACTGCGCATCCTGGCCCACGTCTGCCGCGATGAGGCGCTGATGGAAGCGTTTCGCCTCGATCAGGACATTCACCGGACGACAGCAGCGGCCGTTTACAACATCGATCTGGAAAAGGTGACCTACAACCAGCGCCGCTTTGCCAAGGCGGTCAACTTTGGCCTCATTTACGGCATGGGCGCTTTCCGCCTGGCTCGCGACTCTGAGCTGACGCTGGCCGAGGCCGAAAATTACATCAAAGATTATTTTGCTCGCTTCCCTGGCATTCAAAAGTACCTGGACGAAACCAAACAGAAGGCTAAAGAGGAGGGCTACGTGGAAACTTTGTTGGGGCGGCGGCGTTATTTCCCCGTGTTCAAAATGCCGGCCAGTGGGGCCAACATGCAGGCCCGCCTGCGTGCCGAGCGCGAAGCCATCAACCACCCCATCCAGGGAACGGCCGCTGACATCGTGAAAATTGCCATGCTTCAGCTGCACGAAAAATTGGCCCGCTATGAAGCCCACATGCTGCTGCAAGTCCACGACGAGCTGCTGCTGGAGCTGCCCGAGGCGGAGCTGGACGAAGTGCGCGAATTGGTTGTTGATACCATGTGCAACGCATTTGAACTGGATGTCCCCTTGAAAGTTGAGGCCAGTTCGGGGCATAATTGGCTGGAATTAAAAGAATAACCCACGATTGGTGGCTCGGAAAGTGAAAATTGGTTAGCCGGGCTGTCGATCCCCACCAAAAACTAAATACATGGTCAAAACAGAAATCGATGTACGCCCACGACGTGGCAACCGCTTTTCCCATGCGGCGGCCGCTTTTATGCTCCGCCTGTTTGGCTGGCGGGTCATTGGCGAACTGCCCAATGTGCCCAAAATGGTCATCATTGGGGCCCCACATACCTCAAACTGGGATTTCCCACTCTCGATGGCTTTGATGTATTACCTGGGAGTGCCCTTTAACTGGATGGCCAAAAGAGAATTTTTTAAGCCGCCGTTTTCTTATCTCTGGCTCTGGTTGGGGGGTGTGCCGGTGGACCGCAAGGCGGCAAACGGCATGGTGGGTGACATGGTGGCCACGGTTCAACAGCGCCCCCAGATTATTTTGGCCATTGCCCCGGAAGGCACGCGCCGCAAGGTGGACCGGTGGCGCACTGGCTTCTACCACATCGCTTACCAGGCCAACATTCCAATTGTGCCGATTTTGGTGGATTACGGCCGTAAATCCCTCGTCATCACCGACCCCTTCACCCCCTCAGGCGATGTGGAAGTGGACCTCCCGCTGCTGCAAGACCGCTACGTGGGGGTCAAAGGCAAAAACTATCTCCAGTTCTAAACGCATGAGCCAAACCAGACATTCTCGGCAGGCTGACCCGCTTGGCGCACCAGCGTTGGGCAGCGCTGTTCCGCGTTGGGGCGGCGGCTTCATGCGCCGCCTGGGTCGTGGCCTGATGCGCCTGCTGGGGTGGCGCTTTGTGGGCAGCGTGCCCAATCTGCCCAAGATGGTGCTGGTGGGCGCACCGCACACCTCCAACTGGGACTTCATGCTGGCGATGCTGGCGCTCTTTGCGCTCCAGGTGCGGGTTTACTGGCTGGGCAAACACACCTTTGTGAATGGGCCGCTGAAGCCGCTGCTGCTGAAGCTGGGCGGCGTGGCGGTGGATCGTCGGGCGTCGTCTGGGGTGGTCGCTCAGGTAGCGGCCCAGTTCCAGGCGCGTGACCAGTTTTTGCTGGGGCTGGCCCCCGAGGGCACGCGTAGTTTGGTGCCGCACTGGAAGATGGGCTTTTTCCACATTGCCCAGTCGGCCCAGGTACCCATTTTGCCCGTGGCGCTGGATTACGGCCGTAAAATCATCGACATTGGTGAGCCGGTGTGGCCTGAGGTGGGGGAAACGGCCGTCATGGCCCAACTGCGCACTTTTTACGCCGGGGTGCAGGGCAAACGACCCGCGCTTTTCTCTGTAGACAGCATCCAGCCCAGCCTGAGAGACGGGTGAAAATCAGGCCAATCAATTTTGATCTTGCCAGTTCGTGATACAATCCCCCGTTTCCATTTGAAAATGAAGAAGAATGCTGCCGGAACGGCCGTTTGCTGTTCCGGTTTTTTTGTAAAGCAATCGTTTAGGCGATTTTGACTTATAAGGAGATTCACGTGATAAACAATCAAAAAAACGCCCAACTTTGGCGAATGCTCCTGCTCTGGAGTTTGCTGCTTGGCCTGCTGCTGGCTGCCTGCGGCCCGGCCGTTCCCCCAGATGCCGATACAACTCCCAGTGCCGCTGGTGAACAGACCGAATCCGGTTCACGCGTCACCGCTTCTGGGTTGGAGTATATTGAAGTTGAAGCGGGCACCGGGGCACAAGCCATGCCTGGCGACCTGGTAAGCGTACACTACACCGGTACCCTGGAAGATGGCACCGAATTCGACAGCTCCGCCGGTGGCGATCCGATTCAATTTGTGCTGGGACAAGGCTCCGTTATCCAGGGGTGGGACGAAGGCATCGCCCTCATGCGTGAGGGCGGCAAGGCCGAACTCATCATTCCACCCGCATTGGCCTATGGCGACCAGGATTATGGCCCCATTCCTGGTGGTTCCACGCTCCGCTTCGATGTGGAGCTTGTGGCGGTTGAGCCAGCCCCCACACCCATCCCCACGCCAACGCCGGATCCGCCCACGGTTGTCGATCCGAACGATTACACCACCACGGAAAGTGGCCTGAAATATTACTTCCTCCAAGAAGGTGATGGGGAAACGCCCGTGCTGGGTGAAATTGCTTCCGTGAATTTTGCTGGTTGGGTTGAAGGCGGCAGCAAATTTGGCGATACCCAGGATGGTGTGCCGCTTGAGTTTGTAGTGGGTGACGGCCAGATTTTGCCCGGTTGGGACGAGATGATCCTGCTGATGCAGGTTGGCGATATTGTCCAGTTTGTTCTGCCACCAGAACTGGGCCTGGGTGAAACCGGCTCGGGCAACGGCGTTATTCCGCCCAATGCCACCCTCATTTTTGAGATGGAACTGCTCGAAATCTTGCCGCCGCCGCCCACGCCCACACCTGCGCCACCGCCTGTCAGCGTGGATGAATCAGACTACACCGTGACGGAAAGCGGCCTCAAATTTTTCACGATCACCGAAGGCAGCGGCGAACTGATTGCTGCTGGCGACCTGATTACCCTGCATTACAAAATGTTTGACGAGTCTGGCCTTCAGCTGGAAACCTCTTACGACAGTGGCCAGCCCGTGCAGCTGGTGGCGGGCAGCGGTGTGGCCGGTCCTGGTTGGGATGAGGCATTGCTGTTGATGAGCTCCAGCAGCAAGGCGCAGTTTGTCTTAACGCCAGAACTGGCTTACGGGGATCAGGCGGCCAACGCCCCCACCCAAGGCAATCTGATTTTTGAAATTGAAATCCTGGATGTGGTTAAAGCGGAGAGTGAATAATGAAAACAAACAGTGGTTTGCAATATATCGAAACGGAAGCGGGTACCGGCAAAGCGCCTAAGCGCGGTGACCGGGTGGCGGTGCATTACGTAGGCCGCCTGGAAAATGGCAAGGAGTTCGACAACTCCGTGAAGCGCGGCGAGCCGATTGAGTTTTTGCTCGGCACGGGCCAGGTCATTCCCGGATGGGATGAAGGCATCGGCCTGATGAAGGTCGGCGGCAAAGCGACGCTGATCATTCCGCCGGACCTGGGCTACGGCGCACGCGGTGCGGGCGGAGTGATTCCGCCCAACGCCACGCTCATCTTTGACGTTGAGTTGGTCGGCGTGAAATAAATGCAAAAGTGGCAGGGCCTCGCGGCTCTGCCACTTTTTTGTTGGTGTCTGCGGAGGTCACACGAATTAATTTCAGGTAGAGGGCTCAAATGCAAGAACGATTGCGTGAACTGGCAGTGTTGTTTTTTCGGTTGGGGGTGACCGCGTTTGGTGGTCCGGCGGCGCACATCGGCATGATGGAGGATGAGGTGGTGACGCGGCGGCAGTGGTTGAGCCGCCAGCACTTCCTGGACCTGGTAGGAGCCACCAGCCTGATCCCTGGCCCGAATTCCACCGAAATGACGATGCACATTGGCTACGAGCGGGCGGGCTGGCGGGGGTTGGCCGTGGCGGGCACGTTTTTTATTTTGCCTGCGGCCGTTTTAACCGGAATTCTCGCCTGGCTGTACGTGCAGTACGGCACGCTCCCGGCGGTAGAGCCGCTGCTGGTGGGCATCAAACCGGCGGTGATTGGCATTATTGCTACGGCCGTTTACCGTCTCGGCACCAAAGCGGTGAAAAATTGGCAGCTGGCGGTGATTGGGCTGGGGGTGCTAACGGCCGCTTTCCTGGGTGTGGATGAGGTGGTGGCGCTGCTGGTGGGTGGCGTGCTGGGGGCGCTGCTGCTGCGGGCGGCGGCTGGTTCAGCGACGGCGGTGCTGCTGCCGCTGTGGTCCGGCAGCGGGCTGCGGTTGTGGCTGCAAGGGGAGGGGGAAACGGCCGTAACCCTCTGGAGCCTGGGCGCGTTTTTCCTCAAAATTGGGGCGATTTTGTACGGCAGCGGCTACGTGCTGCTGGCTTACCTGGAGGGCGGCCTGGTGGATCAGCTGGGCTGGCTGACCCAGGCGGAGCTGCTGGACGCCATCGCCATTGGCCAGTTTACGCCGGGTCCGGTGCTCACCACGGCGACGTTTGTCGGCTACGTCATTGCCGGGGTGCCGGGCGCGATTGTGGCCACGGCGGGCATCTTTTTGCCTTCCTTCTTGTTTGTCCTGCTGCTGAACCCGCTGATTCCTAAAATGCGGCAGTCGGTCTGGTTTGCCGCGTTTTTGGATGCGGTGAACGTGGCCGCCATCGGCCTGATGGTGGCGGTGCTGGTTAATCTGGGCCAGCAGACCTTTGCCACCTGGCAAGGCATCGTCATTGCCGCCCTGGCGCTGATGGCTTCCCTCCGCTTCAAGCTGAATTCGGCCTGGATTGTGTTGGGCGGGGCAGTGGTGGGGTATGGTTTGTCGTTGGTTGGGTGAGAAGAGGTAATTGAGTAATTGGGTAATTGCTCAATTACCCAGTTACTTTTCATTTCGTAAAAAGCTCCAGGATGGGGAAGGTATAAATGGCCGTTTCGCCAAACCCTTCGCTAAACAGTCCTAAACTTCGTGTAGACAGGCTGTAATTGCCCTGCCACAGCAGCTCGCGGTTGAGCCGCACCGTGATCGCTTCCCCGCGCACGTCGATCCAGATTTCGTTGGCGGTGTCGTCGGGCCGGACGTGGGGCCAGGGCTGCCAGGGCAGCAGCGGCTCGCCTGCCTGCTGCACCAGCACGTAGCCCAGCGGCGACACGGCCACCACAAAAGCCTGCTCATCGTTTCCCAAAGCCAGACCCACACCGCTGTCTGGAGTGCCGGATTGCAGGACGGCCGTTCCCCGCACCGAAAAATCCCCCTCAGGCAGCGGCTCATCGAGCCAGCGAATCATTTGCCCCGCCTGGCTGATGGTCAGCCGGGTGGCGGGCAGGGTGGTTTGGCGGGTGCCCACCGGTTTAGGATCAAACACGCCGCTGGCAATGAGGCTGATGAGCAATACGGCCGCTGCCAGCAAAAATGCCAGTGCGCCGCGCCCGAAAAATTTCATGCCGGGAGTTTAGCCTGAGGCAGCCAGACGCGCATGCTGTGCATGCCGCGGTTGCCCCAGACAAAGTAGGGTACGGCCGTTAGCGTCACCGGTTGCCAATCTACCTCCATCGCTTCGTCCAGCCGCCGGTAAAGTGGCTCAGCCCCCCCCAATTGTGCCATTCGGCCCGGCACGGTGATGGCTTCAATGCCGCCCAAGAGGGGAACGGCCGTTACCGCCACTGGCTCATCCGTCCGCACCTGCACATCGTCCAGATCGACTCCGGCGGGCTGGTCGTGGGATTCAAAGCAGTAGATCAGCGGGCCGCGCTGCAGGGCCACGCAGCTGCGCAGGGCGTCGATGCGGGGATGCGGGGCCAGGAAAGTAGGGTCCATCGTCAATTCCAGCTGCAAAACGTCGCCCGGCTGCCAGCGGCGGGTGAGGTTGAGGTAGCCATTTTCGCCAACCTCGGCTGGGATGGCTGTCCCGTTGAGCGTTAGTTGGGCATGGTGGCACCAGCCAGGCTGGCGCAATGAGAGCGTCCACGGTTCGGTAGGGGTGGTGTTGACGGTCACTTCAATGTGGCCCATCCAGGGGTAGTTGGTTGCGATGGCGAGTTGGGTGGAACGGCCGTTGACCGTCAAATCCAGACTGGCGGCAGCAAACTGGTGGATCTGGATACCTGCCTCGTTGGCCGTAGCCAGGTAGTGGCCCAGGCTGGCAAAAAGGCGCATGACGTTGGGCGGGCAGCAGGCGCATTTGTGCCAGGCCGGGCGGCGGCGCGCTTCGTCAACACCGGTATCTACCAGGGCGCGCACGTAACGGCCGTTGCGCACCTGCAGCGGATTGACGTACAGATAGCTGGTGCCCTCCAGCCCGGGGCTGCTCAGCACGCTGTTGTACAGCGTGTGCTCAAACAGGTCGGCATATTTGCTGCCCCCGGTGATGAGCAGCAGCCGCCAGTTCCACATCAGGCTGGCAATGGCGGCGCAGGTTTCCAGGTAGCCGGTGTCTGACGGCAGCTCGTACGGCCCGCCAAACGCTTCGCCGTCGAAGCGAGCGCCCACACCGCCGGTGACGTACAGCTTGCGCCGG
This sequence comes from Anaerolineae bacterium, assembly GCA_020848035.1. Classification (GTDB taxonomy): domain Bacteria; phylum Chloroflexota; class Anaerolineae; order Promineifilales; family Promineifilaceae; genus Leptofilum. Next base: position 324,562 of record JADLAX010000026.1, on the reverse strand, counting down.
GTCATGTCGTCCCACAGCGTCTGCATGGCCTGGAGCAGCGCCGTTTCGCCGCTTTCCATGTAGAGATCGGTCACGCCGGTGGTCAGGTAAAGCTGGCGTACGGCGTGGCCCACCACTTCCTGGGCCTGGCGCACCGGCAGGTGGTCTTGCTGGTAGATAGCCCCATACCCGGCATGGCCGCGCATCTTGTTTTGGCCGCGCCGGTCGATAAAAAGCTGGGCCAGCTCCAGGTGGCGCGGGTCTTGGGTGAGGCGGTACAGCTCGACCAGGGCCGTCTCAATTTCGGGATGGCCGCACGTTGCTTCGCGCTGGCCAGGGCCAAACAGGTCGTAGAGGTGATCAACAAAACGCAGCGCCACGGCCAGCAAACGGCCGTTGTTTACCGCACGTTGGAAGGCAACGGCCGCTTGAATCAGGTGCCCGGCGCAGTACAGCTCGTGGCCGTGGTCCAGGTCGGTCCACCGTTTTTCCGGCAAGACAAACTGGTAGTAGCTGTTGAGATAGCCGTCGGGCTGCTGGGCGCGTTCAACCAGGGTGATCGCTTCGGCGGCCATCGCCTGGAGTTGAGCATCGTCGGCGCGGCCCAGTTCCCAGCCAACGGCTTCCAGCCACTTGTAGACGTCGGAATCGGCAAATAAATAGCCGGTATAGGCACCTTTAGCCAGTCCGGCCGCCAGGCGCAAGTTGGCAAAATTGCCCGACTGCTCCAGCATGTTGTAGCCATGCCCCAGGCTGATGGTGCGGTTGGTTTGCTGGGCGTTGGCCCAAAAGCCTTGGGTAAGGTGAACGGCCGTCAACGGCAGCGTAAAAAGTGTCGATTGTTTGGACTGCCGGTTATCTACGGGACCGGGTTGGCTCTTGTGCATGTGTCCTCCTCTGAAAATAGCCGCGGATGGCGCGGATTAACGCGGATTAAATCTGGGCGCTTGTTTGCAGCACGGTAAAGGAGAGCGGCGGCAGGGTGAGGGTGGCACGGCCGTCGCTCACTTTGGGCGTTGCGATGGGCCGGGTCACCAACCGATTGGGCGCTTCCCAGCTGTTGCTGGCCTTGGGATCGTCCCCGGTGAGCTGCCATGCCTGGTTGATGACACCGGTTTTGCCGTCTTGCCAGATAAATTCGGCCGTTACGGCCTCCGCCTGGCTGCGATTGACCAGGAAGATCGCGCCTTGCTGCGTGGCGGCATCGTAGCTGGCGGCTACGTCCAGGGCGGGCACATCGCCGTAGGCGCGGGTGGCCACCGGTGGCGCTTTGACCAGCAGGTCGAGCGCTGCGCCACGGGCCAGGTTGCTCACCAGCTGGAAGACGTAAAACGACGGCTGCTTCAGCAGGCCATCTGGGCGCGTGTGCAGCCAGGCGATGACGTTGACAATCTGGGCCACGCAGGCAACCTTCAGCACATGGCTTTTGCGCAGAAAGACGTTGAGCCATTGGGCCACCACCAACGCATCCTCCAGATTGTAGATTTCTTCGGCCAGGTGCGGCGCTTCGGTCCAGCTGCCTTGCAGCGGATCGCCTTTGTACCACACCTGCCACTCATCCCAGGAAAGATAAACGTCGTGATTGCTGCGCCGCCGCGCTTTGACGTAGCGCAAGGTGCCTTCTAGCGTGTCAACAAAGTTCTCAAATTCGACGGCATTGGCCAGGTAGCTGGCCGTGTCGTTGTCGCGGTTGCCTGCGTAGTAATGCATCGAGTGGTAGTCAACGTGCTCCCAGGCGATCTCCAGGGCGATGCGATCCCAGTCCGGGTAGGTGGGCATTTTGTCGCCGGAGGAGCCGCAAAGCACGGTTTTGATGGTGGGGTCTTGCCATTTCATCATTTTGGCCGCTTCGAGCGCTTTGTTGCCGTAGGCCACCGCGTCCAGATGCCCGATTTGCCACGGGCCGTCCATCTCGTTGCCCACACACCAGTAGCCCACGTTGTGCGGCTGGCGGTAGCCGTGGCTGGCGCGCAGGTCCGACCAGTACGTACCGGAATCCACGTTGCAATACTCCACCAAATCGGCGGCGGATTGGATGGTGCCGGTGCCCATGTTAACGCCGAGCATGGGAGCGGCGTTGATCGCCCGGCAAAAGTCGATAAATTCATTGGTGCCAAACTGGTTGGTTTCGATGGACTGCCAGGCGAGATTACGGCGAGACGGCCGTTCCCCCTTCGGTCCCACCCCATCCAGCCAGTTGTAGCCGCTTAAAAAGTTGCCCCCCGGATAACGAATGACGGTGTACGCCTGGTCGCGCAGCGCTTGCAGCACATCCAGGCGCAGGCCGTTGGCATCAGCCAGAGGCGATTGGGGATCGTAGATGCCTTCATAAACGCAGCGCCCCATGTGCTCCACAAAGCCGCCAAAGAGCAGCGGCGAAATGGGGGCGATGGTGCGGTTGGTATCGAGGAAAATTTGGGCTTTTGCGTGAGTCAAAATGAACCTCCTACTCGTGAGGGGTAGTTGCTCGTGGTTAGCGGCTGGTGGTTCATACCAGCTACCAGCCACCGGTCACAAATCTACATTTTAGAAATTAGTAAAAAAGCGGTGACGCCGAAATCACCGCTTTTTTATAAAGCAAACACAAAACAAAAGGAGGAGAACAATGTGTTAGCAGCGCGTCAGCCAATAGGCTGTGTGATTCCAATTAAGCTCTTTTTTGAACTGCGACGTGGTGGTGTTTTCATCAATGAGCAGGTATTCAATGCCCGCCATTTCGGCAAAATCTTCCATGTACTCCGAGGTGAGCGACAGGCTGAAGCCGGTGTGGTGTGCCCCCCCGGCCAAAATCCAGGTGGCCGCCGCAACTTTGAGGTTCGGTTGGGGAACCCACAGCGCACGAGCGACCGGCAGTTTGGGCAGCGGCTCATCGGTTGGCACCACGTCAACCTTGTTCACAATCAGGCGGAAGCGGGAACCGAGGTCGATGAGCGAGGCGTTGATGGCTGGCCCGGTCTGCGAATCGAAGACGAGGCGTACCGGGTCTTCTTTGCCACCGATGCCCAGCGGATGGATTTCCAGCGACGGCTTGTTGTTGGCAATGCTGGGGCAGATTTCCAGCATGTGTGCTCCCAACACTTTGTCGCCGGACGGGCTAAAGTGGTAGGTGTAATCTTCCATGAAGGAGGTGCCGCCTTTCAATCCGGCGCTCATCACTTTCATGGCGCGGAGGAGGGCGGCCGTTTTCCAATCACCCTCTGCGCCAAAGCCGTAGCCGTCGGCCATCAGGCGCTGGCTGGCCACGCCGGGCAGCTGCTTGAGGCCGTGCAAATCCTGGAAGGTGTCGGTGTAGCCTTTGAAGCCGCCTTCGGTCAAGAAGGCGCGAATGCCCAGCTCGATGCGGGCGGCGTCGCGCAGAGCCTGCCGCTGGCGGCCGCCGCTGTGCAGGGTGGGGGCCAGGGTATATTCTTTTTCATAGACGGCGATGAGGTCGGTAACGGCCGTTTCCGACACCCCATTCACGTAGGCCACCAAATCCCCCATGCCGTAGCCGTTCACCGAGTAGCCAAACTGCTGCTGGGCTGAGACTTTATTGCCTTCCGTCACGGCCACTTCGCGCATGTTGTCGCCAAAGCGGGCAAACCGTGCCCCCTGAGCATCATGCCAGGCGGCAGCGACCCGCTGCCAGACGTTGAGCCGTTCCAGCACCTCGTCATCTTGCCAGTGGCCCACCACCACCTTACGTGCCAGCCGCAGCCGCGAACCGATGTAGCCAAACTCGCGGCCGCCGTGGGCGGTCTGGTTCAGGTTCATGAAGTCCATGTCGATGGTGGCCCAGGGGATTGCGGCGTTGAACTGGGTGTGCAGCTGCACAAATGGTTTTTGCAGGGCTTGTAAGCCAGCAATCCACATTTTGGCCGGGGAAAAGGTGTGCATCCAGAAGATGAGGCCAATGCAGTTGGGCGCGGCATTGGCGGCCAGGCAAACGTTGGTCACTTCTTCCGGCGTGGTCACAATGGGTTTGTAGACGATGTTGACAGGCAGCTTGCCGGAGCCATTGAGCGCGTCGGCAATGACGCCGCCGTTGGCCCTGACCTGATCCAGGGCTTCTGGCCCATACAAATGCTGGCTGCCGATGACAAACCAGGTTTCTAATGGCGAAAAAATATCGGTGTTCATTTTGTGTCCTTCGTGTTAGCCAGTTGCAAGTTGCTCTAGCGTCGCTCACGTGCTACCTGCCACTTGCCACCTGCAACTTCTTACTTACTGCCCATAAACATTTTGATAGCGGTCGTACAGCTTATCGATGTCGTTTGGGGCAAGGGTGAGCGGCGTGCCCATGAGCAGCGAGGCCCAGGCGATGGCCGCGTTATCTTCGGTCATAACGGCCGCTTTGACTGCTTTTTCGGCCGTGGCCCCCACGGTAAAAACACCGTGGCTTTGCAGCAGGCAGGCGGGACTGCGGCTGCCTTGCAGGGTCTCCACCACAATCTGGCCAATTTCCTGGCCGCCAATCAGGGCAAAACCGCCGCAGGGAATGTCGCCGCCAAATTCGTCGCCCATGGCGGTGGTGATGCAGGGAATGGAACGGCCGTGTGTGGCAAATGCCGTGGCAAAGCGTGAGTGGGTATGCACGATGCCGTTCACGTTGGGCATGTGGCGGTAAATGTAGCAGTGTGAGGCTGTGTCGGAAGAGGCTTTGTAGCTGCCTTCCACGATTTGGCCATCAATGTTGACCACCACCATGTTTTCTGGCCGCAGGTCCGGGAATTTAATGCCGCTGGGTTTGATCACCACCAGGTTGGAATCCGGGTCGCGGGCGCTGATGTTGCCGCTGGTCCAGGCGACCAGGTTGTTGTGGGGCAGTTCGGCATGCAGTTCGCAGACGATTTGGCGCAGTTTTTCTAGCATGGGTTTCTCTCGCTCTCCAGATTGGTCCAATCTTCCGTTAGTGTAGGGCGGCAACGGCCGTTTCTTCAATCACCAGCCCTTTTTTGTACCGTTCCATAAACGTGGCAAAACCGGCCACATCGGCGGGGTCTGGCGCGACGGTGGAGCCGCTTTCCCCGGCAAAGACGTTGTTGGCCAGGTACGTTTCCAGCAGTTCATTGTTGGTCCGATTGAGCCGGTAGGCGGCCAGCAGGGCGATGCCCCAGGCACCACCTTCACCCGCCGTGTCCATCACCGACACCGGGACGTTCATGGCGGCGGCCATCATTTTTTGACCCACGCCCTTCGTTTTGAAGAAGCCGCCATGCCCCAACACCTGGTCAATCTGCACCTTTTCCTGCTCAAACAAGATGTCCAGCCCAATCTTCAGCGCGCCCAGCGCCGAAAACAGGTGCACGCGCATGAAGTTGGCCAGGGTAAATTTGCTTTCGGGAGTGCGCACAAATAACGGCCGTCCTTCCGCCAGATGGGTAATGTGTTCGCCGGAAAAATAGTTATACACCAGCAGTCCGCCGCCATCGGCATCCCCGGTGAGCGCTTTCTGGTACAGCATTTCAAACAGCTGGGCCTGGTCAACGGCCACGCCCAGCGCGTCGGTAAATTCGCGGAACAGGCCCACCCAGGCATTGAGGTCCGAGGTGCAGTTGTTGCTGTGCACCATGGCCACCGGCTTGCCCGTGGGGGTTGTCACCATGTCAATTTCGGGGTACAGCTGGGAGAGCGCTTTTTCCAGAACAATCATGGCAAAAACAGAAGTGCCGGCGGAGACGTTGCCGGTGCGCGGGGCCACGCTGTTGGTAGCCACCATGCCGGTACCGGCGTCCCCTTCCGGCGGGCAGAAGGGAATGCCCGCTTGCAGTTCACCCGACGGGTCCAGCAGTCTGGCACCAGCTTCGGTGAGGCTGCCTGCGGGCTGCCCGGCCAGCAAAACGGTGGGCAAAATGTCTTGAAGCTGCCACGGAATATCGGCCGCCAGCGCCTGGTTAAATTGGGCAATCATGCCTGCATCATAATCGTTGGTTTGGCTGTTGATGGGAAAGACGCCGGACGCTTCGCCAATGCCCAGCACTTTTGTGCCGGTTAGCTGCCAGTGCACGTACCCGGCCAGGGTGGTCAGGAAGGTGATGTCGTTGATGTGTGGCTCCTGGTTCAAAATGGCCTGGTACAGGTGGGCGATGCTCCAGCGCTGGGGAATGTTGAACTGGAACAGCCCGGTCAGTTCGGCGGCGGCCTGCCCGGTAATGGTGTTGCGCCAGGTACGGAAGGGGGTGAGGAGACGGCCGTCTTCCGCAAACACCATGTACCCGTGCATCATGCCGCTAAAACCAATGGCCCCAATCGTTTGCAGCGGGGTGCCGTACCGTGTTTGCACGTCCTGGCGCAGATTGCGGTAACTGGCTTGCAGGCCCGTCCACACGTCGTCCAGGCTGTAGGTCCAGACGCCATTTTCGTACCGGTTTTCCCAGTCGTAGCTGCCCGAGGCGAGGGGCGCATGATCCGGGCCAATTAATACTGCTTTGATGCGGGTGGAGCCAAATTCAATACCAAGCGCGGTTCTACCGCTCCCGATGACGTGGGGAACATCATTTTGATTCATCTTTATCTCCCATGACTTGAAGTCTCAACGACAGCTTCAGGGCCGATTACGATTAAGAACCACTTTTGTTTTTGTTGTAGACATCGAAGAAAACGGCCGCAAGAAGCACCAACCCTTTAATAACCTGCTGCCAGTCGATGTTCACACCGAGGATGGACATGCCGTTGTTCATCACACCCATCACAAACGCGCCGATGATGGCCCCGATCACCGTACCGATACCGCCGCTGGCCGACGCACCACCGATGAAAACGGCCGCAATCACGTCCAGTTCAAACCCATTACCCGCCTTCGGCGTGGCCGAGTTTAACCGCGCCGCAAAAACCATCCCGGCCAGGGCGCTTAGCAAACCCATATTCACAAAAGTGGTAAAGAGGAGCCGGGTGGTGTTGACCCCCGACAATTTCGCCGCTTTTTCGTTGCCACCCAGGGCATAAATGCGCCGCCCAATAACGGTTTGTGTGGTCAGGAAGGTGTAGAGCACCACCAACACCATCAGCACGATGAGCACGTTGGGCAGCCCTTTGTACGAAGCCATCAGGTAGCACAGGCCGAGGATAGCGCCAGAAATGAGCACATTTTTCAGCACAAAGAGCGGGAAGGGCGTTACTTCAAAGTTGTACTTTTGCTGGTTTTTGCGTGAGCGAATGTCCATGTAGATCAGCAATACGGAAAGCAGCACGCCGATCACTATCGTGGTGATGTGGAAACCTTCGTTGCCAAAAACATCGGGAATAAACCCGGAACTTAGCTTTTGGAACGTTTCCTGGAATGGCCCCACCGATTCACCCGCCAGCAGCGCCAGGGTCAGGCCACGGAAAATCAACATACCACCCAGGGTCACAATAAACGCTGGAATTTTGACGTAGGCCACCCAGTACCCTTGCCACGCCCCAATCAAGGCCCCGACGAGCAAGCTGATCAGGATGGTTAACCAGACATTGACATCGTAGCGAACCAGCAAAACGGCCGCTACTGCCCCAACAAACCCGGCAATCGACCCAACCGAAAGATCAATATGCCCAGCCACGATAATCAACAGCATCCCCAAAGCCATAATGACAATGTAGCTGTTCTGCAAAATCAGGTTGGTGAGGTTCACCGGACGCATCAACGTCCCATCGGTTTGAATCTGGAAGAACAACATGATGACGATTAAGGCGATCAACATGCCATATTCGCGGATGTTGTTTCTAACAAGGGTCATTAATGTTTTCATGAAGTTGTTACCTCTTCCTGTCGCATAATGGCTTTCATAATTTTTTCTTGTGTAGCTTCCCTGGCTGGCATTTCGCCCACAATTTTCCCATCGCTCATCACATAGATCCGGTCGCACACCCCCAGGATTTCCGGTAATTCCGAGGAAATCAAGATAATGCCTTTGCCTTCGTCCGCCAGCTGGTTGATGATGGTATAAATTTCATACTTGGCCCCCACGTCAATCCCGCGTGTCGGCTCGTCTAAAATCAGAATGTCTGGCTTGGCAAAGAGCCATTTGCTTAACACAACCTTTTGCTGGTTTCCCCCGGAGAGATTGACGGTCTTCTGCAAAATGCTGGAGCATTTAATGTTCAGCTTGTCGCGGTACTCCCGGGTAACGGTCAGCTCTTTAGGCTCGTTGATGACAATGCCATCGGTAATGGCGTCCAGGTTTGCCAGAGTGATGTTTTCTTTGATGTCTTCAATGAGGATGAGGCCATACGTCTTGCGGTCTTCGGTGGCGTAGGCAACCCCGTTGGCAATTGCTTTGTCAATCGTGCTCAAATCTACTTCACGGCCGTTTTTGTAGGCCTGGCCGGTGATGTGACGGCCGTATGCCCGTCCAAAAATACTCATCGCCAGCTCAGTGCGCCCTGAACCCATCAGCCCGGCAATGCCTACCACCTCACCCCGCTTCACGTGCAGGTTGATGTTGCTGCTCACCTTGCGATTTTCGTGCTGGGGGTGGTATACGTTCCACTCACGCACTTCAAAAATCGTCTCGCCAATCTTCGATTCACGTGGCGGGAAGCGGTGCACCAGATCACGCCCCACCATGCCGCGAATAATGCGGTCTTCGGTGATAACGTCAGTCTGGCAGTCCAGGGTTTCAATCGTCGCCCCATCGCGCAAAATGGTAATCGAATCGGCAACTTTAGATACTTCGCTCAACTTGTGCGAAATCAAAATCGAAGAAATGCCGTGTTCCTTAAACTGGAGCAGCAGCTTAAGCAGCGCCTCGCTGTCGTTTTCATTAAGGCTGGCGGTAGGCTCATCCAAAATGAGCAGCTGTACTTCTTTGGCCAGCGCTTTGGCAATCTCCACCAGCTGCTGTTTGCCTACGCCAATGTCGGTAATGAGCGTTTTGGGCGACTCGCGCAGGCCCACTTTTTGCAGCAGCTCCTGCGTTTTTGAAAAGGTTTCAACCCAGCTAATCACGCCGTTCTTTTGGCGCTCGTTGCCCAGAAAAAGGTTTTCCGCAATGGACAGGTTGGGAATCAGCGCCAACTCTTGATGAATAATGACAATCCCCACCGCTTCGCTGTGGTTAATGTCCTTAAAGCGGCACTCTTTGCCCTGGAAATAAATGTCACCCGTGTACGAGCCGTGGGGATAAACACCGCTCAACACCTTCATCAGGGTCGATTTTCCGGCCCCGTTTTCCCCCACCAGGGCATGAATTTCACCCTGCTTGACGCGAAAACTCACATTGTCCAGCGCTTTTACGCCAGGAAACGTTTTTGTGATATTTCGCATTTCCAGAATAATTTCTGTCATATCGCTATTCCTTGTTCGCGGAATCAATAAAGTGGCAAGTTGAGTTATTGGCAGAAATTCTAATTACACGGGAATTTTATCTTAGTTGGTGTAATTGGCAGAGAGTTTTTCAAAACAAAGTAGTGTGTATTCTGCCAATTATTTGGGTAGTGGGCGGAAAATCATTGAGAAAAGATTGACGTCAAAGTTGCCCTTTACCTATAAAAAATAAGCGGGTGAGACTACTCCTGGTTCAAGAGTAAGTTCTCACCCGCTCAAAAAATCTGCTCTTACTTCAGTTGATCTTCGGTGTAGTAACCGCTGGTGACCAAAATTTCGAAGTAATTGTTGATGTCTACACTGTAGGGAATCAACAGGAAAGACGGCACAACTTTCACTTCGTTGTTGTAGGTGGACGTGTCGTTGATCGGTACTTCTTCACCTTTCAGAGCGGCATCGACCATTGTGGCGGCCTGTTTGGCCAGCTCACGGGTATCTTTGAAGACGGTGAACATCTGCTCGCCGGCGATCATTTGTTTGATGGAAGCCACTTCGGCATCCTGACCGGTGATAACTGGCCAGGGCTGATCTTCGGTGCCATAACCCACACCCTTGAGGGAGGAGATGATACCACGGCTGAGACCATCGTAGGGAGCCAGAACGGCGTCAACCCGTTTGTCGGTGTAGAAGGCGCTGAGCAGGTTGTCCATACGAGCCTGGGCCACGGCACCGTCCCAACGGAGGGTGGAAACTTTGTCCATGCCCATCTGGCCGGACTGCACAACGAGCTGGCCGTTGTCAATGTAGGGCTGCAGGATAGACATCGCACCATCATAGAAGTAGAAGGCGTTGGTGTCGTCGGGGGAACCACCAAACAGTTCGATGTTGAACGGGCCATTGCCATCTTTCAGACCCAGCGCGGTTTCGATCTGGCTGGCCTGGAGCACGCCAACCTGGAAGTTGTCGAAGGTGACGTAGTAGTCCACGTTTTCGGTTTTGGTGATCAGACGGTCGTAGGCGATAACCAGGACGCCCTGGTCGTGCGCTTTCTGCAGGATGTCGGACAGGGTGGAGCCATCAATCGCGGCGATGATCAGAACTTTAGCGCCCTGGGTTACCATGTTTTCGATTTGGGCTAACTGGTTGGGAATATCATCTTCGGCGAATTGCAGCTCTGTTCTGTAACCCAGTTCGGTGAAGACCTGGACCATGCTTTCGCCGTCGGAAATCCAGCGGGCGGAGGATTTGGTGGGCATGGAGATACCAACCAGGGGAGCTTCCTCGGAGGTTTCGCTTACTTCTTCGCTGCTGGTGTCGGCCGCGGTATCGCTGCTGGTGTCGGTGGCTTCTTCGGTAGAGCCAGAGCCGCAAGCAGTGAACAACATGGCGGCTAAAAGGGCAAGCAAGACAAGAAATAGTTTGGAATTTTTCATTTTCTCTTCCTTTTTTGGTTTTGACAGCTAACAAGGCGTTGCTGCCTCGATAAAATGGTTACGGCCGTTTCCCGCCCCAAGTAAGATGATGTGTGACACCCAATAACCGCATTCGCCAGCGGTTGTCCTGTTCACCCCATAAACACTCTCCTCGGTAAACCCTCATCGGCCAATGTGCCCGCCAAAGAGGGCCGGGCGACCGATGAATGCCGTAATTTTTAAGCCTGCACTTGCATCCATGAAACGATGTTATCGTTCCCGTTAACGTTAACATATTATCATACATTTCGGCGGCGTCAAGCCTGTTTTTGGGCAAGTTGTGCAGTTTTTCGGCGCTTGACTGGTGTAACTTGACTCGATTTTGGTGGGCGTTTTCTAAATATCCGGCGAAAATGAGTCGATTTGGTCAGGTTTTTTACAAATTGACACTATTTGGCTGCTATGTTACACTGCGTTTCGTTAACGATAACAATCCGCCCACGACCGGGATTTTCCGGTGTTTTGTGGTGAAAAATCAAATCTGTCCGATAATCAGGGTAGCAGGTAGCAAGAATGAATTTCAAACGGGTCACGATTAAAGAGGTTGCAGCGGCGGCTGGGGTTTCAACTCAGACCGTGTCACGGGTGGTAAACGACCGTCCTGATGTCGCCTCAGATACCCGAGAACATGTGCAGCAGGTCATTGATGATTTGGGCTACCAGCCCAGCAAGATTGCCCGCAGCCTGATTCGTGGCCGCAGTTATTCTTTAGGGGTGGTGAGTTCGAGCATTGGCCTGTACGGGCCGTCGCTGCTGCTGCAAGGGATTCAGGAAGCGGCCGTTGAAGAGGATTACTCGTTGATGTTGAACATTTTGCCCAATGCGGAGGTGTTTGATGCCAACCAGGTGCTGCGTGAGATTTTGTCTTATCACGTTGATGGCATTTTGTGGGCGGTGCCGGAAATTGGGCAAAATCGGGATTTGATCCAGCAGGCGCTGCCCAACCTGACGGTGCCGATTGTGTTTTTAAACGCTCAGCCACGGCCGAATTTGGTAACGGCCGTCATCGACAATAAACATGGTGGCCGTATTGCCACGCAGCATCTCATTGCCCAAGGGCGGCAAAACATTGGCCTGATCACCGGGCCGATGAATTGGTGGGAAGCCCGACAGCGTGAACAGGGCTGGCGTGAGGAGGTGGCGGCAAACGGCCGTCTTGTTGATGAAAGTTTTATTGCTAACGGCGATTGGACACCTAGCAGCGGCGAGCGCTGCATTCGCATGCTGCTGGAGTGGCATCCGGAGATGGATGCCGTGTTTATTTGTAACGATCAGATGGCCCTGGGCGCGATGAAGGTGGCCCGGCAAATGGGCCGGCAAATTCCCCAAGATTTGGCCATTGTCGGTTTTGACGACATTCCTGAATCGCCCTATTTCTCACCCTCGCTCACCACCGTGCGCCAGGACGTGGCCGAAATGGGCCGGCAGGGTGTAAAGCAGCTGCTCACCCTGCTCGACGACGAAGAAAACCTGGAATCCCCCTCTGTTGTTTTGCAGCCCAAGCTGATTGTGCGCGAGAGTTCGGTGATGGGGTGATGGGGTGACAGGGTGAGGGGGTGACAAGGTGACAAGGTGAAGTTTCGTTAGATGCTTTGCAATCCTGCCTCGTGCCACTTGCCACCTGCTACTTGCAAACCTGCCACCTGCTCACTTCCCACTTTTTACTTTCCACTTCCCCCCCATCCTCGTACACTTACCCCATGAACCAAGAAATCATTCTGACACAACAAGAAGGAATTGCCACGCTGCGAGTGAACCGACCGGAGGCGCGTAATGCGTTGAATTGGACGGCGCAGGCGGCGTTTGCTGAGGCGGTGGCGCAAGTGGCGGCGGATTCGGCCGTTCGCGTTCTTATCATCAGCGGTACGGGCGATAAAGCGTTTGTTTCTGGCGGCGACTTGAAGGAGCTGAGCCAGCATCCAGAACGGGAGGCGGGCGAACGGTTGAACCGGGTGATGCGGGAGGCGCTGGGGCAGCTGACCCGGCTGCCCATTCCCGTTATTGCCGCTGTAAATGGGGATGCGTTTGGCGGCGGCTGCGAGATTTTGACCGCCTGCGACCTGCGTGTGGCGACCCGTCATGCCCGCTTTTGTTTTGCTCAGGTACGCAATGCGCTGTGCACGGGCTGGGGCGGTACAGGACGACTGGTCAACCTGCTGGGTCAGGCGCGGGCGCTCGACCTGCTGCTGACGGCGCGTATATTTTCGGCGGAAGAGGCGCAGCAGATGGGGCTGGTGCAGCAGGTGGTAGACGAGGCGGCGGGGTTAGAAACGGCCGTTACTGCCCTGGCTCACTCACTCATCCAACTGCCCCAACATGCCCTGGCCGCCAGCAAACAGCTCGTCTATGCCGCCAGCCAGCCTGCTGTCGCCGCCACCAACGCGCAAGAAACCAGCCTCTTTGTTGATTTGTGGTCCCAGCCCGATCACCTGGAAGCTCTCGCCGCCTTCCGCGAAAAGCGAAAACCGGTATTCGGTAAACGGTAAACGGTTATCGGTCACCTTGTCACCCCTTCACCCCTTCACCCGCTCACCCCTTCTCCTCTTTACCACATTACCCTCTCCTGCGGTAAAATCGGCCCTATGTACGATCAAATTGCCCGCTTCTACGACCTGACCCACGCCAGCCTGACGGCCGATTTGCCCTTTGTGGTGCAGTTGGCCCAGCAAACCGGCGGACCCATCCTGGAATTGGGCTGTGGCAGCGGGCGGCTGCTGCTGCCGCTGGCGCGGGCCGGACATGGAGTTACGGGCCTTGATTTGTCTGGGGTGATGTTGGATCGGGCGCGGGTGCGGCTGGCGCAGGAAGCCGCGGCTGTTCAGCAGCTTATCAGTCTGCACCAGGCCGACATGACCCGGTTTACCCTGCCCGGTGCACCTACTTTTGGCCTGGCGGTGATTCCGTACAACACGCTGCTGCACCTGGACACCACTCAGGCGCTGGCGGCGCTGCGGCAGGTGAGGGGGTATTTGGGGGAAAACGGCCGTCTTTTCATTGATCTCGACAATCCCGTAGACATCGCCAACACGCCGGAAGATGCCCTGCTGAGCCTGGAAAATGTGCTCACCGATCCCGAAACCGGCGAATTGATTGTGCACCTGGCCAGCAACCGGCTGGATACGGCCGAACAAACCCTGCACATCACCTGGATCTACGACGTCTCTGCCGCCAACGGCGGTCCAGTGCATCGCACGGTAGCCCACGGCACCTACCACTACCGCTATCCGCACCAGCTGGAACTGCTGCTGCAAGAAGCCGGTTTTAAGCTGCTGCACCTCTGGGGCGGCTACGACAAATCCCCCTACGACGAAGAAAGCGACCGCCTGCTGGTTCTGGCCGCAAAAAAATAAACAGCTACAGATGGCCCAGACACGGTCTCAACTTTAAATCCTGGGCGATCTCTGTGGCCCAAAAGGTAACCGTTCAGTTGGTATCCCGCACGTGGGCGCTGCCCATGCTCTACAGAGAACTGAACGGTTACCCAAAAAGAGGAGAACACCATGGAATATCGACGCTTGGGCCGGACGGGCCTGAAAGTTTCGACGATTTGCCTGGGCACGATGCAGTTTGGCTGGTCGGCTGACGAGGCGACCAGCCACGACATCCTGAACCGGGCGGTGGAGCTGGGCTGTAACTTCATCGATACGGCCGATATTTATTCCCGTTGGGCCGAGGGCAACGCGGGTGGCGTGAGCGAGCAAATCATTGGCCGGTGGCTGGCTAGCGGCAGCGTGCGCCGCGAGCGCATTGTATTGGCGACCAAGGTGCGCGGCGAGATGGGCAGCGGACCTAACGATCAGGGTTTGTCGCGCGGGCACATGATGACGGCCGTTGAAAACAGTCTGCGCCGCCTGCAAACCGATTACCTGGACCTGTACCAGGTGCACTGGCCCGACGAGGAAACCCCGCTGGAAGAAACGCTGGCGACCCTCACCGATCTGGTGCGGGCGGGCAAAGTGCGCTACATCGGCTGCTCCAACTACCCGGCGTGGTTGCTGGCCAAATCGCTCTGGGTGAGTGATGTACGCCAGCTGGCCCGATTTGACAGCCTCCAGCCGCACTACAGCCTGGTGCACCGGGCTGAATTTGAGCGGGAGCTCCAGCCCCTGTGCCTGGATCAGGGCATTGGCGTCATTCCGTACAGCCCGCTGGCGGCGGGTTTCCTCACCGGCAAATACCGCCGCGACACGCCGCTGCCAGAGTCGGCGCGGGCCGAGGGGGTACGCCAGCGGTACATGAACGAACAGGGATTTACGGCCGTTGACAAGCTGGAAGCCATTGGCCGAATCCACAATGCCACCATTGCCCAAACGGCCATTGCCTGGGTGCTGGCGAATACGGCCGTTAGCGCGGCTATCATTGGGGCAAACTCCATTGCCCAGTTGGAAGATACCGTGGGCGGAGCGGCCGTTTCGCTGACACCAGAGGAAAAAGCGGCCTTAGATGAGACGACGGCGTGGGCGTGAGTCGTAAAACGTGAAAAGTGTGCTGGTGGCGGATTTGCCCTTGCTAGTTGCCACACTGGCACCCTTCTCATTTTTCTTGCCAGGCGAAGCTGTTAAACGTGCCACAAACAGCGTTAAGCTACCTGGCGAGCTTGTCGTCGACGCATTTCTTGGGTAAACGTTACGGCCAGTGTTACCACGCTGAGGGGGATGACAAAATAGAGCATGACCAGGTTGAAGCGGGGCAGGGCATCGTGCGCAGTAGCTGATAAAACCAGATAAAGTGTATAGGCCACGTAGTAAATGAGCAGAAAACCACCTTCCCACCGACTGATGTAGCCACCGGTAAAGAAGATAGGGAAGCTGGCCAGCGCCACTGCAATCATCACTGGCAGATCAAAACCGACAACAGCTTCGGATACGGCAATTCCAGCTGGTGCGAGCACACTGGACACCCCCAACACACCCAGCAGATTAAAAATGTTGCTGCCTACTACGTTACCAACGGCGATGTCTCGTTCGCCGCGCAGGGCGGCAATGATAGAGGTGACCACTTCCGGCAGAGAGGTGCCTGCGGCGATGATAGTTAAGCCAATGATCAGTTCGCTCAGTCCTAAAAATTGGGCAAAGGCGACGGCGCTTTGAACCAGCCACCGGGACCCCAAAATGAGTAAGCCCAACCCTACAACAACCAGAATAACGTTGACCAGGTTGTTGTGGGGCGGCACAGTTTTTTGGCCAAACTCTTTGGCGTACTCTTCCTGAACTTCGCGCTTTTCGTTGCGGCTCGCTCGCAACGAAAGCAGAATGTACCCTACCAGACCCACCAATAAAACCAATCCATCGAGTCGGCTCAGGGTGCTGTCTAGAGCCAGCAGTAGAATGAAGAGCGAGAGCCCGATCATGAGCGGCAGCTCCAGGCGAATGAGCTGCTGGGAGACGAGGAGTGGAACGATGACGGCCGACAGGCCTAAAATGAAAAGGATGTTGAAAATATTGCTGCCCACCACGTTGCCTAAAACCAGGCTGGCCTGGCCAGCGAGTGCCGCGTTGACGCTGACAGCAATTTCAGGCGAGCTGGTGCCGAAGGCCACCACAGTTAAGCCAATCACCAGCGGCGACACGCCAAAAACGGCCGCTAACCGGGAAGCGCCTCTCACCAACGCTTCAGCTCCCACAATCAAAAACGCCAGCCCACCCAAAAAGAGAAGAATGTTCATAGGACAGTTTGCCCTGCCTCCAGTTGCATGAAAGGATTATGGAGATGAACACGGCCGTTTGCCAAAAGTGGCGCACCGTTTATGAGCGTTTGGCAAGTTTGTGCCAATAGTGACTAAGACAGAATTTCCCCGGAAACTTCCGCCAAAGTTTCCGGGAAAAAACGACGCTCAGGCACCGTGAAAAGCTTTGTGCAGGTCGGCGATAACGATCTTTTGCATTTTTAGCATGGCTTGCAGTGCCCGGTTGGCTTTTTCACGATCTGGGCTGCCAGCAAAACTTCGGAGTTCTTGTCTTACATCGTCTCTAGCAGCTCATCGAGCTTGTTGTACCCGTCGTTTACGCCGGATTCCATGCCAGACTGGATCATGCCGTCCCGGTCGGCCACGGTTTGGTAGACGGCGTGGGTGATTAATTTGGTACGGCCGTTTGGCAGCTCCTCCAGCGTCAAAGTTTCCAGCGACACGTGCCCGGTTTCTGGCAAACCATCAAATTCAAACGTTTGGATAATGCGTTCCGGCGTGACCTCATGGAACGTACCGTGAAATGCATATTTGTTGCCATCCTGATCGACGTTCAGAAAACGCCAGCGGCCGCCCGACACCGGTTCAAAAACTTCAAAATCGACCGATAAATCTTGGGGGCCAAGCCATTGGGCAAAAATCTCTGGGTCCGTGTGCGCCCGGTAAACTAGTTCACGCGGCGCATCAAACTCTCGGGTGATGAACAGTTCCTGTTTACCGGGTTCAGCGGTAATGATTGTTTTGTTTTTCGACATGGTGTTACTCCTTGTTTACTTTTTTAAGTTGTTCCAAAACCTCATCCAGGCGGTTGAATCTCTCGCTCCAATAGCGCTCGAACGGGGCTACCCAGTCGTAGATGGGTTTTAGCTGCTCCGCGTTGGTGCGATAGAATCGCTGACGGCCGTCTCGCCTTTCGCTCACTAAGCCAACCTGCTTTAACACACCCAGGTGTTTAGACACCATTGGTTGGGTCCAGCCAAGCCGCGCCACAATTTCGTTGACAGAGAGTTCCTGTGTTCCCAGCAGGTCCAGCAGTTCACGTCTTTTGGGTTCAGCTATGGCATTAAACGGGTCATGTGTGGTGGATGTGCGAGCCATACGTGTATTATATTCCGATATGGGAATGTGTCAAGGTCAAATAGAAAATCTGTTCTAAATTCATGCATGTGACGGCTTGGCTTAAAATAGCCTGGCTTGCTGCGGCGGCTCTGGCTCGCCAGGGCCGCGCCAATGGTAAGCCTTCAGGTCAATGCGCTCCCTGGCAAACACGATGCCTTCATGTTCCAGCAGCTGGCGCTGCCTTTCGGCACCTGGTCGCTGGCTGATTTTGCCCTGGGAATTGATCACCCGCTGCCAGGGCACATCGGCGGGGCAGGCGGCCATGGCGCTGCCCACCCAGCGTGCGCCAAAGGCGTGGTACTCATCTGGGGTAACGCCGGTGGGGCAGGCAATGAGCTGGGCCAGCTGGCCGTAGGTGGCCACTCGCCCACGCGGAATCTGGCGGGCCAGCTGCCACACCTGCTCATAAAATGCGTCTGGGTTGGTGAGGGTTGGTTGATTCACGGCTGTCTCCTTCGAGAATAATTTAACGCAGAGATGCGGAGTCGCAGAGAAAAAATCTGTTGAATCTGCGAAATGATTTGGCTGCGCTCACCACAAGTCTGTGGATTTTCATTGGACTTCCACCCGCTGCCCGTCGGGCTGGTGACAAAGGTGAGGGGTTTTTTGTGGCGGAAACGGCCGTTGCTTCCCCTAGCGCCCACACGTACTGCAAGATCAGCAGGCCGTTGACCAGCCAAGACCAATTTCGAGGCATAACCGGGATTTTATCTAGGAATGGGGGAATCTAAAACCTGCCAGGTTTCAGTCTGGCAGGTTCGGCGGTCAGAGCCAATCATCTGGTTCGACCGTGGCTTCGGCGGGAAAGGTGCCCTCCAGATTGATCCAGGCCAGTTCCAGGGCGACGGCGCGGAAGGCGTCGTGGCGCAGGCGCTCCTGCCAGAGCGCCTTTTCCTGCTCACGGGGGTCGGCATGGCTGTCTACGCCACGAATGTTGTTGGCCAGCGTATCGCCAAAAATATTGCCGCCGATGTTGTCTTCGACCAGGCCGGCCAGGCGCTCCTTCAGGCTGCGCCTGGCGTTTTGCTGGCCTTCATCCAATTCATGCTGAAGGGCGGCTTTGGCCTCGGTCCAGTTCATCCGGCTGAAGCTGTGGATGAGCTGCTCGCGCGACATTGTTTTGAGGCGGCTCAGCACTTCTTCGCCGCTGATCCAGGTGTCGAAGTTTTCCCCGCTAGGGTGCAGGTAGCGCACCTGGATCTGGTCGCTGAAGTCGTGGCGCAGCTTGGCCCCGGCGCAGAATTGGATGAAGGTGGTCATAAATTTGCCCTAATTCTTAATAATCAAGGGTGTGTACAATCTGGTGCCAATTAACAGGTCGCTTTGGCCCACATTGTTAAACACCTCTAACTCTGTAGACGATGTGGTGATATTAACAGTGGACGTGGCATTACTCAACCCTTGAGCGGTATTTTTCACCCTGGCGGTAATCGTGAAAGAAATCGGGCCGCTGTTGGCAGGTAAGTCACCAATGTTCCAGGTCAAGCCTGGCGATTGGCTGGAAGGTGGCAAACTGGCGCTTAAGAAAGTTAACTGTGGGGGGAGAACGGCCGTAATAGAAACATCATCAGCATCTATACTGCTTCTATTTCCATAGGAAATCGTGTAAGTAACTTCTTCCCCACGCAGTGCTTCGTTAGAACCATCAATTTGAATCCAAACGTCGGTAAATGAGGAGCCCAATGTAATTTCATCTAAGTAAAATCCATTTAACGGTGTTGAGCTTGTTGCTTCAAATGGTGCTGTAGACGCTACTTCATAAGAGACGTTAATTTGAATGGATTCACCCAGCCACGGTGAAAGATCAATCCAGTAGTGTGACCAATTCGGATCGTTAACATTCATTAATAAAAAGCTTTGGTTCGAAGTTCCGTTATCGATATTTACACTGAGGATCGGATCATTTTCGCTTCCACTAGCTGCAGGTTTGGCAAATAATGACAATGTTGGGTTTATCATTGTGCCTGGTATATTTACAGTTTGAGAAAGAGTGTAGGTGCCCGGTTTAGCCCGAACCGAGAATATTTCTCCAATGTAATCCAATTCTTCACTGGACTTAGACCAGGCAAAACTTATCGAACCATCAGAGGCAAGGAAGGAACTAGTAACGCCTACTTCGGAGTCAACACCGGAAATATTCAATGGTGTTGACCAGATATTATCACTACTTTGAAATGCGTAAATAAGGTTTCCCATATTACTATCTTGATCCCTCCAGGCTAAATGAAGTGTGCCTGTTTGATCGACTTCGAAAATTACGGGTGGGTTGTTTATTGAAGGTATTGTTTGAATTGTTCCCCACGTTCCGGTGCTGCTTCTTATAATATAACGGAATCCACTATCTCCTTGCCACAGCACGTAAAGTTTCCCGTCAATATTTACCGTAATTAAAGCCATCCCATTGCCGAACCCATCGTTTGAAAGTTGTGCAGGCGCTGTCCAAGTCCCATCTAAATTTCGAGATGAATAATAGATCTGGTACTCTGAAGCAGGATCGATATTTGACCAGACTGCGTGAACTTTGCCTGTACTATCAATAGTAAAATCGGGCACGCTTTTATGCCCATCTGGTCCAGCCACGATTGTTGGAGCAGACCAGGTACCATCGCTTGAGCGATAGGTAGCTAATATTGAAGCTTCGTAATAATGCAAATAATCGAACTCTCTCCACAGCACATGGATGCCTCCGAGATGATCTATGTCTATATCAAAAGTCTTCGATGAAGATAAACCGGGAGAGATGTTCAGTGGGGTACTCCAATTAGATACTCCCTCTCTCTCTGAAAAAAATAACATCTCTTCATTATTTTGTTTATCATTCCAAACCAAATAAACTTCTCCTGTATCACGAATTTTTAAATGGGGCTGCGCAGCTCCAAAGTTAACCAAAGAAACATCTTCAATAGAGCTCCAATTGCCGATACCATCACGTTGTCTGTAATAAACGTGATAATTACCCCCAATTAACTGTAACCATGAAACGTGTACAACTCCATTTGCATCTGCAATTATGGAATTGTAGTAACACTGATCTCCGGAACCAGAAACAACTACGACTGCTGAAACAGAGCCATTCGTGTCTAAATTCCGATACATTACCCGGCAAATTCCAGTAAGGTCATCTTCAAGCCAAATTATATGTATTTTGCCGTCTTCTGTACTGGTAATGTTGGGCGAAAACGAGGCCCCTGAGGTAGTCGATACATTAACTGGTTGTGGTGTGGTTGCCTCACCCATAAAAGCAGAATAAGAGCCAGTATGTTTTTCTGCAGTGATGCGCTCAGTTAACAGCCCTAAGCTTTGCCAGTTGGATGGACCAAAGGGACCATCCTCAAATCCCCAGTTTATTAAGATATTGTCGAGGGGAGGGAGGACCATTCTTACAACAGCATCCTCACTTGACATGTAGGCTGTGGCAGGCAAGGCACTATAACCGCTTTTGAACAAGCTTGCAGAATAATTGTTTGGTGTTCCTCCTACAAAGTTTTGGAAGAAGCCATGGAAATCGCTTGATGATGTTTTGAAAGCTGCAGGTGTAGTTGCAACTGTGGCATTGGTGATCGGGTTTCCGCGATTGTCGGTGATGTTACCGCTAATCAGCCAACTATACAGGGTTGTTTGAAAGTTGTACTGCCAGTTACTGCGGTTGAAAGCTTTGTCTGTGGCCCGGACCCTGAATTGGTAGGTTTGGCCTACGGAGCCGTTGAAATTGGCCGTAGTTGCCGTCGTTCCTGCGGACAAACTGCTCCAGTTCGTGGCCCCAGCTAAGCGGTATTGAACATCGTAACTTTTGATTCCGGCGCTGCCCACATCTGTGCCCACCCAGCTTACGGTTAATGGATTACGCGAGTATTGCGGGATCGAGTTGAGCGTCAGCGCAGGGGATGAACTATCGCTGGTTTGCCAGGTGGCATCCCAGTCGGTGCCGTTGCTGCTGAGGCGGGTGGTGCCCAAGTTGGGACTCCAGGCATCAGGGTAGGCGGTGGTCCAGTACCAGTTGCCCTGGTAGTAGACAAAGGAGATGAGCGTGTAAACAATGCGGCTGCCGTCTGGGGACCAGCTAGAGGTCCAGGCATCGGTCTGGCCGCCGGGGTTGACGACAAGGGTCTGGCTGCTGCCATCGGCGTTCATGCGCCAGAGGTCTTGCCAGCCGTCGCCATCGCCGTCGGCATCGTAGGCGATCTGGGTGCCGTCGGGCGACCACTGCGGGCGAAGGCTGTAGGGCTGGTTGGAGAGCTGCGTCTGGCTGGAGCCGTCGGCGTTCATCACGTAAATGCGGTAGCCACCAGTGCGTCGGCTGACGAAGGCAATTTTGCTGCCGTCGGGCGACCAACTGGGCATGCCGTCGAAGTCCGAGTGGGTGGTGAGGCGGACCTGATTGGTGCCGTTGGCGTTCATCACGTAGATGTCGGCTTCGCCATTGCGGTACGCTTCGAAAACGATTTTGCTGCCGTCAGGCGACCAGGATGGATTGCCGTCGCTGGTGGTGTTGCTGGTGAGGGCGGTCTGGCCGGAACCATTGAAGTTGGCGGTGTAAATCTCATAGTCGCCGCCGCTGTTGGAGGCGTAGACAATTTTGGTATTGCCCCGGTTGAGGTGGGGTTGAATCTCAGCGTTGCCACTGCCGACAACGGCCGTTTGCCCCGTCCCGTCATCATTGCCCACAAAAATGTCCCAACTGCCGTTGCGCAGCGATTGAAACGCCACTTTGCTCCAGGGCAGCAAGACGTTTGGTGCGGTCACGCTCAAGGCCGACTCGTTTGGTGCACTGTTTTCCGCACCTGCCTGGTAGGGAATATCTTCCAGACCGAAGCGCGGGCGTGGTGTGTCCTGGCTGGTGGGGCTGGCGTGCACGGTGAGGGTGAGAACGGTCGTTACCGCCAAAACCAGAAGCAGAAATCGGGCGAAAGTGGAAAATTGACGAGACATGGGATCCTCCGTTGGCTGTATTTGATTGACTCACATTACGGGTCGCGGCAAGAACGCAACAAATGGGGCAAGCTGCCCGGCAAGAACAGTGCCATTTTACGCAAAAAGCGGCCGTAAAGGAACGGTCAAACGACCCTGGAGTTTGGTGATTTTTGTCATTTGCGAGGTAGAGAGGCTGTTTGGCGAGTTATTCGTCCAGGATGAGGTAGACACGACGGCCGTTTTCTACAAAACCCACTTTCTTCGCCACGCGTAAACTGGGGTGGTTTTGCTCGCCGCAGCTCCAGACGGGGATACGGCCGTTGCGCCACAGCCACTCCGCCACCAGCGCCGCGGCAGCGGCGGCCAAGCCATGATCGCGCCACTCGGGCCGGGTGAAGACGCCAATGTCGCCAAAACCTTCGCTGAGGGCGTAATTTTGGGCGATGGCTACCAGTTGGCCTTGAATGATGGCCCCGGCAGCGGCCGTTCTCTGCAACAACTGTTCCGGATTGTGACCGCGCAGCTCGGCTGGGGCGGCTTGCAGCAGGGGCAGATCGTCAGGGGTGAGCAGGCGCACGGCGGGGTGAGTGAGCAGCGCCGCTGGTGGTGCTTGGGTAAGCGTGTGGTACACATCCCCTTGCCGCCGCAGGGCGCAGCCCATTTGGGCCGCCAGCAGCGGTTCCAGCTCATCGGCCAGGTCAGTGGCGACGTTAACGCAGAACCAGTCGGGGATTTGCGGCATCAGATCGGCGATTTGCCGGGCGTTATGGCCAAAGATCATCGGTTCGCCAGGACAGCCGGGGTCTTCGACGACGGCCGTGTCCAATCCCCCCGCCGTCAGCCCAATGGCATACGCCCGCGCCGTGCCCCACAGCAAATGCGCCCGCGAGATGACGGTTTGGGGGCCGTCTGGCAAATGTTGCGCCAGGCGGCGGCAATCATTTTTAGAGAGCGGATTGATCATTTTTGGTGGGAATGGCGCACTGCGGGGTGCTGCCGGGCAGGCGGTACCGGTTTTCTGCCACCCAGCGGTAGACCCAATCTTGCAGCTGGCGTATGCCGGGCAGGGGATAGAGGTACGTGAACGGCCGTAACCACCAACAGTAACGCAGCGATTGGTTAATCGCCTCTGCGCCACCGGTGAGACGGCCGTTTTCAGCCACAAACCACGCCTGGGCCATGCCGTCGTCGTCCGTCAGGCCCAACGCGGTCATGGTTTCTGGGATGTTTTGCCACGGTTGTAGGGCGATTCGGCCGTTGGTCCACGACTCGACGAGCCGTGCGGACTTTTCTCAAAAGCCGCAGTCGCCATCATAAATAAGGAGCGGAAGTTGTTTGTTCATCTGGCTATTGTAATTGAGTAATTGGGTAATTGTCTGCCTGAATTACCCAATTACTCAGTTTCCCATGAAGGTTAACACGGCCGTGGCAAATGCAGACGGCCGTTCCAGATGGGTGGTGTGTCCGGCGTGGAGGATGCGGTGGAGACGGCCGTTGGGCAATCGTTCCACCATCTTTTGGTTAATGGCCACAAATTTCTCGTCCAGCTCGCCAGCGATGAGCAGCGTGGGCAGGGTTAGCGCAGGCAATTTTTCCCACAGCGAGGGCTGTGCCCCGGTGCCCATGCCGCGCAGCGAATTGGCCAGACCCAGCGGACTGTTTTGCAGTCGCTGCTGCCGCAATCGCGCCCGAACTTCTTCTGAAAGCTGCTCCTGGCTGGCCCACAGCGGCAGTGTCTCCCAGCGGTCGACAAAGGCTTCGATGCCGTTGGCTTCAATCCAGTTGGCCAGCGCCTCGTCGCTTTGGCGGCGGGCGGCGCGTTCCGCCTCGGTGGCCAAACCGGAGGAGCTGCTTTCCAGGATGAGCTGGCTAAATCGTTCCGGGTAGGTACAGGCCAGGTACAATGCCAGTCGCCCGCCCATCGAGTAGCCGAGAACGGCCGTTTGCTCAATGTGCCATTCATCCAGCAGGGCGATGAGGTCGGCGGCGACCTGAAGCATGGTGTAGCGCTGGGGATCGAGTGGGCTGGCGGAACGGCCGTGTCCCAAAATATCTACCCCGATGACCGAATGCCGCGCACCCAACAGCGGCAGCAGAGGATCCCAATTGGCGCTGCTGCCGGTGAAGCCGTGCAGCAGCAGCAGCGGCGGCTTTGTCAGATCGTCGCTGCAGCGCAGGTGATACCGTTCTCCGTTTAACAAAAAATCAATCATTTGCAAGTTAAAAATAAGACTCCTCAAATAAGAAGCGTGCTTAAAGATGGCATTTATCAAAGATTTCGCAGATTAACCAGATTTTTTAATCTTTTCAATCTGCGAAATCTTTGATTTATTTATCTGCTGCCAGCAGGGGAATCGTGTGGATGGTGCGCCAGGCGGGGTCGTTGGGGCCGCGCTGCATCAGGCGCAGATCGTGGATGGGGGTGGTAAAACGGCCGTCGGCCCACTCAGATTGTTCCAGTTCTGCCAGCGCTGCAGCAAATGCCTCGTCTTTTAATCGCATCGCCAGCGTCAGGTGGGGGCGGAACTGGCGATGTTTGTCTTTGCCCATCACCGCCATAAGGGAATTTCGGATAGCCAGCATCTCGTCCGTGGGCAGCACGCCGAGATAGATGACCCGCTCGCCAAAGGTGTAGATGCCACCCAGGTGCAGCGTCAGCGGCTTGAGGTAGGCTGCCAGGCCGGTAAGCTTGTCGATGAGCACGCTTTCGCTGCTGGCGTTGGGCTGGCCGCTGCGCCAGTAGGTGCCTGCCAGGGTAACGTGCGGTGGGGTAATGACGGCCGTTTCCGGGTCAACTGCCTGGCGCAGCTGCTGAATCTGGCCGATTTTTTCGCCTTCGGGGAATGCCCCGACAAAGATGCGGTAATCGCCGCTGCGCTGGCGCGGCGTGACTTTCTTTTTGGGTTTGGGTTGGTATGGTTTTGGTTTTCGCATATTTTTTTAACCGCTGAGTCCGCGGAGTGCGCAGAGTTTTCTAAAATTCCGCCGCGTTTTCTGCGTCCTCCGCGGTGAGTTCCTGGTTGGGATAATTGTGTTGGGTGAGGGCAAAGGCGCGTTGCACAACGGCCGTTTCCAGCCCAAAATGTTCCGCCACGGCGACGGCCGCATCGCCTTCCAGAAGTGTATCCATCTTTTGGCCCCATTCAAAGCGGTCGAGCGCCCACGGCCGTTCGGCCATGTTAAAGCGCCACGGCTCGCCGTCAACGACTTTGTTGATGATGACAAATTCGAGGAAAAGGCCAAATTCGCCGTAATCGTTGGCGGTGGCGGCGCGATAGGTGGTGTCGTCTACCGGCTCGTCGACGAGGGTGAAGGCGGTGCGTTTGGGGTGGGGCCAGCGCTCGATCTGGTAAGTGGAACGGCCGTTTGGCCGCACCGCATAGTGCAAAAAAGGCGAACTGCGGTGCATCACGCCCCGGTTGCTGATGGGCAGCAGGGCGTAGAGCGGCAGCCCCACATCTACCAGCCACTTTTGCCCGTCCTGCACTACCACAATCGCCGTGTGGCAGCCAATCGACTCGCCCATGTTGTTGATGGTCAGGTAGCCGTCGTAGCCGAGGGTTTGCAGCAGGGCGAAAAAGGCGTAATTGCTCTCGAAGCAGGTGCCACCGCCGCCGTGGGAAATGGCGTCGCGCCAGAATAAGTCGGGCCAGCGCGGCGTGGGGTTTTCCGCCCGGCGCACGATGCGGAAGACACTTTCCCAGGGCACACGACGGTAGTAGGCCGTCAGCAGCGCCTCCAGCACCGGTAAGGTGGGCGCAGCGGCCGGGACGTTCAAAAACGATAAAACTTCGGCCGCCAGCGCGGCGTTTAGCTTGTTGGTTGACATAAACTTACGGTTGCCTGTGTGAATGGCGTGTTGAATCATTCAATCGGGTTAATCGTAAGCCAGGTTGCCTAACTTGACCAGAAAGTGGCTCAATTTTCGTCGAGGTCCAGGCGGCCCAGCCAGCGGGTAAGGCTGAAGGCCAGCACCGCCAGACCCAGCAGCAGCAGCGCCGTGACAAACGTCACGCGCAGGTCGCGCTCCAGCGCGCCGTAGACCAGCAGCGGCATCGTTTGGGTGCGTCCCTGCAAATTCCCGGCAAAAAGGATCGTTGCGCCAAATTCGCCCAGCGCCCGCGCCCAGCTGAGGATGAGGCCTGCCAGCAGCGCTCGCGTGCTTTGCGGCAAGATGACCAGCCAGAAGGTGACCCACCGATTGGCGCCGTCCACGGCGGCGGCATCTTCATACTCGCGGGGCAGGGTTTCAAAGCGGCTTTGCGCGGCGCGAATGTAGAAAGGAGCGGCGACAAACAGCTGGGCCAGGGCAACGGCCGTTAAGGTAAACGTCACCGTGATGTCCAGCTCAGCCAGCGATTGGCCAATGAGGCCGCGTCGCCCAAAGGCAGAGAGCAGCGCCAGCCCGGCCACCACCGGCGGCATGACGATGGGAATCTCGATGAAGATGGAGAGGAGCCGCTTGAGGGGAAAGTTGTGCCGGGCCAGAAAGTAGGCCAGCGGGGTGCCAAAAAGAATGATGAGGAGGACGGTAACGGCCGTTGTGCCCAAACTTAGCCAAATGGCCGAACCAATCGAAAGGTCCGTCGCCCGGAGATCGCCCTCCAGCGTAACAGCGCGCCAGATGAGCGCCACAAACGGCAGAATGATAAACAGCCCCATGATCAGGGCCAGTAAAGAGGCTAAAAGCCCCGGCAGCCGCTCCGCCCACGTTGGTGACGACGGCGGGCGGCTGCGGGGGAGGGTGAGTTTCATGAAGAAGTGCGTGGGTGAGTGGGTAATCAGGTAATTGGGTAACCCTGGAACTGCCAATTACTCAATTACCCAATTACTCAATGACATGCCTAATTTGTCGGCGGCGGGCCAAAGCCCCATTTTGCCAGGATGGCCTGTCCGTCTTCGCTCAGCACAAAGTCAACGAAGCTTTGCGCCAGGGTGGGCGCGGGGGCGTCGGCCAGCCGGGCGATGGGGTAGGTGGCGATTACGTTTTGATCGTCTGGAATGTCAATTTGCAGCACCTGGTCGGCAATGTCTGGCGTCACGTCTGAGGTGTAGACGATGCCTGCATCGGCTTCACCCAGGGCCACTTTGGCCGACACCTGGCGCACATTTTCTTCTTCAGACACCATGTTGGCGTAGAAATTTGTCTGAAAATCGGCCGGGAAGGTGGCCACGATTTCGTCCGTGTATTGGCGTACCGGCACGCCGGTCACCGCCAGGATCATCTGTACGCCCGGCTGGGCTAAATCTTCCAGCGCGGTGATGCCCGCCGGATTATCGGCGGGCACAATGACGGTCAGGCGGTTGGAGACAAACAGCTTTTCGCTGCCTGCGGTAATGCGCCCGGCATCTACTGCGACCTGCATTTGGGTGCTGTTGGCCGAGGCAAACACGTCGGCGGCTGCCCCTTCGCTGAGTTGGGCGGCCAGCTGGGTCGATCCAGCATAGTTAAGCACCACCGCGACGCCTTCATTTTGGGCTTTAAACGCTTCGGCCATTTCGTTAAAGGCATCGGTGAGTGATGATGCCGCAAAAACGGTGATTTCTTGCGGTTCGGCCGCTTCTTCTTCGGCGGCGTCAGCGCCACAGCCCACCACAAAAAAGAGCGCAAACAATAAAAGCAACCATTTAATTTTCACCAGAAAGTTCCTCCTCACATTGATCGAGCCAGGTCAACATCGCTTGAATTTGACCGGCGCGAAATTGATGAACCAACCGGCCGTACACCCGGCCATTTTCAAACTCTTCCGTGGCAATCTCCTGCTCCGCCGCCAGCCAATCGTGGCATTGGCTGCGTTGGCTGGCCAGCAGCCGGGCGGCGATTTCATTGCTTTCCAGCCGGGCAAAATAGAGCTTCACCAAAAAGTCCAGGCGGAGGGAACGGCCGTTGCCCACCGGTGTCTGTACCCACTCCAAAAAAACTGTCTCCCCCGATGGGGTCAGGTGGAACAGCTTGCGCGGTGGTTTGTTGTCTTGCAGTTCGGTGCTGGTGGTCAGGTAACCCGCTTCTTCCAGCTTGGCCAGCAGGGCATAGAGCTGGCTCAGCTTAATTTGCCACACCGGACCCAACCCGGCGGGGTCGGTTAGCGCCTGGTGAATGGCGTAGCCATGATTGGGCTGCTGCCGCACAAAGCCCAGCAGGGCCAGTTCGAGAGAAAGTGAAGATGGGGCCATAATGTTATTCAGAAACAGAATATTCAGAGTGTGAATAGATAGACGGGATTATATGGCAGATTCGATGTTTGGCAAAAAAACAGCGCCCCTACCGGGGATGATAGGGACGCCGTTTTGAGAAGAAGAGGCGTGAAGCGTGAAACGTGATGACGAATCAATCACGTTTCACGTTTCACTTTTCACGCTCCGCCAGGTGCCTTTCCACCCGGTCGCGCATCACCTGCATGACGGCCGGTGGACCAGACATTTCCAGCCAGACGGCCGTTTCCGGCTCAAAACGCAGCACAAACCGGGCCGTCGGAATGAACTTCTGTGCCAGGGGAATGTACTTGAGAATCGTTTCGCCCAATTCGGGCGAGTAGCTGAGCTTCCAATTGAGACAGTCTGCGCCAAAATCGGCGGCGGTGGTGGCCTGGGTGATTTGCTCGCCCAGGGTGCCCAGGTTGATCAGCTCGGAATCATCATGGCCGCCCACCTGGGCCAGGAAGGGAAAGTCCTCCGGCGCGACGGCCAGGCGCACCAGCGGCCTGACCGACAGTTCGCTGACCCACTCGTTGGACAGGCCGCCGCTGGCCGTCATGGGCATTTGTCGGAAGGTTTGGCGCGGCAGCACGTAGAGCGTGCCGCTGCGCCACGGATTTTGGTCCAGCCACTCCTGGTTCACCGAGAAGTGATACACACCCACCTCGTCGCCGTCGTCGTTTTGGTAAAACTGCACCCCGTTGCGGATGGAGCCGGTGATCTTGTCGCGGTCTACCACGGCAAAAAAGAGGGGCCAGAGGCCGTCGTGGGTGCCGTAGATGCCCTGCACGTTGCCACGGCCGTTTTTGTCATTCAGCTCCATCGAGGTGCGGCGGGTGCTAAATTCCTCAATGTCGGCTTTGGGCGAGCCGTGGAAAATGAACCGGTCTTGCGCGGCCAGGTAGCGCAGAAATTCATGTTTGGGGTAGGGCAGGGTGTAGTCTAACAACCCGCCGTCGCCGCCCAGCACCGCATCCAGCAGTTCGGCAAAATCGGCTTCCTTGCCGGCGTCCAGCACCAGCTCTGGCGGCAGCAGCCCTTGCCCGGTGGGGATGTCCGGCGTTGGCGGCGCGGTGGGGCTGTAAGTCAGCTCAAACTCGCCGCCGATGGTCAGGCCGGTGGGTTTGCCGTCGGGGGAGTGGTGGAAGACGGCCGTAACCCCTGCCAGCGGTCCACGGAGCAGGGTAAAAGTGTGGGGAACGGCCGTAGGCTGCAAAATCACTTCGTACCCTTCCGGCACACCTGGGGAAACGGCCGTAAGCCGCCCGTCCCTCAGCCGAACTTCAAGCAAAAACGTGTCTAAACTAAAATATCCTTCGTACTGCTGCATGTTACGCTCCTTCCAACTGTGTCGGTTCGGCGACAGCCGCCGGGTTATGCTCTTCTTCCGCGGCTGTTTGCTCGTGGTCCGGCAGCAGATCTTCGGCGTGGCGCACGGCGTTGGTGGAATAAGCCGCCAGGGCCACCAGGCTAGACAGGATGCCCGAGACGAAAAGCATCAGTCCCATGCCTGCGCCATTGCCGGTGCCCACCAGTCCGCCAAACGCGCCCGCCAGCGCACCCCCTTCTTGCATGGCTGGTTCCATCACGTAATCGGCCAGCGGCCCGGCGATGAGCTGCGCCAGCGGCGTCGAGACCCAGGCGATGAGGCGGCGAATGGCAAAAACGCGCCCCTGTACGTCGGGGGCCACTTTGGCCTGCCAGATGGCCTGGTTAGAGCCATTGATGAGCGGTATCAGGGCCGACATGATAAAGCTGGTCACCAGCCAGACTGGCAAGATTTGCCCGGCGCCAAAAACGGATTGGGTAAGACCCGAAATGATCCAGCCAAAGACCACGCCATGAACCAGTCGTTTCGGCCCGCCCCAGGCACTCATCACCAGGCCGCCAATCACCCCGCCAATGGCCCCGGCTGATTGCACAGAGCCAAAAATGAGTTCATTGTTGCCCGTCCGGGCCAGCAGCATGGGCGCAAAGACGGTACCGCCCAGCGCCGCCATAAAGTTGGCCCCAAAAAAGAGCAGCTGCAAACCGAGCAGGCTGGGCCGGGCCAAAATGTAGCGAAAGCCGTAGGCCGACTCTTTCCAGATGCTGCCCTGGCTTTCCGCACCCGCTTCGGTGCGTTTGGGGTTGGGAATGTTCACCACCAGCAGCGCCCCAATGGCGATGACGAAGGAGATAATGTCGATGGCAAATACGGCGTTCAGGCCAAAATAGCTCAGCAGCGCCCCCGCCAGCACTGGGGCAAAAATGCCGGAGCCGGATTCAGCCAGGGAGATCATGCCGTTGGCCCGGGCGTACTGCGTCTTGGGCAGCATGGTGCTGATGGCGGCGGAGTAAGCGGGCCATTGGAACGTCTGGAAGGTGCCGGAAATGGCGGCGGTGATGTACAGATGCCACACTTCCAGCAGGCCGGTGGCATACAAAATCAGCACGATGATAGTGACTACGCCGGAAGCCAGATCGCTGACCATCATCATCAATTTGCGGTCGTGGCGGTCCACAATCGCCCCGGCCATGGGGCTGACGATGAGCAGCGGCACCAGGAAAAAGAAGCCGATCAAGGCCAGGTCGGTGGCCCGGCCGGTTTGCTCGAAGGCCCAGATGGTGAGGGCGAAGTTGGTCATGCTGGTGCCCAGCAGGGAAACGAGCTGGCCAATCCAGACGATGGTAAAGCCGGTCATCCCGGCGGGTCGGTTGGGGGTAGGTGTAGTCATGGCTTTTGAGTAATTAAGTAATTGGGTAATTGAGACCGTTGTTAGCCAGGTGGTTTGTTTAGGAAAGAAATTGATCTACAAGTTAAAAATATTTAGGTGAATGACAAGAATAATAATGATTCAGATAAGAAATGTCAAGAATCCTATTAGAAATCATAACGTAATCAGGAAGATTTTTGCGAGGGTGGTTGAGCACAAGGGGGTAACGGCCGTAAAAAAAAGCCACTCATGAAATTCACGAGTGGCTCAGCTACCCAACTACCAATAGTCGGTTTACTGCCAGTTTTCAATCACCTGCTTGATGGTGCTGACAAAATCATCGGCCGTTTTCCCATCCAGGATGCGGTGGTCGAAGGTGAAGCTAACGTAGGCGAGCGGCCGTATCGCAATCGCATCGTTGATCACCTTCACCCGCTTCTCGATTTTGCCCACGCCCAAAATGCCGCACTGCGGCTGGTTGATGATTGGCGTGGCAAAGAGGCTGCCCGAGGTGCCGTGGTTGGTGATGGAGAAGGTGCCGCCCTGCACGTCGCCGGGCTGGAGCTGCTTACGCCGCGCTCGCTCGGTGAGGTCGTTGATGGTGCGGGCCAGGCCAAGCAGGTTCATGCCATCGGCCCCCTTGATCACCGGCACAATCAGGCCGTCGTCGATGGCGGCGGCCATGCCGATGTTGATTTGTCGCTTCAGCGCGATCCCCTCGTCGGTCCAGGTGCTGTTGGCCATCGGGTGCTGCTTCAGCGCTGCCACCGTGGCGGCGACGATGTAGGCGGTGAAGGTGAGGTTGGCCCCATCTCGGGCAAATTGATCCTTGTGGGCAGTGCGGTGGTGGGCAACGGCCGTAAAGTCAAACTCAAACACGGTGGTGACGTGCGGGCTGGTCTGCACGCTGCGTACCATGTGCTCGGCGATGGCCCGGCGCATGGGGGTGAGGGGGACAACCTCGCCTGTGGCGAGTTCAGGTGACAAGGTGACCGGGTGACGGGGTGACCGGGTGACGGGGTGAAGGGGTGACGGGGTGATGGGGTGAACGGGTGAGGGGGTGAGGGGTTGTGGGTTGGTTTGGCGTTGGTCGAGGTGGGCGAGGATGTCGGTTTTGGTGATACGGCCGTCGCGGCCCGTGCCGTGGATCTGGTTCAGGTCTACCTCGTGCTCGGCGGCGATGCGGCCGACGACGGGGCTGATGCGGCCGGTGTAGCGCTCGGTGGGTTGGTGGTGGGCAACGGCCGTTGCCTGTGCTTTTGGTGCAGTCGGCGGCGGCGCAGGTTCTGCTTTGGCCGTTGTTTCTTGGGCCGGGGCCTTGCCGTTTTTCTGGGGCGACTCGCCTGGCTGGCCAATGACTGCCAGCACGGTGCCCACGTCCACCGTCTCGCCCTCCGGCACCAGGATTTCCAGCACGGTGCCCGCCTCTTCGGCGGTGGCTTCGGTGGTTACCTTGTCCGTTTCAATTTCCAGCAGCGGCTCGTATTGGTCCACCTGCTCGCCCACCTGCTTCAGCCAGCGGGAAATGGTTCCTTCAACCACACCTTCGCCCATCTCGGGCATGACGACTTGTATTGCCATGTGCTCCTCAACTGCACTCCCTTATTTGCCAAAATACAAAATTGAGAGAGTTAAATCAGCAGATTACGCAGATTGAAAAGATTTTTATCTGCGTAATCTGCGAAATCTTTGATAAAAATCTTACGTTTGCAGATTCGTAATTCAATGCCTTACCGGTAAAAAATTGGATATCGCGCCGGTTCGGCTTCGTTCATGATGTTGTAGACGACTTCGAAGATGTCTTCGGCGTTGGGTTTGGAGAAATAGTTGCCGTCGGAGCCGTAGGCCGGGCGGTGTTCGGCGGCGGCCAGGGTGGCCGGTTCGCTGTCCAGCCAGTAAAAGCCCTGCTGCTGTTCGATCACCTGCTGCATCATGTAGGCGGTGGCTCCGCCGGGCACATCCTCGTCCACAAACAGGATGCGGCTGGTCTTTTTGAGCGATTCAACGATACGGCCGTTCACATCAAACGGCAGCAGCGTCCGTACATCAATCAGCTCCACGGCGATGCCCGTGCGGGCCAGCAGCTCTGCGGCGCGTTCAGCCACGCCCACCATCGCGCCGTAGGTAACCACAGTGATATCGTCACCCTCACGCACCACTTCGGGCACGCCCAGGGGAATGGTGTACTCGGTCAGATTGTCCGGCACGCGCTCCTTAAGCCGGTAGCCGTTGAGCACTTCCACAATCAGCGCCGGCTCGTCAATTTGCAGCAGCGTGTTGTAAAAACCGGCCGCCTGGACCATGTTGCGTGGCACCAGCACGTGCATGCCGCGCAGCAGATGCACAATTGCCCCCATTGGCGAACCGCCGTGCCAGACGCCTTCCAGGCGGTGGCCGCGCGTGCGCACAATCACCGGCGCTTTTTGGCCGCCCCGGGTGCGCCACTGGGTCGTGGCCAGGTCATCGGACATGATTTGCAGGGCGTAGGGCAGGTAGTCGAGGTATTGGATTTCGGCTAACGGCCGTAACCCTCGCAGTGCCAGGCCAATCGCCTGGCCCAAAATCGTCACCTCGCGAATACCGGTGTCCGACACGCGCAGCTTGCCGTATTTGGCCTGCATACCCGCCATTGATTGATTGACGCCGCCCAACTGGCCGACGTCCTCGCCAAAGGCAACAAAACGCGGCTCGCGAGCCAGCATCGCGTCGAAGGTGCGGTTCAGCACTTCAAACCCTTTCAGGCTTTCAGATTGGGCCGAGTAAACCGGCTTGACCTCGCGCACGTTGCGGTATGTCTCGCTGGACTGGCTGTAGAGGTGTGAACCGTACCGTTCTTTGCTGATGGCGATCTGGTTGGTGCGCCACTGCGCCAGCTTTTGCATGGCCGGTGACTGCTCACCGCGCACCAGCAGCAGCGCCTCGCGAATTGCTTCCATGTTGTCGCGGCGGAAGGGCGATTTGATTTCCATGAGCTTGCGCCGCAGCCTGGCCAGTTCGGCCTGCCGGGGTGAAGTGGCCTCAATTTCTTCGATGATGTTGGCCACTTCTTGCCGTTCTTTGTAGATGGGCAGGGAGAACGTTTTCCACAACTTGGTGCGAATGTTTTCCACCGACTTGTGCGCATTACGCTCAATCTGGTCCAGTTCGCCTGCCGTGGCAATACGCTGCTCGATGATCCATTCGCGCATTTTGCGGATGCAGTCGAACTCCTCCTCAAACGCCAGCCGCGCTTCGGACTTGTAGCGCTCGTGGCTGCCGGAGGTGGAATGCCCCTGCGGCTGGGTCATCTCGATGACGTGGATGATAGCGGGCACGTGGTCACGCCGGGCGATGTGGGTGGCTTTTTGGTACGTCTCCATCAGGGCCATGTAATCCCAGCCGCGCACGGTGTAGATATCGAAGCC
Organism: Anaerolineae bacterium; assembly: GCA_020848035.1. GTDB lineage: Bacteria > Chloroflexota > Anaerolineae > Promineifilales > Promineifilaceae > Leptofilum. The sequence goes on along the minus strand of JADLAX010000026.1, from coordinate 289,877 downwards.
GCGTTTGCTGTTGGGCTCGCGCTGGAAACCTTGCAGCAGGTCGCTCAAATTTTCCTTGGTGTGCTGGTATTCGTTGGGCACGGAGATGCCGTAGCCATCGTCCCAAATGGAGAGCACCACGGGTGCTTGCAGCACGCCGATGGCGTTGATCGCTTCCCAAAACATGCCCTCGGCACAGCTGGCGTTGCCAATCGTACCAAAAGCAATCTCGTTGCCATTGCGGGAAAATTGGGTGAACTGTTTCAGCTCATCCAGCTCGCGGTAGAGGCGAGAGGCATAGCCCAGGCCGACCAAACGGGGCATCTGGCTGCCGGTGGGGGAAACGTCGGCGGAAGTGTTGATTTGCTGGGTGAGGTCACGCCAACGGCCGTTTTCATCCAAACTGCGCGATGCAAAATGAGCATTCATCTGCCGCCCGGCCGAATGTGGCTCCAGCGAGACATCGGCGATGGCGTACAGCTGGGCAAAAAATTGTTTGATGGTGGCGGCCCCGGTGGCAAACATAAAGGTCTGGTCGCGGTAGTAGCCAGAGCGGAAGTCGCCTTTTTTGAACGCTTTGGCCATGGCCAGTTGGGCTACCTCTTTGCCATCGCCAAAGATGCCAAACTTGGCCTTGCCGCTGAGCACTTCACGTCGCCCAATCAGGCTGGCGTGGCGGCTTTCGTTGGCCAGGGTGTAATCTCTTAAAATTTCGGCGGTGCTGATGTACAGTGGTTCTGCCGGTGTGTCACTGGCTAAACGTGTTTGAATCTCTTGTTCTGTCTCAAGCATAGGATTGTGGGAGCTCCTTGTGCGAATTGTTGGGTAGGAAACGGCCGTTTCCTACCACCACGTCGGTCGAATTAGTGGGTGTGTATTTAGCGTAACTTGTTCAGGTTTCGTTGTTGGTTAAGAAACGGCCGTATGCCTGGTGGGATGGTGAGGGAAACGGCCGTGCTTGTAAAGTTAATTCAGACGCGGACGTATTCGAATTCTGTCCTGCGTAATTACAGTAAATGAGTCCTCTAGCTGGTCTTGATGATCTCGAATGCTTTTCAAAAGCAAATGTGCCTTTAAGCGCGGATCAATGCCATGGAGGCGCAGCAAGATGACACCATGTGAAATCAATCTTTGTTGGAAAACCAGATTCCCAAAGTCTTTGTCTTGAGTAATCAGAACCGCCTCTTGCTGATTTGCCATAGATAGGACAGTGCTATCGTCTATGCTCGGTGAAAGTTCTGCCACGTAGGCCACTTGAAAACCCGCCTGGCGAAGTTCAGCCACAATGGGAGCGTCAACACCTTCATCAGCCAGAAAATTCATGCGGCGGCGAGGGTTGTCGGGTAAATAAGGTCAGAGCGCATGGTCTGCGCTGCATAAGCCAATGCGGCCTGAATCCCGGACTGTGTTAACCTGGGGTGAGCCGCCAGAAGTTGTTCCACGGTTTCTCCAGCAGCTAATTTTTCCAGGATCAGCTCAACAGTGATCCGGGTACCCTCGATTATTGGCTTGCCCATCATGATTTTGGGATCAGAAACAATTTTTGTGCTGTTCATGTTTGGCTTCCAGATGCAAGTGTCGCGCTTATTATAGCGTCATAGCTTACTGAATCTCAAGTTATTCTAACTTTCGGGCAGCGGCTCAACCGTGAAGTTATCAAACTGCACCTGCACGCCGCCAACGCCCAGCGTACGCACCATCAGGCCAATGTCGCCGCTGCTGAAGGCGTCGTCGGTGACGCGGCCAACCTCTTGATCATTCACAAAAAAGATGAGATTTTGCCCTTCGGCCTGCACCGACAGCTTGTTGGTGGCGTTGCCCTGGTTGATCACTGGCGACTCAAACCACCAATCATTCACGATCGGTTCGGCTTCGGCCGCGCCGCCATCGCGGTAACGGCCGATCCACACAAAACCATCCCCAGAAATCTGGAAGGAGTAAAAATTGTCGTTCTCGTCATCGACGCGGAACAACATGCCGTAGGCGTTGTTGTCTGGCCCAGCCACCTGGGTTGCCTCGACGGAGTAGATGCCGTCGCTAAAGTTTGCCCCAGCGGTGGTCCAGCTGGTCAGCTCATCGGCCACGACGGTGAAGTCAAAAATGCCGTCGCGGACTTCGCCCACCACGTCACTGCTGTTTTCCACGCGCCAGCTGCCGGTTTCGTCGAAGGTTTCGCTGTACGTTTCTGCGGTGTTACAGGCGGTGATGAAAACGGCCGTAACCCCCAGAAAAACAAATAACTTTGCCAATTTTAGTTGCATATTTGCCTGCTTTCTCCGAAAACTATGTTTGCCTGCTGCTTTAGGGCAAATGTTCCAAATCGTCTAAATCTTTATAACGGCCGCTGGCTTTTTTGTTTTGTTTGAGATGGGAGAGACTGATTAAATTAACTTCAACGCCATCGAGAATCGTTTCGATTCGGGCTTGAAAAGACTCTTCAAAGTCGACACCGGAAATGGTTGTCAAGATTTCAATACGCATGGGTGGAACACCCATGCGCACAATACTTTTTTCCTGCAAAAAGAGTTCATCGGTCAGATCAGAAGTTTGAAAGCCAAATTGCTGGAGAGCTGTAACAATTTTCTGAGCATTTTTGGGGTCAATAGCCACCCAGACATCTAAATCATTGGTAGCACGCGGGTATCCATGATAGCCAATGGCATAACCACCGATTAGCAAGTACTCAACTTCATTCTCCCTGAGTAATTTCAAGAACTCTTTGAAGTCTGGCGGTAGCGCGATGTCCATAATTTATCTGTCTTAAATACTCGATATGTCGCAACCTTTCCTCGGGCGACTTGGCCAGCCAGTACCGTTTATCCTCTGTTTCATCAAAGTTGTGCCTGACGGAAAAAACCGTTTTGTCGATAGAAAGGGAAGATAAATCTAACTCTGCCATAACGCCAAGCATTTTACATGATTATGGATTGACGGCAATTGTGCCTCATTGGTTAGGGCAGTTGTTAGCTCATTGCTTCCAGCACAACCTGGGCGACATCTTTCACCTGCATCGGTTCACCCTTTTCGCGGTTGGCATCGATCATCATGGTGGCGCAGAAGGGGCAGCCGACGGCCAGCGTAGTAGCGCCGGTGCCTTGTGCCTCGGCAAAACGGTTGGCGTTGACGGCTTCCGTGCCGTGCTCCTCTTCCTTCCAATATTGCGCCCCGCCAGCGCCGCAGCAGAACGAATCTTTGCCGCTGCGCTCCATTTCCAGCAGCCTGGCACCGGCTTTAGCCAGCGCCGTGCGCGGCTCGGTAAGAATGCCATTGTGCCGACCCAGGTAACACGGATCGTGGTAGGTGACGCTTTCCAGCTTGCTGCCGTTGAGCCGCAGCTTGCCCCGGCCCACCAGGTCGGCAATAAGCTGGGTGTGGTGGAAAACGTGGTAATGGCCGCCCAACTCGCCGTACTCTTTGCCGATGGTGGTGAAGCAGTGCGGACAGCTGGTAACGATGCGCTTTTTGTCCGCCCCGGCCGCGTTGAGCGTTTCGATGTTGCCCTGGGCCATTTCGTAATAGAGATATTCGTTGCCAGCGCGGCGGGCAGAGTCGCCGGTGCAGCTTTCGGCATCACCCAGCACGGCAAAGCTGACGCCCGCGTGATGCATAATGGTGGCCACGGCGCGTACGGTTGCTTGGGCGTCTGGGTTGAAGGCCCCGGCACAGCCCACCCAGAGCAAATACTCGTAATCGGGGTTTTCTTCCACGGTGGGCACGTCAAATTCGAGTGGGGCGGCCCAGGCCATGCGGTCGTCGGTGGATTGCCATGGGTTGCCCATGCGCTCCATGCCGACAAACGCGCCCTTCAGCTCCTGTGGGAAGGCGGAGGCCATCAGCACCTGGTCGCGGCGCATATCCATGATGTCTAGCATGGGGGTGTTGCCCACCGGGCAAACTTCGATGCAGTGACCGCAGGCGGTGCAGGCCCACAGGGCGCTCTCGCTGATGGCAAAATCGAGCAGGGGTATGGTTGCTTCGCCGCCGTTGGCAAACTCAATCATATTTTCGCGAATGTAGTAGCGTTTGTTGATTTCAACGGCCGCTGGCGACAATTCCTTGCCGGTGCGGTAGGCGGGGCACACTTCCTGGCAGCGGTTGCACATGATGCAGGCAAAAGCGTCAACCAGCTTGGTTTGCTCCAAATCAAACAGTGTGGCCGCGCCAAATTGTTCAATCGACTCATCTTCGAAGTCCAGGGTGAACATCTGGCCCAGGTAGGTGCGGTCGGGGCTGGTCATGAAGTTAAACGGGCCCATGAAGAGGTGGGCGTGTTTGGTGTAGGGGAAGTAGGGCAGGAACATCAAAACCAGGCCGACGGCAACCCACCAGCTAAAGTGCCAGCCAAAGTTGAGGGCGGTTTCGCTGCCGCCCACCAGGAAGGTTTGGGCAATGAGGTTGGCCACTGGCTGGCCGGGATCGGCACCGTGTTGGGCAATGTGAAAGGCGGCGGCCATCATGCGGAAGCCGACGTGACACAGGATGAAGAGGCCGACAACAAAGGAATCTTTGCTGACGCCGCCGCTGCGGACCTGGGGCAGCAGCTTCACGTTGTCGCGAATGGTGAGGGCGGGATCACCCCAGGCAAAGCGGCGCAAAATGAAGTAAACCACGCCAATGAGCACCAGCGCGCCAAAAATGTCGGCGGCGAAGCGGTAAACGTCACCAATGATGTTATCTGGCAAGAATTCGAAGCCGGTGATGAGCCCTTCGGCGACGTCGATGGCGTTGACGAGGAAGTAAAAGATGAAGCCCCAGGCGACGCCGTAGTGGAACAGGGAGGAGAGTTTGCGGTGGCGAATGATGCGCCCCTGGGAGATGAGGGCAACCAGTCCGGTGACGATGCGGCGCGGCAGATCATTGAGCTTTAGCTTGCCTGGGCCGCGCATGACGATTTTGTACATCTGGCCAAAGGTGTTGATTGTCGCCACGATGCAGATGAGCGCCAAAAAGGCAAACAGGATCTTTTCGATTGGTGATAACATGCGTGTCCCTCTTGTTTATTTTATTGGAAAGCCGCCAACTCGAAGTGGGATCGAGTATGGGGCGAAAGTCTATCATACGGCCGTTTCCCCCGCAAAGTTGCCATTATTCTACACGATCTATTGACGCAGTGCATCATGGAATGTGCGATTGGCGATTTGGGTTATAATTTGGCGCTATGTGGAAGAAGTTGATTTTAGTGGCTAGTGGTTTGTTGCTCGTGATTTCTTTATGGCCGCCCGTTGGTTCGTTGTATGAACTGACGGGCGAAGATGCCCTGCTGGCCCAGCTGCGCGGGGTGGTGCACTGGTGGAATACGGCCGTACGCCCCCAACCCCAGCTCGCTCTAAACTCTGCTCAACGGACTATTGTGCCTGTGTCTCCGTTTGGCGTGAATACCTTTTTGGAGCAGGAAGCCGAGATTGTTAAGCGCGATCTGAGTCTGCAAATGGCCCGTCAGGCGGGCTTCCAGTTCATCCGCCAGGAATTTGTTTGGGAAGATATTGAGATTCACGGCAAGGGGGATTTTGAGGACCGGCGGCACGAGCCGTTCCGCTCGGCGTGGGAGAAGTACGACAACATCGTGGATTTGGCGGAGTCGTACGATGTTGAGATTATTGCCCGGCTGAGCAATCCGCCCGCCTGGAGCCGTGCGCTGCCGGTGGAGGTGACCGGTACGCTGGCCCCCCCGGACAACTACGACGATTTTGGCGATTTTGCGGCGGCGGTGGCGGAACGGTATAACGGCCGTATCCGCTACTTCCAGCTGTGGAACGAGCCCAACGGCAACGGCGAGTGGGGCAACCACCAGCCCGTCAGCCCGGAGCAGTATACGGAGCTGTTGTGTAACGCGTACGGCCGTATCAAGGAAGTAAATCCCGACGCTGTGGTGTTGGCCGGGGCGCTCACCCCCACCGTGGCCATCAACGACGGCAACCTGAACGATCTCATCTTTTTGGAGCGCATGTACGCCGCCGGGGCTGGTGACTGCTTCGACGTGATGTCGGCGCAGGGGTACGGGCTGTGGTCCGGGGCGCTGGACCAGCGGCTGAAGCCCAACGTGATCAACTATCCGCACAATTTGTATTTGCGTGACGTGATGGTGCGCCACGGCGACGCCAACAAGCCGATCTGGATATCGGAGATGGGCTGGAATGTGGTGCCGGAAGGCATGGACGCCCGCTTTGGCCGGGTGACGCCGGAGCAGCAGGCCCGTTTTGCCGTCGAGGCATACGAGCGGGCGCAGGCGGAATGGCCCTGGGTGGGTGTGATCAACACCTGGTTCCTCAAGCGCAAAGATGACACGGAGCTGGACCAATCGTTTTACTACTTCCGCCTGCTCGATGCCGATTTTACGCCCCAGCCCGTGTACGATGCGCTGGCTGAAACGCTGCCGCAGATGGCCAAACCTGTGCCCCAGGCTGGTTGGGTGTATGACTGGATGGAGATACGGCCGTATCTCTTCATTCCCGCCCTCGCCAGCCTCTTCTTCGCCCTCCTCCGCTGGTTAACCCCTCATGAACCTGAAGCCTAAAGATTTCACCGCAGAGGACGCGGAGATCGCAGAGAAAAAACCCAAAATCTCTCATTTCTCTGTGCCCTCTGTGGCTAAGCAATATCTTCTGGTGGCGATTTTGCTGCTGGCGTTTGGACTGCAGGTGCATAATCTGGAAGTGCAGTCGTTTTGGAATGATGAGGGGAACAGCGCCCGGCTGAGCGAGCGCTCCATCCCGCTCATTATCGAGGGCACCGCCAGCGACATTCATCCGCCGCTTTACTACCTGCTGCTGCACCAGTGGCGCAAGCTGGCGGGCGACAGCGAATTTGGCCTGCGTTCGCTGTCCGTGTTTGCCGGGTTGTTGGTGGTGCCGTTGACGTTTGTACTGGGAAGGGCGTTGAGCGTGTCGAAACGGCCGCTTCAGCAACAGGAAAAAGCGGAACACAGAGTTACGCAGAGGCGGCACAGAGGGGCACAGAGATTGGGCTTGGTGGCGGCGGGGTTGGTCGCTATCAATCCAGGGCTGGTGTATTACAGCCAGGAAACACGAATGTATGCGCTGCTGGGTTTGTGGGCGGTGCTGTCGACGGTTTTGCTGCTGCGCTGGTGGTCGGTAATCGGTAATCGGTTATCGGTGAGCGGTAATCGGCAATGGTGGTGGGGTGGCGCGTATGTGCTGTGTGCGGCGGCGGGGTTGTACACGCACTACTTTTTCCCCGCCGTCCTCCTCGTCCACAATCTGTTTGTCCTCATCAAAATTATCCAATCCTTGCCCAAACCATTAACCAGTAACCATTTCCCATTAACCATTAAGCATTGGTCCTTCCTCATGCTGGCCACGCTGCTGCTTTATGCGCCCTGGCTGCCCACATTTTGGGTCCAGTTTGGCAGTGATCCGATTAACCGGCCGGGGGTGGGGGAGTTGGTTACGGCCGTTGCCCACTTCCTCACCTTTGGCCAGACAATTGAACCAGAAGCGAGTTTATTGTGGCTGGTGGCTGGTTTGTTGGGGATTGGGTTGGTGTACGCCCGGTCTAAACTCATCTTGCCCGTTTTGGGCGTGCTCATTCCGCTGGTCATGATGTATGCCACCGGCACGACGGGCCGCGAATATTACAAATTTTTGATGGTCGCTGTGCCGTTCTGGGCAATCTGGCTGGGGGCTGCGCTGACGGAAACCAACCAGCGCGGCTTTCGCCTGCTGGCGGGCGTGCTGCTGCTAGTGCTGCCGTGGGGCATGCTCCAATCGCTGCAAAACATGTACGCCGATCCGGCCTACGCCCGGGCCGATTACCGCGCCATGGCCCAGCGCATTCTGGCCGAAGATCATCCCGATGCGGGTATCATTTTGAACGCCGCCAACCAGTGGGAAGCGTTCACCTACTACTTCCCCGACGACGGCAACGTCTTTCCCCTGCCAGAGGGCCGCAGCCGCCCCAATCCCGCCGACATCGACGCCGCCCTCAGCCAGATTGCCGCCCAGCACAACCGCATTTACGCTATCTTCTGGGGCGAGGCGCAGCGCGATCCCGAACGGCTGGTTGAGCGCTGGCTGGACGCCCACGCCTTCAAAGCCACCGACGAGTGGGTTGGCGACGTGCGTTTTGTCACCTACGCCGTACCCTCTGCGCCCGCCACCGAGATGGCAACGGCCGTTTCCCTCCCCTTTGGCGAAAATATCGTGCTAGATGGCTACACTTTGGGTGAAACAATCCTGCAACCGGGTGATATTGTGGAGGTGACGCTGTTTTGGGAAACGGCCGTACCCCTCCAAAACCGCTACAAAGTGTTCCTGCACCTGCTGGATGAAAATGGTAACCTGGTCAGCCAGCGCGACAGCGAACCGGGCGGCGGCCTGGCCCTCACCACCACCTGGCCGCCCGGCACAGTGGTGCTGGATAATCACGGCCTGCTCCTGCCCAGCGATTTGCCACCCGGCAGCTACCGCCTCCTGCTCGGTCTCTACGATCTGGCCAACCCCACCAACCGCCTGCCCATTACTACCCCAGATGGCGCAACGGATGCCTATTTATTGACTACTATCATCGTTGAAGAATAAAGTGTATTGACATTGTCAATACGAAATCATAGAATGTCATGGATGTAAAATTTCATTCTCAAGGAATAAACTTTGAATGGGATGCTGACAAAGCGTTTGCTAATGCTAAAAAACATGGCTTTGATTTTCGAACGGCCGTTGAACTGTTCTTCGATCCCTTTTTAATGGCAGTAGAGGACAAACTCGAAGAGGGTGAACTGCGGCATCATGCGCTTGGTATGACTAAGAACTGGCAGGTTATATTTGTTGCCTTCGTCTGGCGTGACGAAAATATTCGCCTAATCTCGGCAAGATTGGCAACAAACAGCGAGAGGAAACGGTATGAGCGTGGATAAATTGAAGACAAGGCTGCAGCCAAATCGCAAAAAAGTGATGGTGAGTATTCGGATGCCGGAAGATGTGGTTGAGGAGCTGAAGCGGGTTGCGCCGCTGCTCGGTTTTTCTGGGTACCAACCGCTGGTGCGGGCGTACATTGGGCAGGGGCTGCGGGCTGACTTGGAGCGACTGGATCAGGCGACCGAGCTGTCCCGATTGGTGGAAAGTTTGCGGCGGCAGGGAGTACAGGATGAGGTGCTGGCAACGGCCGTTGCCGAGGCCAGAGCCGAATACCGTACCGACAACGACTGAATGGAGAAAATAATGCTGACGAACAAAAATTTACTCAAAACCGAAGCGTACATCAATGGGCAGTGGACCGCAGCTGACAGCGGCGAGACGTACCCCGTGCTCAACCCGGCGACGGGTGAAACCATCGTCGAGGTGCCTGCGATGGGGGCGGCCGAGACGCGGCGCGCCATTGCCGCCGCTGGACAGGCGCTGCCCGGCTGGCGCAGCCTGCTGGCGTCGGAGCGGGCCAACATTTTGCGCCGCTGGCATGACTTGATGCTGGCCGAAATTGACGACCTGGCGGTGCTGCTGACCACCGAAATGGGCAAGCCCCTGGCCGAGGCCAAAGCCGAAATTCGCTACGGGGCCGGGTTTGTTGAATGGTTTGCCGAGGAGGCGAAGCGGGTGTATGGCGATGTCATCCCCGCCCACGCGGCGGACAAGCGCATCCTGGCCATCAAGCAGCCGGTGGGCGTGGTGGCGGCCATTACCCCCTGGAATTTCCCCAACGCGATGATCACCCGCAAGGTGGCCCCGGCGCTGGCGGCGGGCTGCACCGTGGTCATCAAACCCGCCGAAGATACGCCGCTCTCCGCCCTGGCGCTGGCCGAACTGGCGGCGCGGGCGGGACTGCCCGCCGGGGTGCTGAACGTGGTTACGGCCGTTGACCCCGTCCCCGTCGGCAATGAACTCACCAGCAACCCAACCGTGCGCAAGCTGTCATTCACCGGCTCCACCGAGATTGGCAAGCTGCTGATGCGCCAGTCGGCCGACACGATGAAGAAGGTGTCGTTTGAGCTGGGGGGCAACGCGCCGTTTATCGTGTTTGATGATGCCGACATTGACGCGGCCGTCGAGGGAGCCATCGCCGCCAAATACCGCAACGGTGGCCAGACCTGCATTGCCACCAACCGCTTTTTTGTGCAAACGGCCGTTTACGATACCTTTGCCCAAAAATACCGCGCCGCCGTGGCCGGGCTGAAGGTGGGGCCAGGCATGAGCGCCGTGGACGTTGGCCCGCTGATCAACCAGGCGGCCCTGGAAAAAGTGGAGTCGCTGGTGGCCAACGCGGTCGAAAATGGGGCGACGGTGGCGCTGGGCGGCGCACGCCACGAGCTGGGCGGCACCTTTTACGAACCCACCGTGCTCACCGGGGCAACGCGGCACATGCAGATGGCCCATGAGGAAATCTTCGGCCCCGTGTCACCCCTCTACCGCTTCGACAGCGATGAGGAAGTGATTGCCCTGGCCAACGATACGCCCTACGGCCTGGCCGCTTACTTTTACGCGCGTGACGTTGGCCGCGTCTGGCGCGTGGCCGAGGCGCTGGAGTACGGCATGGTGGGTATCAACACCGGCACCATTTCGACGCCGGTGGCTCCGTTTGGCGGCGTCAAGGAGTCGGGTATCGGCCGTGAGGGGTCGAAGTATGGCATTGAGGAGTACCTGGAAGTGAAATATTTGTGTATGGGGGGGATTTAGCCCATTTCCCCGGAAACTGTTCACCAGAACATTTCACTTGCAGGCGGTTTCCGGGGAAATTCCTGATAATTGTTAGTGGCTGGTGGCTGGCAAGACAGCCACTAACCACCATCCACTTTTGGGGCACGGCCGTTTCCCCGCCACACCTCTAAAAAATCAGGGATGGTCCAGACGGTTTGCGGCAGATTCAGCCCCTGGGCGAGCCGGGTGATTGCCGGGGGTTCAACCTGAGTTTGCTGGAGAACGGCCGTTTCCCCTACCACCTCTGCCGTCAAGCCATCGCGCAGCACTCGCCCCGCGTGCAGCACCACCAGCCGGGTAAAGTTTGCCGCCACAAATTCCATGTCATGGCTGATGGCGATGACTGTTTTGCCCGCCTGCCGCCAGCGGACCAGCAGGCCAGCCAGCAGCGCCTGGAAGCGGGCATCCTGCCCCGTCGTCGGTTCGTCCAGCACCAGGATGGGCGTGTCCATCGCCAGGACGGCGGCCAGGGCCACCCGCTTGCGCCAGGCCAGGCTGAGATCATAGGGGTTTTCCTGAGCAACGGCCGTTAACGCCAAACTGTGCAGCGCTTCCGTCACCAGTGCGGCGGTGCGCGTGGCGTCGAAGCCCAGATTGCGCGGGCCAAAGGCCAGCTCGGCGGCCACGGTGCGCTGGAAAAGCTGCTCGTCGGGGTGCTGGAACAGGTAGCCGACCCGCCGCGCCAGCTGGGCCACGCTGTGCCCGTACGTTTGCCAATCGCCAATCTGCACCTGGCCGGAAGACGGCCGTAACAGCCCGTTCAACTGCTTCGCCAACGTCGTCTTGCCCGACCCGTTCTGCCCGACGATGGCCACCTGCTCCCCCGCCGCCACCCGCAGCGACACATCTGCCAGGGCGGTGACGCCATTGGGGTAGCGATACTGGATTTGGTCAATCACAATGTCCATAACAATTTACTCACGGTTTAGGCATTTTTACGGGAGATTGGAGATTAGAGATTGGAGATTGGGCCGCTCCCTAATCTCCAATCTCTAATCTCCAATCTCCTCACATTTCTAAAAACCCGGCAATGGCGTCGGCCAGGGTGATAGGCAACGGCCGTTCCCGATCCCACAACCCCTCGTCCCGCGCCTGCCGGGCGGCTTCCGTAAACGGCAGCGGCGCAATGCCCCATTCGACCAAGTTTGGCTGGGTGAGCAGCTCCTGCGGCGTACCTTGCTGCACCAACCGACCTTTGTGCAGCAGCAGCAGACGGTCGGCGTAGGCGGCGGCCCATTCCAGCTTGTGCGTGGCCAGCACCAGCGTCAGCCCGGTGCGGCTGAGCCGCTGCAGGGCGGCAAACAGTTCTCGACTGCCCACCGGGTCCAGCTGCGCCGTGGGCTCGTCCAGCACCAGCAGCTGGGGGCGCATCGCCAGCATCGCCGCAAGGGCCACGCGCTGCTGCTGCCCGCCAGAAAGTTCGCGGGGGTGGCGCTCCGCCAAATCGGTGGTGCCGGTAATTTCCAGCGCCTCGGCGATGCGGGTGTGCATCTCGGCGCGGGGCACGCCCAGGTTTTCCAGGCCAAAGCCCACCTCGCCGCGCACCGTGTCGCGCACGCCGGACATTTGCGTGGTTGGGTTTTGGAAGACGAGTCCAGCTTGGGTCACCAGTTCTGGTAACGGCCGTTCCCTCGTCTCCAACCCCGCCACCTGCACGCTGCCGTCCATCTGCCCCTGAAAAAAGTGGGGCACGTAGCCAGTCAGCGCGTAACACAGGGTCGATTTGCCCGCATCGTTGGCCCCGATAATGGCCACAAACTCCCCCGGCGCCACGCTGAAGCTGATGGTTTGTAGGGCAGGAACGGCCGTTTGCGGATACCGGTAAGTGAGATCCGTTATGTGAACAAGCGCCATATTCGCCATCCTATGAGCAAAAGAATGCCTAACAGCAGCCCCCTGCGCAGCCAGCGCTGGCCAGGGGAATCGGGCAGTTCCACCAGCGAGCTTTTGGGGCCGCGCACGCGAAAACCGCGCGATTCCAGGGCAATTGCCCGCTCTTCGCTATCGACCAACGCGCCGAGCACCAGCGGAGCCAGCAGCGGCAGCAGCGCCCGCGCCCGTCGCCACAGCGACCCTTCCGTCTCCAGCCCGCGCGCCTGCTGCGCCTGCATGATGGCCGTCGCCTTGCTTTGCATCTGCGGCAAGATGTACAGCGTGCTGCTGATGATGTAGGCCAGCGCCGGGGGCAGGCCGCGCTGGGTGAGCGCCGTCAGCAGATCGCCGGGGTGGGTGGTGAGCAGCAGCAGCAGCGCCGCCCCCACGATTGCCGCCAGGCGGCTGCTGAGCAACAGGGCGTAGGCCACGCCCTCCTGCGTCAGCGTCAGCCGCCAGAGGGTGAGCAATGGCGTTTGGCCGTTGGGGTTGAAGAAGCCGTGGATCACAAACAGCATGACGATGAGGGGGAGCAGGATACGGCCGTTCCGCCCCAGCCAACTGCGCCCCACGCCACCCCACACCGCCAGCAGCCATTCAACAAAAAACAGCCCCAGCGGCAGCCAGACGTTTGGCCCCAGCAGGGCAGCCGTCAGCACCGTGAACAGCCCGGTCAGCTTGGTGAGCGGGTGCAGCCGGTGCAGCGGCCCGTTGGTAGCTAGATAAAGGGTCATGACAGCAGTAAGATTGGACCATTTTGCAAAAATGGTCCAATCTACAACCACACTTTGCTAATTGCCGACAACGGCCGTTGCCCGGGGAAACCGCGCCACAAACCGTTTGGACAATGCTTTCACGATGGCCCAGGCGAGAACGGCCGTTACCACCTTGTCCAACAAATTAGACGTGATCACCGTGATAATCACCGAGCTGAACAGATCGCGCCCGACGGCCAGCAGGTAAGCCGTCACAAAATCGGCCCCGCTGCCGGTGACGCCGCCAAACATGTACACCCGAATCGGCACGGCCACAAACGACAGGGCAATGGCAATAATCGCCCCGCTGATGAGCGCCTGCCACCATTGGCGGAACAGCCCGGCGCGGGCCAGCAGCCCGGCCACCAGACCAATCACCATCGCCACCGGAGCAAACGCGGCAGTGATTGGGTCGCTAATCAGCCCCCAGATCAGGTTGGTGAGCAGCCCGGTGAGCGCCCCCACCCATGGACCCGCCAGCAGGGCAATCAGCACCGTGCCGATGGAATCGAGGAAAATGGGCAGGCTGAGCGAGCTAGCAATTTGCCCCACAACGATGTTTAGCACAATCGCCACGGGGATGAGCACCAGCGTCATCGTGGAAAAATCTTGTTGTAAACGGTCTTTGAAGTTCATTTTTTTCTCCTGTTGTCGAAAAATTTTTAAGGCTTCAGGTATTCATGGAAGTGAGCGCGTGATGCGTGATGCGTGATGCACCTCTGGTCACGTATCACGCATCACGCATCACGTTGCCCCACATGAAATCCCAAAAAGCTTAAACGGTTTTGTCCGCTGCAATGTACAGCTCGTCGTAGCCGGTGGCGGCGTCTGGCAGGCGCAGGAAGCGCACGTCTGGCAGCACGCCGAGGACAATTTCGGCGGTGGTGTAGATGTGGCACCCTTCCAGCAGATGGCCGCCGATGGTACGGCCGTTTCCATCCGACAGCGCCACATGGTAATGCGAACCATGCCGCGACAGCGTGCCGGTGAGGGCCACAATCTCAAACTTGCCGTCCAGCTCGGTGCCTTCGGGCTGGTTGGCGTAGCGCAGCACCGCCCGCCGCAGGCTGCCGACGCAGGTCAGCACGCAAGCCGCTTCTACGGCGTGGGCGGTGGCCCAGTTGTCCAGCTCAACTTTTAGATCTTGATGGGGGTGTAATCGCAGTGAATGGATTTCCATTCAGCCTCCTTTGGGTTGGAGGCAGACAACAAAAAACCGCTGCCAACATCAGCTGACAGCGGTCGCAAATGGCATCCAGAGGGAAGTCAGGAAGGCAAAGGTAACCGGGGGCAACCGACGTGGTTTGGCCAAAGGCGTCGCCCGACGCCTACGTGCCTGCCTCAGGTGAAATGGTTGGTTAACATCATGTCCAAAATGATCGTGATTTCCTCTCACCAAAATTATAGAGTTGGTGGTGAAAATGGACAAAGGGAAAACTGCCGTAACTATTCCGCAAATCGATTGGCATACCAGGCCAACACCCGCAGGGCGCGTAGGGTGATCCAGCGGCTGGGCTGTCCCACAGTCTCACCCAGCTCGATGGGCATGGTGCCAGGGTAGTGAGCTTCAAGGGGCCAACGGCCGTTACTATCCCGCTTAGACAACACCAGGTCGATGGCCTCCGTCAGCCGCGCGTCGGGGACCACCCCGGCGCGGCGCAGGTATTCCAGCCCGCGCAGCACGTCGTAGTGCCACCAGGTGGGGAAGGCAAACTCGGTCCACGCGGCACTGCCCTTGCGGTCGCGCAAGATCGGCTCGCCGGTGGATTTGCGGAAGAAGAGGTGGCGCTCTAACAGGTACGCCTCCCCACGCTGGCGCGCCGTGGTCACTTCGGGGCGGCTGCCCGCACTGAGCTCATGTTCCAGCAGCGCTTCCAGCACGCAAATCGTCGTGTTAAACGACGCGCGCGTTGCGCCGTTTTCGGCCTCGCAGTTCCAGCCGCCGTCGGCCAGCTGCTCGCCCAGCAGCCGAGCCACGATGCCGCGCACGTCCTGGCCGAAATACGCGCCTGCTGCACCCACCTGGCCATTGATGCACGGCTCAAGCTCACCGGCGAAGAAGGGATTGTCGTCACACTCGGGTGGTCCGCTACCGCGCCAGGTGACTTTCTCGCGCACCAGCCGCAGCGCCCGCTGCGCTGGCTCGCTGGCCGGATCAAGGCCAAAGTAGTGCAGCAGCATCAGGACATGCATCGTGGAGTCCCAGCCTCGATTCCAGGCGGTGTTGGCCCAACGGCCGTCTCCTCCCTGAAGCGCCAGCAGTGCCGCTCCCCAGCCCTCGGTGGCCACCCGCGCCCGCTCCGCGGCCACTGCCTCAGCCGGTGTGTCGGTCAGTTCAGCCATCACCTGCCAGCGCATGGCCGGGTCTGCGTCGAGCAGCCAGTCGATGACCGACTGATTTGGTTCGAAAGCTTGCCGTTTGGGGTGATTGGAAGTCATCTGTTGATTTCTCCTCTTGCTCAAGCATAGACGTACCAAGCGAGGTGCAGGTTTAGACAAGAAAAACGCAGAAATTGGGGCGCTGTCAAAGCCGAATTCAAAACCTGATACCACAAAGATTAATCTCTCTCTTTTTCCTCTAACTTTTCCAAAGCTTTTTCTAGCTCTACCAACAAATCTTCAAAACTTTTTTCTGCGTGGGGTGGTGGATTTGGTGTTCCTGGTATCGGAACATCCATCTGGTCGGTGAAAGGGTAGCTGTAGAAACGGAGAAACTGGATTTCACTTTGCAGATAACCAAATGTATAGAGAATCATTGGAAGGAGGCAAACGAGAGGAGAATAGAGCACAACCTGGAAATCTTGCTCAGTAAGGAGCAAGGTGGGGAGCCAAAAAACCAAGATGGTTCCTGTAAAAGCGACTAACGTCCCTTTAAATAGCCGAATACGCAATTGGCGCAGTTGCGGCTTGCTAATGGCTTTTTGAAGCGTTGTCTGACGTTTGAAGCTGTAAATTTTGGATGAAACCCAAATTGCCCAGCTCACTACTACGGCAGCCAGAATCACTACTGAATATTCGCTTACAAATAATTCCCATCCCATAAGGTTTGATTTATGGACACGGCCTGCAGGCGGCAGCTCATCAACAAACGCAGGCAGCACCACAGGTAAGCCAGAAGGGAGTACTTTACCCTGGGGGAAATATCTCCTCAACGCCCATCTTCCGTATCGTTGCTCAATTCTTACTTTTGCGTTTTTCTTCTAGCTCTGAATACAGATCCCTCACACAGTCTGGGCACATGCCGTGGCTGAACTCGGCTTCGGAATGATCGCGGATGTACACCGCGACATCATGCCAGTACCCGGCATCATCCCGAATCTTTTTGCAGCTGGCACAGATGGGCAGCAGCCCGGACAGTTGCTTTACCTGCGCCAGGGCCACCTCCAAATCGATATTTTTAAGCCGGTGAATTTCACTTTCATGCTTCAGCGTTTCTACCTCGTGGCTGATGCGCAAATTGCGGAGTTTGTGATCGGCCGTTTCGTTAAACACCTGTTCTTTGAGGAGATGGTACTGCTTAAAATGGTGCAGCGCACTGCCCAAATCCCCTTGT
Source organism: Anaerolineae bacterium (assembly GCA_020848035.1). Taxonomy (GTDB): domain Bacteria; phylum Chloroflexota; class Anaerolineae; order Promineifilales; family Promineifilaceae; genus Leptofilum. The sequence continues at coordinate 273,072 of JADLAX010000026.1, read as the reverse complement.
TGCTCAAAAAGCGCCGCTAGCAATTCGTGGCATTGAAACTGGCTGCGGCGATCGTTAGCTGCCTGGCTGAGCAAAAGCGCTTCCTGAAAAGCAGCCAGTGCTGCCTGCTCCTTTTGCTCCAGCTGGTAAACTTTACCCAGATGGAGCAGGCATTGCAGTTCATCTGATCCCGCTTTTTTATCGCGAGCTAGCTGCAAAGTTTGCAACAGGTACTGTTCTGCGTTAACCAGATCTTTCAGCCCCAGATAAATTTCCCCCAGGGTACTTAAGGCAGTAATGACCACCTTCTCAATGCCATGATCTTGAGCCAGCCGTAAGCTTTCTTTACAAGTGGCCAAGGCTTGTTGGCCATCCCCCATCTCCAGGTAGGTCATTGCCAGATTATTTAGAGCGATGCTTTCCCCCCGAAAATTACCCGCTTCACGACAATATTCCACAACCTTTTGGCCCATCTGGCGAGCGGCTGGCAGGTCGTTGGATTCAGCATAAATCACGCTAAGAATGTTGAGGACACCACCCTCATACTGCCGCACCCCCGTTGCTTGCGCAAGTTTTAACCCTCGCAGAGCATATTCCGCCGAGATGGCATACTCGCCAAGACAACGGTAAGTCCAGCTGACGGTGCCCAGTACGGCTACTTTAATCAGGTTGATTTCTGTTTGTTCGTCTGGGATTTTATCTAGGATGTCAACAGCTTGTAAGGAGTAAGTGAGGGCCTGATCGTAGTTGCCCGCATCGGTGTTGATCGCTATGAAGCTGCGCAAACTGCCAGCCATGCCTGGTAAATAATGCGTTTTTTCAAATTCACCACTCGAAGATAATTCATACGCTTGCCTCGCCAACCGGTAAGCTTTTGGGGCATCTCGCAGCGTTAAATGCCAGGCGAGTTCGTGGAGAAGATCAATTTTGGTTTGCGGATCAGTGGCCTCTTCTAGTTGAGCTTCAAGCTCCGAAATTTCTTGGCTGCCCACGGTGCTAGATTTCAATTTTAACCTCGGGAGATGAAATTTTTCATCTCGTCTGCGTTGAAAGATTAGAGAAGCTTATCTACAAACGCAGGCAGCGCCGCTGCCCCGCCAGTGTGCCAGAACAGCACGCTTTGCCCCCGGGTAAACGCCCCCCAGCGAATCAAATCAATCAGGCCGCCCATGGCCCGCCCGGTGTACACGGGATCGAGCAAAATGCCCTCCAGCTGGGCTACCATCTGAATCGCTTCCCGCTCCGTCTCGCCCACCATCGCGTAGCCATCGCCCAGGTAGTCGTCGTTCACCTCCACCCGGTTGGCAATGGAAACGTTGCTGATGCCCAGGTGCGTCGCCGTGGCCGTGGCCAGCGCCGACACCTGCATCTGCAAATCCTCGGCGGGATGGTCCACGCTGATGCCCAGCACGTGCCCACGAAAGCCGTACACCTCGGCCCCCAGCACGATGCCCGCCTGGGTGCCGCCGCTGCTGCTGGCAAAGACGATAAAGTCAATGTTGACACTGGTGGCGGCCAGTTGGGCCATCAGTTCTTGCATGGCCATGACATAGCTGGTGGCCCCCATGACGTTAGAGCCGCCCAACGGGATGATGTAGGGCCTGTGCCCCATCACCCGCTGCTCATTGGCCACTTCGGCCATGACTTCATGACGAGGATTGTCGCCGGTCCAGTAGAGGTGTGCTCCTAGCAGTTTGTCTAGCAGGAGATTGCCTTGCAGCTGAGAGGGTGCCTTGCCGCGTAACACCAGGCTGCAGCCCAGACCAAAATGGGCGGCGGCAGCGGCCGTTTGTCGGCAGTGGTTGCTTTGGGGGGCACCGGTGGTAACCAGATGGTCGCAGCCCTGGGCCAGCGCATCGGCCACCAGGAACTCCAGCTTGCGGGTTTTGTTGCCGCCGGTCGCCAGTCCGGTCTGGTCGTCGCGTTTCATGTAAATATCCGGTCCGCCCAGGTGACGACTGAGGCGTTCCAGTTTTTCCAGAGGTGTGGGCAGGTGGGCCAGGAGCTTTCTTTCGGGATATTTCACATTCATGGCGGTGATTATAACTTTAGAGGGGCAAGACCACAATTTTCATTGTCATTCCCGCGAAAGCGGGAATCCATCCGGGTTAAGAAGATGGATACCCGCCTGCGCGGGTATGACACCTATCTGCTGGGCATCCCATTCTGCTCGTTCCTACGCTCCGCGTGGGAATGAAGGCAGGACGCTCTGCGTCCCTTGCGACGCGGAGCGTCGCCAACGGCATTCCACGCAGAGCGTGGAACGAGGGTTTAGCGGATGGTTTCGTAGAGCTGGACGGTGGCGGGCGCGGGCGTTACGCCCAGACCGGCTTGCAGGATGGTTTCGCACCGCTGGTAGGTGCGCAGCGCCTGGACCCGGTTGCCCAGCTGGATGTGGGCCAGCATCAGCAGGCGGTAGGCGTTTTCCCAGCAGTCGTCCTGCTGCAAAATGGTCTGGCTGAGCGTGACAACCCGCTCCCAGGCGGCCTGGTCCGCCAGCCATTGGGCCAGCCGATCGGCGGCGTGCAAAAAGCGGGCGCGCAGCCGTTCACGCTCCTCGTGAGACCAGGTTTCGTAGGGGTAGGCTTGCAGGTAGTCGCCTTCGTAGAGGGTAACGGCCGTTTCATACCCCCCTACCGCCCGCACCACATCCTTCTGGTAAAGATGATCCCCCTGGTCAAGCAGCTTCTCAAATTCGGCCGCGTCCAGCCAGATGTCCGCCTCGTCGCGCAGGCCGTAGCGGCTGCCGTCGCGCACCACAAACGCCGACGGCGCATTGCGCTTGCGGTCCGGCTCCAGCACCGAACACATGGCGCTGAACGCTATCTTAAAGTCGCGCACCGCGCCGTCTGGGTCCAGCTCCGGCCAGAGCATCTCGGCAATCTGGTCGCGGTGCAGCAGCGTGCCGCGATAGGTGACCAGCAGCTGGAGCAGCTGGCGCGCCTTCTTGCGCCGCCACGCCCGGCTGGGCAGCTCCTCGCTGCCCTGCCAGATGCGAAACGGCCCCAGCGTCTGGATGCGCAGCTGGAAGCCAGGATGCAGCTCCACCTGGGCCAAGCCCAGCTGGGCCAGGATCGCCTCGGCGGTGGCGGCATGAATGTTTTGCTCGCGGGCAAAAAGCAGCAGGGGCACCAGGGCGCGTGGATCAGGCGGCCCCAGCAGGGTGCGCCGCTGGAACAAAAATTCGTACTGATGGCGGCTGATCAGCGGCAGCAGATCGTCCAGATCGCGCTTGAGGCGGGTGTTGTCATCGGTTTTGTGCCACAGCAGGCAGCGCCAGAGGCGTGCGGCCGTTTCGCCAAAAATATCGCTGCAATCGCGGAAGCCGGTAACCGCCTGGGCCAGCCATTCGTTGGCCTCCTGCACCATGCCCAGCAGCGTGTAGGTGGCACCCATCGTCAGGCGAATGCTCATCTCTACCCACTCATCGCCGTGCAGCCGGGCCAGGGTGATGCCCTCGCGCGCGTAGGTTAGCGCCGTCTCGTGGTCGCCGGGGAAGCCGTATGCCTGGCACAGCCCCCAAAATGCCTCGATCTTGAGGCGCGGCACCTCCATCTGGTCGCTCATGGCGATGCCTTGCTGGAACGATTGGCGGGCTTGCTCGTAGCCAGGTTCGTTTTTGTGCAGCATCCAGGCGTGCCCCTGGCGGCAGTAGCCAACGGCCGTAATAAATTCCGAGTTTAAGGCCCGACCGCGCTGCGTACCGGAAACGGCCGTGGCCAGGGCCATATCCGCTTCCCCCTGGTAGGCCAAAATGAGCGACAGCAGCAGCAGCGTTTCGCGGTGGGCCCGGGGGCGCAAGACGGGGGCCTGCTCTTCCTGCTGCGCCTGGGCTTCCAAGATTTCTCGCGCTTCGGCCAGCCGTCCCGTGCGCAGCAGCATCCGCACCGGCAGTTCGGCCGGGCCATGCCCCTGTTCGCGCAGGGCGCGGGCTTTAGCCTGGTAATTTTCTGCCTCACCCAGCCGTCCCTGGTTCAGCAGATTTTCGGCCAACAGCTCCAGCAGCCGCGCCTGGCTTTCGCGATCTTCCTGCCCGTCGGAGAGGCGCAGCGCTTCTTGCAGCAGCTCCTCGCCTTTGGTCGGGTTCACCGTGTCCAGGTAAACCCGCGCCTGGCCGCGCAGCGCCTGGCCGATGCCGCGGCGGTCGCCTTTGGTGCGGCTGCGCTGTTCGGCCTGCTGGTACCAGCCCAGCGCCTCGTCGAAGCGGGAGTGCAGTCGGGCGATGTCGCCCAGGTAGCCGAGCAGGGCGGGGTAGTGGGCCAAAATGTCGGGCGGCAGTCGGCCGATCCAGCCTGCCAGCGTGTCCAACCGACCCACGCGCACCAGCCGACGGCCGAGGGTGGTGAGCAGGACGGCCGTTCGCTCAAACGCCTCCGCCGCCAGCAAATGAAAAATCGCTTCCTCGTCTTCCCCCTGCTGCTGGTAGATGGTGGCGGCCTGCTCGTGCAAATTTTGCGCCTCGTCGGGCGCGAGCTGGCTCAGCAGCAGGTCGCGAAAGAGGTGATGATAGCGCACGTAGCCGTTGCCCAGGTTGACCACAAACAGCCCTTTTTCCAGCAGATAGCGCAGCAGCTGCTGGCTGTCCTGGCGGCGGCGCAGCTGGTTGCAGAGCGGGGTGGTCATTTCACGAAGAACGGCCGTTTCCCGCAAAAATGCCTGGATGTCCTCTGGCTGCTGGTTCAGCACCTCCTGCGCCAGGAATTGGAACAGATCGCTGGCCGTGCCCGACAGCTGCGTCAGCGCCTGGGCCAGCGACGCACCGCCGTCCCGCTGCAAGCGCTGCCAGATGAGGTGCAGGGCAATCGGCCAGCCCTCGATGCGATTGATCACCATCGTGGCCTGCTCCAGCGACAGGGCGTGGCCGTAATAATTGCGGAAGAGGGCGTCAATTTCGGCAGGGGTGAAGGCCAGTTCCTCCTGACCAATTTCCAGCACCTGCCCCTTGACGCGCCAGGTCACCAGGGACGGCAGGGTGAGTGGGTAGCGGCTGGACAAAATGATGTGCAAATTATGGGGGGCCAGGCCGATGAGGCGGTCGAGAATGCGGATTGGTTCGCTGCTGTCGCTGATCAGGTGCACGTCGTCCAGCACCAAAAAGGTGGGCTGGTCCAGTTCATTGGCCAGCTCGTTGATGAGGCTGTCGGTAACGGCCGTCCACACCGGCAGCTCTTGCGGCTGGCGCTGCTGGCCCCACGCCTCCAGCGCCGCCAGCGGCGCATGCGATAAATTGGGCAGAGCAATGCCAAAGCCGTGCAGCAGGTGCAGCAAAAACGGCTGGGCATCGCCATCTTCTGCCTCCAGCCGGTACCAGACAAAACGGAGCGGCGGTTCCCCTGGCTGCGAGGCCAGGCTGGCCAAAGCGGTGCTTTTACCGTAGCCCGTGCCCGCCTGCAGGATGGTCAGACGGTGGTTTTGTGCATCGAGCAGGCGCTGCGTAATGCGCGGCCGCGGCAGGGTCTGCCGGGGCGGGCGGGGCGCGACAAGCTTGGTACGCACAATGATGTTTTGCTGGTACATGTGGTGCATTGTAGCCAGCAGGTACCCAGTGGGCAAACCATTGTTGGTAAACGGTAATCCGTTATCCGTAATCGGTAATTGGTAATTGGTGGCGTTTACCGATTACCGTTCACCGTGCACCGTTTAAGGAACAGGGCTTGACTATTATCACTTTTGAGAATACAATACTATTATCAATAGCGATAATGGATGTAAGGTGCGACGCACCTAAAGCAAAAGGGCTTATGGCACAAACAAAAAGCGATTTACTGCTGCATCCGGTGCGGATGCGGCTGGTCACCGAGCTGGCGGGGCGGCAGATGACCCCCGGCCAACTGGCGGCGGCGCTGCCCGACGTGCCCCAGGCCACGCTGTACCGGCAAATCAACCGGCTGCTGGAAGGCGGCGTGTTTGAGGTGGTGGCCGAGCAGGTGGTGAATGGGGCAACGGAGCGAACGGTTGCCGTGGTGGGCGGTGGCGACCGGCTGTCGCTGGACGAGCGGCAGGCGATCACCCCGGATCAGCATGTGCGCTACTTTTCCACCTTTGCCGCCGTGCTGATTGACACGTTTACCCGTTACGTGCAGCAGGCAGACCCCGCCAGATTGGTTGATGATGGGCTGAGCTACAACCGTGCCGTCATTTACCTGAGCGACGCCGAGCGGGAGGCGTTCCAGGCGCAAATTATCCAGCTGGTGGGCCAGGTGATGACCAACCAGCCTACGACGGAGCGCAAGCGGTACACGCTGGCCTCCGTCACCATCCCTGAAGAAAGGAGCCATTGACATGAATCTGAAAATTTTTGAATACGGTAAGGTAGGTCAGCCCACCATTTTGTTTTTGCACGGTTTGGGTGTCAGCAGCTGGATGTGGCAGGAGCAGGTTGAAGCGCTGCACGATCGGTATCATGTGCTGGCGGTGGATTTGCCGGGCAATGGGGAAAGTTACCGGGCGGAGTGGCTGTCGTTTGCGGCAACGGCCGTTACCCTCGCCCACATCATTCGCGACCGGGCCACCAATGGGCAGGCGCACGTGGTGGGGCTGTCGCTGGGCGGCTACACGGCGCTGACGCTGCTGGCCAACCATCCCGAGCGGGTGCTCTCGACCCTGGTGAGTGGGGTGACGATACGGCCGTTTCCCGACAACTTTGCCTACAAACTGATGCCCAAACTGATGAGCCGGGCCATGGGCTGGAACCTCACCATTGCCCTGATGAGCCGGGTGATGCAGCTGCCGCCCGAAGCCCAACCGCTCTACCGGCGCGACAGCAAAAATCTGCGCCGGGCAACGATTTTGCGCACCTATGACGAGGTGCTGACCTTCAGCCTGCCTGCGGCGCTGTTAGGGCATCGGCCCCGCTTGTTGGCGGTGGCCGGTGAAAAAGAAGCGAAGCTGGTTTTGGACAGTTTGCCGGACTTTCATGTGGTGGAGACGGCCGTAACGGCCGTCGTCCCCAATGCCCATCACGGCTGGAACGGGGAATTTCCTGAGCTGTTTACAGAAATGGTAGAGCGCTGGGTGGGGGAACGGCCGTTGCCTTCCGCCCTGCAACAAACCACAGCAAAAACGGCTCCCCCCGTTCTTGCTTGAGATGGGAAAAGGTGACAGCCACTTGCAAAAGTGACTGTCACCTGGTGTTTAACTTACTGCCACCACCCCGTGTAGCTGCCCGAGCCGCTCGACGGCACCGAGTAGGTCCGGTTGCTGCCGCCCTCCCAGATGGTGGTACCGCCCTGGCGTACGATAAACTTAAACTGGATCGACTGCCCGGCGCTGGTGGTAAACGTGGCTGGGCCGCTCCAGGTATCGCTGTCTACCCAGTTCAACGGCACGGCATTGGCCACGTTCCAGTTGCCCAGTTCCGGCACGTTGCCCACCACATACATATTTTGGCCCCACTGCGTGGTGTAGCCGTTAATGGTGAAATTCACCGTGACACTGCTGCCGCCGCTTTGCGGAGCCATGACCACACCGGGGGTGTTGTTATCCAGCGTCACCGCACATTTTCCGGCGCTCACGGTACAGGTTTTGCCGCTGCCCAGCAGATCAACCAACACCGTGCCGTTGGCGTAGGGCAGGGACGTGCCGCCGATGTTCGGGATGTTCAGCGTGCGGCTGCCACCGCTGTCGTTGAGGGCTACCAGGACGGCGCTGCTGCCCTGGCCACGCTGGTAGGCGTAGGTGCGGTCCGCATTATGGCGGTAGAGGGCGATGTAGTCGGCCGGGCTGAAGGTTTGCAGCGCTGGCGTGTTTTTGCGCACGTCAATGAGCGACTCGTAGAAGTCCCACAGGGTGGTGTTGGCGCTGCCGTACCACTCAGCCGGGGCCGAGCCGTCGTAAAAGCCCCAGGCCATGCGCTCGCGGGCGTATTCGGGACGGCCGCCGCCAAACTGGTACATACCAAACTCTTGCCCCAGGCCAATTTCGTTGCCGTAGTACATCACCGGCACACAGGGCTGGGTGAACATGAGCAGGGCACCCTGTTTCATGTCGGCCAGGTTGTAGCTAACGCGGTGCGAGAAGCGATCCATGTCGTGGTTGTCGATGAAGCAGCCGCGCACAAATTCGCTGGGGGAGATGCCGCCCTGGTAGTAGAAGCTGGCCCGGTCGCGCAGGCTGCTGTCCAACGAATCCACGCTGCTGCCGCCGGTGAAAAAGCCAACCATGGCTGCATTGGCTTCAAAGTCCATCGCCGAATCAATACGACCCTGCTGGCGGCGAATCATTTCCGGGCCGTTGTCCAGCCAGATTTCGGCAATGGTGAACGTTTCGCTGTTGCCCACCGTGCTGTTGAATTCACGCCAGAAGTCGGTGCTGGGGCCAGGGGCGTAGTCGAGGCGGTAGCCCGCGTGGCCCAGGGTGTTCAGCCAGTAAACGGCCTGGCTGTTGATGACCCAATTGCGGGCTGAGGCGTTATCGTTGTTGATTTGCGGCAGTTCCAGCACACCAAAGAAGCTCTTGTTGGTGTCGTTGGAGCCGTAAACGGTGTAGTTGGCCGAGCTGGTGTTGAAACCGGCCGGGAAAGTCACATTAAAGCTGGGGTCGGCCGCCGTGCTGCACGAGCTGAAGGTGTACCAGGCGCTGAACGGTCCGGCACAGGTGGTGCTGGCGTTGATGAAGTTGCTGTGCTGGCTGGATGTGTGGTTGGGCACAAAGTCCAGGATGACACGAATGTTGCGGTTGGTGGCCTGGGTGACCAGGGTTTGCAGGTCGCCTTGGGTGCCAAAGACTTCTTCTACAGCCAGCGGGTTGCTGGGGTGGTAGCCGTGGTAGGTAAAGTAGATGTTGCCATTGCTGTTGTAGCTGGTGTCGGTGTAGAAGTTGGGGTTATCGAATACGGGCGAGAGCCAGAGCACGTTGATGCCTAAATCTTGCAGATAGTCCAGCCGCGCGACCACACCATCCAGGTCACCGCCGTTGTAGGTGAAGCGGTAATCGTCTTGCGGATGGGCGGGCAGGGCACCATGCACGGCATGGTTGTGGTTGCAGTAGCCGCTGGCGGATTCGGCGCAGTAGTTGTTGTTGCCCGTGTCGCCGTCAAAAAAGCGGTCGACAAAGACGTTGTAGATGACCGCGCCGCCAATCCAGGAGGGCAGCTGGTTTTCACCGACGCGGAAGCCAAAGATACGTGCCTTGGTGGGGTCAGTGACAGGCCAATCGGTGGTGCTGTCGGCGTACTTGGTGTCGCCGCCGCCGCTGTGCCAGGAGGCGATTTTGTAGCGCACGACGGTGCCGTTGGCCCACGGGCCGGCGGTGGCTTTGTACCACAGGATGTTATTTTCCGTGTGGCTGTAATTCATGGTGATGGCCTGGGTGCTGCCTTGAGCCGCGTGGGTAGTGGGATTGATGGACGGCTCACTGCCATCGGTGGTGAGGTAGAGCCGGGTGTCGGTGACCCAGCCCTGGTAGCCGACCTGTACCCAGAAGTCGACGGCCGTACTGCTGGTGGGGGCGGAGGGGACGATATTGCCGCCGTGGTCAACGAAGGCGGCAGCGGCGGCGGCCGATCTTGTCTGCCAGATCAGGCTGACGAGGGCCAGAACAAACAGGGCGCGAAACGCCACGGAACCGAACAGTTTGCGTGCAAAATGCATCAGGAAAGTCCTCCAAGTTGTGAAAGTGGGTGGGTGGCCTGCGCAAAAGGCAGGCTGTTGGGCCGGGAACGGCCGTTTTCCCGCACCAAATGAAGCGCCAGGAAAACAGGTTCGCAGCCAGGTTGATAAACGACGAAGAAGGTTGATTGTGTGCTATGAAGATTGGGCAGACAGGTCCGTTTGCAAAAGCTGGACGGCTACGCCCGTCAATTCAATCAGCTGCTGCCGCTGGTCGGGGGTGAGTCCGGCCAGGCGACGCTGGATCGATGCTTCGTGGAGCTGCCTGGCCTGCGCCAGTTTGGCCTGCCCCGCGGCGGTGAGCGAGATGCGTACCAGCCGCTGGTCGCGTTCGTCGCTGCCAACCTGAATCAGGCCGCTGCTGCTCAACCGCTGCACCAGCCGGGTGACGTTGCCTCGGGTGCAGAGCAGTTTGTCTGCCAGTTCTGTTACGGTAAGGTTGTTGACTGCGGCATCCGCCAACGTGCCATTAGCAAGGGTGCCATTGGCTAAAGTGCGAAGAAAGTTGTACTGCGTGGTAGTCAGATCGATTTGTTTGAACGTCTGCCGGTCGCCGTCATCGAGCAATACAAAAACAGTCAGAAATTGACGATACAGGGTTTCATCCAGTGAACGATCACTCATGTTGGTCTACTCAGGGAGGTTTGTTGACTAGTCAACAAACTGGTTGACAGGATAACAGGAAGCACGGCCGTTGTCAAGACCAGCGGCCGTGCTTTTTCATAGTACTATTTATTTGACGATGGAGGGGAGGTAAACATGGTTGCTGCACGTGGCGAAGGTAACGGCCGTTTGCCCCTGGTGCGCCTGGTTAAACGATGTCATGGCCGCTGCGCTGTTGCTCCAGCTGCCGTTGCCATCGACGCCGTCGTAGCTCCAGGTCCAGGCACCGGCGTAGCCATTGTTGTAGATGCCATTCAGCAGCCCGCTGAGATTGGTGCCGGTGTCGCTGGCGTTGGCCGGAAATTCGCCCACGATGGTGGGTTTGTCCAGGCTGGCCGCGCTGACACTGTTAAACAGCGGCGAGTAAGACCAATTGACGCCATCGCCGTTCATCCAGCCGTAGTAATGAATCTGGTAAAAGTCCAGCGTGCCATCGGCGGCGTAGGGTGATAGATCGGCATCGGACCAGAAGTTGCCGTCGGCACCGAGAGCTGTGTCGCTGTTCCACTTGAGCGAGGCGCTGCCGACGGTGACCATCTGGTTGCTGTTTTGGTGAATGGCAGACGAAAGCTCGGCCACAAAACGGTGCATTTGAGCCAGGGTGACGGGCTGGACAGCACGGCCGTCTAGCGCGTTTAAGTTGGTGATGATCCATTCCGGCTCGTTGATGATTTCCCAGGCCAGCACGTTGGGGTGGGTGCCGATGGTGTAACCGCCCACCGGATAATCCAGCATGGGCAGCAGGGCGTTGTTGATAAACGATTGGCGGTCGGTGCTGTTGGTGATGAGATTGCCGTGGAAGCCGGAGTGTTCACCACTGCCGAAGGCTGTGCTGTCGGCAAACACCATGGAGAAATCCCACAGGGTAAAAACCAGGTAGAGATCGTATTCCTGGGCCAGTTGGATGGCGCTGGCCATGCTGGGCAGGAAGTTGGCATCCAGCCCGGTGACGCTGCCGCCGCTGTTGGCGCTAAATTCGGGTGCGCCACGGCCGTCGGTAAACAGCCACCAGCGCACGGAGTTGACACCGGCGCTGGACAGCTCGGCAAACATTGTTTCGGTGGCGCCGGCGCTGTAGGTGTGCTGGCCCCACTCTTCCACGGTGCCAAAGTCGGCGCCAAAGCCGCCATTTTGCCAGGGGATGTTGACGCCAGAGAAAAACCACTGGCCACAGCCGTAGGGAAGCAGGGTATCGACACTGGTTTGTTCGGCTAAAACGGGGGTGGAGTGGGCGTGGTAGAAAATAACGAGGGTGAGGAGGGAAACGGCCGTTCCCCAAAGCAGTACAGACAACTTCACGCGTAACTTCATAAAAGCTCCTTTTATGTCAGGGCCAGATTGACGGCCTGGTCCAGTGATAGCTCGCCCCCTTCCTGCCAGAGGCGGGCAAATGCTGCTTCCCCCAGCAGGTTAGAAATCTCGTTGATTTTTACGGCCGTTTCGGCACGGTAGGTGGCGGCCGGGTTCATGCCCAGCTCCTGGTGCAGCCGTTCACCAGCGGCAAAAAGACGGGCTGCCAGGGCCGGATTGCCTAACTGCATGTGGGCCAAGCCGATTGTCCGCAAAGAAATGGCCAGCTCTGGCCGATCGCTCAATTGATGGCGCAACGTGATGCTCTCCCGCAGGTAGGTGAGGGCCGCCTCCGGCTGACTGCGATCAAGACTGACTTCGCCCAGGCCGTGCAGCGTGTAGCTGAGGGAGGTGAGGTTGTTGGTTTCGCGGCACAGCTGGGTACCCTCCAGGTACAGCCGCTCCGCGCCGTCTGGATCACCCAGGCGGCGCAGGACAATGGCCAGGTTGTTGAGGGTGGAGACAACGGGGCGGGCTCCGTTGCTGCGCCGGTCAATTGCCAGGGTTTGTTCGAGCAGGACGCGGGCACGGCCGTAATCGCCCTGGGTTCCGGCCAGAATGGCCAGGTTTTCCAGCGAGCGGCACTGCCCCAGCTCGTCACCGAGGTGTTCCTGGATGGCCAGGGCCTGCTCGTGACAGCTTTGCACCAGCGCCAGATCACCCTGAAGCCGGGCAAACTTGCCGACGCGGTTAAGCAGGAGGGCGTGCATGATGTTGGTTTCCTGGCTGATGGCCAGCGCCTCAGCCAGCCAGTGGCGTGCTTCGTGGAACTGGCCGCGCAGGTACCAGAAGTGCTGCACGTTTTCCACCAGATCCTGGGCAAAGTGGATGGTGGTGGGGGTGGGGGTTTGTACGGCCGTTTCCATGGCCCAGGTAATGGCGGCGCGCAGGTTGTGGTATTCCCGATCCAGCAGGCTGAGCCAGGTAACCGGGTTGTTGGTGGCCAGGAAGTGGCGGTAAACGGTTTCCGTCTGGCTGGCAAAGTAGGTGGCGTGGGCCTGGCGTACGGCCGTTTCCCAGCCATCGGTTTTGAGTTGTTCCAGGGCATATTCGCGCACCGTCTCCAGCATGACGTAGCGCGGCTGGCCGTCGGGCTGGGGGTGGTGCGTAAGCAGGCTTTTTTCGGCCAGCAGCTGCAAGCTGGGTGCGGCGTTTAACGTGCTGGTAGGGTGGTTCAGGCTGGCGGCGGCCTGCTGCCAGACGGCGCTGGCGGCGGCGGCGTCACAGCCCCCGACAAAAACACCCATTGTGGCAAAGAGGAGGCGTTCGTGTTCGCTCAGCAGGTGGTAGCTCCAGGCGATGGCCCCGCTGAGCGACTGCTGACGCGGCGTCAGGTCGCGTGGGCCGCCAGTGAGGGCAATGAGCCGGGTTTTGAGCTGGGCAAAAACCTGGGCGGGGCTAAGCCATTTTACCTGGGCGGCGGCCATTTCGATGGCCAGCGGCAGGCCATCGAGCCAGGCGCAAATGCGGGCCACGTCGGCGATGTTGTCGTCGGTCAGGCGAAAATCGGGCCGGATGGCGCGGGCGCGTTCCTGGAAAAGGCGAATGGAGGGGTAGCGGGAAAGGTAGGTAACGGCCGTACCGGCCGGTAAATGGTTGACGTCGGGCAGGGGCAGCGGCGGCACAGGGAATTCATGCTCGCCGTAGACGCGCAGCCGTTCGCGGCTGGTGACCAGGATTTTCAGGCCAGGGGCGGCCGCCAGCAGGTCGGTGACGACGGCGGCGGCACTGGTAACTTGTTCGAAGTTGTCTAATACCAGCAGCAGACGGCGCGGTCGCAAAAACTCTTTGAGTGCCTGCTGCAAGGGGGCCAGGCCATCCCCGGCGCGTGTTGGTTCGGTGACGCCCAGCACCTGGCCGATGGTGACCAGCACCAGCTCGGGGTCGGTGATGGGGGCGAGGGGGATAAAAAATGCGCCGTGGGGCAGGTCGGTGGCCAGCTGATTGGCGGCGGCCAGGCTGAGCCGGGTTTTACCGGTGCCGGGCGGTCCGGTGAGGGTAAGCAGGCGCACATCGGGCTCGTGGAGTAGATCGCAAACGGCCGTTAATTCCTGTTTGCGCCCGACAAAGCTGGTGAGCGGGGCGGGCAGGTCGCCCTGGGTGGGTTCAGGGGCGGGCCTGGCGGGGGAAACGGCCGTGCTGCCCGTTGGTGAATAAAGGTCTGGGGTGGGCGGTGTCTGGCTAAAACCGCGAGCAAAGAGGGCAAACGCTTCTGTTTCGTTGGGCGCTAGATGGAGGGCGGTGGCCAGTAAACCCACAAGCTGGGTGGAGGGGCGTAAATCACCCGCTTCCAGGCGGCGAATCGTGCTGACCGAACAGTGCGCCTGCCGGGCCAACTCCTCACGGGTGAGGTCCAGCGCTTTGCGGCGACGTTTGAGCCAGGTGGGGAAGGTGTTCGGCGTTGACATCGCCCCGCATTATAGCAGTTGCCGCCCAGAATTGTGTCGAAAATGGTAACAGTTACTGACACTGACTGCCCCTTTTTACTCTCCTACACTGTCAACCGACAAAGCGCTTAACAACCTTTAGTGAGTTATAGGAGTAAAACATGAAAAAGTTAGCATTTTTATTGGTTATTCTCGTCTTTTTGGTGGCTTGCAGCAGTGAAGTTGCCATTGGTGACATCCCGGCGTACCCAGACGCCACTGCTTTGGAACCGGGTTCAGATCCAGTGGCCGATACGCTGGTAAACAACATGGTGCAAGATGCGCAGATTCGCAACAGCGCCGGCGTGGGCGGCCAGATTGAGCAGATGGCCTACCGCCTGCCGGATGGTGCCAGCTGGGACGATGTCGAGAGCTTCTACAACGACAAACTGGGCGGCGAGGGCTGGGAAAGCGGCCTGGGCGGCATTGCCGGGGACATTGCCGGGGATGTGATGAGCTCAGTGAACGAGGGTAACGATTTATTCCAGACGGCCATCTGGTCGCAGGGTAAGCAGACCCTGACCCTGATTCGCGTGGCGGAGGATGCCACGTCTGACGGCGACTTCCTGCTGATTATGTCGCTGGCAACCAACTAAACCACCTCTGGAGCCAGAGGGTGGAGAAGGTGCGTCTCCACCCTCATTTCTGCCTGGTGCGACGCACTTTTGTAAGGTGTTGCACCTCAACCACTCTCTCAGATTGGCCCAATCTGCCAGATTGGGCCAATCTTTTTAATCCTGAATATTCCAAGGAGCGACTGTATGTATTGGCAAGACGTTCGTGCTGTTGTGCCTTTTTGGGGGAAATGGGGGGTGAGAACGGCCGTTCTCCTCTTAACCGTCCTCTTTTTGTTCACTGACCAGCCGGTACAGGCTGGTTCCCTCACCGTTAATACCCTGACCGACAAACCAATTGATGATCCTTCCATTGACGACGGCCAATGTTCGCTGCGCGAAGCGGTGGAGGCGGCCAACAACAATGCGGCCGTCAGCCTCAACAACGGGGCGGACTGCCCCGCCGGGAACGGCGCAGACACGATCACGTTCAGCGTGTCCGGGGCGATTACGTTTGTCGAGCCGATGTACATCAATTCGGAGATAACGATTTCTGGCCCCATCATCCTGGATGGCAACCAGGCGACTAACTTTTTTATTGTGTCCAGCAGCGGCCGTTTTACCGTGATGAACCTGACCCTGCAAAATGGCAAAAGCGGCTTCGCCGGGGCCATTCAGGGCAATGGCGACGGCAAAATTAATGTGGTGGGTACTTCCTTCATTGGCAATGAATCCACCGTGAGCGGCGGCGCAATTTTGACCAGCGCGGAGCTGAACATTTTGGGCAGCAATTTTGCAGGCAATAAGGCGGCGCAGGCGGGTGGGGCCATTTACTTCCAGGGCGGTGCCAAAGAGTCGCTCAACATTGCCGGGACCAACTTTGCGGGCAACATTGCCGAGCAAAAGGGCGGGGCAATTGCCCTCATCACCACGTCGCCGATGAACATTACCGACAGCGTTTTCTCCGGCAACATTGCCCAAGGTACACAAACGGGGCATGGCGGTGGGGCCATCTTTGTCGAGAACAACTACGAAGATAACAGCGTCAACATCGAGCGCACCGCCTTTAACGGCAACCTGACGCCCGGCGGCCAGGGTGGGGCGCTGTATCTCACCGGGGATATTCCGGTCAACGTGAGCAACAGCTCGTTTAACGGCAACATTTCGGGCGGGGTGAAAAACGGCCGTGGCGGGGCCATCTATGCCTACACCGCCACGCTCAACCTGTCTAAAACGGCCTTCAACGCCAACATCGCTTCCAGTGACTTTACCAATGCGGGTAATGGTGGGGCGATCTTCAACCTGGGCAGCACCATTGAGCTGGCCAACAGCTCCTTTTTTGCCAACATCGCCGATGACGGTTTGGGGGGCGCACTGTACAGCAACGACGATCCGCGTGATACCATCACCACGCTAGAAAACGTGACGATTTCGGGCAACATTGCCAGCTCCGGCGGGGCGATTTACAACCTCAACGATGACAACAACCACCTGCACCAGGTTAAGCTGGTGAACAGTATCGTGGCCGAGGGCAGCAGCGGCAGCGGTGGCACCTGCGCCGCCGAGCTGCCGTTAAACCTCGGCAGTAATCTGCAATATCCGGGCACGGCCTGTGGCGCTGGCATCTCCAGCGCCGATCCGCTGCTGGAGCCGCCTTCGTTTAACGGCGGGGCGATTGCCTCGCTGCTGACGATGGCCCTGGGCAGCGGCAGCCCGGCGCGTGACGCGGGCGATAATGTCGCCTGCGCCGACAGCCCGGTTGATGGCGAAGACCAGCGCGGCGATCCGCGCCCCAAAGGGCTGGCTTGCGACATCGGCGCGTTTGAAGCTGATCCGGCGGTGGCCGGGTACGGCTCCACGCCGGTTCAGCCGGGGCCAATCAATCTGGGCAACACTAGCGTCGGCGTGCCGATTAACACCATCTTTACCATTTTTGAAACGGGCAACACCACGCTGACGGTGAGCAATCCGACGATTGGCGGGGCCAATCCGGGTGAGTTTTCGGTGCTGACGGCCTTCCCGCTGAACATCGCCAGCGGCAGCCAGGACGTGGAGCTGCGCTGCAATGCCAATGCGGTGGGCAGCCGCACGGCTACGTTGACCTTAAGCACCAATGACCCGGCACACCCATCCGTGACCTACAACCTCCTCTGTAACGTGCAGGCGCTGCCGGTGCCTGGTTTTGCTTCGCAGCCGGCTGCGCCGGGGCCGCTGGATTTTGGCGGCGTACAGGTGGGCCAATCGGCTTCGCTCGATTTAACGTTCCTGGAAACGGGCAACGCTACGCTGAACCTGGGGCCGATCGACATTACCGGCCCCAATGCGGCCGACTTTTCCTTCAACGCCTTCGACACGATCATCAACGATGGTGAAGCGCCCGTGGTGCTGCCCATCACCTGCACTCCGGCGGATGAAGGGCTGCGTACGGCCGTCATCACCCTGCAAACCACCGATCCGCTCAAACCGAGTGTGACCTACAACCTGGTGTGTGACGGCACGCCGCCGCCGTCGCCCCAGCTGTACCTGCCGGGCAGCAGCTACCGCAACGGGCAGGGCGGTTTCAGCAACATGGACGGTGTGTATGACGTGGTGGTGAGTCCAGACGGCCGTCACGTGTATGCCACCAGTTTCCTGTCGGAGCAGGTGGTGCTCTATCTGCGTAATCCGGCCACCGGGGCGCTGACCCAGGCGCTGAGCTACAGCCACGCCGAGCTGTCTAGCCCACGCGGCATTGCCATGAGCCCGGACGGGACGCAGGTGTACGTGGCAGGTGGTGTTTCAGACAATCTGTTTGTGTTTGATCGGAACAGCAGCAGCGGTTGGCTCTCTTTGGCGGACATCTGGACCAACGGTGAAGGTGGCTTTGTGACTGGTTTGGATGGCCCCGAAGGCATTACGGTGAGTCCAGACGGCCGTTTCATCTACGTTGCCACCACGGCTGGGGATTCTGTGGTGATTTTTTACCGCGACAGTGATGGTTTTATGGGGTATGAAGACACGCTGACCGATGCGACCAACCTGGACGGCGCACAAAAGGTGACCGTCAGCCCGGATGGGGCGAATCTGTACGTGACCAGCTTCAGCAGCAGCAGCAACGGCCGTATCGCCACCTACCAGCGTGATGCCCAAACCGGGGCGCTCACCTTGTTGCAGGTGCGTTTTGAAGGGCAGCTGATTGGTTCTTGCAGTCCGTTCTGCTTTTTCCTGGATGGGTTGGCCGGGGCGTTTGACGTGGTGGTGAGTCAGGACGGCCGTTACGTCTACACCGCCAATCTGCACGACAGCACCGTCGCCCGCTTCACCCGCAACAGCGACGGTACGCTGAATTGGGGCGGGGCGCTGCGCGACGGGGTGAACGGGGCCGATGGTTTAAACAGCGTCCGGGGGTTGGCATTGAGTCCAGACGGCCGTTATCTCTACGCCGCCGCCTACACCGACCAGGCGCTCACGGTGCTCAGCCGGGACCTGGACAGCGGCAACCTGACGCCATACCAAACCATCTTCCGCAACTCCGGCACCGGCCTGCCCGCGCTCAACGGGGCCATCAGCGTCGCGGTCAGCCCGGATGGGTCCAGCGTCTACACCACCGCCTACCTGGATGATGCCGTGGTGCTGCTGCCAACGGCCAATCCGGTGGCCACCCTCAGCAGCCTGGAGCCAGCCTCCTTACCGGTTGGCTCAGCGCAGACCACCCTGGTGGTCAACGGCGAATCGTTTGTGCCGGGTTCGGTGGTGCGGGTCAACGGCACGGCCCGAACTACCAACTTTGTGTCGGCCAACCAGCTGGAAGCGACGCTGCCTGCTTCTGATCTCACTTCAGCCGGAACGCGCACCATCACCGTGTTTAACCCCACGCCCGGCGGCGGTGTGTCTAACAACAGCCTGCCGCTGGTGGTGCAGGCAGCCAACCAGAATCCCAAGCCATCGGTGCAGTTCCTGAATCCGCAAGGGGCCGAGGCGGGTGGTGCGGCCTTTACGCTGTCGATCTTTGGCTCAAACTTCGTACAAGGGGCAACCGTGCAGTGGAACGGTGCCAACCGGGCGACGACCTTTATCAACAGCGGCGAGGTGCGGATGACGGTGACGGCCAACGATTTGCTGCTGCCGGGAACGGCCGTTGTCGCCGTCATCAATCCCACACCGGGTGGGGGCAGCTCCAACCTGGTTTCCTTCACGGTGGCCGCGCCGGGGGAGAATCCGGTGCCGTCCATCACTGGCGTGTCGCCGGAGTCTGTGGGGGCGGCCGGGGCAGGCAGCCAGCCGATTGTGCTGACCATCACGGGGAAAAACTTTGTGTTGGGGGCGCAGGTCTATTGGCAGGGAAACGGCCGTCCGACCACCTACATCAGCGCCACCCAACTCCAGGTAACGCTCACCGCCTACGACGTGGCCTTTGCCAGCAGCGGCGCGATCACCGTGGAGAATCCGGGGCCGGGCGGCGGAACATCCAACCCGGCTACATTTGAAGTGTACGCGTACGTGATTTACCTGCCATTTATCGTGCGTTAGTGGACTAAGATTGGGCCAATCTTCTTGTGAAGTAACGACCCTCACCCCAGCCCTCTCCCTCCCAGGGAGAGGGCGCCAGATTCCCTCCCCCTCGCAGGGGGAGGGTTAGGGTGGGGTGAAAACAGCGCTTAGCCCAGCAGCTGGGCGTGGAAAACGGCGTTAAACGCTTCTGGTTTTTCCAGGTAGGGGGAGTGCCCCGCGTCTTCGATCACTTCTTCGCGGTAGCTGCCGCCGTTGGCGGCGTAGCTGTCCAACACGGCCCGGGTTTGGGCCAGCATCGGTTGCGGCGGGCACACCTCGTCGCCCGGCCAGCCAGGCACCGCGCCCATGTGGCCCAGCGCCGCCAGGTCAAACATCGCATAGTCAGACACAATCAAATCGTCTGCGCCGCGCACCCAGAGGATGGGCGGTTTGGGGTCGATGTGGGCCAGGCCGCTGGCGTCGAAATATTTGCGGTTGAAGGCGGGCAAAACGCCTTTGTCGCCGGGGGCGGCGCCGGGCCAGTTGGCCGAGGGCACCGCGTTGCCCGGATAATGATCCTCGCCGATTTTGGTGGTGAGCATGGAGCTGAGCAGCTCTTCTTCACGGGCGGGAATGAAGGGGGCTTTGACGTAAAAGGCGCGCAGGATGTTGCGGGGTGAGGTGGGGTTTTCCAGGCCGCGTTCGCCGCTGGCCAGCAGCTGGACAAACTCGGGATTGATGCCGCTGGGAGCGCCATCGTCGAAGGTCATGGCCCCGTCGGCCCCTTTGGAGCCGCCGTAGCCGTAGGGTGAAACCGGGTCGGTGAGGGTGATGGAGAGCAAATCGGCCGCGTGGCTGATGGCATAGAGCATGACAACGCCGCCGCCCATGCTGTGCCCGACGATGTGATGCTTGCCCAGGCCCATCGTCTCGACTACGGCGCGGACGTCGGCGGCAAAGTCGGCCATGCCGGTGGGGCCGCTGATGGGCAGCGGCTCGGTATCGCCGTAGCCGCGTAGATCCACGGCGATGCCGCGGAAGCCGCCAGGCAGGGCCAACATGGTTTCTTCCCAGAAGGTGGCGGACGAGACGTTGCCGTGCACAAATACAACGGGTATGCCGTTCTCAGGGCCGCAGCTGAGGACGTGCATGTTGAGGCGATTGGTCTGTACCATTTGAGACGTGATGCCGGGTAAGGTCGGGACGGTGGACATAAAAAGAAAATCTCCTTTTGTGGTGGGTTGAGCAGGTATTGCAAACAGTGGGTCTTTCGGATTCGTGGGAGTCGGCGTGAAACGTGATGCGTGAAGCGTGATGCCTATCTACTCACGTTTCACGCTTCACGCTTCACGAGTAGTCAGTCCCGCGGAACACTAAAGAGCCCAAATGATTTATACAGCAAAGAAGTTGCTGTGTGGTTGCAGGGCGGTCAGGGCTTGACGGCCGTTCCCTTAAAAAAGGTATAACAAAAGATGCCATCGGATTCGGCCGTACGGTACAGGTCACGAATGCCTGCAGCAAAGTCGGGTGCGTCCATCAACCCGGCGGCGATGGCTGCGTCGCGCACGCCTTCGATCATGGCGGTGAAGGTGTTTTTGGTGAAGCCTTCGACCAGCTGCGGTTTGCTGCTGTCTACGTAGACCATACGCGGTGACACCTGGACCTGCTGGAGGTGAACGGCCGTTAACAGCGGATAAAGCATGCGGCCAATATTGGCATTGCCCCCGGCCCGCTTTTGCAGCTCAACCTGGCACTGGATGGCCCGGTGTGCCGCCGCGCTGTCCGGGTGAAAATAGGTGGAGCCGTGATCGCCCTCAATCACCGTCATTGTGCCGCCGGGCTTGAGCACGGCTTGCAGCGCGGTCAGCGCCTGCTCTGGATTGGCCAGGTGCTCCAGCACAAAACAGACAAAAATGTGGTCAAAGCTTTCTGGCGCAAACGTCAGGTTAAAGATGTCACCCTGTTGGAAAGTGACGTTGCTAAAACCAGCCGCTTCAATTTTTTGCCGGGCTTCAGCCACCGAATGTTCGGAAATGTCAATCGAGGTAATGTGCGCTTCGGGACTGTTTTGCGCCAGAGTGATGGTTTGGGCACCCACGCCGCAGCCTGCTTCCAGAACGTGGCTGCCTGCCGGGTAGATTGTGTCGGCGTGGAGCAGCTCAACCAGGGTTGAGGCCTGGTCCTGCAAGCGTATATTTTCGCGCACATCATAGCCATGAACGTAGGCAGAGCACATATTTTCTCCAGACCTGACAGGTTTTTGAGGCGTATCTGACAGGCAAACAGCTTGGTAGAAACCTGTCAGGTCTTACGCGCCATTCGTGTTTTATTTCTTGCTGTCCAGCTCGCCCAAGACGGTTTGGTACAGCGTGTCGGCGCGCAGGTCTTCCAGGGTGTGGCAGGGGGCGTCCAGCTTTTCCGCCAGCAGCTTGGCCAGCCCCTGGTCGAAGGCGGCGTGCTCCATGTTGATCACCACCGAGCGCACGCCCATTTCCTTGATGAGTTCGGCAATGCGGTGGGCTTCCACCTGGGGTGGCATGTCGCTCAGGCTCACGTTGCCCGCGCCGTCGGTGAGCAAAATCAGCATCGGCATGACGTCCGGGTGGGTGTGGGCTTCCTGGCGGAAGACGTCGTAGGACATCATCAGCCCGGCGGAGAGCGGTGTTTTGCCGCCCACGGCGATATCGGCCAGCGCCTTTTTGGCCAGCTGCACCGAGTTGGTGGGCGGCAGCACCAGGTTGGAGTCGTTTTTGTTGAAGACAATCAGGCCGACGCGGTCGCGCCGCTGGTAGGCGTCGGTGAGCAGGGACATGATCGCGCCCTTGGTGGCTTCCATGCGCTCGGCGACGGCCATGCTCCAGCTGGCATCCACGGCAAAGAGGATGAGATTGGCAGCGCGACGCACACGCACTTTTTCGCGCAGGTCGCTCTTTTTGAGGGCCAAAGCCAGTTCGGAGGTATCGCGTTCCTTTTGGTAGGGGGCAGCGGCGCGGAAGGTGGCGTCGAAGGCGAGGTCGGTGACTTTGCCTTTGGGGACACGGGCCTGGATGTAACGGCCGCGTTTGCGTTCGGTCTTGGTTTGGGAGCGGCGTCCGGCGGATTTGCGGGTTAGTTTGTCTAGCTGGGTGTCCAGGCGGCGAGCGGTGAACTCCTGCTTGGACTGGATTTTCTGGCCGCCCTCCCACCATTGGCCGTCCTGGGCGGATTGGGGCACCGTCTGGGGACCGGCCTCGGCTTGCTGGCTGGTTTCGGCCCCTTCGCTGCTTTCATCTGAGTCTAACGCTTTTTTTTTACGTTTTCCTGATCTGCGTTTTCATCCATCGGATCGTCGGTGGGGTCGCCCATGCCCATTTCAGACTGCACATCTTCCAGCCGCTCTTCGAGGTCGGCGGCGGAGAGGGCGGTGTCTTGGAACGGCCGTCCCTTAATGCGGTGCGGCAGAGCCAGTTCAGCGGCCAGGATAATGTCTTCATCGGTGATTTGGGTACGGCCGTGGAAGGCGGCGTGGGCCTGGGCACCGCGTAAGATGACCAGGTCGGCGCGGTGGCCATCCACATTCATGGCGCTGGTCAGCCCGGCGATGGAGTGCAGGTCGCGCCGGGAATATTTGACGCGATCCACCATTTCGCGCGCGGTGCAAATCTGGTCTGCCAGCTGTTTTTCGGACGCTTCCCACTCGTCGCGGAAAGCATCGGGATTGACTTCAAAGCTCAGGCGGCGCTCCATGATGGAGACGCGTTGGTGGGCGTTAGTCAGGCCGGAAATTTGCACAGAGAAAGCAAAACGGTCCAGCAGCTGCGGGCGCAGGTCGCCTTCTTCCGGGTTCATCGTGCCCACAAGGATAAACTTGGCCGGGTGGGTGAAGCTGATGCCTTCGCGCTCGACCACGTTGACGCCCATCGCCGCCGAATCCAGCAGCAGGTCCACGACGTGATCGTCCAGCAGGTTGACTTCATCGACGTAGAGCAAGCCGCGGTTGGCGGCAGCCAACACGCCGGATTCGAAATGTTTTTCACCTTTCTGGATCGCTTTTTCGATGTCCAGGGTCCCCACCACGCGGTCTTCGGTGGCGCTGACGGGCAGATCGACGAAGGGGGTGCGGCGCATGGTGACTTCCAGCAGGCCGTCGGCGTGGCGCACGCGGCACTCATCGCACCACTGGCTGGGGCGTTTGGGATCGCAGCCAAAGCGGCAGTCGGCCACGGTTTCGATGTCCGGCAGGAGGGCGGCCAGGGCGCGGGAGGCGGTGGATTTGGCGGTACCGCGTTCGCCCCGGATGAGGACGCCACCAATTTGGGGGCTGACGGCGTTGAGGATCAACGCCCGTTTCATACGTTCCTGTCCGACGATTGCTGTGAAGGGAAAGACTGCTCGACGTGCCATTATCATCTCCAAGTTTCGGTAGTCAGTGGTCGGATATCGGTTTACAGATTTCCGACTGAAGGATTATACTGCATGGGATTTTGATCGCAACGGCCGTTTCGCTCAGGCTCATGTTTAGACGTTCCATTAGGATCGCAAATCCAGTACAATAGTTTCATGACTAGAAAGAGGAAGGAGTGAGAAACCTATGACAACGATTACCCTGACTCCCGATTTGATGAAGCAAATTGAGAATTTAAGCGGGAAAGAGCCAGCCGATCCCCAGAAATTTGTGGTTAAAGCTGTCCAGGCCTATCTGAACCAGATGCGGCGCGAAAAAATCCAGGGGGAAACGGAAGCGTTTAGCGCCCAGTACGCACGCCTTAAAGAGGCCTATTTGGGTGAGTACGTAGCTATGCATCAGGGCGAAGTGATTGACCATGATCCGGATCTGCGCACGCTGCATTTGCGGGTTTTTGAGCGGTTGGGGCATACGGCCGTTTTGCTCAAGCAGGTAACCGAAGCGCCAGAGCGTGAACTAAATTTCCGCAGTCCCCGCTTGGAAAGGAAGTAAACGTGAAGTTTCGCTACAGTCGCGCCTTTTTCCCGCCAGCGCCAGTTGCCGAAGTAACCTTTATTACCGCCGCAGAATCATTACGTGTGGGTCCTTTTTCGGCTCTGCTGGACAGCGGTGCCGATGCCACCATCGTGCCGATCGCCTACCTAAACGAGATACAAGCTTTGCCAACTGTGGAAATGGCACTGCGCAGCCAGTGGGGGGAGCGGCGGCGTGTGTTGCTGTATTTGGTAGATGTGCAAATTGGTGAGGTTGTTTTGCCTGGAATAGAAGTTGTTGGGGATGAGCTGTCTGACGAGATTGTGCTAGGGCGGGATGTATTAAACCGCCTTCGTTTGCTGCTGGACGGGCCAGCTGAAATCGCTAACATCACAGAATAGTAGAAGAAGTAAGCCAGTTGTTTTTTACTGCCACAAATTGAATTCAGGACAAATTTAGGTGATGAGGAGGGGAACGGCCGTTTCGCTCTGGCTCATGTTTCCTAGTTAGCCTCGCTGGTGATATGGCGAGAGCGCCAGCATAAACATGCAAGTTTTTAAGAAGAATAAAATGCACATGGACGAATTGAGCTTAATTTACTATTTGCAGGCTACAGTCCAAGGAATTGAAAGCTTCGTAAGTGAAAGCTACGTCTTTTTCACTGAAAATGAACCAATCTTAGATATTCCAGATATTTGGTTACCTTATAACGGTCAAAATCAACGTTTAATCCCACTATCAGGAATATTCAATCAAGAACTAAGTCAGCTCTTCCAGGATTTTTCACGAGAATACGATCATTTTTTTAAAATCATCAAAGCTTGGACAAAATCATTACTGCTCTATCTGGGCAGGGGTGAGCCAAAAAGACCTGAGGAGTGGGTTCAGTTTCGGAAGGCAATCGACAAACATCGTAAGTCAAATGGTGCATCTTGGATGCGGGAATCCTTTAGCCAAAAATATGCACTAGAAATGCAGAAGTTGATAGCTGAAATTTCTTATTTAGCACCTCTCATTAACCAGAAGATGGCTGAAGATTACCAGGACAAGTTAGTTGTCTTTGATGATTTAGGCGATCAAAGAGCTAAAGACCTTATAGATGAGGCTGAAGGAGAGGTTGATCTTCGAAAAGCGATCGATCTTCTTTATAAAGCTGTTGCACTTGGCGATTCAGGTATTCAAGCAAGCAAAGCTTATATTGGACTAGGTATGCGTCATGAGGATTTAGGAGAAATCGATCAAGCTATCACTGCTTACTCTAAAGCTTTAACTGCCTGGAAACCATTTGCCTTGATCTATTTTTGGCGGGGTCGATTGTACTTCTCGATTCGGCGGTGGGAGCAGGCGCTCGCAGATTTTGAGAAAGCAATGGCGTTTCAAAACGATGAAAGGCTGCCCCAACTGGAGCGTGAAGAAGCTGAAAATTATCTAGCTGAGATAGAAAAAGGAGTAAATAATTGATTTCCTGCTGAAGTGTGCTCGGCTTTCCCGTTATTGTAGTTCATGCCCCATAACCTTCTTCTTGGTACAATCCAGCCACTTTTTTATACGCACTATGTTTGCTTTTTTGCTTGTCATTCCCGCCCCACGCCTTCGCGGGGGCAAGCTGCGGGAGTCCACTCCGGTGAGCAAGATGGATACCCGCCTTCGAGGGTATGACACTTTCTCTTGTAAGAAAGCTTGAAATTGCAACAATTGTGGAGTTTGACGGGACGGAGAATTTAGATGAAAAGTCGAAAGTCCAGGATTGCTTTTGGGGTGGTTGTTTTGTTGGCGGTACTGTACGGCACGCTGGCGTGGCGGGCGCAGCCAGTGCCGGAACATCCATTTTTTACGCAGCAGGACGGCGTGATGGTCATCGCCCACCAGGGTGGCGAATGGCTGCGCCCCAGCAACACGCTGGTTGCTTTTGATCACGCAATGGAACTGGGCGTGGACGTGCTGGAGATGGACATTCACCAAACTCAAGATGGCGTCATTGTCCTCATGCACGACGCCACGGTAGACCGCACCACCGATGGCAGTGGGGCAATCAAAGAGATGACCCTGGCCGAAATTCGCGGGCTGGATGCGGGCTATTACTGGACCGATGACGATGGCGCGACCTATCCGTACCGTGGGCAGGGCATTCAAGTGCCTACGTTGGAAGAGCTGTTCCAGCGCTACCCCGACATGCGGATGAACATCGAAATCAAGCAGGAAACGCCGAGTATGGTACGGCCGTTCTGCCAACTCATCCACACTTACAACATGCAAGACCAAATTCTCGTCGCCACCTTCCACAAAGCCACCGTAGAGGAGTTCCGCGAATCGTGTCCCGACGTCATCACCTCGATGGTTGAGCCAGAAATCCAGCTCTTTTTTGGCCTGAATGCTGCCTTCCTGGGCGCGCTGTTCCAGGCCCCGGGCACGGCATTCCAGGTGCCCACCACTTCCTCGCTGCCCGTCATCGGCGAGGTGGACGTCATCACCGAGCGCTTCGTCCGCGTGGCCCACAGCCACAATATCCAGGTCCACGCCTGGACCATCAACGAGACGGCCGAAATGGAGCGACTGATTGCGTTGGGGGTGGATGGGATTATTACGGACCGGCCGGATTTGTTGTTGGACGTGGTGCGGTGAGGGGGTGAAGGGGTGACAGGGTGAAGGGGTGACAGGGTGACAGGGTGATAGGGTGATAGGGTGATAGGGTGACAGGGTGACAGGGTGACAGGGTGATAAAGTTAACCGTTAACCATTTGCCATTAACAATTTACCATTCTCATGCGCCTGCCCAGTAAACCATTCGCCTTTCAGGGCGGGCCGGTGGTGCTGGCGCATCGGGGGTGGCGCGGGCTGTACCCGGAGAATACGATGCTCTCCTTCCGCAAGGCGGCCGAGCTGCCGATTGATGGGCTGGAGATTGACATTCACCAGACCAAAGATGGTGTGCTGGTGGTTTGCCATGATGAGACGGTGGATAGGACGACGGAGGGGAACGGCCGTATCCACAACCACACCCTCGCCGAACTGCAAAACCTGGATGCAGGCTACCGCTTCACCCCCGACGGCGGGCAGACCTTTCCTTTTCGTGGGCAGGGTATCGTTATCCCCACGCTGGCCGAGGTGTTTGAAAGCTTCCCCAATTTGTGGATTAATATCGACATGAAGCAGGAAACGCCCAGTTTGGTACAGGATTTTGCCAACCTGATTCGCCAGCACAACGTGGCCCACCGGCTCTGCGTCGGCTCGTTTAGCAACAAAACCGTGGCTGATTTTCGCCGCGCCTGCCCGGAGGTGGCCCGCACCGCGTCCCACGCCGAGACGGTGCGTTGGTATGCCCTCAGCAAGCTGCGGCTGGACCGTTTTTACTGGGGCCGTGGCCAGGTGCTGCAAATCCCGGAAGTGGATGAGGACAGCGGGCTGCGTCTGGTGACGCCACGCTCCGTGCGCGCGGCGCACCGCAACAACATCGCCGTACACGTCTGGACCGTCAACGAGCCCGCCGACATGCAGCGCCTGCTGGATATGGGGGTCGATGGGCTGATTTCCGACTTCCCCGACCGGGCGCTGCGGGCGGTGGGACGATTGGAGAGTAACGGGAAGTGAAAAGTAAAAATTGATAAGTGAAAAGTGGCCACTTTTTACTTATCACTTTTTACTTTTTACTCAAAAAGGAGGCAAGATGCGTAATCGGGTGACTTTGTATATTTATCGCAACGGCCGTCTCCTCGTGTTTAAGCGGATTCGTGAGGATGGCATTCATCATGTGGCCATTGGCGGTGGGGTGGAGCCAGGCGAGACAATCCTGGAGGCGGCCCTGCGTGAGGCCAAAGAGGAAACAAACTACGACATCGTTTTGGGGCCGTTTTTGTGGGAGCGCGAGCTGGAAAATGAGTACCACGAATACGCCTACCTGGTGACCGAGTTTAGCGGCGACCTGGCGCTGGGTGGCCCGGAGCTGGAGCGGCAAA
The DNA here is from genome assembly GCA_020848035.1 of Anaerolineae bacterium. Classification (GTDB taxonomy): domain Bacteria; phylum Chloroflexota; class Anaerolineae; order Promineifilales; family Promineifilaceae; genus Leptofilum. Next base: position 245,151 of record JADLAX010000026.1, on the reverse strand, counting down.
CCCCCACCAACCAGCACATTTTCCAGTGGGTATCCCTGACCGAACTGCCCCGGCTGAACATTTATCCCGGCCCGCTGACGCCCAATTTGATCAGCCTTATCCAGCAAGCCATTGCCTAGAGGAATGAGAAAAGTTTGAGATAGGGCGTGAAACGTGAAACGTGATAAGAGGTGAATCACGTTTCACGTTTCACGCATCACCTGGAGGTGACAATGGAAAACTATATTTGCCAGACGTGTGGTACGCAGTTTCCGGCAACGGCCGTTCCCCCCACCCACTGCCCCATTTGTGCCGACGAACGCCAGTACATCGGCTGGGACGGGCAGCAGTGGACCACATTAGCCGAGCTCCAGGCCGATCACCAGAACAAGATCGCCGACGAGGAGCCAAACCTGACCGGCATTGGCACAACGCCGGGTTTTGCCATTGCCCAGCGGGCGCTGCTGGTGCAAACGCCGCAGGGCAACCTGCTGTGGGACTGCATTACCTTGCTCGACGAGGCGACGAAAACGGCCGTTACCCAGCTAGGCGGCATCAACGCCATTGCCATTTCCCACCCGCATTACTACTCGTCGATGATCGAGTGGGCCTATGCTTTTGACGCGCCCATCTACCTGCACGCCGCCGACCAGCAGTGGGTGATGCGGCCCGATCCGGCGGTGGAATTTTGGGAAGGTGAAACCAAATCGCTGTGGGGTGGCCTGACGTTGATTCGTGGTGGCGGTCATTATGCCGGGGGTACGCTGCTGCATTGGCCCGCCGGGGCCAACGGCGCGGGCGTTTTGCTGACCGGCGACATCATCCAGGTGGTGTCGGACCGGCGCTGGGTGAGCTTCATGTACAGCTACCCCAACCTGATTCCGCTGCCGGCGCAAAAGGTGCGTGAGATTGAAACGGCCGTAGCCCCCTTCAACTTCGACCGAATTTACGGTGCGTGGTGGGGCCGGGTGGTGCTGAAGGATGCCAAAGCGGCCGTTTCCCGCTCCGCCGATCGGTACATTGCTGCCCTGTCCGCTGACCGCAGGTAATAGTCACTTTCGGAAGTGACTGTCACCTCTAGACCAACCTTGTGCGGTGCAGCTTACGCGCGGCGACGTGGCTGATCCAGAGATCATCCCCAACCCAGGCCAGGCCCATCGGCACAAAGTCGAGATCGTAGCGGGCTTGCTCGGCCCCGGTGGCCGGGTCCAGCCGCAGGATGGCAAAGTGGTGGTCGTCGCTTTCCCAGTCAAACTGCTCAAAGTGGGTATCAAAGCGCATGGGGGTGGCAATGCCCAGCCAGAGCGAGCCGTCGTGGAAGTCCAGGCCGCCGCCAGCCACCGGCACGGGGAGAGTGCCCAGCACATCGCCGCTGTCGCGGTCCAGCTTAAACAGCTTGCCGTGCTGCTGTGACGCCGCCCACAAGCATTCGCCGTCCCAGGCCACGCCAGAGAGCCAGCCGTGCTCCCACACCATGATTGCCTGGTCGAAGTCGTTGGTTTCCGGGTTGATGCGGCGCAGCGTGCCGCCGTCGTGCAGCGACTGCCAGAGGGAACGGCCGTCCCACGTCAGCCCACTCAAATTGCCCGGACAAACCAGCTCCACGTCACTTTCCATCGTCGTGGGGTCAATCCGGTAAATTTTGCCCCCAGAAAAGTCGGCGTTCCAGAGGAAACGGCCGTCAAAACACAACCCCACCGGGCCACGCCCCGGCGCTGCAAAACTTTCAATAATTTCAACTTTACCCATCTTTCTTGTCCTGAAAGACACAGAGATCACGTGGCCAAGCGTGTGTCATACCCGTGAAAGCGGGTATCCATTCTGCTCCCTGAGTGGATTCCCGCCTTCGCGGGAATGACAATTGAAAAATGCAAATGTGGTGAACATCTGTGTTACCTGTGAAATTGTGGATGTTTTAAAAGGTGCGACGCACTTCAAAAGTGCGTCGCACCTGGAGCGATACGGCCGTCATTGTACTTCACCCCGCCACAAACAAAAAGACGCACCCACGGTGCGCCTTTTTGCGGAGGAAGAAATAAGGCTTTACTCAGAATCGTGATGCCTGAAACGTGATGCTTCTTGCGTCACGTTTCACGTTTCACGCCTCATTCCACCAATCAATTACCCCCGAAAAGTTTAGGCATGAACGCGCTCGTCTACCGGCACATCGCGGCCGACGGCCTGGGCAATCGCTTTCATGTCGCGTACCAGCTGGGCAAACCGCTCGGGCTTGAGAGATTGACGGCCGTCTGACATCGCTTCTTCTGGTCGGGGATGCACTTCCAGGATGACCCCATCGGCCCCGGCCGCCACGCTGGCCTTGGTGACGCTTTCCACGTACTCCCACTTGCCCGTGCCGTGGCTCGGGTCGGCAATGACCGGTAGATGGGTAAGCTGCTTCAATACCGGGATGGCGTTGATGTCGAACGTGTTGCGCGTGTAGCGCTCAAAGGTGCGGATGCCGCGTTCACACATCATCACCCGTGTGTTGCCGTGGCTCAGAATGTACTCGGCGCTCATCAGCCACTCCTCAATCAGGCTGCTCATGCCGCGCTTCAGCAGCACCGGGTGCTGCGATTCGCCCACGGCGTGCAGCAGGGCGTAGTTTTGCATGTTGCGCGCGCCAATTTGCAGCACATCGGCGTATTCAGCTACCAGGGGCACCAGGCTTGGCTCCATCACCTCGGTGATGATCGGCATGCCGGTTTGCTCGCGGGCCTCAGCCAGGTATTTCAGCCCTTCTTCGCCCATGCCCTGGAAGGAGTACGGCGAACTGCGCGGCTTAAACGCGCCGCCGCGCAGCATGTGGGCACCGGCTTCTTTGCAGGCGTGGGCCGTCTCTAAAATCTGGCTGCGGCTCTCCACCGAACACGGCCCGGCCATGATGATGAGGTCCTTGCCGCCAATGACGTGGTTGCCGATGGTGAACTGGGTGTCGTTGGGTTTAAATTCCCGGCTGGCAATCTTGAACGGCTTCAAGACGGGCACTACCCGCTCCACGCCAGACATTCGCTCCAGCTGCTCCCGGTTGATTACCCGATCATCACCAATCACGCCAATAATGGTGCGTTCACTGCCGGTCGAGAGGTGAATCTTGAAGCCTAAATCTTCGGCCCAGGAGATAATCCCGGATTTTTCTTGCATACTTGCGTTGGGCTGCATCACGACGATCATCATTAATCTATCCTTTTATTCGTATAGAGAAAGTTCAAAAATATCAAAGATTACGCAGATTGAGCAGATGAAATCCACCTGATAAATCTGCGTAAGCCTTGATGGAAATTACAAAACGGAAGCCATCACCTTGACCATTGCTTCCATGGCGTTCATCTGGCGAGGGCGAATGGGAGGCAGATTTTGGCGGTCCGGGCGTAGGGATTGTGCTTCACGCAAGTAGACATGCACAATTTCTTTGGCCGAGCGGGTGGTGTTCCAGTGGATGAGGACACGAATGCACATTGCCAGGCCGCCGGGCACGGTCATCTCGTGACCGCAGAGCAGGGCTACATCGCTCCAGCCAATCTGGCGGGCGGCCAGGGCGGGGTAGGTGGCGTTGAGGTCCATCGTGGTGGTGAAGTAGACGCTGGCGACATCATCCGGGTGCATATCGTTGCGCTGGACGATGACCTGGAGCAGTTCGCGGGTAGCGGCCAGGATAGCGTCTTCCGTGTTTTCCTTCACGGTGACAGCGCCGCGCACGCCGCGACAGGCGGTAGGCTGTTGATTCTGTGAATTTTGGATATTTCCGTTTAGCTGCATGATTTCTTCCCCTTGTTTGAAAGTATCCGGCCCAAAACAAAAAAAGACGCGGCTTTTAGGGCCGCGTCTTGTTGGTTTTTGAGTCGTTTTGCCTGGCTTTTCTAGCGCGTAACGACCACCTCGCAACAAGTGCGGCGCGGCTGGCTAAAAAAGTAAAAATAAAAGTATCCAGACTTTGTTAACATGATGGGCGCACTATAGCAGTTTGGCCGCGAGTCGTCAAGGCGCACGTAGACGAATTTAGAAAATTGGGGAGGGGTAACGGCCGTTGCCCCTCCCATTCATTTTGGCCACATTTTAAGAATGACGCCATTTCAGCCAAGCCCAACGTCGCCACATGGCTCGTTGGTGCAGCCGGTGTACGGCGGTTGGCTGGCCCGGCGAGCCAAAAATAGCGACTTCCAGAAGGGCACACGGCCGTTTGGCGGTGCCATTTCGGCCTCGGCTTCATACGGTTTGCCTTGCAGGTTCTTTTGGATTTCCTCGGCCATTTGCAGATGCCATTCCCAGGACACAACCGCGTTGATTAACTGATTTTGAAACATGAGTTTACTCCCGTTTTGTGAATTTTTTGGATTCTACAATTTAGAGTGAACTCGAAGTCAAGAGGGCAAAATCCTGGATTTTTAGCCTGATTGCGCCTTCTGATTGGCCGTTTGTTCGGCTTGCTTGCGGAACTGGTTCATGTCGATTACCGTGCCGTTCCGGCGAGATTCCTCGGCGGCGAAGGCCAGCAGGTGGCTTTCCAGCGAATCGCGGGCGGCGGTGAGGGGCGGCTGTTCGCCGCGCATCGCCTGGACAAAGCCGCGAATGATGCCCTCGTCGCCGCCGCCGTGGCCGCTGACCCCGGCGGGAATGGTGATCTTCTCCACCGTGTCGGTCAGGTGATCGTGAATTTCGATCCAGCCATTGACGTAATCAAACTTGCCGCGCAGGGTGGCGCGGGAGCCGTCGTAGCGCATCGTGCGCGACTCTTCGTGAGAGTGGCCGTGCATAAACAGCACCACGCTGGCACCGCTGGCAAACTGCATGTTGACGGTTTGGTGGTCCACCACGTCGTTGTCGCACTGGTAGACGCAACGGCCGTAACGGCCGTTTTCCAGCGCCAGCTGAATGCCTTCACCAGTGGGCTGGTTGGTGATTTTGCGCGCCCAGTTGAGGTGGATCGGTTCCAGGTAGTAACGCCGGGCATCAAACGGACACGCATCGGCGGCGGGGCAGGGGGCGGTGCAGCGGTCGGTGGCCTGCGGCGGCGCATTTTCCGGGCGAAAGTGCATGAGCGAGCCAAACGATTGCAGCCTGGTCACCGGCTGACCCAGGTTCCAGAACAAAATGTCGAAGTCGTGGCAGCATTTGGCCAGGATCATCGGGCTGGATTGGGCCGTGTTGCCCCAGTTGCCGCGCACAAAGCTGTGGGCCATGTGCGTGTAGCGCACATTCTCGCGGTGCTCCACGGTGATGATGTCGCCCAACCGGCCCGAGGTGACAATCTCGTGCAGTTTGGTGAAGAAGTTGGTATAGCGCAGCACGTGGCAGATTTGGAGGAGACGGCCGTTTTGCTCGGCCAGCTGCACCAACTGCACCGTTTCCGCCAGGGTGTTGGTGATGGGCTTCTCCAGCAGCACGTCGTAGCCCGCTTCCAGGGCGGCGACGGTGGAGGCAAAATGCATCTGGTCCTGCGTGGTGTTGATGACAACGTCGGCAAATTTGGGCCGATCAAACACCGCCTGCCAGGTGGTGAAGCTGTTGGCCGGGGCAATGTCGTGGGCGGCGGCAAAACGGTGCCGCCGCACTGCGTCTGGCTCGGCCACGCCGACGATGTCTAACTGGTCTGGATAAGCCAGGGCGTAGGGCGCATAGGCATCTGCCCCGCGCATGCCCGCCCCGAGTACAATGGCTGAGATCGGTTTATTGTGCATGCAAAAAGTATAGCTACAGTTCAGCGGCCAGGCGAACCAGCGATACAATGTCATCCAGCATTTCCGGCTGGGCAAAAGATTGCACAATCCACCGGGAACGGGTGGGTCGGTCCAGGTGGCTGGTTGTATTGGGCGGGGGGTGCAGCCCGTTTTGCTGGATGATTTTGGGGGTCAGCCGAATGTCAATTTCCTGCTCGTTTTGGAAGTGGGCTATTTCTTTGTGGTTATGGAACACACAAAGCAAATCCGTATCTTTGTACAAGGCCACGGATACACCGGGCAAGGCGGTTAAACGTCGGACAAGTTCGTCACGCAAATCTGGCATTTGCTGGGCTCCGTTCAGAGATTGAGGCCGCGAAGACCATGCATGCCCAGGATCATCGAGATTTCGCCGCCGTGGTGCAGATCATGTTCGAGCACGTGATAAATGACCCAACTGCGCGACACCTGGTAGACTTTGCCTTCCCATTCATCGGGGAAGGTTTGGGCGCAGTCGGCCGGTGTCCAACGCAGCAGGCAGCCTTCGATAAAGGCAAACGTTTCGTCGAGGGCAACGACCATTTCGGCGGCGCTGCGGGCTGGTGATTCGCGCTGGCCCCACCCCATGTACTCGTTTATTCGGGCGTCGTTTTCTTGCAGGATGCCGCTAAACCAGCCTGCCCGGACCGAAATGAGGTGCTGCACCAGCTGGCTCACCGGCCACATGTGCGGCGCGGGCTGCAAATTGAGCTGTTCATCGGTCAGCGGGGCAATGGCGTTACGCAGTTTCTCATTGTAACCGCGCCAGTTTTCGTAAATGACTTCGAGTGTGGATTGATCTCGTTCCATTTATCTCCTTCGAAAATAATTTAACGCAGAGACGCGGAGTCGCAGAGAAAAAATCTGTTGAATCTGCGAAATCTGCTGATTTTCATTCATGGTGGTCGGCGACAGCTGGTGTTGTCTCCTCAAAAAATAGGCCGCGGATGAACGCGGATGAAATTTAGTAAATCTGCGAAATCTGCTGATCAGCAGTCGAACACGGACCAGCAGATGGCGTTGCGCCGCCGCTGGTCGTCGAGGACAAGCTCGCGAATGGCGTCTGGCAGCTGGTTGCGCTGCCAATGGCATTCGCGCTGCCCGGTCGATTGGCTCTCGCCCTTTGGCGCGGCCGCCTGCACTGCCTTGATGGCATAGGCAGCGGCGCCCAATTCATGCGCGGCCACATGGGCCACCACGGCCGCCTGACCGGCGGCAAACGCGGCAAAGCGGGCCGTGCCACGCAGCGTTCGGGCCGCGGCCATGGCGTGGCCACCGGCCGCACGCGCCTGGGTCATGGTGCTCTCGCCCCGTGCCCAGGCGCGAATGTGTTCGAGTGCCTGGCGCGGGCGCGGGTCGTCGGGCTGCACCGCCTCGAAGAGGGGCAGGACGTGTTCCGCGCACGCGGCCGCCCACAGTGCCAGGCGCTGGTGATCGGCATCGGTGAGGCTGCCACCACGCCGGATGGTGATAAACCGTGGGTCGCGTTCTTTAGGCAGAATCATGACGGCCGTTTCCCCGGCGTAAAACGTGAGGCGTGAAACGTGATGGGTTTCAGGTCACGTTTTACGCATCACCCATGGCTGGTTGGCTAGACGGCTCATTGCTGGGTTGGGCCAGCACAATTAAGACACCAATCTGCCCAAACGGCACCAGCCAGAGTATCTGCCACCATTGGCTCTGGCCTGCATCGTTGAGCCGCCGGGTGCTGGCGGCCAGGAAGGGGAGCAGTAAGATGACCGAGGCAATTTGGCCGACGCGTTCGTGGAGGAGGGTGGCAACGGCCGTTACCACCACCACAAACGCCAAAAACCACCAATACTCGAAACGTGTCGCCGTGCCCGAGAAGTTGCCAAACTCGCGCAGCCCGGTGATCACTGCATCCTGCGGCGTTTGCGGCGTTTCGGTTTCGCCGTTCAGCATCAGCTCGGTGGGGTCGATGCCAAACGCTGCCGCCAGCGCCCGGACGCTTTCGATGGAGGCGCTGCCGCCGTTTTCCAGCCGCTGAATGGTGCGCAGGCTCAGCCCACATACTTCGCTAAGTTGTTCTTGTGACCACCCTTTGGCTGTGCGTAGTTTTTTAACCAGGGTTGAATCAATTTTCATGGGTTCGTTCCTTTGTTTGGCTCGTCGAGACCGGGTGAAACGTGAGGCGTGAAACGTGACGTTCGCCCCTCACGTGTCACGTTTTACGCTTCACGAATAAGAGCCACTGTTTTTGGTTGTTGAATTTGGCCCAGTATAGCGGGGAAAATACGGCCGTGTCTACGTCAGCCACGCGTCAATTGGGCGACAAAAGGGTATTTTGCGGGGGGGAGTACAAAAAACGGCCGCTTTCAATGCCCTATACACACTTTGCTCTGGTACCGACCAAAGGCCGCCTATGTTACTACCGTACCCACTCGCGGCCACGGCCATCGCCCCACCAGTAACAACGATTACTTTGTTTGGACCTTCATGTTAGGCAGCTCCGCCAATGATTGAAGGCTCCATGGGGCAGCCGCTATTTTATCCCACATCCGTCATACCAGGTATTGACATGTGCCCCATCCCACCTATAATTCTAGAGAATATAATCGTTACGAATATAGTCCTGACATTACCAGGTAGGAAATCATCCATTATGGACGAAAAAGTTCAAAAGCTGCTGCCCTTGACTCCAACGGTATTCCATCTGATGCTGGCGCTTGCCGATGGCGAGAAGCATGGGTATGGCATGATGCGTGCCGTAGAAGTGGAAACGCAGGGGCAGATGCAAATCAGAATTGGCTCGCTGTACGGCTCGGTTCGACGCATGATGGAGGCCGGGCTGATTGAGGAGACCCACGAGCGGCCAGACCCAGACCTGGACGATGAACGGCGGCGCTACTACGGCCTCACGCCATTTGGCAGGCAGGTGCTGACGGCTGAGGCCGCGCGTATTGCCCAGGCGATGGCCGTCATCCAGGGAAAAAAGATTCTGGGTGAGGTATAAGATGCGTGCTGTGCTTGGGATTTCCGAACGGCTTTACGGTTTACTGCTGTATCTCTATCCGCAGCGGTTTCGCGCCGCGTATGGCCAGCAAATGCGCCAGACCTTTCGCGATGCCTGCGGGATGGCCCACCGCCGGAGCGGTGTGGGTGGGGTGTTGGCGTTATGGCCGCCGACGCTGCTAGACCTGTTAAAATCAGCGCTCGAAGAGCGGGCGCAGCGAGGAGAAATAACGATGTTCAAAGCGAGATTGATGACGATGGCTGGTCCGTTTACGGTTTTGGTGGGTGTTTTGTGGCTGCTGGCGGCCCTGGGCGATTTTGTTTTCCGGATTAGTTTGCAGGGGCGGGAAGCGTTTTTAGGTTTGATTACGCTCCCATTTTTCTTATCGTTTATACCGCTGCTGTTTGCTCTGCTGGGGATTCGGCTGCGTTTTCACCTGGTCGCAGGCGGTTCAGGCAAACTGGGGTTAACGGTGAGTGTGGCTGGGGGTGTGGGTGTCATCACCTCGGTGTTGATCAACATTCTGCTGAGCGGTATGGCTCCAGAGGCTGGGCCGCATCTTTGGGTGAACTATACGGCCGTTTTCTCTGTTCTCAGCATTCGGGTTGGCTTCATCTTGTTTGGCCTGGACGTATCGCGAAACCGGCTGCTGCCGCGTTGGAACTGGCTGCCCCTGCTGCTGGGTCTGACGGTGGTGCTCAGCCTGCCGATGGAATGGTTTGGTGTGCCCGCCTTCCTGCCGACGCAGTGGGCCAGCCCTTTTTTGCACTTTGCTATCAGCGGGGTGTGTTGGCTGCTGTTTGGCCTGACGCTGTTGGGCCGGGGGCAGGCGTCTCAGGCCACCGCCGCAAGCTTCTGATTTAGGCTCTGGGGAAATTTCCTGGGATTGGCCATAAATGAGCGCAAATTATCAGGAAAATTAGCGTAAGTTCCGGCTGAATCGTAAACGGCGTCCCGCCGCGCCACTTGCCGGTTCTTGCGGGTTGCCCACCCAACAACTCTTTCTTGCATAGGATGGAACGGGGAAAAATACGGCCGTATGTGCAGCGGCCGTTCGCCGGTCGGGCGTAGAGGTGGTTTTGGAGACTAAATAATTTACAAAAGTCGTAAGGTGAAGGGCTAACTACAGCCCGTAGAAAAGACCAGTTCGAAGTTGTTAAGCCGCTTGGCTCTTTAACAATTTGCTGGCTTGCAGCAGCAGACGCAGGGCTTCATTGACCGCTTCATCATTGGGAAATGCCTTAGCCACATCTGGCTCCAGGACAATCACATTGTTTCCAAGCCTGCGTTTGGGATCAAAGCGACCTTTCGGCAGTATGGTCATTTGCGAAAGGTCATACTCTTCCTTTAGCTCGAAGTCATCTAATTCGTCGTCATTTTGCTTCATCGTAGAATTTTTCTTCATGTTTTGTTGCCTTTCTGGCGCTGATAATGCGGATACGCTCGTTTCGTTCTGTATATGCCACCAGGAGAAGCCGGTTCCGATTAGACAGTCCAATACAGGATTATTGGGTCACAAAATCCAGCCGCTCAACCTCATCAAAATTGCGCCGCTTTTGCAGCTGCCACAGATCGTAATTGTTTTGCATGGCCAGCCAGCTTTCTGGCGACCTGCCTAGTGTTTTAGACAGGCGCATCGCCATTTCTGGCGTGATGCTGCTTTTGCCGTTGAGCAAGCGGGTAAACGTAGAGGGCGAAACCTTTAACTTGGCTGCAACGGTACGCGAACTAACCTCTAGCTCTTCTAAATACACTTCTCGAATAAATTCTCCAGGGTGGGGCGGATTGTACATGCTCATTAGTGATAATCCTCGTAATTTACGATATACGCATTGCCGTCAATAAATTCGAACGTAATGCGCCAATTTTTGCTTACGTCAATTGCCCAGACACCTTGTTTATCTCCTTTCAGTGGATGGAGTCGGAAGCCTGGTAAATCCATGTCTTCAAGCGTTTTGGCCGTGTCTAGCGCGGTTAACCGCATTCTGAGCTTTTGGCGGTGGGATGGGTTTACCCCAGCGACGCTACCACTTTCGAAAAATCGCTGAAGACCCTTGTGCTTGAAAGTTTTGATCATATTTGGGATTATACACAATGTGTTGCGTGGTGCGCAACGGCTGTTTCCTACCCAACTAATCTTTCTTTCACAGGATAGAATGTGGGGAAATATGGTGGTGTCGGCAACGGCCGTACGCCAGCTAGGCGACAGATATTTGATTATGATGTCTGCAAAAGTGCGATAAATTCGTGGGCCTTGATGATTTTTATGTCGCGAAAGGTTTCTAACTGCAAGAGGTGGTGATCGCCACTAACCACGTAGATGGCTTTGCCAGTAACGGCCGTTTCCAAAAACTTGTTGTCACTTGGATCCGCCTCAACCACACGTTGGTATCAAGCACCACGCGCATAGGAATCTCTCACAGCGCGAATTTCGGCCTCAATATCCTCTGGCGTGATGTTTTGCGTTTCGGGGCGGGTACGGATAGCTTCCAGCGCGTCGTCGAGCCGCTGTTCCAATTGCAGTTCTTCGCTGGGGATGCTCAACTTTAAGTAACGAACAAAAGCCAACACGTCTGCATGGCGACTCTTGGGCAGCGCGGCGACTTCTTGTAGCAAAGTTTGTTCAAAATCAATCATCAGGCACCTCACTTAACTGCCAACAAAAACGGATTCGTCAAACGACTCACAGCAATTCATGCCCATTATAAAGAAAACTGTCGGACAAAGGAAATAGCCAAGGTCAATGGAAAATACGGCCGTTCCCCACCCCCACACTTCAGCCACAATCAGTTTTGCTGGCAACGGCCGTTGCCCACCCAACAACTCTTTCTTTCACAGGATAGGACGGGGGAAGATACGGCCGTGTCGGCAACGGCCGTTCTCCGTTCAGTTACAACAGAGGGAACGGTTTTTTCCCAGGAACCCGCTGCTAAGCAGAGCCAGAATTTTTATCACCGACGGCGACCCCGTTCGCGGGTGCGGGTACTGTGGCGCTGGCGGTAGTTCAGCCAGATGACACTCGCCACCAGCAAATGCAGCAGCGCAAATGGGGCCGACCAGAGCAGCCAGAATTCGGCCATCGACTCCGCCACCACGCGACCGGCCGCATCCAGGCATTGCAGCTGAGGGCCGGATGGACCGCCCATGGAACGCACATACACCGAACGCGGCGTTGTGTCATCTGGGCAGAGGAATTGCCCGGCGAAACGCGCCGGGATAGTCGAATCGATTGCCGCGATGACAAACGCCGGAATCTGGCCGGTGGTCAGGACAGCAATTATGATGAAGAAAGCTGTTAAGCTACGCGCCATCTTTACCTCCCGGACGGCCGTTTCCACTCCGTCCAGCGTGTTTCCCCCAGCACACGTGCTTGCTGGCGGTTGGTTGCCCCATCTTATACAAACTGGTCCGTTACGGTCATCGCCGCGCCGGGTTTACGCTTTGTTGGGCGTCATTTGATTGAGGGTGGTAGACCATCAGCAATGGTTGCTTGCCCGTTAGCCAAAGCAACATCGGCCCATGCAGATTCTAGCCATCATATTACACCAGCCGCCGTATATTATGCCACGTGTGCATTACGGTTTTCGGGTGCTATTTCATGAGTGCGACCGCCAAACAAAATATTAAACGGCGTCCTGCCGCGCCACCTGCTTTGTCATCCTGAGTCGAGCATCAGCTGAGTAGCAGCCATTTCGCCCCCAACCAGCTGCCGTCGGCCGTTCCCCACCCCCACACTTTAACCACAACCGGTTTTTACTGGTAACGGCCGTTTCCCACCCAACAACTCTTTCTTTCACAGAGTAGAACGGGGGAAATACGGCCGTTCCCCACCCCCACACTTTAGCCACAACTGGTTCTCGCTGGCAACGGCCGTTGCCCACCATATATCTTTCTTGCACACCATAGAACGGGGGAAAATACGGCCGTTCCCCACCCCCACACTTTAGCCGCAACTGGTTCTTGCTGGCAACGGCCGTTCCCCACCCAACTTATCTTTCTTACAGGATAGAACGGGGAGAAATACGGCCGTTTCCCACCCCCACACTTTTGCCACAACTGGTACTTGCTGGCAACGGCAGTTCTCCACCAAACTTATCTTTTTTCACAGGATTGAGCGGGAGGAAATACGGCCGCTCCCCACCCCCACACTTTAGCCACAACCGGTTTTTACTGGCAACGGCCGTTCTCCACCAAACTTATCTTTTTTCACAGGATGGAGCAGGGGAAATACGGCCGCTCCCCACTCCCACACTTTTGCCACAACCGGTTCTTGCTGGCAACGGCCGTTTCCCACCCACCATATCTTTCTTTCACAGGATTGAACGAGGAGAAATACGGCCGTTCTCCACCCCCACACTTTAGCCACAACCGGTTCCTGCTTGACAACGGCCGTTTCCCACCCAACATATCTTTCTTCACAGGATAGAACGGGGGGAAATACGGCCGTTCCCCACCCTCACACTTTAACCACAATCGGTACTTGCTGGCAACGGCCGTTCCCCACCCAATGTATCTTTTTTTCACAGGATGGAACGGGGGAAATACGGCCGTTCCCACCCCCACACTTTAGCCACAACTGGCGCTTGCTGGCAACGGCCGTTTCCCACCCAACTTATCTTTTTTCAGAGGATCGAACGGAGGGAAATACGGCCGTTCGCCACCCCACACTTTAGCCGCGACTGGTTTTTGCTGGCAACGGCCGTTGACCACCCAGCTTATCTTTCTTTTGCAGGATAGAACGGGGGGGAATATGGTGGTGTCCGCAACGACCGTATTCCAGCCAGGCGACAGAAGCGATTGGGATAGCCCAAACAATTACCGCTAAACCCGCCAACCATTCCAGCATGTTAAGCGGCAAGGCGAAACACCTGTCCCCGACATGCCATGAAGACCCTCCCAAAGCAAGTTTTTTTATTGATTGCTCGCCATTCTAATAATAAACGTAATAATTTCTTTTGAAATAGCTAAAACTGTTGGCACCACATTCTTAACGTTTTTCGCTGCCTTTAACAAGCTATTTCCATTTGCTTCAATCACGTCTTTCTCTGGCTCGTCGTCATTAGCTTCATTAATTAGCGCTTCTAATCGTTTTGATAATTTTTGGGCTTCTGTTTGCTTGTCTGGTGGCAACTCCTTTAGTGCTTGCTTAAATTGATTAACTAACTCAGCTAATTTGTCTTTTTCATCTGAGTCTGCATAAGGAATTGCACTGATAGTTTGAGTAACGTTTTCCAACAGTGATTCTACATTGACAATTGAGCCATGAATATCTTTAATAATGGTTTTTTTGTCGGTCATATTAGCCTCCACTTCCGTGTAATTTGCTTGATTAGATTGTTGAAGTATCAATTTTTCAATGTCAATAAACATATTCCTATGTTCTTCTTGTTTTTTCCTATTTGATACTTTCTCTTTTAGTTGGTCATCGTTGACTTGCTGTGTATTTGATAGCTCACTCAATGTTTCAACATCTCTTCCTAAACTCTGCTTTATTTCGGTCTCAACTTGATGAAGTACCCAAGATGACCAAACAGGCGAAAACGGAAAGAGTTTACTCTCGTGTACCTTTACTAGACTCCTTTCCATAAGGAGTTTGACCGTTTCCTCTTGTATGATAATATTTTCTTCCCCACTAGATAAATCCCCAAGTAGTTCTTTTTCCTCGTCTGAGGATTTTTTCCAAAAGTAGTCAAAGTGTTGTCGAGATGCAGCATCAAATCGAGTTAGATGGATTTCACGCCAGTTTGTATCGATTTCTTCATCGCCATATTTCATTGTAAATAAAATGGATGCTGCTAGCTGTAGAAAGTAAGGATAACAACCAGAAACTTGAAGCAAATGTACAATTTCATTTTCGTTAAAGACGGGATTCCCATCTTCCAGGGTTTTATTTAGTAAATCACGAGCTTCGTTTTCGGGAAACAGGCCTAGAATAGCGACTAAAAAGATATTGAAAAAAGGTGATGGCGTAGGGCTGGAATAATGAGTCTCCAGACGTTGACGACTTGCAGTGACATACGCAACATTGTGCAAGCTACCATATTTTCGCAAACGTAATAGGAAGTTCCCGGCAAATGCCTCGTTTTCTAAAACGTAGTCAAATTCATCTAGTAGCATAACAATCGAATGTGTTATCGTTATTGTCTTCAATATGCGATCTGCAATAGACTCGATATCCACCGCTACACCATTTTGGAGATAAAGAGCGTCGATTTGATGCGTGATTTGCCCACTTGCTTCTACTTTTAGATTTGCGATAAAGTCCTTCCAAAAATCCTCGATATTAGAAAAATCAGAACAATCCATGTAAATACTGATGATGGATTGTGATTCCCGGAAGGCATGAATTCGTCTGTGAATATCAAGTAATAAAGACGTTTTTCCTGTTCTTCGTTCACCAACAACACAAGTAGAACCTAAATTACTTAATGCGCCGAAGATGGTTTGTTTGATATTCAACCTCCCTACAAATAGCGAGTCTTTTCTTATGGGTCTACCGACGGTGAATGGGTTAATAAACATTATCTACCTTCTTCGTCAATAATAGAACCTAGGCTTTTATATCGCCTTAACCAACGGCGCACTAACTCTACCCGAAAGCTAAATTGAGTAACTGTACTATCTGACTTTAGAATGCCTTTTCTCGTGAGAGTGGTTAAGGTATCGTTAACGTCAATTTTACCTACATCTATTTTGTGATTGACAAGAACGTTCCGAATCATAATAGGTGTAACAACATTATTTTCTTGCTTTGCTTCTTGAGCTAAAGCTGCAAGGACAAAGTGCTCATTATGTGAAGTATCTTTCCAGATAAAATGGGTATGAGCTTGTGTATCTATTACTTCATCAATAATTCGGTCAACATCCTGAGAAGTAATATAGTTATTTCCTTCTCTTGCATGTAAATTATAGAGCAGAAAGCATATAAGTTGTACAAAGTAAGGATGTTGAGAAGAAACAGCTAAAATCCGTTCAATCGCAAATTCATCATATTCCAACAATCCTGATACAGGTGTAGTTATTAAACTGCGTGCATCTTGCTCTGTGAGAAAGTCTAATCGAATATATATAGCAATATTAAATAAAATTGACCAATACTCCGTTACCATTTCTTCAAGCCGATGAGTTCCAGAAAAGATAAAAGCTAACCAATCTTCATGTTGCATCAGGTTTCGAAATAATGGAAATATTTCCTTGTCGAGATTACCTTCCCGAATGCGATCTTCTAAACTATCGAACTCATCAAATAATATCAATAGTTTACGGCCATTTAGTACATTACGCACAGTGCTTAAAAATTGGTGTTTTAACCAAACCTCAGCCTCTTTCTTTGCTGTTTCAAGATTGGGTGGTGGTATAAGTATGCCGTTTCCATGTAATTGTTCCTGAATAATAGATGCAAACTGCCAGATAAAATATTCGGTTCCTCTTGAAAGTATTCCTTGGGCATCAATTAGGACTGGCACATAATCATCCTTAAATTTAGCGAGAAGGTAATAGAGAATTGATGTCTTGCCACTTCGTCGTTCACCCTGTAGTACGATTACATTGTCCTGATGGCGTCCCATTAAACTTTGTTCAATTGTGGCTAATACATTTTGACGGCCAAAAAACATTTGAGGCGTTCGAATTGGTCGCCCAGGAATATAGGGGTTATTTAAAAAGACGGTATAATCACTTTCATGTTCAATTGCAGAAATGTTTCTATTAACCACTTCTATAATATCGGCAAATTTATGGATTTTTCCGGCGGCATCAAAATCGGTGAAGGTAGTTTCTATTGCAATTCGGATTTTTCCTGAAGTTTGTGGTGCAATGCTAAAATTCACAATAATTTTTTCATGTGGGGCAAGAATATCTAGCTCATTAAAATCAAAGTCAAGAACCTTGAATTGTTTTCCATTTGAAACAAGTTCAATCTTGATATCCTCTGCAACACTATTCCCTATATTTTGAATCTCTATTGGAACGATTAATTTTTCAAGAACATAGAATTTCTGTAGTTTAAGTTCTATATTTAGTTCTGCCCGCCCCTTCAAACTCATCAACTCAGTAGTGATTATTGATTGCCATTTCCTTAATACGAAGGTGACAACGCGCTGATGTGGTTGCGATAATTGAGTTGTACTGCTTGCTGCGTTATTTAGTAATTCTAATGAATTCGCAAAATAAGGCAGCTTATGTTCAAGTGCTACTTGTTCACTTTTACGAGCATTACTTACGATGATAGGGAATGCATTTATAAATCTTTCCAATTGGGATGTAGTGGTATTCTCACGAAAATTGATTTCTGCTAACTTGTTAGTAGGTAAGTTAACTATATCTTTGAATGTAGATAGAGAATTGAAATGAGCTAGCATTTCATATATTTGATGTAGGTTTCGTACCTTGGGAAATTTCTTATAAACAACCAAGGAATCAATCAAGGTCTTCTCAAATTCAGTTTCGCCTACAGTAGTCAATTGATAATAATTGTGAAATAGAGGTTGTCCTTTAAGATGCTGTGCTACACGTTCTAATAAACCAGCTTTAAAAAACTTGCCAATCAATTGGTTTACGATTTCTGCATGATCGTTTTTGGGGTCGTCTAAAATCCGATTTAGGATCGGGACCCATAAATCATCGTCTCCAGCACCTGTATAAGCCGGCAATTGCGCAAGAATATCAATAGCTGTGCGTGGTTTGCTAGAATAAAAATCACAAAAATAGTTAGAGAGATGTCCCATCAATTTTTTGTGCGCCTTCGTACTCTGACTCTTCTTGACTTGAACTAGAGTTGTCTTGAAGAAGGACTTAAATTCTTGTGGGGTTTTGAGTTGAAAGGAATCTTGTAATATGATTTCAATATGTATTGTCCAATAGTAGCGCATTATTAACCCATTAGAGTCATAGATGCCCATACCGAAAATTACGAATAGTACGAATCCTATGACAAGAAACGCAATACCAGATATTAGCAATCCTGCTGCTTTTGCAATCCATGTACCATTTGCGGATAAACCTTCATAGACTGTGCTTGATATTAGCCACAATATAGAAATAGCAAGAAGATGAAGAAGTAGATTAAGGAAGTTAAATACTAAAAGATTTCTTATCCCAAGCAACTTGTTCTGTTTAGCATGCTCTGTTGTTGTTTGCAATAATATTATTACATAGTAACTAAAGGATAAGAATGTGAAAACTGTGAATCCAAGTTGAAGAAACACATTATTAGAATTTTCCAAATAGGAAAATCCTAATAAACCTATTTTGTGAACCAGAGAAAAAATGCCATAAACAAGTAATATTGGGCTTAAAATCCCAAGAATATGATTTTCCTTTAATTTAGAAGCCCCCACATCACTAGCTGCGGTGTATAAACTGGTACTTACAGCAAAGGGGACAAGAAACGCCATCAAGAGAAAATGTATACTTACAAGAATGATTGGGTCGGAAGGAGTAATTACTTCTTTTAATATTTCTTTCTGCTCAAGCTGACCTATGACAGAAAGAGATAAAAGCGCAAACAACCCTGTGTACGAAGCCAATATATTAGTTACATCCTCGATTGCGAGGGGAGAAAGGCTAAGATATAGACAGGCACTAATAATTGTGTAAATTATTATTATACTTAGGCCAAGTGGTGGCCAAGCAAAATAAGAGCGGAAACTAGAAAAAGATAGATCTAAAGATTTTCCAGCGGGTGAGAATAAGAAAAAGAGGCTAATGCCCACTAGTGTTGCTAATAAACTCCATATGATAGAAAACACAACGGGTTTATTCCTATATAGTCTCTCAAATGTACTGGTAGGCTTTATTATTATGACAAAGGGGGACAATATAGAGGATGTGATCCTAACAATGTTACTTATCATTTTTCCCTCCTGAAATGCTCACTACTGTTTCAACATGACTGAAACTACCAAAAATAAATTCGAGTTACAACAACGTATTTGGCTAACGAATCAAACAAACAATGGTGGCATGCTATCTCTTTAATTATGCCAAATACTATCACTCGAAATATCGTGCAATTGCATGTAAATCGTGCAATTGCATGTAATAGGAGGGATAATTGGCAACTTATTTCTCCTAATCTGCATGAATTGCGAACGACATTGATTTTGAATGCAGGCAGTATAAACAAATCCAGTTTGATTCTCAAGAGAATTAGTTGATGTAGTTAAAGAAAAGGGAAAAAACTGTGCGATCTGTAGATAATTACAGCATGTGGCCCAAACGAATTCGTCTGCTAACTGTGGTGGCGCTGATGGCCATGTTCGCGCTTAGTTGTGATGGGTTTGGGCAGGCGACGCCTTTGCCCACGGCCGTTTCCTTCCTCCCCACCTCACCATCCATCACTAACCCACCGACCCCTGCGCTGCCCAGCGTTACGCCGCCGCCTACCAGCGCCCCGCTGCCCACTGCCACCTACGACGCTGCCCTGGACGACTGGACGATCCTCGTCTACATGGACGCGGACAACAACCTGGAGCTGCCCGGGCTGCTGGACCTGAACGAGATGGAAGCGGCCGGCAGCAGCGAACAGGTCAACGTCATCGTGCAGATTGACCGGGCGCTGGGCGAAAGCAATCTGGACGGCGACTGGACCGACACGCGCCGCTACCGCATCCTGGGCGATGGCGACCGCACGCTGCTCAACTCCGAGCCGCTGCAAAGCCTGGGCGAGCAAAACATGGGCGATCCCAACGTGCTGGCCGATTTCATCAGCTGGGGCATCCAGAGCTTCCCCGCCAACCGCTACGCCCTCATTCTGTGGGACCACGGTGCAGGCTGGAGCGGCATCGCCTACGACGGCGACGCGCCGACATTTGATAACGGCGATCACATCAGCCTGCCGGATTTGCAGGGCGCACTGGCACAAGGTCTGGCCGAGGCGGGTCTGCCCGCGCTGGATATCATCGGCTTCGACGCCTGCCTGATGGGGCAGCTGGACGTGTTCCAGGCGGTACGGCCGTTTTCCCACTACGCCGTCGGTTCTGAAGAGCTCACCCCCGGCCAGGGCTGGGATTACGAAGCGCTGCTGCGCACCCTGTACGCCAATCCGGCCGTAGACGGCCGTTCCCTGGCCAGCAGCATGGTTAACGAATTTGTCAACTTTTATACGGCCGTGCAGCCCGACGATTTTGTCACCATGTCCGCCGTCGATTTGAGCCAGCTGGAAGGGCTCACCCTGGCCGTTGAGCAGCTGGCCAGCGCCCTCAGCGTCGAACCCGCTTTCGTCGCCAGCGCCGTGGGCGACGCCCGCAGCGGCGCCGCCACCTTCGCCCGCGTCTACCCGGACAGCTTCGAGGAATACGCCTCGATTGACCTGCACCACTTCGCCTCGATTCTGGCCCAGCGCAGCCCGGATGCCGCCGTCGTCACCGCCGCCAATGCCGTCATGAGCGCCGTCAACAACGCCGTTATCGCCAACGGCACCGGCGCGGGGCTGAAAACGAGCCAGGGGGTGGCGATTTACTTTCCGCGGAACGGCCGTTTCTACAACCCCGACTACAGCAGCACCACCCAACTCGCCGCCTGGGATACCTTCTTGCAAACCTACCACGCCGTTGGCCAGGCCGAACTGCCCCCGCCCGCCGTCAATCTGAGCGCGGCCCAGGCCCCCGTCGCCGGGTTGCAAAACCCCGCCTTCATCAACTTCCAGGTGATTGGCCGGGACGTGGAGAACGTGGCCCTCATTGCCGGACGCTATTTGGAAGACGGCCGTCAGCTGCTGCTGGAGTACGACCATCTCAACCCCGAACCCACCGTCCTGCCCGACGGCAGCGAAATTGTCGAGTGGCGCGATGGCGTGCACGACGACTTTTTTGTCTGGGACACGGAAGTGACCTACCTGTACGACAGCTTCGACAACGGCGACTTTGTGGTGATGTGGCCCACCGAGCCGGGCAGCACCCTGTTCACCGTCCAGGGCCGCTACCGCCGCGCCGACAGCGATGTTTACCTCGACGCCAACCTGGTCTTCGACCACCGCACCGCCACGCTGACGCGCGTCTGGACGGTGCAGTCGGACGACACCAGCGCGCCCGCTGAACTGCTGCCCCAGCCCGGCGATGAGTTCCAGCTTTACACCCTCTACTACGCCGACGATGAAATCGTGCGCGAACCGGGCACCAGCCTCTATTTTGACGACAACCGCGATCTTTATTTTGAATGGCGCGCCTTGCCCGACGGCCGTCACTTTTTTGGTTTTCAGGCGGAGAATGTGGGGGGGGAAACGGCCGTTTCCTTCATCGAGGTCAACGTCGACAACAGCGTCCTCACCCCCGGCTATCAGGCGTACCTGGACCCGTACCTCGGCTTCCAATTTTTGTACCCCGAGGCGTGGTTTGCCCCGCGCTACCAGGACACCCTGCTCTACACCAGCCAGCAGCAGGGCCGCACCCAGTTTCAGGTGACCATTTACCCCAATGTGGAAACGGCCGTGACGCCCCAAACCCTCAAAACGCAAACCCTCCAGCAGTTTGGCGCGGTCGATATCCTGTTTGAAAACGAAGTGTTGATTGCCGGGCAGCCCGGCCTGCGCACCGCCTACGGCTACAACAAGCCCAACGAAGGGGAGCACACCGGCATCTTCCTCACCTTTGTCCATAACGGCACCGGCTTTGTCGTCGATGTGGATGGCCTGTCCAGCGACGAGGCCACCACCCAGGCCGTCGTGCAAACCCTCGCCGACAGCTGGAGCTACCGGGATGTGGGGTTTGGCCTCCAGCCGGGTCGCTGGCCGACGGCCACGCTGGACGGCTTTACCGTGGCCCAACCGGCCACCTTTGCCTACCAGCAGGTGGGCAGCTGGCAATGGTTTGGCGCGGGAGCCACCACGTTCGTCGCCCTGCGCACCCAGCTGACGGCGCTCAACACCGCTGGTGTGGTCAACACCCTGGTCCAGGACGCGGGCGCAGGCGTGGAGAACTTCGCGGTGGGTGATCCGTATGAATTTCCGCTGGGCGGATCGGTCTGGCTGCGAGTGGATTTCAGCTACGACGACCTGGAAGCGGGCACCATCTGGGGTTTCCTCATGGCCCGGGTGGAAGAAGGCCAGGACATCGTCGCCTGGGCCGAAGCGCCGTCCGACCAATACAACCAGCTCGAAGGCACCGTCTTCCTCACCATGATCGCCGATCTCGCTCTTCGCTAGGCCCTACCCCTGTCATTGTTGGCGGAGAAAGCATCCTCAGATGCGTCCGGGTCAATCAACTCCGTTCGCATCCGAGGATGCTCACTCCTCTTCATGATGTAGCCGCGGATTCTTTCCGCGCCGGAAATGTTAGGGCGTGGGTTCGGGGGTGGGCGTGGGGGGCGGGGCGTCGATGACAAGTTCCACAAAGGTGGTGCGGTAGGGCTGAACCACAATCTCCTGCGTCACCCGCTTCTCGCCAATTTGCACGATGACTTTGTAGGTCCCAGCCCCCACATCATCAAAGGCAAACGTCTCGTTCCACAGCGGATCGCTGTTGAGTTCGCCGGCCGCATACGTCGTGGTCGTGTGGCCGATGTTGGCCCCATCAGACGAGGAAAGGGAGACAACCATTTCTTGCCACACTTCCCCGGTAGAGGTGGTCACCCGGCCCACCACGGTGCCGCGATCGGGGAAGGGATAGAGCCACAGCCGGGGATTACGCGTGCTGCTGTAGCTGTTTTCACCCAGCCGCACTTCAAAATGGAGATGAGCACCATCGGCCAGGCCGGTAGCGCCAGAAAGAGCAATTTGCTGCTGCATGAGCACGTGCTGCCCTTCCACCACCTGCGGTTCAGACAGGTGGCCGTACAGCGTGAAAACCGGCTGGCCTTGCCACAGCGTATCGTGCTGGATCACCACCAGGTTGCCATAGAAGTTGGTCTGCGGGCCAAACTGCTGCTCGCTGTCGCTGCCCGCATACACCACCGTGCCATCGGCGACGGCTAACACGGCCGTTCCCGCCGGAACATAAAACTCTACCCCATGATGCGGGCGCAGGGTGCCGCCACGCGTGCTGCCATAGGGGTACACCTTGTCGGTCCAGTTGGTCTGCCCTTCATGGATGGGCCGCCAAAACCAGTAATGTTCTTCGGGCAGGGTGTAACGTAAATTGGGCGGCGTGGGCGTAGCCGTGGGCAGATCGGGGGTGGGGCTGGGGTCAGGTACGGCCGTTTCTGCCACCACCGCCCCTTCAGCCCCAGCCGCTTCATCCTCTGGCCGGGCGAGCGAAAACGACGGCATTTCGGCCGCGGGCGGCGGCTCGCTGTATTCGATCACTGGCTGGGCCAGGACCGGTTGGCGAGTGGGCGTGGGCACCACCTCAGACACTACCGCCAGCTGCGTGTTGACCGTTTCCACCGGCGCGGCCTGGCAGCCACCGAGCAGCAGCATTACGACAACGGCCGTTCCCAGCCCTCTCACGCTTTTGAAAACAGGACACAGATGATCACAGATAAACACAGATAAAAAAATCTGTGAAAGCTTGTGCTGAGCGCAGTCGAAGTATCTGTGTTTATCAGTGTCCCTGATATTTCCTGCCCGGCACCCGCTCATACAAAGCCTCCCCGCTCGGCGGCAACGGCTTTGACGCTTTGGGCTAATGCGGCCGTTTCGTCAATGAGCGTGGCCAACTCAGCCTGCCAGCGTTTGACCAGCGCCTTGTCTTTCACGGTGGTGGCGTTGATCTGCACGTTGAGTGCGGCCGTTTCCACCGCAGCCAGGGCCAGCAGCACCCCGGCGGTGGCGTCGGTGACGGCGTTGATATTGCCCACTGTGGCCAGTTCAGCCGCCAGTTGGGCGGCCCGATGGCTGAGCCGGGCGACGCGCAGCGGCACCTCGGCCGCGCCAATGGTGGCCTGCTGCACCCGCGCCTCGCGTTCATTTTCCGCCAGCTCCTTGCTGCGGAAAACGGACATAACCGCTTCAAACGCGGCGGCATCTTCGCTGATGGCTGCGGTGAGCTGTTCACGCAGGGTGGCTGCTTCGGCCAGAACGGCCGTCATCTGCTCCTGAAGCTCGGCGTATTTTTTGCGGTTGATGGTGAGCCCGGCCACCATCTGGGCCAGGCTGGCGGCCAATGCGCCCGCCAGGGCAGCCACGGAACCACCGCCGGGCGTGGGTTGGTCAGAGGCAACGCCGTCTAAAAAGCCGTAGGGCGTCACATCCACTTCTTCTGGGGCTTCGTGCAGGCGGTATTCCAGCACCTGCTCGTCCAGCATCTCATCCAGCTGCAAATAATATTTGGCGCTTTCCATGAGCGCTTTTTGTGGAATCATGCCCACCAGTTCGGCCCGGGTGATGGCGACACCGCAGCGCGCCGCTTCGCGCCGCACCATTTCTTGAACCAGGTGGATGGGGGTTTTTTCAAAGTGAGTCAGGTTCATGCTCACCTGGGCCTGCCCTTCCACCAGGAAGCCCTTGGCCTGCACGTAGCGCAGCCCGCCGTTGGAAAAGCGAATAGTGCGCGAGATCTTTTCAGCGATGTCTACGTTGTCGGTGTTGAGGTAAAGGTTGTAGGCGATGAGGAACGGCCGTACCCCAATCACCGTCGCGCCCCAGGGTTGGGCTTTGGCCGGGCCGTAATCTGGCTTTCGGGCCGGGTTGCTTGCCACCTCTTGTTTCCACAGCTCGTACTGCCCCTGGCGAATGTCCGACAGCTTTTCCCGCTCCGGGCTGGTGGCGGCGCTGCCGTAAAGGTAAACCGCGATGCCCAGCTCACTGCCGACACGCTGGCCAAGGCGGTTGGCCATCGCCACACAGTCGTTTATGGTGACGCCGCGAATGGGAATGAAGGGGCAGACGTCGGTGGCCCCGATGCGTGGGTGTTCCCCCTGGTGTTTGTCCAGGTCGATCAGCTCGGCCGCCTTGCCAATGGCGCGGAAGGCAGCTTCTTCCACGTCGGCAGGTGCGCCCACGTAGGTGATGACGGTGCGGTTGTGGTCAGGATCGGCGCTGACGTCCAGCACGTTCACGCCGCGCACGGAACGGATCGCGTCGGCAATGGCGGTGTAGACGGCCGTATTGCGGCCTTCGCTAAAATTGGGAACACATTCGACAAGCTGCTGCATTCTAAAACTCCTTCATGTACGGGCGAGGCAGTTGTGGGTCAGCTGGCCTGGGCCAATCAAACTGACCCGCAACTGCCTCGCCCCTTCGCCCCTACGCCCTTACGGGACAAAACTATTAATTGCCCTTGGAAATGGGCGAGGCAGTTGGCGATCAACGATCTTGGTTAAAGACGGCTCATAACCAACTGCCTCGCCCCTACGGGGGGTGCGGGCAAACGTGCTTTTTTATCATGAATGGGGCTGGCAGGCCACTGTTTATTTGCGGCGCAGGCTGGATTTGACCTGCTGCCATCGTTTTTTAACGGGGCTCACATCTTCCGCTTCGATGGGGGAACGGCCGTATCGCGCTTCCAGAAATGCTTCGGTCAGGGCATCCACATCATCTTCGGCGTCGGGCCAGCTTTGCTTGAGGTCCTGGGCAAACTCCAGCGGCGTTTCGGCCGCCTGGCGCGGCACGCCTTTGTCGCCAGCGCGCTTCACCGTGGAGAGGTAAAAATAGCGAATTTGCTCACGCGGTGACAGGGCGTTGAGGCGAATGAAGCGCCAGGGCGGCTGATTGGCTGACGTTTCCTCTGGTTCGCGCTGCAGGCGGGCGCGGACGGCCTGCTGCCAATCGCGTACCTGGTGGCCTGCGCCGCGCCAGGCGGTGTGCAGCCAGGTGCGGAATCGGTGCCAGATGGATGGGAAAACGGCCGTATTCAGCTTCACCCCTCGCTCGCGCAGGAAAAAGCTGATGGCCATGATGCTCACCACAATCGCCACCGCCCAAAACAACGAACTGACGATGAGGCCGCTGTCTACCGCCGGGGGCGGCAGGGCTGGCGGGACAAGCGTGGGGGTAACGGTTGGCAGCGGCGGCAGGGTGGGCTGCACCAGTGGTTCCTGGGTTGGCGGGGGCGCATCGCCGGTAAACAGCGAGATAATCCAGGCCAGCAGGGTGGAAAACAGGGTGAGGATGATGGAAGCGGCCGTTGACAAAACCCACACGATCATTTGCAAAATACGGCCGATGGCAAACGTGGAGCCAATCGGCAAAAACGCCGCTACCAGGGCAATGCCGCCCAGCAGGAGCAGGGTGTAGCGGTGCCAGCTTTGCTCCACCCGCCCGGCGCGGGTGACCCCGTTGATCAGCCAGCGGGCATTCATGGCCGCCAGCCGCGCCTGGCTCAGCAGGGCAAATCCGGCCAAAAAGTAGAGCAGCAAAAAGAGCACCAGCTCGGTGCGCAGCCCCAGCCGTGCCCCTGCCAGCGTGCTGCCCTGGTAAATTTCCACCACGTCATAGTTGCTCATGGAGGTGATGACGGCCAGCAGCAGCGCCCCACCGATCCATTGGCGGAAAAAGGAGAGCACGATCTCGCCGCGGTTGGTGCGGACCGGCTTGTCGCTGGCGCTGCGCAGGCTGTTCGGCTGGGAATAGTAATACACCTCGGCCTGGTCAATGGCCAGCTGGGTAAAGGTCCGCGCCAGGCTGACGCTGCGTTCCCAGGCAAACAGGCTGACGATGCCGCTGAAAATGAACGGCCCATCGAGCAAAAAGAGGTGGGGTCGGGCCAAAATTTCCGGCAGTTCGGCCAGGTGAGGCCAGTTGCCAACGACGCTCCAGCTGAACAGGCGCAGCAGCAGTGCCAGCAGCAGCACCTCGGCGGCGCGGTAGCTGGTGTGGTTCAGCAGTCGCCGTTCCGGCTGCTGGAGCCAGAGGGTGGTGTAGCAGCTTTCCAGGGTGACAAAAAAGAGGAAGCCGCTGTAGGGCAGCCAGGTGTTGCTGCGGGTGAGGATTTCGGTGAGGACGAGCAGGGAAGATAGCAGCGCGGTGACCAGCACGCTCACCAGCAGCGGCTGGACGACGGTGCGCGACCATTTGTTGGTGATGAAGGCCAGCCGGGGATCGTCCAGCGGCAGGACCGGCGCGGGCAGGGGGGAACCCGGCGAGGGGAGCGGCGCGATGACCCGTGGTTTCCGTCTGGCGCTCATGCCATTACCCCCTGGCCAACGGGCCGTCGCCACGGGTCCAAATCGCGCGGGCTGGCTACATTGTAGGCGGCAAAGCCCAGCCGCCGGGCCCGCTCGCGCACCAGGCCAAAGTTGCCGTCTGGCTCCACGGTGATGAGGATCGGGTTAAACCCGGCACGGACCAGGCGGTGCAGGCTCTGGCAGACGGCTTCGCTGCCGTTAGCGGTGATGGCCAGAATGGTGACACCCCAGTTGAGATGCAGGCAGGCGTTAACGGCCCACCCGGTGAAGGCGATTGTTTCTTCGGCCTCGATGCGGGCCAGTCGTTCCAAAATTTTGGTGAGGTGGGGACGGCCGTTGCGCGGCGGAATGGCGGGTGGCATAAACGCGGGTGGGTCAGCCTGGATGACGCTGTGGCTGGGGCGCAGCAGCCGCCCCGTGGTCTCGTCGAAGCCGTGCTGGTTGCTGGCCAGCGGATCGATGCCGTTGGTGATGAGGCCGACGCTCTGCCGCTGGTTCACCAGGTGGGCCGCCAGAGAGGCGGCCACCTCGATAGCCCATTCGGTCACGTCGCCCCGGTTGCCAAATTGGTAGTCGGCGCTGTGCAGGTTGAGCAGGACGGCCGTTTCCAGCGAAATGGCCGGTTGGAATGTTTTGACCATGAGCTGGCGTGTGTGGCCGCTGGTGCTGCGGTGGGCGCTCGCTTTCCAGTTAATTTGCCGCATGCTGTCGCCGGAGCGGAAGTCACGAATGCCCATCGGCCGGGCGGGGTCTTCAAACAGCCGCTGGTGGCTGGCGACGGTGCCAAAGGGCAGCCGCGAGGGCAGCCCCAGCTGGGTGAGCGGCGTCAGGCGCGGGTAAACGGTGAGGTAATCGGCGGGCAAAAAGGCAACCAGTTCGGGATGGATACCAAAGAGGTCGCCGGTGGTGAGCCGCAGCGGACCGAGCTGGTAATAGCCTCGGCGGCGGGCAATGACTTTGTAGTGAAATTCGGCCGTCTGGCCCCGGGCCAACGAAACCACCTGGTGCAGCGGTTCGCCGTGTTTCAGCTGCACCGCCACGCTTTCCTGCACCTGCACCCAGGGCAGCGGCAGCCGTCCCTGGTTGGTCAGCTGAATGGTCACCGGCACGTCCTCACCCCAAAATGAATTGCGCGCGTACTGCCGGGCGCTGTGCAAATTTTTGACGGCACGCGGCATGAGCCAGCGCCCCCAGGCATACACCCCCGCACTGACGTAGATCACATAGAAAATGAAATCAACCCGCAAAAAGAAGGCGAGCAGGAGGAGGATGAGGATGAGGGCGGAGAAGTTTCCCATTTTAGAAGGAGATTGGAGATTGGCGATTGGAGATAGTGGAAGCCCAATCTCTAATCGCTAATCTCCAATCTCGGCTTATTCTAACTTGCCAATGTCTAGCGGCGTGGCCTGCATGATTTCCTTGAGGATGCCCAGATGGGTGTGCCCGCGCAGGGCGCTTTCCGGGTGAATGAGGCAGCGGTGGGAGAGGATCGCTGGGGCCAGCTTTTTGACGTCGTCGGGCAGGGTGTAGTCGCGGCCCTGAACGGCCGCATACGCCTGAATGCCCCGGTAGAGGGCGTGGCTGCCGCGTGGGCTGGCCCCCAGGATCAAATCCTTGTGCCGCCGGGTGGCAAAAGTGAGCCGCACGATGTAGTCGCGCACGGTGTCATCGACGTGCACGTCCCACACCTGCCGCGCCAGCCGGGGCAGCTCGCTGCCGTCCACCACCTGCGTTAAGCTTTCGATGGGGTGGGCGCGGCCCAGGTTGAGCAGCATCTGGTTTTCGCTGGCTTCGTCCAGGTAGCCCAGGCTCAGCTTCATGAAGAAGCGGTCGAGCTGGGCTTCGGGCAGGGGGAAGGTGCCTTCGTACTCGACGGGATTTTGCGTGGCGAGAACGAAGAACGGCCGTTCCAACCCATGCGTCACCCCGTCCACCGTCACCTGGCGCTCGCCCATTGCCTCCAGCAGCGCCGACTGCGTGCGCGGCGTGGCCCGGTTGATTTCGTCGGCCAGCAAAATATTGGTAAAAACAGGGCCGGGCACAAAGGAAAACGCCTGCTTTTGCTGATCGAAAATAGAAACGCCGGTCACATCGTTGGGCAGCAGGTCGGGGGTGCACTGCAAGCGCTTAAACTGGATGCCCAGGCTGACGGCAAAGGCGCGGGCCAGCATCGTTTTGCCCACACCGGGCACATCTTCCAGCAGCGTATGTCCTTCGCATAACAAAGCGACGACAAGCAGCTCCAAATTCGGCCGTTTGCCGATGATCACTTTTTCTACATTATCCAGCAAGGTTTGGGCGAAGGTTTGTATCTCGTTCATTGGGGTTATTGTCCCTCGTAATGGGGAATCTCACAAGTGTGTTGTGGGAGAGTGAAAAGTGATAAGTGATAAGTGAAAAGCTTGCTCTTATCACTTTTCACTTTTTACTTTTTACGGCTTCTTCTGGCAAAGGCGCGCGGCGCGGCATAAAATAGCCGCAACATGACAATACCACTCGACACCGAATTTGACACCGATTTTGCCAACCAGATTGCCCAACTGGAAGCGTACAACAAGCATCACTACCGGCCCAACAGCTATTTGCACAAATGGTGGGCGCGGCGCTGCGGCAGCACGTTTCGATTGATTCTCAAGCAGCTGGTGGCTGACGAGGCGCAGCGCGATTATTACACGCCGGGCGGGCTGGCGGGCCACATCATCCTGGACCCGATGATGGGCGGCGGCACGACGCTGCACGAGGCGATCCGGCTGGGGGCGCACGTCATCGGCGCGGATTTGGAGCCGATTCCGGTGCTGCAGGCGCGGGCGACGCTGACCCAGGTGAACCTGGCCGAGCTGGAGCGGGCGTACAAGAAGTTTTACACCGAACTGCGCAAAGCGGTGTCGCCCTATTTCCAGACAACGTGCCCGGAGAGTGGGTTGGTTACGGCCGTAAACTACACCCTCTACGGCGTTCAGCGCATTTGCAACGGCCGTCCCGTCATCGTGGTGGATTCGCTGGTGCTGCGCGTGGAGCCAGACGGCTCGACCATCCGGCTGTGCCCCACGTGCCACGCGGTGCTGCTGGATACGGCCGTCTGCACCTGCACCGACGGGGGCGACAAACCGCCGCTGCTGGAAAAAAGCGCCATCAGCCATGAAGATGAGGTGAGGGATTTGGAACGGCCGTTTTACCAGCGCTACGTGCCCCTGGTGCTGGTGACCCGCTGCCCTCGGCAGAAGAGGCTGTTGTTCAAATCCCCTGATGTGGCTGACCTGGCTCTCCTGGCCGAGGCCAATGCCTTGCGCCCATCATTGCCGTTTGACCCGGCCGATTTTGCCATCGCGCCAGGGCGCAAATCGCGCCAGCTGACGCCGCGCGATATTCACAACTACCTGGACCTCTTTTCCAGCCGCCAGCTGCTCTACCTGCACCACGCCATCCAGCTGCTGCCGCAGTTCGAGGAGAAAATTCGGCTTAACCTGGGGCTGCTGGTGTCTACCTCGCTGGAATTTAACGCCATGCTGTGCGGCTACAAGGGCAAAAACAAGCGGCGCGCCGGGGCAATTCGCCACACTTTTTCGCACCACGCGTACTCGTTTCCCTACACGGCGCTGGAGAACAACCCGGTCTACCCGCGTCAGGCGTCCGGCACGCTGCAAAAGCTGTTCCAGGCGCGGATACGGAACGGCCGTTTGTGGGCCCAAAAGCCCCGGGAGCGGGTGGTGGGGAGTGAGAAGTTAAAAGTGAAAAGTGAGAAGGGGTTTGTGGCGATTGTGGGGGAGACGGATGGGGGTGTGGAAGTGGGGTCGGTGAGGGAGATGATGCCAGGGCGCGATCCGGCTTTTCTGCTGCTGCAAGGGTCGTCGACGCAGCTGGATTTACCGGATGGCAGCGTGGACTTTATTGTGACCGATCCGCCTTATTTTGACAGCGTGCAGTACAGCGACCTGGCCGCCTTTTTCCGCGTCTGGCTGGAGCAGCTACTGCCGGAGGCGGCCACCTGGCGCTACGACACGCAGGAATCAGCCGTGGACCCGCACCAGCTGGACAGCGAAAGCCGCTACACGGAGCTGATGAGCGGCATTTTTGCCGAGTGTCGCCGGGTGTTGAAGGCGGAAAACGGCCGTTTCATCTTCACCTTCCACCATTGGAATCCCAAAGGGTGGGCGGCGCTGACCGTGGCGCTGCGCCAGGCGGGGTTTGCCCTGGTGAACCGCTACGTGGTCCATTCGGAGAATCCCATTTCGGTACACATCACCGGCATGAAGGCGCTGCTGCACGATGCGATTCTGGTGTTTGCCCCGGTGGAGAGCGTGGACGTGGTGTGGCAACGGCCGTCCCAGATCAACCTCAGCGACAGCGAGCAATTTTGCTACGACTGTGGCACCTTGTTGGGCTGGATGCTGCCGCAGGATTTGGCGGAAACGGCCGTGTTGGACCTGTGGCAGGAAATGCTGGCAGATGTCTGATTTCTGTTGACAATCCCGTACCCCCGAGTATATTCTCTGGCTACCCATGAGTACATTCATTCGTGCGTTTTTCAAACAACTTTCCTCTCGATTGAGTGATGCGGCGACGGAACGACCGTCGCTACCCCAAGCTCGCACCACAGCCGAAGCAGCCACAGGAGTCAACATGATCAAAGTCCCCAACAAAATTGGTTTTCACACCGGGCCTGGCGGCAATCCCACCGGCATCGGCGACTACATGCGTGCCCTGGACGCGACCAAAATTCCGATGGCCCTTAAATCAGTGGACCATTACGGCCCCCTTTTTGAAGCCCAGGAAATCATGAAGCGCAGCAATGTGCCGCATGTACTTATCTTCCGCCTCAGCGATCGGCATGGGCCGGACGACAACTACAAATACGACACGCCGCCGTACAAAGATCCCATCTACGTCAACGATCCTGAAGGCGGCGCGGAGCTGCATTGGCGCAAAACGGTGGCCAAACTGCCGCCCGAATTCGACAAAAAGCGCGTCTGGCTGGAAGTAATTAACGAGGTTGACAAAAATTTGGGTGACTGGCTGGGCCGCTTTGCCGTGCGCATTGCCAACCTGGCGCAGCGGGATGGCTACAAGGTGTCGTTGTTCTCCTGGTCAGGTGGCGAGCCGGAGCCAAACTGCTGGGAGACGCCGGGCATGCTGGCCTATTTGCGCCTGTGCGGGGAACGGCCGTCGCAAGCGGCCGTGGCCCTGCATGAGTACAGCTTCATCGAGAGCAACATTTTCCACCAATTTCCGTTTAAAGTCGGCCGTTTTCAATATCTCTTCCAGGTGTGCGACAAACACAACATTCCCCGGCCCCGCGTGCACATCACCGAATGGGGCTGGACGTTGGACAGCGTGCCCGGCCCCGCCCAGGCCATCAACGACATCCGTCGCGTGGGCGAGCTGTATGCCCGCTTCCCAGAGATTGAAGGTGTGGCTATCTGGTATCTAGGCGCTGGGTTTGGCGACATTGCCAACAAGGCGCAGCGGCTCATCAAGCCCTTAACCGATTTCACCCTCAAACATCGCTTCACTGTGTCCGAAGGCAGCGGTGCAATTGACGTGCCAGAGATCAGCAGCCCGCCCCAGCCCATTCTGCCCGATCCGGGCACACCACCTGAGCCAGGGCCGCCCCCCGGCCCGGTGACGCCACCCCAGCCGATAGCTCCACCGCCCACGCCTGAACCGCAGCCGCAGCCAGAGCCTGAACCAACGCCTGAACCACCACCGCCCCAGCCCGCCGCCGCGCCCAACGCCCAATTTGTGGCCGATGTCACCATCCCCGATGACACGCGCCTTCAATCGGATTCGACCTTTGTGAAAACATGGCGCATCAAAAATACGGGCAATGTGGCCTGGGGCAGCGGCTACAAGCTGGTGTTTGCCGATGGCACTGCGATGACCAGCCAGACCGTTCAGCCCGTGCCCAACGTCCAGCCCGGCAAAACGGCCGATATTTCCCTCCAGTGCACCGTGCCCAGCAAACGAGGCACCTACTTTAGCGATTGGCGCTTGCAGGATGATCATGGCAACGTTTTTGGCGACATCTTGTTCACTCGCATCATTGCCATCGACAACCGCACCAGCAGCAGCGCCTTCGTGGCCGACGTGACCATCCCGGACGATACGCGCATCACCGCAGGACAGATGTTTACCAAGACGTGGCGGGTGAAAAATAATGGAAAACGGCCGTGGAACAGCGATTTTCGCCTGGTGTTTGTCAAAGGTACGGCGATGACCACCCAGCGCAGCATCCCACTGCCGCCTTGCGCGCCAGGGCAGGAGGTGGAAATCTCGATTCAGCTAACCGCGCCCACGCGGCGGGGCACCTACTTTGGCGATTGGAAAATGCGCGACGATCGGGGCAACTTGTTCGGGGACTTACTCTTCTTGCGGATAAAGACCTGACAGGTTTATGGCCAAAACGCTAGTGTGAAGACCTGACAGGTTTACGACGCTACTTTTTGTACCAGCAACTTCGTTTAGCAAAGTTATCTGGCCAAAAAGCTAGTGTGAAAACCTGTCAGGTCTAAAATAAAACTAACCAGCCAGGAATTCATCCAGGTTGGCTTTGCTAATGCGGTAGGCATTGCCAATCTTACGCGCTTTTAAGTCACCCGCTTCGATGGCGGCCAGCACATCTTCATAGGAAACCTGCAAAATCTCGGCGGCTTGCTGCGGTGTCATCACGTCGGGCGTAGCGGCCGTGCTGCCAGAGCCAGCGGCCGGAGCGGCTTGTGCCGGTGGGGCCTGCTGCGCCTGCTGCTGCTGGTTTTGCAAGTTTTGCATGGCGGCCATACCCATCGCGCCAAAGCCAATTTCGCCCATGCTGCCGCCGGACGGATTGTTGGCCGCAGCCACAAACGCGTCGGCCTGCTGCTTTTGGGTGTAGCTGGTGCCGTAGCCCATGTTGGTGACCACTTCCAGCGACTTGGGATGCAGGCCCATGCGGATGTTGAAGTCAACCAGCACCATGCCCAGGGCGTCGAACTCAGCTTGCAGCAAGCCAATGAGCAGCTCGTTGAGGTCCTGCGAGAAGGATTGCAGCTGGGCCGGGCCAAGGTTTTTGGCGATGGCCAGCTCGCTCATCTTGTCTTGCATCATGATGGCCAGCTTGGGATCGAGACGATCTTTGAGCTGCGGCTGGCGCACGCTGTCGCGGAAGGCGTCCATGGCGTTGAGGAAGCGCCACGGCTCTTTGACGCGCACCACGTAGGTGCCGTTACCCACGATGGCGCTGGCCCCCGGCGGGCGGTTGAGGTGTTCAATAATGATGGGCTGGGTGGTGCCCCACTTCATTGTCTGGTCGGTGGTTTTGACGTAGTAGACGTCGGCGGTGAAGACGTTTTTGCCGCCAAAGAGGCCCTTTTCCAGCAAATCGGTGAGGAAAGGGATGTTGGCGGTGGTGAGGATGTGGGTGCCTGGTTCAAAGGTGCCCATTGCTTCCCCGCCGCGCACGAAGACGGCCGTTTCTCCTGGATTCACAATACAGGGGGAACCCAATTTAATATCGCCCAGGCCTCCGGGCGGGAACTTCCGCACCACTTCATCGGTCAGCCAGGAATCAATTGCTACGCGATCAAACACTTTTGCCATGAGTCAATCTCCTTAAAAAATGAGATTAGAGATTGGAGATTGGAAATGAATAATCGCCAATCTCTAATCTCCACTCTCCAATTACAAATTAAAGGTCGCTTTTGAACTCGTCGCTGGCGGCGGGTTCGCCGATGCCTTTGATGACTTCGTCACGGCCGTCGAAGGTGGTGTTGGCTTCTTTGACCTCACTGTCCAGGGCGCGGATCGCCCCGGCAATGTCGCCATCGTCCATGACGGCTTTTTCGAGAACGGCCGTACTTGCCGCAATCTGGTCAGCCCGGTTCAGCATGTTTTCATCGAAGGCGTAAATGCGGGCCAGGTCCTCTTCTTTCACCTTGATGGCATCGAAAAAACCAGCGTAGCCCTGCGGCGCGTCCTTCACCTTGCCAATTAGACCCATCAGGCGGGTATCCACCCGGCCCATCGGCTCCGCGTGGTCAATCGCCTTGATAATGTCCCGGCTTAGCTCCTCGCTGATGCTGCCAAACTGCAAGCGGGTGCTCTCTAACCGGTCGGCGATGGTTTTGCGCAGCAGCTGGTCGGCTTCCCGGCGGCGGCTGCGTTCCATGTACCCATCCAGCCCGGGGATCTTGCTCAGCAAGTTGCCCAGTCCGGTGGATTCGCCCTGGATTTTGTTAAATAGATCGGAAATTTGTTCTTTCATATGTGGGTCGCCTCTCTTTACAAGGATTCAAGTAACTATTCGGGATACAGTCACTTATTACGAAAAATGGGTGAAACAGTTTTGCCGGGACTGTCACCTTTCTAGAAAATATTCCGTGCCGCAGAAGGGACAGCGGATGACACCCTTTCCGGCCAACTCCAGTTCGCCGCCGCAGTGCTCGCACTTGTTTAGCTGGTGCAGCTCTTTGGCCTGGCGAGAGTATAACATACCTTCATCCCAGTTTACATAGCCAGAAAACAAGCCCATGCCCACGAGTTGGTAGAGCATCTTTTGCACCGTCTCCCGGTCGCGGTTCAGTTCAATCACCAGGTCGCTGATGGCGATCTGGCCGCGTGTTTTGACCATGTCGAGCAGCTGGCGTTGTTCCTGGGCCCGGGTGGAAACGGCCGCATCTTGCCCCCCTTTCCACAGCAAAAAAGCGCCAAAACCCAGCTGCGGCAGCACCAGCACCAAAAGCCCCAGCGTGATGCCCAGCGCCATGCCGCCCGCGCTCAAGCGCCCTTCGCCGCGATACACCACCATCAACACCGTCACGATAATGCCAACGATAATGCCGCCAGCGATGAGAATAAAGCCAAGTGTTTTGCCCATAAATTCTATAGAGATTGGAGATTGGAGATTGGTGATATTGTTAATCTCCAATCTCCGATCTCCAATCACCCTCCTTTTGTTTATCCAAACCCCCGGCTGCCGCCGCCGCCGGAACTGCCGCCGCTGAAGCCGCCGCTAAAACCGCCCGAACTGCTGCTGGTGCTGGGCGGCGTACTGCGCATCGTCGAGGCGGTGCTGTTGAGCATGCGCGTCAGCCCGGCCGACATCGATTCCAGCCCACCCGCCATGCCAGAGGCGGCCGAATCCAGGCTGGGCAGCGCGGGTGTGCCTGCACCGCTGCCGCCGCTGGTTGTGGGACGGCCGTAATAAGGTCCGTAGCCGTAAGGCACATACCAGCGCGGAATGGGCGCATGCGGCACCCCGGAAAATTTGCGAATCCAGCTTTGATCCAGACCAAATGCCGTAGCGTAGGGCAAATATTTCTCAAACAGCGCGCCCGCCTGCTCCAAATTTTCGTACGTTTCGATGTTTTTAAGGTAAGTGCGGAACGCGTCCCACTTTGCTTTTTCTTCGGCACCTTTGGCCGTTTTGTTGGGCATATAGCGGCCAAGCACCCCGGCAAACAGCGCGGTGATGCCCAGCGCCGCCGCGCCACAGCAGCCCACGTAAGCCGCCTCTTCGGGCAGGATTGCCACCAGGCCAATAAAGGCAATCACGGCCACCACAAAAATCAGGGCCGAGACCACGGCATAGGTCGTGCGCACCTTGTCGGGGGAACGATCCACCAGCCCTTCGCTGATGAGCTCGTCGTAGAGCATCGTGCGCAGCCGGGGCAGCTTGTTGGCAAATTTGTAGCGCAAGTCAGACAGTTTACGCTCGGTGGTGCTGCCAAAAACATCGGTGAGGAATTGGGCTTCATACGGCCGTAATCCCGCCCGCGACGAATTCTCCAGGGTAAACACATGATTTTTCGCCTTGTTTTCGCTGATGCTGAGGTAGCCGCGCTGCGCCAGATCCACCAGCGTGGAGATGATGTCGCGCATGTCGGCCTTCTCATCCACCAGGGTGCCCACGACCGCCGGACGCAAATTTGAGGGCGGCTCGGGCAGATACTCCGGCACGATGAGGCCTGTTTCCGGGTCGCGGCCGCGGGTGTACCACAGGGCCACAATGGTCAGCGGGCCGCCGATAAACAGTAGGCCAGACAGCACCAGGCCGATCAGCCCGTAGACGTCGGCGTTTTGCTGGCGTGCCTGCCAGCGCGGTGTGGCGATGTCGAGAATGCCGTGGGGGAACTGCACGCGCACCTCAAACGCCTGGCCGGGCAGCAGCGGTTCGAGCAGGGTGTAGGTGAGGATACGGCCGTCGCCGCTCACCTCCGTCGCCACCAGATTGGAATTGCCTGCGGCCAGGCCTTCCACCAGGTAGGTGCCGTCGTCGGTGTAGCGCTGCGGCTCGACGCCTTCAGGCAGGCGAATGGTGACGGTGCTGTTCTGGATGCGCCCCGGATGGTCTGACGGGATCGCCTTCCAGAAAATCTGGTCGCCGCTGCCCTCGTCCAGCGTGCCGACAATGACGCCGCCCTCGACGGTGTAGCTGAAGGTGTAGGTGTGCTGCCCCAGCGCTGGCTCGAAGTACCAATCAATGCGCACTTCGTTGCTGGAGCGGCTGACTTCAAACGTGCCGGGGGTATTGCTGCTGGACTCCTTGTAGAGCAAATCGCCTTCGCGCAGTTCGAGGTTGGTGATGTTGTCGTTGTTGCCCGCGCTGCCGGTGAGGATGGTGCCGTAGCCAAAGGTAAACGGCGCGCCGGAGAAGTTGAGCACCTGGGTCTCCACAATCTGCATGTCGCCGTTTTCCAGCAGGGTGATGTCTACATCAAACCGCTCCCAGTAAAACGACTTCGTTTGCGCCGCCGCCGAACCGGGCATAAAAAGGGCACCCAGCAGCAGCAGGAAGAGCAGGGATACGGCCGTACGCATTCTAAATTTTTGGGGGTTCACCTGAAATTTTTGCATTCGTTCCTTCACATTTTTCTATTGCTCGTTCCACGCTCAGCGTGGAATGAAGATCGAGACGCTCCTGCGTCTCCTATGCAGCGCGGAGCGCTGCGCCCGGCATTCCCACGCATAGCGTGGGAACGAGATAAGATTTTAAAATGGAATTTCATCCCAATTTTCTTCAGAATTTTGTTGTTTAACTTTTCCTGATAGATTTTCGAGTGATTCAATGAACCGAATAGAACTTAGTACATTGTTAAAGATCAAAACGCTTTCATTGTAATTCAGTACTGGATTGTCATGGGCAAGGCTTTGTTCGTTTCGAACAGCATTGAACGAATCCAAAATTGCAATGGATGATTTGAGAATTCTTTCGGTCATTTTTGATTCAATTTTGTTTTGATCTTTCAGGAATTTTACATAGCCCCCATAAAGGCCATGAAGAGGTGTTTTTCTATCGTATTGAATCGAATATTTATCGCATAATTTTCTCAGGTATTTGACAGTAAAGGTATGAAGTCTATCTAAAGCGATCTCCGGTTCATTTTCATGTAAGCTTTTCCGAATAGATTTTGCAAGCAAATAAGAATCCTGATCTTCGATATCAAGTTGAATAACTTCAACATCTTCAACTGGAGTATCTTTTTTAAGCCTTTCAGCAATTTTCAGGCATTCAACAAATAAACTATTCTCTGTTTCAGAAATTTCTAGAGTATTTATCAACTTTTGAGTATGCCAGTATTCAAGTAAATCGGAGATAAGTTTACCGACGAGGAAATTTGATTCTTTATTCCAAAAGGCTCTTAGTCGATTAGCTTTTGAGTTAGTCGAGTAGAGATATTTGTCATCATAAATATCCAATTTTAGACTATCGAAAATAAATGCTTGAAAACTATTGTTTGAGAAGTTAAGGACATAACCAGATCCCATTTCCAACAATTTTTCTAACTTGATTTTCTCTATGCTCGTTAAATCAGACATATTTGCTTAGATGTTTTGCGATTGCACCTCGAAACTTACGAAACGTCTGTAAATTATACCAAACAAAATTTGGATTAAGGTCCCAACCAATGAGCTTCGATTTGGTCAAGCTGGCCGGACTGCTGTAGGGTGGCCAGGCTCTGGTTGAGTACGGTGAGCAGCTGCTCGTCTTTACTACGCACCACCAGGGCAAAAGGTTCTACGGTGACGCTTTGGGGCAGCCGCTTCAGCCCGTCGTGGTTGTGCAGGAAGAGACGGCCGCTTATCGCATCGGTTAGGGCGGCGTGGGCTTCACCTTGTTGAACGGCCGTCATCGCCTCAACGGCCGTCGCAAATGTCAAAATTTCCAAATCTGCCACCCGCTTGGCCCACTCGGTAGCCTCGACATGGCCCAGGCTGCCCAACTCCACCGCCAGCGTCTGGCCGCCCAAATCGGCCATCGACGTAATTGTCTCGTTATCTGCCGGGACAATCAAGATTTCGCCCGCGTTGAAGTATGGTTCGCTGTAGCTAAAATCCCGCGTCCGCTCCGGGATGATGACCAGGGCGGAAATGAGCACGTCCACCTGCGCCGTCGCCAGGGCGTCGTACAGGCCGTCGTAGCCGAAGTAGACAAACTCAACCTCCAGCCCCAAATCGTCGGCAATGGCTTTGGCCAGGTCCACGTCCAGTCCGACCAAATTGCCGCCGTCGTCTACCTCGAAGGGTGGGTAGGTGGGGTCCAGCCCCACGCGCAGCACGCCTCCTGTTTGCACGCGTTCCCAGCTGTCGTCAGCGGTTGAACAGCCGATTTGCCACAGCATCATGCCAAAAATGGCCATGAACCACAAGCTGTTTTTAGCATACTCGCCAAACGATCGGAATCCGATCCAGAATTGAGTAGGGGCGGGACGGCGCGGCCAGGATCTGGGCCAACCAGATGGCCTCGCCTCCGCGCCGTCTCGCCCAACGCCGCAACAAGCGGGCGAGACAGGCGGGAGGCAAGGTGGTTTGTCACGGCCGGGATGGTTTCCCGCTTGTCCCGCCCCTACAAAACGCTTATTCATTGCCGGTGAACCTTTGTAGTTCGGTATAGATGGGCTTGGCCACAAATTCCGGCGTGACGAGGGTGAAGTTGTCCATGTAGCTTTTGGTGGGCGCGGGGAAGCGGAAAGCCCAGATGGCGATCATCTCCACGTAAGGCCAGTTTTCTTCGGCGTAGGTGAGGGCATCGAGGGTGTTTTGGATGCGCTGGCCGGGGCGGACAGCCATGGTCCAGCGGGGATGATCGTTCCAACCAAATTCGGTGATGTAGATTTGGGTGTTGGCGTCGCCGTGGCGCAGCATGACCTGGCGTACCAGCTCGACGCGGCGGAAGTTGAGGATTTCCGGGCCAGGGTCGGCCAGGGCGGGGAAGGTGAGGCCGTAGCTGTGCACGGCCAGCCCGTCGAAGTAGTCGGCGGCCCCAGCGGCGTACATCTGGTCCAGATACTCCAGGTCGTTTAAGCCCCAGGGTGAGCCGGCCGGTTCCAGGGTCGGGGCCAGGGCACCGCCCAGCACCAGCACGTCTGGGTTGGCGGCTTTGATGGCGGGGTAGACGGTTTTGAGCAGGTTGGTGTAGTCAACGGCCGTTCCCTCCCGGTAGCCCCACTCATAGCTCAAATTGGGCTCGTTACCCACAATGATGGCTGCCAGCTTACCCTGGTACCGTTCGGCGAAGCGGGCAGCAAACTCGGCAAAATCGTTGTAGGCGGTGGCGTCCAGGTAGTTGAGCGGCGTGTCTGGCGGGCGCGCCCAGCCGGGGGTGAGGCCGATGCGGGCAATCACCTTCAGCCCCTGGGCGTGGGCGTGGTTGATCACCATGTCCGGGTGGTCCCAGGCGATGCCGCCATCTTCGGCGTGGTAGTAGGCCCAGGGGAACAGCTCCACAATCCACGGCGACCCCATCTGGCGCACCATTTCCAGGCTGCGCTGGATTTTCCACTCCTCCACCTCGTCGGTCAGGCGGGTGTGCACGCCGACGATGGGGTGGCTGGTCTGCACCGTTTGCGGCGGGCCGGGCATGATGAGCAGCGGGTCTGGCTGGAGCAGGGTGATGAGGGCAATGAGCAGCAGCAGGCGCAGCCCGCCGCGAAAATGAAGCCGGTTCAGTTGGGCCGTCACGATTCCGTTTGCAGGGCAGACTGGTAAAAATCGGCCCACCATTCCAGGTGTTGGAAGATGGCGCTCAGCCGCTGTTTGGCCGAGGTGTCGCGGTCGGGCAGCGGTTGGGGCGGCACAAATTTGGCCGGGATGAGGCCGAGGCGGAAAAGGAGCTCGTTTTCCAACTGGATGTTGAGCATGCGGTTCTGGAAGTCGTGGATGAGCTTGTGCAGGGTGTCGTCGCTGGCGTTGGCGGCGGTGAGGAAGCTGTGCGGCAGGGCGTTGACCAGGATGTTTGATGGCATCCGGGCAGCCTGGCGCAAAATTTGGCGGCTGGAGGGGGTCAATCGCGCCAAAAAGGGAATGCCCCAGTTGTGCTGATACTTATTAAACCGTAAATCCAGCCCTTTTTCATACAAGGCCAGCAGGCAAAACTGGGCCACGGTGGTGACGTGCAGACTGCCATCGGCTTGGGGCAGGTGCTGGGCCAGCGTCTGCCAGTTGATTTGCCCGATGTGCCGGGGGGTGAGCTGGTTGAAGACGAAGATATTTTTGTTGTTTTCGGTGTAGATGGCCTGGAGGCCGGGAATATCGGCCGAGGTGGGACCGGTTTGGGCGGCCTGGGTCCAATTTTTGGCGGTAGGCAGCTGGTTCAACACGGCCGTTAATCCCTGCTGCACCATGCTAAACCGGGAAACGGCCGTTGCCGTGGCGCTGGCCGGTCGGGCACAAATTTGCTGCACCAGATCGTTGAGAAGTGTGTCATCCTCCGGGCGGCCGCTCTGGCTAAGCGCGGCCGAGGCCATGAGCAGTTCCTGCGCAAAATGGGCATACAGCTCGTGGGGATTGACGCGGGTGCGGAAGAAGTTGGTGGGCATCGGCTGGCCCGCCAGCTGCAAGCTGTGGCGCAGCATGTCGAGTGCCAGGTGGGGGTTAAACTCCAGGTGGCGGCGCAGTGCTTTTTGGGTTGCCACGAGCGGCGGCTGCTTAAGCGCGGCCTTGTGCTGCTGCCACAGCGGGTAGAAGCTGTCGCGTATGGCGTGGATATTGGCGTCTGGGCTGATAACGAGCAGGAGGTTGGCGGGAGAAACGGCCGTTCGCGGTGACTGTTGTGCCTGGCGACCAAATAGAAACAATGCTTCCAGCTGAGAGCCGAGGTCGGCAGTTAATGTTTGAGAGAGTGTGTTGAGGGCCGAATTCATAGGACCCATTATACTTTGCTGACACTGGTGGGGGCAATATGCAACCTGAAGTGGACCGGGTTTTCCGTGGTAATAATTAAGGGGACTCAGTTTGACGCGGATGACGCAGATAAAAGGATCAGCGTTCATCGGCGTCCTGTCTTCTCGGCAACGTTCGACTATTGATAACCATGCTGAAGCGGATTCGCTTTAGCTTGAACATGTTTGGCAGGTATAATGTGACCGGTTTAATAAGCTAACAGGCAGTAAAAGGACTTTTATGCGTATTTTTATCACGGGCGCAACGGGTTTTGCCGGTTCTCACCTGGTAGAAGAGCTGCTGGCGGCAGGGCACACCATCTGCACGCTGGTGCACGCGGCGACCAGCCACCAAGAGCTGCACGCGCACGAGAACCTTACGCCAGTGGCGGGGGATTTGCTGGACGTGGCCTCGTTGGAAACGGTCGTGGCCGAAGCCCGGCCCGACATGGTGTACCATCTGGCGGGGCAGGCATACCCGGCACGCTCGTGGCAGCAGCCGGGGATGACCCTGGCGGTGAACAGCGTAGGCACGGCCAATTTATTACATGCGGTGGTGCAATACGGCCGTCCGCGGGTGCTTATCGTCACCAGCGCCGAGATTTATGGGCATATCCGGCCTGAGATGCTGCCCATTACCGAGCAGACGCCACCCGCGCCCAACCATCCTTATGGCGTGAGCAAGTGGATGGCGGGACTGTTGGTGCCGCTTTATTGGGAACGGTATCAGCTGCCTGTGGTGGAAGCACGGCCGTTTAACCATATTGGGCCACACCAGGCGCTGGGCTTTGTGGTCCCCGATTTTGCCAGCCAGCTGGCGGCCATTAAGCTAGGGCAGCGGGCGAATCGGCTCATGGTAGGTAATCTAGAAGCGATGCGCGACTTTACCGATGTGCGCGACGTGGTGCGGGCTTACCAGCTGCTGGCCGCCGAGGGCCAGCCGGGCGAAACGTATCTCATTTGCTCGGGACAGCCGGTGAAAATCGAGACGGTTTTGCAGAAGCTGATTGAAATTGCCGGGATAGATGTGGTAGTAGAGCGTGATCCAGAGCGAATGCGGCCGTCGGACACGGCCTGCCTGTACGGCAGCTATGCCAAAATCCAGGCGCAAACGGGCTGGGCACCGCAAATCGGCCTGGACCAGTCGCTGGCGGATATTTTGCAGGATTGGGCCGAGCGCTTGTAGGGGAAGATCGAGTTGGCCAAAAACAAGGAACGACTGGACAAACTGCTGGTCACGCGGGGCCTGGTGCCGACGCGGTCGAAGGCGCAGGGTGTGATCCTGGCAGGCGAGGTGCTGGTTGATGGAGCGCGGGTGGACAAGCCGGGAACGGCCGTTTCTACCGAAGCTACCATCGAGCTCAAAGCGGCACTGCCTTACGTGGGGCGCGGCGGCTTTAAGCTGGCCGGGGCGCTGGCCACGTTTGGCCTGGACGTGACGGGGGCCGTTTGTGCCGATGTGGGCGCCTGCACGGGCGGCTTTACCGATGTGCTGCTGCAAAACGGGGCGGCGCGGGTATATGCCATTGACGTGGGGTACGGCCAGCTGGATTGGTCATTGCGCCAGGACGCGCGGGTGGTGGTGATGGAGCGGACCAATGCCCGCTACCTGGAAACTGTCGGCGAACTGGTTGATTTTGTGGCCATTGACGTCTCGTTTATCTCTCTGCGCCTGATTTTGCCCGCGGTGAAGCTGTGGCTGGCCGAATCGGCCAACATTGTGGCGCTGATCAAACCGCAGTTTGAGGCGGGTCCGAAGCAAGTGGGGCGGGGCGGGATTGTGAAGGATACGGCCGTGCATCGGTCCGTCCTCGTTGAGCTGTGGCAGTGGTGCCACGAGAACGATTTTGGCGTGCAGGGGCTGGTGGCTTCCTCGGTAACGGGGGCTGAGGGTAACGTGGAGTTCCTGGTCTGGCTGAAGCTGGGGGTGGCAGATGGGGTGGCGGAAACGGCCGTCGACGACGTATTATCCCACCTCTCTTCGGCTGACGATCCGGTTGATGCGTAGCTGTTAGTGTAGGGTAGACATGTTGGGCATAGCCCCGAGGTGGGTGGGCAGCGGCAAAAAGACGCAGAAGGTGGAACCCAGTCCTGGCTGACTGTCCACGGTAATGCCGCCCTGGTACAGATTGACGACATCGAGCACGGTGGCCAGGCCGAGGCCGCGCCCGGCGGGTTTGGTGGTGAAAAACGGGGAGAAAATCTGTGACACCTGTTTGGGGGTCATGCCACAACCGGTGTCGGTGACTTGCAGGTAAATGTGGGGGCCGGGGGAGAGGGAACGCCCG
The DNA here is from genome assembly GCA_020848035.1 of Anaerolineae bacterium. GTDB lineage: Bacteria > Chloroflexota > Anaerolineae > Promineifilales > Promineifilaceae > Leptofilum. The sequence continues at coordinate 201,083 of JADLAX010000026.1, read as the reverse complement.
TTGACAAAATGATGTCGCGTTTGGCTATCTCGTATATTTTCTAACCCCGTGCGCAGCAGCACAATGCCGTGACCATCCTCAATGGATTCCGCCGCATTAATGATCAAATTCATGATAATTTGCTGGATATGCGCCCGTTTGGCTTCGACGGGTGGAATGCTTGGGGCAAGGTCCAGCTGTAACGATACCCCATTGAGCAGCGTGGTATTGAGCAGGCTGATGTTGTCATTGACGAGCTGGTTCAGGTTGATGAGCTCATCCGGTGCGTCGTGCGAATTGGCGTAGGTGAGCAGCTGTCGGGTAAGTTCCGCCGCAAATTCGGCCGCTTGCATGGCTTTTTCGATATGGAGTCGCGCGATATTATCTTGGGGTAAGGTGGCCAATGCCAGTGACGTTTGCCCCACGATGCTGGTAAGAAGGTTGCTAAAATCGTGGGCAATGCCGGTGGCCAGGAAACCGATGGTTTCTAACTGTTGTGCCTGTGCGCTTGTATGGGGCAGCGAATTTGGTGACATATCTAACTTTACATGTGCAGACAGTTGAAGGTTACAACTACTCGTTTGCCGACATGGTAACACAATCAACTGTAGTGGCCCTTAGAAAGGGCTGCAAAACACCTGTAAAGCAGCTACAAACTGCGTGGTTAACCTGGCAAGGGGTGGTTGTGGGGGCGTTAGTTCGCGGGCGAAGCAGCCGCGGAAATGAGGCGTTGGCTCATGTAGTTGAGCAGTTCAACGGCATGGGGGGTTTCTTTAAGCACCTGCAAACCAGCTATGGCTTCCTGCAAAGTATGTTGAAATTCGGCCGTTTCGCCGCGGGCTTCATACAAATCGGCCAGGTTATCCAGGGAATTGGCCCAGTTGAAGATGTCGCCAAACCGGCGATAGGCGGTGATGGCTTTGAGGAGCATATCTTCGGCCGTTTCCCATTCTTCTAGTTGGGTATAAACCATCCCCAGATTGTTGTAAATACCGGCCAGCTCAGTCGGCTCCTGAATTTGCGAATGCAGCTGCAGTGCTTCCTGCCAGGCGGTCTCGGCCATATTGTAATTCCCCTGGCTAAACGCCAGGATGCCCAGATTATTCTTTAACTGGCTTAAGTTGTGTACATCCCCAGAACTGCTGAGGACAGACATCAACTCCCGGGACAGTTGATCAATTTTTCCCCATTCACCGGATTCCGCCCAAATTGCGATAAGCGTGATTGACGTTTTGGTCAACAGGGTTGAATGACCTAGCCTATGATATATAGCATAGGCGGTTTGAGCTGTTTCAAGAGCCTGTTCCCAATTGCGAATTCTACGATAGATATTGGCAAGATTAAGGTAAGCATTAGCTTGTGCTAGTTCGTCCTGAGCTTGAACGGCCGTCTCAAATGCAATCTGGCATAATAAAATGCCTTCTTCCGACTCGCCTCGGATATCCTTTAGTGAGGCAAGCATTGCTAGTATTCGAGAGTAATTGGAAAGATGGCCCCGACTCTTATATAAAAGGCTCGCTGTATGGTAGTTTTCTTCTGCGTCGCGTAAGTCACCTTTGTGATACAAAAGGTCGCCAATTTGTTCTAGCAGCCGCGCTTCTTCCCGAACGCGACTTAACTGACGACTCATAAAGTGAATCTGTTGCAAGTAAATCAGCCAACGATCCCAGTCAGCATATCCAAAAATTATCGGGTATAAGATCTGGCTAAGTTTGTATGATAAGTCAAACGTTTCTTCACTTTGAAGGGTAGTTTCAAGAGCTCTGAGAAAATTGTCATAGTCTTCGTGAACAAGTGAAACGGGTTCCACACTTGCTTCTAAAATTTCCAACCAGCGTCGAGCGTTAGCAAGCTTCTGCTGCTTCAGCACAGTTTGCCATCGAGTTTGTTCAGAAATGGCTGGTCTTAAACCCATTATTCTTCCTCAATCATACGTAGCAAGAAAATCTCCGTAAGACGGTGGAGTTTGTATCTTCTTTCAAAGAGGGTTCCTGTTATGTCAACTAGTGAAGATAATACCAATCCTGTTACCGAGCTGTAGACAATTGGTTCATCTAATTCAGCGACAGCCATCAAATGTTCTACGGTAAAGCCAGATTCTCCTGCTTGGGTCAGGCTGATCAAAATTGTTTTGCTATTATCATCCAGCGATTCCCAGATTTCCCTAAAGATGTAATCAAAAATACCTTCGTTGGTTTCAGTCAGCTTTTTAGCCGCAAACCGACTTAAGACACTAGACAATGAGTAAAAGCGCAACTGGCCAATAATCAGCTTTAGAGCAAGAGGATTCCCACCTACCACCTCATAAATTTTCAAAATATCCTCATCGGAGGCTGCAGCCAGGTCAGTGAAACCACCTCGTTTTGCTTCTTGACGAATCAACTGTAAAGAAGAGTTTTTGTCCAACTCCTTATGCGAGTAAGAGAAAATGCCCGGTTCCGATAACAGTCTAATGCGTGAAGTAAGTAAAAACTTTGCTGGATCTTGCCACTTTTGTAGCTCGGGTATGAGGCTGCGATAGTCGGCAACAGTCTCCAAGTTATCAATCACGACTAGACAACGCCTATCTTTCATGAATTTGTACAGCATTCTTTGTCGCTGTAACTGTGTGGAGCTGTTGCTGGTCGTCAGATTAAACTGTGTACATAGTTTTTCTATCAATAGTGGCAAAGTAAGCGCAGGACGGCCGCTTTCAATTTGCAACCGCCCTAACATGGACAGATGGGTATGTTTTGCCGTTACCCAGGCGATCTCATCAAACCGCGTTGTTTTGATGGTTTGACGAGTTAAGTAATCAGCCAATGCGGTTTTACCAAGACCGCCAATGCCGTCAATCGAAACAATAAAGTGCTCTTTCTCACTAAATAAGGCTTCGGTTAATAACTTTTCTGCATTGGTAATTCCTACCAGCGTTTCATAAGACGGGATGCTGAGACGGCCGTTCATTTTCGCCCGCCATTCACTGCTCGCGACATCTTCGAGCTGGTTCAAAATATCAGTCAGATGAGAGACAGCCTGCCGCTGCCGATAATATAGCGTTGATTCGGAAATGTTTAAGCGATTTGCTACGGTTAAAACATCCCGTCTGTTTTCAAATCGCTCCTTTAAGAGTTCTTCCGCCTCGGGCGAGACGCTGCGCAGCTGTTCGAGGCCATAGCTTAAAATAGCTCGGTTGTTTGCGGCTGGCCCGGCTTCTGCCAGTGTGCTGTAAACGTCCTCGGCTTGGTTAAGACTCAAGCCTAGGCGCATTTTTGCCAGCGGCCAGAAGTTTGTTTCTCCTCCATGCCATAAGCGTAAAGCGGCTAAAACGTCATCCGAACTAATCACAGTATTCCTCGTTACTTAATTGTAAGCTCCACCATTTTGTGTGCAAAAGTGCTCGTCACATAAGGATCATAAGCTATCTTACCTGCTTTTGAAAATATTTTGCAGGGGGGTTGAAGTCATATTGAAGTCAATTTGAAGTTTGTTAGAGCTGGTTTTTGGTATGGTTGTATTAAGTTAGTTCTACGCCCTATTCAAAACTCATAGAAGAGGGCAATTATCTGTCTTTGTGAGAGGAGGTTTTTCATGACATCTGTAATTACCGACAATAAGATTGCATTTTTCTTACTGGCTTTGGCTATTGTAGGTCTGTTGACTATTTTGGCATTTGCTATAGTGGCCAATGTCGGCGGACTTCAAATCGCTAGCGATCCAGAGCTTCTACGCTACTGTGTTTCAAGCGGTGGTGTTTGCACCGGCGTATAGCCATTAAAAATTTCTTATTAATTTGTCTTAAGCAAGGTAGTCACCACCTTGTGAGTTGTTGGCAACACGAGGAGCAACATGTCCTTACCCTACCGCAATAGTCGAAAGAGAAGATCGCAGAGCTACATCTTAATTGGCGATGGTTTTGATGAATTTGAAGTGATTTACTTTTTGCATAAATTTCGTCAGGCCGGACTTTCTATTAAGAGCGTGAGCTTGTTTGACAAGCTGGTATACAGTCGGCAGGGTGTTGGGCTAAAGGCTGACTTTGCGCTGGCCGATAAGCCTTTTGATCCAGCTGGTGAAGATTGTTTACTTATTCTGCCTTCAGGTGGACGTAATGGTGAAGCGCTGCGGCACGATGCTCGGGTGAAGTCACTGCTCATGGAGTTTAATAGTGGTCGAGGTCGGGTAGCGGTGACGGGCAGTAACAGTCACCTGGCAGATGACGTGGAACAGGTTTTCTCCGATCGGCTGACCCTGCACCGGAACGCAGACCAGGGACTCGAAGATTTTGTGAAGTCTCTGACTGAACGAATTGTGTACGCATCGTAGGTTGAGTGGTTAAACAGCTGAACATCTGAAGTTTCAATTGCCCTGGCAACGGTGTTCCAGGGCTTTTTTACGGCCGTTTCCCATCCCCCACCACTCTCACTTCACGCACCCACTTCACCTGCCGCAGCGCATCATCCCGCTCGCTGGGGACGATGAGACGCACCAACCCTTGAGCCCGGTTCAGCAGTTGACCATCCAGCGCGTAGGCCAGCAGGATGGGACCAGCAGGATCTGGTTTAAAAAGTTCAGCTGCATAAACGCGGTTGCCAAATCCGTCGGCGCTAACCACCTCTACCTCGGTCCACGTGTCCAAACTGTTTGCGCTTATCACCGCCAGCAGGGCCGCACCGGTAAACGTGAAAGGGCCAGATGTGCCGTGCCCGGTGCTGACGATATAGCAGTTGGCCACAGAAACTTCCGGCAAGCGCTGCAGATCGGCGACGGTAAGGGGGTGAGTACGGCCGTCTACCCCCACAAATTGTATTGTCGCATCGTCGCCCGGCGGCACCGGATTGGGTTCGTGGCTGTGCGGCCGCAGCGGATCGGCCGTTTCGTGCGCTGAAGTCATTACATCCTCACTTTTGGGGCCGTTTCAGAGGCAACGGCCGTCTCGCCCATGATAAATTTCACCCTTACTGCCCATTTTGATATACTACAGCCCATGACACAAAGTAACATACGAAATTTTTGCATCATTGCCCATATCGATCATGGCAAATCGACCCTGGCGGATCGTTTGCTCCAGGCCACCGGCACGCTCACCGACCGCGAAATGCAGGAGCAGGTGCTCGACAGCATGGACCTGGAACGCGAAAAAGGCGTCACCATCAAAGCTTCGGCCGTACGCATGAAGTACACCGCCAAAGATGGCAATGACTATATCATGAATCTCATCGATACTCCTGGCCATGTCGATTTTGGCTATGAGGTCAGCCGTGCCCTACAAGGCTGCGAAGGTGCCCTGCTGGTGGTGGATGCCACCCAGGGCATCGAGGCGCAGACCCTGGCCAACCTTTACCTGGCCCTGGAATCTGACCTGGAAATTATCCCCGTGGTGAACAAGATCGATCTACCCGCAGCCATGCCTGAAGAGGTAGCCGAAGAGATCGAAAACATCATTGGCCTGTCGGCGGAGGACGTAATTCCCATCAGCGCCAAGGCAGGGACCAACATTGAGCAGGTGCTGGAAGCTATCGTGGAGCGTGTGCCGCCGCCCAGCATCGATGATGGGAAGCCGCTGCGTGCCCTGGTGTTCGATTCCCACTATGATTCCTACAAAGGGGTCATTGCTTACGTGCGTGTCTTTGAAGGCACGCTGAATAAGCGACAGTGGGTGCAGATGATGTCTAACGAAGTGACCGCCGAACCGATTGAAATTGGCATTTTTGCACCCGCCTTGAAGCCAGTTGATACTCTTTCCGCAGGTGAAGTGGGCTACATCGCCACTGGCCTGAAGACGGTGCGCGAATGCCGCGTCGGTGACACCATCACCCTGCGCGATCAGCCAGCTGCGGAGCCGCTGCCCGGTTATCAGGCGGTCAAACCGATGGTGTTTGCGGGCTTTTACCCCACCGAAGGCGAAGATTATTCGCTGCTTAAAGAAGCGTTGGAGCGGTTGCAGCTTAATGATGCCGCCCTGGTATTTGAACCGGAAACTTCTAACGCACTCAACTTTGGTTTTCGCTGCGGCTTTTTGGGGCTGTTCCATATGGAAATTATCCAGGAACGGTTAGAGCGTGAGTACGATCTAGACCTCATTGCCACCGCGCCTAGCGTGCGTTATGAACTGAAAATGGCCCACACGGGCGAGGAACGGATCATCGACAGCCCGGCGGACCTGCCGGATGAAGGGATGATTGACGAGATTCGCGAGCCGTGGATGCATGTGCAAATCTTCACGCCCGATGAGTATTACGGGGTGGTGATGGATCTGGTGATTAAGCGGCGCGGCGAGTTTGTGGGCCAGGAATATCCAGCCCCCGGACGAGTCGTCCTGAAATTTGATATTCCCCTGGCAGAAATCATCATCGATTTTTACGACAAGCTCAAAAGCGGCACGCGGGGTTATGCCTCGATGGATTATGAGATGGCCGGCTACCGTGCCTCTAACCTGGTGAAGCTAGAAGTGCTGGTCAACAAGCAGCCGGTGGATGCTCTGGCGATGATTGTGCACAAAGATGATGCCTATCATCGTGGGCAAAAATTGGTGACCGTGCTGCGCAAAAAGATTCCGCGCCAGATGTTTGAGGTGCCGATTCAAGCTGCCACCGGCAAGCGGGTTATCAGCCGGGCCACGGTGCAGGCGATGCGTAAGGACGTGTTGGCCAAGTGCTACGGCGGTGACATTACTCGTAAGCGCAAGCTGCTGGAAAAGCAGAAGAAAGGCAAGAAGCGCATGAAGATGATTGGCACGGTGGAGGTGCCGCAGGAAGCGTTTATGGCTGTTTTGCAGCTGAATGATGATTAATTTGCTGCGATTTGTAATTGAGTAATTGAGCAATTGGGTAATTTGTAGGTCTGAATGCCCAATTGCTTTTTTGTTTGACTGGTGGTGCTTTGGCTAATTTTTACGCTCGATTTGTTTTCCCCTTGCTGCGGCGCATGGACGCCGAAACGGTGCATGACCGCACGCTGACGCTGTTGGCATTGGCCCAGGGTGGGGTGGCACGGCCGTTTCTCCACAAAATCGCTGGCCCCGTACCGCATAAACCGGTTCAATTCGCCGGGCTCACCTTCCCCAACGTGCTGGGCATGGCCGCTGGCTTCGACAAAGACGTGCGTGTGGTGCCCGGTTTGGCGGCGCTCGGCTTTGGCCACATCGAAGTGGGCACGCTGACGCCGCGGCCGCAGGCGGGCAATCCCCGCCCGCGCATCTTTCGCCTGCCGGAGGATGGCGCAATTATCAACCGGATGGGCTTCCCCAACGGCGGCGTGCCGGCGGCGCTGCCCCGACTGCAAAAATTGGCGGCAAAACCCCACGATTTCATCCTGGGCGTGAGCCTGGGCAAGCAGAAAGAGACGCCGTTGGCGGAAGCGGTGGGCGACTACCTCGCCGTGATGCAGGCGGTGTATCCGTTTGCCGATTATCTGGCGGTGAACATCAGCTCGCCCAACACGCCGGGGCTGCGTGAGCTGCAAGGCGGGGATTACTTGGGCCAACTGCTGGGGGCGCTGGCGGCGGAGAATCAAAAGTTGGCAGTGGCGCATAAAATTGCCAAACGGCCGTTGTTCATCAAAATTGCCCCGGATTTGTCGCTGGCGGAACTGGATGAAATTTTAACGGCCGTTCAAGACCACCAGATCGACGCCATCATTGCCACCAACACCACGATTGGCCGCGACGGGCTGCGCTCGCCCCACCAGCAGGAGACGGGGGGCTTAAGTGGCTTACCACTGCGGGAAAAAAGCACGGCGATGATTGCGCACATTTGGCGGGTGACGAACGGCCGTCTCCCCATCATTGGCGTGGGTGGTATCCGCACAGCGGCCGACATACAGGCCAGGTTAGACGCCGGTGCCAGCCTGGTGCAGCTCTACACCAGCCTCATCTACGAAGGCCCCGACCTCCCCGGCCACCTCCTCCGCGACTTGGCAAAAATTTCCTAGAGTTGATTCTCTTTGATTTGAGCGAAGTTTGTTATTTTGGCGACTGACGAGTTGATGATTTCGATTGTGGACTTTAAGATTTCGGTTCGACCTCAAATTCCAGGCGCGAACGATAGAAATGAACGTCAAATTCCATAAAGAAATTGGTTTGCCCGAGTATAAGCGGCATATTGGGTGTGTTAACCCAGGCAAAAGCAAGATGAACCGGCTCATAATTCCCGACAGTGGCCATGACAAAGAATGGCATTGCCAATTGTTTGCCTATATTATCAGCTAATGGAATCGTTGCTTTTTGCTCTTCCCATTGAGCCCCAAGTTCGATGCCGACCTCATATGGCAAAACATTGACAGTCGCCCCACTGTCTACCAACCCCATCACCTCCATCTCCTGATCGCCAAAGCGAAGCGTTAAGGGCAAGCGTGGCAAACTATCAAATTCATCTTGAGTTGAGCTGGTTGTAGAGTAGCGAAAACGCATATCGGCTAGCTCTTTGATGCTTGTTCCATTGCCTCCATAAGGGCGCGACCTGCTCCGAACGAATGGTATGGCGTGTGGAGATAGTAAACCTTATCGGGCTGAAAGGGCACAATATCCTCTTGCGTATCCAACTCTTCAGCCAAAATCCGAATGAGGCGAAGTTTTTCTGCGGATGAAAGCTGGCGAATAGATGGTAGAAGTTCAATCATTGTCATCGTGACACTCCTCGAATTGCAAGCTCTTTTGAATTATTAACAACATTGTAGCACATCCATTTCATGGTGGGTCATTAAAGCCTTTTGAAATCTTGGGTGACATTGGCGCAGTGGCCGCCGACGTGCAGGCCAAGCTAGATGGCGGTGCCAGCCTGGTGCAGCTCTACACAAGACTCAACTACCAAGGCCCCAGCCTTCCTGGTGGTTTGTTGCGCGAACTGGCAAAATCGCACCAAAATTGATTTTTTTTGAGTTGAAAAATGGGCCTAAGCTGAATTGACTGCCCTAACAGCATATATTCAACACATTGTTTGGTTATCGAATGTAAATATCTAGAAGGCTCCAGTAAAGCCATTCTTGATTTTTATTTCCGCGATAGCGGTATTAGCAAAGTCTGCTAATGAAACCCCGCTGCCTAAACCCCATGCATCAAATTCTTGAGTATCAGTTTGCGCGACATGCTCTAAAATAGGAATGGCTTCAAGCGCTCCGATCAACTGAAGTTTTTCGATCGCCTCCAATCTTCTGTAGAACTCAGGCCACCCAATTGGCGAAGCTTTTAGATAGTTACTTAAAGACCACACCTCGCTCCTCTTAGAACTTGCAGTCTTGGGCGACAATCCAAAATCATTTGCGGTGAATCCCATCAACGTGGTTGTTAGTGTTGCAGCACCAATGTCTTCCCCACCATCAAGCAACTGCGCGGCAGCATTTATTTCGGGGCTGTTTTGAATGACAGCAGAAAAGGCTCTTTTCGAGAAATCCTGATTATACCCATTTTGTATGATGTCTGTTGCAACGTCCAAAGCGCCCAAAAATATTACCTGCGAATCAATAGGGATACGATATTCTCCGCTTTTAGCATGAAGAATAAAGGTAGAAGAAAAATTGTGGACCCCCATCTTCTTGAGTAGTGCCCAGGCAAAGCCTGATTGAACTAAAACAGTCCACTTTCTGGCGGCAAGATTTGAATAACCTCGGGCTTCCAATTCAAGGACAATTAAATCTATGTCTGAGGCACAGAGTTCAAATAACTTTGCCGTTTCTATTGCAATCTTTTTTGCATATTGGTGTTCGGCTTCCGAATGGTTCATATAGGCACCTAAAAATTTATTGTGCTGGGTTGTCAAAATTATTTTCAGATTAAAGCGAGTAGAACTCTCTAAAAAGTAGTCTATGGATCAACTCGGCAAAAGGAATCATCCGCGATGAGAAAAGTATAGCGAAAGATGGTTTTAAGCTCAATGGATGGTTCCTCTTCCCTCGACTGGTCGCCGCTTTGGGGGCTATTACCCTACGGCCGTTCCACCCCACCTACTTTTCCCGCCACCCTCGGGTATAATTCACCCGAGGCGAAATATGTCCAAACCAAACCAACAGAAGCAGTTAACGGCCGTTATTCACGGCACCGTCCAGGGTGTTTCCTTCCGCTATTACACTCAGCAGGCAGCCCGACGGTTGGGCCTCACCGGATGGGTGGCTAACCAGCAGAACGGCGCGGTGAAGACCGTCGCCGAGGGGGATGACGCTGCTTTGCAGGAATTTCTCGCTTTTTTACACAATGGCCCTTCGGCCGCCCGGGTCCAGCGGGTAGAGGTGACCTGGCATGAGGCAACAGGCACCTTCGCGACATTCTCAATACGGTATCAAGATGGTTGAAGAAAAAAGTAAGGTAGAACGACAGCGCCTGGCGTGGATGATTTTGCTGGGCAGCTTTTTTGCGTGTATGGTCATCACCATTGCCGTGCCGGTAACAGCCAATGCCCTGGTGCAAAACCTGACCGAATCGCTGAGCACCTTTGTGCAGGCCAACCAGGGCACGGTGGGCATAGACGACACGGCGGGCAACCGCACCGCGCTGCTAGCCGGTGAGGGCGGTAAGTTTATCGCGCCGGGCGAACGGGTGCTGACGGGCGACACGGCTTCCGCGCTCATTGCCGTGAATCCGCCCAACGTGGAGCAGCTGCTGGCGCGGGTGCAGGTGTTTAGCAACACCGACCTCACCCTGGTGGCCGCCGATACACCCCGCTTTGGCGTGAGCGATCGGCTGCATACCCTGACAATCGCGGTAGACAACGGCCGTATCCGCCTCACCGTACCTGAATTTGGCGAACGGCCGTCGCAAATCACCATCAGCACCGCGCAGAGTGACATCACTATCCAGACGGCAGGCCAGTACACCATCATCGTGGGCACTGAGGAGACGCAGGTGACGGTCCAAGAGGGGCGTGTGGTGATGACGGCCGTTGCGTCCCAATCCAGCCTGAACCTGACCGAAAACCAGCGCGGCGTGGTGCCAACCGGGTCTGGCCCCGTGGGGCCGCTGGAAACCGAGCGTAACCTCATCGTCAATGGTGATTTTAGTGAGCAGTTGAGCCGCTGGACCATCTTCCCCTGGAACGTGGAGCGGGCCGACCAACCTGCCGGGCAGGTGCGTGTTTTGGACGAAGGCGACGAGCCACGGCTCAACATCAGCCGCCAGGGCGTGGGCCATGCCGATGTGCTGGTGCGCCAGTCGGTGAACCAGGATGTGGCTGAAGTGGCCTCGCTGCGGCTGTTGGTGACCTTCCGTGTTTTGAGCCAATCGCTGGAGGTGTGTGGCGTGTTGGGCAGTGAATGCCCGCTCTTTTTGCGGGTGAATTACGTTGATGGGGGCGGCTTTTCTAACACCTGGCAGCATGGTTTCTACGCCGTGGGTGAGCCGATTCCCGGCGTGCAGCCGGATGGCTGTGCCATTTGCGCCATGGTTCAGGATACCCATGAACGGGTGCCGCTGGGGCAGGAATATTTTTATGACATCGATTTAGGGGCCGAGATTGCCCGCCAGGGCCGCGTGCCGCCGCGTTTTATCGAGAGCATCATCCTGGTTTCATCGGGCCACAATTTTGAGGTGGAAGTGGTAGATGTGTCGCTGCTGGCGTCAGATTAGGCACCCATTTTGGCTCTTTGGGAATTCAGGGGGTTTACCACCCGTGACGCGTGAAACGTGAAACGTGACCACAAGGTCTTCACGTTTCACGCGTCACGTTTCATACCAAACCACACGAAATCCTGAAGAACCAAATAATGGTGAGGAGTGAGCATCCTCAGATGCGAACGGCTGCGGAGACGCATCTGAGGATGCTTACTCCTCGGTTTGGTTTTTAGTCCAGCCCCGTCCAGTTTTTGAGCCACGCTTCCAAATCTTCCGGCTGGTTGGCGACAACGGCCGTAAATTTCACCCCCGGATAATGCTGCTGGAACCAACTCGCCGTCAGCACTTCGGGCCAGTGGTGCGGGTTCACGGCCAGCACGTGCCGGTTTTCCAGGTTGCCAATGCCCGCGTCATCGGCCGAGAAGCCAATGGTGAAACGGCCGTCGTAGCCCCCCTTCGTCGCCGCCAGCGCCCATTTCTGGCTGGCTGTAGGCGGCAGCAGCACGTAAACCCGCCGGTAGTTCATGCGAGCCGAGTCGCTGGGCACCAGCTGCACGTTGCGGGCCACTTGCAGCAGCCGCAGCGCCAGCAGCCGCGCCCCAAAATCCCCCACGAAGCGAATGTCATACAGGCCGTCAAGGTCCGTGCTGAACTGGTAGCGCCAGAGGAACCGATCTTCGTCCACCGTGCGCCCTTTGGCCACCACCTTGCTCCAGGTGTCGTCGGGGCGGGCGACGATGAGCTCGACAAATTTGTGTTCGCGGCTGGAAGAGACAACGGCCGTAATCGGTTCCCCCGGTCTGGGCTGCTCTGGTTCTAGCGAAACGTGCGTATCGCCCAACCCCACGATGTTGACGCCGCGCTTGTGGCGGCCAATCGGTCGTAAGAAGGCGTTGCGCCAGAAGACGGACTGGAGCCGCTTGGGTAAATTCGGCGCTGATTTCACAAAGAGGGTGATGATGGCCGCTTCCGCTTCGGACTGGACGCGCAGCGTTTCCCAGCGGCTCAGCGGCTGGGCCACCTCGCTCCAGACGATGAGTGGGCTGGTGGGGTCCAGGCCGCCCGTGGGATCGATGCCGATTTGCAGATTGACGTCGCTGGCTTCCAGGCGGCTGCCGGGGGCGGCGTCTTCGCTGGACCACGCCTGGCCTTCCACGCTCAGCTCATACTGGTTGCCCGCCACCGACGGCACCTGCTGCCACAGCCCGGCTTCGTGGGTGCCCCACGGTGTGCTGAGCTGCTGCGTCAGGCCGTCGTCCAGCGTGTAGGCGCTAAACACGGGCTTGCGATTTTTCCAATCTGGGCTGCCGGGGGCAGGGTCCAACCACCAGGGTGCCCAGCCCGCAGCGGTGATCAGCTGTTTGTCGTCGCGGTGAGGGTGAAACGGTTTGCCGATACGGCCGTTGGTCAACAATTCAGTTCGTGCCATAGTCAATAGGGAGATTAGAGATTGGAGATTAAGCAATCTCCAATCTCTAATCTCCGATCTCCTGAGTTTACGAAAAGCCCAACCCGCGTTCCTTCAGCGAAACAAAGCGGTTGTGGCCAATCACAATGTGGTCCAAAACATCAATGTTCAGCAGGGAACCGGCCTGTACAATTTGCCGCGTCACGGCTACATCTTCCGGGCTGGGTGAGGGGTCGCCCGAGGGGTGGTTGTGGGCCACGATAAACGCGGCCGCATTTTCCTTGATGGCGGCGCGAAACAGCTCGCCGATGCGAATGACCGAGGTGTTGAGGCTGCCAATGTAGATGGTGGGCGTGGCCAGCACCCGGTTGCGGGTATCCATCAGCACCAGCCGCAAATGCTCTTTGTCCAAAAAGCTCATTTCCGACATGAGCAAATTGGCGGCGTCGGCAGGCGAGGTGATGCGCGGTTTTTCCTCCGGTGCGGTAGTCAGCAAACGACGGCCGATTTCCAAGGCCGCCTTAATTTCGACAGCCTTAGCGGGACCGACGCCTTTAACGGCCGTTAGCTCCGCCACGGACGCACGGGCCAATCCAGGCAAATCCTTGAAGGTGATTAGCAGCCGTTCGGCCAGGCGCAGCACGTTTTCACCGGGCACCCCGGAGCGCAAAACGATGGCCAACAATTCGGCCGTCGAGACGGCGCGTTCGCCCACCTGCAGCAGGCGTTCGCGGGGGCGGTTTTGCTCCGCCATGTCCCGCATCATGAGGGTGTTGTAGGTGGCTGAGGGAATCGTATCAACACCCGCGCCGCGTTCGTCGTTAATCATCGTTGATGTCGCCTAGCAGCTCCAGGAACTCTTCCCACTCGTCGGAGGCCAGGTGCAGGGTAATGCTGCCCAGCTCAACGTGGTAGATAAAGCCTTCTTCATCTGGGCTGCGCCAGACGGCGAAGTTTTCCGTTTCAGCGACCATATCAACTTCTAATTTTTCATCTTTACTCATGGGTTTGGCATCCTTTTCTGACGCGAAAGTTGGGTTGGCGTAACGGCCGTACCTTAAACATGCCCGTAATTGTATGCGCGGTTGGACAAAAGAACCAACGGTTTTAAGAGGCAGCGGCTGTGGTGTCTGGGTTGTCCTGGTTGCCGGGTGTGGTAGTGGGTTGTGGTGGGGGCGGGACGGCCGTTTTCGCCTGTCGCCGCAGAGTAATAAACGGCATAAATTCATCCGAAAATGGATCCTGATCGGTGAGCTTGCAGTAGATGTACAGCCAGATCAGGCGGGCACTGGCCAGCACCGGCGCAGCCAGCAAGATGCCCAACACCCCGGCCACGCTGGCCCCGGCTAACACGCCCAACACCACCACCAGCGGATGCAGCTTCAGGTGGTGGCCAATGATGCGCGGCACCAGGTAATAATTCTCAAATTGGTACACGAAGCCGTAAATGCCCAACACCAGCACGGCAAACCAAAACGGCGACATGAAGCTGCCCAGCCAGCTGGCTTCCCCCTGAATGGCGGCAATCAGCACGGCCGGAATTGCGGCCAAAATTGGGCCAAACGTAGGAATTAGCTCCATCAGCCCGGCAATGACACCCAGCGTGATGGCATTGGGCAGGCCAATGATCAGGGCGATGATAAAAATGATGGTGCCCACCACCAGGCACAACACCAGCTGGCCGCGCAAAAAAGCGTTCCAGGTGACGCTAATGCCTTCGCTCAGCTGAATTAAATCCTCCTGGTACGAGCGAGGGGCCATTTTCACAATCGAATCAAACAGCGTGTGATGATCTTTGACCAGGTAAAACGACAAAAATAACACCATGATCGTCCAGCCGACCGTGGAAATGGTGGCTGAGGCCAGGCTGCCAAAAATGCTCAGCGTCTGGCCACCAAGCGTTTGGACCACCTCAACCAGGTTGCTGCTCAAAGAGGCAAATAGCTGGTCCAACGACAGCTGATCCACCGGGATGACAATGCCATCGGCGATCACGATGGGATCACGGAAAAACTCACCAATATCGCTGATGTACTGCGGCGTGCGGTGAATGAAGTTGGTCACCTGGGTGACAATTGGGCTGATGGTGCTAACCGGAATCGAAACCAGGGCCGCCACCAGCAGCAGGTAAATGATGCCAATGGACATGTTTCGCGTCAGTGGGGTGCGTTTGGTGAGTTGGTTCACCAGGGGATCAATCAGGTAAGCCAGGATCATCGCCATGCTTAGCGGCAGCAGCAGCAGGCGAAACCGGTACAGCGCCAGCGCCAGCAACAGGAGCAGGATCAACAGGACAAGGCGTTTGTTGCTGTCACTCCAGGGAGGAGAGCTCGATCTAACAATACGTTTCATAGGATTAACCTAAACCTGTAGATTTTTCTCATTTAGTGGGTCGGACACACCCAGTTGGTTGAATTGTACCGGAATTTTACTGCCAAAAACCTGTCAAAAAGCATGACGTTTTATGATGCGCTTGGGGCAGACAAAAAAGCCCAGGCTGCATGAGCCTGGGCTTGATCTGTTTACAAAAATTTGATGATGCTTACCCAGTCCTAACGACGATTGCCGCCACCGCTACGTCCACCGCGATTGTCGCCGCGACCGCCGCGGTTGTCACGGCCACCACGACCACCACGGTCGCCGCCGCCACCGCCACCAGGACGGCCGCCGCCCTTGGGCTTGTCGTCTTCGCGGGCCTCGTCCAGGGTCAGCCCTTCCAGGACGGCCTTGCGGGAGAGGCGCACTTTGCCGTCGGGCGTCACGTCGGTCACCATCACCATCACCTCGTCACCCAGCTGCAGGGCATCTTCAACCCGCTTGAGGTGATCCGAGGAGATTTGGGAGATGTGCACCAGGCCGTCGATGCCGGGCAGGAACTCGATGAAAGCGCCAAAGTCGGTGATGCGCACCACCTTGCCGGGGTAGATCGTGCCCGGTTCAGGTGATTTGGTCATGCCTTCGATTTGCTTGACGGCCATCTCGGCTTTCATGCCGTCCACACCGGCCACAAAGATGGTGCCATCTTCCTGAATGTCGATGGAGACTTCGAAGGTTTCTTCCAGGCTGCGGATGGTGGCGCCGCCCTTGCCGATGACTGCACCGATCTTGTCGGGGTCGATCTTGACGGTGAGCATACGCGGGGCAAACGCGCTCAGCTGGGCCCGTGGTTCAGCAATGGTGGCCAGCATGTTGTCCAGGATGTGCAAACGGCCGATTCGCGCCTGTTCCAATGCCTGGGCCATGATCTCCTTGGTGATGCCGGCAATTTTGATGTCCATCTGCAAGGCCGTGATGCCCTGGCTGGTGCCTGCCACCTTGAAGTCCATGTCGCCCAGGTGATCTTCCATGCCCTGGATGTCGGTGAGAATGGCGTATTTGTCGCCTTCTTTCACCATGCCCATGGCCACACCGGCGACGGGGCGCTTAATCGGCACACCGCAGTCCATCAACGCCAGGGTAGAGGCGCAGACGCTGGCCTGGCTGGTGCTGCCGTTGGAGGAGAGCACTTCAGACACCACACGAATGGTGTAGGGGAATTCATCTTCGGATGGGATCATGGGGCGCAGGGCGGTTTCGGCCAGGGCGCCATGACCAATTTCGCGCCGCTTGGGGCCGCGCAGGAACCAGGTTTCGCCGGTGGAGAAGGGCGGGAAGTTGTAGTGGTGCATGTAGCGGCGCGTGTCGTCGCTGGTGAGCCCTTCGATTTTCTGGGCTTCGCGGGGCGTACCGAGGGTGGCCAGAGAGAGCACCTGGGTTTCGCCGCGTTTGAACAGGCCGGAGCCGTGGGTGCGGGGCACGATGCCGGTTTCCGAGGAAAGCGGCCGTACGGTGGTGTAATTACGGCCGTCCGGGCGAATCCCTTCATACAAGATGCGGTTACGCACGGCTTTCTTCTGCACGCTAGTGATGACTTCGCGCACTTCGCTGAGGTTGGTCGTTTCGTCCATCTCGAAGAAGTCGTTGACGATCTCTTCGCGCAGTTCGCCCATCTCGTCGTTGCGCTCGTGGCGGTCGGTGGTACCGGCTACGATGTCTTCAATCCGGCTGCCGATGCGTTCGATGACGGCCGTTTCCAGCCCTTCATCAATCGAACTCAAGACAATTTCCGCCTTTTCTTTGCCAACCTCAGCCTGCATTTCGTTCAGCATGTTGATGAATGGCTGCATGGCAGCATGGCCAAACTCCAGCGCTTCAACCAGTACTTCTTCGGTCACTTCGTCGGCACCCGCTTCGACCATGATGATAGCATCTTTGGTTCCGGCCAGGCGCAGGTCCAGGCTGCTGTGTTCCATTTCCTGGATGGTGGGGTTGGCGACAAACTGGCCGTTGATGTAGCCTACGCGCACCGCGCCGATGGGGCCAGCCCAGGGCACGTCAGAAATATGCAGCGCGGCGCTGGCCCCGTTGACCGCCATGATGTCCAGATGGTGTACGCCGTCAGCGGACAGCGTGGTCGTGATGATTTGCACCTCGTTGCGCATGCCGTCGGGGAATAACGGCCGTAACGGACGATCCGTTAGCCGTGCGACCAAAACAGCATCCGTCGTGGCCCGTCCTTCACGCTTGAAGTAGCCACCCGGAATACGGCCGCCAGCGTACATCTTCTCTTCATAATCAACGCTGAGGGGGAAGAAATCCAGCCCTTCGCGAACCGATTTGGACATGGTTGCGGTGGACAGCAGCATACAATCGCCCACACGAATGGTGACCGCGCCGCCAGCCTGCGGAGCCAGCTTGCCCGTGGCAATGGTAATCTCGTCCTTGCCAATGCGAGCGGTAAAGCTTTTTTCAGAATACATTGAATGAACCTCCATTGAAAGGTTGTAAGAAGGAACAGCAGATGACTCAAAGCACAAGCCAACGGGTTGATCGCTTGCGCAACCAGCCAGCGTTTCAGGCAGGAGTGTTGGTTATTTGAGAAACGCTGTTCCGTTCTTTGTCGTTTGGAGGGGATGGATTAGGGACTGGGGATTGGCACATACCTCCGGATTTACCGTATGGGACAATACCCAATTCCTAAACCGCCAGATCCGCTCCAAAAATGAATAAAGAGAGGGGCAGCACCGCGCCCCTCCTTATGAATAAACTGATTTTTTAACGACGCAGACCCAGACGGTCCAAAATCTCGCGGTACCGTTCTGGATGACGCTTACGCAGGTACGCCAGCAGGCGGCGGCGTTTGCCAACCAGCTTCAGCAGACCCCGGCGGGAGCTTTCGTCATGTTTGTGCAGGCGCAGATGCTCTTGCAGCTGCTTGATTCGCTGATCGAAGATGGCAATCTGGACCTCAGCGGAGCCAGTGTCGCCTTCGTGCATGGCAAATCCCGACATTAATTCAGCTTTTTCTGTACTATCTAACGGCATAAGGTTGATCCTCCAAAAATGTAGTATTTAGCCTGTTGGCCGCCGTGCCGATTTCGCCGCACCACCAAGCCATCCGAGATTATAGCCTAAACATAAGAGTTTACAAATCGCAACAAAACTATTAATTTTCCAGAGTAAAACACACCAACACCGGGTCATGATCAGACACGCGCCGTACTGGGTCTGGCGAGAGCAGTCGTGACCAGGACAGTGGCGCAAGCCCGTGCCCGCGATAGAGAATGTGGTCGATGTGCCCGCCGGGCATCAGGTGGGGCGTGTCGTATAAAAAGGTGGGCAGTTCGTACGGCTTGGGCAGGTCCGGCAGGCCGTCAACAACGTTTCGACCAGCAGCGCTTTGCGCTCGTCCCAGGGCGGTACGCCTGGCGGCGTTGTGAAGTCGGCGGAGACGTTCACTGTCACTGTATTGAGCTCCATGGCGGCTGTCCTTTTACTTTTTGGAGAAGGTTCTTAGATGAGTCCCCTCCTGGCCAGTAAATCCTGGCCAGTTCGTCAGGGACGGAGCAAAAGGAGTTCCAGGTGAATATCTTCTGGCTCTTTCTGGTACAGGTTAGGATCAATGGGCTGGGCTGGTTGGCAGCCTAACCGCGTATAAAACTCAACCGTGTGTTTCGACGGGGTGGCCGACACGTACAGGGCGCTGGCACCGCGTTCCAGGGCAGCTTCTGCGGCCAGTCGGAACAATTTTTGGCCCACGCCCTGGCCGCGAAACGAGTGGCTGACCCACAACCCTTCCAGGTTTAACCGATTTTCGCCCGTTTTGATAGCACAATGATCCAGCACGGATAACCCAACCAAACTTGTTGCGCAAAACGCGCCAAAAAAGGTAGCCCCGTTGTCAAAGATAGCCTGGAGCTTTTGGATGCGCCGTTGTTTTTCGGCCGTACTCCAGTCGGGAATGTGAAACAGTTCATTCTGCAAAACCAAAGCGCCATCGTGCCAGGTGTAGAAGCCATCAATGACTTCGGTGCGGTTGATTTGGACCAAGTGGGCGATGTCGGCACGGGCCAACTGACGGTAGGCAATCTTTTGGTGCATTGGCTTAGCTAGGCTGGATGTCAGGCAAGTGGCGCGGGGATTAACGCAACCAGTTCCACCTCAATCATCCACCCTGGATCGACCAGGGCGGTGACGACGATGAGGGCGCTGGCGGGTTTGGCTGTGCCGTAATATTTGGTCCGCACGGCGTTAAATTCGGCCAGTCGCGCCATATCGGTGAGGTAGATGGTGGCTTTGATGACGTGGGCAAAGGTGGCCCCGTGCGCGGCCAAAATGGTGTGCAGGTTGTGGAAAACTTGCTCAGCCTGGGCGGCCATATCGCCAATGCCGACCGTTTCACCCTTGATGTTTTGCGGCCCTTGCCCGGAAATGAAGAGCATATCGCAGCCGCTGGGGACGCGGGCGGCTTGTGAGTAGTTGGCCGGTGGGGCGAATACGCCGTCTGGGTTGCTGGTTTGCGGTAACATAATTTTCCTTTTGCCTGGGCTGGTGGAGCTCGCTAAACTGCGTTTTTAACAATACTGACCTACTGACTTGGCCAGCTTTGCTAGAGTTGAAGATATGCCATTATTGTACAGCCAGTTTGGCAAAGTGGGGAAAGAGGGGAGCATGGGGTGGGTAACGGCCGTTGCTCACAACGGTACGGTCCAGCGGGTGCTGGCCCACCCCAACTAACTGTTTGGCGTTTGCGGGAGAAGCGGTTTATTGCCGCTCAAGCCATTCCATCGCCTCATTTGGATCGGAGAAAACTTCGGCATTAACGCCTAAATCGCTGTAGCGCTTCACCAGGCGCTTCATGTTCATCTGGCCGACGACCTTTTCGGGCAGAATCAAGGCCCAATGTTTCCAACCGGCGGCCATAATTTTGGGTTCCCATTCCACCTGGCCCCATTCCAGATCTTCGGGCAGCAGGGCTGAATTTTCGCGGTCATCAGACAGCCACTTGGTGCAATGGTGTTTGGCAAAGGCGTCAGCTCCCTGCATCAAGGCCTGGCGAAACTTATCGCCATAAATAAACCGGTGAAACTTATGACGCACAATCTTTTTTTCCGGGTAGACCCACACAGTGACAAATTCATTGTTGACGATGGTATCCATTATAAAAATCTCCTTAAAGCAATGGGTTGAACTGACCAAAATGAGCGAGATGGCCCTTTAAAGCCGCATTGTGCTGCCTGACGGGCCATCATCCTGGTGAACGGTTGCCCATCAAGTGGGCACTGCTTTTTAGGCTGAACTGATTGGTAAATCTGGCCCCAACTTCTTGAAATATGTCTTGCCAGTTTGCTATGTGGCAAGCCTGCACGAAAATTCTGCCAGGAAAAATAACAATGCGCGCCTCTGGTACACGAGCACTAGCGGCATTTCTAGCAAAAGGCAGGTTGGTTGTTTGAGGTGTGGCCGAGGGTGATGTGGAGAAGCTTAAAAATGCCGCGGCTCCCCGGTTAGCGGCATGATCTGTTACGGTTTATTACGCCCGACTAAAGGTGTACCGGGCAAAGTGCTGCCACGACCCGTCTGGTTTTTGTGCGGTAATCTGCAACGTCCAGGAGTCGTCTGCGGGGGAATAGACAAATTTGTCCTTAAAAGAGCCGCTTGGATATGGAACGATAAATTCGATCTCATTTTCTGAAAGTGTGCCGGTGCCGTGGGGGATCGAATATTGCGCGCCAAAGCTGTCCATCCAGTGCGCGATAACCTGACTTGAGTCGCTGTCGTACCCGACGAAGATTCGTGCTTCATACTGGGAGGGGACCTGTACATCGTTCATGGAGATTTCCGTGTACTGGGCTTGAAGGGCTGGTGCGTTAACGACGGTGTATTGAACCGGCTTGCCCATGATGTCACCGATGGCAACCCAATTTCCATCCAGTTTTTGCAAGAGGGCGGGGCGATTTTCACTGCTTGTGGTCATTTATTCTCCTCCAGATGGCAGGCTGCCGCAGGCAACCTGCAAGGACAATCAAAACGTACCCGGCAGTATACAAGACATGGATATTGCTTCCAATAAAAAGATGAGGAGTATCTGGACTGGCGGCGGTAAACGGCCGTATTTGCTAAACGACCCGCCATAAAAACACTCAGAAAAACTCTGTGCCCTCTGCGTTCTCTGCGGTAAAATTCTGCAACCAGTTTGGAGGGAACAGAATCATGCACCAGAAGTTTGTTTGGCGATGGCTGCTGCTGGGGGCAACGGCCGTCTTCTACCTCACCACTATTTTCCAACCAACACACGCTTTCGCTGAAGACAGGGGGCACGGCCAGGAGTCCGGCCCGAGCGAGAGAAAGCACGCCCAAATCCCCAACCCCGGCCTGCTCCTCACCGAGGTGTTTTACAATCCACCCGGCGAGGAGTCGGAGCGGGAGTGGCTGGAGATTGCCAACGTGGGTACGGCCGTTCTCGACCTCAGCGACATCAAAATTGGCGACGAGGAGCAGAGCGGCGGCGGCGAAGGGATGCGCCGCTTCCCCGACGGCACGCTGCTGGAGCCCGAACAGGCAGTGGTGGTGGCCCAAACGGCCGTTGGCTTCCGCTTCCTCTACGGCACAAATCCTGACTTTGAACTGACCGATTCCGATCCCGCTGTACCCGACATGCGCAGTGCGCTGCTCTGGGCCACCGGCGACATCGCCCTGGCCAACGACGGCGACGAAGTGGTGCTGCTCAACGAGCGCAATCTGATTATCGACAGCGTCAATTACGGCGACCAGACGACCTTTTTTGGGCCTGCGGTAACGGCCGTTTTCCAGAACCAATCCATCGAGCGCCACCCCGCCAACTGCGACACCGACACCGCCACCGACTGGCAGCCGCAAGAAATGCCAACCCCCGGCACCGTCCAGTTCGACGACGCCTGCCGCGCCCCGCTTAACCCCGCCGAGCTGGAGAATCTGCCGCCCATCGGCACCATTCAGGGTGCGGGTGAGGTGGCGGCGGCGCTAAACCAAAACGTCACCTTTCGCGGCATCGTCACCGGCGTGTACGAGGACCGCAACACGGCGGGCACCACTTTCTACACCGCTTTTGTGCAGGACATTCCGGGCTACGAGGATGGCGATCCGGCCACTTCTGATGGCATAGCGATCTTTTTGGGACGGGAACGGCCGTCTTTCCAAATGGGCGATCAGGTGCGTGTATCTGGGCTGGTGACCGAGTTTTTCGGCCTCACCGAAATTGACGACAACGCGCTGCAAATCAAGGTGGAACTGAGCGGCCAACCTCTGCCTCTCCCCATCCTCGTCGACCCGCCTGCCGCGCCCGACGCCCTGGCCGCCTACTTCGAGCCGCTGGAAGGCATGCGCGGGCAAATCGCCGATCCGGCACGGGTGGTGGGGCCAACGTTTAGCAGCTGCGGCTTTGCTGTGGTTGCGCCGACGGTAACCACACCGCGCATTTTTCGCCGCGTGCTCAGCGATCCCATTGGCCAGGTGGTGCCGATTTTGTACCAATCTGACCAGTTCTGCGATGGCTTTCCGCACGTCAAAACCGGCGATCTGGTGAGCGGCCTGGTTGGGCCGCTGACTTACAACTTCGACCAGTTCAAAATTGTGCAGCAGGCGGGGGTTGAAGTGGGGGTAACGGCCGTTGCCCTGCCGCCGCCGCCCGCTGCCCCCGATTTGCTGGTGGACCAGATCAGTATTGCCAGCTTCAACATGGAAAATTATTTCGACCTGAACGACGATACGGGCGACGATGCCGAGCCAAAGCCGCTGGAATTGGAGCTGCACCTCAAGCAGCAAAAATTGGCCGCCGCGCTGACGCAAACGCTTAACTGCCCCACGCTGGTGGCCGTGCAGGAGGTGGAAACAGGCATTTTGCTGGACGAGTTGGCCTTATTGGCTGCGCCCGGCTGCGGCTTCACCTACGCCGTCACCCACCTGGACAGTGCCGATGCGCGCGGCATTGACCTGGCGCTGTTGAGTAATCCCAACCTGGTGACGGTCCAATCGGCCCAACTCATGCAAAGCTGTACCGTGCTGGAAACGGCCGTCACCGACCCCCGCCTCAGTTGTCCCGAGGGACAGGCTGCTCTCTTTTCCCGGCCGCCGCTGCTGGTGGAATTGTTGGTGGCAGAACGGCCGTTTACCGTCATCGTCAACCACTTTAAATCCAAGCTGGGCGGCGAGGTGGAAACTGCGCCCTGGCGGCTGGCTCAGGCCAAGCACGTCGCCGGGCTGGTCAGCGCCATCCTGGCCGAAAACCCGGAGGCCAATGTCATTGTTTTGGGTGACTTTAATGATTTTGAGCAGGCCGCACCGCTGCGCACGCTGGCGGAAAACGGCCGTCTGGAAAACGTGCTGCTCCGCCTGCCCGACGAAACGCGCTACAGCTTTGTCTACGGCGGTGTCGCCCAACTGATTGATGGCATCTTCCTCACACCCGCCCTGCAAGACGACGTGGCTGGGGTGATGATTTTGCACGTCAATGCCGATTACCCCGATGCGCTGGCGGTAGACGTTTCCCCCGCTGCGCTGCCCTTCAAAACAACTGACCATGATTTGCCGCTGCTCATCTTGCAGCTTGAAGCGCTGCCTACGCCAGAACCGGGGGCAACGGCCGTTCCTTCGCCCACGCCCACTGTTATTGCACCTATCGCGCCAGCCGCTGGCGTTTTTGGCGGGTGGATTTGGTGGGTGGTGGTGGGGTTGGTGGTGGTAGGTGGGGGAACGGCCGTGTGGTGGAAGCGGCAACGGCCGTAAGCAAACGGCCTTGCGATTGGGCAATCTCTCAGGTTGGCCCAATCTTTAAACAGGATGACATCTACTCCACCACAATCACAATGTTGTGAATCTTGTCTGTGCCGTCGGGGAACGCACCTTCCAGGATGCCCCGGGCGCGCTCCGTTTGCACAAAGCCGGTGGCGTCGGTGGCCCGGACGAGCAGGGTGTAGGTTCCGGCCGCAGGCGGCGTCCAGGGCAGGTAGAACTGTGTCCACACCTCGTCGCTGGGGCCGCGCACCAGTTCGGTAACGGGTTGCCAGCGCAGATCGCCGTCCTGCTCGATACCCACCTCCACCTGGGTGATGTGCCGGTCACCAGCATAGGCCACACCGAAGAGTTCCAGCGGGGCCAGCGGCACTTTTTGAATGTGAGTCGGCTGCATGAGGATGGAGTTGGTCTTAACGGCCGCTACATTCGACCAGCCCTGTTTTTCCCACGTGCCCAGGTGGTCGGAATCGGCGATAAACTCGATGCGGGTGATCCATTTGGGCATTTTTTGGCCGTACAGGCCGGGCATGAAGAGGCGCAGCGGGTAGCCGTGTTCCGGCGGCAAGGGTGCGCCGTTCATCTGGGTGGCCAACATCGCGCCTGGCTGGTTGAGCCACTCCAGGGTGACGGAGGTTTCGTAATTGTCGGCGGCTTCGAAGCGAGCGCGCACGGCCGTATCCAACACCCTCACCTCCGCCAGCAAATCGGCCAGCAGGATGCCACCCCAGACCGCGTTGCCAATCTGGTTGCCACCCACAGCGTTGCCGATGCACTCCAACGTGCGCATTTGCTCGATAAACGGCCGTGTTTCAATGTCGGCAAAACTCAGCGTGAGCGGATTTTCTACCAGGCCGTCGATGATGAGCTGCCAGGTGTCGCGGTCCACACTGGGCGTGCCGTTGGTTTCCATGACGTAAAATTCGTCGTTGGGCGTCAGGATGATGTCGAGGCTGAGCGGGGGCAGCGTGGGAGATGGAACGGCCGTTGGCGGAACGGCCGTTGCTGGCGGGGCGGTTTTGGCAGCGGTGCGGCAGCCGATAAGGAGGAATACGGCCGTACCGGATGCCGCCTGCAAAAAATGTCGTCGCGAAAGTTGTTGGGTCATCGGATCCTGGTTAAAGATTTATGGCTCTTTAGGAATTCAGGGTTTACAGCTCGTGATGCGTGAAAAATGAAACGTGACCAGAGGGCCATCACGTTTCACGTTTCACGCTATCCCCCCCGAAATCTTGAAGACCCATTCTTATTTCAGTTTATTCGTTTCATTCGTTCATTCGTTTCATTCGTGTTTTACTCCTTGCAGTTGGCAAGGTTAGGTACCGGGCGCATAATAGCTGAAACACAACTCTAGCAAATCCGTGTGACAGCGGGCTTAGGAAATTCTTACAAAACGATTAACCCCCTCTGGTGAACAGCTGCCTGTAACAGTGCTGTAATAATTTTGGGCTAAGGTTGCCACCGATCATTTTTGACCATCGGCCAGGGCCATCGCCGCTCAGCCAGGAGTATACAAAACATGACGCTCAATCAAACTTTCAGCGACTATGGAGACATTTTGGTTGTTGATGATGAAGCCTCCGTGGTGGAGGTGGTGGCCCTGTATTTGAAGCGCGAAGGGTTTACGGTGCGGGTGGCGCGTGACGGCCGTTCCGCCCTCAGCGCCATTCACGAGCAACTGCCCGCCCTGGTGGTGCTAGACCTGATGCTGCCTGAGGTGGATGGCCTGGAAATTGTGCGCCGCCTGCGCGACGACGCTGGCTCCGATGTGCCCGTCATCATGCTCACCGCCCGGCGGCAGGAAACCGACCGTATCTACGGCCTGGAATTGGGCGCAGACGATTACGTCACCAAGCCATTTTCCCCGGCCGAGCTGGTGTCGCGGGTGAAGGCGGTGTTGCGCCGGACGCGGGGCACAGGTGGCGAGAGGGGGGAACGGCCGTTGCAGTACCACGATCTCTCCATCGATCCCAAAACCCGCATCGTCACCGTGCGCGGCGAATCGATTGATCTCACCGCCACCGAATTTAACCTGCTCTGGTTTATGGTCAGCCATCCGCGGCAGGTGTTTAAGCGCGACCAGCTCCTGGAAAACGTCTGGGGCTTCTCCGAATACGTCGATCCCAGCACCGTCACCGTGCACATTCGCCGCCTGCGCGAGAAAATTGAAATTGATCCCAGCAATCCCAGCCACCTGCTGACCGTGTGGGGGGTTGGCTACAAGTTTGATCCCGGATGAAGCTCATGGTAAACAGCCCCACACAAGACAATTTTGTCTACGCCGACTCGCTCAGCCGCTCACCCTGGCGCATCTTTGCCGTGGGTATCGTCGCCGCGCTCACCCTCGTGGCCGTCCTGATGGTCGCCGTCATGCAGGCCCCAATGGAGGAGATCACCACGCTGATGTATTGGCTCAGCCTCTCCTCGCTCGGTTCACTGGTGATGGGTTACCTGCTGTACCGCAGTGGACTGGCGCGTTCGCGTTCGCTCAGCCTGACGCTGGTGCTGACCTACGGCTGGGCCGCTATTGTCATTTTGATCAACGTGTGGATCATGTCTGAGCGCATGTTTTTTAATGACGAGCATGACCTCATTTTGAGCGGCGTGCTGCTGCTGTTTGCTGCGGTGATCGCTACTACGTTTGGTATCTTCGTCGCCGCCAGCGTGACGGATGGCCTGCGCCAACTGGCGCGTACGGCCCAGCAAATTGCCGAGGGCAACCTGACGGCGCGTGTTTTGATTTCTGGGCGGGATGAGGTGGCGATGGTGGGCAATACCTTCAACGAGATGGCGGCCCAGCTGCAGCAGGCGGCCCAGCAGCGTGAAGAGCTGGAAAAGCTGCGCAAAGATCTCATCGCCTGGACCTCGCACGATTTGCGCACGCCGCTCACCAGCATTCGCGCCATGATCGAGGCGCTGCACGACGGTGTGGTGGACGACCCGGCGACGGTGACACGCTACTACCGCACCATTCGCAGCGACATTATCGCCCTGAACGACATCATCGACGATTTGTTTGAGCTGGCTCAGCTGGATGCCGGTGGTTTGAGCATGGAGATGGCCCAGCACGCTATGAGTGACCTGGTGTCTGACACGATGGAAATGTTCCAGGCATTGGCCAAGGATCAGGGCGTGACGCTGGAAGGTTCGGTGGCGGCCAATTTAGGGCTGGTGCAGATGTGCGCACCGAAGATTGGGCGGGTAATTGCCAACCTGGTGAGCAATGCGCTGCGCTACACGCCTGCCGGGGGGACGGTGCGGCTAACGGCCGTTCGCCACCCCAACCAGGTCGTTGTCACCGTGCAAGATTCTGGCCCCGGCTTTGCCCCCAACGATCTGGAGCGAGTTTTTGAGCAGTTTTACCGGGGCGAAGAAGCGCGCAGCCGGACGTCGGGCAGCGGGGCGGGGTTGGGTCTGGCCATTGCTAAGGGGATTGTGACGGCGCATAACGGCCGTATCTGGGCCGAAAATGCGCCAGAAGGGGGCGCGATTGTGGGGTTTAGCCTGCCGAATGACGGGAAGTAAGTGGGTAATTTAGTAATTGGGTAATTAGTTGGAAATCAATTACCCAATTACCCAATTACAAATCGGCTTACCGACTACATCTCTTCCCGATAGGTAAAATTGTGCCGCTTGCGCGCGTCGAGCACGGCGCGGCGCAGGATTTCATAGACGCTTTCGGGGTCCTGCACGTTGCGCAGCACAATTTCGGGGTGGCTGGGATCGTGGCTGCGAATGGTGATGTCGCCAATTTTCAGGACACGTTCGCCAAAGGTCTGGCTGTGGTCTACGTCCTGTATGCGCACCAACTCCACGTTTTCATGGGCTTTACCCAGCAGGCCAGAGGTGATTTTGATGCGCTCGTTGGTGAGGGTGTAGTAGAGGACCAGGGACAGCAACGGCCGTCCCTGCCACAGCACCTTTTCGCCAAACTCATCATCCTCTTCTGGCGGGGCCGCTTCCACGGTGGCGGATTTGGTGGCCAGCTGTGATAAATCTAATTCGTTGTCAATTTCCAATAAGGCGGCCTCGGTCACCAGATCAACAAAGCTTTCCAAAGTGGCTTTGTCCAGGGCAGCCAGGTTTAAATTGGCCTGGGCTACGGATTGCCAGACACGGGCCTTGATACGCGCTTGAGCTTCTTTAATCGACATTGGGTTCTCCCTCAGATGTAAAAATGGGGTTGGTTGCTAATAGAAAATTAACAAAAGGGTTGTAGCATACTCGCCGTCTGGTTGTCAAATAAGAGAACGGCGTTACAATCAAAATTCGATCTTGTTGGGACGGCAAATTTTGGGTGGCGACGGCCGTTTTCCAACCTACACTCGCTGGAAATAGTGAAAGATGCCAACATATACTTATCGATGCAATAATTGTGAATATGAATTTGAAATCCGGCAGCGTATGGCCGATGATCCGCTGACCGACTGCCCGGAATGTGAAACCGACAACACCCTGCGCAAAGTGGTAAATTCGGTGGGGATTGTGTTTAAGGGCAGTGGTTTTTACGTGACCGACACACGCGGCAAAAATGGGGCGGCGGCGCCTGCCGCCAATGGCAAAAGCAGTGAAAACGGCAGCACAGCCAACGGTTCAACCAAGCCAGAAGCAGCCGCAGCCACAAGCAAGACAGAAACTACGTCTGACAGTGGTGCGGACAAAAACAAGGGGAAAACGGAGAAAGCGGCCGTTTAATTTCTCATTCCTTCATAGCAACAAGCAACAAAAAAGGCCTGCCACTTCACGCAGGCCTTTTCGGTTTATCCTGACAGATAAGCGTTAAATCTGGAAACCGCCCGTAGCGGGTATCACTTTCTGGCTAAAGTTGTCGACGTACTGCTGAAGCTTGTCGTTAAGCTGACGCCAGCTGGTGCTGCGCAGGGCATCTTGCATCTTTTCCGTGGTGTTGGCAATGCCGCTGGCCAATTTCTGTTCGCAGGTGCCATACTGCGTGTACCACACCTGAATATCGGAAATGCCCAGCTTGTTTAGCCCAGGAATGAATTCGTGGACCAAAAATTCAAAATATTCAGATTCCGTTTCGGGACGAACGTCCCAGCGCATTAACAGTTTTGCGGCCATGCGGACTCCTATATTTTTGGTGTTAAGAGAATGGTCTCCGTTTCTTCGGGCAGGTTGCCCAATGAGATTTTGAGGCTCTCCTCTTCGGTTGGTTCAGTGATCCCCATCTCTTTTAAGAAACGATCCACGCCTTCCAGCTCCAGCTTTAGCCCAGGCAGCTGGTAATGCATCGGCACAACAATGTTGGGTTCCAGCAGCGAGACCAGCTCAGACGCTTGAGCGGCGTTGAGGCTGTTGCCGCCGCCGACAGGCAGCAGCAGCACGTTGACTTCTTCCAGCGCTTCGATTTCCGTCTGGGCGGGCACTTTGTCCAGGTCGCCCAGGTGGGCAATTTTTAGCCCATCGTAATCGAACAGGTAAATGACGTTGTGATTGGTGCGGGCGGTGCTTCGGGTAACAATGCCAGTGATGAAGACGTTGCCGATCTCATATTCGCCAGGGCCGCTCAGGGTGTGTTGCGTTCCGCTGATCCCCTCCGCATAATTGTGCCCAGCGGCATCATGGCTGACGGTCACCACATCGCCCTTGAGCTTGAGGCCGGGCAACCCGAGTTTGCCATTGTACGGATCGGTGACAACGGTTGCGTGTTTACGTTCGGTAAGCCGAAAACAGCTTAAACCATACCAGGTTATTTCCATAAAAAAGTTTCTCCTTAAAGCTGGCCAATTATACCTGATAATTGCTTGATCCGTTAGGGAAAGGGCCAAAAAATGACCAACCATTTTCGCATTTTAGAAATGAACGGGGGCGCGGTGCGCGGGGAACGGCCGTATTCGCCCAACCCCTTCACCCTCCACCTGCCACCCTGCGCCAACGGCTACACCGATGCCCAAATTGACGACTGCGTCGGTGCGCGGCGCGACTATCCCTGGCAGCCCGGAACCCACCTCTCGCTGCGGGCGCGTTTTTCGCACGAGGCGGATCGGCTGGTGGGTACGGCTGGTTTTGGCTTCTGGAACGCGCCGTTTGGCGATCCCAGCAAGCCGGTGCCCACCCTGCCTCAGGCGACCTGGTTCTTCTTCGGCTCGCCGCCCACCGATTTGCCGCTGGCGCAGGCTGGGCCAGGCCAGGGCTGGTTTGCCGCCACGCTGGATGCCACCACCTGGCGGGCCTTAGCCATTGCGCCGTTGGCACCGCCTGTGCTGCTGCTCAACCAGTTTGCCGCCTTGCGCCGCCGCATCTGGCCCTGGGTGCAAAAGCGGCTGCAAATTTCCTGCCAACCCATTGAGGAAAACATGAGCGATTGGCACGAGTACCAGCTGTTTTGGCGCAAATCGGGCTGTGAATTTTGGGTCGACGGCCGTCTCAGCCACCACACCCCCTTCTGCCCGCGCGGACCGCTCGGCTTTGTCTGCTGGATTGATAATCAGTTTATGGTGGCGACGGCGAACGGCCGTTTCCGCTGGGGCACACTTCCGGTGGCTTTTGCCCAGTTTTTAGAGGTGGAGAATCTGCAAATTGAGGGGATTGAGGCGTGAAACGTGATAAAGGCAAATCACGTTTCACTCATCACGTTTCACGTCTTACGTTTCACTCAGTCCGGCAGGGTGCGGGTTTTGGGCCAGGTACGGCCGATGTTGAGCTGCATCTTCTCCAGGTACGCTTTTTCCAGGTCGATTTCGGCGTAGTTGGCCAACTTGATGACGTAGGCCAGCAAATCGGCCAGTTCGCCGCGCAGTTTGGGCCGGTATTTGTCCAGAGCTAACTGGTGGGCCTCGGCGGGGGAACGGCCGTCCCCAATTAACCGTTTGGTCTGCCCCCAAATCTTGATTAACCGGCTGGCCACTTCGCCGACCTCTTCCGTAAGCAAAATGTAGTTGAAGAAGAGATCGGGGTCGAAATTTTTGGCCGTGTCGAGCTGACGGTGGAAGCTTTGGAAGTCGGGCAGACGGCCGTTTTGCAGCAGCGTCAGCGGCGTGTCGGGCGGCGGGCTGCTGGGACCCTGGGTGTCCAGCGCCTGGTGGATGAGGTTGGCCACGTGGTTTAGGTCGGCGTCTTCGGAGAGGTAATCCAGGCTGTTGACGTTGATGGTGAGAACGGCCGTATCCTGCACGTTGCTCAGCCACGCCTCGTAGGCCGAGGCCAGGCGGCGGATGTAGTCCGGGTCCATGTCGCGCTCATATGGCCGGTCGCGCAGGGCGATGCGGCGCATGATCACGTCGTGGTCAGCTTGCAGGTAAACGATCAGGTCGGGTTTGGGGATTTTCTCACCGAGGGCGGCGTGAACACGGCCGTACATCGCCAGCTCGTCATCCTTTAGATTCAGCCAGGCAAACAGCTCGTCTTTGGCAAAGGTGTAGTCAGAAATCAGCATACCCCGGCGCAGCGCCTTGGGCACCGCCTCGTGCTGCTGGTGATAGCGGCTGAGCAGGAAAAAGAGCTGGGTCTGAAACGCCAGGCTGTCTCGATCCTTATAAAAACCCGCCAAAAACGGATTTTCCTCAAACACTTCCAGCAGCACGGTTGCGTTGTCAAACTTGTTTTGCAGCAGGCGGGTCAGGGTGGTTTTACCCACGCCAATGACCCCTTCAATGGCAACGAATTTGTGGTTCATGGTCTGGTCCAATTTTTGGAGAAGTGAGCGGAGTAAAAAGTAAAAAGTGATAAGTGAGACCACTTATCACTTATCACTTATCACTTTCCCCCCATCTTCTCTCTTCGTTCAATGTCGGCGCGCAGCAGCAGCACCTGCTCTGGCTTGTCGGCGTCCATGGCAATTTCGGCATGGGGGTTGAGCAAAATCTGACACGGCCGTCCCGTAATGCGGAATGCGGCATGTTCGATATCTTTGAGACTCAGCCGACGCAGCAGGAATTTGACCAGAAAACCAAATCCCACCACGCGGGCCAGCTGCCACGCATGTTTGCGCGCATTGGTCAACGCTTCCCAAATGTCCCGGTTGGTGTCCGACAAATCGGCCTGGATGAGCGTCATGTCACCCCCGGCAATCAGGGCATCTTTGAGCTTGACGTAGGTGCGGTTGGAGTGGGGGAAGCGGGCTTCCAGCGTGGCCTTATCGACAAAGTTGTACACCATGCCTTTGTCGTACGGGGCGCACCGCTCAATAAACTCATCCACAATTTGCGGCGTGATGGTGGGAATGTCGGCCGAGCAAATCAGCACCAGGTTGGTTTCCGGGTGCAGTTCGCGCATTTTGGCGATGCCCCCCAGGGCGTTCTTCAGCAAGCTGCCGTGGTCGGTGGTGTGGTAGACGGGCTGGTGGAAGGTCATTCCCAGGTCGCTGCCCAGCCCCACCACAACGATCTCGCCGATGCTGTGGGAATCTTGCAGGGCATCAACGACCCGTTCCAACATGGTACGGCCGTTCATATCCAGCAGCGCCTTACTTTTGCCTTGCGTCATTTCGTACATTGGTTCCCCCGGCTGCGGCAGCCCGCCCGCCAGAAGGACGCAGTTAATGGTAGTCACGTGGTTTTGCTCTCCTAAAGTTGTAGCGGCTGGTGGTTAGTGGCTGGTGGCTCGTACTAGCCGCCAGCCACTAACCACCAGCAACATGTTTCATGTCTATTCAGCCAGGTTATGTACCGTTGGTTTCAGGTTTAGTTGGGCCAGCATGTCGTTGAGTTCGCCATCGGTAAGCGGCCGTTTTTTACCAGCAACGGCCGTTAATGCCGCTTCCATCATGTTGGTGCCGAAGGAACGGCCGTCCAGCACCGGCGTGGTGGTCAGCACGTGGGTCACGCCGCGCTGTTTAAACATCTGCATGTCCTTGGGCGTGGTGGTGTTGGTCACAATCACCTTGCCCGCCAGGTTGTCTGGCATGTGGCGCTTGATGTAATGGCAATCCCCCGCAATCACCGTGGCCCAGTCGTACCACTTGCCGTACTTGGGCACAATTTTGTCCTGCTTTTCGCCCGTAGGGTACAGCACGCTGATGGGCAGCTTGGAAGCCGGAGCCGCCAGCAGCCCGGCTACCACTTTGAAGGTGCTGAACTTCCGAATGGCCAATGGAATGCTCAGGGCAAACATCAAATCGCCAAAAACAATATCGTACCCCTGGGTCACAAACGACCGGGTCATGCCATAGCGGTCAATGGCCGCCGTGAGCATGACGCGCCCCTGCGCATAGCCAGCACCCAGTTCGGCCACCAGCGTTTGCGCGGCGTGCGCTTCCAGCGTGTTTTTCAGGCCGCTGCCATCAACCACGGGAGTGTGTTTGACGCCCTGGACCAGCTTGTGGGCGGCGGCGATATTCCAGGTTTTGCCGTCCATCTTGAGCCACAAATCGATGCCGCCGACGCCGAGTGCATCCACCTGGCCATCCAGCTCAGTGAAGAGGGCGGTGGCTTTGGCGATATCGCCGTCGGTGCCGCGCCGCTCCACGCTGACGCGTTCGCCGAGCAGCTCAACTTCCACTTTTTTGTCGCGTTCAGAACTGCCTAAACTGACACTTACGGCTCTTTTCATTTTTCTCCTCGTGAAGAGGAACACGGAGTTGCGCAGAGGCGGCCCGGCGGTTTACCAAGATGCCAGGGCCGTCTGCGGTTTGTCTCTCTTCCCATCTGGAATTTTACCGGATTTAGCCCCGGCAAGAAAATTTTAGCCAGCCCAAAATGGGGGCTACTGGTTGACGAGGGGCAGATACACTTTTTCGGTCAAGGGGGGCAGGATGGCGGTGAGGGCGTCAATACGGCCGTACCCATACACGTTATTTGGCACCGAAGTGGGTGTGT
Organism: Anaerolineae bacterium; assembly: GCA_020848035.1. Taxonomy (GTDB): domain Bacteria; phylum Chloroflexota; class Anaerolineae; order Promineifilales; family Promineifilaceae; genus Leptofilum. The sequence goes on along the minus strand of JADLAX010000026.1, from coordinate 167,314 downwards.
CGCTGCCGCAGCCCTGGGTGGTGGTGCGGGGAACGGCCGTCCCCTGCAAAATTGCCTCGATGTTGTCCACATCACCCGCCAGGCTGGGATTGGCTGAAATGAGCAGGGCCACCAGCCCGGCCACATGCGGCGCCGCCATGCTGGTCCCCTGATAGCCATCGCCATAGCCTCCGCCGCGAACGGTGGAGCGGATGTTAACACCCGGCGCAGATACGTCGGGCTTCAGCCCGCCATCAAACGCCGACGGGCCGCGACTGCTGAAGCTGGCAATATTGTCCAGGCTGTCCGTGGCGCCCACGGTAAACGAGGCCGGGTAGGTGCCCGCCGGATCGTCCACCGAGCCGCAGCCGGAGCCGGTGTTGCCCGCCGAATGCACCGTCACAATGCCCGCCGCGCGCACGTTGTTGACCACCGCTTCCAAAATGCCAGGTGAGCAGCCTTCGCCGGGCGGGCAGCCCCAGGAGTTGTTGATGACGTGTGGGGCCAGGCTGGGATCGCCGTCGGTCATTGGGTTGCCGCCGGGCGGGTAGGGGGCGACAAACCATTCGTAACATTCGGTGTAGCTGGCCGGGGTGCCATTGCCGTTGTTCATGTTGCGGCAGCCAATCCACCGGGCACCGGGGGCGACGCCTACTGCATTGGCCGCCGCATTGGGCCAGCCAACGGCCGTTGGTGCCAGATCATTGCCCACTATCGTGCCCATCGTGTGGGTGCCGTGGCTGCTGCCATAATCGTCGCACGGTTCGGGGGAGTCGCCGGGGCAGACGCTGTTGGCCACGTGGATGGCATCGTGCCAGCTGTAGGCGTGATTGGCGCTGCTGCCGTTCCAGCCGCGGTATTGGTTGATGAGTGCCGGATGGTCCCAGTCGTAGCCCGTGTCCTGCCCGCCAATGACCACGCCCTGCCCGGTGACGCCCAGCGGCCACACCACATCGGCACCAATGTGGCTGATGTTCCACTCGATGCCCGTAACGGCCGTTGCCCGCAGCAAATCCCCGGCATCCGGCGGCAACACATCCAGCGCCACCTGGGGATTGGCGTACACAAAAGCCACGTCGCTGCGCTGGGCAACGGCCGTCATAATGTTCCAGTCGCCGCGTACCCAAACCATGTTGCTGATCCAGAACGGCCGTACGTCGTCCACGCCGAGTTCGTTCAATTGGGTTAATAGGGAGGCCTGGGTTTGCTGGGCAACGGCCGTTAGCTGCTGGTACACAAACGCACCTTTGGCCGTCTTGTCTTCAATCTGTGCCGCTGCGGACACATCGGCCTGGGCGGCCAGCTGCACCAAAAACTCAACCGGGGAAGCTGCATTTGCCGTGGGGTTTGCCTGCATTTCTGCCAGCAAAAGAGGGTCAATTTTGCCCCACCACGCTGGCTCGGCTCCTGCCTGCTGCACCAGCAACAGCAGCAGCGAAGCGGTCGCAAACAGCCTGGCAATCCGCCTAACCATTAACCATTGACCCTTAACCATCAACAATTGCTCAGGTTCCCCAGTCGCGCAGATAGCGGAAGTCGTGGGTAATGGAACGATCGCTGATTTTGGGGATGATGGGCATGGTGCGTTTGTATTGGGAGCGCTGCACCATGCTCATCACGCGGTCGACAAACGGCCGTTCAAACCCCGCCGCCACCGCCTCATCCCGCGAATACCGCTCATCGAGCATCAGGTACAGCAGCTGGTCGACGGTTTCGTAGCTAAAGCCGAAATCGTCCTCGTCGGTCTGGCCGGGAATGAGGTCGGCCGAGGGCGCTTTGTCGATGATGATCTCCGGCACGCCCAGGGCGCGGGAGAGCTGGCGCACCTGCGTTTTGTACAGGTCGCCAATCGGATTCACCGCTGAGGCCAGGTCGCCGTAGATGGTGCCGTAGCCCAGCATCAGCTCCGTCTTGTTGCTGGTGCCAATCACCAGGGCACTTTCCGCCAGCGAGCGGTCAAAAATGACGGTCATGCGGGCGCGGGCCATGACGTTGCCCTTGCGATGGGCGCTCATGCCCGGCGAGGCGTCGGCCAGGGCATCAACCAGGCCGGTAATCTCCACCGTCTCGCTGCGGATGCCCAACGCCTCAATCACCAGGTCGGCGTGGGCCAAACTTTCGGCCGATGACGCTTTGTACGGCAGGCGCAGCGCCAGCACATTGGCCGGGCCAAGCGCCTTCGTCACCAGGTAACAGGACAGCGCCGAATCGATGCCGCCAGACAACCCCAGCACCGCCTGGTTAAAGCCAGCCTTGCTGATTTCGTTTTCCAGGAATTTCACCAACACCAGCTCAGCGACCTTGGGGTCGATGTGCAGCTTTTTGAGGAATTGGGGGGGAACGGCCGTAACACTCATCACTTCTTCCTTACAGCTTGATGAAATAGGGCGACAAAAACAGCGGCTTCTGGTTAAACGCCGCCAATCGCTCCGGCGACAGCCAGCTGGCCAACGTTTCCGCCATTTCAAAGGGCTGGGGCGTCACATGGCGGGTCTGTTTGGCGTACAAATTCACCACCGGAATGTCGTGGCTGGTGGGGTCGGGCAGTTCAGCCAGTTCGGCCAGCTTGTGCACCGCGTCGATGAAGTCGCCGTGGCTGTCCACCAGCTGGCGCGCCAGCGCCTGCCGCCCGGTCCACACCCGCCCCAGGCAGATAGGGTCCAGCTCGTCGTAGGGCAGCTGGCGTCCTTCGGCCACCACCGCTTTGAACTGGCCGTAGGCATGCACAATCAGGTTTTCCCAGGTGGTCCGCTCATCGGGGGTTAACGGCCGCATATCGCTGAAAAACCCGGCATGTTCGCCCCGATTGAGGGCCACGCGGTTGACGCCGAGCTTTTCATACAGCCCCTGGGTGTGCAGGCGAACGCCTACCACGCCAATCGACCCGGTCACCGTAAGCGGCTGGCTCATGATATGCCGGGCGTAGGCACTGACGTAATACCCACCGGAAGCGGCCGTATTGCCCATGTAGGCCAGCACCGGCTTCTTCTGGTTCAGCCGCTGAATCTCGCGCCCGATCAGGTCCGAGGCCAGGGCGGAGCCGCCAGGTGAATCGACGTACAGCAGCAGCCCGGCCATGTCGTCTAGCTGCTCGGCCTGGCGCAGCAGGTAAACCAGGGTCTGCTCCCCGGCAATCTGCCCGCCAATCAGCGGAATGGGCAGGTCGATGGGCGGGCTCTGGCTGCTGCCCATGTTGATCGCCCCCTCAATGCTGATGACGCCAATGAACTTCCGGCTGCGCTGCCGGGCCGCTTCCGTCAGGCGTCGTTCGGCCCGGGGCCAATCGACCAGCACCGCTTGGGGGCGCTCGTCTGGGGCAGAATCGGCTTCGGTGGCTTCGGCTGGTTCGGTTGCTTCTTCGGTTTCGCTGCTTTCGGCCGTTTCGTCGGTCTCTGGCAGCTCGGCCAGCAGATAGGCCAGCTCGTCCTGGTAAGCGATGTTGTCCACCAGCCCGGCGGCCAGCGCCGCCTCAGCGGTGAGCGGCACCTGGTTCATGAGCTCCTGGACGGTGGTTTGGGGCAGGGAACGGCCGTCGGCCATTGCCTGGGTCAGCTGGTCAAACAAATCATCCAGCAGCCAGTCAAACTGCTCCTTCTCCTCTGGCGTCATGGCCTCATTCACATACGGGTTGGCGCTGGCTTTGTACGGCGAAATCTGCACCACCTCCGCACCCACGCCGAGGCGGTCCAGGCCGTTTTTCAGGTAGGTAATTTCTGAATGCAGCCCGTAGGCGTCAAACTGGGTGCTGGGCGGCACGATGAGGCGGTCGGCGACGGAGGCTAAAAAGTAGTGACGCAGATCGAGGTAAGGGGTGTAGATCACCACCGTTTTGCCCGCGGCCTTTAACCGTTCCAGCGAACGGCGAATGTTTTGCATGGTGGCAAATCCGGCGCTGATGCCCTGGCAGACCAGCACCAGCCCGCGTATGTTGTCGGCTTCGGCCAGGCGGGCCAGGCGTTCGTTAAACTCCTCCAGACTGAGGGCGGGGTTGGGCAGGGGCAGCTGCCGCTCGATGAAACTGCGCGGCGGGTCGGCCCGCTCCGGCATCGCGCCGCCGATGGCCATGACCACGTAATCCAATTCAGTGCGCCGCAGCCGCCGCAGACCGTTACGGAGGGAAACGGCCGTTTGCCGCCACCCATTCCCCAAATCCTGCCAGAGCTGTTTTAGTTCATGGCCCAGGGTGGTGAAAAAGTCGTTGGAACTTTTGGAATCGCTCATTCATGCCTCATTTGCTGGTTGTCGGCGGAATGATAGCGGATATGGCGCGACGATACAATCTGGGGTTGAATTTTACAGTCAGGATCATATTGACGTGCCAAAAGTGGCGTGTTATACTCCGCGACCGGGTTGCATAAACCCCCTCCACAGCCTGGAGGGATGGCAGAGTGGACGATTGCGACGGTCTTGAAAACCGTAGTAGGCAACAGCTTACCGAGGGTTCGAATCCCTCTCCCTCCGCCTTAGTCTTACCAATTGTAGGCCTTACCTGGCAGCAAGTTGGCTTTTAGGGGAGGTGCCAGAGTGGTCGATTGGGGCCGCCTGCTAAGCGGTTAACGGTGTAAAAATCGTTCAAGGGTTCGAATCCCTTCCTCCCCGCCTTAAAAGTCAGCGGCCAATGTGGCCAATTTTTTAATACGCGCCCTTAGCTCAGTGGATTAGAGCGTCTGGCTACGAACCAGAAGGTCGGGGGTTCGAGTCCCTCAGGGCGTACACAAAAAGAAACCTCCATGTGAATGCGCATGGAGGTTTTTTGTTTTCATACTGCCCTAATGCCCCGCTAACAATTTTTATACAGTTTTCCCTTAGGCTAGATCATGTATCAGTAAATCAATTCTCAGAGATGTCCTCTCTGCGTGTTGAGAGCCAACAGTGGTGGCTCTCCCATTACAAAGGAAGTAAAACATGAACAGCTCGTTGAAACTGTTTTCTGTTCGCGGTATTGACATTCGCGTTCACCTGACATTTCCGCTGATTTTGATCTGGGCGGCGTTTCAGTTTGGCGTGCTGGCGGGCGGTGGCCTGGCAGGTGCCCTCTTTGGCGTGATTTCTATCTCGCTGCTGTTTGTGCTGGTGACTTTGCATGAACTAGGTCACAGCTTTGCGGCGCTCAACTATGGCGTCCCGGTGGAGCGCATTGTGCTGCTGCCCATTGGTGGCGTGGCCCAGCTGCGCCACATGCCGGACAATCCCAAGCAGGAGTTTGTGATTGCCCTGGCTGGCCCAGCGGTTAACGTGGTCCTGGCTATTTTGATGGGTGGAGCGGCCGTTCTCTTCAACTTGCCCTTAACCAACCCATTAACCAGCGGCATCTCGCTGACGTTTGGCTCCATTTTTTCTTATATCTTTTACTACAACGTTGTTTTGGCGCTCTTTAACATGATTCCAGCCTTCCCTATGGACGGTGGTCGGGTTTTGCGGGCCGCCCTGGCGATGAAGTTGGATTACGGCCGTGCCACCAGCATTGCCGCCGGGATTGGCCGGGTGTTGGCCGTGCTGTTTGGTATTTACGGTCTGCTGAACGGCCAGTTCTTTAGTGTCCTGATTGCCATCTTTATCTTCTCTGGGGCAACCCAGGAGGCGCAAATGGTACAGTTCCGCCAGCGGCTGCGCGGCTACACGGTGCAGCAGGCGTACAGCAACCAGGTGCCGGTTTTAGACCCGGCCGACAGTTTGCGTAACGTCGTGAACTGGACCGCGCGCGGCCTGACGGATTTCCCGGTGGCCCACTATGGCACCTACGTTGGCTTTTTGGGCAACGAGCGGCTGATGACGGCCCTGCAGAACGACGGCCCAGACCAGACGGTCGCCGCCGTGATGGCCCGGGACGTGCAGCCCGTGTCACTGACCACTGACCTGTACGATGTGCAGCAGCGGCTGAGCAACGAACAGTTGAACGCGCTGCCGGTGGTGGAATACGGCCGTATCATCGGCATCATCTCTGGCAGGCACATCCGGCACATGCTGCGCATGGCGGCGATGCGGCCAGAATTGTTCCCCAGGGTACAGTCCGCCTGAACAAACCCGTAGCGGCGAGGCAGGTGCAAGGGACCGTTGTCCAACAAAGAGGCTAAAGCCACACCTGCCTCGCCCCAAAAATGTAGGCTGAGGCAGATGCAAGAGGGTGTTGTCTAGCAAAGCGACGAAACCCACACCTGCCTCGCCCCAGTAAAAAGTGATAAGTGAAAAGTCCGCTTCGGAATACCGGGGCGGGCTTTTTTGTTGTTATAATCTACCGCATGAAAATGCGTGATTGGTTCCGGTTTGGGCATGTGGCGATTTGGGGGTATACGGCCGTTCTCCCCCTCATCGGTGCAGGCACGGCAAGTGGCTCGGTGAATGGCTGGCAGGTGGCGGGGTTGCTGGCAACGGCCGTTGCCTACCACCTCTATGCCTACCTGCTCAACGACCTCATCGACCTGCCCCTCGACAAAACGCAACCCTCCCGCCACAACTACCCGCTAGTGAGCGGCCTGGTGACGGTGCGGCAGGTGCGGATTTGGGTAGCCGTCCAGCTGCCCATCCTGCTAATTTTGTGGCTGGTGCTCGGTGGCAATGGTTGGGCGCTACTGTGCCTGGCCTGGGCCGTGGGTGGGATGACGCTGTACAACTTTGTTGGCAAGCGCAGCCCGCTGCCGCCGCTGACTGATTTGGTGCAGGGTTCCAGCTGGGCAGCGTTTTTGTTGTTTGGGGCGTTTGTGGTGGGGCAGCCCACGCCGCAAACCTGGGTGGCGGCGGGATTCATCACCGTATACATTTTGCTGGTGAACGGCGTTAGCAGCAGTTTGCGCGATCTGGCCAACGACTTTGCCTTTGGTGCCCGCACGACGGCGATTTGGTTGGGCGCACGGCCGTTTCCGCCCGACCAGCTCACCATTCCCACTCGTCTGCGTATCTATGCTTTTTTCTGGCAGACTGTTCTGAATTTGCTGGGACCCATTCTCCCAGTGATTGATAAATTTCCGCTGTCTCGTAGTGAACAATTGCCGTGGTGGCTGGAGATGATCCTCCGCATTCTTGCGATCGAATGTTATGTACTGTTGTGGCAAATCACCCGGAAAAACAGCCCGACTCGCGATATAGACGTTGTGTTGATGGGATACAACATTTGTATGTTGCTGTTGTTATTTACGGCCGTTCTCCCCCTCACCGCTCCCCTCATCACCTGGGCCATCATCCTGGCCTTCACCCTGCCGCTCCTCACCGCCGACTGGCTGGCCGAGAAATTGTTTAGCCACGGATTAACACGAATTTCCACGGAACAATAAAAAAATCAGTGTTCATCTGTGTTAATCTGTGTCCCATTTTAATTATCCGGCGCAGTGACGATGCCATGCGTGGCGGCCCAGTGGCGGAGGTCACGGCCGTTTAACACCGCGCCCATCAAATCGGGGAAAAGCTGCGGGGTGCAGGCAAAGGCCGGTACCCCCAGATTGACCAACTCCTGCGCCATCTGCCGGTCGAAGCGGGGTGCGCCCTGGTCGTTGAGCGCCAGCAGAGCCACGATTTGTACGCCGTCGCTCACCAGCGTGGCCACGCGGCGCACCATGTTTTCCTTGCTGCCTCCCTCGAACAAATCGGTGAGCAGCACCAATACCGTGTCGCGCGGGCGGGTGACGAGCTGCTGGCAGTAGCCCAGCGCCCGGTCGATGTTGGTGCCGCCGCCCAGCTTCAGGCCAAACAGCAGCTCCACCGGATCGTCGAGCTGGTCGGTTAAATCCACCACGCTGGTGTCGAACAGCACCAGCCGGGTAGCCAGCGCCGGAATCGAGGCCATGACGGAAGCGTAAATGCTGCCGTAGACCACCGACGTGGCCATCGAGCCGCTGGTGTCCAGGGCAATAATCACATCGCGCAGGGCGGAGCGTTTACGGCCGTATCCCACCAAGTTCTCTGGCACCACCGTTTGCAAATCGGGCTGATAATGCTTCAAATTGGCGTGCACCGTGCGCCCCCAGTTGATCTCCTTGTGGCGCGGGCGGCGGCTGCGCGTGGCCCGGTTTAAGCTGCCCGAAATCGCCTGCTCCAGCGGATAGCGCAGCTGCGCCAGCAGCTGTTCCACCACCTTGCGCACCACCTCTTTGGCCGTCTCCTTCGTTTTGCCGGGCATCACCCGGCGCAGCGCCAGCAAATTGGCCACCAGATTCACGTCTGGCTCAATCGCCTCCAAAAATTCTGGCTGGCTGAGCAGGCGGCGCAGGTTGAGCTTGCTCAGCGCGTCCTGCTGCATTACCTGCACCACCTCGGCGGGGAAGTAGCTGCGGATGTCGCCCAGCCAGCGGGCAATGTCCGGGTTGGAGTCGCTGAGGTCGCCGCCGGTGCTGTCGCCGTACAGCGCTTCCAGCGCCTTGTCCATTGCCTGATCTTGTTCGGACAGGCCGGTTTGCGACTGCGGCTGCTCGCCCTGGCCCTCGCCTTCGCCGGGTTGGGCATCTTGCCCTGCCTCATCTTGCGTTTGCCCCAGGATAAGCCGCCAGCGACGGCCGTTTTCGTCTAAACCGTCGGCGGCGGAAAAAAATGGTTGGTAGGTAGATTCTGTATCTTTCATGCGTTTGTTACCGGTAGGGGCGACCCGCCGGGTCGCCCCTACGATTGGATGCCTAATAATTTTGCGACGAGCGGCAGAACCTTATCCGCCTGGGCTTCATCAAAGGTGGGGGCGTGGCTGGGCTGATTGGCCGACGCGCTGCCGTAGCGCACCCGGTCCATGAGCTGCTGTCGAGCGGCATCGGAGAAGGTGCTGAAGGTGCGGCGCAGCAGGGGCAGGATGGTTTGGAAGCGTTCGGCATCGAGCTGCATCACCCAGCCGTCGAGCAGCTGCCACAGCGTCTGGTCGTGCAGCACCAGCAGGCCGCTGCCCTTGAGAAAGCCCTCGATCCAGAAAGCCATCTGGCTGAGCTGGTTGGCGTCGATTGCCGTGCCCGACAACACCCGCTCCAGCCGCAGCGCCGCTTCTGACGGTTGGAAAACGGCCGTATCCAACAACAACCTGGTCGCTTTCCCCGCCAGCAAGCCATGCATCCCCGGCTGGTCGGCCAGCTGGCGCAAGGTTTGCTCCCAGGCGGCCAGATGGTTTACGTTTTGCTGGGTGGCGATGGTGGTGTGAACGGCCGTTACCCGGTCCAGCATCTCCGCTGCCGCGTCATTGTCCAGGCTGGCGCAGGTGCTGGGCAGGCCAATGCAGATGCGCGTCACCAGTGTATCGACGACGTGGCGCACCAGTTCAGGATTGGTCTGGCGCACATCGCCGTAGCGCAGGACGCGGGCCAGCGGCAGCAGGGCGTCCATCATATGCGGCACGTCGCTGCTACCAGCTGCCTGCGCTTCGATACGTTCCAGCAGGCTCAGCACCAGTTCGGGCAAATCGGCCAGCAGCGCCTGGTCGAGCAGGTGGGTGAGCGTGGGCAAATCCTGGGCATGGTTGGCCTGGTCGGTGGCAAAGTTGGTAACGGCCGTCACCACCGTATTGCCCCAAACGCCCGCCTCAATCACCCGCACCACAAATTCTGGCTTCCAGGCCAGCTGCCACACCTCCTGGTAGGTGCCCGACTGGCCGCGAATCGGCGTAATTTTGCCCCAGGGCACCTTGAGCAAGTTCAGCCGGTGCAGCAGTTGGCTGCGCTCGCGGTGGCTGTCGCTGCGCAGGTCAAGGTTGAGCGTGGTGGGTTCCGGTTCGGGACGCAGGCGCAGGCGGCGCTGCTGCTGGTGCAGGTCGCGCTGGAGTGGAATCATGGGCGAGTCGGGCGGCACTGCGCCCATGCGCTCGCCGACGATGAGCCGCTTGTGGATGAGCTGCATGGGCGCGGCATCACCAAAGCAGAGCACGGTTTGGGTCGCTTCGTTTAGCTCGGGCAGGCCGGGGGCGGCCAGACCGCGCAGCGCTGCCAGCGATTCTGCCAGCCGCACCGCCTCGATGATGTGGGCCGACGAGGCGTCCAAATCCTGGTCGCGCAGCAGCTGGGCCACGTGGCTGAGCCAGTGAATGCTCATCTGCGTTGGGCTGGCCTGCTGCTGCCCCATCTGCCACAGGTGGTGGTACCAGCCGGGGGCGCGAATGCCCGCGCCGTAGCCGGTGGTGGCCGAGATTCGGCCGTAGGTCCAGGGCACCCAGGCCGTTTCCACGGCCACGCCGGGCAGATTGGCCAGCAGGGCGTCGTCGGCCGCTTCGGTGCCTAAATCGCACAGGGCGGGGGCGTGCCATGCGCCGCAAACCACGGCAATGCGCTCACACCCCTCGGCGCGGGCCTGACGGATGGCGCGGCGCATGTGGGCTTCGCGCTGCTGAGCAAGTTTGTGAGGGAGTTCCGTTTTCTCATCCAGCTCCCCTGCCACAGTTCCCTCCGCAGCGGTGCGCATGGCGGTCATTAGCTCCAGAATGCCAGCGAACAGATCGGTCTGGTTTTGGCGCTGCTCGATGGCGGCGTTCCACCACAGTTCGTAGTCGCGATGGCCGGTGAGTGAGGCGAGTTGGTTGAAGACGGCCGTATCCGGCATCATCGGTCGGGCAGCGGTCGCCAGCATCACCGCCTGCGGCAAATCAAAAAAGCGGGTGACGATATGGTGCGCCACGCCATAACGCAGCGCCTGAAATTCTGGCGAAAATTCGGCAAATGGGTAGGAGCCTGCTGCCTCTGGCTTGTCGGGACGATAGACCAGCAGGGCAATCGGCGGCTCCATTGCCTCGTGCCCCAGCCAGGGAATGATTTCGTTGGCATCGGCTGGCCCTTCCACCAAAATGGCGTCCGGCTTCAGCTCACGCAGCGCCGCCAGCAGCGCCCGCGCCGAACCCGGCCCGTGGTGGCGGATGGGGAAGAGGTGGAGGTAGGGGGGTGGGGTCATGGTTGTTTCTAATCTGTGAAAATGACAGGGTGACCGGGTGAAGGGGTGATGCATTTTTCACCCGTTCACCCCTTCACCCGCTCACCCCTTCAGATCAAAGCGCGGCACGCCTGATACAAATCCCCCCACTCATCCCGTTCGCGCACGATGGTTTCCAGGTATTCGCGCCAGATGACGGTGTCGTGGATGGGGTCTTTGACGATGGCTCCGGTGAGGCTGGCGGCCATGTCGTTGGCCCGCAGAACGCCATCGCCAAAGTGACCCGCCAGCGCCAGCCCGCTGTTGATGACGGAAATCGCTTCGGCGGTACTGAGCGTGCTGCTGGGCGACTTGAGCTTGGCTTTGCCGTTTTCGGTCATGCCCTGGCGCAGCTCGCGGAAAATGGTGACGACGCGGCGAATTTCGGCCAGGGCGGGCGGTTCGGCCGGCAGCTCCAGCGCCTGGCCCAGGCTGTGCACGCGCTGCTGCACGATGGTCACTTCTTCGGCGGCGGTGGCGGGCAGGGGCAGCACAACGGTGTTGAAGCGGCGCTTGAGGGCGCTGCTGAGGTCGTTGACGCCGCGGTCCCGGTCGTTGGCCGTGGCGATGACGTTGAATCCTTTGATCGCCTGGACTTCCTGGTTGAGCTCGGGGATGGGCAGCAGCTTTTCGGACAGGATGGTGATGAGGGCGTCCTGCACATCGGCGGGGATGCGGGTGAGCTCCTCTACGCGGGCAATGCGCCCACTGCGCATAGCCAGCATGAGTGGGCTGGGTACCAGGGCTTCGGCCGTGGGGCCTTTGGCGATGAGGCTGGCGTAGTTCCAGCCGTAGCGAATTGCTTCTTCGCTGGTCCCGGCGGTGCCTTGCACCAGCAGGGTGGAGTCGCCGGAAATGGCGGCGGCGAGGTGCTCGGAGACCCAGGTTTTGCCGGTGCCGGGGATGCCCATGAGCAGCAAGGCGCGGTCGGTGGTGAGGGTGGCGATGGCGATTTCGATGAGACGGCCGTTGCCAATATATTTTGGCGCGATGGCAAAGCCGTTGTCCAGCGTGCCGCCCAAAATGTAGGTGGCCACCGCCCAGGGCGAAAGCCGCCAGTTGGTGGGCCGGGGACGACGGTCAGCCTGTTCCAGTTCGTACAGCTCGGCGGCAAACTGCTGCTCGGCATGGGCGCGTAAAATTGATTCCATAGTTCTTCTCCTAAAATTGAACACTGATAAACACAGATTTACACTGATTTTTTGTTTTATCTGTGTTTATCAGTGTTCATCTGTGTCCTATTCAGATTCCCAATTTCTGCCAGGAGGGTGCGGCGGAGGTGGAGGGTTTGGCAGAGATCGTGTACGGTTTTTTGCCAGGCGGGGTTGAGGCCGGGGAGGGTGAGCTGGGTTACGGCCGTTTCCGCCAATGCCGGGTCACACCGCTGGCCAAAACGCTTCAACAGGTTGTTCAGCGTGGGTTCGGGGTTTTGGTCCTTGTGCTGGGCCAGGTGTTGGGCAAACAGGTCGATCCAGAACTGGCTCATCGCCGCCGACCAGGGCTGTTGCCAGTGCTGCAAAAAGATGAACAGCGGATCGTCACGCTGTAGGCCGGTGTCCACGTCGGCGGCTTGCTGCATGAGGCGGAAGCAGGTGTCTGGCGGCAAGAGGGTGACGAGGCGGGCAACGGCCGTACTGAACCCATTACCCACAATCAGCGCCTCGGCCCAGGCGACATCTTTCTGACGAACGGCGGCAGTGGTGAAACCGGCCACCAGCGTGCGCGGCCAGGCGCTGAGCAGGGCCGCTTCGGCAATCTCTTCGGGCGTGCGCCGCCACGGCTCGGTCCAAACGTGCAGCGGCACACGGCCGACAAACTGCGTCAGCTGACGCGAGCGTGTTTTGGCCAGGTCGCCGCCCGCCACAACCAGCAGCCCATCGCGCTTCATCGCCGGGGTGTAGTCGTCGGGAAAGGTGACGGTGATGGCGTGTTTGCCGCGCGGCGTCCAGCGCAGCAGGGCGGCGGCGTAGTGTGTCACACGCTGCGCCAGCCGGGAATGCGGCAGGCCGGCCAGCAGATCGGCGGCCGCCTGGCGCACAAAGTGGGTGCGATCGTCCAGGGCGGCTTCCAGGAAAGGTTCGTCGGCCTGGCTCAAGTTCACGTCCAGCACTTTGATGAGCTGCAAGCGGCTGGCGTCGGCATCACTCTTCCAGGTGTGTTCCAGCAGCTGGCGGCCGCGTTCCGGCTGAGTCTGGCGCAGCTGGCGCAGCAGGGCCAGGCGTTGGCTGGCATTGGCCGTTTTCCACTCGGCCAGCAAGCCCGCCCAGGTGTCCAGCTCCGGCGCGGCGTAACGCCAGGCGGGGTGTTGGCTGGCCAACCAGCGGCCATGCCAGCCCAGGAGCGGGAGGAGTGACGGCCGTATTGCCGCCAGTTTTACCCCTTTGTCCAGCAGGTTGGGCAGTAAAAATTCGGGTACCCGATGGCCGGTTTGGGCCAGGGCATCCAGCATCTCTGGCAGCAGGCTGGCGTGGGCACCTTCGAGCAGCAGCTCGATCTGGCGGGCAATTTGTGGTGAGCAGATGGGCAGGTCAGGCGGCTGGGGCACCGGTGCGGGTGGTGCGGTGTGGGCGGGCACCCAGCCCGTCTGCCGGTGCAGGGCAACGGCCCCGGCGGCGGCCAGCACGGCGGCGGCTGCATCGTGGCGGGGCAGTTGGGCGATGAGGTGATCAACGGCCGTTGCCCCAGAAGCAGCTGGCAGTTCGGCGTGCTGCGTGCCGAGGAGGGCCGTTTTCACCAGGTCGGGCCAGGTCGGGATTGTGCTCATCGAATGCCTCGCCAGGTGTGTACATCGTGCCAGACGCCTGCGTGGCAAACGCTGAGGGGGTGCAGGATATGGTTCTGCCACACGCCAAACAGCGTGAGCGAAGGCGCACCACCGGCCAGGGCGGCCAGGTGCCAGCCGTGGCCAAATTTGTCGGGCAGCGGCAGGGTGGTGCCGTGGCGATCCAGCAGCTGCCACGTGTCGTTGGCGTGGTGGGGCAGGACGTTGTGCAGCAGCATGGGGAAGGCGGGCAGCCACGGGTTGTGGGCCAGGGCCTGGCTGTGCGCCTGGGTGGCATCGTGAATGGTGGGGAAGCCGTGGGGGTAAACGGCCGTTGCCTCGGCCCCAAAATCGCCCTGACGGGTGGCCAGCAGCGGCCAGCTGCCGGGTAAAAAGTGCAGCGCACCGTGCCAGACGGTGCCGGTGGGCAGGCAGCGCCCTTCGGGGCGGGCCGCGGCGGCCAACTCGATGAGCTGGGCGGGGCGCTGGCTGTCTTGCCCCCACAGCCAGGTGAAGTGGTGCGTCTGGCTGCCCAGAACTTCCTGCTGGCGGCCCAGCACCAGCCAGCGGTCGGTGCTGGGGGGTGTGTCGTTGTGGGGCGGGGGCAGCCAGCCAACGGCCGTTTGCAAATCGGCCTGGGTGGTGGCAGGAAGCTGGTCGAAGTGGCGGAAGCCCTGGATGATGAGGTGCAGCTGGCCCAGCCGCTGGAGGTAAGCCTCGGGCCAGTTGGGTTGGGCTGTGGGGACCGTGGCCAGGCGGCGCAGCTCCAGGGCCAGGGTGGGGGCCTGGGCGTCTACCAGCCGATCGGCCATGGTGTGCCAGTAACTTTTGGGGCGGTCGGGCAGGCGGGCCAGACCGTGGCGTACCAGGTCGGTGAGCCACAGCGCGAGCTCGTTGAGGCCGGTTTGCAGGTGGGCCAGTTGGGTGTCCAGGGAGTAGCTGTGGCGCAACGGCCGTTGGCTGGCGATGGTGTGCCGGTTGGCGCGGGCGGCCAGGGTGCGTGGGGCGGGCTGGGCGGTAAACGCCGGGCGGTTTTCGTGCCAGAGCAGCAGCAGGGCGACGGTGTGGCGGCAGGGGGTTTTGCGGCTGTTGCAGGTGCAGGTGTAGGTGTGGCTGGGCAGGTGAACGGCCGTTTCAGCCGTTTTGGCGCTGCCGTTGGGGAAGATGGCCCAGAGCAGACGGCCGTCGTGGTGCAGGGCGGTCCAGCGTTCTGGTTCGGCCGTGCTGCGCGCCGCGCGGAGGGTAAATTGATCAGGTGCCAGACCCAATATTTGTTCAGTGGTCCAATTCATTCGCTACAAAATCCAAAAGGTGAAACAGTGAAGCATGTCTTCACCCTGTGCCGGTTCGTCCTGTTTACGCAAGGAACGCGCCAACGTTGCAACGGCCGTGCGTTTCATTGGACACGTATTTTGCCACAGTGTCACATTTTGTTCGCGTAGGAGAGAAACACGAATGGAGCGAATGAACAAATCGCACGAATGGATTCAAAAATATATTGGTGCCATTCGTCTATTCGTCAAATTCGTGATTTTCTTGCTCCAGCCGGGGTAAAATTGGGGCATGAACCAAAAAATTCGACTGTTTATGGCGATTGAACTACCGGACGTGGTGAAGGATGTGCTGGCGGAAACGGCCGTTCGCCTGTCCAAAAACGTGCCCGATCCGGCGGTGCGCTGGGTTGATCGGGCACAGATGCACCTGACGCTGCGCTTTTTGGGGGATACGGCCGTCGCCCAACTGCCCACGTTGCAAGACCAACTCTCTCAGCTCACGGCGCGCCATCCGGCGTTTCACCTGCGGCTGGACGGGCTGGGGGCGTTCCCCAACCGCAAGCGACCGCGGGTGGTCTGGGCCGGGTTGGCGGGGGAATTGGCCGTTTTGCAGGCGATGCAGGCCGGGTTGGAAGATCGGGTGGTGCAGCTGGGGTGGGTGCGGGAGGAACGGCCGTTTAGTCCACACATCACCCTGGGGCGGGTGAAGGATGGGAGCCGGGTGCAGGAGTTGGATTGGTCGGTGCGGTTGGCGGAGTTGGGTATGATGGTGACGGCCGTTCAGCTGGTGCAGAGTGAATTACGGCCGTCTGGCCCGGTTTACACCGTGCGGCATGTGGCCTATTTGGGACGGGGCAATTAGTCCAGGTTTAGTTGGGCCATTTGCGGCTTGGCGGTAATCTGGCGGCTGCGTACCAGGTTCAGCGAAGGATAATCCTGCGGCGCGCTGAGGAAGTTGTTGACGTCTTTGGTAGATTGCAGCAGCACCACATGCTTCTCGTTGGCGATGGCCGTGAGCTGGCTCATGACGTACGGTTTGGCACGGTCGGGGTAGCTCAACACGTGGCGGATAAATTGGATGAGCTGGGGGTCCAGCAGCGGTTCCTTGCAGCCGTCGGCGATGTCGGGGCGGGGGCGGTTGTGATATTGAATCCGCCGCTTGACGGCGCGTAGGGCGCAAATCCAGGGGGGTAGATCCAAAAACACAACGGAATCGGCCGCTTCCAGTCGCATTTCCAGCGTGCTGCGATAATTGCCGTCGATAATCCACTCCTCTCGCTGCACCAATCGGGAGACTTCCCGCTGCCATTCTGGTTCAGGGGTACCAATCCAGCCAGGATGCCAGTAATGGCGGTCGAGATGGACTACGGGTAGTTCTAGTTTGGCTCCCAATTGGCGCGCTAGCGTTGACTTGCCGGAGCCGCTTGAGCCGATGATGAGTACGCGCTTCATCTTGATTGTGCCCTCCCACGGGCCTTTAAAATGTCCAATATGCTTAAACGTTTGCGCTGTGCGATAATTGGTTTGGGTTGTAACGGGAGCCAATGGCTGCGTCCACCGAATATCACTGCTTAAACTATTTTGAATGCTCATAGAACTACCAGTGTATGAACAAGCTGTGTTGTCTGGTTGTTGATGAAATGAAGTAGTAAAAGACAACATTTTAATTGAACTAAGATGGTGTCATCCTAAAGCAAAGAGATCGAATTTTGAGTGAATTTGACGTTAATAGATCACAGCCCACTGACAAAAGTACCACCGCTCGCTGGGTTTTTTCTCACCTATCCCACCATAAATTGCTTATCGCCAGTATGCTGGTTGGCGCTTTCGGCAATGCGGCGTTAGCGGCCGTTGTGCCGGTGCTGATTGGCATTGCTTTTGACGCGGCGCTGGAGTCGCCACCGGATTTGCGCACGATTGGGCTGATGGCTCTCGGGGTGATTGTCAGCCAGACGGTGCGGGCGGTGCTGCAGCTGGGGCGCAACTTCTCCAGCGCGGTCATGGGCGAACGGCTGGAGCGCGATATGCGCGAGGAGCTGTACGTCAGTTTGTTGGGCAAAAGCACTGCGTTTCACGATTTCCAGCCGGTGGGTGACACGATGGCCCGGGCTACCAACGACGTGCATGAAGTGAACCTGATGATGAATCCGGGGGTGAACCTGGTGGCCGGTTCGGCCAACTTCATGATCATGCCGCTGCTGATTGCCCCGACATATCATCCACAGCTGGCGGCCGCCCCGCTCTTTTTTATTGTGACCTACATTTTGGCAGTGATGCGCTATCTGAAGGTGCTGCAAGGGGTGGCGGATCGGGTGCGGCGGGCGTTTGGCAGTATGAACGGCCGTCTCGCTGAAGCGATCGACGGTATTGAGCTGGTGAAAAGCACGGCCCAGGAAACGCAGGAAATTGGTTTGTTTAACGAAAATGCCAGCGGGTACCGGGATGCGGCCGTGGAGCAGGGCAACATTGAGGCCCGCTTTTTGCCGCTGCTGCTGCTGGGCATTACCCAGGGGTTGGGCTTTTTGCACGCGCTGTATTTGTTCCAGCAGGGGCAGATTGCCGTGGGTGACGTGGTCGGTTTTATGGGGCTGCTGGCTTTGTTTGGTTTCCCCACCTTTATCTCGCTGCTGGCGTATTCGCGGGTGTCGTTGGGGCTGGCCGGGGCGCGGCGCATCTTGGAGCTGATGAATGCCGAGACGCTGCTGGACGAAAATGCCGCCGGTCACCAGGCGGACATTAAAGGATCGGTGCGCTTTGAAAACGTCTCGTTTGGTTACGTGAGCGAAGCGGACGTGCTGCAAGCGATCGATTTTGCCATTGAACCGGGCCAGACGGTGGCGATTGTGGGCCAGACGGGGTCGGGCAAAAGCACGCTGGCCAAGCTGATTAACCGGACGTATGATGTGACCAACGGCCGTCTCCTCGTTGACGGTGTGGATGTGCGCGCGTGGAACCTGGCGGCACTGCGGCGGCAAATCTCCATCATCGAGCAAGACATCTTTTTGTTCTCGCGCACCATCGGCGAAAATATTGCTTTTGGCAGCCCGGAAGCGACACACGAGATGATTGAAACGGCCGCTAGAGCCGCCCAGGCCCACGACTTCATTATGCACTTCAAGGATGGCTACGACACGGTGATTGGCGAGCGCGGCGTGACGCTCTCTGGCGGGCAGCGGCAGCGGCTGGCGCTGGCGCGGGCGTTCCTGACCAAACCGCATGTTCTGATCCTGGACGATTCCACCAGCGCGGTGGACAGCGCCACGGAGGACCAGATCCAGCAGGCGATTGTGCGCGCCGCGGCCAACCAGACAACGCTTCTGATCACGCACCGCCTGTCCCAAATTCGCTGGGCCGATAAGGTGGTGGTGATGCGCAAGGGGCGCATGGAGGCCGTCGGCACCCATGATGAGCTGATGGTTACCTCGGTGGCCTACCGGCGCATCTTTGAGCAGTACGAGGCGATTGAGGAGTAGAAAAATCCACAGATGGCAAAGATTTTCTTTTTCTCGGCGTAACTCTGCGTCTCCTCTGTGTAACTCTGTGTTCCGTTTTTTAGAGGTAAATTTGTGAAAGCTTTGGTTTATTATTGCCGCTGGAATGATGCCAGTTTGCGGTTGCGGGGGCGGGATGATACGGCCGTTTGGGGTCATCTCGTCTACAAAGCCGAAACCCCAGAGGAGTGGATGCAGCCATTTCGCTTTGAGCTGAAAACGTGGCGGCTCACCCTGCAAAAGCCGGAGGGCGACGAAGTGATCCAGCTCGATGAAATGGGCACAGTGCAGTCGGAAAGCTAGCCCACCAACTGCTGCGCCAGCGTCGATTTGCCCGCCCCGCTTGTGCCCACAATCACGATCCGCTCCAACTTTTCCCCCCTGCTTTCCGTTCACGGATAACCGCTTACCGCTCACCGCTCCTACCAGCGCTGACGATGCGCCTCCATCACGTTGGGCAGCGACTCCAGCTTTTGCAGCAGCCAGTTGAGCTGCTCCAGGCTGTTGACCTCGACCACCAGCGAAATGGTCATGATGCTGCCGATGGAGGTGGTTTTGGTTTTGGGCGTATTAATTTTTTGGCCGCGCAAAATGGAGACAATTTCCTCGATGATGTTGGGCCGCCGGTACGCTTTAAGCACAATCGGGATGGGGTAAACGGCCGAATCATCGCCCCACTCCACGGTGATCAGCCGCTCTGGTTCGGTGGTGTTTTGCACCTCGGCGCAGTCGGCGCGGTGGATGGTGACACCCTGGCCGCGGGTGATGAAGCCGGTGATTGGTTCAGGTGGGATAGGCTGGCAGCATTTGGCCATGCGCGTATGCAGCCCGCTGACGCCGTTGATGGTGAGCCCTTGCTTTTTCGGTGGGGCCTGGAGGAGCAACGGCCGTAACTCATCGTCCGGGTGCAAGTTCTTTTCCATCAGGGCGATGGCCCCGCTGATCTGGCGGCTCTGAATGTCGCCAAAGCCCACTTTGGCCAGGAACTGCTCTTCGTCGTCGAACTTGAGCGCTTTGGCAATGTCGGAAACGGTGTGCACGTCGGCCAGACCCAGGCGGCGCAGCTCCCGCTCGACCACCTCGCGCCCCTGCAAGATGTTTTGCTCGCGCTCCTGGTTGCGGAACCACTGGCGAATTTTGCTGCGGGTGCGGGCGCTGCCGGTGTAGCCCAGGCTGCCGTTCATCCAGTCGCGGCTGGGGCCGCCCCGGTTGGTGGTGAGAATGGAGACGCGTTCGCCCGATTTGAGCACGTAGTCCAGGCTGACCATCTTGCCGTTGACGCGCGCCCCCCGGCAGCGGTGGCCCACCTCGGTATGAATGGCATAGGCAAAATCGATTGGTGTGGAGCCAGCGGGCAGGTCGATGACATCTCCTTTGGGCGTGAAGACGTAGATACGTTCGGCCATGATCTCGCTTTCCAGCAGATCGTCATCTTCTTCTTCGCGGGTGTCGTCTTGCAGGCTGGCCAGCAGCTCGCGCAGATTGTCGATGCGCTTGCGCACGGAGCCAGCGATTTTGCCGCCATCTTCTTTGTAGGCCCAATGAGCCGCCACCCCTTTTTCGGCTTCGTCGTGCATGCGGCGAGTGCGAATTTGCACTTCCAGGTTTTCGCCGGTTTTGGTGTCGATAACGGCCGTATGCAGCGATTGGTAGCCGTTGGCTTTAGGCGCGGCAATGTAATCGTCGAATTCGCGGGGGATGGGCTGCCACAGGCTGTGCACCAGCCCCAGCACCTGGTAACACAGATGCCGGTCGTGTTCTTCTTTTTCTTTGAGCGACTTCTTCTCGTAGCTGGCCTTATCTTGTGGCTCCAGAATGACGCGCAGCGCCTGGATGTCGTAGATGTGGTCAAAATCGAGCCGCTTACGCACCATTTTGCGGTAGATGGAGTAGATGTGCTTGGAGCGACCGGAGACGGAGCCTTTCAGCCCGGTTTCGCGGATGGCGCGCTGCAATTTTTGCACGGCGTCGTCGATTTGTTCCATGCGCTCGGCCCGCCGCGCCGCCAGCTTGCTGGCAATCTCTTTGTACTTCTCTGGCTGAAGGTAGCGAAAGGCCAGATCTTCCAGCTCCCACTTGAGCTGCCAGATGCCCAGCCGGTTGGCCAGCGGCGCGTAAATGTGCCGCGCCTCGTTGGCGATGATAAAGCGCTGCTCCTGAGGCAGGTTGCTGGCCTTACGCAAATCTTGCAGGCAGTCGGCCATGCGGATCAAAATAACGCGAATATCACCTTCAATGATGGAGAGGACGGCGCGGCGCACCTGTTCAATGGTCTGGCGGTCGACTTCGGGGTCACGGTGGCGTTGGTACTGCGCTTCGGCGGCGTAATCGTACAGGTGGTTCAACCCTTCGATGAGGGCGGCGGGCTCTTCACCAAACTTTTGGCGCAGTGCTTCAACGGTGACGCCGGTGTGGGGCAGGAGGCTGTCGTGCAGCAGGCTGGCGACCAGGGTGGGGGTGTCGACACCCAACTGGTTCATCGTCTGGGTGACGGCCAGGTCGTGTTCGATGTACAGCTCGCCGGAATCTCGCTGACGGCCGTTGTGAATTTCGCTGGCAAACTCGTATGCTTTTTTCACCTGGCTGGCCGATTGGCCATTGGGCAGGCTGTTGAGCAGGTCAGTGATGGAGATGAGGGATATTTGGGTCATAGTGGGACATGCAAAAAGGCGACTCCACGGGGAGACGCCTGACTGCAATATGCCAGGTGGCCCCGGTGAGGGGGCCTGGCATAACGGTATGCAATTACAGACTCAATTGTTTAACGGTTTAACGTTTGTAAAGGAAAAAATCTGGCTGTAAGGTAAGGTGCAAAGCTGGCGAAACGGCCGTCTGTTTAATTATTCGGCCTGATTGGTTTCATCGGTACCGTTGCTGATCCGATTGCCCGCCTGAGACGCCTGTTCTTTTCCTTTGTCCAGCACAATTCGCGCCTGCTCCTGCACGCGTCCCCCAACATCCTGCACGTGTTGGCGCGTGCTGCTAAGCGCCGAACTGGCCTTTTCTAGATAATCGTGGCCGTAAGAACCGGCCGTTTCGCGGACTTGCTGCACGCGGGCCCCCCCAGATTGCAGCAGTTCGTTGCTTTTGTTGGCAATTTTACTGCGGGTCTCCTGGCCCGACTGCGGCGTCAAAATAATCGCTGTGGCCGCACCAACCAGCCCACCAATGACAAAGCCTGCTAAAAAGGCACCCAGATCGTTTGAATGTTGCTCACTCATGTTTCTTTTCTCCTACCGAGGTATGTTGTTGCGCGGATTACCAAATAACGTTTTGATAGCCCGTCGAAGGCCAGCCATCTGTACGCGAGCTTCGGTGACCGGTTTCACCACGTTTTGGCTGACAAATGCGGTTGTGCCGCGAACGGTTCCCATCGTTTCGTTGGTTTTTTCCAGGATGGGCTTGATTTCAAATTCCAGCATATTCACCAGACGCACAATCATCAGCAGCATCAGCAGCAGCACAATGCCAAACAGGCATGATTCCAGGGCCAGGGCAATCAGCAAGATGTCACGCACGGCCTCGACGGTGGCGGCCTGGGTACGGGCCAGCCAGACAATGCCCCAGACAAAACCAACCAGCAGAGCTAGCGCCAGAATGACGCCAAGGGTGATGTAGATGGGCTTGACGGAAATGAGCTTTTTTTGTTCTGGCAGGCTGCCAGACGTCGTGGAATATGGCGAACTATCCAAGGGTAATTGCTTGCTCCTGATTCTGAGTGATTGGCCAAAAGGTTTTAAACGTTTAGAGATAGAGGCAGGAAGTCTTTTGCCCATTGCTTCCAGTAAAAGTGGGTGGTTTGTGGGATAGATAATTGCCCGCTTTTACGCCACAGATGAAAAATCGAAGCTAGTATAGCATTAAAACAAGCCTGCTTCAAAACCAGTGTGACATTTTTGCGGGAAAGTTCAACGATTACTCAGGATCGGCTACGGCCGTATCGCCTGCCAGCCACCGGGCAAGGATAAGCGCCACCCAGGCGCCGACGCTGCCGCTGAACAGCTGAAGCGCACCCAGGCGCAGCCAGTTGAGGTTGAGCAGGTCGCCGATGAAGTGGCCGATGGCAAAACCAATCCAGGCGGCTACCAGGTAGAGGATGATGCGCCGGGCCGGACCGCCGACCAGCACGTGAAAGCCCGCGCCGTAGGCGGTGGCCAGCAAAAAACCGAGAATGAGTCCAGAAGCAGCAACGGTCATGAAAGCACCTGAATGTCGGCCAGTTGGAGCGAGGGCGTGGGCATTTCGACAGGCTCAATGGGCATTTCGACAGGCTCAACGGCCGTTGAGCCTGTCGAACCGCCCGTTGTCCCATCCGCAATAATGCCGCCGCCCAGGCAAACATCGTCGTCGTAGAAGACGGCCCCCTGCCCGGCGGTGACGCCAAAAACGGGTTCGTGGCAGGTGACCTGGCAACGGCCGTTACCCAAATCGACCACCTCACCGGGAATGGCCTGCGCCTTGTAACGAATTTTGATTTGCGCCGGGATGGGCTGCTGGGGGGGACGGCCGTTCAGCCAGTTTACGTCGCGAGCAATTAGCGTTTGCTGCCCCAACTCCGACTTCGACCCGACGATGAGGGCGTTGCGGGCCACGTCCTTGCGCAGCACAAACAGCGGTTCGCTGGCCGAAATGCCCAGCCCTTTGCGCTGGCCAATCGTGTAAAATGGCAGCCCTTCGTGCTGACCCAGTTCTTCGCCGCTGCTGGTGAGGATTGGTCCGGGCTGGCTGGCCTTTTGGCTGTATTCGTTTAGAAAGCGGCGGTAGTTGCCGTCGCCCAAAAAGCATAGATCCTGGCTCTCGCTTTTGCTGGCCACGGGCAGGCCAAACTTTTGCGCCAGCTCGCGCACCTCGGGCTTGGTGTAGCCGCCAATGGGGAAGAGCACCTGGCCCAGCTTTTGCTGGTCCAGCACGTGCAGGACGTAGGATTGGTCCTTGTGCTCGTCGCGCCCTTTGCGCAGCTGGTAGCCGTCGGGGGTGTGGACCACTTGGGCATAGTGGCCGGTGGCCAGGTAATCGGCGTCGAGGGCGAGGGCGCGTTCCAGCAGGTAGGTGAAGCGGATCTGGCGGTTGCATTCAATGCAGGGGTTGGGGGTACGGCCGTACGCGTGCTCATCAATAAAAAATTGCACAATCGTCTGCCGGAAATGGTCCTGCACGTCCACCACGTAGAACGGGATGCCCAGCAAGCCCGCCACGCGCCGCGCGTCGGCCATCTGGTCTGGGGTGCAGCAGCGGTTGGCGGGCGCGGCCGGACCACTGGCCGGTTCGCTCCACAGGCGCATCATCATGCCGATGACCTCGTAGCCCTGCTCCACCAGCAGCGCCGCCGCCACGGAGCTGTCTACCCCGCCGCTCATCGCTACCACTACACGTTTTTGGGTTACAGATTTGGTATTCACAAAATCCATCATACCAGAAAGTCAAATTTATGGGAGCTTCGTACGAAACTCATTAAGAATAAACACACGATCGGGGGGCGTTTCTGCATTCATAATATTTCCCCCGACCCACAGAATGAAAATCAAGGCTTCATCACCGGGTTCAAGCTCATCTTCCAGGAAAGGAACCAACACTTTCTGAATGGGAATCCAATATTCAATCCCAGCTTCGATGACCAAAACTTCCTGTTGAAATGCACCTTTTATGCTTTCTCCCACTTCAGGCGAGATGGTGCCTCCCCAAGTCTCGATCAAAAATTGTTTAGCAGGATCGATTTCTCGAAATTCACCCGTATAAATTACTTCGACTTGTGATGGATATTGGTGCTCAGGGGATGCCTCAATGTAAAGAGTTGGGTATTGTGCGGACACCAGGTGCTCGCTGGTCAGTTCAATGAGATTGGCCAGGGTGTTGGGCATGTATCGGTCCCAGGTGCCTGCGGTTGGCGTTGCGGTTGGCTTCGGTGTACTTGTTGGTTTGGGTGTCGGTGTTTCCGTCGGTGTTGCGGTGGCGGTATGGGTGAAGGTTGCTGTGCTTGTTGGCGTGTTGGTGGGGGTGTTGGTTGCCGTTGGCAAGGGTGTGGGGGTAGCTGTTGATGTGGAGGGAAGTACGGCCGTTTCCTCAGAAGCCTCGGCGCAAGCACATACAATCAACAATAAGACCGCCAATAATCCGGCAAAGGGCATTCTCATATATTTGACTCCTCATTAAGACACGAAAAATAAACCGCAAAGGAAAAGTTATAAATGCCTTTAACTGGGCTTTTACACTTTTACTTGTGGATACGGAATTATAGCCTCTATTCGGACTTTGGAATCAAACTTTGCCGATTTTTGTCACGACGCGCTGTAGGTTTTCCAAATAATCACGTTGATCAATTTAAGCAGCTTTTTTGATGGATATTTCCAATGGCCTACAGTATCCTCGCAAAAGCCAGCAAGAGCGCAATCGTGTCGTAGATGCCATGATACAGAATTGGCAGCCATAATTTGCGCCCGCTTGCGATGTACAGTCCTCCAGCTATCAAACCATTGATGAAGGTATCTACCATACCGACCACGCCCTGGTAGGCATGGACAAAACCAAACAAAGCGGAGGAAAGTAGCAGGGCGAGAATGAGGCCAACGGCCCCGTTGCCAAAAAGATCCGCAAGTCGGTTTAGCAGATAGCCTCGATAGACCAGCTCCTCGCCGACTGCCGCCAATGTCCATATGAGAAGCAACCCGATGAGCAGCATGCCAACATTCCCATCGAGTTGATCAAGAAGCGATAAGTCAATTTCGTCACCCGTGAGTTGGGAAATGGTGGGAATGACGACGAGAAAGGAGACAGCTTGCATTACGCAGGCGGCAAGCAACGCAATTAAAGTGGTTTTTCCCAGAGCGAACGGCCGTTGCCAACCCACATCACGCCATCGCTTGCCGCGCAATCGCAAAGACAACCAGGCAAATAGCAAAAGGGGAATTGTCGTTGAGATGGGGACTTGGATGATCCCGAGATAGTCGAGGACAAAAAATGCTACGAGGCATGTTAGCTCGGCCAGAACGAGGAGCGACCCAGGCGCGCTTCCCACACTCTCTTTTAGTTTCATATCCATCAAACGCTCCTATCAAGCCAAAATGATTTGGTAATCGTTTGTGGATACTCTACTCCTCTTGATCCAAAAGATATTGGATAAATGTTGCACGTTGTTCGCGCGCCACGAATTGCAGGGGTGTCAGACCAGTTGAATGAACAAATTCTCGGATCAGATGGGACTGATCAAAATAGCCTGCATCATTGGCGACTGCCGCCAGTGAGTGCGCCCGTATGTTTTGCTGCAAGATGTTTACCACGTGCTTAAGCCGATAAACGCGCAAGTAAGCTTTGGGGCTAATGCCAACTTGCGTTTTAAACACGCGGAACAATTGGCTGCGACTTAAGCTAACGGCATCGGCTAGCTGCTCAACGGTCAGCTGCCCCGCCTGGTTTCCCGCGATAGACATGGCGTGCTGCACCTGAGAAGATGCGGCGAAACATCCCTTCATCTGTGCCAGCAAAAGCGCTTCTACTCGTGGCGTACGTCTCATCGGGTGTAAGCCTGCCAAATCAAATAGTGCCTCGATGCTCCAGCGCGGCCAGAAATCGCGCATATCGTGCGATCCATTGTTTAGGTGATCAAGCGGAACGTGCAGAAACAGCCTGGCTCCGGCTGGACGAAAGGCCACGTTGAGTAAATCTACATGGCTAAAAGCCTGAACCCTATCGAAACGCTCGGTTGGACTGCTGATAACGGCCGTTAATGGCTCCACCATATGCCCGGCAATCATGACTTGTGCGCCGAAGTTCAAAGTCATCTGTAAGCCAACATTCGGTGGGTGTGTTCCGGCGATGCCATTGACCACACGCCCTTCAGAGGTAATGACGTGAAATCCGTGGATGAATGGGGCGAGTTGTGCGGCGGGTTGAACGAAATTGAAGGCAAGCCTTTGCATTCAAGAAGTATACATGAATTAAGGCATGAATAGCTGGCTGACTTTGCGGACCTTTTCGACGACGGTGGGCATGGATCGGATGACGTGTTCGATGTGCGCCGAGGTGTTTTGGCTGCCGACGGTGAAGCGCAGGCCGCCTTTGGTCCAGGCGGGGTCCAGGCCGATTGTCTCAAGGATGGCGGCCGGCTTGGGGTCGCCGGTTTTGCAGGCGGAGCCGCTGCTGGCGCAGATGCCCGCCATGTCCAGGTGCATCAGCAGGTCGTTGCCGCTGAGGTTTTTGAGGGCGAAGCTGGCGTGGTGGGGCAGCCGCTCGGTGGGGTGGCCGGTGAGGATGATGTCGTCGGCGGGCACGGCGGCCAACACGCCCGCAATGAGCTGGTCGCGCAGGCCAGTGTAGTGGGCCAGTTGGGCTTCCAGGTGGTCCTGGGCCAGCTTAAACGCCTCGGCCGCACCCACCGCAAAAGCCACATTGACCGTGCCAGAGCGACGGCCGTCTTCCTGACCGCCCCCCGTTAATGCCGAAACCAGCTCAATCCCGTCCCGCACGTACAGCATCCCCACGCCTTTAGGGCCGTAAAATTTATGCGGCGCAAAGCTGATCAGGTCGATGGGCATGGTTTGCATGTCCCAGCGGGTGGTGGCGGCGGCCTGCACCGCGTCGGTGTGGCACAGAATGCCGTGTTCGCGGGCCAGCGCGCCAATCTGCTGGATGGGCTGCATCGTGCCAATTTCGTTGTTGGCGGCCATGATGGAAATGAGCGCCGTGTCGGGGCGAATGGCGGCGGCGATGTCGTCCAGGGAGACACGGCCGTATTTATCCACCCCCACAATCGTCAGGTCAAAGTTGAACTGGTCGCGTAATTGAACGGCCGTTTCCAGCACCGCCTCGTGCTCAATGGCGCTGGTGATCAGGTGGTTGCCGGCGCCATTCTTTCTGGCCGCCCACATCACGCCGCGAATCGCCAGGTTGTCGCTCTCCGAGCCGCAGCCGGTGAAGACAATCTCTTTGGCCTGGGCGTTCATGAGCTGGGCAATGGTCAGCCGCGCTTCGTCGAGGGCAAATCCGGCGGAACGGCCGTGGGCGTGTGACGATGACGGATTGCCGTAGTGCTCCGTCCAGAAGGGCAGCATTTTTTCAATAACCTGGGGATGTACCGGCGTGGATGCGCCGTGATCGAGGTAGATGTGTGTTGACATAACCAGCCTGTTTGAGTTGAGTAACTTTAATTTGGGGGATTTTATCAACAGATTGCGCAGATTACGCAGATAAATCTTTAAAATCTGCGTAATCTTTGATTTTTCTCACAAAGACCAGGGTGGGAGCTAGACTTCAGCAACGGGGAGTTTGACGGTAAACGTGGTGCCTTTGCCCGCCGTGCTTTTCACCTGAATGGTGCCATTATAGTTTTCAACGGCAACTTTGACCATGTAGAGGCCCAGCCCGGTACCGGCAATGCCGCGTTCAACGGCCGTTTGCGCCCGGAAAAAACGGCCGAACAAATTGGGCAGCGCCTGCTTGGGAATGCCAATGCCGTCGTCTTTTACCTGCACCACAATCTGGCCATTTTCCGGGTACGCTTCTACCCGTACCGTGCCAGAGAGGGTGAACTTAAGGGCATTATCAATGAGGTTTTTGAAGATGAGGTGGTACGTGTCCTGGTTGCCCAGCACGGGTTCCATGTTGGGGGCAATACGCTGGCGGAAGGTGAGCCCTTTTTCGGTGGCGCGGTCGGCCAGGGGGGGCAATATTTCGTCGAACAGCTCATTGAGGCTGATTTGATCGGTGCTGCGCTGAAACTCGCTGGCTTCCATCTTCACCACTTCCAGCATCTGGCGCACCATCTTTTGCAGGCGGTCGCTTTCCCGTTCGATGACGCCGAGGAAGCGGTCGGCCTTCTCTTTTTGCTGCGCCTTGCCTTCGCGCAGCAGGCGGGCGTACATGAGGATGGTGGCCAGCGGCGTGCGCAGCTCGTGAATGATGCCGTGGAAGAAGTCGTCGCGCAGCCGTTCCACTTCGCGAATCTGGCTCAAATCGCTGAAGACAAAAATAAGCTCAGCCACCGCGCCCTTGTCGTCGCGGATTGGCGCGCCGCTGAGCAGCACGGGCACCGTGCCGCCGTCGCTCTGGCTCATTTCGGTGGCCAGCTGCGGGTACTCGTCCGTGGCCGAGAGGATGCGCTGCATAAATTCGTTCAGGCTGCCCGCGGTCAGGCGGATCATGTCGTTGGCTTTCTGGCCCAGCAGCGTGGGCAGGTCGCGGTAGAGCAGGCTGAGCAGGGAGTCGTTGGCGTGGGTGATGAGGCCGTTGGCGTCCACCGTCATCATGCCTTCAGACATGTTGGCAAAGATCGTTTCAATGCGGCGTTTTTCGGCGAGAACGGCCGTATGCAAACTGGCATTCTCAATCGCTGCCGCCAGCGGCCCGCCGATGGCCTGCAGCAAGCGCAAATCATTCTCGTTAAAGTCGCCGTTTTGCTTGTTGATCGCCTGCAAAATACCGATGACCCGGTCTTCAATTTGCAGCGGAATACAAATCATGTTGTGTGTCTGGAAGCCCGACTGCCGGTCTACGCGCGAATAGAAGCGCTTGTCCGAATACACGTCGTTGATGATCACCGACTGGCGATTTTCCGAAACCCACCCGGCAATGCCCTGCCCTTTTTTGAGGCGGATCGTGGGCAAATCCTTAAATAGTTCACCCATCAGCATGTCCACAAAAATGATGTCGCCGGAGGTGGATTCAATCAGACCTACGGAAACAGAGCCGACGTTCAGGGTGCGCCGCACCGGTTCCATGAGCTGGTGGTAAATATTTTGCAGGCTCAGGGTGGAGGTCAGGGCGTAGCTGATTTCCGACACAACGGCAAACTCAATGTCTTGCCGCCCCACGGTCTGGCGCAGGTAAGCGCGGTCCAGAGCAATGGTCACCTGGGTGGCCAGGGCGCTCAAATTTTCTGGCTGGGCCAGGGGCATCTGTGTATCGGGGTCCAGCAGGCAGATAATGCCTTCGGGGGTCACCGGGGCGTAGCGGCCGGGCGCGGGCAGCGGCACGGCCTGGATGCGCTCGTGGGGCAGCTGCCACAGCTCGCTGCGAATCAATTCGGACGGGGGCCGGTTAAACTTTTCCTGGACCGACGGCTTGCCTGTGTTTATGAAGCTGGTGAAGGTGGCTTTTTCGGTAGTCCAGCGCGTTTGTTGGAGACGGCCGTCTTTGTCACACACCCACACGTCGAAATATTTCTTTTGCGGATCACTCACCCCCACCACCGTCGTGGCCTGGCTGAAAACAGCTACTTCGTTAGCCACCACGGCGCAAACGCCGTGGGCATCAAAAATATTCAGCAGCTCTTCAGCCAGCTTTTGCCACAAAGTGTGTATCTGGTTAGATTCGATGGAGATCAGGTCGCTCATAATGCTTATTCTGAAAGATCAGCGTGTGATCGGTTCAGTCATTGTTTGTCTGGATTTATAACCGGGGCACTCTCTCTTGACAAGAGGACATTGGGTATAAATTAATGACATTTGGCATAGAGAATGCCGTGAATTGTGTTTGCCCGAACCAGGGTGCTTCTGTATAGTTTTCCCTAGTTCCTATACAATCCACTGTACCTATAAATGCACAAAATAACAATTTCGGGAATGAGTTCCGATTATTAACAAGGAGTGAACATGTCTTACATAGAGTCTATTCGCGGACGGGAAGTCTTGGATTCTCGGGGGAACCCAACGGTGGAAGTGGAAGTTCAGCTATTCGACGGCAGCTACGGCCGGGCGATTGTGCCCTCGGGGGCATCGACAGGCATTCATGAAGCCTGGGAGAAGCGGGATGGCGACAAGGGTCGCTATTTGGGCAAGGGTGTACAGCAGGCGGTAACGGCCGTAAACGAAGATATCGCCGAAGCCATCGTGGGCTGGGATGCCACCGACCAGGTCGGTATTGACCAGGTAATGCTGGAGCTTGACGGCAGTGACAACAAGAAAAATCTGGGCGCCAATGCCATCTTGGGCGTCTCCCTGGCCGTGGCCCACGCCGCCGCCGACAGCCTGGAACTGCCGCTCTACCGCTACCTGGGCGGCGTGTACGCCCGCACCCTGCCCGTGCCGATGATGAACATCATGAACGGCGGCAAACATGCCGCTGGGGCCACCGATTTGCAGGAGTACATGATTATGCCCGTGGGCGCTTCCACCTTTGCCGAAGGGCTGCGCTGGGGGGCAGAAATTTACCACAGCCTCAAGAAGGTATTGGACAGCAAAGGCTACGGCACCACCGTCGGTGACGAGGGTGGTTTTGCCCCGCGTGTGAAGAACAACAGTGAACCGTTTGAGCTGATGCTGGAAGCCATCGAAAAAGCCGGTTACAAGCCCGGTGAGCAAATCATGTTTGCCATGGACCCCGCCGCCTCCGAAATTTACGAAGACGGCATGTACAACATGAAGGTCGAAGGCAAAAAGCTGACCGGCGCGGAAATGGTGGATTTCTACGTGAACCTGGTCAACAAATACCCCATCATCTCCATTGAAGACGGCCTGAGTGAAGACGACTGGGCCGCCTGGACGCTGATGATGGAAAAACTGGGCGACAAAATCCAGATTGTGGGTGATGACCTGCTGGTGACCAACGTGAAGCGCATCGAAATGGCCATCGAGCGTAAGGCGGCCAACAGCCTGCTGTGCAAGGTCAACCAGATTGGCACGCTGACCGAAGCGATTCAATCAGTGGAAATGGTGCAGCGTCATGGGTGGACGGCCGTTACCTCCCATCGCTCTGGTGAAAGTGAAGACGCCACCATCGCTGACCTGGCCGTGGCCCTCAATACCGGCCAGATCAAAACTGGCGCGCCCGCCCGCAGCGACCGCGTGGCCAAATACAACCAGCTCCTCCGCATCGAGGACGACCTGGGCGAATCTGCCATTTATCCTGGCCTGAAGGCGTTCACCAACTTACGTCTCTAACATTTAGTAAAAAGTGATAAGTAAAAAGTGAAAAGTGCTGCTTTTTACTTATCACTTTTTACTTTTCACTTTCACACTTACCTGAATCTAATCTTTTCGCGCTAAACTCGGCCCACTTTGCTAACCAATCAGAAATGAAGGACATAGTCATGATTCGATTTGAAGATGAACAAGACCTGGAACCGGAAGAAGAAGTCGAAGAAAAAAGTAAACCCAAGAAGGGTTTGATGGAGCGCCTGCTTGAAACACGCACCATTACCATTTTTGGTGAAATCAACATGAAGCTGGCGCAGGAAGTGACCGAAAAGCTCATGCTTTTGGCGGCCGATTCTGATGAGGATATCAAAATCTTTATCAATTCCCCGGGTGGGCACGTGGAATCCGGCGATACCATTTTTGACATGATTCGCTTTGTCAAGCCCAAGGTGAAGGTGATTGGTACGGGCTGGGTAGCCAGCGCCGGTGCGCTCATCTATGCCGCGGCGGAGCGGGAAAACCGGTACAGCCTGCCCAACACCCGCTTTTTGCTGCACCAGCCAATGGGTGGGGTGCGCGGCCAGGCGCAAGACATCAAAATTGAAGCGGAAGAAATCATCAAGATGCGCGAGCGCTTGAACCGCATTTTCTCTGAGCAGACTGGCCAGCCGTTGGAAAAAGTGACCAAAGACACCGAACGCAATTTCTGGATGTCGGCCAAAGAAGCGATTGATTACGGGCTGGTGGGTAAGATCATTAACTCCACGGACGAGATTTAATCACAGCCATCTGTCATTCCCGCGCCTTCGGGAATCCATAGTTGCTAACTTAGACCTCAGGGGTGTGCCAAACCTCTGAGGTCTTTTTTATTTTTGCCGCCGGGCCAGGGCGTTCATGACCATGACAAAGGCGGTAATCATGCCCAGCATGAAGGTGATGGCGACGATGATGAGCAAGGTTGAAAGCGGGATGAACATGCGATTTTCCCCTTTTGGGGAGAGTGGAGATCGGAGATTAGAGATTAACGTAATCTCCACTCTCTAATCTCCACGCTCCTTTTTAGCTGAACATCCCAGCGGGCATGGCCCCTTGCTGGCTCATGCTGATGGTGGACTGCGACACCAGGTGGAAGATGCGGCGCAGTTCCTGGTGGTCCAGACCGGCGGCCAGCACATCGGGGAAGCCGATTTCGTCGGCCAGGCTGCGGAGTTCGGCGGGGGTGATGCCGCCCGGGCGGAAGCCGACGTAGGCCAGGGTGTAGATTTCATGCTTGAGCAGCTCGGCGGCGGCGCGGCGAATTTCCCTGGCGCGCTGTTTGGAGGCGTTGTCTGCGCCGTCGGAGTAGGCGATGACGATGCAGCGCACCATAACGCCGCTCTGGCGCAGCTGCTGGGCGTAGAGCACCATGTTGGTCAGGCCGCCCGCGACGGCGTCGTACAGGGCGGTGGAGCCGCTGGGATCATAGCTGGTGCGGGTGAGCGGCGGCACATCCTTGAGCGGCATGTAGCCGTGCAGCAGGGTCACGTTCTGGTTGAAGACGATGGTGCTCATGAGGATATCATCGGCGGCGCTGGAGCCGCGCATGGCGGTCAGGTAGTCGTTGTTGTAGGCGGCCACCAGGTCCGCTGCATGGGGGGCCATCGAGCCGCTCATGTCGATGATGTTCATGGCCAGAGTGACCTCGTTGCTGGTGAGCAGGTGGAGGGGGGTGCCAACGGCCGTTGCCATCGTCGGCCCATTCAAATTTGACACCACCAGGTCCATCGTGTTGTTGGTCAGCCCATCAGCCTGGGCCGATTGAAAAAGATTGTCTAAATTGCCAAGTCCATTGTTGTTGGTCATGTTGTTCTCCTTAAAAGCGGAACACAGAGGGGCACGGAGGAGACACAGAGTTTCACAGAGAAAATCTGCGTAATCCGTGGCTAAATTCCTAAAAAGGCAGCTTGTCGGTGCTGTTGATGAAGTTGACGCCTTGCTTTTCGAACTCCGCAAAGCGGGCCTGGGCAATGGCGTGGAAATCGACGTCCGGGTGCAGCACGGGCGAGGTGCAGTCACGCAGGAAGTAGATTTTTTGCAGCGCCTCGGGCTGGCTGCTGAAATCTTCTACCAGGTCTTCGACCGTTTCCAGCACGCAGTGGCTTTCGGCCTCGCCAGCGATGACCACCACGTCGGCCTGGGCCAGGGTGTCCAGGAAGGGTTTGTTTTTGCCGCCCATTGGGTGGTTGGGCACGGGCACCTCGGGCTGGATGATGGAGTAATGCTCGGTGAGCGGGATGCTGCCCTTGGTGAGCCAGGTGGGTTGGGTTTTGCGGGCGATGCTGTGGTAGAGAACGGCCGTAAACAACTCCGGGTCCAGCGCATTGCCAATCGAACCAATCATCACGTGGTAGGGCCAGATGGTGAGCTGCTTTTTGGCTTCCTGCTCCAGCTGCTTGACGTAGTTGGTGGACTGCACCGGGGCGACCAGCGGCCGCCATTTGCCCTGCTTGATGTCATCGTAGGTGATGAGGGTAAACGGGGCCGGGTGATTGCCCGCCTCGTCGGCCCACCAGGCTGGGTGGAAGATTTGGTGGGGCAGGTGGGAATCCAGCGAGCAGGTGATGTTGGTGATGCGCTCGGCGTTGTTGTAGATGAACTCGATGGTGCGCTGAATGTCGCCCATCGCGCCGGGCACATACAGACTGCCTTTCTCGTGGCAAAAATCAACCTGCATGTCGATGATGACCAGGTGGACATTTTCTTTGTCCGCCACGGCGGGCTTCAGGCCAGCAGTGTTGGCCTCGGCGGCAATGGTGGCCACGTCCGGGTAATACAGCGTGCCAATACGATTGGGATTATAAAAGCTGGGGAAGTTGCTCATTTGAGGCTCCTTTTTTGCAAATTGTTCGGGTAATCACAAATAAGTGTGTTTGTTACACTAAATTAGATACGGGCAGTATAGTGTATAAAATACACTTTGTCAAGCGATGACACCAACGAATTAGCGAAATAAACGAATAGCGATACTCCACGAGATCCCAAAGACCCCGAATTTTTTCTTCATTCGTTAGCTGCTCTAATTTGTTGTTGTCAATCTTTAGAGCGTTTTAGCGATGACGAGGCTGGCGTGGGCGGTGGCGTCGTGTTGGGCTGCGCCGTCCATGTCGATGATGGTGGTGAAGCCGGATTTGATCCAAAAGCGGAGGGCGGGCCAGTTTTTGAGGAACACTTCCAGCCAGATGGCCTGATGGCTGGTGGCTTTGGCCTGCTCTGCCAATCCGGCCACCAGTTCGCTGCCGTAGCCGCCGTTTTGGTGGTCGGGGTGCAGGACAAACATGGAGATGAGGAGGATGTTGGAGTGGGGATGGTGATGGTGGCAGTGGAAGTAGCCGATGGGTTGATCATTCAGGTGAGCCAGCTGTAGTTGGAAACGGCCGTCCTTCATCCCATCCTGCAAACTTTGCTGCACTAACCCGGTAAACTCTGCCTCCGGATACACCTTAAACGTGGGGTCCCACGGCTCGACGTGGCTGCACGCGTTAAAAATGTGCATCAGCTGCGGTACGTCGGCCAGAGTGCCGTCGGTGACGTGCAGCCGTTCGGTGTGCCAGCTGGTGGGCAAGCGGTTCATTCTGCTTCCTCCGGGGCGACAGACTCCTGCGTCGCGATGCGCCAGTAGACGTTTTTCTCGCGGGCCATCAGCTTGTAGTCGATGAGATAGCGACGCAAAGAGGCAAAGTCCTCGTTAAATTCCTTGAGGCGCTCGTTCAGTTCCGCTTCAGGATAGCGCACGTCGTACTCGAACTGGTTGACCACCCACTGCATAATGACCAGCTGTTTTTTGCGGCGGGACGGGATTTGGGTGATACGGCCGTTTTCCATAAACGTACTCAGCACCTTCTGCTCCCAGCGGTCCGCGCCCTCGGTGGGGGCAATATCGGCCAGCCTGGCTTGCGACAAGATGTCCTTGCTCATGGTTTCCAGCGCTTTGGCGTTGAGCCAGTAGATGCGGTTGTTGCCCTCGGCGCGCACGTGGACCAGGTTCAGCTCCTTCATCGCTGCCAGGTGGTGCGACACGGTTGGTTCGCGCAGATCCAGCAGCGCCGCCAATTCGCCGACGCTGCGCTCCTGCGTGGCCAGCAAGCCTAAAATTTTCAGGCGGCTTTCATTGCCCAACACCTTAAAAAAGCTCAGCAGCTGCTGAAATTGTTCCTCGCTCATGCCTTGTTCTCCACTTTTTGGTAAACGCCCCAACTGCGGGTCATGAAGCCAAAATCTACCATGAGGCGGCGCAGTTCGGCAAAGTCTGGATGGGCCTGTTCCACGCGGGCATTGACCTCTTTTTCGGGGTATTCCACGCCAGTTTCAAACAGATCGGCCAACCAGCCAGCAATTTCGCGTAGTTCGGCACTGTTTTCCGGCAGCTGCTTCAGGCGCGAGCCGTCGGTGTAGTGACGCAGCACCCGCTGGCGCAGCGTCTCCTGGTGGCCTGAATCACCCCGGTGAAAGACGGTGTGGTTGAGCTGCTCCAGGCCGCTCTGGTTGAGCTGGTAGGTGTAGGGTGCTGTCTCGGTGACCAGGTTGGCTTGCTTGAGGCGGTTGATGTGTTTGACAACGGCCGTTTCCTTCACCCCCAGCCGTCGGGCTAAGTCGGGAACTGCCGTGGCCTGTTCTGCCAGAATGCCCAAAATGTGCAGCCGTTCGCGCTGGCCCGCCGCCTGCAAAAATGTGATGAGCGCTTCAATCTTTTCTGATTCCATTTCAATACCCGTAATCTATTTAGACGAAAATCTAAATAGAAGAATATCTAAATAGCCGCGTGGCGTCAAGGCCCAACATCACAGAGGTGTCGCCGCTCTGGGCGTGTCGCCACAGCAACGCAATTTGCCTGCGATGGCCTCTCCTTCGTAAAATCCCCCGTATGAGTTTCAGCAGCGTCATCTGGCAAACGGTTCTCTTTTTTCTCACCTTCTGGCTGGGCTGTTACCTGATCGCCCGCGATGCGGGCCGATTGCAGCTGTGGCTGGCGGGATTGGGCATGCTGGCCTTTGCCGCCGGGGTGGTTTCCCTGCTGCTGGGCACCTTTGCCCCGTCGGCCAGCCTGGCGCTGACGCTGTACCGGCTGCAGCGGCTGTTTGTGGTGCTGCCCGCGCTGTTCTGGCTGGCGGCGATGGTCTGGCTGATTCCCAACCGGGCGGCGTGGCTGGAGCGATACGGCCGTCAACAGCTGCTGCTTGGCGTGAGTATGGGCTGCATCCTGGCCTACGGCGTGGCCATTAGCTTTGTCATCCTTCCCCGCGTGCAGACTTTACCAACCGGGGTCGCTACCTTCATTGCCCTCGACTTGTTCGTTTTTGGCCTGGTCATCACCCAGCTGGACGCTTCCGACAAAGGCGAAGCGTGGCTGTACCACTTTTTGCGCGCCTTCGACTACTCATTTTTCACCGCGCTTATTTTTGGTGGGCAGGTTGTTTTGGTGATGCGCTATTCGTTTGGCCTCAGCTTTCCGCTGGTGCTGCTGCTGCTCACCAGCGTGGCGGGGTCGGTACTCATCCAGACCTTTTCTGACCCGGTGCAGGCGGTGATGGACCGCATTGCCTTTTTTAACGCGCCGCAGCTGCGCCGGGCGCGGGCGGAGCAACGGGCCGAGGACAGTGCCGCGCAGCGCCTGGATGCCTCGCTCAGCCCGCTGGAGCTTGCCCCGGCTGAGTTTGAGCGGTTAACCCGCCGCGCCCTCAGCCAGATGGGCGACCTGCCCAAGCTGGCCAGCAGTCCGCTGACGCGCCTGCCGTTAATCAACCAGCAGCTGGCCCAAAATGGCCAGGCCGATGGCACGCTGGCCCGCGCCGCCGAGCTAAAGGCGCTGCTCACGGAAAGCATTGCCCGGCTTCAGCCGCGCGACGAGGGCGATTTTGGCACAACCGATGCCTGGCGGCATTACAACGCGCTTTATTTTCCGTACGTGGTGGGGTTACGGCCGTACAGCCGCCGCGCCTTCCACGATGACGAACATGAAGTAGTCCTCGACTGGTTCCGCAGCCAGGTGCCGGAACGAACCCTCTACAACTGGCAAACGGCCGCCGCTCGCCTTGTTGCCCGTGACCTGCGTGAGCGCTCCCGCCGCCTTGCCCCGTAAGCGGTGAGCGGTAAAGACTACCGCTTGCCGACCACCGATTACCGACTACCGGACATTGGCACCATTTGGCACTACTTTTCATAGACCTGGCAGTGAAAAAAGCGGTACGGTACCGCCATTAACCAACTTGTGTACCCAAAAATGGAGGTGTACCGATGCAATCTCAAACTCTTTCGCGCCAGGGGCAGGCCGTGAGTGAAACCGCTTTTCTGCGCCGTGCTTTGCAGAGTGATGCGCTTTTTTCGCTGCTGAGCAGCCTGGCCTTTATCTTTGCTGCCGGACCAGTGGCCCGGTTTATTGGCCCAGACGTGCCGTCGTGGATCATTTTGATGTTGGGCGTGGGTTTTGTGCCGTTTGTGGCCAGCATTTACTGGATCACCACGGCAATTGAGGCGCGGTGGCGCTATGCGCGTATCATCGCCACCATGAATGTGCTTTGGACGGTAGCCAGCTACCTGGTGTTGTTCCTGGTGTGGTCAGAATTCACCGTGGCTGGGCGCTGGTTCATTGCCCTTCAGGCCGAAGTGATTTTTGTCCTGGGCGTCTGGCAGTTGATTGGGCTGCGGCGGCTGGGGCGGTAAACGGCCGTTGCTCCTTCATCACAAAGAGCCTGCCGGGCAGTGGCAGGCTCTTTTTCTTGTGTGATATACTTCGCCCTTCAACCAGAATGAAGCAGGAATTCGCCAGCCTGGCGGGTTTTAACGAAATTGAAGGAAAGTAGATGAGATTGAAGAATGCCAAAGAGATTGCCCGAATGCGCGATTCTGGCCGGATGGTCGCCGAATGTTTTGCCTTGCTCGAAGAAAATATTCGCCCCGGCGTGAGCATTCGTGCGCTGGATCAGATCGTGGAAAAGTACATCGCCGATCAGGGCGCGGAACCGCTGTACAAGGGGTACAAGGGCAGTGCCAGCAACCACCCCCCATTTCCCGGCGTCATTTGCGCCTCGGTCAACCACGAAATTTGCCACGGCTTGCCCGATGACCGCATCTTAAACGATGGCGACATTATTGGCGTGGACATTGGCTTAAAGTATCGCGGCTTTTGTGGCGATGCCTGCTACACCTTTCCCGTGGGGACCATTGCCCCAGCCACGGAGCGCCTGCTGGAGGTGGCCAAAGGCGCGCTGGAGGTGGGCGTTCAGGCGGTGCGCCCAGGCGGCTACCTGAACGACATCGGCCGTGCTATCCACAACTTTGCCGACAGCAAGGGTGTTTCGGTGGTGCGCGAGTGGGGGGGGCATGGCATCGGCCGTATTTTGCACGACTCGCCTTCGGTGCTGCATGTGCGCCAGAGCAGCAATGGCCCCCGGCTGCGCCCCGGCATGACCTTCACCATTGAGCCGATGATCAACCAGGGCGGTCACGAGTGGATCTTGCTGCCCGATGGCTGGACGGTGATCACCAAGGATGGTTCGCTGTCGGCGCAGTACGAGCATACGGTGGCGGTGACGGCGAGTGGGGTGGAGGTTTTGACGAAGCTTTGAAGGGGAGAAGGGGTGAGGGGGTGACAAGGTGAAGGGGTGACAAGGTGACAGAGAATAGCTTGTCCGGATAGAAACGAGGGAGTGGAACGGCCGTTGCCCATGCAGCGGCCGTTTTTGTTTTAATCGGTGGTTTTGGCGGGCGTGGGGGGAGGTGATACGGCCGTTTCCTCTGCATTTTCGCCAATGATGGGTGCCGATAACCGCTCATCATTGGCCCATGGATCCATTTTAAACAGCTTAAAATAGGTGTATCGGCTGATAACGGCAATCGAGCCCAACACTGGCACGATGATCAGCGCCGTCACCACCCCGGCCAGCGACAGCGAGCCCACAATGGCAATAAAGATGATAGCGGGATGAATTTGCAGGCTGGAACTCATCACGCGGGGACGCAGCCAGATATTTTCGATGCCCTGAATGGCCAGGTTGAGCGCCAGCACGATAACCGCAAACAGCGTGTTGGAAATGTCTAGCGTGTTGGAACCGGCCAGCAAGGCCACCAGCGTGGCAATCGTCATGACAATTGCCGGGCCAACCGACAGCAGTACGTCGAAAATGGCGGCAAATACGCCAAACAGAATGGCCCCGGGCAGGCCAAGAATGAGGGAACCCGCGCCGGTCAGCAGCCCAACGATGATGGACAGGCGCAGCTGGCCGCGAAAATAGCGGTTCCACACCAGCTTGATTTCGCCATACAGCCGCCGAAAGTCCGATTCAAATGGATCTGGTGCCCAGCTAAACAACCAGTCGCGCAGCTTGCCCCAATCTTGCAGCAGGTAGTAGGTGGCCACCAACACCACGGCAATCCAGCCCAGGTTGGTAGTGCTGGTTTGCAGCAGCTCCACGATGATGTCGGGCCGAATGAAAGAGGATACCAGTTCCGAAAGATCGGCTTCGGGCATCAGGCCGTCTAGCGAAATTTCGGTGTTGAGAATGACAATGGGTTCAGACAGGTAATCTTCTTGGGCCTGGGTCATCAGCGCCTGCATTTCGCTCAAAAAGCTGGCGGTTTGGTCGGGGATGGCCGGGATGAAGATGATGCTGACGGTAACAACGGCCACCAGCGACAGCAGGTAAACGAAAAAAACAACCAGGGAACGGGCGACGCGGGCCCGTTCATTGACCAGGGTGACGATGGGGTTCAGGAGGTAAGCCAGCAGCGCCGAAATGGCCAATGCTCCGATGAGCGCCTGGGCGGCGATGATAAACCAGATACAGCCTGCTAAAACCAGGGCAAAGACAAAATAGCGTGTTGTTGTACTCCACTCTTTATTCATAAACTCCGCAATACGTGTTTGGAAATTGATTCACCCATAGAGACTATTCACGACACAAACTCTACAAGATTCTAGCGAAATTCGGGTAAAAGGTGCAACTGTTTACGGCCGTAACCATTGGCTCGGCGCGGTGGCCACTTTACGAGGGCAACGGCCGTTGGTTGCACCCCACCCCCTGTCCATCGGATCAGTGAGTGATCCTGTCCCTTTTGTGGGGCCGGTTCTGGACCGTTGCCGGAGGTGGGGGAACGGCCGTTGGCCTAGACTGGAGTATGAATTTCCCCGGAAACTTTGGACAGGTGGCTAAGGCGCTTGCCGCAGTTTCCGGGGAAATCACAACACTTACCCAAAAACCGGAGACTTCCCATGAACAACCAGACAAAAACTGCACTCATTACCGGCGCGTCGCGCGGCTTGGGGCTGGCCCTGGCCCAAGCCCTGGCCCAGGACGGCTGGCAGCTCATCATCGACGCCCGAGGGACGGAAGCGCTGGGCAAGGCCTATCATGAGTTGGAACAGTGGACGACGGTTACGGCCGTTTCTGGCGACATCAGCCACAAAGCGCACCGGCAGGCATTGGCCGTGGCGGCGCGGGCCGCTGGTGGTCTGGACCTGGTGGTGAACAACGCCGGGATGTTGGGGCCCAGCCCGCAGCCAGCCCTGCTCGATTATCCGCTGGACGTGCTGGAAACGGTGTTCCGCGTCAACGTGGTGGCCCAGCTGGGCGTGCTGCAAGCCGTGGCCGACACGCTCAAGCCGGGTGCTCGCATCCTCAACATCACCAGCGACGCGGGGCGCGAAGCG
This sequence comes from Anaerolineae bacterium, assembly GCA_020848035.1. Classification (GTDB taxonomy): domain Bacteria; phylum Chloroflexota; class Anaerolineae; order Promineifilales; family Promineifilaceae; genus Leptofilum. The sequence continues at coordinate 126,425 of JADLAX010000026.1, read as the reverse complement.
TATCCGGGGTGGGGTGGCTATGGGGCGAGCAAGGCGGCGCTGGAGCAGCTTACGGCCGTTTTGGCCGCCGAGCTGGCCGAACAAAAGCACGGTGTGCGCGTCTACTGGGTTGATCCGGGCGACATGCAAACCCAGATGCACCAGGACGCCTTCCCTGGCGAAGACATCAGCGACCGGGCGCTGCCCGAGGCCAGTGTGCCGGGTCTGCTTGCCCTGGTGACTGGTGATTGGCCCAACGGCCGTTACCAGTCACAAAAATTAACCGCCGCGTCAAAAAATCAGTGTCTTGCAGACTGAGTGGGGTCAGACAAATTTTTTGCACCGAATTGACACGAATTGACACGAAAATTCGCGTTAATCCGCGTCAATTCGTTGCTTATTCCCTGAAAGCTTCGGGAGCCGAAAAATCGTTTTGCGAACGGCCGTTTGTTTGTGTTAGACTGCCCGCCTCAAAAAATCAAAACGAGGATGTGGCATGTTTTTGTATTTGTTGCAGGGATTGGGCTATGGCGGCGCGGCGGCGGCGCAGCCGGGGCCGTTTCAGGCGTATTTGTTGTCGCAGACGCTGAAAAATGGGCTGCGCCGTACGCTGGTGGCGGCGCTGGCCCCGCTGATGAGCGACGGGCCGATTGTGCTGCTGGTGCTGCTGGTGCTGACGCAAATGCCGGACTGGTTTGTGGCGGCGCTGCGTTTTGGCGGTGGCTTTTTTTTGCTCTTCCTGGCGTACAAAGCGTATCGGTCGGCGCGCGAGATGATGGGTACGGCCGTTGCCGATCTCCCCGCGCCCAAGAAGCAAAGCATCCGCGAAGCCGCCCTGATGAACATGCTCAGCCCCAACGCCTACATTTTCTGGAGCACCATCGCTGGCCCGATTTTCCTGGAAGGGTGGCGGCAGGCGCCGTCGCATGGGCTGGCGTTTATGCTGGGCTTTTACGGCGCGCTAATTGGCGGCTTCATGAGCTTTGTGGTGCTGTTTGGCATTTTGGGGCAGGCCAGCCCACGGTTAAACCGGGTGCTGGGCTTTGTTTCGGCCGTGGCGCTGTTTGGCTTTGGCCTGTACCAGATCTGGCTCGGCGCGCAGCGGTTTTTCGGGTAACTGTCACTTCCGAAAGTGACTGTCACCTCGCTTGAATATATTGCTGTATAATGGCCGCATCACAAACGTTTGAAAGCCACGACTGAGGTTTTGCGATGGAAGAAATTATTATTCGCGTAAAAGATAAAGACAAAGCCAAAGCGCTCTATGAATTGCTGCGTGCGCTTGACTTTGTGGACTCGATTGCCAAAGACAGCCGGGACGAAAGCGCGGTCAACCAATCTCAAGAAGATGATACATTTTTTTCTATAGCTGGCATTTGGTCTGACCGAGACATCTCCCAGGAATCCCTCCGGCAAAAAGCGTGGCCGCACCGCTCATGATTCTTTGTGACACCAACGTCCTCATTGAGTTTTATAAGAACAATCCCCAGGTTAACCAGATTCTTCGTGATGTGGGCAAGGATAACCTGGCGATCAGCATTGTCACTGAGGCCGAGCTCTACTTTGGTGCCTTGAACAAGGCAGAATTGCAGATGATTCAGCGCCACCTGGCATCCTTGCACCGCTTTGGGCTGGACACGGCCGTTTCCAACCAATTTCTCCAGCTGATGAAAACCTACTCGCTTAGCCATAAGCTGAGCATCCCCGACGCACTCATCGCCGCTACCGCGCTGGTTCACCAGGTAGAGCTGTTCACATTTAACGTCAAAGATTTCCACTTTATTCCCGGTTTGGACCTTTTCGATATTAAAAATTAGCCTCTGCTCATTCGTTTTGAACTGAACTGGCGATGAGGGTCAGTGTTTCAGTTTCTGCCGCAAATTTCCACAGTTCCGTTCGCCCCAAATTGAAATAAACGGCCGTTGCATCGGGCATCCAGGCAAAGTTACGAAAGCCGTTGGTGCCGACGGCCGTTTGCAGCAACACCGGCGCACCGTTTCCCGGCTGCCAGAGGTAGAGGTGGCTCTGGTTGGTAGCCTCGTCCACGGTGCTGTAGATGAAAAAACGGCCGTCCCCACTCCATTTCCCACTGCCAAACTCAAACGAACCGGGATTCACAAATACCTGCGCTTCTGAGCCATCCAGTGGCCAGTAGACGAGCTGGGTTTGCCCGTCGGCCATGCTTTCCTGCACCACAGGCCCACCGCCAGGCCGCCAATCCACGAGGATGCTGTTGGGACGCTGGCCGTAGGAACGGCCGTTGAAATCAATGATCTGTAGATTGGTGAAGAAATTGTCATTTTCCAGGTAGAAGCCGAGGTACTTTTCATCGGGCGACAGTTCGGGAAATTCCATGCCGCTAAAATCTTCATCTTCACCGATTTGCCAAACTGTTCTCACCTCACCTGTGTTTGCATCAAACTGTTGGATGCTTTTATTGACTGGGTCTTCATGAGGACAGCCGTCTGCGCACCCATAATTGAGGACACTCTGCGCATCATCAGCGAAAACAACACGCCCCATTGTGGTAAATGGTATTCTCCAAAGGAAGTTCCCCTCGTAGTCAAACTTACTTACGACTTCACAAGGAGCACCGCAGTGAGAAAAACTAAAGAATCCATCTGGCAAAGTTTTGCGGATATTAATGAGGTAGACATCATATGCGTCTATCAAATAAGTAAAATCGTTTGATTGAAGGTCAGCTAGATAAAGCCTGCCCTCCCGTGCAAATTCATCGTCAACAGTCAGGAAAATGAAGCCTGAGCTATCGGGTTTCCAGGCCATAAACCGAAAACGGGGAAAGTATGGTGGTACAGGAAAGTTCTCTACCAGATTGCTCATTGAGACAGCTTCATTTGTATTAAGATTAAAAAGTTTGAAGTCTTGTATCCTATCTTGATATTGTTGCACGCTGTAGATGATCTTGTTGCCGTCGGGGGACCATTCCGCAAAGCTCACAAAATGATCGATTTCCTGAAAATTGGCTGAAGCTGGCGGGTTCTCGATTAGCAGCTTGCCATCCAGAATCAGAAATAACTGACCCGAATTGCTCAAAGACCATCCAGAAATTCCCTCTATCATCATTGGAACTGGCGTGTGTGTCGGCGTTGGCCCTGGGGTGCGTGAGGGTTGTGCAGTCGGTGTGGCTGTCACTTGCCGTGCTTGTGTTGCCGTGCCCGCGGCCGTTTCCGTCACGGCAATCGTTGGGGTGGGGGTGTGGCTGGGTTGGGTGGTAGCTGTGGGAGCAGCGACCAAAGGCGTGGGTTCGCTGGTTTGGCAGGCGGCGAGTACGGCCGTTCCCAGCCCCACAATCATCAATAACTTCGCGTAGACAATCAGTGCTTTCATTTGTCCCCTCCGCTGCCTGGATGTGCCTGCATTTTAGCGCGGGCGGAACGGGTTTACCACTGGAGAAAACGTGCCAGGCTTCTATACCTGGATACATTGAAAACGGCCGTTCCCTCCAGTAAATTTACGCCAGAATAGACAGCGCAGGAGCCACAAAAATCTGTGTAATCTGTGCCATCTGTGGACGCTCTTTTTTAAGGAAATTTATGGCGTATGAACGAGATATTTAACGGCAAAGTCGCCCTCATCACCGGGGCTGGCTCCGGCATTGGCCAGGCGGCGGCCCAGCTGCTGGCCGAGCAAGGCGCGAAGGTGGCCCTGTTGGGCCGCACCCGGTCTGAACTGGAAGAAACGGCCGCTGCCATCCCCCAAAACGGTGACCCTAACACGCTCATCGTCGAGGCCGATATTTCTGACTACGAAGCGATGGAAACGGCCGTTGCTCAAACCATCGCTAAATTTGATCGGCTGGACATCGTTTTTGCCAATGCCGGGATCAATGGCGTCTGGGCACCCATCGAGAAGCTGGAGCCGGAAGAATGGGAAAAGACGGTGCGCGTTAACTTAAACGGCACCTTTTTTACGGTGAAAACGGCCGTGCCCCATCTCAAAAAGCAGGGTGGCTCCGTCATCATCACCTCCTCCGTAAACGGCACGCGCATGTTTAGCAACTCGGGGGCATCAGCCTACGCCACGACCAAGGCGGGGCAGGTGGCCCTGGCTAAAATGCTGGCCCTGGAGCTGGCCAAACACCGCATCCGGGTTAACGTCATTTGCCCTGGCGCAATTAAAACCAACATTGATGAAAACACAGACAAGCAGGCGATTGAAGCCGCGCGTGAGCCGGTAGAATTTCCCGAAGGCACCGTCCCGCTCACCGATGGCGAGCCCGGCACGGCCGAAGAAGTAGCCCAACTGGTCGCCTTTTTAGCCTCAGACGCCTCCCGCCACATCACCGGCACCGAGGTGTGGATTGATGGTGCCCAATCGCTGCTGCAGGGATAATGTTGGGTCTTCAGGATTTCGTGGGGTCTGGCCTGAAACGTGAAGCGTGAAACGTGATGCCACTCCGGTCACGTTTCACGCCAATACTTAAAGCTTAGAAGTAATCAGCAACATCGCTCAACAACCAACATCACAGAACCAACATGACCGATAAACCAACACCGTCTGAACAACAATCCCCCCAAGAAGATAGACATTATTTGCTGGGCCTGGCCCTGGCCGTAGGGCGTGGTTTTCTCTCCCTGCTGCGCGCCGGGGAGCACCTGCTGCGCCAGCCGCGCCTGGCCTGGGAACATGCCATCCTGGAGTCGGGCAGCGACGCCGAAATTGAACTCCACGCCCTGAAAATTGCTGTGGCCAACGTCAAACATTGCATCGAGCCACGGCCGTTGCTGAACGGCCAGGAAAAGCTGGTGTTGTGTGCCGGGGTACGCAACTTTCGCGAACCGTGGGCGCGTGACTTTGGTTTTGCCACCTTTGGCCTGATGGCTTTGGGCCAGGTCCAGGTGGTGCGCGACTGCCTGGAAGCATTTTTGCTCTACCAGCGCGCTTCGGGGCAGTTTCCCGTCAAGCTGCACTCCACCCACGTGGTGGAACGCTACCTGCATTCGCTGCTCAGGCGCGAGCAGCCCATTCACAAGCCGCTGCGCCCCCGCTACCTGACGGCGCACAAGACCATTTCGCTGGATGGCAACAGCCTGCTGGTGATTGCCGCCCTGCACTACGCCCAGCAAACCGGCGATTACGCCTTCATCCAGACCCACTGGGACGGCCTGTGCCGGGCGATCACCTGGCTGGAGGCGCACGCCCGGGGCGACGACGGGCTGCTGCACCAGGGCGCTTACACCGATTGGGCCGACAGCATCGGCCGTACCGGGCGCATTTTGTATACCAACGTGCTCTACTGGAAAGCGGTTGCCGGGCTGGCCGAGGCGGCGCAGCACTTTGCCGACGAAGCGACCCGGCAGTTCTGGCAAGACAAAGCCGCCCGGCTGCACGATGACATTCAGGCCCATTTTTGGCGGGAAGAGCAAGGTTACTTCATCACCAGCGAGCGTTACCACAATTTGAGCAGCAGCGGCAACACCCTGGCGGTAACCTGGGGGCTGGCTACCGAGGCCCAGTCGCACGCCATTTTGGACGCCATGGCACGCATCGGCATGGCCGACCCGGTGCCGACGCAGGTGGTGAGCTATGGCTACCGGCGGCGTGATGTGGCCGTGGAAAATCACCTGGCGCGTATTCCGCATTACCACACCAGTGCGGCCTGGCTGTGGCTGGGCGGCTGGCACACCATTGCCCTGGCGCGTATGGGTCGCCAGGCGGAAGCCGAAGAGCTGCTGCGGCGCATGAGCAAAGCGATTGTGCGGGACGGCGTGGTGCATGAGGTGTATGGGAAAGACGGCCGTTACCTCTCCACCTTCCTCTACACCTCCGAAGCGCCGCTCACCTGGAACGCCAGCATGGTCATCTATGCCTTTTCTATTTGCAAAGCAGGGATGTTTATCTTTAAAAACAAGGGATAATTCAGGTGGGTACCTTCGTCTACACCGCTTATCTCGCCCAAATCCGAACGTAAGGAATAACTGATGCACATAGCCCATTTCACCAATACCTACCACCCGGTTACCAGCGGCGTGGTGCGCTCGGTCAGCAGCTTTCGGCGGGCACTGACGGGCCTGGGGCACAACGTGTTTGTTTTTGCCCAGGCCAACCGCGAGTATGAAGACCACGAGCCGTTTGTTTTTCGTTACCCGGCCTTGCAGCTGCCGCTGCAGGAATATCCGCTTACGATACCGGTTTCCAACTTTGTCGACACGCTGCTGCCGTCGCTGAAGCTGGACGTAATTCATGCGCATCATCCTGCGCTGCTGGGCCAGGTGGCCGCCCGCAAAGCCGACAATTTTGGCATTCCGCTCGTCTTCACCCACCACACGCGCTACAGCGAATACAGCCATTACGCCTTTGCCCTGCCGCAAGGGCTGGCCAAGCAGGTGATCGAGCGCTGGATTGGCGATTACATGAGCCAGTGCCAGCACGTCGTGGTGCCCAGCGAGAGCATTAAGCAGATTTTGTTAGAGACATATGGCGTCACCGAAGGCATTTCGGTGGTGCCGACGGGCATTGACGTGGCCCATTACCAGCAGGCCGAGGCGGGCGACATTCGCCAGCGCCACGGCTGGGCGGACGATGAAACCGTGCTCATTTCGCTGGGCCGCCTGGCCAAAGAGAAAAATTGGGAAACGTTGATTACGGCCGTAGCCCCCATCATTCAAAATCAGCCGCACGTCCGGTTGGTGATCCTGGGCGAAGGTGAGGAGCGCGCTGGCCTGGAGGCGCTGGCCCAACAGCTAGGGGTCGCCGAACGAGTTAACCTGCTCGGCACGGTGCCCTTTGACGCCGTGCCCAATTATCTAAAAGCGGCCGATCTTTTTTGTTTTGCCTCGATTACCGAGACGCAGGGATTGGTGACGCTGGAAGCAATGGCTGCCGGGCTGCCGGTGGTGGCGGTGGATGCCACCGGCACTCGCGACGCCGTGCGTGATGGCATGGAGGGGCGGCTGGCACCCAACGAGAGCGCCGCGCTGACATCCGCGCTGAACGAACTGCTGGCAGATGAGCCGCTGCGCCACAAGATGGCCGAAGCGGCCGTTCACCGAGCGAACGAATTTGATTTACAAACATTGGCCAGACGGTTGGTTGGTGTGTACGAAGAGGCGATGGTGGCCAAAAAAGCCGGCTTTCACATCGCCACCGACAGCCAGAAACCGATCTTTAGCCTGGATTGGCGACAGCTTTTGGAAGCAAACGCCGAATAAACACTATAGAGTTGTTCCTCAACAATATTTAGGGAGAAATGGGACACAGATAAACACAGATTTTCACAGATAAGAATAAAAATCTGCGTTTATCTGTGTGAATCTGTGTCCTAAATTCTTCATCTCTTTATTCAGGAACAGCTCTAATAAACACAAGGAATCTTTTGTATGGCAACTGTGAGGAAAGCAAAAAAGAACCAACTTCAGCCGGGCATGGGCGCACTGCCCCACGCGAAGGGGGTCACCTTTCGCGTCTGGGCCCCATTTGCCGAGGCGGTTTATTTGATGGGCACCTTTAACGAGTGGTCGGAAACGGCCGTTCCCCTCCAACCCGAAGCCAACGGCTACTGGGCGGCCGATGTGCCCCAGGCCAAACCGGGCGATGAATACAAATATGCCATTCATCACGGCGACAAGACGCTGCACCGCATCGATCCGTATGCCCGGCAGGTCACCAGCTCCGTAGGCAACAGCGTGGTGCCCAAACCGGACTTTAACTGGGGCGACAGCGATCAATTCCAGATAGCTGCCTGGAATGAATTGATCATCTACGAAATGCACGTCGGTACGTTTAACGATACCGCTGGGGACGCGCCGGGCACCTTCCAATCGGCGCGGAAGAAGCTGAGCTACCTGCGTGATTTGGGCATCAACGCCGTGCAAATCATGCCGCCGATGGAGTTTGCCGGGGGGATTTCCTGGGGCTACAACGCGTCGCTGCCGTTTGCCATCGAGACCGATTACGGTGGGCCGCAGGCGTTTAAGGCGTTTGTGAAAGCCGCCCACGAGCACGGCATCGCCGTGATTTTGGACGTGGTGTACAACCATTTGGGACCGAGCGACCTCGATTTGTGGCAGTTTGACGGCTGGCACGAGAACGGCGGTGGCGGCATCTACTTTTACAACGACCACCGCGCCGACACGCCCTGGGGGGATACCCGACCCGATTACGGCCGTCCCGAAGTGCGCCAATATCTACGTGACAATGCCCTCATGTGGCTGGACGAGTACCACGTGGACGGCCTGCGCTGGGATGCCACGGCCTACATTCGCAGCGTCAACGGCAGCGACAACAGCCCGGCCAACGAGCTGCCCGAAGGCTGGAGCCTCATGCAATGGATCAACGAGGAAATCCAGGCCCGTTCACCGAACAAAATCACCATTGCCGAGGATTTGAAAGGCAACGAGTGGCTGGTAAAGGAGACCGGCGCGGGTGGCGCGGGCTTTGGCAGCCAGTGGGACAGCAACTTTGTGCATCCGGTGCGTACGGCCGTCATCACCAACGACGACGCCTTCCGTGACCTTAATGCTGTGTGCGGCGCTTTGCAGTTCCGCTACAACGACGACGCCTTCAAGCGGGTCATCTACACCGAGTCCCACGACGAGGTGGCCAACGGCAAGTCACGCGTGCCGGAGGAAATCTGGCCGGGTAATGGCTTGAGCTGGTTCTCCAAAAAGCGCTCCACGTTGGGTGCCGCCCTTGTTTTTACCGCCCCGGGCATCCCCATGATCTTCCAGGGACAGGAATTTTTGGAGGATAAGTGGTTTGATGACACGGATCCGCTGGACTGGCACCGCGCCGAGGAGCAGAAGGGCATTGTGCAGCTGTACCGCGACCTGATTCATCTGCGGCGCAACACGGCGGGTGTAAGCCGGGGGTTAACCGGCCAATTCCTGGACATCTTCCACGTGGACCAGCAAAACAAGGTGCTGGCGTTCCACCGCTGGAGCGAAGGTGGCCCCGGTGACAGCGTCGTAGTGGTGCTCAACTTTGCCAACCAGACGCTGGTGGATTACACGCTGCCTTTCCCTGCCGCCGGTGAGTGGCAGCTGCGCTTCGACAGCCACCATGCCGGGTATGACGAGTCGTTTGAGGGGCAGGTGAGTGAAGGGGTAACGGCCGTTGCCCACCCAGACAACCGCATTCTGGCGCCAATCGCCATCGCCCCGTACAGCGCCATCATTTTTTCTCAATAAGCGTGGTGGAGGGAAACGCGGCGATCCATCCGGGTACAGCCGGGGGTATAAGGCGATGGTTTAGGAAATCTTCAGATCGCGTGAGGTCGCCAGCAATTGGGCCAGCCGCTGGCTCAAGCTCTTCAATTCCGGGGTCAGCTCTTCGTAATCGGCCTCGTTGACCTTGATGAGCATTGCCTGGAACCGATCATTCAGGTCATCGAGATGCACGGCCGTTCCCCTCTGCCGCACGTACGACTGGTACACCTGCCCGATAATCACCTCCAGCGCCGCCGCCAGCGGTGGGGCCACCAACAGCCCCCAAAAGCCAACCGCCTCCAGCAGCGGCAGCACCAGCAGAATGGTGAGCAAAAAGCTGCGCCGTTCTTGCGCTTTGGGCCACAGGCGGGGCTCGACAAAAAATTCCAGCACCAAAAACAGCACAAAGGTGTAGCTGCCCGCCCCAATGCCCAGCGGCACGCTTTGCAGGCTGCCCAGCGTCAGGGCCACGGCGCTGGTAAGCAGGCCGCCAAACAGCGGCACGAAGGCCATCAGGCCGCCTACCAGAGCCAGCAGCAGGGTAAAATCCAGGTTAGCCAGCGCCCCCCCCATGCCTAAAAAGGTGACGGCCAGGATGCTTTGCACGCCCTGGCTGCGCAGGTAGCTGCCTACAGCATGTTCAATGTCGCGCCAGCTGTCGCGGGCCGTGGCTCGCCGACGGGGCGGCAGCAGCGACAGCCACAGGCGCTCAAAGCGGTACTGATCGGCGCTCCAGTAAATGCTGAGCACCAACAGCAGCAGCACGCCGCCTACGGCCGTTGCCACATTTTGCGTCAGCAGCACCACGGCGGGCAGCATCTGCTCCAGGTCAGCTTCTTCCACACGCAGGAACGGGACCGACGCATCGAGCCAGGAAGCGGCCGTTTGCTGCCACGCGCTGCCTTCCTGCCACGCCCGGTAAACCGACTCGTACTCGATCACAATTCGGTTGGCCAGGATGTTTAGCTCCATAAACAGGGTATCGGCCAGCAGCACCAGCAGCAGCAGCAGCGAGCCAATGCCCACCACGTAGAGCAGCAGCTGCGCCGCCACGCGCGGCAGCCCCCATTGGGTGAGCTGGTTGACAAACGGCCGTATCGCCGCCGCCACAAACAAAGACAACAAAAACAGCAGCACCACCAGCCGGAACTCCCACAAAATTTGCACCACCAGCAGCGTGGCCAGGACAACGGCCGTATAGCCCATCAACCGCTTCATGGCTGCGTCTCTCCATTGGCAGCCAGGAAACTCTCCAGATCTATGGCCAGCGATTCCAGCTCATCCTCCACAAAGTCAGACACGGCCGAAGGCACACTCTCCTTCTTGCGCATCTGGCTGCGCACATCCTGCACCAGCTGGTTGGTTTCGTAGCGCAGCACGCTCAGACGGCCGCGCCCCGGTTCTTCTTGCTCCAGGCTCTCGCGGGCCAGCAGGTAGCGGTCCAGCAGCAGCTGGATGACCCCGGCCAGCGGCAGGGCAATCAGCGCCCCGAGAATGCCGTAGAGGGAGCCAAACGCCACCAACGCCAGCAGGGAGACCAACGGCCGTATCCCAATCGTGCGGTCCATCACCCGGGGCACCAGCAGGCTGTTTTCCAGCTGCTGGATCACCAGTGAAGCCACCACCACCCACAGCCCGGTCACCGGCGAAATGGAGAGACCGATGATAAAGGCGGGTACGGCCCCCAGAAACGGCCCCACAATCGGCACCGCCTCCAGCAGCCCGGCAAACACGGCCAGCAGCAGGGCATGCGGCAGCCCGATGAGCGCGTAGGCCACAAACGCCAGCGCCCCAATGATCAGACAGAGCATCCCTTGACCTAGCAGGTAGCTGCCCACGGTTTGCTCAATTTTCTGAATGAGTTCGCGGGTACTGGCTCGTTTATTGAGGGGCAGCATCATAAAAAAAGCGTTTTTGACATACTCACCTTCTAACGTCCAATAAAACGTGAAGATGATGACAGCAATCGCCTGAGCCACGCCAATCACAATTTGTTCGCCCTGGGTGGTTTCTGGGGTAACCGGCACCTCCAGCTCTGGCAGCGCCGTGCCGCTGCCAGCCATAGGGCCGTCCAGATTTGGCGGCAGCAGGGTGAGAAAGCGCTGCACCAGAATGTTGGTTGATTGCTCCAGGTTTTGGTACAGCAGTCGGTAACCTTCCCCCACACTCTGGCCCAGGGCGGCGCTTTGTTCCACCAGCACCGGCACTGTGGCCCAGATGAGCACTGCCAACAGCAGCCCAACCAGGCTGAAGATCAGCAGCAGGCCAATTGGTTTGGCAATACCGTGTTTTTCCAGCCAGACCGCACCGGGGCGTACGGCCGTACTCAAAATCAGCGCCGTCAGCAGCAGCAGCACCATCTCCTGAAAGCGAATAAACAGCCAGAAGCAGAGGACAACGGCCGTTACCCCCAACGTCCACCACACCAACTGCCGCGCCGGGATGGCCGGAATTTCCCATCGCTGCATGGGGTTACTCCCGGGCCATCTGGCGGCCCAGGCGGAACCAGGCAACCAGCAGCAAAACGGCCGCAAACGCAAACAGCGCCAGGATCAGCACCAGCTGCGGCGGCTTGCCGCGCAGCATCACGTCTTGCAGCAAGATGGTGCCGTAGGTGGTGGGCAGCAGCCACGAAACCCAGCGCACCAGGGCCGACAAACGGTACAGCGCCAGGAAAAAGCCGCTGAAAAAGATGGCCGCCAGCAGCGTCAACATGCCGTACTGAATCGCCTGGCTGTCGCTGCGCGCCGACAGCGAAATGTTGAAGCCCATGCCCAGCGACGCCAGCAGCAGGGCCAGCAGCACCAGCGCATAGTTCCACCAGGAACCCAGCTGCGGCATATCCAGCCCCAAAACCACCAGCGCGGTGAGAACGGCCGCTAACCCCCCAATGATCAGCAAATAGCTGATGTATTTGCCCGTCAACATCTCAAACGCCGATACCGGCGCGGCGCGGAACAGCTCCATTGCCCCGCCCAGCTTCTCGCGGATGACGCTCAGCCCGGCCAGGGTAATGGCCAGGTGTTGCAGCAGCAGGGCAATCACCCCCGGCACATAAAAATGCATCGGCTCAATTTGCGCCTGGGTGATGTTTAATGTTTCGCTGACAAACGGGGCCACCAGCACCGTGGTGTCCAGCCCCTGGAACGTTTGCAGCAGCCCATCCACTTCTTCCAGGGAACTTTCGATGTTAGCGGCCGTTTCTCGGCCCTGTTCTAGCATAGTAGTGCCGCTGCTTTCGCTGAGGCTCATCACTTCGTCAATCTGGCTTTGCAGCGTTTCCAGCTCAGTCAGCAGCTCCGTGGTGGTGCCCGTCTGGCCGCCCGCCTCCTCGACGCTGGCTACCAGGCTCACCCCCGCGCCCAGGGCCAGCTCCAGCAAATCCAGTTCATTCCCCAGTGCCTGGGCCGAGCTTTGTGCTGTTGCAATATCCCCTGCGGTCAGGGCTTCGCGTACGGCCGTTGCCTGTGTCTGGGCCCGGCTCACGTTCTCTTGCCAGGTTCCCGCCTCGGCCTGGCTGCTCATCAGGGCGTTTATCATCACCTGCTTGTTGATCTCCTCAGCGTAGCGCTGCCCAATCACCCGGATATACACCTCCTCATACGGATCAACTTCGGAATGGTACAGGGTGAATTGAGACTGCTCGTCGTTTTCCCAGCTGGCCATTGGGTTGGCCGGGGTCACCACCACCAGATCCACGTCGCCCGCACGCAGCTGGCGGTCTGCTTCCGCCGGGTCGTGGATGATGCCCGCGTAGGAAATTTGGCTGCCCAATGAGGTGGCGTACTGCTCCACCATGCCTTCGATCTGGCTGCCTTCTGGCACAACAAACAGGGTATGCAGTGTGCGCGGCGTGTCGCGGTAGCCAATACCAAAGAGAAGCAAAATGAGAAACGGCCCCAAAATGAGCGAAAAGATGAGCCGGGGCTGGTGCCAGATGGTGCGGACTTCTTTGCTGACAAACGAAAAAATGCGGATGAGTGCCTGCCAGATGAAGTGGAAAAATTGGTTAATCATTGGTCTGTGCCTCCTGGACGGCCGTTGCCTGGCGGATCAGCTCCACAAAAATGTCATCATAAATCGGCATGTGCTCGCTGGCCGATTCCACCTCGATGTCCTGGCCGTGGCACCAGTCGAGCAGCTGCGGCAGCGTAACGCTGGCGTCTGGCACCACCAGCTCAATCCCCCGGTCGCGCAGCCGCGCTACCTTGTCGGCGATGACAAACGGCTGGCTGGCCAGCGCCGCCAGCTGCGCCTCACTGAGAATCTGGCTGGTATGCAGGTGGATGATGTCGCCGCCCATTGCCCGGTGCCGCAACCCTTCCGGCGTTTCCACCATCAGCAAACGGCCGTTGGCCATCACCCCCACATAATCGCAATGAGCCGCCTCGTTGACGTACTGCGTGGTGATAAACAGCGTGTGCCCGTCCGCCTTAAGCTGCTGGAAATAATCCCAAAATTTGCGGCGCAAAACCGGATCGATGCCCGTGGTCGGTTCATCCAGGAAGATGAGTTGGGGCTCGTGCACAATCGCCGCCGCCAGGCTCAGACGCCGCTGCATCCCGCCCGACAGATGGCGCACGTTTTTGTTTTCGTGGCCCGTCAGCTCCACCAGCTCCAGCAGGTAATCCAGGCGCTCGTGGCGGCGCAGCGGCACGCCATAGAGCGAGGCGGCAAAGTTCAGGTTCTCCCACACGCTCAGGTCCTGGTAAAGCACAAACTGCTGCGGCATATAGCCAATTTTGGCCCGGTCGGCCCGGCGAAACTTTTGTGGTGACCGCTGCAGCACTTCAACTGCGCCGCTGTCTGGCGTGTAGATGCCCAGCAGCAGCCGCACGCTGGTTGTTTTGCCACAGCCGCTGGGGCCAATAAAGCCAAAAATGACGCCTGGGGGAATGTCCAGATTCAGATTGTTCACCACTGTTTTATTGGCAAAGGTTTTTGTCAGATCTCGGGTGTGAATGATGTTTTCTGGTGGCGGAGCGGCCGTTTCGAGCATTATGTAAATCTCCTTTAGCAAAAAAATACCCCTGCATCACACGATGCAGAGGTATTGGTTTTTCTGCGTTAGCTGAACAACTTCAGGCCGTTAAGCGGCGCGGCGCACAATCCCAATCAGGAACAGAAGCACAATGGCCCCCAGCGTCGCTACAATCAACGTCCAAAAGTTAAAGCCAGTGTCACCCGGCAGACCGAGCAGATTGAACAAAAATCCACCCAACAAGGCACCGATAATCCCTACAATGATGTTGGCCAACGCGCCCATTTGCGCATCACGCCCCATCACCATGCTGGCGATCCAGCCAGCTACCGCGCCCAGAATAATCCATAGAATCAGGTTAACAATCATGTTTGCCTCCTTCGCAAGTTTTTAGAATGAATAAAACGAGAATTGTTCTACACCGTCCATCATACGCAAAGGAGTAAGCCGTTTCTATGTGTCTGGATATATACGCCGGATACACTTTGTTTATGACCAGCCAACGAGCATCCGACCGCTTTTCTCTGGGCCTGGCGTTGAATTTCCCCAAAATCACACAATCCCAAATTGGGTGCGGGCGGGCAAGACGGCGCTGCGAAACGGGTCGTCTCGGGCGGTGTGGCCCAAAATCGCAATCGTCAATCGGGCGAAAGTAATATAAAATATCAATATGACACACTTTATGAATGCACTTGCCGGGCGCGGCGTGACCCACGATCCCCGAACACCTTCACTGCAAATGGTGGGCGTTTCGGTGGCATATGCCGCTGGATTACAAGATGTATCGGTAAATGGCGTGGGGGGAAACGGCCGTGTTTATGCCCTGCAGCACGTCAATTTCTCGGCACAGCGCGGCGAGCGGATTGCCGTCGTGGGGCCAAATGGCGCGGGCAAAAGCACCCTCTTTAAGCTCATCGTAGGCACTGTCCGGCCCAGCGAAGGGCAGGTAAATATCTTTGGCCACGGCCCCGACGGCCACATCTGCATCGGTTACGTGCCGCAGCGCAACGAAATTGATTGGTCTTTCCCCGTGACGGTGGAAGATGTGGTGATGATGGGGCGGGTGGGCCAGATTGGCCTCTTCCGCTGGCCGCGCCGCGCCGATTGGGACGTGGTGCGCCAGAGCCTGGCCCGCGTCGAGGCAACCCACCTGGCCAGAAAGCAAATTGGCGAGCTGTCTGGCGGGCAGCAGCAGCGCGTGTTTATCGCCCGCGCCCTGGCCCAGGAAGCGGAACTGCTGCTGCTAGACGAGCCGCTCAACGGGCTGGACCTGCCCAGCCAGCAGGCGATCTTCGATATTTTAGACGGCCTGCGCCCCGACGGCGTGACGGTGCTGGTGGCCACCCACGATTTGCAGCTGGCGGCTGATCGCTTCGACAAAATCATGTTGCTAAACCGGCGGGTGGTGGCCTTTGCCGGGCCAACGGCCGTTCTCACCCCCGACAATTTGTTACAGGCCTACGGCGGCCACGTGCACGTCCTGCCCGGCGCGGAGCAGGGCATTCTGGTGGATGACTGCTGCGGCCATGATGAATATGACGTGATAAGTGAAAAGTAAAAAGTGATAAGTAAAAAGTTTGCTCACTTACTACTTTTTACTTCTTACTTTTCACTCGAAAAGATATGAACCTCCTCCTCGACCCCCTCCAATATTCCTTCATCGTCCGCGCCTTAGTGGCGGCCGTGCTGGTGGGCATTGTTTGCTCGGTGCTGGGCACCTATGTGGTGCTGCGCGGCATGGCCTTTTTTGGCGACGCCCTGGCGCACACCATTTTGCCCGGCGTGGTCATCGCCTTTTTACTCGGCTGGCCGCTGGCGCTGGGGGCGCTGGTGATGGGGGTGTTGACGGCCGTTGGCATTGGTGCCCTCAGCAGCCGGGGTGTGGTAAAGGAAGACACGGCCATCGGCGTCATTTTTGCTGGGGCGTTTGCCCTGGGCGTGGCGCTGCTCTCGGCGACGGGCAACTACACGGTCGATCTGGCTCACTTTTTGTTTGGCAACTTGCTGGGGGTGACGGTGGGAGATTTGTGGACAACGGCCGTACTGGGTCTTGTCGTCCTGCTCATTATCTTCTTTTTCTATAAAGAGTTCATGGTCATCTCGTTTGATCCGGTGCTGGCTACTACCCTGCGCCTGCCCGCCACCTTTTTGCGCTACCTGCTGCTGGTGCTCATCGCCGTCACCATCGTGGTGTCGCTGCAAGTGGTGGGCATTGCTCTCATGGTGGCCATGCTGGTGACCCCCGCTGCGGCCGCTTCCCTGCTCACCCGCCGCCTGACGCCGATGATGTTTATCGCCGCCGTCATTGGCGCTTTTTCTGGTGCGGCGGGCCTGTACACGTCGTATTACCTGGATATCGCCTCTGGTCCGGCCGTTGTGCTGGTGGCCACGGCCATCTTTGCCCTGGCTTACCTCTTTGCTCCCGAGCGCGGCCTGCTCTGGCGACGAAATTGAGGTGAACCGCAGAGGACGCTAAGAACGCAGAGAGAAAAATGCTGCCGCGCTTTTGAGCCGTCCGGGATAAAAAGAGTTATGAACGAAACCAGCCTAGACAGACGCTTACACAACATTCAATCGGCCCTGAAGCAAAAAGGGTTCCGCCTGACCAGCTCGCGCCAAAAAATTGTGCAGGCGCTGCTGGGCTGCGGTGGCCATGTCACGGCCGATGGCCTGCTGGAAGTGGTTCATGAAACCGACACCACGGTGGGCCGGATGACGGTTTACCGCACGCTGGAGCTGCTGAGTGAGCTGGGGCTGATTCGCCCGGTGTACCAGGGCACCGGCGCGGCACACTACATTTTGCTTGACGGCGGCCATCATCACCACCTGGTTTGTTCTGGCTGCGACGCGGTGATTGAGTTTGAGGAGTGCAGCTTGCAGGAAGTGGGCAAGCTGCTGGCCGAGCGTTTTAACTTTGTGATTGAGGGGCACCTGGTAGAGTTTTACGGCCGTTGCCCCAACTGCCAGTAAACCAAACCAGAAACGACGGGAGATTTCTCCCTTTAGAGTAAAGGCTGAAACGTGAAGATACTTTTATCACGTTTCACGCTTCACGTTTCCCATAAAAAAAGGCCCTGGCGTTGTGATAGCCAGGGCCTTTTGCGGCACACCTTTTTGTTAGTTGGTGACGGGCAGGCTGTTTAATGTGGTGGCGGTTTGAATGTAAGCCGCGTTCACCCAGCCCACAACCCCGTTGGTTAGCCGGACTTTCACCCAGCTGGCATTGGCATTACGGCCAATGAGGGCGACGCCCTGGTCCTGGTAAACCACGGCTACCACCCCATAGCTGATGTCTGGCCCGGAGCGCACGTTGAGAACGGCCGTATTCACCACACCAGAAGTCGCCAACGTGGGCACATCTTCTACCGGCAGGCTGTTGATGTTGGCGCTGGTGGACAGCAGCGTCACGTTGGCCCAGCCCTGCACGCCGTTGCTCAGCTGAATCTTAACCCAACTGCTGATGTTGTTGCGCGCCAGCAAGGTGACCACCTGGCCCTGGTAGGCCGCCGCGACTACGCCGTAGCCGATACCTGGTCCAGAGCGCACGTTCAGAGCCCCAGTTGCCACCGTGGCCGAATTGGCCGATGGGGCGGGCGTGGGCGTGCTGGCGGGCGGTGCGGTGGTGCCATCTACCACGGGCAGGTTGCCCACGGGGATGGAGAGCTGCACGTACTGCGCGCCAATCCAGCCTTCCTGGCCGTCGCTCAGCAGTACCTTTAGCCAGGTGCTGTCGGCATTACGGCCAACGGCCGTTACCCGCAGCCCCTGATAAACCGACCCGGTGACCGGGTAGTTTGTGCCTGGTCCCGAGCGCAGACTCAGCACGGAACCGGGGGCTACCGGCACGGGCGGTTCCGGCGCGGCCGGGCTGTCGGCCAGCGGCAGGCTGCTGATAGCCACACTGGGCGTCAGCAGCGAGGCGTTGACCCAGCCTTCGGTGTTGTTTCCCAGGCGAATCTTGGCCCAGCTGCTGTTGGCGTTACGCCCTAGCAGCATCACGGTTTGGCCCTGCGAGGCCACGGTGATGACGCTGAAATTCACCCCTGGCCCGGAGCGCACGTTGAGCGCCCCGGTGGCCACCAGTGCCGTGGCGTTTACGGTGGGGCTCCCGGTATCCAGCACCGGCAGGCTGCTGATAGCCACGCTGGGGGTGATGTAGGTGCTGGCGGCGTTCACCCAGCCTTCGGTGCCGTTGGCCAGGCGGATTTTGGCCCAGGTGCTGTTGGCGTTACGTCCAATCAGGCTGACCACGGTGCCCTGGTTGACCACGGCCACCGGGCCGTAAGCCAGGCTGGGGCCGCTGCGTACGTTTAGCGCGCCGGTGGCAATGGTAGCCGTCGCGCCAGCTGGTTTGGCCGTGGCGGTTGGGGTGGCGGTGGGGGGAACGGCCGTACCCGTTGCCGTGGCCGTTGGGGTAGCCGTGGTGGGGGTGGTGGTTGAAGTCGCGGTGGGCAGGGCCGTAGTCGGAATGACCAGCGGCAGCGTGCTGATGGCTACACTGGGGGTGATGAAGTCACTGCTGGCATTCACCCAGCCCAGCACGGCGCTGGGGGTCTGGATATACGCCCAGCTGCTGTCTTCATTGCGGCCCAGCAAGTTGAGCACGTTACCCTGGTTCACCACGGTCACAATGCCGTAGCTGGGGCCTGGCCCGGAACGAACATTCAGCGCACCGGTGTTAACAACGGCCGTTGCGGTCTGAACGCTGCTTTGTTTGGCAAAAACCTGGCTCGTAGCAAAAAAAAGTGCGAAGAGGCATAGAATGAGGAACCAATATTTGCGATTTTTTCCTGATAGGGTCATGAGTGTCCTCCTTGACATGACATAACGTCTGGCCACAGTATAGACGAGAACCGGCCTGTTTTGCAAGGAGAGATTATGTAATCAACTCACCAAAAGTGGGCCAATCCGTTTTGGTGGCGCTGCGGGGTATAGAGCCAGGTCAGTGGTAAAGGTACCTTCATGCCGTTTGAATCGGCGTTTTGGCTGGAGTGGGAAACGGCCGTTGCCCCTTCTCCTGATAGTTGTGGCCTGCGGATACACTCGCAAAACCATGCCCCTGCCGGTATAATCAACCCGGATTTTTACAAGACAACCCACGACAACCCACGCTTGGGAGATGCACAGCTTATGGACCAAACAAAACCGCGTATTTTAATTGCTAAGCCCGGCCTGGATGGGCACGATCGGGGGGCCAAAGTGGTCGCCCGGGCCCTGCGCGACGCCGGAATGGAAGTGATCTATACCGGTCTGCGCCAGACGCCGGAGATGGTGGTTGAGGCCGCGCTCCAGGAGGATGCCGACGCCATCGGCTTGAGTATTTTGTCTGGGGCACACATGCCGCTGGTCCAGCGCATCGTGGAACTGCTGGCGGCTAACCAGATGACCGATGTGCCTCTTTTCCTGGGGGGCATCATTCCCAATGAAGATGTGCCGGTGCTCAAAGCGTTAGGGGTCACCGGCATTTTTGGTCCTGGGGCCAGCATGGATGACATCATTGCCTTTATCTGGGATGCGGTGGGCGGCGCGTCACCTGCCGGGGATGTGGCGTGAACGAACTGCTAGAACAGGTGCGCCAGGGGCAGATTCGGGCCATTGCTCGCCTGATTACCCAGGTAGAAAACAGCCCGACGGCCGCTGAGCAGGCGATTCAGGCGCTGTACCCCCACACGGGCCAGGCCCATGTGGTTGGGGTGACCGGTTCACCCGGCGCGGGCAAAAGCACGGTGGTGAACGCCCTGGTCAAAACGCTGCGCCAGCAGGATGTTCGCGTAGGCATCATTGCGGTGGACCCAACCAGCCCGTTTACCGGCGGGGCGCTGCTGGGCGACCGGGTGCGGATGCGTGATTTATCGGGCGATCCGGGTGTCTACATTCGCAGCATGGCGTCGCGGGGCAGCCTGGGTGGATTGGCGCGGGCCACCGCCTCGGTGATCAAGGTGCTGGATGCCGCTGGCTTTGACTACGTGCTGGTGGAAACAGTCGGCGCGGGCCAGGCGGAGGTGGACATTGCCAATGCCGCCCATACCACGATTGTCATTGAAGCACCGGGTATGGGCGATGAAATTCAATCGATCAAGGCGGGCATTTTGGAGATTGCCGACATTTTGGTGGTCAACAAAGCCGACCGGCCCGGGGCCGATCGCACGGTGCGCTCGTTGAAGATGATGCTGCATTTGGGGCCGGTGGGGGGAACGCGGCAAAGCGGCCGTATTTCCTCGCTTGCTACCACCAGTCCCAACGGCGCAGCCTGGAACATTCCAGTGCTGGAAACGGTGGCCACCGAGGAAAAAGGCATGGGTGCTCTGGCCGAGATGCTGGCTCAGCACATGGCCCATTTGCGCCAGAGTGGTGACTGGCTGAAGCGAGAAAAGGAACGCAGCTGGCGCGAGGTGGAAGGGCTGCTTCAGCAGCGGTTTATGGCCCAGTTTCAGGCGTCGGTGCCATTGGAGCTGCGTGATGGGTTGTTAACGGCCGTTGCCGAGCGCCAAGTGGACCCGTACACGGCCGTGCATCAATTATTGGAAAAATCTGAAAGTAAACGTAAAGGGTAGAAAAAGTATCACATTATGATGGCTTATGGCGATATCAAATTGTTTGCCGGGTCGGGTTGCCCGGAACTGGCTCAGCGCATTGCCGAGTACGTTAAAATACCCCTGAGCAGTTGGGACATCATTGAATTCCCCAACGAGAACCTGTTTGTAAGGCTGCATGGCAGCGTGCGTGGCCAGGATGTGTATCTTATTCAAAGCCATGCCCGGCCGGTGCATCGCAATATCATGGAAACGCTCATTGCCATCGACTGCCTTAAGCGCGATTCCGCAGGCAGAATTACGGTGGTGGTGCCGTACATGGCGTATTCGCAAAGCGACAAAAAAGATCAGCCCCGCGTGCCCATCTCGGCCCGCCTGTTGGCCGATCTCATCGAGGTGGCGGGGGCCGACCGCTGGATGACAATTGATTTGCACGCGGCCCAAATCCAGGGATTTTACAAAATTCCCGGCGATTCTTTAACCGCCTTCCATGTGCTGGTAGACTACTTTCTAGAGAAGAAGTTGGATGCCGTTGTGGTAACGCCGGACCTGGGTTTTGCCAAGCGTGGCCGTAACTTTGCGGCCGAGCTAGATATGCCCCTGGCGTTTGTAGAAAAGCGCCGCGTCGGTAACCGCAATGATCGGGAAGCGCTGTCTTTAATTGGCTCGGTGGATGGCAAAGATGTGATCATTGTGGACGATCTGGTGGATACGGCCGGATCAATTCAGCAAGCTGTTGATCTGGTGAAAGCCAATGGCGCGAAGGATGTGTATGTGGCCTTTACCCATCCGGTCATGTCTGGCCCGGCCAGCGAGCGGCTGAGTCAGCTGCCAATTAAGGAGATTGTGACCACGGACACCATTCCCATTCCATCAGAAAAAATGCTGCCGAACATCACGGTTTTGTCGGTGGCTGGTTTGTTGGGTGAAGTGATTCTGCGTTCGCATGAGGGGCGCAGCGTGGGTGAGTTGTTTAACGAGTAGTGTGTGGCGAGGGGTATGGCGGATACGGCCGTTCCCCCTTCTAACAAAAAATTAAGGCAGCCCTGGTACACTACCTCTCTTTTGTTTGACTATAACTCTTTCGATAAGAAGTGGGCGTATGTTTAAAAAACTTGTATCCAAAATAATGGGTGATCCCAACCAAAAGATCATTGAAAATCTAAAACCTATCGTGCAGCAAGTGGCCGCTTTGGAGCCAGCCCTGCAGCAGATGTCTGGCGATGAGATGCGGGCAAAAACGGCCGAACTCAAAGAGCGCTATGCCAACGGCGAATCCCTGGAGGAACTGCTGCCCGAGGCTTTTGCCCTGGTGCGTGAAGCGTCGGTGCGTTCCACCGGCCTGCGCCATTACGATGTGCAAATCATGGGCGGCATCCTGCTGCACCGTGGTGATGTCGTCGAAATGCGAACGGGTGAAGGTAAGACGCTGGTCGGTACGCTGCCGCTTTTTCTGAACGCGCTGACCGGCCAGGGCGTTCACCTGGTGACGGTGAACGAATACCTGGCCCGCCGCGACGGTGGCTGGATGGGTAAAATCTTCCACACCCTGGGCCTGACCGTTGGCTGTATTGGCCCGCAAAAGTTTTCGGCCCTGTACGACCCCGACTACGTGAATCCCGGTGCGGAGCTGGAAGATGAGCGCCTGGTCCATTGGCGGCCCAGCACGCGCAAACAGGCTTACCTGGCGGACATCACCTACGGCATCAGCAGCGAATTTGGCTTTGATTACCTGCGAGACAACATGGCCACCAACCGTGAAAAGCTGGTGCAGCGCGATCTTATCTACGCCATCATTGACGAAGTTGACAACGTGCTGATCGATGAAGCGCGGACGCCGCTCATCATTTCCGGCCCGGCGGACCGTTCGGGCAAGGAATACAGCCGCTTCGCCGAGTATGTACGCCGTCTAAAGCGCAATACGGCCGAAGAAGAGGAAGAACCCAACGGCCACTACGATCTGGACGAAAAGAGCCGCTCCATCAGCCTGACCGAGATCGGTATTGCTGAAATTGAACAGCGCATCCCGGAACTCGATCCCGACGCAGGGGACAGCCTTTACGATCCCCGCTTTTATCACCTCACCTATTACCTGGATAACGCCCTGAAGGCGCAGTACCTCTACAAACGTGATGTGCAGTACGTGGTGCAAAACGGCGAAGTCATCATCGTGGATGACTTTACCGGCCGTCTGATGGCCGGTCGGCGCTACTCCGAAGGCTTACACGAGGCGATCGAAGCCAAAGAAGGGGTGCAGATTAAGCGGGAAACGGTGACGGTGGCCACTATCACCCTACAAAATTACTTCCGCCTCTTTGAGAAGCTGGCCGGTATGACTGGTACCGCCCTCACCGACGCCGAGGAGTTTGATAAGATTTACGAGCTGGGCGTAACGCCGCTGCCCACCAACGTGCAGTACATCGTGGACAACAATGTGCTGGGGCTGGTGGAGAAAAAAGAGAAGGTTGAAAACGCGGAACAGGTGGTTTACGTAGACCCGACGACCAACAAACCGCGCTTTTACAAGCGTTTGGACCACGCCGACCAGATTTACGGCAATGAAGGGGCCAAGGATCAGGCTATCATTCGTGAGGTGAAGCGGGTGGTGGCTACAGGACGGCCGGTTTTGGTGGGTACCACCTCCGTTGAACATTCGGAAACAATTGACCGGCTGCTTAGCGAGGCCAAGATTCCGCACACGGTGTTGAACGCGAAAATTCACCAGTCGGAAGCGCTAATTGTGGCCCAGGCGGGGCGCAAGGGGGCGGTGACCATCTCAACCAACATGGCTGGTCGTGGTACCGACATTTTGTTGGGTGGTAACCCGGAAGGTCTGTCGGCTGAACTGTTAGAACGAGAGATGTTTAAACGGCCGTTACTCACCCAGCTCATCTTCAAACACCTCGAAGAAGGGGAAGAGGCGGCCAAAGAGATTATCAGCCGCAACAGCAAGCTTGATGCCGACCTGCTGCCGTGGATCGTTGCCGAAAAAGCTCGGCTGGATGAAGCCCTGGTTGAAATCGAAGAGGTGCAGGTCATGGGTTACCTCACCCGCGTGTTGGGTGAAAGCTATGATCTGGGCTACAACGAAATTCGCCAGGCGCTGCGCCTGGTCACCAGCGGCAGCCTGGGTGAAGCACGTGAATACCTGGAAGATATGGATAAGGATGTGGCCCTGGTTGAAGAAGCCATCCGGCTGCGCGACATGTACATGGGTTACCAGCGCGTTCAGGGCGATAACGGCCTGCTGGCCCAATTCCTGGCGGAAATCCTGTTTGAGAAACATTATAACGCCCGCGCTGCGCTGATTCGCGCCGTGCTGGGCAACGACAAGGCGGAAGCGGCCAAAGTGGTGCAGACTGTGCCCGGCATTTCCGAGAAGTGGATCCAAAAGATTGACGATCTGCAAAAGCAAACGGAGCGAGAGCGCCGCGAAGTGTGGGAGCTGGGTGGTCTGCACGTTATTGGGTCAGAGCGGCACGAATCTCGCCGCATCGACAACCAGCTGCGCGGGCGTGCCGCGCGCCAGGGCGATCCTGGCTCCTCCCGCTTTTTCCTCTCCCTGGAAGATGATTTGATGCGCCGATTTGGCGGCGAGCGGCTGAAGAGCTGGATGTCTAAGGGGCTGCTGGCCAATATTCCCGATGACATGCCGCTGGAGTTTGGCGTATTGGACCGGATGATCGAAAGCGCTCAGGAGCGGGTGGAAGGGTACAACTTCGACATCCGCAAGAACATCGTGGAATACGACGACGTGATGAACCGGCAGCGTATGGCCACCTATAACGAGCGGCGGGCTATTTTGCTGGGAGAAGGGGTGGATTACGACAAGCGTATTGACGATGCTTTTGCAACGGCCGTTGCCCAAATCGTCGATAACTACGTTGAAAATTACGTGGCCTACGTGCGTGGTGAAATTGAACGTGTGGTGGACGAATTTACCACCGATGCTACCGAGACAATTAACTTTAATGCAATAGCTGCCCGATTGCGCGGCTTGCTGCCCGAGATTATCACGCTCGACAAAACAGAGGCCGCCGCCTTCTCGCGTGACAAGTTGATTGAGCGGCTGATGGTTTTGGTGTACGAAAACGAGGAAAACGGAGCGAATATTTACCAGCTGCTGCGGGCAATGGGCCGTTTCCTGCCCCTGCTGCCCCCCATTCCGAACCTGGGCAGCCTGGCTTCGCGTAAGTCTGGGCAGCTTCAGGCCAAGGAAAACATTCGCCGTGAGTATGTGGCCCGGGTACAAAGCTTCTACGATGAGTTTGTGGCGGATCATGTAGAGATGCCAACGGCCGATCGTGAGCGCATCTGGAACGAGTCGGAAGAGCAGCTGAACCAGGCGTTTGGCCAGTTCTCGGTGGATAACCTGTCGGTAAAAACGGCCGAATACCGCCAAACTCGTTTTTCCAGCCAGGCCAATGCGGCTCTGCGCAACTTGCTGCTGGAAACGCTCTCGGCCCTGGACGGTGATCAGCTGGAAGTGGCTTTGAAGGCATACGTTAGCAAGCAGCAAGAAAAATGGCGCAACCAGATTGGTGAAGAGGAGTACCGCAATTTTCAGCGGCTGCTCCTGCTGAACGCAATTGACCGCGAATGGCGTGACTACCTGACGGCCGCTGACGATTTGCGCCGTGAAATTGGCCTGGAAGCCGTGGGGCAGCGTGATCCCAAAGTGCAGTACAAAATCCGCTCGGCGCAAATGTTTAACGACATGCGCAACAACATCGAGCAAAATATTGTGGAGCGCTTCTTCTTCCAGGTGGAGCAGCACCGCGCCTTTGTGCAGCAGCAGGAGGCGGAGACGGCTTACCAGACCCAGGCGCGCGATGCCGGTTACCAGGTGGTTAAACGAGAAAAAGGGAAAGGTGTTGAGCTGCGGCGCGATATGCCCAAAGTGGGGCGCAACGATCCGTGCCCATGCGGCAGCGGCAAGAAGTACAAGCACTGCCACATGAAGGAAGATACGGCCGCATCGCCCAGCACGAGCACCAGCGCTAACGGACGGCCGTCTGGCACCCCCACGTCTTCAGGTAAAAAACGTCGTCGTTAGAGGCTCCACTGTTGGCGCCTGTACAGTCCGGCGCAAACCTGGCGTTGTTATGTCAAGTTCGCTGGACTGGTTAGCTGTTGCGCCATCATTATTAACTGCGGCGAACTTTCTGGGCGCACTACTCGTTAGACGGAAATACAGAGATTCATGCGACAGTACGTTCGTTTGATAACTTTTTACGTCTCTTTCACCGTGGATAATTGACGACTTTTCTAAAACATGGTTACATGTTGTGGTGTTTGCGGGCACACTTTTTTGGCTGTCTCGATGTGCCCGAAACACCACAATTTATCTAAACTTACCTGAGATTTTAGACTGATTGGCCTATGCCCCACAGTAACGATCAGCTTCAAGCCCTTAATGTCCTGCAACAAAATCTACAGAGAGCCACTTCCTGGGACGCTCTTCACTCTCTGTTACATCCCTTTGCTACCCAGCATCTGGCGGCCGAATCGGTGCTGCTGGTGCCGACGGCCGAAAATCTGCCAAACAGCTGGTTGGTAGCACAAACCGGCTTTGCCCTGCAATTTGCCCCAACGCCCACAAATCCTGATCTGGCGGCGCTGCTGGCTTCTTTACTGGCGATTTCGCCGTTTCTCCAGCAGCAGCATTCGCTGTCCGCTGCCCAACAAGGGCTGCTGGCGCAGGTGAGCCAGGCAATTATTGATCAGCAGCAGTTTGACGTGATCACCGGGCGCATTGCGGCGGCGTTTCCCGACGCCTTTCCGGGCTGCCAGGCGCGGCTGGTCTTGTGTGAAAATGGCAGCCAGAAGCTGATCCTGCATAGCTGTTTTGGCCCGGCCGAAGGCTGGCTGCCGGTAGATGCCGACAGCCACTTACGCCGTGCCACGGAAATGAAGCTGCTGCCACAGGCGCGCCAGCTCATTTTGCCCATCAGGACCGGGCAGCGCCACACCTGCGCCATTTTGCAGGTAATGGGTGAATCGGTAGAGGTGGTGCGCTGGGAAACGGCCGTCTTCTCTCTCCTGGCTGGTTACATTGGTGTGGCGCTGAGCTACCGGCAGCTGGCACAGCAGGCATGGCAGCGGGCGCACCAGCTGGAAACCATCTACCACGTTACCGAATCGGTGCGGGTGCTGAAACCCCTGCAGCAAACGATGCAAGAAATTCACGACCAGCTGCTCCATATTTTTTCACCGCCCACCTGCTACATTGCCCTGGTAGACGCCAGCGAAGATATGATCGAATTCCCCTGTGTGCTGGAAAACCGCCAGCGTATTACCCGGCAGCCCATTCCCCTGAGCGACAAAGATAGCCTGGTGGCCTGGGTTATCAACAACAACGTGCCCTTTGCCACCGACAACTGGCCGCAAGATGAAAAGCCGGTACCGGGCATCAATGGCGACGGCCAGCCGCAATCGATCATTTGTGTGCCGATGCGGCTGCACGGCGAGGTGCTGGGCGCTATTTCGATTCAAAGCGACGTGCCTCATGCCTTTGATGCGGCCGATTTCCAGACGTTAACGGCCGTTGCTGCCCACGTCACGGTCATCATTAAAAATGCCCGGTTGTTCACCCAAACCCGTGAGTTGGTGGACCGGGGCGCCCATGATTATCAGACGGCCGTTGCCCTGCGCCAGGCCATCGCGGTCATCAGCACCTCGCTGCAGGCCGAATCTGTGGTCAACCACCTCCTGCTGGCCCTGGGTAATGTCGTCTCCTACAACAATGCCTTCGCTTTCCTGCTCACCGACGGCGAATTGAAGCTGGTAGCCAGCCGCGATTTTTACGATCGGCCAGTGGTACTCACCCTGGAAGAAGCCGAATTGGTCTGGCGTGGCCATCCCCTTCTGCAAAATATCATCAGCCGGGCAGAACTCATCCGCATCGACGACGTTCGCGCCGATGCCCGCTGGCAGCCCGTCCCTCACACCGAAAACACCCGCTCCTGGATGGGGGTCCCCCTGTCGGCTGGCGGCGTTTTGCTGGGCATCCTCATTTTCGACAGCCAGATTGCCAGCGCTTTTGATCAGCGGGTTGAGTGGCTGGCTTCGACCCTGGCGGCCCACGCTTCCGTAGCCATCCAAAATGCCATGCTGTTCCAGCAAACCGAGCAGCAGCTGGCTGAACTCAGCACCCTGTACCAGGCCAGTGCCACCATGACGGCCAACCTGGACCAGGATTTTGTGCTGCAAACGGTTG
This sequence comes from Anaerolineae bacterium, assembly GCA_020848035.1. Lineage (GTDB taxonomy): Bacteria > Chloroflexota > Anaerolineae > Promineifilales > Promineifilaceae > Leptofilum. The sequence goes on along the minus strand of JADLAX010000026.1, from coordinate 98,546 downwards.
TGTCGGAGATGGTGCGCGCCTTGCAGGTGGACAGCTGCACCATTTTTGTGTGGGATCAGGATTTTCAGAGCCTTTATCCGGCCGCCCATAAAAACCAGGCGTACATCAAACAGATGGCCCCGGAAGAAGATGAACGGCTGGTGGGGCTGGGCAGCATTAAAAACCTGGCTTCCTACAGCGTGGTGCAGCGTGTGTTTGAGACGCACCAGATCGAAAATTTGCGCAGTGACCCCACCGGCAATGACGATGGCCAGGACATGCTGCAAGCCGCCGGGCTGCAATCGGTCATTTTGGTGCCATTGGTGCGCCGCAACAAAGTGCTTGGCCTGCTGGCGCTGGGCGATTTGGCCGAAGCGAAGCAGTACACCCAGGGGCAGCTGCGTCTGGCGCAAAATCTGGCCGGTCAGGCAGCGGTGGCTATTGAACATGCGCATCTGTATAGCCAGGCACAGCGCCGCATTGATGAACTGTCTACTTTCCACGACATCGTTTTGCGGCTCAACGAGCCATTGAAGCTGAACGTGGTGCTGGATACGATCACGGAATCGGCTTTGAAGCTGATCCCTGCGTCCAATCTGCACATCTTTTTGTACGATTCAGAAACGCAAACCTTTTCCAAAGGGTCGGCGCTGTGGCGCGACGGCCGTCGCACCGCCGCCGTGCCCAAACTTCGTCCGGCTGGGACAGGCCTCACCGCCACCGTCGTGCAGGAAGGGCGTCCCATCGTCATTAATGATGCGCCCAATCACCCCTTTTACCAGAGTGAAACCGCCAACAGCTGGGGCATTTATGCCATTGCTGGGTTCCCGCTGAAATATGGCGAGAAGATTATTGGCGCGTTTACCGCCACCTATTTGTATCCACATTCTTTTACCGAAGATGAACTGCTGCTGCTGAACTTGCTGGCGGAGCAAGCGGCCGTTGCCATTCGTAATGCCAGTTCTTTTGCTGAATCGCAGCGCCGCCTGCGCGATATGTCTGCCCTGGTGGATATGGCCAAGCAGGTGACAGGCAACTTGAAGCTGCAATCGGTGTTGCAAACCACGGTGCAAATCTTGCAGGGCTTGCTGAATGCCCGCGCCAGCACGATCACCATGTTGACCGATGATGGCGAAGGGTTGATGGTAAAAGCGGCCGTGGGCATCAACCCCGAGTTTATGAGCGCCAAGATGCATCTGAGCGAAAGTATCTCTGGTGTGGTGGTGCAAAATGCCGAGTTGGTGTACATCCGCGATTCGTACTCTGACCCTGACTTCCTCTTTTTTGATGAGCGAGTGCGCAGTTTGTTGGTGGTGCCGCTTATTGTGCGCGACCAGCCGGTGGGTACGTTGACCATTGACAGCGATCGGCCGTTTGCTTTTACCGATTCAGACACGCAGCTGATGACCATTGCTGCCGCGCAGGTAAGTGTGGCTATTGCCAACGCCCGCCTCTTTGAAGAGCTGGAAGAGCGGGCGGCTGAGCTGGCCGAAGCGTACGAGGAGCTGAAGGAAAGCGACCGGCTGAAAGATGAGTTGGTGCAAAACGTGTCGCATGAGCTGCGCACGCCGCTGACCTTTGTCAAAGGGTATGTGGATTTGTTGATGGACGGCGACAAAGGGCTGCTCACTTCGGAGCAGCAGGAATATTTGCAGATTGTCTCCGACAAAACAGACGAAATTACGCGCATCATTGAGGACATTATTACCTTACAGCGCATTGATTCGGGCAATTTGCAGTTGGAAGAGATGTCGATGGCCAATTTGCTGCAAACGGCCGTTATCAATCACCGCCTCGTCGCCGACAAAAAAGGACTGTCTATCGTTTGCTCGATTCCGCCTGGGCAGAAAGGGCGCGTGCGCATCGACAAGGGGCGCATGAACCAGGTGTTAGACAACCTCATCGGCAATGCGTTTAAGTTCAGCCCAGACGGTGGCACCATTCGCCTGTCGATGGTGGAGCAGGGAAAGGATGTGCTGGTGTCGGTGGTGGATGAAGGCATTGGTATGCCCGCCGAAAAGCACCAGCGCATTTTTGAGCGCTTTTACCAAATCGATGGGTCATCGCGGCGTCGTTTTGGCGGTACGGGCATTGGCCTGGCCATTGTCAAGCGCATTATTGATGCACATGAAGGGAAGATTTGGGTGGAAAGTGAGTTGCACAAGGGGAGCTCATTTTTCTTTACCCTGCCAAGTGTAAAACAGGATATTGTGAAGACCGTGCCAGAATTGTAATAATAGGCAAACTGCTTGCTCCAGCGCTGTTTTGTATACGTAGCCGCGCAGTATGGAAGTATCGAAAAATCATATTTTGCCTAAATTGAGAGTAGTGTTTTGAGAGAAAAACAAGAACAAACTGTAGCTGAGTTGAAATCGCTGCCCAAGATTGATTTGCACCGGCATTTAGAGGGGTCGCTGCGGTTAGAGACGCTGCTGGAAATTGCCCGAAAATACCATCTAAACGTGCCTACCCAGGATTTGGAAGCGTTACGGCCGTTTGTTCAGGTAACCAACGATCCACCCACCCACGAAGCTTTTTTGCGCAAGTTTGAAGTGCTGCGTCACTTCTACCGCTCCCCGGAGATGATTCAGCGCCTGGTTTATGAAGCGATTGCTGATGCGGCCGCTGATAACGTCAAATATCTGGAGCTGCGCTTTAGCCCACAGGCGCTGTCTCGGGTGCGCGGCTTTGCCCTGGCCGACACAACCGACTGGGTCATCGAGGCCGTCCGCAAGGCCGAGGCTGATCTAGACATTCAGGTTGGGTTGATCGTAACGCTGGTGCGTCATGATCCACTGCCGCAGGCGCGGCAGGTGGCCGAAATTGCGTTTGAGCGGTCTGGTAAGGGCATTGTTGGCCTGGACCTGGCGGGGGATGAAGTGAAGTTCCCGTCACGGCCGTTTACACCCCTCTTCAAAGAAGCTAAGGAGGTGGGCCTGGGCATTACCGTGCATGCCGGTGAATGGGCCAGTGCTTTTGGCGTGCGCGAGGCCATTCTGGACCTGTTTGCCAACCGTATTGGCCACGGCGTGCGTACCCTGGAAAATTCCGAAATTTTGCAGCTGGTTCGTGAGCGGCAAACCGCCTTCGAGGTGTGCCTGACCAGCAATTTACAGACTGGTGTGGTGCATGAAATGGACCACCATCCCCTGGTGGATATGCTGGATGTGGGCCTGCTGGCCACCGTCAACACCGACGATCCCAGCATTAGCAACTGCACCCTGACAAATGAGTATGAAATTGCGCTGCGTCAGCTGAAAATTGGCTACCCCGTACTGCGGCAAACAATTATGAATGCAGCCAACTCTGCCTTTTTGCCATTCGACGAGCGTCAGGCGTTGCTGCAGAAGTTTGATGACCTCCTCCCGCTGGTGCTGCCGGTGGACGGCCGTTCCCAGGCAAGTGTCAGTGCCATCTAACCTGTTAAATTACGTCGATTCCCACTCTTTTAATGCCCGTTTGATCATCTCCTGAATCCGTGCATCGTCAATGTCACGCGGCCGCTGGTACTGCTTGCCATCAACCTCGATGAGCAATCCCCCACCCGAATCTTGAATAAGATGAATTTTGCGTTCGGCCAGGTCTGGCTCAGACTTCAGGTGGCGTTGCAGGATGGCATCCACCTGTTCTACCAGGTTGAGCATCTTGTTAGCGCTGGCCTCATTTCTGGCCGGACGGGGCCGCAGATTGGCCAGCAGCGAGATGGTTGGTTTGGCTTTGGCCGATTTTATTTCGTCCCTTTCCTGCTCCATGCGACTGACAAAACTGGTTGCTTCATCACTTTCCTCGGCTGGAGGAGGCGCTGGGGTGGGTACGGCTTGTGAGGGGCTTATCGGGGGCGCTACGCCGGCATGGACCAATTTCTGGTAGCCGCCAGCAAATGTGATGAGTTCGCCAATCGCGGCGAGCATTAGCTGCTGTACTTTTGCATCTGGAACCTGGCCAATCGATTCGTAGCGCTGGTTGTTGAAGCTGACCACCAATTTCCCCATCGGCGGTACGCGCAAAATGTGCATGATTTCGATTTCGTTTTGCATGGTTTCCTCTTGCTCAGAAAGGTAAGGCGTTATTTTTGGCAGTGGGGGCAAAAATGGGTGCTGCGGCCGCCCAACACAATGCGTTCCACGGGACGGCCGCATTCATAACATGGGCTGCCCGTACGCCGAAAAACGGCTACGGCGTTTTGCATGTCGCCTTTACTGCCATCGGGCTTAACGTAAATGTCGATGCTGGCACCTTCACGCTCGATGCCCAGGTTTAGCACTTTCTGGATGGCAGTATGCAGGGCGCGGATGTCACTTTGGCTTAACGTGTTGGCCGGGCGGGTCGGGCGCAGCTTCGCATAGAACAGCGCTTCGTCGGCGTAAATATTGCCCACCCCAGCGATTAATTCTTGATCCAGCAGCAGTGGTTTGATGGCCCGGCTACGGCCGTTTAATCGCTGCTGCAAAAGTTCCGGGGTAAATGAATCTTCTAACGGCTCCGGCCCCAGCTTGCCCAAAATTTGCTCAGGGTTGTGCACCAAGTAAACCCGGCCAAACTTGCGCGGATCGCGGAAGCGCAATTCCTGACCATTGTCCAGCGCAAAAACGGTATGCATGTGTTTGTCGGCTGGCAAATCAGCATTTACGACGGCCAGGTGCCCGGACATTTTCAGGTGCGCAATCAGCGTTTCGCCCTGGGTAAGGCTAAAAACCAGGTATTTGGCGCGGCGGTGAATCGATTTGACCTGGCAGCCCGGCAGCCGCACTTTTAGCTCGTCCACACTGGGGGTGCCGATATGGCGCGGCCAACTGTTCCGCACCCCGGTGAAGGTACGGCCGACAAGCGGCTGGCGCAGCGCACGAACAACGGTTTCAACTTCTGGTAATTCTGGCATGGGCTGTCTAATTTGTGCTGAACCTTTGCAATGAGAATTTGCTAATTATACCCAGAAGCGGGCATCAACTCCATCGAGAACGGCCGTTTATCAGCCAATCCTCAACTCAAATTTACTCGATTTCCACTTCGGTGAGCAGCAGACGGCCGTCTGGCTGCATATCGCCATTCACCCTTACCGGCAGTCGCTCGTTGGTCTCCGGGTCGTAAAACCCCACCCACAGCTTGTAGCGGCCAACGGCCGTTGCCGGGCCGATCGTCATCTGGTGAGTATCAACCAATACCTCGCCCGGTCGCCAGCTGTCCGTCAGGCGCACCCCGTTGACCGGTATGCCGTCCCCCTGGCCAACCAGATTTTCGGCCTCGTCGGCCAGGTGCACAAACACGATCAGGTTTTGGTCCAGCGGGGTTTCCGTGCGCCAGACCAGCGTGAGCGAAAGGGTATCTCCCGCTACGGCCGTTTCGGCCGATAAATCGTACCCTGCCAAAACAGCAAAGGGGTCATCGCCAAAGGTCGCCTGGACCGGCGTGGCCACAGCTGGCAGCTCGGTGCTGAGCGGCCACGGCTCGACGGTGATGCTGCCCAACTGGATGGGGCTGCGAATCGGTTTGCCTGTGCCATCCACCAGCGTGACCCGGATGGTCTGGTTGGCCTCAGCCCGGCCAGGGAGGGGGATGGCCACCTGACTCTGCAAAATGTCACCCGGCTGCCAGGCCGACGTGGGATAATCGGGCCGGGTAGGTGCGACGGTAACCGTCTGGGTGTTCCCGCTGGCTTCATCCACCATTTCGACCTCAAGCTGGTAATCTTCGGTTGGCGTCTGCCAGACGCGCCAGTAGAGAGTGAAGGGCACCAGATGGCCCGGGCGATACTGGTCGGTGGGCAGGTTAACGCCCAGCAGTTCGATGGCGCGATTCAGCCGCACGGACTGGGCGGTGTGCTCAGGCAAATCGGCCAGATCGTCTGGGGCGGTGGCCGCCGCTACCGGCAGCTGCGCGATGGCCACTATGTCGATTTCATCCGACTGGGTGGCGATGGTTTGGAAGTTTACGTTGTCTGTCAGACGCAGCAGCACGCGGTAACTCCCGGGCGGTATCCCGGCGGGCAGGGCAATAAGCGGCTGCACCCGAACCAGGGCGTTGGCCTGCCATTGGGCTGGGGGCAGGGTAGGCCAGAGCGGTTCATCGGCCTGGTGCCAGACCTGCCCTGCTTCGTCAACCAGGCGCACCGAGAGAGAAACATCTGGCGGAGCTGGTTGTGAGCTGGACCAGTAAAGCCGGGGCTGCCAGAAGCTGCCCGCCTGGGCTGCTGCTGGCCATTCTGCGCCAACCAGGGTGAGGTCATTGGCCCAGGTCACGTGCATGCTGGCTGCTTCTGGCGGCAGCTCGGCCACGATCGGCGCAACGGCGTAACCGCGTACGGCCGTTGCCAGCCACAGCCAGGCAAAGCGCTCCCGAGCAATTGGCACCCAGTTGGCGTCCATCCACTCCGGCAGAACGCTGGCGGGAAAGCCAATGCGCGGTGAAGGCTCATCGATAAACCAGACGCGCTGCTTGTTTTCGGCCGCAGCTTGCAGCGTTTGGAGCACCGCATCCCGATTATTTTGGCCCCAGGCGGGAACGGCCGTCCACGGTGCGCTTCCTTCGTAGTAATAATCAAATACAAAACCAATAATCGTGTCGTGCAGCACGATGACGTCTTCGGGTTGGGCAACCTCGGTTAAATAGGCGGCCACACCCTGGATGTCGTCTTTGACCAGCGCTGGAGCGGTGAACTGCTGGTGCAGCCACTGCCCCTGGCTGGCCACCACCGCCAGCGGCAGGAGGAGCGGCACCAGTCGAGATAGAATTATTTGGTTCTGTTTTGTCTTAGAGGAGGGGGAAACGGCCGTTGCCGCCCCCAGCAGCAGCAAAAATGGCGGCAGGCTCATGATCAGATGGCGCACGCCGTTGTAGAGCGGATTAAAGTACGAAAGCAGCTCCAGCAGAAAGAGCGGCACAAACCAGTAGCCGAGCAAAAACAAGGCGGCGGCCCGCCGTCCGCTGTGCCAGAGGCGAATGGTGCCCCAAACCGCCAGCAGCACCACCGGCAGCACGCGCCACCACGGCTGCACCACGCCCGGGGCCACGCCGACGCTAAATGCACTCAACACGTGAGACAAAAAATGGTGCGGGGCCACAAAAACAAAATCCACCTGCGGCGACCCCTGAAAGCGAGACAACGCCAGCCACACAACCGGCAGCGAGACCATTCCGACCAGGACGGCCGTGCCAACCAGCCAGCGCGGCGGCGGCCATCCCTGCCAGCGCCTGACACCCCAAACCAATAAGGCCAGCACGCCAAATGCCAGCCCAAACAGGCCAAAATAGTGGGTATAAATGCCCGCCAGCGCCGCCACCGCCCAGAGGACGCCCCACTTTGCCAGCGTGCGGTCGGGCTGGGGCCGGGCAGGCAGCACAATCTGGCTGAGCGCATACACCGAGGCCAGGTTCCAGAAGAGGAGCAGGGTGTAGTTGCGCATATCCTGGCTTTGCCAGACGTGCAGCGGCGAGATTGCCAGCCAGAACAGCGCACCGAGGCCTAGCGACCAGCCGCCAATGCGCCGCCCAATTTTGACCAGGAGGGGGAAGCTGAGAACGGCCGTTAGCACCCCCAGGTAGCGCAGGGCAAAAACTGACTCCCCGGCCAGAGCGCGCAGCCCGCTTAGCAGCAAAAAGTAGAGCGGCGGATTGGTGTCCTGGCTGGCCTGGCCATCGATCACAATGGTACCGGCCAGCAGGTCGGCCACCGACTGCCGGGCGCGGTACAGGCTCAACCCCTCGTCGGACCACATCGACTGCGCGTCGAGCTGGTGCAGCCGCAGGCCAAACCCCAGCAGCAGCAGGCCAATCAGCAGCGCCAAACGCCAACCCCGGCTCATGGGATCACCGCCACGGTGGTCAGTTCAAATTCGTCGCCAAGGCGCTGCCCGGTGGCCGGGTCATACCAGCCGACAAACAGGGTGTAGCTGCCTGCGGTCACATCGTCTGGCAGGGTGAAGGTGTGCAAGTCGGGCACTCGTTCCGGCGGCTGCCACCACGAGGTTGGGTACCAGCCATTGAGCGGCGGGCCATCGGCTTCGAGCACCTGCTCACCTGTCGCCGGATCGCGCAAGTGGATAAAGACGGTGTACTCCTGGGCCAGCGGTTCAGCTGCCCACCAGTTAAGGGTGAGATTGATGGGGGAAGTTTTGGACCAGGAATCGGCCGTTTCAAACGACACCAACTGAATGGGATCGGTGCCAGCGGGAACGGCCGTTGCCTCGCTTGTGGTCGCTTCCAGCCGAACGGCACTGGCAAAGGCTGCACTGACCGGGCTGCCCTGCGCGTCCACCACGGGCAGCCGAGCACCGCTTGCCTGTTCGATGAGGCCCACTTCCACCTGGTAGCGCAGGGTCTGCGCCAGGTCGGTTGGAATTTGCACGCCAATCGTGTCGCAGAAAACCTGGCCAATCGGCCAGACCGAGGTGGGGTTCAGCCCCAGGCCGGGATAGGTGCGGCGGCTGGCCACCACCTGGTTGTTGGGGCCGATGAGCTGGATCAGCACCGTGTAATCGGTGGTGGATTGGCTGAGCGTGCGCCAGCAAACCGCTACCGGCAGCGTGGCCCCCGCCGCGGTGGATGGCTGGGCCGGGCTTACGGCCACCAGTTCAGCCAGGGTGCCATACTGCCAGCCGATGGGCGTGCCTAACGTTGCCACTGCCGCCTCGGTGAGCGGGGCGGGGGGGTGGTAAGCGGGATAAAGCAGGACGGCCGAGCCCAGGCTGAAAACCAGCATGGTGCCAATGCCCACGCTGGCCAGGGGTGGCCATAGTTTGTGCCAGCCCATCACCAGCAGGGCGGTGATGGCTCCCAGGGCGGGAAAGAGCAGCCGTCCGTGTGGCGCAGTCACCTGGCGCATCCACAGTTCCAGGGAAAGGGCGATAACAAAAATGGTGAGCAGCAGCACCGTAAGCTGGATTTGGGAGAGACGGCCGTTTCCCTTCCCGCGCTTTGGCCAATCCAACAGCCAGCCTGCCACTGCCGCCAGCCCCAACCCGGCAGGCAGCAAATAGGCCCAACCGGGGAATTTGATATTGCCCCAGCCAAACGCCGCCCAGTAAGAGTCAAACACTTCCCGCCACTGGGCCAGGGCATCGGGGCGCAGCGCCGGTTGGTCGCAGTAGGCCCAGGGCGCATAGCAGTGCACGGCCGTTCCCAGCGGTGAGCCGTATAAAATCCAGACACGGCCGTACCACCAGCCAGCCACCAGCAAAACCGCCATACCCAGCCCGGCAAACGTGCGGACCAGCGGCCCCGGCGCGATTTTTCCGCCTGCCTGCTGGATTTGCCTGGCGGCAAGGCCAACGACCAATGGCAGCCCAAGCGCCAGGGCACTGCTTTTGCTCAGCAGCGCCAGCCCCCAGACCAGCCCCAGCCCGAAGGTGCGCGGCCCGGTGACGCCCAGGCGCTGCAGGCGGGCCAGCAGCCAGAGAGTCACGCTGCTGAGGGCCGCCACGGCCACGTCGTTAGAGATGACGCTGCTGATGAAGATGAGTTGAGGGGTAACGGCCGTAAACAGGGCAGCAGTGACGGCCGTTCCTCGCTGCTCTGGCCACAATTCCCGCACCAAGCCAAAGACCGAGACAATCACCAGCCAGCCAAACGTCACGGACACCAATCGAGCCAACAAAAGCGCCAGCCACTCGCCTTGCAGCGTCGCTGTGGGGTAATAAATCGCCACATTCTTGTTGTCGGGTACGGTTCCGGCCGCGTTGGAAGGAAAATGGGGATTGGGCCGATAAATAGCCTGCGGCTCATGGCCGCGCAGCAGGCGCAGCGGCAAACTGGCGATCAGGTAGTAAAGCGGTGGCTGCCCGGCTTCCTGACGCAGCGGCGTTTCCCAGGCGGCTTCGCCCTGCGGCGGAAACCCCTGACCATCCGCCAACCAGGCCAGGTAAGCAACGTGCTCCGGGCCGTCTGGCCCTTCAAAGGGGGGAATCAGGGCGATAAAAAGCAGGCACAGGCCGGTAAACAGGGCCAGGATTGGCAGTAGAGTACGAAGATGTTCCCCATTACGAAATTGCATACGCGGTTTTCTTATGGCATCTGTTGTGACATCCTGCTAATGCCAATTCTTTATTAAAAGCGCCGCTAAGTTTACCACGATTGCGCCAACGGAAGGAGCGATGCTTTGACAAACGGCGTAACTCTCATCTAAACTTAGACGCCATATCACCGCGTGGAGATTGTGCCATGTTTCCCGAAGATCGTGTTTTAGTTGCTTATGTGCCGCACCCGGCCGATTTTGAGATCCTCCAGACCAAAAGTTGGTACCGCATTCCGCAGAGCCAGGCACCCAAGGGGCTGCACGCTGAATATTTTGCCTTTTATTTCGGCCGTCGCTTTGGGCCGGACAAGTGGGCCATTCACTACTACGCGCCGCAGCTGGGCCACGAATTGACTACCCGACTGGCGCTTTTCCCCGACCAGCCCAACCATCCCCGGGCGCAGGAGATGTATTACAAGGTGCAGCTGGGGCCGCTGCAAAAGCTGCCTCAGCCTATCGTCAGCCTGCGCTGGCGGCGGGTAACATTTATCCACACCACCTGGGATCGGTTTAGGGATGCCAACGAAATCAACGATCTGTTTGTGGCTGGCGAGCCGTACGTGGACCGTTTATACGCCACGTTGAAAGAGCGCGGCATTCAAGCGGAGCGCGATTATACGGTGCGGGAGCCGGGTGGGGTGTATGTGCTGCCGCTGGTGGTGTGGGGTAGGAACGGCCGTATCGATCTCACCCTGACCCAGTTAGCCCAACACCAAAACAACCTGGATCACCTCGTGGCCCAAATTGTCGAACAGCTTTACCAGCATGGCGGGCCAGCCGCGCCGCTTGACGCCAGAGAGGCAATGTAATTAAAATCTTAACCATCGACGCCCAAACTGAATTAAAATGTTGGCACGGCACGATCCCTTTTTACTGGCGTCAACTTGAAAGCGTTGTAAGCGTATCCGAATGTATTTACATAGTATTGTCAGCGATATTGATGATTTACTGCCCCAGTCGCCTTTTGTGCGCGCTGGCGGCAGCTTGCTTATGATGGTTGGTTTGCCTGGCACGGGCAAATCTTCGGTGGTTGAAGGGTTGCAGCAGTTTATGTCCTTTGTGGTTGTCAGTACCGACGGCATCCGCCTGCATTTGCGCAACCAGCCCACCTACACCGCCGCCGAGATGATGCTGGTGTACGAAGTGTGTTATTCGATCATCGAATCGCGGCTGCGTGATGGCCAGCGGGTTATCTTTGATGCCTCCAATTACCTGGCCGCCCGGCGCGAGCACATGATGAAGATCGCCAAGCGAGCGGGTGCGCCGGTGGCTGTTTGTTACGTCCAGGCGGCGCAAGATACCATCCGCGAGCGCCTGTTTAAGCGCAACAGTGGGCAGCGCCGCGAAACCGACTTGTCAGATGCGGATTGGTCTGTGTATAAATGGATGGTAGAAGCTCAGGAACCCGTGGTGGGTGAGCACCTTATTTTAGACACCACCGATACGCCGCCCAACGTTTTGGCGGAAAAATTATTCTACTACTGGCTGAAGTGTGAAGAAACCGGCGCAAGCGACCCTGATATTCAATCCTCTAGCTGGGCCCGCCAATTTAGCAGCGCCGATGGTCTTGGTAGCTGATCTCTGGCAGGCACGTGGCTGGCGTGTGACCATCCAGCCAACCCAAGCTCCCGGACACGCAACCGAATTAGCCCAACAAGCGGCGGCCGCTGGCTGCGATCTGGTGTTTGCGGCGGGTGGGGACGGCACGTTGGGCGAGGTGGCCAACGGACTGGCCGGTACAGAAACGATCATGGCCCCGCTGCCGGTAGGCACGGCCAACTCGTTTGCGCGCGAACTGCACATGCCGCTGCCGGTGCTGCGCGGGCGGCACCAGCTGTTGAAAGCGGCCGATTTGCTGCTCAACGGCCGTATCCAGCGCATGGATCTGGGTTACACAGTGGACGGGACGGGGAACGGCCGTTACTGGCTGCTCTGGTCGGGGGCCGGGGCCGATGGTTACCTGGTGGAGCACATCGAGCCGCGCCCCAAATGGTCTAAAAAGCTGGGTCGCTTTGGCTACATGCTGCAAGGCATTGCCCTGACGCCCAACTTCCCCGCCGTGGAGGCGCGGGTTGAGATCGATGGACAGCTCTTTGAAGATCATTACCTCCTGGCTTTGATCAGCAACTGCCGCCTGTATGCCGGTGGTGGCCTCACCCTCAGCCCCCAGGCCAAATTAGACGATGGTCTGTTTGAAGTCTGGCTGTTCCAGGGCCAGCATATCTACAAGCTGTTTCAGTACGGCGCGTTGATGAAGGCGGGGCGGCGCGACTATCCGGGCATGATGATGGTACACGGCCGTTCCATCACCATCCACACCACGCCCACCATGCCCTGCCAGACCGACGGCGAATTGGGCGGCTACACCCCCCTCACCTGCACCCTCAAACCCGGCGCGTTGCGCCTGCTGGTTCCCGCCTCGGCCCCGGCCGACCTGTTTGAACAGCCGGGTATCCCCCTCAAACTGTAAAATCGAAACACAGAGTTTCACCGAGAAAATCCAGAGCTTCACAGAGGCGATCTTCTGTGAACTCTGTGGCTGTCTCCATTCTTCTTTGCAAAATATGGACAGACGTGTAAAATAGTGGACAATATCCTAACAAAACGTCGATTCATGTGTAAGGAGAACGGCCGTGACCACCAAAGTACAGCCCACTCAAAAAATAACCGAAACGTTTACCAGCTCCAAAGCCCTGTGGGGCGGGGTGATTTTTAGCTTTCTGTTTACCGGCCTCATCTGGCTGCTGCGTGGGGCGCTGCCCCAGGTAGATTTTCTGCCCGACCAGGGCGCTTCCTGGTATTACTGGCAGCTGCCCGAACCCACTTTCTGGACGCGGGCCACAGCCTGGGGCGGCTATTTGCTGCATCAGATAGCTATTTGGGGGCTCATTTATTATGCCCAACAAGCCAAACTGAAATACACCAATGGTTTGCAGCGTGTCAACATCATTGCCCTGGCGGTGAATGCCGTGTTCATCGTACTTCATCTGCTGCAAACTATCTTCTTTTATGACGGGCTGGCGCAGGATGTATCCATTTGGAGTTCGCAAGGTTCGGTGGTGCTGATGCTGGTCATGATCTTGCTGATGGAAAACCAGCGGCGCGGCCTCTTTTTTGGCAAAAAAGTGGGCTTCCTCAAGGAAACGGCCCGCGTGGCTCGTAAATATCATGGCTACATCTTTGCCTGGGCGGTCATTTACACCTTCTGGTATCACCCCATGGAAGCGACGATGGGACACTTGCTCGGCTTCATCTACACCTTTTTCCTCATGGTGCAGGGCAGCCTGATGTTTACCCGGGCGCACCTGAACAAATGGTGGACGTGGGTGCTGGAGATTTCGGTGCTGGTGCACGGTACGCTGGTGGCGCTGCAAACCAATACCATGTGGCCCATGTTTTTCTTTGGCTTTGCCGGGATTTTTGTAGTGACGCAAATGTACGGTCTGGGGCTTAGCAAATATTGGCGCTGGGGCTTCATTGCTGCCTACATTGCCGGTGTTCTGATTGTTTACAGCGGCCGTGGCTGGGAAAATGTGAACGAAATTGTGCGCATTCCGGTGATTGAATATTTGCTCGTTTTTGTGCTGGCCTTGATCATCTGGCTGGGGATGCGGCTGGTGGGTCTGTTTACCGGGCGAACCAGGGAGCGAATTGGTTCGCGCCGGGCGGCCACGTCTGGGGATTAGTAAAAGAGATTGAGCCTGTTGAAGTCGGCTTCGCCAGGCTCAGCCTGCGTAAGTCATAAAATTCCAAACAAAACGGCCGTTTCCCCCCGGAAACGGCCGTTTTTTCATGCCAATCCCACTTCAGCTACTCGTGGCAGCCCGCCTCCAGCATTACCTGCGATGTTGCCCCGTAGCTCTCAATCACCGCCACCTGCCAACCTTCATGCCGGTCTGCGCCAATGACGATTTCCAAACGGCCGTCGCCGTTTAAATCGGCCACTGCCAGCGCTTCGTAGCGCCGGGGGAAGACCAGATCGCCGCCTTCCTGGTAGATGTCCAGGTACAGCGGCACGGTCACTGCCTCGCTGCCAATCGTCTTGCGCAGCAGCACCGTGGCGTAATCACCTACGGCGGCGGGCGGTTGGCCCACACCCGCCGTCAGGTGGTTGGCCACAATCAGCACCTCTTCCACGCCATCTCCTTCCAGGTCAAAGCGCAGAATGCGGTCGATGCTGATCGCCGGACTGGCCAGGCCGGCGTCTTGCAGCGTTTCCGCCAGTACCTGCCGGTAGACCTCGGTGTTTACCGGCACATCTTGCGGCAGGCGCGGCGTGGCGTTCCAGCGTCCCACCAGGCCAATGCTGCCCGGCATGAGTGATGCCAGGGGCACGGTCGGCTGGTTGCAGATGCCGCCAGTGGTGGGAATCTGGCCGGTAATGACGCCGGTTTCACCACCCAGACCGTAGAAGATATACGGCCGTGCCGCATCCGAAATCAGCGCTACGTACTCCGCCGCGCTGACCCAGCCGTTGTTGTACCAGCCGCCCAGCAGGAAGCCCGTTGCCCCATCTACAATTGGATGCAGCGGCCCGCCCGGTGTGTCTGTCGGCGGATGATTCACGATGGAAATGTCGATGACAACCGTCGTGGCCGCGCTGAGATTGTCCAGCGTCAGCAAATAATCCTGCGACACCGGCAGCTTGCCCTGCCACAATGAATTGCCATCGAGCATCTGTTTGTAAGCCACACCGTCTTGCCTGCCTTGTAGGTGGAACAGCACGCTGTTGTTTTCCGAAGCGACGTTGATCGACATCGTTTGCTCGGCGGCGGCCCACAGCACAAACCAGGTCTGGGCATTGGCCGGGAGCTGCACCTCAACCGTCGCTGAAGTCGCCCCAGGAGCAAACTCGATGCGCTGCGGCTGAGCCCCGTCGGCCATCACCGGCTGGGTAAACTGCCCGGCGGCCGAGATATAACAGCTGATGCCAGGCATCGCTTCCGGGCACAAAATGCGCCACCAGCCGCCATCTTCCGAAATGCCGGTGACCACGGCCGTTTCCCCTTCAGTCAACCAATCCACCACCGTGAAGCCAAGACCCGGCCCCATCCGCACGTTCAGGTTGGCCAGGGCCATCACCCGCTCCACGTCGGTGGGCACGATGACCACCGGCTGGGCTGGTGCGGTTGTGGGGGAGTGTGTGGGTGGCACGGCCGTTTCTACCGATTCAACCGTTTCTTGGGGAACGGCCGTTGCTACCGGAACAACCGTTTCCACCACATCCCCACTGGCGACGGTTGGTGTTTCCACCACGGCCACCGGTGTATTCACCACCACGGTGGGGACAGCTGGCTCATCACCACCCGGTACGCAGCCAATCAACAGCAAGCCTGCCAGCAGTAGCAGCAAGCTCCCCTTCAAAATACGTAACTTTTTCATCAGATTACCTCCTGAATGAAACAACGGAGTCACAAAGCGTGACTTCGGCCAAAGAGGCTGGTCAATAAACAAAATCTAATAACAAACGGCCGCTTACCATCTTTTGTTGACGGAGCGGCCGTTGCCTTAAAGATAGGTTCATTGTATTCAGCCGGCGGTCGGACACATCTGCCTACGGTTTCTTCCCATTTCCACCCTTTGGTATGGCTGAGACCTGCCCAAAGTCAGTTCGGCACCCCCTGCATCTGGCCGCTGCTGTTTGCTAAAATTACAATATTACGTAAACTTCAAGCTATGGATAGAATCGACTTCCGCTCCGACACCGTTACCTGGCCCACCCCCGCCATGCGTCAGGCTATGGCCAACGCCCCCGTTGGTGATGACGTCTACGGCGAAGACCCCACCGTAATCAAGCTAGAAGCATTAGCCGCCGAAATGGTGGGCAAAGAGGCGGGGCTGTTTGTTGCCAGCGGCACGATGGGCAACCTTACCGCCATCCTGACCCACGGCCGTCGCGGGGATGGCGCGATTGTGGGCGAAGATTCACACACCTTTCGCGCTGAGGCGGGCGGCATGGCGGTGCTGGGCGGCATTGTGCCCAACCCGCTGTCGACGGATGTGTACGGCCGTATGGACCTCACCGCCGTCGCAAGAGCGATCTTCCCCGATGACCCCCATTTTCCGCGCAACCGACTCATCCTGGTGGAAAACAGCTATGGCGCTAAAGGTGGCTATCCCATCGCACCAGATTATTTTGAGCAAATTCGCCATATCGCCGACCAACATGGCCTGATTGTGCACATGGATGGGGCGCGGCTGTTTAATGCGGCCGTTGCCCTGAACCTGAATGCCAAAGAAATTACCCAACACGTCGATTCCGTCACCTTTTGTTTGAGCAAAGGGCTGTGTGCCCCGATGGGCTCCGTGTTGTGTGGTTCCCAAGAATTTATCCAGCAAGCCCGCCGGGCGCGTAAGCTGGTGGGTGGGGCGATGCGTCAGGCGGGCATCATGGCCGCGGCGGGCGTGGTGGCCCTCACCGAGATGGTGGAGCGGCTGGCCGATGACCACGCCCACGCCAGACGGCTGGCCGAGGGATTGGCGCAAATCCCTGGGATTCACATCCAGCCAGAGTTGGTAAAAACCAACATGATGTTTTTTACGCTGGATGAAGCGGTGCGGGTGACCCCGGCACAATTTGTGCAGCAGCTGCGTGACGAGGCCAACATCTGGCTCTCCGGCGGCTATTCCCGCAGCTTCCGTGCCGTGACCCATTACTGGATTCAGGCAGCGGACGTTGATCTGTTTATAAAGACCGCGCGAGCCATTTTGCAGTAGGAGGGAAGATGTCTAACACGCTGATCGGTCATACCATAAACGGCCGTTACCGGCTGGAATCCCTGTTAGGTGATGGCGGTATGGGTACCGTCTACCGCGCGTACGACGTGAACCTGGACCGCCAGGTGGCGCTTAAGCTCATGCACGCCCACTTTGCCCGCCAGGAAGAGTTCCGCGCCCGCCTCATCCAGGAGGCCCGCACCGCCGCCCAACTCGACCATCCCTCTGTGGTGCAAATCTTCGACTTTGGCGATTCGCCCGAAGGGCTGTTTATCGCCATGGAATTTGTCAACGGCGGCAGCCTGCGCGACCATTTACGCCGCTTGCAGCGCATGCGCAAATTTTTACCGCTGGCCCAAAGCCTGCAAATCGGCGCTCAAATTGCCGAAGCGCTGGACTACGCCTATCGGCGCGGCATCGTGCACCGCGACATCAAGCCAGGTAACATCATGCTCAAGCGGCTCAACCGCCCCGACGAGCCAGATGAACAGCCCTTTCGCGCCCTGCTCACCGATTTTGGCCTGGTGAAACTGCAAGAAGGTTCCCAGCTGACCCAAAGCGGCACAACGCTCGGCACTCCCACCTACATGTCTCCGGAACAGTGCCAGGGCGATAAGCTAGACGGCCGTGCCGACCTCTACGCCCTGGGTGTGGTCCTCTACGAGCTGTTTACCAACCGGCTCCCGTTTGAATTTAAAACCCTCTCCGACGCCATTGCCGTGCACTCGCGCGGTGAGATGCCCACACCCGCCCGCCAGATTCGCAGCGACATTCCGGCCATCATCGACACCATTTTGAACCGCTCGCTGGCCAAAAACCCCAACGATCGTTACGCTGACGGCGCGGAAATGGCCGACGCCCTGCGCAGCGCCATGGTCGCCCTGGAAGGTGCGCCCACGCAAATCATGCTGCGTGAGGAGATGAATATTTTGGAGCGCGTGGCCGAGCCACCGCCGGGGCATGAGCTGGTCATCAACACGCCCGGCCATCCGCCCAGCACCGTGCCGCTGACCCAGGCCGTCATCACCCTGGGCCGCCACGCCGACAACGAAATTGTGCTGCCCGCCGATGGTGTATCGCGCCATCATTCCCGTTTGCAGGCCACCGCCCTGGGCTGGGAACTGGTCGATTTGGGCGGCATTAACGGCACCTTTCTGAACGACCGCCGCCTGCGCGCTGATGATCCGACGCCGGTGCCGCCTGGCTCACGTATGCGCATTGGCCCTTACGAGCTGACGCTGCAAGGGCCAGAAATTGCCGTCTTTGAGCAGGAAGCACCGACTTACCAGCAGGGGTTAGGCAGCACCACCCCCCAGGTAACGCCCACCCAGGTAGTGGCGGCGGAGCCGTTGGGGCTGTTTTTGCCCAGTGACCAGGTGACCGTGGAGCCGGGTCAGCAGGTCCAGTTTAAGGTGGAAGTGGTTAATCGCAGCCAGATTGATGACCGGGTGAGCCTGCGTGTTCACGGCCTGCCGGGGGCGTGGGCGATGCCGCCTGGGGAGTTTCGCAATTTGCCTGCGGGGGAAACCGTTCAGCTGAGCATTACCATTCGGCCGCCCAAACACCGCAGCACGCCTACCGGGCGGCAGCGCTTTCGCATTGAGCTGGTGTCCCAACAGCACCCTGAAGCCAAGGTAGGCACCACTGCGTCCGTCTTCATCGGCACGTTTGTGGCGTTTGAGGCGAGTTTGGAGCCAGGCCAGGTGCGGCTGCCGGGCAGCGTGACGGTGCAGGTGCACAACACGGGCAACGCGCCGGGCGATTTTAGCGTGGTGGCACGGGACCGGCAGGGTGGGCTACGCTTTAAGGGAGAACGCGGCCGTATCCGTTTACAGCCAGGTCAGGTGGCCAACGTGGAATTGGCGCTGGAGGCTGAGCAGTCCAGCTGGTTGGGCAGCGGTGAGCTGTTCCCATTTGAAGTGGCGGTAGCGTCGGCAGCGGGTGGGCGGCAAACCTTGTCGGGTGAGGCGCAGTCTGGCCCGTCGATTCCGCCGACGTTGATGTATGCGGCGATTTTGGTCATTACCTTTGCCTGCGTCCTGGGCCTGGGTTCCATCATCTTTTTTGGCGATGGTCTTTTGGGGCGCAACCAGAATGCGGCAGCGACCAACGCGGCGGCCACGGAAACGGCCGCTGCCATCAGCAATCTAGCGACAAGTACGGCTTTGGCAGCAACGGCCGTTGTCGAAGGGGATGCCGATGGCGACGGTTTGAGCAACACGCAGGAAACCAATATCCTGCAAACCGACCCGAACAAACCCGACACTGACGGCGACGGCCTGACCGATGGTCAGGAAGTGCTCACTTTGGGCACCAACCCGCTGCTGGCTGACAGTGATGCCGATCTGATTCCCGATGGTCAGGAGGTAAACCAGTACGGCACTAATCCGCTGCTGGCCGACTCCGATGGCGATGGGGTCAATGACGTGGTGGAAATTTCGCAGGGGACCAACCCTCTAGAGACCCCAGTGGTGTCGCCCACGCCCACGCAGACGGCCACTTTGGGCACACCCACAGCCACGCCAACGGCGTCAAACACGCCGCCGCCGTCCACCACGCCAACCTTTACCCACACGCCCACGGTGACCAACACACCGCCGCCTTCGGCCACGCCTACAGCCACAGCGACGGCCACTACGCCGCCCACGTCAACCACCACACCCACCGTCACGCTAACGCCGACGATTACACCTACCGCGACCAATACCCAGCTGCCCAATCCGGTGCTGAGCTGCATCAGCACCCCGCCGCAAATCAACGGCACGTTTAACCCGGCAGAATGGCCCAACCAGCCGCTGATCCAGTTTGCCCCGGAAAATGATCCCGGCGACCTGGTCCAGGTTTATCTGGTGCGGGATACCACCAATTTGTACATGGCCTTTCTAATCAACGACCCTACAACGGACGCCACGGATTCGCTGCGGCTGTACTTTGACACCACTGGCAACCGGGGCGACCCGGACACGGCCGATCGCTTTTTCTTCGTGGTGCGCGACGGCACCCAGGTGGTGCAGGCGGGCATTGGCTCCAACAGCGACGGCAATATCTGGGACACCAATTACACGTCCAGCAACTGGACGGCCGAAATTGGCGGCCAGGCCGGGCAGTGGGTGATCGAAATGCAGATTGATGCTGCGGCCGAGCTGGCGGCGCTGGGCAATCCGTTTGGTATGATGGTGCAGGTGCTCTTCACCGGCAACCTGGCTACCTGGCCCGCTGGCGGTGGCTCCAACAGCCCATCGTCCTGGCAGTTTGTGAACAACGTCAGCTGCCCGTAGGGGGGAGCGTGAAGCGTAAAAAGTGAAAAGTAAGCAGTGAAAATTGAAACGTGAAGCGTGATGAGAGTGAATCACGTTTCACGTTTCACTTTTTGCCCCTCAATGATTGACCCCAAGAATTACCCAAAACCCATAACCACAAAAGGATGAGATGATGTTAGATTTTACGGCCGTTCGTAACAAAGAAATGAGCTATGCAGAACTGGTGGCCGGTTTGACCGTGGCCGATTTGCGCCATCTGACCCATGAACTTATTGATTATCAGCTTGCCCTGCTGGCCGACTGCACCGATGCAGATGTGGTGTTTACGCCAGTAGACCCCAACGCCAACGATCCGTACGCCGCAGACAATACGGATGTGGATCTGGCCTGGAATTTAGGACATTTGATTGTGCACGTGACGGCCTCGTCGGAAGAGGGCGCGGTGCTGGCGGCGGAAATGGCGCGCGGCGTGGTGCGTGACGGCCGTTCCCGCAGCGAGGTTCCCTGGGAGACCGTAACGACGGTGGCGCAGTGTCGCCAACGGCTGGTAGAAAGCCGCCGCATGCGCCTGGCCAGCCTGGACATGTGGCCCGACGCGCCTTACCTGGACAACAAGGTGACGCCCTGGCCTTCAATTGGGGAGATTGACGCGTACGGCCGTTTTATCCTGGGGTTGTCGCATGATCAGGGGCACCTGGCCCAAATTGAAGACGTCATTGCCCAGGCCAAAGCCGCTCGCGGCGCGTGATGTTTTGGAGTGGGCCACTCTTCAAGAGTGGCCCACTCGGAAGCGCTGACGTTGGAAAGCAGCCTCGGTAATCAGGCGGATCTGCCAGGACGGCCGCCACTCAAGCGGGCAGCCGCTGATTAATCTGCGCTTCCAGCAGGGCAATCATCTGGCCCACCATGTCGTGATCGTAGGCAAATTTGACAGCGGCCGTTTCGTACAGCACGGGCAGCGGCTGGGTGCCGCCCAGAGCCAGCGCCTGGCGGTAGCGCTCCACCGCCTGCGCCTGGTCGTTCAGCGCATTGCGCCAGATTTGCAGCGCACCCAGCTGGGCCAGGCCGTACTCGATGTAATAAAACGGGGCGCGGAAGATGTGCTGCTTGCGGTGCCAGCCGGTCACCAGGTCATCATCAAAGCCGCTGAAGTCGATATCGGGAATGTAACGCTGCCACAGCTCGCGCCATTTGGCATCACACTTTTCGGCCACCACGGCGTCATCGATGTGCAGGTAGGCCCAATGCTGGAAGGCGTCCACCACGGCCATGTAGGGCCAGAAGAGGATGATCTTTTCCAGGTGGCCAACAAACCAGCTGTCGGCTTCGGTTTGGGTGAAAAAGCCAGCCTTGTCTCGGGTGATGTACGGCGCGGTGAGCAGCTCCATAGCCATCGAGGCCACCTCGTTGAACTCCATCGGTGACGCTTTTTGCGGCAGGTAGGGCAGCTTGTTGCGCTCGAAGTTGTGGAAGGCGTGGCCCGCTTCGTGGAAGAGGGTGCGGATGTCGGACCCGGTGCCGGTGCTGTTCATGAAGATAAACGGCCGTTCCGACGCCGGAAAATTGGTGCAGTACGCGCCGGGCGCTTTGCCCTTGCGGTTGGGCATGTCTAGCAGCGACTCGTGGCGCATCGTGTCGAAGTAATCCCCCAGCACTGGGTCCACCTGGCGGAAAATGGTGGCCGAGGTTTGGATGAGCTCATCGGCGTTGGTAAACGGCCGTAACACCGGCAGCTCAAACGGAAAGACGTCGGCGCGTACGTCCCAGGGGCGCAGGGTGTCGACACCCAAGGTTTGCCGGTAGCGGGCGTAGACGCGGCTGGCGGCGGGCACCACCACATCGGCAATGGCTTGGTGGAAGGTGTCGGCGTCGGCGGGGGCATAATCGAGCCGCTTCTTTTCCTGCCAGACGTAAGCACGGTAGGTGGGCAGGCCCGCGTTTTCGGCGATTTTTTGCCGCTGCGGTAGCAGTTCGGCCCACAGCTCATTCAGTGCCTGGCGATCGGCCAACCGCCGGGCAGACATGAGCCGCCAGCCGCGCTCGCGCAGGTCACGGTCTGGGTGTTCCAGGCGGGTGGCCAGCTGGGTCAGGGTGATTTCCTCGCCCTGCCACGCCACCGTCTGGCTGCCAATGATCCGGTTGTACACCTGGGAGCGCTTCACTTGCTCGCTGAGCAGCGGCAGGTTGGCCTCGGTGAACAGTTCAGCATCGACGCGCATGTTGCGCAGGGGGATTTCCAGCCCTTCCGGCTCCAGGCCGCTGGCCAGCAGGCGCGCTTCCAATTGGTTTTCGGCTACCTCCACATGGGGAAAGATGTTGTCCAGGTAATCGTTCATGGCGGCTTCGGCGGCTTCGCTGTGGGTGTCTTGGGTGGTGGCCACGCGCAGCCGGGCAGCGCGTTCAAAGAGCAGCTGGCTGAGCTGGTTCCAGTCGGCCAGCCATTGGTGGATGGTGGTGGGGGTTAACGGCCGTTCCTGCAACGCTTCATAAAATGGGGCAATCTGTGCCCAGCTCCAGCGGTTAAAGGCATCAATTGTGGGTAGTTGGCTAAACATGGCGTCTCCATTTGTGGGATGGCTCATTTCGCGAGCATTTAACTGAAATAAACCATTTTAATATTTTCAAATGTCGGGGGATGATAAATAGAAACGCCAGGGTTGTCAAGATAATCAGGCATCCATTGGCAAGGCGTCGCCCGCGAGACGGCCGTACCACACCAGGAAAATGATCAGGCCAAACGGACCGGTCATCAGCGTGAAGAAGAGGGCGGGGATGCGCACCCAGGCGGGCGCGTTGAGGCGGCGGCATTGGCGGAAAATCCAGGCACCGGTGAATAGATCCAACGCCAGCATGTGCGCCCACCCGGCCAGCGCCCCCTGCGAACTGCTTAGCCCGGTGCGCACGCCCTCCAGGCTCATGATGTCCAGCTTCACCTCACCGCTGCTGGACTGGTCTTGCCGGATGGCGTTAAGGATGGCCAGTACGTAATGTGCGGCGGCGATGCCCAGCACGGTGCTGGAGCGGCTGGCCCGCTCGGTCAGGGGATGGTTGGGGGCAAACATCATCGCCAACCAGAGCGGCATGGGGAAGGTGTTGAGGTATTTGAAGAAGGTTTCCATTTGTTTCTCCTAGTGTTACCCCCTCTCTAACTCTCGCCCAGAGGGGGAGAGAACTGGCACCCTCTCCCTCCCAGGGAGAGGGCCGGGGTGAGGGTGGAATTGATGGTTGGAACTCACTCGCTCGACCAAATTAGCCACGCGCAGACCGCCCAGCGTGACCCCGGCGGTGGATTGGCCGGGAAAGATCGAATCGCCCACCAGCCAGAGGTTGGCAATGCCGGTGGACGGACCACGCGCTTGCAGGATTGATTCTTGCGCAAAACCGCCCACCATGCCAGACGGCCGTCGCGTATAAAATTCAAACGTCACCGGGCTGCCGGGCAGGGCCAGCTTTACGGCCGAACGCAAACCGGGCAGGGCGGTTTCGGCGGCGCTGAGCAGGCGCTCGGTGTAGGCGGCACGGCGGGCTTCGTAGGCGGCTTGGTCGCTGTGGCGCAGCTGCCACCAGGGAGCAACGGCCGTGTGAGTGGACAGCGTGATGGCCCGGTGACCCGCCGGAGCGCGGCTGGGGTCGTCGGGGTCGGACATCGACACAAAAACCGAGTTGCCTTCGCCCAACGGCCGTGCCGCATCCACAATAATCTGGTGGTGCCCGGCGGTGATGGGCGGCAGTTTGGCCGCGTCTACGCCCAGATAAAGGGTAAACGCACCCCAGGTCGCCTCGCGCTGGCGCACCTCTTTGGCCAGTCTGGCGGGCGCAGCTTCACCCAGCAGGTGGCGCAGCGCCCAGGGGGTTAGGTTGGCCAGGATGTTATCGGCTTCCAGGCGCAGCCCTTTGTTGGTGCGGATGGCGTGGGCACGGCCGTTTTTGACCTCAATCTGCGTTACCTGCTGGCGGAACAGCACTTCGCCGCCGTTGTGGCGGATCCAGTTCACCAATGTGTCCGCCAGCGCACCAATGCCGCCGCGCACGTGGTTAACGCCGCGCCGGGGCAGGTCCAGCGCCGCGCTGCCGTACAGGGCGTTGGCCGATTGGCTGGTGGTTTGCGCCGAGATGAGCAGCTGGGCATCAACAAAGGTGCGCAAGAGCGGATCACCAGCGGGCAGCAGGCTGCCGACGCTGCGCAGCAGGTAGGGCAGGGCGCGCAGCGTCTTCGGGCGCAGAGCGCGGGCCAGGGTGTAAATGTCGTGTAGTGATTCCGGCGGCCAGGGAAACGGCCGTGACGAGACGTCCCACGAAATATCGGCCAGCGTTTCCAGCGTCTGCCAGAACGGCTCGGTGCCGGGGAAAGCGGCTTGCCGTTCAGCCTGCCACTGCCCGGCATCGGCCCATTGGGTGACGGAACGGCCGTCGGGCAGGTGCACCACCCAGGCTGGATCGACAGGGTGGATGGGCAAGGTGAGCCCCAGCGCTTTGGCGACACGGGCGTGGGGACCGCCGGGGGCAAAACCACCGGCCAGCGTCGCCCCGGCATCGAAGCGATACTTTTGGTGGTAAAACGTCCCGGCGCAGCCGCCAGGGTAGACGTGTGCCTCCACCACGGTGACGCGGTGTCCGGCCTTCAGCAGCAGTGCCCCGGCGGTCAGCCCGCCAATGCCTGCGCCAATGATGAGGGTGTGGGGAGTTGAGCTAGTCATAGTTTTGGTGGCTGGATGCTGGTTGCAAGTGGGCAAGTGGGCAAGTGGGCAAGTGGCAAGTGGCAAGTGGCAAGTGATCTACAGTTGGACATTTTACCTGCAACTTGCAACCTGCCACTTTTCACTTTTCACTTCCCCCTTCCCGCCGCACGTGCCAGCGGGTGAGCAGTTTACGCGCGGTGAAGAGCGCCCAGAGGCCTGGTTTGTTAAACAGGAGGCGGCTGAGCAGTCCAGCCCCGCCCGGTTTGTGACGGTATTCGATATGCTCGTGGACCTCGGTTTGGTGGGGAGATACGGCCGTAAACCGGTGAGTATGCTGCCAATGCGCCAGCGGACCATTGACCTGCGTGTCGGTGAAGCCGTGGGGGGAGACGTTGGAGTGGATGGCCAGCCAGCGCAGCGGCAGCGGGCCAAACCAGAGGGTAAATTCGGCTTCGGAGCCTTCGCCCAGCGGTGCAAAGCGGTGAATTTGCACAAAAATGGGCGGCGGCGACAGCTTTTTCAGGATGCGCGTGTCGTGGTGAAAGTTGGCAACGGCCGTAAGCGGCGCGTTTACCGTGAATTTGTAGTCGAATACGTGCATAGTTCGTTCCATAAATATGGGACACTGATTGACACTGATTTTCACAGATATTTTCATCAGTGTTTATCTGTGTTAATCAGTGTCCAATTCATTCTAAACCAAATCCAGATGCCCACTGTGCCCCTCTTCATACGCAGCCAGGATGCGTTGGGCCACTTTTTCGGGCGGGGCAGCGTCTTTGGGTGGGCGGATTGGCAGCTTGTCCCAGAACGGCGTGGCGACGGCCCCGGGCCGCACCAGGGTGATCTTCTTGCCGCGCAGCTCTTTTTGCAGGGCGGCGACAAACGCTTCCAGTCCAGCTTTGGCGGCAACGTAAGCGGCAAATTTGGGCAGCTTCAGCCGCTCGCTGACGGCGCCCAGGTAGACCAGGTGTGCCTCTTCCGCCAGCAGGGGCAGGCTGTGTTTGGTAGTCAGGAATGGGCCGGTGAGATTGGCGTCCAGGATACGCTGCCAGCTGGCGAGTTTAAGGTCAGCAACGGCCGTTGTCTCAATGTCCCCGGCCGCATAAATCCACAAATCAACCTGGTCCACTTCAAAGCTGGCGGCGTGAACGGCCGTTTGCACATCATACTCGCGGGCAACATCGGCCGTAAAGGTATGGCTGGTGATACTCGCCACATCCTCAGGCTGACGGCCAATGCCAATAACGGTCCAGCCCCTTGTTTGCAGTTCTTGCGCCACGGCCCGGCCAATGCCGCCGCTGACGCCCCAAATCATTGCTACGTTTGTCATGTTGTTCTCCAGACAAAATTATAGCATTTGCACAGATTTTGCCAAGATATTTGGCGAAATATGGACAAAAGTCCTGGCGAAAGCTGGACAAACTCATCTGCGGCTTAAAATGGAATGCGCCCTGGGGGTACCAGAGCGCATTCGCATCAGAAGGAGGAAAGGTTGCATTTCCCCGGAAAATTTACACTAATATCAGACCCATATATGCATTTTCCGGGGAAATGATTGGAATTACCCCGGAAAATCTACACGAGTGCCAGACCCATATATGCATTTTCCGGGGAAATGATGATTAGGGCAGCAGCACCCCATCAATGACATGGATGATGCCGTTGGACGCCTGGATATCGGTGATGATGACCTGAATGGTGTCGTTCAGGAACACCTCGCCAGCGTCGTTCACGGTGATGGTGACGTCAGCGCCGTTCAGCGTGGTGGCGGATTCCAAAGTTACCACCATTTCAGCGGGCACCACACCATCAACCACGTGGTAGAGCAGGATGTCGGTCAGCGCGCCAGCCGGGTCTTCCAACAGGGTGGCCACAGTGCCTTCGGGCAGAGCGGCGAAGGCGTCATCGGTGGGGGCAAAGACGGTGAAGGCACCTTCGCCAGACAGGGTTTCAACCAGGCCCGCAGCTTCCAAAGCGGCAACCAGGGTGGTGAAACGGCCGTCTTCCACCGCAATTTCGGCAATCGAGGGCAGTTCTTCGGCCGTCATGCTGGGCGGCAGCAGCACGCCATCAATCACGTGAATGATGCCGTTGGACGCTTCGATGTCGGTGATGATGACCTGAATGGTGTCATTCAAGAAGACATTGCCATCGGTCACGGTGATGGTGACATCTTCACCTTGCAGCGTGGTGGCCGATTCCAGGGTCACAACGGTTTCCGCCATCACCGCGCCGTCAACGACGTGGTACAGCAGGATGTCGGTCAGCGCACCCGCCGGATCTTCCAGCAAGCTTTCAACGGTGCCTTCGGGCAGGGCGGCAAAAGCGTCATCGGTGGGGGCAAAGACGGTGAAGGAGCCTTCGCCGGAGAGGGTTTCAACCAGGCCAGCGGCATCCAAAGCAGCCACCAGGGTGGTGAAACGGCCGTCAGCTACGGCAATTTCCGCAATCGAAGGAGCCATCTCGGCTTCGGCCGACATGCTCGGCGGCAGCAGCACGGTGTCGATCACGTGAATCACGCCGTTGGACGCTTCAATGTCGGTGATGATGACCTGGGTTGTCTCGTTCAGGAAGACGTTGCCATCGGTCACGGTGATGGTGACATCTTCGCCACCCAGGGTGGTGGCCGATTCAAGGGTCACAACCGTTTCCGCCATGACTGCACCATCAACAACGTGGTAAAGCAGGACATCGGTCAGAGCCCCTTCGGGATCCGCCAGCAGGCTCTCCACGGTGCCTTCGGGCAGGGCGGCAAAAGCGTCATCGGTGGGGGCAAAGACGGTGAACGGGCCTTCGCCGGAGAGGGTCTCAGCCAGGCCAGCGGCCTGCACGGCGGCTACCAGGGTGGTGAAACGGCCGTCAGCCACGGCAATATCAACGATGGTGCCCAGCGCTTCGGCGGTGGGTTCTTCCGTTGGTTCGGCGGTGGGTTCCTCAGCCATTTCTTCTTCGGCTGGGGCGGCCGTTGGTTCGGCGGTTGGTTCGGTCGGTTCCGCTTCGCTGCCACCACAGGCGGCCAGGAAGAGGGTAAAAACGAGCAATAAAACAAGCATTTTCAGGTTTTTCATGGTTTTTCTTCTACTCCATTTGCGGACACAAAAAGGTTAAGTGGTAACGGTGTGTCCAGGTTTTTGGTTTAAGTTTGCCCGGCGATTGTGCGCACAATAGCCGGAAGTGCCTGTCAGGCGTCTCTGTACAGCTTGGGCGAGTTTGTTCACCCTTTGCACAGAATTACGGCCAGCGTGTCGGCTTGTACTTGTCGTGTCCAGGTGTTGTTAAGCTTTCGCTCATAAATCGGCCTGACCCAGGAGCGAAAGTTTTTGGGCGTTGTGGTGAATTGGGCTATCATGCCGGGGCAAATGAAGGGGTTTAGCGAGTGGTGAACATTTTATGGGTCTTCAGTATTTCGTGGGGTCTGGCGTGAAACGTGATGGCCCTCTGGTCACGTTTCACGCATCACGGGCTGTAAACCCCCCTGAATTCCCAAAGAGTCCATTTTATGAAAGCACGTTGGTTACAATTGGTTCAAGGGTTGGGGATGGCTGAGGCAAGTGCTGTTGAAATCTGGCGGGAGCTGGCGGCAGCGTATGGGGCAGACGGCCGTTTCTACCACACTCTCACCCACGTTGAACACACCCTGGACGTGGCGGAACAGCTGCGTGAGGTAGCGGTGGATTTTACGGCCGTTCAGCTGGCGCTCTGGTTCCACGATGTGGTGTACGACCCACGCCGCAGTGACAACGAGGCGGAAAGTGCGGCTTATGCGGTGCGTGTGTTACGGCCGTTGGGCGTGCCGGACGACCTGCTGGCCAAAGTCACCAATCTCATCCTGGCCACCCAAACGCATGAAGCCACCAACGATCCCGATGGGTGGGTGATGCTGGACGCCGACCTGGCGATCCTGAGTGCACCGCCCGCGCAGTACGATGCCTATGCCCAGGCCATCCGACAAGAGTACAGCTTTGTGCCGGAGGAGGCGTACGTGGCGGGGCGAACGGCCGTCTTGCAAAAATTCCTGGCGCGTAAACCGTTTTATTTGACGGCGTGGATGCAGGAGTTGAGGGATACGGCCGTTTACGAAAACTTGAGCCGTGAGCTGGCGGAATTAGAAAAGCGGGACACAGAGAACGCAGAGAAAAAGTGAGAGCGCAGAGAATTTGCCTTTTCTCTGTGAACCTCTGTGTCACCTCTGTGAAACTCTGTGTTCCTACAACAGTTGGATGACAAGAAGGGTGATGAGTACGGCCGTATTCATCACCAGCCGAATGATTCCCACTAATCGAACACGCTTCTGATCGAGCGTGAAGTTGTACAACCTCATATGATTCTGCCTGAATGGTATAGTGATGGTTTTGTTTGACAACTGGAAGCCGTAAAACCAGCCAATACCTGTCATCGTTTCAATCAATCCTTTAACTAGCCCAGCGCCAATTGAGGGCACGAAGGCCACATACAAATAAAATAGGCTTGTTGAGGATTCCTGAAAAAAAAGGGACGTGCCAGTAATTGAAATCGGCAACCAAAGGATTAGGAAAAATCTATAACCGCTGAATACCCACTCCTTTTCAGGTCGCGCTTTGACAAAATGATCGAGATTGAGCCAATGAACGCCGGTCAGTAGAATTCTGGGCAGGTAAATCAGGGTGAGCCAGATGGGGAACCAGGTAGAGAAGGTCGGCACCGATCGTTTTCCTATAAAATTTGGTCTGTACGGGTGTCGCGGGTGAGGGTTACCCAGCGGCGGCAGCCGTAGGTGTGGAACCATGCCTCACGCTGCGGCCCTTCCGGGTTGTTGTGCATAAACGCCCGGTCCAGGTCGCGCTCGTCCGGGTCGGTGATGTGCTCTGGTACCGCCAGGATTTCACCAAAAACGAATTCCTCAAGCGGCCGTTTCCCGCAGTGTGGGCAGTGGATTTGGATGCTCATATTGTTCTCCGTGTTCAAGTAATCAAGTTTGCCAGTGGGCGAGTGGGCGAGTGAAAACTCGCAAACTCGCCACTCGCCCACTCGCTCAGTGCGTCCCCGCCGATCCCCGATCCGCCATGGTGCGGTCGTGGGCGAAGCGGTCTAGCGAGAATGGGGCGATCAGTTCGGGCGTCTGGCCGGTGGCGATGAGCTGGGCCATCTGTTCGCCGCTCGCCGGGATCGCTTTGAAGCCCCAGGTGCCCCAGCCGGTGGTGATGACAAAACCCTCCACCCCGGTGAAGCCCATGATGGGCGAATAATCCGGGCTCATGTCGCAGACGCCGGTCCACTGGCGCAGCACGCGCAGCTGGCGCATGAAAGGCAGCAGGGTGATGGCGCGATGTGAACAGGTTTGCAAGAAGTGGTGGCCAGAGCGATAGGAATAGCTCGGCTGGCGATCAATCTCCGCGCCGATGAGCATTTCCCCACGTGCCGTTTGCGAGACGTAAAAAAGCAGGCTGGAGGAGGCGACGATGGGGTGGAAGTTTTGCTCGTAATGGTTGGTGACAAAGGCTTGCAGCGGATGGGTGCGGATGGGCAGGCGCAGCCCGGCCATTGCCGCCAGGGT
The DNA here is from genome assembly GCA_020848035.1 of Anaerolineae bacterium. Classification (GTDB taxonomy): domain Bacteria; phylum Chloroflexota; class Anaerolineae; order Promineifilales; family Promineifilaceae; genus Leptofilum. Next base: position 68,369 of record JADLAX010000026.1, on the reverse strand, counting down.
AGTGACGTGGCCGCCGACGGCGCTCATGACGATGTTGGCGTGCATAGGGCCAGCGGTAGTTTCTACGCCAATGACGCGGCTGCCGGAGGTGATGAGGTTGGTAACGGCCGTCCCCTGATGCACATGCACCCCCCGCTGCATCGCCCCCTCGGCCAGCGCCCAGTTGACCCGATCGTGGCGGGCCGAGGCCCCTTCCGGGTGGTACGAGGCACCCAGCACCGGCCACAGGCCGCCGCCGGAGAGATCAATCTCCGGGCAGATTTCTTTGACCTGTTGGGGGCTCACATACTCCGTTTTGGCGCCAAAGGCGGTGTTAATCTCGGCGCGGGCCATCTCCTGGCGCACGGCCGCTTCGCTGTGCGCCATCCACAAAATGCCCTTCTGCTTGTGCATCATCCAGCGGCCCGTTTCCTGCTCCAGATTGGCGTACAGATCTACGCTGCGCTGGTAAAAGCGCACCGCCTCCGGGATGCCGTAGTTGGCCCGGATGATGGTGGTGTTGCGCCCGGAATTGCCCCCGCCGATGTACTTACGCTCCAGTACGGCCACGTTGGTAATGTTGTGCCGCGTGGCCAGGTAGTAGGCCGTCGCCAGCCCATGTCCACCCCCGCCGATGATGATCACGTCGTAATTTTTCTTCGGCGCGACCCATTTGAAGTTGACTTGTTTTTCCTGGAATTCATTCATATTTTTCGAATTGGACACAGATGAACACAGATTTTCACAGATAAGAAAAATCTGTGTTTATCTGTGAAAATCAGTGTCCCATTTTTTAATCCTGCATTCGTTCGGCAAAGTCTGCGGCGTAGGGGGCCGGTACGATGAACAAGACCTGGTCGTCCTCCAGCCAGAGCTTGGTGGGGATGCCCGCGACCGCGCCCTGGGCAAAGGCGGGACGGCCGTCTGGCACTTCCCATTCACAATTGTGTGCCAAAAATTCGGCGGCGGCCGCGGCGGGCAGCCACGTCCCGGCAAAACCACCCTCGCTGATGATGATGGCGTGGGGATCGTGAACCAGGATGACCGACTTGTCTTGCAGCGGCGGGCTGACAAACAGTTCGTCGGCGGCAAAACGCAGCGCCAGGGAGCTTTGCGGAATGTCGGCGGCGTCCAGGGCGGCGGGGGTGGCCACGATGCGCGTGGCGGCGATTCGTTTAAGCGCGGGCACGGGCGGCCTCCTTGTCGTAAAAGGGTAATGGGACACGGCGGGCGAGACGGCCGTCTATCGTCACTTCATCCGGTAATTGCCCGTCAAAAAGGTAGAGCCAGCCCAACATGACCGCCTTGTTGAGCACGGGCGACCAGGCGCTGGAAGTGATGTGCCCGGCAAACTGGCCCTCGTGCCAGATGACCGCGCCCTCGATGGGGGCGGGACCGTCGGCCATTTCCAGGCCAACCAGCTGTTTGTCCAGCGGGATTTTGTTGGTGCGGCTGACGGCATGACGGCCAATGAAGGCCGGTTTGTCCAGCCGCACGGCCCATTCGTGCTGAATGCGGCGCGGCGTCGAGTCAAAATCGGTGTCCTGGCCGACGAGAATGTGCCCTTTTTCCAGCCGCAGCCGGACCAGCGCCTGGAGGCCATGCGGCCGTATGCCCAACTCTTGCCCCAATTCCAGCAGCGTGCGCCACAGTTTCACCGAATGTTCGGCCGGGTGGTGCAGTTCGTAAGACAGCTCGCCGGTGAAGCTGAGGCGGAACACATGGCAGGGCACGCCTGCGACCTCAGCCTGGCTGTGCGCCAGCCAGCCGGGCGGATTGTCCAACCCGGCTTTGGCCAGCAGCTGTTTGGCCAATGGCCCCGTCACGTTGATCGCACCCAGGGACATCGTCTGGTGCAGGATGCGCACGTCCATGTTCCAGCTGGCGGCCCAGTCGCGCAGCCACATCTCGGCGTGGCTGACGCCGCCGCTGGTGAAGGTGAGGGTGTAGCGCGTGTCGCTCTCTTTGCAGATGAGGCCGTCGTCAAAAACGTAGCCGCGTTCGTTGAGGAGGAGGACGTAGCGGGAACGGCCGTTTCCAATCGTGCCAACCTGGGTGGGATAGAGCCGCTCCAAAAACGGCAGGGCGTCGGGGCCGGAGACGATCAGCTTGCCCAGCGTGCTCACGTCCATGATGGAGACCGCTTCGCGTACGGCCCAATATTCGCCATCGGGATCGCCGTAGCTCCAGGGCCGCCACCAGCCGCCGCTGCGCTCCATCTGCGCCCCCAGGCGGCGGTGCTCGGCGTCCAGCGCGGTGCGGGCGGTGGCCTGATGATGGGCTCCGGCGGCCACTTCACCCATCGTCAGCTGCCGGGTGACCGGCCGGGCGGTAAACGACGGCTGGAGCGTTTTGCCTTTTTCCAGCAAAAAGCGGCGCAGGTAGGGCAGGCAAACCGAGCCCTGGCAGGTGCCGGTCCCGGCCAGCGTGGCCCGCTTGACCAGCTCCATCTCGTGGAACCCCTGCGCCCAAATCGCCTCTAAATCGGCTACGGAAACACCTTCGCAGGGGCACACCATGCCTTCTTTGGGGCAGGCGGGAATGTCGGAGTCGCGGGCGGCGTCACCAACGGCGCGCACAGGCAGATCGTGCCCCAGGCGCAGCAGGGCGTTGCGCGGATGTAGGCCGAGGCCGACAACGGCCGTATCACACTCATACCGGTGCTCTGTGCCATCTGCGGTTTGGGTGATGACGGTGTGGAGACGGCCGTTTCGACTGTACTCAGTGCCGGTGGTTGCCCCCTCAAAGCGTACCAGTTCGCCTTCGGCTTGCTCAACCTCCAGCCCGGCTGGGGGCGTGCCAACGGCCACAACGCGGCCCAAATCGAGACCGGCCTGGGCCAGCGTTTCCGCCGCCCGGCTGGTGAGCAGCCCGGCCAGTTCCGCGCCGGGCACGATAGGCAATATTTCCGCCGCGCCGGTGGCCACGATGATTTCGTCGTGGGCGTGGATGTGCAGCATTTCTGCGTCGGTGCGGGCTACCACCAGCGGGCCGGGGTAGATGCCAATCGCTTCCTGGCCGTGGGCAGCGTCCAGAACGATGACCTGTTTGCCCTGCGCTTCGGCTTCGGCAGCGGCCGTTTGCCCCGCTTCGCCCGCCCCAATGACCACCACATCGCCAAACAGATTGCGGGCAGGTACGGCGGGCCTCACGCGGTCTGCGGCGGGCAGGGGGGGATACTTTTGCGTGTGGTGCAGCTGCACGACGGTGCCTGGCTTAGCGGCCGTCTGGCAGGTGCGCACGTAGCTGACACCATCGACGGTGGCCAGGCAGTTGGGGCAGTCGCCGCCGTGGCAGAGGCAGCCGCCGCCGGTGGGCTGAATCCCGGCGCGCAGCAGGGCGATGAGTAGAGAGTCACCGGGTTCGAAGGGATACGGCCGTCCATCTACAATCAGTCGCATAGGGGTGTTCCTTCTTGGTGGAATGGGTTGACGAGTTGGCGGGAATGTTACCACTTTTGGGGGGAGGCGGCGATGGAGTTTTTGGGGCGTCGCCTGGGGATAAATCCCCAGGCTATGGTAAAAAACGGGCTAAAGCCCGTTAAAACAGACCAGCAAGCCCCCTATGCATGTTGGGGAAACGTTCTGATAAGCGTTGGTCAAGCCCGCTTGAGAAAAGAACTCGGGGAAATTGCGCGAACCGCCGCAGAAGAACGTGACCTCGTCGTCCTGGTTGGCGGCCAACCGCCTGACTTTTGCCACATCCCAAAGATTAGCGGCGTGTCTCAATTCTGGGGAGGAAAAGGTGATGAGCCGCTCGCCCGTTGTAGGGTCTGTGTGTTGGCGCAGGTCGCGATCACTGTTGAGGGCGGCGTAACCGCGGCGGCGCAGCTCGTGACACACCGAAGTTTTGCCCGTGCCGGAGACGCCCTCGATTAGATAATTTCGCTTACCCATTGTTCTTAACTTCTTGGTGAGTTTGTTGGACGTAACATCTTTATGCCGCTTCCAACCGTTTATTTACTATGTTCCTACAGCGTGTTCACACAGTCTGGTGGAAAACCTGTAGCGCCCATTTCCTGGGAATAAGAGATTGGTAATAGCAAATGCCCAGTCTTGAAGTTTAAGGGAAATTTACGTGTAGGACTTGAAAAAGGATAATTGTCAAAGGCAGTGTAGCGGAACACTAACCACATCTTTGAACGTTAGAGACTAAATAAAGAACTGCCCACAGCGACGGGAATAGTTTATTTAAGGTAAGTCATTGATCCGGTTAATAAGATAGAAATATGAATAGTTAATATGGGTAGATGCTGTTGTTTTCTGCTGAAGATCATTAAGGACCCATAGAATCCCTTGCAAGTCTGGCTTGTTAGTGATCAATTTAAATTCGCCCGGTTTTTGTGGCAATGATTGCAATGTGTCAGAATCCCAAATCACCATTTCATCTGTAGCTCTAAGTATCACATACTTACCAGAAACATGAATAATGTTAGGGCGACGGTTCCATGGAATGTCTGGATTTTTCTGGTAATAGTTGTGTAGATGAATTGCAAGAGATTCAGCGCTTATTCCATCTGATGCATAGATTATCTTATATGGCCAATCGTCATAATTTTTTATATAGACTAAAGGGTTGATGCGATTTTCAAGAGGAGATGTCGGTGGGATTGTAGCTATATTTTTGAGTGCGTCTTCAAGTTCACTCTTATTAAGGCTTGATTTTACTGATGCAACGGCAAGAGTACCTTCAACTGGTGCAAACGATTTCCCATATCCGCTGTTATGTAGGTTGAATTGTGGCGTAGTATCCGTTGTGACAATAATATCAAGCTGTGCAGATTCCGACCCATCATCCCCAAATAGAAATCCCCCGTAAAAGACATTGCATCTTGATGGTGCATGCTGTTTGAGAAATTCTGCATAAACTCGTTCACGTGACATCCCTATGTCGGTTGGATTTGGAAATATAGAAGCAGCGTTTGCTTCACCTCGCAAAACAGTGGCAACATCAAGATAATAGTTCCGCAATCTGCTAAAAAAATACTCTGGCATTAACGACCCCTTGTTGAGGATTTAATCAAAATGATTTGGAAGCTCCTGATTCGGGAGCCGTATTCTTGATTAACTTGAAACAGGTATTTTTAGTGAGTATAAAATCTCAAGAGGATTTTAGCAATCAAGGATAATAAGTTGGATGGACAGTCAGTGGCAGGATTTTGCCAATCTCTCCAAAGATAGCGAACTGTTTTGACCTAGACTTTATTTGCCAAGCTGGCGCGGCCGTTTCCCCTCTATTTCTACCCGGCCGAGAGCAGGTAGGAGTACGGCCGTTCCTCCATCCCCTCAAACCAAAACCAAGAGGCGTGTGGTATGGCGCACGAGTGTTTTTTTACAATTCAGCCTATCGCTGGCACATCGGGTGGGCGATCTGGCGTCAATGGGGTGGGGATTGGTGGGGAACGGCCGTTTCCACCATCACCTTTCAAGCAACGAGAGACGGCCGTTCTAACGCCTGCTTCAGCCGCGCTTAGCGCCGTAGGCTTAAGACGCTGTCAAGAAATTGTCGGGCGGCGCGTTTGGAACGTAAAATGTGCAGCGTCACATGGCTTCCATGCCGCGCCACCATCGCCAGGTCTCGCTCGCGCTCAGACCTTCGCCCCAACCAGACGCGCCACATCAACCACCATTCGTCACGCAGCCGCCGCCAGCCTGACTCTTCGCAGCCGTCAGGCATCTTGGTACCCTTCGGCCGACGTAACCCACGCACAAACGCTCGCGCGGCGCAGAGCCACCATGGCGTGTCGAGGTACACCACCGTATCCGCCCGCTCTAGCCGCAAATCCAGCGTCTCGTGATAATTCCCATCGGCAATCCACGCATCGCTTGCGAGCAGCCTGGACTGCACTTCACGCCACTCCGAATCTGATGGCGCCACCCAGCCCGGTTTCCAGAAGTGCACGTCCAGATGAATCACGGGAAGGCCGGTCTTCGCCGCTAGCTGTTTGGCAAATGTGCTCTTGCCCGCACCAGCCATTCCCGTGACAACAACACGACGGCCAATGCCGGGTGCTGAACCGAACTCGCTCACGTCAACAACTCCTTCTCGTCCATCACAGCGATCCAACTTCCTGGCAATATAAAGACTGGGTGAGTATAAAGTTTTGGGGGTTTCTTGACAATTCAGCATACCGCTGGCACATCGGGTGGTCGATCTGGCGTCAATGGAGTGGGGAGCGGGGGAGTAACTGCCGTTTCCCAACCAAAACAATGCGTGTCAGATGAGGACGGCCGTATAGTTTTTTGGAGTGGTGAGGGGGAGCGGTGCCCAACACGTTGCCTGTGGTACCAGGCCGCAGTGGCGTCAGGGTTGGGCAGGTTTCACTGTCCAGAACGTCAGTAACCGTGAAAATAGCTGCCTGTCCAGGATTCCAGCTGCGCTTGCGCCTAGTCCATACATAAGATAATCAAGCGGATCGAACGTAGATCCAAGGAGTGGTATTCCTACCCACTGGCAGGTTTCGGCAAACGCAGGCAGCAAAAAGGTGATGGCTACTTTCACTTCCCATCGTTTAACCAGGGGCAGCCGTTCTTCACTGGCGTACAGCAGGAAATAAAAGGCAATGGGAATCATGACATCCGAAAAATAGCTGTAGTAGCGGATGAGCCACTCGCCTTGTAGATAGCTCTCGATACTGAAAATATGCAAGGCGGCAATGAATAGGACAATGCCAATGCTAAAGGCGCGTCGCTGGGTAGTTCCGATTGTGTAGTGAACCAAGGTGTACTCCAAAAAACAGCGCAGGTCTCGCTTTTGCTGGCCATCGGCCTGCCAGGTAGAGACGCTGCTCTTACAAGTTGCGCAAAATCTCTTGCCGTTTCTGGTTGAATTCGTCCTCGGTGATCAGCCCCTGGGCCAAAAGCTCGCTTAGCTCGGTGAGGCGGGCGGCGCTCTGGTTTCTCGCGGGCGAGTGTGCTCCAGGAACGTTCCCGCCGAACTGGAGAATTTTAAGACGCTGGGGCTTTTGCGGGTCGTATTTCACTTCAACCTGCCCACCTGGCCCGATATGGCCCACGTCTAGCCGCGAAATCACCTGTTTGGTCCTGGCCTGGAACGGTGCGCCGTCTGTGGGGTAAACCTCCAGCAATAAACCAACCTGCGGATTTTTGTTCCAGGTGACCCCCGTATCCCAAAGCTCCACGATGGTGGCGGTGGCTACCACGCCCCCTTTGATCTCATCCGGCAGCGCCTGCCGCACGAAAGGGATCATGCCGAACACGGCAAAAATCAGGGCAAGCGCGATCGCCAGCAGCGGTACGATCAGGCCGCTGTTGATGATGTCGGCCAGGCTCTTGCCCGCCAGGTCGATGCGGCCTGGTCCCCAAAACAGATCGTAGGCAACAAAAACGGCCGTAGCCCAAACCCCAACCACAAAAACCAGTGTCAGCAGTCGCGAGAAATTCATTAAATGGTCCTCTTTGGTGCGTTTTTGTTGTATAGGGCAGAGTCTTAGCCCAGGATGGTCAATTTTAATCCTTCCGGTACGTTTATACCAGGTGATGATTTTCACATGGAGGCCCGGCTCATTGAAGAGACCAATGAGCGACCCGACCCGGAATTGGATGATGAACGGCGGCGCTATTGTGGCCTGACGGCGTTTGGTTGGCAGGTACTGACCGCTGCGGCGGCCCGCAAGGAGAAATAGCGATGTTCACGTGCGCGGCATTCCGGCGGTGAAGGCGTTTGTCAACGGCCGTGTCGTCGCTGAGTTTGTCGGGGCGCAGCCAGAGCCAAACGTGCGCCAATTTTTGCAGCGGGTGCTGGCCCAGATGCCCAACGCTGCACCTGTGCAGCCGAAACCGCAAACGGCCGTGCCCACCTCCCCACCAGCGACACCGGCGAGGCGGACCAGTTACGGCCGTTGGCCCAATTTTTGGTGGATGTGGGAGACGGCCGTTTAACCGGCCCCAACGTCAATATTGCCAAAATGATCCAGAGGCGGGAGTACGCCGGGGCGATGTATGGGTTGTTGATGGAGATGAATGGGGGTGGAAACGCTGGCACTGAGCAAGGTCGAAGTGGCCGTGCTCGACCAGTGATGCAGGGCTTGTTTGCCTTGTTGGGTGAGCAGGATGCTACGGTGAAAGCGTACAAGCAGCAGTTGGTGGGGTAGTGAGGTTTAGTGAAGGGGATTAGCTAGTTGATGGGGCAGTTTTTGAGCGCAGCCGGATGAGTGTCAGGAACTCAACCAGTTCAACTAAACCCTCAGCTTCGGCGCGTTCTTCGGAGGATAGCTCAACGCCTTGATCCTGGCGGTCGAGCAGTTCTTGCAGCCTGAATCTGTCCTCAAAGGTTGCTTCATCTTCGGTGACCGCTTCTTCCTCGGTCTGTTCTTCATAATGTGCCAACACTTGTTGCACTCGTTCTGTATTCCATCCAGGTGGGAACTTATCCTCTTTCATTATTTATCACCGTTTGCGCTATCTGCTATGTAAATTCGATACGTAGTTGTTTGTTAACAGCACGAGCCAAACGATCCAATGATTCCAGAGTAATTGTCGTATTATCTGGATCAAGTAACCGATCTATCTGCGAACGACTGGTGTGCATTTTCTCAGCCAATGCGGTTTTGGTTACTTGTGCATTTTCCATGATGTCAGCTAACTGAAGCGCCAGCAGTCGCTTTTGCGCCTTTACCGAAACTTCTTCAAGAATGTCTTCTTCCCCAAAAAATCGTCAAAATTGCTGCCACTGTATTGGTTCATATTTACCTCACTCATCTAGCCATAAGTTCCTTTGCCAATCTTTTCGACCATTCCCACATCGGCTTTTGTCCAGATGATATTTGGAAGAAGATGAGAGCGAGAATGATCAACTTGAGCAAGGTTTATTCGATGCTTTCAATACTGTGGCGGTAAACATTTACCAATTTGTGAGTATGGATTAGTTGCTCGATTTGCGGCCAAACGCTTTTAAGAAAGGCATGAAAATCATTCTTGCGCATATTGCCAAAACGAAGATGAACAACTCTGGGTGGCGGACTGGAAACAATGATCCGATCCGAAAAATCGGCATCTTTGGTAACAATAACCAAATCATTTGCCTGGGCATATTCCCAAATTTCTGTGTCAGTCGGACTTTTGCCTAAATCTGTGACATGCTCAAGTGGCAGTGAGGGCAAGAATTGAATATTAACAGGCAAGTTTTCATCAAAGAGAAAGCCTTTCACACTAATTCTTGTACCTCGTAACGATTGGCCATTAATTTTGACGCATGTTGAATGCAGGCGTAAATATCTTCTGCGGTTAGGGTGGGGTATTCTTCCAGAACATCTTCGATCGTGTCGCCAGCGCCCAGGAATTCCAAGATGGTTTGGACGGTAATGCGCGTGCCTGTGATGACAGGACGGCCGTTACAAATATCAGGCGAAATGGAAATGCGGTTTTTTGTCATCTTGCAGCCTCTCTTTCAACGAACTTGGGGAGTATCATACCTGATTTTTTTGAAGAATTATAGCTGGCTGTAAAACTGCTCATTTTGGGGGAATTCGGCCTGAAATACCCGACTAACTTTAACAGCAGTGCCAGGCACAGGGCGCACGATTTTGGAAATTGAAGCAACTGCTGCCCTGCGCCTGGCACTTGAGACAAGCTAATTTTGCGAGAGAGAAAAAAAGCGGCGCGGCGAGACGCCGTGCCGCAGCCTGTGGAATCGCGCCAGGGCCGCGAGAATGGTTAGGTCTCTTGGAGTTTTCGGGACAAACGTGAACCGATCTCTTCCTCAAGTCCTATCTGGTATGGCTCCCAGTTGGGGGCATTTAGATCTAACCTCGCTAACAGCGTATCATCCTCCTCAATCCGCATAATTAGCTCATTTCCTACAACTTTCCCATGCAATTTTAGATATACTTCATCGCCGGGTATGGTGATCCCGAAGCGAGATCCGAATTCACTCTCTTCCACATTCTCGTGAGCTCCCCCCTGTTTCACACTGGCGATATGTTCCCCAAGTTCCTGCCGAATCTCATTGAGAACTTGTCGCGTTTCGTTCATAAACTCCAAATAGAGCCGTTTCATAAGCATCTGTTGGTTGAAACCTGGACGGCCTTCTAGCTCTGTACGTATGGCTGATAAGCTAGTCTGGCCTCTAACTTCCGGTTCAAACATCATTCTCTCGAACGCAGATGCTAGTTCTTTTGCAGTTTGCCACCTCTCAGTCAAGTCGTTTTGAAAAGCTCTGTCAAATAGGCGTAGAAGCTTGCCCCTAATGATGTTGTTTGGAATCGCTTCGGCAAGTTTCTCGCGGACCGTTGATTGTTGATGAGGCATACGACCTTCTTCATCCTTCAATGAGATAGGCTGTTGTTGAGTGATCGTATACAGAGCAACACCACAGAATTGTGTGAGGTCTGAGCGTGGATCGCGTGCTCCTCGCTGAAGCTCTGGAAGATGTAGAAATCGATTTCCTAACTGCTGCCCCATAAAAGTTGCGGCTGAAAAAAGCCTCTCTTCATCGTTAAATGAAATTCCGAAATCTACTAGAACTGGATCGGCAGGACTCGCGTGACGTAATATAATGTTTTCGGGTTTAATATCTCGGTGGAAAACTCCGACAGAATGTGCATGGTGAAGTGCATCGAGGATTCGTTCTGCAAAAGCTAAGACTTCCTCTAAGGAAAACGGGCAGCTCGAAATCTGTTCTTCAAGAGTAGGGCCGTCTATGAACTCTGTAATAATATATAATTGGCCTTCAGAAGTTGTATTCTCGTCTATGATGTGTGCGATATTAGGATGATCAAGGACTGATAGACTGGTTGCCTCAATGTGCATACGCTTCCGTCTTTCAGGATTGTTAAAGTTGATCAACTCCTTGAGAGCACCAGTTTTACCATCCCTAGTTCGCTGAACCTTACGAACGACACCTTGGCCACCGGCCCCTATGTTCTGTGTTTCTGGAAAAATAAGTTGCCAGGATCCTTTCCAGAGCTTTTGTTTCTGTTTTGAACCCATTTGTGAACCTCATTCAAATTATGCTGAAAGTTCTTGCCCTTTTTGGGCATAAGACGAAAATCCAGGGTTAAGCAGAATTAAGTCGGATTAAACCCTAAAATGTCAGTCACCCCTTCACCCCCTCACAACAACTCTGGCTGCTTGATGTACTCTTCTGGCTTGATGGAGATCGCCTGGCTGGCGCTGTCGGAGCCCATGCTGATGCCGTAGATAGTTTGCGCCGCCTGCACCGTTCCCCGGTTGTGGGTGATGACGATGAACTGCGTGCCCAGCGCCAGCTCGCGCAGCTGGTCGCGGAAGCGGTTGATGTTGGCCTCGTCCAGGGCCGCATCCACCTCATCCATGATGCAAAACGGGGTGGGGGAAACTTTGAGCAGCGAGAAGATGAGCGCGGCGGCCGTCAGCGACCGCTCGCCGCCGGAGAGCAGGCCCAGGCCCTGCTCGCGCCGGTTGGGCAGCCGGGCGATGATGTCCACACCGCTGATCGTCAGGTCGTCGGGGTCGGTGAGCACCAAACGGCCCGCGCCGCCGCCGAAAAGCTGGGTAAACGTCTGGCCAAAGACGGCGTTGACTTTATCCACCGTTTCCGAAAAGGCGCGGCTGGTCAGCTCATCCAGTTCTTCGATGACTTTACGCAGCCGTGCTTCGGTCTCGTTGAGATCGTCCAGCTGCTCGGTGAGGAAGTCGTGGCGGTCCTGGGTTTCCTGGTACTCTTCGGGCGCGTCGGGGTTGATCGCCCCCATGCGCTGCATCTGCCCGCGGTAGTTGTGGATCGTTTCCTCGATGTCGTCGGGCAGCTCGGTGATTTTGGGCAGGGCCTGAACGCCCACGATAGGCAGCGGCGTGGGGCCGGTCTGGTCCTCATCGTAGTGCAGGGCGACGATGCCCAGGTCGGTTTTGATGCGCTCTTGCAGCCCTTCGATGGCGCTTTGCTGCTGGCTGTAGGCGATTTTTGCCTGGGTGTAGATGGTTTCGTGGTCGTGGGCCTCTTTTTGGGTAACGGCCGTCTCCTCCTCCACATCTCCCAATTCCTCTTGCAGCTCCCTGAGCCGGGCTTTCATCGGCGTCAGCTGCTCCTCCAGTTCACTCATCTGGTCTTGCAGGCGGATGCGGTCTTGCTCATCCTGGCTCTGCGCCATCTCCGCCTGCTGCGCCAGCAAAGTGGCCTGACGCTCTTTCAGGCGGTTGAGCTGCTGCTCAAACTGGTTGAGCGTCGCCCGGCGGCTGTCCACCACGGCGCGACGGCCGTCGACAATCGTCTGTTCCGCCCCAATATTTTGCTTCAGGCTTTCCCGCTGCTGCTGCGCCTCGGCTACCGGCAGGCTGTCTAGCTGCGCCTGGGCGTGGCTCACGGCCGTTTCTAACCGCACGACTTCCGCCTCATCTTTTGCGGCGTTGGCGGCCAGCGTCTCGATGCGCGTTTGCAGCCGGGCGGCGGATTCCGCCTGCGCCTGCTGCTGCCGCTCGATGAATGTTTGCTGCTGCTTCTGCCGGTCCAGCTCCCGCTGCGCCTGGCTGACGCGCTGGCTCGCCTCGTTCATCAGGCGGCCCAGGCGCTGTTCCTCGTTGTTCAGCTCGTCGGCGGCTTCTTGCTTGGCCTGGATGATGGCTTGTTGGTTGGCAACGGCCGTTTCCACCCCCGCCACCTCTTCTTTCTTCGCCGCCAGCTTTTGCTGCGCCTCGCGCCACGCTGCTTCGCGGGCCAGCAGGCTGTCCTGCGCCGATTGGCCGACCAGCTCGATGAGGCCACCGGCGTGGGCCACGGTGCCGTCCGGGGCGGCGGCGACAAATCCGGTGGGCAAGTTTTTGGCGAGGGCAACGGCCGTTTTCGCCCCATCCACCAGCAAAACCCGACCCAACAGCAATTGCACCAGCGGCGCAAACGGCGCGTCAAATTTAACGACCGAATCGGCCCAACCAAGCGCGCCTCTTTCGTTGATGACGGGCGGGGCGGCGGGCTGCACCTGGTCCGCCACGGCGACGGCCAGGGCGGCGTCCGGGTCGCGCTGGGCGATCAGCTGCCACAGGGCGGCTTCGTCGGGCAGCAGCAGCGTGCCCAGGCGGGTTTGCAGCGCGGCTTCGATCGCTTGCTGGTGCTGGGCGGGGATGGTGAGAATGGCGGCTAAATTGGCCAGGACTTTGACGGTGTTGGGAACGGCCGTTTCCTTCTGGCGCATCTGGTTCAGCATTTCGGTTTGGGCTTCCAGCCGGGCCAGCTCTTTTTGCTGGCGGCTGAGCTGAATCTCCTGGTCGCGCAAATCGCGGCGTAAATTTTTGAGCGCCTGGATGAGTTCCTGGCGCTGATTTTGTGTCTCGCTTCGTTTTTGGCGTAGATCGTCGATTTTTTGCTGGGCGGTGCTGAAAACGGCCGTTAATTTCGCCACCTCGGCCTGCATTTTCACCAGTTCGCCGTCGTTGCTGCCGGAGTGATTGGCCGACTGCTCTTGCAGCTGTTCACGCAGCTGGTTGAGCTGCCCTTGCAGCTGGGCCACCCGATTTTGCGTGCTGCGCTGCGCCTGCGTCGCGTTTTGCAGCTCGTTTTGCCATTTGTTAATCGTCGCCTGCTGCGTCTGGAAGTTGGCGTTGAACGTTTGCAGCTGCTCGCGTGCCTGGTTCAGACTGACCTGGGCGGCGCTCAGCTCCTCGGTGGCGGCGGCCAGTTCGCTGGCGGCCGCTTCCCGCTGCTGGCTGATGGGCGGCAGTTCGGCTTCTACTTCCGCCAGGCGGCGCTGGATCGATTCGCGCCGCTCCTGCATGATGGCCACCTGCCGCCGCGCCGTTTCCAGCTGGTCGCGCAGGGCGTCGCGCTTGGTTTGCGTCTCGCTCACCTGCTGCTGCAAGCGGTGAATCTGGCGGCGCAAATCGTCGCCATTTTCTTGCTGGACGCGCATTTTTTGTCGGCTGGTTTGCCACGATTTTTCGGCGGAAGCGGCCGTTTCCCGCGCCCGGCGGATCTCTTTTTTGGCCACTTCCCAACGATAGCCGTACCAGATGCGCAGCAAATTTTGCAAATCCACCGAAATTTGTTCGTAGTTTTGGGCGCGGGTCGCCTGCCGCTTGAGCGAAGCGAGGCGCGGCCGAATTTCGGCCAAAATGTCGTGGACGCGCTGGAGGTTGCGCTGGGTTTCCTGCAAACGGCGCAGCGTTTCGGCGCGGCGCGATTTGTAATGGTTGATGCCCGCCGCCTCTTCAAACAGTGCCCGCCGCTCTTCCGCCCGCAGCGACAGCGCCTGGTCCACCAGCCCCTGGCCGATGATGGTGTAGGTGCGCTCGGCCAGGCCGCTGGTGGCCAGCAGGTCGGTGACGTCTTTCAGGCGCACCTTTTGGCCGTTGAGGATGTACTCGTTTTCGCCGGAGCGGTAGGCGCGACGGCCGATTTCCACTTCGCTGTAATCAATCGGCAGCCAGCCATCGCTGTTGTCCAGGGTGAGGATGGCCTGGGCCATGCCGGCGCGGGAGCGGCTCTGGCTGCCGGCAAAAATCATGTCGGTGGTGCGCTTGCCGCGCAGGGTGCTGTAGCTTTGCTCCCCCAGCACCCAGCGCACCGCGTCGGCAATGTTGCTCTTGCCGCTGCCGTTTGGCCCGACAATGGACGTGATGCCTTCATCAAACACAAATTCGGTTTTACTGGCGAAGGTTTTGTAACCCTGGAGAACGAGTTTCTTCAGTCTCATAAGAAGATAAGTATCCGTTGCTTTTTTTTGGCTTAAGGCGGCGCGCAGTATAGTTACATCTGGTAAACTAGGCAAGTTGGGGGGAACGGCCGTCCCCCTCAACTCAGACTGAAAACCATGTTACAATTGGGCTGGCAAAACCATTTCGCTGCCATCGGCCAGAACACATATAATACTTATTTGGGAAATCAAATTTCGACTACCTGATTGTGCAACCTGTCAGCCCACTTTGTTACTCTGAAACCCACCCTGGTTTCTAAGAGTCTGTGGTTGTGGTCTACCTAACTGAAGTCAAGCCTGAGCGGAACTGAGTGGTGTGATTCGTCAAGAAATCGAACAAGCCATTGTGACCTTAGAAGCACAGCGTGCTTTGCTGCGCCCTGAAGTGGCCAGCGTGGCGATTCGTACGCTGCGCGAAAAGTTGGCCACCCTGGTGGAGCCGCTGCCCACGCCGCAGCAGGCCCAGGGCGCTGTGCTCATCGCCGACATGTCGGGTTTTACCACCATGTCCGAATTTATGGACGCCGAAGAGGTGCGCGACATGATCAACGCAGTCTGGCAAAAGCTGGACAGCGTGATTGTGTCGTGGGGCGGCCGGGTGGATAAACACGTGGGTGATGCGGTGATTGCCTTTTTTGGCCTGCCGGTGCCCCGCGAAGATGACCATGAGCGGGCGGTGCAGGCGGCGTTGGACATGCAAATGGAGCTGGCGTTGTTCAACGACGGCCCATTGCGGCAGACGGTCAATTCGTTGCCGCAGAACCAGGCGCTGCGTATGCGCATTGGTGTGCATTATGGGCCGGTGCTGCTGGGGCCAATGGGCAGCAGCGGCGAGTTCACCATTTTGGGCGACACGGTCACCGTGACGCACCAGCTGGAGCAGCTGGCTCCGGTGGGTGGGGTGCTGGTTTCGCACCAGATTTTTGAGCAGGTTCATCCCTTTTTTGATGCCGAAGTTAAAGATGGGTTGGCGTTTAACGGCCGTTCCGAAAACGGCCGTGCTTACGTGATCACCCGGGAAAAACCACAATCTTTCCAGCGCGGCAGCCGGGGCACCAGCTTCTTGGAAACGCGCATGGTGGGTCGCACTCAGGAAATGGGCCGTTTGCAAGACGTACTCCAGGCCACCATCGAGGCAGAACAGGCCCAGGTGGTGACGATTGTGGGCGAAGCGGGTCTGGGCAAATCGCGGTTGCTGTACGAATTTGAGCGGATGTTGGGGCTGTGGCCCGACCAGGTGGCCCTGTACCGGGGTGGCCCGGCGCGGGGATTGCTGCAACGGCCGTACAGCCTCATCCGCGATCTGTTTGTGAATCGCTTTGAGATTCACCACCGCAACAGCCCGGCCGTGGCCCGCGAAAAGCTGGTGCGCGGCCTGATGCACCAGCTGGCCGACGGCGAAACGCGGGCGCTTACCCGGGCCCACTTCATTGGCCAGCTGCTGGGTTTTGATTTTTCCGACAGTCCCCTGCTGGGCGAAAGCCTGCACGATCTTCGTCAGCTGCGCGAGTACGCCTTTGAAGATTTGGTGACCTATTTTACGGCCGTTTGCGAACAAAATGACGCTGTCGTGCTTTTCCTGGAAGATATTCATTGGGCTGATGAATGGTCGTTTGATTTGCTCGAATACCTCATTGGTGAGTGCCACCACCTGCCGCTGCTCATCGTTTGCCTGGCGCGGCCGGAGCTGTTGGAGCAACGGCCGTCGTGGCACGTCAGCGAGGACCACAACCAGCTCATCTACCACCACCTCGATTTGCAGCCGCTGTCGCTCATCGACAGCCGCCATTTGCTGTCTGAGCTGCTCCAGCAGGCCGACAAGGTGCCGCTGCGCCTGAGCGACATGATTGTCAACGGCGCGGCGGGTAATCCCAGCCACCTGGAAGAATTGGTTAAGATTCTCATTCAGGAAGGGGTTATCGACAGCAGCGGCAGCCGCTGGTATGTGCGTATGGCCAACCTGACAGATTTGCCCACGACGCTGGCGCTGTCTAAATTGATCGGCAGCCAGCTAGAGCGGCTGCCAGCGGCCACCAGCCGGGTGGTGCAGCGCGCGGCCGTGATGGGGCCATTTTTCTGGGACATGGTGCTGCTGCAGCAAAGTGCCGAAGACGAAGCAACCGTTACCTGGGAAGAGTTGATGACGGTTTTGGGCGAACTGGTTGATTTGGGCTGGATTTACCGGCGCAAAAATTCGGCTTTCCCCGGCACACAGGAGTACGCTTTCCGCAACGATTTGATTCAGCAGGTGGTGTACGGTGCTTTGCCTGGGCGCATTAAGCTGACGGCCCATGCGCGGGTAGCGGCCTGGATTATCACACATGCCAGTGCCCAGACGACGCAGTATGCCAGCGTGGTGGCGCATCACCTGGAGCAGGCGGAAAAGTACGCGCAGAGTGCCGTCTGGTACGGCCGTGCCGCCGAAAACGCACGCCAGGATCATGCCCCAGAAACGGCCGTTTACCACTACTGCCAGGCCTTAAACCTGCTGCCAGTGGCTCCGGAAACGGCCGTGCAGCGCATTGCTCTCAACGAGGGGCTGGGCGAAATGCTGCGCCTGTTGGCCCAGTTTAAAGACGCCACCGACGCGTACCAGGCGATGATCAACACCGCCCTGGCCGCTGGCGACACGCCGTCGGCGGTGCGGGGGCATTTGGGCCTCTTTTTCTGCCACTTTTTGCAGGACGATTTAACGATGGCTCTGGAAGCCGCCCAGGCTGCCGACACCCTGGCCACCCAGACCAAATTGACCGACTTGCAGCTGGTGACCCAGGTGGCGGTGGGCTGGGTGCTGGTGCTGATTGGTGACCAGTATACGGCCGTACAAATTGGCAAGACGCTGTACAACAATCTTAAGGAAGGGGCCGCGCCTTTGCCGCGGGCCTACATGCAGGCGCTGCTGGGGCACATTGCCCGCGAGTCGGGCCATTTTGAGCGGGCTGCCAACACCACCGAAGCGGCCCGCCAGGGTTTCCGCGAGCAGCAGCAGCGGCTGTGGGAAACGTTGATGCTGGCGCAATTGGGCCACACGGCCCGCGAAAACCACGAGTGGGATACGGCCGTCAAAAACTACACTGCCTGCCTGCATTATGCCCGCGATTTAGGCGATGTGTACGGCGCGGTTCTGGCCCTGCGCCATTTGGGCATGATTGCCATGCACCAGGGTCGCTACGCCCAGGCTGATGCTTACCTGCATCAGGCGCTTACCCAGGCCGATAAAAGCAGCAATGATGTGCTGCGTATGCAGGTTTTTTGCTGCCTGGGGCAGCTGCACCTGCTGCAAGCGGTGGCCGATCCGCAGTCGGCGCTGGATTTGGCCAGCAAGGAAGAGCATTTGCAGCACGCCTATACCTGGTGGGAGCAGACCTTGCGCCTGGCGCGGGCGTTGGAACGGCCGTTGGCCATCAGTACGGCCGTGGCTGGCCTGGCGCAGCTCTTTTTAGAGGATCATTTGCTGGAAGAGGCGTTGGCCCAGGCCACGACGGCGGTGGAAACGGCGCTGCTGGTGCGGCGGCAGCAGTTGGGTCGAGAAGCCAAGCGGGTAACGGCCGTTGCCTGGCGCGTTTTGGGCATGGTGTTGGCCAAAGAGCCAACCAAGCAGCGCACCGTCAACATCCAGCAGCGCGACGTGAACGCCGAAGAATGTTTCACGCGCAGCTACAAGCTGCTGTACGAAATTGGTCCGGCGGCGCTGGACGAACTGCGGCAAACGCTGCATCACTGGGCCAATTACGAGCGGCTGCGTGATGACACCGAGCGGGCCAATGCGCTCATGCTGGAGGTTGAACGAGTCCAACGGCAAATGAGTTCGGCGGTGCTGGAAACGGCCGTTGATTCGTGATCGGTTAAGCCGGAATGGGCCAATCCCCCGGCTTAGCCCCCTCCAAAATGGTGCAATCTCGGCACGAGCCGGGTAAGTTTTGTCGCAAAAAATTGCCGAACCCCCTTGTTAAATCAGCCTGAAACGCGCATAATCAGAACCGAAACTGTAATGTAGCCATTAGTTTGATAGGCAACCACTTCCAGCTTGACAAAACTGAGCTGTATCGATGACTGAGCAGGAACAACTACAACTGGCCATCACGTCCCTGGAAGAACAGCGGCTTGCCTTAGGCAGCGCTGTGGTTGATACTACCATTGCCGCTCTGCAAGAAAAGCTGTCTCAGATCGATCAGACCTCGCCTAACCACCACGCCAGCCGCACCGCTCAGCGTAAACAAGTCACCATCCTTTTTGCCAACATCACTGGCTTTGCCACCGTCGCCGAATCTTTGCCCAACACCAACAGCCTGGACCTGATGAACGGGTTGTGGCGGCGTTTGGATGGGGCCATCACCGCCCAAAACGGCACGATTGACAAGCACATGGGCGAGGCGGTGATGGGTCTCTTTGGTGTGCCAGTGACCCACGAAGACGACGCCGAGCGGGCTATTCGCGCCGCTCTGCAAATGCGGGCCGCCCTCAGCGACTTTATTTCGGAATTTTCGGACGCAGAGGGGGAAAACGGCCGTCAACTTCCCGACCAGCTCCGTGGTATGCAAGTTCGTATAGGCATCAACACAGGCCCGGTTATGCTGGGCCGCGTGGGCAGCAGCGACGAATTCACCGTGATTGGTGATGCGGTCAACGTGGCCAGCCGCCTGGAAAAAACCGCGCCGCCGGGTGGCATCCTCATCGCCCACGACACCTACATGCTGGTCCACGACCGCTTTAACGTGGAGCCGCTGGGCCTGGTGTCTATTCGCGGCCGTTCCGAACCAATTCAGGTGTACCTGGTTTTGGGCATCAAGCCGCGCCTCTTTTACGCCTCTGGGCGTGGGGTGGAGGGTGTGGAGACCCGCATGGTAGGGCGTGATTCCCAGCTGAAGCAGCTCCAGGCGATGCTGCACCGGGCGGTGGAAACACGTGTCGGCCAGGCGCTCACCGTTTCCGGGGATGCCGGGGTGGGCAAGTCTCGTCTCATCCATGAGTTCAACAACTGGATTCGCGCCTTGCCGTATGAAGTGCCGGTGTTTAAGGGGCGCACCTACCAGCAAATCAGCCAGCTGCCTTTTGCCCTCATTCGCGATATGCTGGCCACCTATTTTGAAATTCAGGACAACGATCCAGCGGCCGTTGCTGAAGAAAAGCTGGTGCAGGGCATGGCCCAAATTGTGGGGCTGGGCCAGGAAAATGACGATATTCGCATGCGGGCCAACGTCATTGGCCAGCTCATTGGGCTGGACTTAACCACGCGGGTGCAGTCGCTGGCGCAAACGGGCGAAGCGCCGCAGCTGCGGGCAGCGGCTTACGAGTATGTGGCCCACCTGTTTGAGGTGATTGCGGCGCATAATTCGGCCGTTTTGATCTTTTTGGAAGATTTGCACTGGGTTGATGAGGCATCGCTGGACATGATCCGGTACCTGGCCGAAAGCTGCCGCCGGGCACCGCTGCTCATCATTGGGCTGACACGGCCGTTAGATGGCCAGCCTGGCAGTGGTCGTCGGGAACGGCCGTTGCCTGGCCCACACATCCACCTCCACTCCCTCTCCAAAGAAGAGAGCCAGCAGCTGGTCGTCGAAATTCTGCAAAAGCTGCCGGAAATCCCCGCTGACCTGTCTGATCTCATCTTGCAGCGGGCTGAAGGCAATCCGTTTTACGTGGAAGAGCTGATCAAGGTACTGATCGAGGATGGCGTCATTATTGCCGGGCAGGAGCAGTGGCAGCTGCGGCGCAACCAGCTGACCGAGGTGCGCGTGCCGCCCAACATCAATGCCGTGCTGCAAGGCCGTTTGGACCGGCTGACCAACATGGAGCGGGTAACGCTGCAGCGGGCGGCGGTGGTGGGACGGGTGTTTTGGGATACGGCCGTTAGCCAAATGAACGAAGCCGCCGAAGAGCCGCTCACCCCTTCCCAGACCCGGACCGCGCTGCAAGCCCTGGAAAAGCGCGAATTGATCTTCCAACGTCAATCTTCTGGGTTTGCTGGAACCAACGCCTACCTGTTCAAACACGCCATCTTGCACCAGGTGACCTACGAATCAGTCCTGCTGCGGGCGCGGCCGGTTTACCATCGGCAGGTGGCGGATTGGCTGGCCCAGCAGAGCGGCGAACGTGTGGCCGAATACGCCGGAAGCATTGCCGAGCATTATGAGCTGGCCGAGGAAAAGTCTCTGGCCGCCGAGCTGTATGAAATGGCCGCCGTGCGTGCCCACGACACCTACAACCTGGACATGGCCACGGTTTATTACTGCCGTTCGCTGGCCCTGCTCACCGACATGCCTCATTACGCTATCTGGCAGCTGCGCTTGCAGGAAGATATGGGCCAACTGCTGCTCAATCAGGCCCGATTGGTTGAAGCGGCCCAAACCTACATGACCATGCGCTTTACCGCCGAAGAAGATGGCGATTTGCTGCTCCAGGCCCGGGCCTGGAACGGTCTGGCTGAAATTCAAAGTTACCAGGCCGATTATGCCGGGATGCTGCAAAGTGCGCTGCACGCCGAACGGGTTGCCTGGCTGGTCAATGCCGAGTCGGCCTGGGTGCGGGCGCTGCTGCACAAAAGCAAGGCCCTCTTGCACCAGGGGGATGTCGAGATGGCGCTGTTGGCCGTGGGCAAGGCGCTGGACACCAGCCAGCAGCTAGATGAACCGGAACTGCTCACGCTTTGCTTGCAGCAGGTGTGTGAGCAGCATATCCACATCGGCCGTTACCGTCCGGTGGATCAATACCTGGCCCAGCTCAAGGGGCAGGTGGCGCTGCTGGACCGACTGGACAACCGACCCGTGTTGGCCCTGACACACCGGGCTTTGGGCGAGGTAAACATTCGCCTGGGGCGGTTTGATAAGGCGGTGCACTGGCTGCTGCTGGCAGTGAATACTTACCGCGGCCTTGAGGATCAGTTGGCCATTGGCCGGACGTTGAACCTGCTGGGAGAAGTGTCCCGGCTGCGGGGGCAGTCGCGGGCGGCCATTCCGCTGTATCGCAAGGCGCTGGCCATCGTTAATGGCCTGGACCACCGGCTGAGCGTGATGCAGGTTCGTTTGAACCTGGCTGCTGCGCTGATTGACATGGGCAGTTATGATGCGGCTGACCGGGCGGTGCGTCAGGTGGCGCGGGTGGTAGAGGACTTTAGCAAAATGGCGGGCTGGTATGACAGTTCGCGGGTGTATGTTTACCAGGCGCTGGCGCATTTGGGTAAGGGGGATTTGGAGTCGGCGCTGCGTTCGGCTAACCGGGCGCACCGCAAGGCGGCGATGCAGGAAAATGACGCGGCGTTGGGCTTTGCCTGGTACGGCCTGGCGCGGGTGTTGGCTGGTGGGTTAAGGGAGATACGGCCGTTACAAATCGACGGCAACATCTACAACGCCTCCGACTGTTTTGCCGAAAGTTTGCGCCTCTTTTCTACCATCAACGGCGGCGGGGTGGCCTCGGCGCGGGACCAGGCACGCACGCTGTGGGCCTGGTCGGCGCATGAAGCCGCTATCCACAACGAAAGCCAGAGCGAACGCCTGCGCCAGCGGGCTATGGAGCTGGCCGAAGCCCAGGGAATTCAACTGCCAGAGGGGTAGTTACGAAGAGTGGCCCACTCTGAACAAGGGCCTGGTCTTTAAGGCTGAGGCGGTGTTCCCGCATCGGCGGGAATGGGTGTTCCATCTGGCACCCGGCGTAAATCGCCACACGACACAAAATCCACATCTCCCCACACGTAACCCAGCTCATTAAACGTCTCGATATCGGCAATCCACCGTTTGTCGCCCCCATCCAGCAGGTAGATGGGCGGACTCTGGAAGCATTTCAGCAGCACCGGGCTTGGCTCTTCATAAATGATTTGCTGGATGCTTACAGGCAGGCTGGCCACGTTCTCCTGGTCCACACCAAACAGCCAGGGCAGGGCCAGAACCAAAACGATGATCCAGATGGCGTAAACGGCCGTACCCACACTAAATGTCTGATACAACCCGGCCAACCATTGACCCTCTCTGGCGCGCCACTGCAAAATCAGCAGCAGCGCCAGCAGACCAATATTGATGGTGTTCCAGCCAATAAACGCCAGCCGATTGGGCGTCAGACGGTCGTTGATGGTGCGAAAAATGATGGCCGACAGGGCATAGAGGCTGACAACCAGGGTCAAAATGGTCACGCCAACGATCAGGCGGCGCAGCCAGCGATCTCGGTCTGGCGAGCTTTCGGCTGGGCGCAAAATGGTGGCACCCGCCAACAGCCCCACCACGGCAAACAGCATCACGTTGTAGGTAATGAGCACGTCGCGGTTATCAAATGGGGCGCGAAAGTTAGCGGGAATGAAGCCGATGTAGATGATCAGAACCAAAAACGTCAGGGGGAGCAAGACCTGCATCACGGCCGAAACAAGCTGGTAGAAGCCCTGGAGAAAGATCTGCTCATCAGGTGCCAGGTTGGGGTTATAAATGATCGCGGGTGTGATTACTCCAATCAGGCCCAGGCCGCCCCCAAACAGGAAGCGCAGCAAATCCTCCGAAAATTCGACGTTGAGGGCGTTAAAAAGGCCAACGGTGATGCCTAAAAAGGCCCCCAGGACCCCGGCAAAAACCCCACCTACGACGATCACTTCCACGGACTTGAGCAAAAAACGCAGGCGGTTGGTGGCGTCGCGGTGTTTGGCGAGGAAAAACAGCCCGACACTCACCCAGGCCAGGACCAGCAAGTGGATGACCATCAAGATGAGGTATTGGTCTTGAAACGGCCGTATCCCCATCCGCTGATAGGTGAAATACACATAGGCGGCGGCCAGCAGGGGAAGGGTAGTGGAAACGGCCGTAATCAGCCAATTCTTCTTTGCCACCAGCGTAAAGTATACCAAAACCAACAGCGCCGTAAACGGTGCTGCCAGCAGAAAAATGATCGGCACGGTGTCTTGGGGGGCACTGGGTCCACCCACAATTTGCATCATGTACCGTTCATCGGAGAACCACCAGAACAGCAGGCCGTTGAGCACAGCCAGCGGAATCACCCAGCGCCATTCGATGATAAACTGCCGGGCCGCATAATGCAGCCGGTGAAACCAGCTGGCCAACAGCAGATTGTGGGGCGCGTTTTGATAATGGTCGTCAATGGCCTGCTGGAACGCTTTTTTGTTTCCGGCTTTTACAGCGTCGTGATAAAGACCTTCTAATGCTTCTGGATTTTCAGAAAGAGCACTGACAGTTTCGTGGTATGACATGGTTCCACCTTCCAGCCTGATATTAAAAAGCTCTTCTAGATGTTCGACCAGCACGGTCTTGGTTAGATCGAACGTAGTTTGTAAGAGGAATTGGAGGAGAACGGCCGTATGCCCCTCTTGTAAGAGCATACGCGTTTCGTCGCGAAACACCTGGGCCATGCCCGCGCCATACGTTCGCCGGAAATGGGTAGGATAGGCGTAGAGCAGCACCGCGTAACAGCGGTTCAGGAGCATCAGCAGCATTGATGGGGCGAGAATGTTCCGCTGCATTACATACTCGCTGCCACCTGAATGGAGAGGCTGTTCGGTATCAACTGCTTGTTACGCGCCTGCTGTACCTGCTCTTCCAGCCGGGCCACTTCGGCCGCCAGCACCCGCTGGCCAAAATCCGTCAGCCGGTAGTAGCGCCGCCGCTCGTCATCCAGCTCCGGATCAGGGCGCTCGTCCGTTTCGGTGATCAGGCCGCGTTCCAACAGGCGCTTAATGGCACCGTACAGCGTGCCCGCCATCAGGTGGACCTTGTCCTGCGTGCGCAGTTTGACTTCCTGGATGATGCCGTAGCCGTGCCGGTCTTCGTCGGCCAGGGCCAGCAAGATATGAAAGACGGTAGGCGTCAGCGGAAGATGACTATCTGGTTTCTGAGCTGTATTGTCCACCCAATTACCTCCACAACATGGTGCTTACGGCCGTTACAACCCGTTGCGCAGAGCCGGGGATCCGCTTGAACAGGCATCCCAACAAGGCCAGCAGTGCCCCGGCGAGGGTGATGTAAATGCCATAATCGGTCGCGGCGTAAAAACCGGCAGCGGGGTCTATTTCCAAAATGCGCTGAAAGTCAAGGAACACAATCGACGCCGCTAAAATGGCCAGAACGCCACCGGCGAAGGCAAACCACCGCTGCGAATCGCGCCTGAGCCGCAGCTCGCCCAGCACGAGTATGACCCCGATGCCCGCCGTAAGGAAGCCATCTCCTTCCCAGCCAATTTCGATGCCTTCGTAGGCAGGCCCAATCAAGCCAAATAGATGCGGCACCGATATCCACGGCAGAAACCCGCCGATGATCAATGCCAATGATCCTCCGAGTACTAACAATCTGCTCTTGTTCATTTGACACACCTTCCAGTGAAGTCAAGCCAACTTCGCCGATGAAAACGTGCGCTGGATGGGAAACTACATGACTTCACTATATATAGCGCAACTATATAGTTGCACTTTGTATTCTAATCAGTCGCCATCTCAATGTCAAACGACGTTATTTTGGCAATAGTTGGTTGTCATTTCCGTGAAGGCGGGAATCCAAGGTGTTGCACTAGAGGGTCGCCCGCTTATTCAGATGGAACGGGTGAAGGAATGTGAGGAAAGAGGGGTGAAACGGCCGTTTCTACCAAACCCGGCACAAAAAGCCCTTCAAATAGGCCGATTCGGGGAAGGTGAGCAGCACCGGGTGGTCGGGCCCCTGGGTGAGGGTTTGGATGATTTGCACCTGCCGCCCGGCATCCACGGCCGCGCCAAACAGCACTTTCTGGAACAGGTCGGCGCTGATGAGGCCGGAGCAGGAGAAGGTGGCCAGCAGGCCGCCGGGCGGCAGCAGGCGCAGCGCCAGCCAGTTTAAATCTTTGTAGCCCCGCGTAGCGCGATCGACGTCGCGCTGGCTGTGGGCAAACTTGGGCGGGTCCAGCACGATGACATCGAAGCTCTGGCTTGTGTCGCGGTAATGGCGCAGCACCTCGAAGGCGTCGCCGACAAGGTATTCGTCTTGCGGCCGTTTCCAACCATTTCGTTCTACATTTTGCTCAGCCAGGGTCAGCGCATCATACGAGCTGTCGAGGTGGGTCACCTGGCTTGCTCCGTTGGCGATGGCGTACAGGCCAAAGCCACCCGTGTAGGCAAAAACGTTGAGGAAGGTTTTGTTGGCGACGTGTGTGGGGTGGGTAACGGCCGTACGGTTCTCCCGCTGATCCAGGTAAAAGCCGCTTTTGTGCCCCTCCAGCAAATTGACGCCAAACTGGATGCCATTTTCCTGAATCACCACGGTTTCCGGCGGGGTGGCTCCGCTGGCGACGCGGTTGAGGCGGGGCAGCCCTTCCTTTTTGCGCACGTCCGCATCCGACCGCTCCACGATGCCCTGCGGCTGCCAGAGCTGGTTCAGCGCCGTCAGGATCGTCTCTTTTTGGCGTTCAATGCCCATCGTGAGCGACTGCATCACCAAAAAATCGCCGTATTTATCGACGATGAGGCCGGGCAGGCCGTCGGCTTCGGCGTTGACCAGGCGGTAGGCGGTGGTAGCTGGTTCCAGGTTGAGCAGTTGGCGGTTGTGCCGGGCTTGCTGCAAACGGCCGTGCCAAAACCCCTCATCAATTGGCTCATCCCCCTGCCAACTCAGCAGGCGCACTCGAATTTGGGAGTGGGGATTGTAATAACCGGTGGCGAGGAAACGGCCGTTGCCGTCCAAAACCTGCACCAAATCGCCCGGCTGCGGATTGCCCTCCACCCGGCCAATCGCCCCGGAAAACAGCCACGGATGCCGGTTCAGTACCGATTTTTCTCTGCCAGATTTTAAGATGATTTGAGCGGTAATGGTGTGCATAACGATTGGAGAATGGGAGATTAGAGATTGGAGATTTGGAGATGTATTTAATCTCTAATCTCCAATCTCCTACACTTGTCGGTGGTGGCTTTCGCTGTTGGGTGCGCCGGTGAGCAGCTCCAGCGCATGGGGCAGGATGGGCAGCAGCACGTCCATGTTTTCCCGTACCGCTTTGGGGCTGCCCGGCAGGTTGATGATCAGCGTTTGGCCGCGAATGCCCGCCACGGCGCGAGACAGCATAGCGTGGCGGGTGATCTTCAAGCTTTCGGCGCGCAGCGCTTCGGCAATGCCCGGCGTTTCACGCTCGATGACCGCTTTGGTGGCCTCAGGCGTTACGTCGCGGGGGGCAAAGCCGGTACCGCCGCTGGTGAGAATGAGATTGACCCCCTCGTCACACCAGCGGCGCAGGGTAGCGGCGATTTCATCCAATTCATCGGCCACGATGGCGCGGTGGCTCACCGGCCACGGCGTGCGGCTCTGCACCAGCTCGGCCAGCAGCGGACCGCTGCGATCTTCGTATTCGCCGCGTGCGCCACGGTCGGAGATGGTGAGGAGGCCAACCTGCATGGTTACTGCGCCTTTTCGATGAGCGCCAGCCAGTTGTCGTTCAGGCCGCTGTCGGTGACGCCGTAGAAATAGTGCACGGTGTCGTCATCGCGCATTGCCAGATCATACCAGACGCCGTCGTTTTTGCGGCGCACATCCAGCACGGCAATGTTGCCCTGCCAGGAAATCTCGGCAGGCTTGGGGATGCCGCTTTCCACCTGGGTGATGGCATAATGCCACAGCTTACGCGCCGACGAGCGGGTGACGTTTTTGATCAGGCTGCCGTTGCGCAAATCGCGCACGGTGTGGTAGTAGGTACCCTGGCGTTTTTCGCTCTCCACAATTTCCACGCCGGTGCGCGGTGGCTCCACCACGGTAGGATCTACACGGGTGGGCATGCCAATTTGCGGCTGGAGCTGCCCAATGGGTGGCAGGGGTGGCAAAATTTCGGGGGTTTTTTCCACTTCGGCCGTGTGGCCCAGGCTGCGCTGTACCAGGCGCACAATCTCATCCCGCACCGCCAGGCTGGTTTCCGTGTCGTCGCGGATGTAGAAGCGGTTGTCGTCGATGGCGTAGGGGGCTTCCTGCCCCGGTTGGACGGTGATGCGCACAATCTGGTTGCCCTGCGAGGGCAGGTTGTCGATGTGGAGGTTGGGATCGGGTGAAATGCGGTTGCTGATGGTTTCTTGCAGCCGGTTGATCACGCCGCTGTGGTCCCGCACGCCCACCGGTTTTTCTTTGGGATTGGCCGACACGCCAATGTAGATGGTGCCGCCGTTGCCGTTGGCCATCGCGCACACATCTTGCAGCACACGGTCTAAATGGCCGCCGCGCTGGGTAATGGCGGCATGGAAGGATTGGACAATCGATTCGCCCTCTTCGCGGGCTAACTGAACAAAGTCGATGGGGGTGGCTGGGCCGCGATACGGCCGTGTCAGCGACAAATCGTTCCCCTTCAACACTTCCGCCAGTGCGGTAAACGAAACCTCGCGCAGCAAAATTTCGGTGACCCGGTCGCCAATGCCTAACAGCTTGGAGTTGGGATTCTCGCGAATCAGCCGATGGGCGTCTGAACCTTGAATGCAGCGCATGGGGCGGGGATATTCCGGTTTGGAGCCATCAAAAAAGCGGCGGGTGGTGTAACGGCCGCGTTTGTCCAGGTCTGTCACTTCCAGCACATGCAGGCCGGGATCTTGGGTGTAGGCAATACGCGTCTGGCCGCCAAAATCCAGCCCACGCATGGCCACGCCGTTGCTGGAGTTGGCATGGGCGGCAATGACAATGCCGCCCGCCTCGTTGATGACGCGGTAGGCGGTGAGCACGTCGGCCGTCGCGCCTACGGTGGCGCTGCCCTTTTTGAGCGATTCCAGCGGCACGCGCAGCGTCAGCAGCAGGTGTTCCAGAAAGCTGGTGGGCGTGTCTTGCGGGAAAATGCCCAGGATGTGAAAGCCAAAGGTGGCGGTAAATTCAAAGCCTGGCAGTACCAGAATTTTGTCCAGCAGGCGACGATATTCGTCGAGCCGCCGCTTTTCTTCCGGGTCCAGCCGGTTTAGCCCTTCCAGCCAGAGCAGCTGCTCCACTTCCTTGCGCATGGCGGCAAACCCGGCCACCGTGTTGTGGTCGGTAAAGGCAACAATGTCCAGGCCGCGAATTTCGGCCTGGCGCAAAATGTCCAGGTAGCTGACGCCAATTTCCTGGTAATCGCTGGAGCCAGGGGTGTGCAGGTGTAAATCCATGCGCCGCCACTGCCGGGAAGGTGCGTTGGTATGTGGTTTGTGCTGGCGCGAACGACTATTGCTCATGGGTACCCCCTTTTGCCAGGACGTCGTTGATGGTGGCCGAGAGGGCATCTGGTGGATAAGGTTTGAGCAAAAAAACATCGGCGCCAGAGGCCATGGATTCGTCTTCTTGCCGGTAATCGCCTGAAGTGATGATGACGGCCGTATCTGCCTGTGCCTCCGTTTCTCCGGCGCGAATGGCGCGCAGCAAATCCAGCCCGCTGCGCCCGCGCGCCAGGTGACAGTCGATCACAAATGCCCTGGTTTGCGGCGTGGCTGCGGCCGTGGCTTTGGCCTGGTCTTCACACGTTTGAACGCTAAAGCCGTCTAGCTC
This sequence comes from Anaerolineae bacterium, assembly GCA_020848035.1. Classification (GTDB taxonomy): domain Bacteria; phylum Chloroflexota; class Anaerolineae; order Promineifilales; family Promineifilaceae; genus Leptofilum. The sequence goes on along the minus strand of JADLAX010000026.1, from coordinate 39,341 downwards.
TAGCAGCATTTTAATTAAACTTGAATTGGTGTTGTCGTCGTCTACAACAATGATTTGTGTCATGATATTTTTAATCCGTACAGAGCGCCGCGTTTAGCACGTCATCCATCGTGCGGGCTAATACAAACGACATCTCTTCTTTAATTTCATCAGGAATATCGGCCAGGTCTGGCTCGTTTTGGTAGGGTAAAATGACGGTATTCAGCCCGGCGCGATGGGCCGCCAGCACCTTTTCCTTAACGCCTCCAATCGGCATAACCTGGCCCCGTAAAGTAATTTCTCCCGTCATGCCGGTGTCGTGGCAGACTGGCCGTTTTGTCAGCAGCGAGGCCAGCGCCGTGGCAATGGCAATTCCGGCTGAGGGGCCATCTTTGGGGATAGCTCCGGCGGGAATGTGAATGTGAATGTCGTGCTGATCAAAAAAGTTGGCCGCCACGCCGAACTGATCAGCCCTGGAGCGCACGTAGGTGAGGGCGGCCTGGGCGGACTCCTGCATCACCTCGCCCAACTGCCCGGTGATGGTAAGTCCTTTTTGGCCTGGCATTTGGGCCGCCTCGATAAACAAAATGTGTCCGCCGGTGCTGGTCCAGGCCAACCCCGTAGCCACCCCGGCCAGGCTGGTGCGCTGTGCGGCATCGGCAAAGTAGCGCACCGGGCCAAGAAATTCGGGCAGCTGCTCTGGCTGAATGGCGTGGTTGGTGACCTGGCTGCCATCGGGCAGGGTGGCCACGGCCGTTGCCACCTTGCGGCACACCCGGCCAATCTGCCGCTCCAGCTCTCTGACACCGGCTTCACGGGTGTAGTCACGGATGATCTGGCGCAGGACGGCCGTATCTACCCCTACCTCTTCCGGCAGCAGCCCGTTCTGCCGGATCTGGCGCGGCACCAGGTACTGCTCGGCAATGGCCACCTTCTCGCTTTCCGTGTAGCCTGCCAGCCGGATCACTTCCATGCGGTCTTGCAGCGGCGCGGGAATGGCATCGAGCGTGTTGGCCGTGGTGATGAACATCACGCAGGAAAGGTCAAAAGGCACATCCAGGTAATGGTCACGGAAGGTGTTGTTTTGCTCGGGATCCAGCACTTCCAGCAAAGCCGATGCCGGATCGCCACGGAAGTCGGCCCCCAGCTTGTCGATCTCGTCCAAAATGATCACCGGGTTGTTGCTGCCGCAGCGGCGCAGCGTTTGCATGATGCGGCCGGGCAGCGCGCCGATGTAGGTACGGCGGTGGCCGCGAATTTCGGCCTCGTCGCGCATGCCGCCCAGGGAGATGCGGGCAAACTGGCGGCCCATGGCCCGGGCAATGGAGCGGCCGAGCGAGGTTTTACCCACGCCGGGCGGACCAACAAAGCAGAGGATAGCGCCGTGACGGTCTGGTGTGGTGGGGGTGGAAACGGCCGTTGTCCCCCATTCACCATCCACCATGCGCCCCTGCCGCAGCCGCCGCACCGCCAAAAATTCCACAATCCGCTCCTTCACTTCGTCCAGGCCGTGATGGTCTTCATCCAACACGGTGCGGGCGTGGCGCAGGTCCAGATTGTCGGTGGTGGCGACATCCCAGGGCAGGTTGACCAGCCATTCCAGGTAGGTGCGCACGACGCCGTATTCGGCGGCAGCCACCGGCAGCCGGGTGAGCCGGTTCAGCTCGCGTTCGGCCTCCTGGCGCGCTTCAGCGGGCATGTTGGCTGCTTCGATCTTCTCGCGAAAGGTCCGGGCTTCCAGCTCTCGCTCGTCGGCCTCACCCAGCTCACGCTGGATCGCTTTGAGCTGCTCCCGCAGGAAATATTCGCGCTGCGCCTGTTCCATCTGCCCCACCGCTTCAGAGCGGATACGCTGCCCCATCTCCATGATTTCTGTTTCCTGGCCGATGTGGCGTACCAGCCAGGCCAGCTTTTCCGAGAGGGTGTTGAACTCCAAAAACTGCTGGGCTTCGTTGAGTTCGAGCTGGAGATAGGTGGCCACGGTGTAGACTAACTGGAGCGGATTTTCCAGGTTGAGGCTGGAGGCAAGCAGATCGCCGGGGATGCTGGGGACATATTCGGCCAGCCGCATGAACATGTCTACCAGGTTGCGGGTCATGGCCACGCTTTGGGTGTTGCTGGTTACATCCTCTGGCAGCGGTTCGATTTCCGCCACCAGGAAGGGATCGGTGGTGATGAACTCCTTGATGCGGAAGCGCTGCAGGCCGTTGACCAGCATGCGGATGGTGCCGTCTTTGCGGCGCAGCTGGCGATGCACGGAGCCAATCGTGCCGATGCGGTAGATTTCATCAGGTCCGGGGGCGGCGCGGTTTTTGTCGTAGCTGGCGCACAGACCGATGAGGCCATTTTGCGGGCTGGTGCTTTCGAGCAGGCGGATGGAGCGGGGTTGACCGACGTTGAGGGGAACGGCCGTATGCGGATAAACCACCAGCCCACGCAGGGGTAGAATGGGCAGGGATTGCGGAAATTCTACGGCCGCGAGTAACGGGCTGTGGACGGGGGTCCTGACATCATCTGCCAGACTGGTTCCTTCGCTGAAGGTACCCTCATGAAGCCTGTCGAAATTTTTCATACGGTAACAAGAGCTGGAGTGCTGCGCTGCCAGTGGGATGTATACAACCAATTTGATCTGTCACACCAAAACAGACCGGTAACCCCTCTATTTACCATCTCCCAGCGCGGCGATGCCGCGAATGACCCCAATAATGGCAATACCCGTGCTGAGCAGGTCTTTGGTAGAGATTTCCGGCGGGCCACCCCGGTTACTTTCGGCTGAGCGGGCCAGCAGGTAGGCCGTTCCTGCTCCAATCAAGGCACCCCCAAGGGCACCCACAATCAGTAAGTTGGTCTTCCATTTGGAATTGAGTTGTTGATTCATACAATTACTCCGCTTCGTGTCGTTTAAGTTGTTGTTGCAGGTGTTCCAGCCAGGTGTTGGCATACGCCAGGAAGGCGTTGTACCGAATGACCGGCCCGGCCACTTTGGGCATCAGCTGGTCCATCTGGCGGTAGAGGCCGCTCAGCTTTTGGTCCACTTTCCAGAGCAGCAGGCGGAGACGGCCGTACTGCTTTTGCAGTGCCGGGGCATCGGACTCTTTGCGTGATTTACGCCAGTAGATGCCGCCGCCAATGATGCCCACCAGCAGCAGACCAAAGATCAGCACCACGGGCAGCATGAACAGAATCAGGATGATATCGGCAATGCCGGAGAGGAAGAGGTGGGTATCTTCATACGGGGGCCAGATGGCGATGATGAGCAGGTAGATGAGCAGGGCGAGAACGGCCGTCCCTACCACCCCCAGCGGCACATACACGGTCCAGAGGTTAAACCGCTTAAGCGAGCGGGCGCGTTCTAGCTGAACGGCCGTGGGAACAAACGTGGTGGTTGTCGGCTCGGACCAGTCTGGGGAACGGCCGTCAACAGGATATGGCGATTTGTTTGAAACTGATTTCATAGTCCTGAATGGTTGGGTGAACAATAGCTGCCAGCTCATTAACCAAAGCCAGCCGCAACACAAACACACCTGACTTTCTACACAGCATTGTATCACATCTAAACTCAATGTGACATCTTATGTGAAATTGGGTAATGGGCAGAAAATCTCGCCAAATAACGTAAGGCGGAATCCGTCAATTACATGATTTGATGCGCCTCCAAAATAAAAATTCCCGGCACCGAGGCACAGGGAATCTCTGTTCAAACGCTAAACCATGCCCCCTACCTCAACCTAAGACTGCGCAACAATCTCAAAGCTGTGTGTCAGCGTCGCCACCCCACGAATGGTTGCTGCCACCGAGCAATACTTTTCCTCTGAAAGCTCAATGGCGCGGGCTACCTTTTGTGGATCCAGATCAATCCCCTCAACGGTATAATGCTGGTGAATTTGAGTGAATTGGTAAGGCGCTTCCGCCGCTTGCTGGCCATCTACAGCCACGTATAGGTTAGTCAACTGCTGGCGTTGGCGGCTTAAGATCAGCACCACGTCATACGCTGAACAGGAGGCCAGGCTCAGCAGCAGTAGGTCGGATGGCTTGACACCCTTCCACTCTTGCCACTCCTGATTATCCTGCGGCCAGGAACCTGAAACAATAATGTGACCGTAAGAATCCCGGCCAACAAACATCTGACTTCCCTGACCGGTCCACTTTAAGGCAATGTTACTCATGGGGTACAGCTGCTCTCCTCAATAGGCAGCGGGGCATCCGTGACCGGATCGTAACATTGGCAAAAGCTTACGTTTTGGCCAGCTTCACGCCCCTCCCACAAAAAGTAGCGCAGTGTGGTGCGAGTACAGTTTTCTACCCGAGCTGCATCCCGCACCCACTCAACGCCCACCCCGCTGCTGCTTTCTTCTTGAACCATAAAAAAACGAATGTGACTGCGTGGCTCATCGCCTAACTGGATTTCCCCTTGAGTTGCCAGGAAAAAGGCAAACGTTGGGAACGCCATGACCATGAGCCACAACAGCACCAGAAAAAAATAGCCAATGCGCTTTAGCCAGCGATTCATGCTCACTCAGATTAAGCTGGTTCGGCCTCACCGGCCAGCATGGCTTTAACGTACAAATTGGTGGTGTACTCTTTAATCATGCGGCGTGTGCCAAACATCGGCGCACAGGAGCGAATGCTTTCCCGCATTATTTCCACCCAACCCCGCGGTATACCATCCCGATCCCGGTCGTAATAGAGCGGCACAAGTTCCTCTTCTAGAAGCTGGTACATGGAGTTGGCATCAAACTCATCTTGAATGTCCTGGTTGCCCAGCTCGCGATCGTCACCAATGGCCCAGCCGTTGGCCCCGTTGTACCCTTCCATCCACCAGCCATCCAGAATGCTCATGTTCGGGATGCCATTGATGGCGGCCTTCATACCGCTGGTGCCGCTCGCTTCACGCGGGCGGCGTGGGTTGTTTAACCAGACATCCACACCCTGAGTCAGGTAGCGGGCCATGTGCATATCGTAATCTTCGATAAACGCAATGCGGCCGCCAACCTGGTTGTGTTTGGCCAGATTGTAGATGTGCTGAATGAGTGATTTGCCGGGTTCATCGGCCGGGTGCGCCTTGCCCGCAAAGACAATTTGGACCGGGCGGTGGGTATCCAACAAGATGTTTTGCAGCCGCTGCAAATCTCGGAAGATGAGCGTGGCTCGTTTGTAAGTGGCAAAACGACGGGCAAAACCAATGGTCAGCGCTTCGGGGTCAAGCAGTGTACCGCTGGTTAAGACCTGGGTCGGATCGCTGCCGCCGTTCACCCAACGCCGCCGGGCACGCTCACGGAGGAAGCTCATGAGCTTGCGCTTGAGCAGAAGATGGACTTCCCACATTTCACTGTCTGGTACTTCAGCCAGTCGCTGCCAGATGGCCTGAGTGTCCTGCTCATCCAGCCAGCCAGGGCCGAGGTATTTGTCGAAGATGTTGTCCATTTCGCCGGCGACCCACGTCGGGACGTGTACCCCGTTGGTAATGGAGCTAATCGGCACTTCGTCTGCAGATTTGCCGGGCCACACTTCTTGCCACATCTGGCGGGAGACGGCCCCATGCAGCTTGCTTACGCCGTTGGATTGGCCAGACAGGTTAAGCGCCAGCACAGTCATGTTGAAGGCCATGCCCCATTCTTCCTCGTGCCCACCTAACCGCAAGAAACGTTCGCGGCTGATGCCCAGTTCGTCCCAGAAGCCGTTGAAGTATTGTTCAACCAGGTGAAAGCCGAACGCGTCATGCCCGGCCGGAACCGGCGTATGGGTGGTGAAGATGGATTGCTTTTTGATGATTTCGGTGGCTTCATCAAAACTTTTGCCTTGTTTCACCTGTTCGCGAATGCATTCCAGTGTGAGGAAGGCCGAGTGGCCTTCGTTCATGTGCCAGGCAGCAGGGTTGATGCCCAGGGCGCGCAGGGCACGGACGCCGCCTATGCCTAGCATGATTTCCTGCCGAATGCGGGTTTCTGAATCGCCGGCATAGAGGCGGGCGGAAAGTTCACGATCCCACGGTTCGTTTTCGTCAACGTCGGTGTCGAGGAGGAAGAGGGGGATACGGCCGACTCGTACATGCCAGACGCGGGCATGCACAGGCCGCCCGGCCAGGTTGACGGTGATGCGCATTTCGTGGCCATTGCCGTTCAGCATAGGCAGCACGGGTGCCTGGCTGATATCCAGCTGGTGGTAGACGGCTTCCTGCCAACCGTGGGAAGGGAGGCGCTGGCGGAAATAGCCCTGGGGATACATGAAACCGACGCCGACAAAGGGCAGGCCCAAATCGCTGGCCTCTTTGGCGTGGTCGCCCGAAAGAATGCCCAGGCCGCCGGAGTAGATGGGCAGTGAGCTGTGCAGACCAAACTCAAAGGAGAAATAGGCGATGGTTTTGTCGCTCAGTTCCGGGTAGGTTTGGTGAAACCAGGTGCCTCGATTTTTCAACATTTCATCGAAGAGCATCATGACTTTGTTGTACTGACGGATGAAGGTTGAATCTTGGGCGGCTTCTTGCAGTTTGGTGGGGCTGATTTCTTGGAGCATTTGCACGGGGTTGTGCAGGGTTTTGCGCCAGAGGGGGTAATCCAGGCGACGGAAGAGGCCGCGTGCTTCGGGGGTCCAACTCCACCAAAGGTTGTAGGCCAGTTCAGTAATACGGCCGATTTTCTCGGGAACTTTATCGTTTAGATGTGACATATTTTTTTGATCCTTTTACGTCAATGACTTATCTACCGGATGATAGGTAGAAATTCTTGAAACAGTTCTGTCATTCACGTGGTGGCGGATTTAAAGATGTGATGCGGATCGGTTTTGGTTGATGCATCAACTAATTGCCGCCAATTATAACATGCTTGAATACGGATTCAATGGACACAACTGCACAAGTGGGGTGTGCGTTATGGCCGATTCGCCATTAAACCGGTGGATTGGGCGAATCAACACTCAGCTGTTGGTTTCAGATGGGTTAAAGATGCCAGCTTGCGGCAACGGCCGTTGCGCTCGTTCAATCGCCAGGGCCGCAATTTCCTTAACCAGCCACTGGAACTGGCTTTCGGTCATCAACGTGCGATCGATGTCGGGGGTGGGGTAGGTGCCGTTGATGACGTAGGCGGTGCCATCTTTGATGACAAATTCAACCATATTGATGTCGTATTGGTAAGCACGGGTGATGCGCAGGGCATCGGCGGCCAACTGCTGACCTTTGCCTTCTTCGTTGGCCAGGGTGTTTTGCTGGTAACGGCCGTGTTTCAGCGAGTAGGGCAGCGACAACACCTTCTCCTGGCCAATGACAAAACAGTGCACGTGCTCATCGGACTCGATAATTTGCTGCAAGATTTTGGTGCGTGTGCTGCTCTCATCGTAGCGCTGAATGAGCTCATCTACGTTATGCACCCGATGTACCCCGCGACGGCCGCTGGCCAGATTGTCCTTAAAGATGGCGGGCACACCAACATAATCAATGATCGCCTGCCAATCCATAGGATATTTCAGGTTACGGAAGGTGCTGGGCGTCACGTCTTTGTCTACCTGCTTGTTTGGCAAAACGACGGTGCGTGGACTTTTAAGACCCAGCCGGTTGACCAGAGCGGTGCTGGAAAATTTGCTGTCGGCTGAACAGGTGTAGGGGTTGTTGATGATGTAGGCACCCTGAATAGAGGCATATTTGAGGAACGCTTTGTAGTAGGGAATTTCGTGCGAAATACGGTCAACGATGACATTGTACTCACACGGTTCATCCATAAACGTACCGCCCAACTGGACCAATTCGGCCGTGACGTTGGCGTCACTTCCATTGATGGCTTGCATAAAAGCTTCAGGCCAATCCCATTCCTGGCCAATAATCAGGCCGATTTTTTTTGCGCCGTCACTCATCTAGCATTCTCCTACGGTTTGACTTGATCTTTTAGTGGTTGTTTAGTGGAAAAGTGATTGTGCTGCTTATCCTGCACCTGAAAACGATACCCCAAATGCGGCGTTGTGCCAAACAGATCAGGGGGCGATTTTGGGGCAAATGGTGTGCACATGTTGATCGTAATGGGAAGGTGTAGGCATGAATCGTTTCCAGCACGCTCGTGCCGAAAAATGCGTGATGCGCCGGGGAAATGGTGATATCAGCCTGCCACACGGAGGTTGGTTATCTTGCCGGTGCAAAATGGTGGGGGCAACGGCCGTTTGCCACCCTGAGCGGTTCAAACGAGGTCAATTTGGTGCATAATTTTTGACAATAGTCCTGGCCAAAGATACACTCATTGTGAAAAATGTCATAAATAAACTCGCCCCATCAATGACATTGTAATATACTTAAACCTATCGAGATAAAGACAAGATTTTCTTGCGTTTGGCGCACAAAATTTTGTGTTTAGTTTAAAACGGAAATATCCCTGCAAACGGCCGTTACCCACTGAACACCATTTGTCACGATTCAGGGGGAACTCGCCGGACAGGTACCACGCAGTGAGTCAACAACCGCACCAGCTGTATTGGGAATCGACCTACGCCATCACCGTGGCGTTGATGACACAATACCCAGAGCGTAACCCAGAAGACGTCGGTCTGGAAGAGCTGGCCGAACTCGTGGAAAGCCTGCCCGGCTTCGCCGATGACCCCGCCCTGGTAACTGAGCGGATTTTGCTGGATATTCAAACCGTCTGGTATGAGGAGGCAACCAATTCATGACGCAAGCTGACCGTTCAGCCGCTGGTTCACCAGAAATTACCGTTCCCGATGAACTGAGCAACAATGTGGTGATTACCAACATTGCCAAGCTTTTGGACCCCGTTTACAACTGGGGTCGGCGCAACTCCGTTTGGCCGATGGTTTTCGGTCTGGCCTGCTGTGCAATTGAAATGATCTGTACGGCCGCCAGCCGTTACGACCTGGCTCGTTTTGGCATGGAAGTGTTTCGCGCTACCCCGCGCCAATCTGACCTGATGATTGTCTCTGGCACGGTAACCAAGAAGATGGTGCCGACCATCGTGCGTCTGTACAACCAGATGCCCGAACCGCGCTACGTGCTGAGCATGGGTGCCTGTGCCTCTGGTGGCGGTCCGTTCAAAGAAGGGTACAACGTCGTGGACGGCATTGATAAATTTATCCCGGTAGACGTGTACGTGCCCGGCTGCCCGCCCACCCCACAGGCGCTCATCAATGGCTTGATTGCCCTGCAGGAAAAAATAGACCAGCAGTCGATTGCCACGGTGCCCTGGTACCGTAAAGATGATCCGACCACGGGGCTGGTCCCTGTACCTGTCCTTGGCCCGGATCTGGTTGATCTGCGCCAGCTGGATCTCATTAAGGCAGAAGCGGCCCGCACCCAGGCTCAGGCCGAACCTGCCGCTTAACCGCGCCGCACACACGAAGAAGGATCACTCATGAGCGAAACGATTCTTGATGATATGCCCCAGGATGATGGAACGGCCGTAAACCATAACCCGGTTGAACGTGCTGTCGCTCTCCTAAAAGAACGCTTCCCCGACGCCGTCACCGACGATACCCGTGATGGCTATTCGGGTTTAATGGTCGCCCCGGAAAAATTGGTCGAAGTGGCCACTGCGCTGCGCGACGACATTGGCTTTAACTACCTCAGCAGCGTTACCGGGGTGGACCAGATCAACGACAACAAAATGGAGGTGGTGTACCACACCTACAGCATCGATCAGGGCGGCAGCGCCCTGGTGCTGCATGTGCAGGTAGACCGCGACAATCCCGTCGTGCCGTCCCTCACGCCCATCTGGCCTGGCGCTGACTTCCAGGAGCGGGAAGCGTGGGATTTGCTCGGCATTCACTTCGATGGCCACCATGACCTGCGCCGCATTCTCACCTGGGATGGTTTTGCCGGGCATCCGCTGCGCAAAGATTGGCGCGAGGTGTTCTTCGAGGAAGAGCACAAGCCGTTTGGCAGCCGTTGGCCTGGGGGTGAAGTGTTCCGCGCTGAGGAAAAGACACCGTACGGCAAAAATGTGCAGTATCCGGCTGGCTGGCTGCCCACCGGTGATGAGTATGATGTCGAAACTGAAATGTACACCGGCATCACCTACAGTCGTGATCAGCAGTCTGGCCTGAAGACCGACAAAATCACGGTCAACATGGGGCCGCAGCATCCCTCCACTCACGGCGTGTTCCGCATGGTGGTGACGCTGGACGGCGAAACGGTGCTCGACCTGAAGCCAGTGATGGGTTACCTGCATCGCAACCACGAGAAAATTGGCGAGCGCAACACCTTCATTCAAAACATTCCCTACACCGACCGCCTGGATTACCTGAGCTCGATGGGCAACAACCACGGCTATGTGCTGACCGTGGAAAAGCTGCTGGGTCAGGATGTGCCGGAGCGTGCCGAGTGGATCCGCATTTTAATGGTGGAGCTGACCCGGATTTGTAACCATTTGTGGGCTTTGGGCTTTTTGCTCAACGATTTGGGTGCGCTGCAAACGCCGATGCTCTACTTCTACCTGGAACGCGAGCTTATTTTGGACTTCTTTGAAGCCGCTGCTGGTTCCCGCATGATGTGCAACTACATGCGTTTTGGCGGCGTGGCTTACGATTTGCCCGACTACGTGCGCGAACAGGAAACGATTAGTTTCCTGGAAGAGCTGATTTATGAGCACATTCCGGCCGTTTTGGACCAGGGTGATGGGCTGATGACCAACAACGAAATTGTGCGCGCCCGCAGCATTGGCGTGGGGATTTTGTCGCGGGAAGATGCGATTGCTTACAGCACGGCAGGTCCGGTAATGCGTGCCAGCGGTGTGCAGTACGACGTGCGCCGGGCGGAACCTTATTCCTACTATGCGCATCTCGATTTTGATATTCCGGTGCGCTTTAATGGGGATATTTACGATCGATATCTCATTCGTATGGATGAAATGCGGCAGAGTTTGCGTATTTTGGAGCAGGTGCTGCCGCACATCAAGGCGACCAAGGGGGCCCCGATTCTCTCGGGCAAGCCGCAGTATGCTATCCGCATGCCAAACGCTGGAGAGTCATACGGCCGTGTCGAAAATCCCAAAGGTGAGCTGGGGTATTATGTCACCACCCGCCGCCGTGAATCGAACCCAGACCGCTACCACGTGCGCGCCCCATCTTTCATCAATCTGACCCCGCTGGGCAAGATGTGTGAAGGGCACAAAGTGGCCGATGTTGTTGCTATTTTAGGCAGCATTGATATTGTTTTGGGCGAAGTTGACCGCTAAACGGCCGTCTGCCAACAAACAGCGCCTCCACGCGCTGCGGAATTGTGCGGACGGCTTGACGTAAGTGGCCACTTAATCAGGTAACTTATTGCGGGTCGCTTACGAAACGTTGCTGAGGAGAAGCTATGTACGGACTTGGCATTTTGAAAGGTATGGCTATCACGATGAAACATTTCGTAGATTCCTACCTGGACGATATTTTTTGGGCAGCCCGTGGCGGCCGTTATTACAACGATGAAGCACTGAAGGTGCGGCAGGGGTTGAAGGGTAAGGGCGTAAAAACCGTCTTCTACCCAGAGGAAAAACTGCCAGTGCCGGAGCGTTTCCGCTTTGTGCCATTTTTGGTGACGGATGAGCCGCCGCCGGGGCAAAAGTGGGGGAAAGATTGGTGTACCTCGTGCGGCATTTGCGCCAAAGTGTGCCCGCCGCAGTGCATCTGGATTGAACGTGGGGTGCAGCCCAACGGCCGTCCCAAGCCCGAACCGAATGAGTTTTACATCGACATTGACATCTGCATGAACTGTGGTTTTTGCATGGAATTCTGCCCGTTTGATGCCATTAAGCTGGACCACGATTACGAGCTGGCCAGCTATGACCGCACCACGGCCCATATCCATGACAAAGAGCGGCTGAGCAAGCCGCTAAGCTACTGGCGTGAGATTGCCCCGCAAAAGGCAGCCGCCGAAGCCGCTATTCGTGACCATGTGGAAGAGCTGAAGGCGTGGAAGAAAGAACACGGCAAAGATGCCGATCCGGCCGATGCTCCTAAACTGTCCGAAGATCACACCAAGCAGCTGTTCTACCGCGGGGAATATTACTAATTTCTGCGCGCCGCATCATTTGAAGACTTTTATGAGCATTGCGTATTTCATCTCCGGGTGAGGTACGCAATCTCTGTTTAAGGAGCAACCATGTTTAAACGAAATAAAGAGGGTGGGGTGACGGAAACGGCCGTTATGGCCGCCCTGGCCACTGTCATCGAACCGGAACTGCATCGGGACCTCGTATCCCTGAACATGATCCGCAATCTAAAAATTGAAGGCAGCGACGTGAGCTTTACCATCATGCTTACCACCCCAGCCTGTCCCCTTAAAGGCAAAATGGAAGCAGACAGCCGCGCTGCCCTGGCCAGCGTGCCCGGCATTGGCAAAATCACCATCGGTTGGGATGCCAATGTACCGGCCGACCGGCGGATTAAAGACCAGCTGGGTCAATCGTTCCGCAACACCATTGCCGTTTCCAGCGGTAAAGGCGGCGTTGGTAAGTCCACCATCGCCGTGAACCTGGCAATTGCCCTGGCCCAAACCGGTGCCAGCGTGGGGCTGCTAGATGCCGACATTTTAGGCCCCAACGTGCCGATGATGATGGGCGTGGCCCAAATGCCGCCGCCGCGTAACCGCAAAATGGTGCCTGCCGAAAACTATGGCGTCAAATTTATCTCGATGGCCTTCCTGGTGCAGCCCGATCAGCCGCTCATCTGGCGTGGTCCTATGCTGCACAGCGCCATCTCCCAGCTGCTTTCCGATGTCGAGTGGGGTGAACTGGATTACCTCATCATCGATCTGCCGCCCGGCACCAGCGACGCGCAGCTGACGCTGGCCCAGGTGCTGCCGCTTTCCGGTACCGTTGTGGTGACCCAGCCCATGCAGGTGGCCGCCGCCGATGCGCTGCGTGGCCTGAAGATGTTTGAGAAGCTCGAAGTGCCGATTCTTGGTGTCGTGGAAAACATGAGCGGGGAATTTTTTGGCACTGGGGCTGGGGCTAAACTGGCCGCCGATTACCAGTCGGACTATTTGGGCAGCGTGCCGATGGATGCCAATGTGCGCATGGGCGGTGACAATGGCCAGCCCATCGTGGTGGCTTTCCCCGGTTCGCCAGCCGCAAACGCCATCCAGGAAATCGCCCAAAAAGTGGCGGCACGTGTGAGCGTGTTGGCCCTACAAAAGTCCAACAACTTCATTCCGATTGAGCTGGTGGGATAACGCCACCCCTTTTTGCTAAAAAGTGAGGCCAGCGCCGCGCCCCAGGGTAAGCGGGGCTGGCCTTTTTGTTAAGATATTGGTAAAAAGTGGTCAGGTTATGATAACATAAGTAAATCTTATCTGAGCAAAAAAGTTACATCTGGCAGGTGTAGCTTATACTGGTACCGTTATTTCTTAATCCAGGTTCTCTTGTTGCGACTCACTTTCTGGTGATGCCAGTAGCGTTTAGAACCTCTTGAATGGAGTTAATTTATGGCAATTGTAGCCGCAGAGCGCACCTCGGTTGTAGGGGTGCGATTTCAGAAGCTGGGTAAGCTCTATTACTTCAAGTTAGGCCGCAACCATGACGATGTGGAGCCGGGCGATTACGTCATTGTGGAAACAAAGCGAGGCCGCCAGCTGGGGCAGGTGATCAGCTTTATCGCCCAGGAAGAGGCACAGCGTCAGCGTGGCATGCGGGCCATTGAGCGCAAGGCCAATCCGCGCGACATGGTGATGAAGCAGGTGTGGGAGACTAAAGAACTGGACGCGTTGATCAGCTGCCGTGAAAAGGCGGCTTCGTTCAACATCCGCGATGCCAAGTTTGTGAAGGCAGAGTACAGTTTTGATGGCTCCTGGCTGACCGTTCATTACACAACGGAGAATAAAAAGCTGGACATTAATCCGTTGCAGAATGCGTTGGGTAAACATTTTCGTACCAAAATTGAGATGCGCCTGATTGGCCCGCGCGATGTGGCCAAAATTATGGGTGGTTATGGTGCCTGTGGCGCGCCGCGCTGCTGCTCTACCTTTTTGACCGAATTCAGCCCCATTTCCATTCGCATGGCCAAGGCGCAGGGCATTTCGTTGAGTCCACAAGAGATTACGGGGATGTGCGGCCGTTTACGCTGCTGCCTGGTTTATGAGTACGAGCAGTACGTGGAAGCCCGCAAAACATTGCCCAAAGTGGGTAAGCGCGTGGGCACGCCGCACGGTGAAGGGCGCGTCCGCGATGTGCGCGTTTTGCGTGACTCGGTATTGGTGCAGGTGGAAGACGATATGTACGAAGTGTTCCGCCACGAGCTTGAACCGATGGAAGAGCTCGAAGCGCTGAAGAAAAAGGCCGAGGCGGGCTGTGCCAAACATGAGGGCGGGGCCTGCGACTGCGGGGCAAAAGACCAGCCCGCAGTTGAAGATCAGGGTGAAGACGAAGGCAGAGAAGAAATCGATGCATGATCGCGCAGAGGCCTGGGCATTGGTGTGTGAATTTGTGCAGGACGAGGGGCTGCGGCGGCATATGCTGGCCGTGAGCGCGGCGATGGGTTGGTACGCCGACGCCCTGGGCGCAGATGTGGCTTACTGGGAAACGGTGGGTTTGCTGCATGATTTTGATTGGGAGATCCATCCCGACCTGGACCGGCATCCGATTGAAGGGGCAAAGATTTTGCGTGAGCGGGGCTGGGACGAGGAGACGATTCGCGTTATTTTGTCGCACTACACGGAAGGTACGGCCGTTCCCCGCGAAAAACCCATCGATTATGCCCTACTGGCCTGTGACGAAATTACCGGGTTGATCATTGCGACGACGCTGGTACGGCCGTCTAAAAACATCGCTGAGGTTACCGTTGCCTCAATTCGCAAAAAGTGGAAGGATCGGCGTTTTGCGGCTGGGGTTGGCCGGGAACATGTCGAAGAAGTGACGGCCGATTTTAACCGCACCTGTTTTGCTGGTTCGCTTGATTTGTGGAGCCACGTGCAAAATGTGCTGACTGCGATGCAAAATGCCGCCGATGTTTTGGAGTTAGACGGCCGTTTGGCCTCCGTTGAAGCCTGAACTGTGGGTTGGCCTCCGCCGACCACGCCAGCTGTTTACAAACAAAGCCCATGAGTGAAGCCGAATATTTAACTGTACAACAAGCTCTGACGGCCGTTCTGGCCGGGGTTGCTGTGCTGCCCGCCGAGCGGGTGCCGCTGCTAGATGCCCTAAGCCGTGTGCTGGCCCAAAATGTGGTGGCGCAGGTCAGTCTGCCCCCTTTTGCTAACTCGTCGATGGATGGCTACGCGCTGCTTGCTGCTGACCTGGCCAACGCCAGCCCAGCCACGCCGGCCACGCTGCGGGTAATTGGTGACGTGGCGGCGGGGGCGGTGCTGGACGTGGCGGTGGAACGCGGCACGGCCGTTCGCATCATGACCGGTGCGCCGTTACCCCCAGGGGCCGATGCTGTGGTGCCGGTGGAGGATACCAACGAGGCGTGGCGGAATAAGGAACGGCCGTTGCCGGTGCAAATTCAGGTCAACCGGTCTGTGAATTCCGGCGATTACATTCGCCATCCCGGCGAGGACATTGAAGCAGGCCAGACGATTTTGGAAATGGGTCATATTTTACGGCCGCAGGAGGTGGGCGTGCTGGCTTCGTTGGGCATCAGCGAGGTGGCGGTGATTCGTCGGCCGCGTGTGGCCATCCTGGCCACCGGGGATGAACTCCTGGAGATCGATCAGCCGCTGCAGCCGGGCAAAATCCGCAACAGCAATGGCTTTACCCAGGCAGCCCAGGTTACGGCCCTGGGGGCAGTACCAATTGGGCTGGGCATTGCGGGAGATACGGAAACGGCCGTGCGTCAAAAGCTTCAAGAAGGTCTGGAAGCCCAAGCCGACCTGTTTATCAGTTCAGCCGGTGTCTCGGTGGGGGCATACGACGTGGTGAAAGCGGTGTTGGAGCAGGAAGGCAACGTCGGCTTTTGGCGGGTGCGCATGCGCCCCGGTAAGCCGTTGGCCTATGGTTCTTATCACGGCGTGCCTTACCTAGGGCTGCCAGGAAATCCAGTTTCCGCCATGGTCTCTTTTGAGCGTTTTGCCCGGGCAGCTATTTTGAAAATGTCGGGCAAAGCCCCGCTGGACCGGCCCACTGTCCAGGCAACCATTCGTGAAGAAATTCACTCCGATGGGCGCGAAAGCTATCTCCGGGCTGTGGTGACCCGTTCGGGCAGCGGTTACGAAGCAACCCAAACGGGCGATCAGGGCTCCCACATCATGACCTCGCTGGTCAGGGCCAACGCCTTGCTGATTGTGCCTGAGGGGGTCTACACCGTCGTGCCTGGCAGTCAGCTTACTGCCTGGATGCTTGATTGGCCAGAAGCCATATTTTAGTAAACTTTCACACAGGGCGCGAAGCGCCCTTGTGCGGGATGCCAACTGGCCAGTTGCATTTTTTAATCTGAAATTGGTTGAGCAAAAAAAGCCCCGAATCTCGGGGCTTTGCTTTTAGATTAACCGTTGTGTTGAACCTGGAGTGTCCGGCTGAGGATGTCCTCTTGCTGAGCACGGTTTTTGCTGTTTCTTTGCTTCTTCTTTTTCTTGCCACCTTTTGGGCGCATCGGGATTGAGTCACCCATCGCCTGGCGCAGCGCAACTTCCATGGCTGTTGGCATGTCATCTTCGACTTCTTCTTCTTCGTATTCGTAGACCTGAGCCGGGGCCGCTTCGCTGACCTGGGCTTCAGGTTTTTCCAGCAGGTTTTTGATGCTGAGATCGATCCGACGCTTGCGCTTGCTAAAGCCCAAAACCTGGACTTGGACCTCGCCACCGACCGTTAGCACCTCAGAGGGGTGTTTGACATAGTTGTGGCTCAGCTCGCTGATGTGAACCAGACCTTCGCGCTCTGCGCCAATATCGATGAAAGCGCCGAAGTTTTCCAGCCGTTTGACGGTGCCGGTGTAAACCTGCCCCTTGTCCAGCTCACTCCATTCGACGTCCAGTGGGGCAATCATGGTAACCATCACCTGATCCCGCTGTGGGTCTACCTTGTCTACCCACACCGAAACCTCGTTACCCACACTTAACACGTCGGCGACGCGATTGACGTGTTCTTTGCCCAGCTGGGAAATGTGAATCAGAGCACTGGGGCCGATGCCCAGGTCAATGAAGGCACCGTACAGCTCCAGTCGGCTGACGGTTCCTGTTAGTTTCATTTTGGGTTTGAGGTCGTTGATGCTGGTTGGCTTGACCTCTGGAGCGGCTTCTTGCTCCATTGTTTCAGCTTGTTCTTCACTCATGACAAGTTTCTCCTACGCAGGGAATGATGAATTGTGTTTCTGCGTTATAAAATGTTAAGTTTTTGTAGTTCGTTGGGGACAAAACACAGCAAATTGTAGAGTTATGCCCATTAATGAGTCTAGGGCAATTATAGCAAGCCTGGGGGGGCTGTCAAAAAGAGGGAGAGAAGAAAAACGCCCTGGCTTTGGCGATCCGCCAGGGCGTTTTATGGGGGCAATTTGGGGAAAACGGCCGTTTACTTAAAAAACGGCATCTTCAGCCACAGCACCATTTTGTGGTTCCACACCCTCAAAATCGGTGGTTGGCAGCCCGGCTTCACGGCGAATCAAAAATTCGAGCTCATCCAAAATGTGGGGATTCTCAGACAGGAATACCTTGGCGTTTTCACGACCCTGTCCTAGCAGTGTCTCCCCATAGCGGAAGTACGCGCCTCGTTTGTCCACAATGCTGTATCCCACGGCCAGATCGATCACGTCACCCGTTAGCGAGATGCCCTCATTGTACATGATGTCAAACTCACATTCGGCAAAGGGTGCGGCAACTTTGTTTTTCTTCACCTTGACCCGGGTACGATTGCCAATGACATCGCTGCCCGCTTTGATCGATTCAATGCGCCGAATGTCCAGACGAATAGAAGCGTAGAACTTGAGCGCGTTACCGCCACTGGTGGTTTCCGGGTTGCCAAACATCACACCGATTTTTGACCGGAGCTGATTCGTGAAAATCACAATCGTGTTGGTTTGTTTGATGACGCCAGACAGCTTGCGCAGCGCCTGGGACATCAAGCGCGCCTGCAAACCAACGTGTGAATCGCCCATTTCACCTTCAATTTCAGCCCGAGGCACCAACGCGGCGACGGAATCGACGACTACGACGTCCATCGTGCCAGAGCGAATGAGCGCTTCAGCAATTTCCAGCGCCTGTTCCCCGGTGTCGGGTTGGGAAACGTACAGCTCGTCGATGTTGACGCCAATTTTGGCCGCGTAGGAAGGGTCGAGAGCGTGTTCCATGTCGATGAAGGCACAGACACCACCGCGCTTTTGCGCTTCGGCGATGACGTGCTGGCAAAGTGTGGTTTTACCGGAGGATTCGGGGCCATACACCTCAATGACGCGCCCGCGCGGCATACCGCCCACGCCCAGGGCAATATCCAGGGAGAGTGAGCCGGTGGGAATCACCTCGACTTGCATGTTATGGGCTTCGCCCAGGCGCATAATGGTGCCTTCACCGAAGCGTTTGGTGATGGAGTCGAGGGTCTTTTCTAGCGTGGTAGTACGGCCGTCTCCATTTGATGCTTTTGCCATGAGATTTCTCCTTATGGTGACAATGCAGCCTGAAAGGCACCAGCCGAACGACGTCGCTGGCGGGGAAGTGGTTGCATTGGCTAATTGCGTTTGGGAACAATGGTGGGGAGTTTAGCACGAACGTTCTATGGTGTCAAGATCGGATTTCGGTAAATGAACACGCGTTCAAAAAGTTGGTTTTGATCTTTTGGGCGGGACGCGGGGAGGACAATACGAGGCGCAAATTGGGCGATTTTGGCGGAAAAATCAGGTTGGCTGTTTGCGGATGAGGCGCAGCAAGGCCGGGATTTCCTGACCACCGAGCAGCAGGTTTAGCAGCACGTAGCTGGCCACGCCAACTGTCCCGCCAACGAGCAGGAAAAGTACGGCCGAATCCACCACCTGCCGTATACCCAAAATGATCAGGCTGAGAACGGCCGTTCCCAATAGCGCCCGCCCTGCCACTCCGGCCAACTGCTGTATGGGCAGCCGGTTGAGCCAGAACAACACGGCCGAAAGCAGCGTAAACGCCACCGAACTGGCCAGGGCCAACCCCACGACGCCCAGCCGGTCCACCAGCGCATAGGCCACGACCACGTTGATTACCAACCAGCCCAGATAAGCAAACATCGGGGTGCGCGTGTTGTGCTGGGCGTAGAAAAGGCGGGCCACAATTTCCAGCGTGGCTTCGGCCACCAGGCGCACGCTGAAGGCTAGCAGGACGCTGTACACCAGCCGGGTGGAGTTGGCGTCGAACACGTCACCTTCTAGCAGAAAGGCAATGGCTGGTTCACCCAGCAGCACCATGAGGGCGGCGGCGGGAATGGTGAGAGTCCAGATGATGCTGAGGGCGGATACGGCCGTTTCCCGCATGGCACGCACATCACCCACGTTAAACAGCTCCGCCAGCGTGGGAAAAATGACCAGGGCAATGGCCGTGCCAAACAGCGTTTCCGGCAGCTGCATCAGGGCGTAGCCGTAAAAATAGCCCGAAGTGCTGCCCTCGGGCAGGCCTGAGGTGAGGCGAATGATGAACAGATCGGCCGCCTGCACCGTGCCCAGGGCGACGATACGCGGCCCCATTAGCCGCACGATTTCGCCAACGCCGTTGAGCCGCCAGTTGAGCGCAGGCCGGTAACCGATGCGGTATTTGAGGAGCGCGGGCACCTGGATGGCGATGTGCAGCACGCCGCCTACCACTGTGCCCCAGGCCAGGCCGAGGATGCCCACTTGCGGCACAAACAGGTACAACCCCACCACGTAACCAATGTCCAACGCCAGCGGTGCGAGGGCGGGCAGGGCAAAGTGCTGGTGCGCATTCAGCATGCTGCTTAACACGCCGCTTATGCCAAATATGGTCGTTTGGATGAGAATGACCCGCATGATGGTGGCGGTGAGCTGTTGCAGTTCGGGCGAGAAGCTGGGCACCAGCACCACGCGGGTGAGCCAGGGAGCGATGAAAGCGCCAATGACCGAAACGGCGCCCAGCAGCAAAATCACCATCGTGAGGATGGTATTGCCCAGGGCAAACGCCTTCTGGCGCGATTCATTATTCAGGTAATTTGAGTAGACGGGAATAAAAGCGGCCGCCAGTGAACCCCCGGCAATCAGGACAAAAAAGAGTTCGGGCAGCTGGTTGGCGGCAGTGAAGGCGTCGTAGTCGGGGGAGGTGCCAAAGACGCGGGCCACCAGCTGGAGGCGAATCAGGCCGGTCACTTTGCCCAGGCCCAAAAAGAGGATGACGAGGACAGACGAGCGTAAAAGATGGCGGGCGCGGTTCATGCGGGGATTGTATCGGTTCGCGTTTTGAGCGCCAATTTGTCATTATAGCCTGGCGATGAATCCCCAGGCTATAATGACAACCATGTTGTCGATTGTTCATGTGTACAAGGATTATTGGCCGGTGGTGGGCGGGATCGAAAACCATGTAAGAGACCTGGCGGAGGCGGAAGCGGCGCGGGGGCATGGGGTGACGGTCCTGGTGACGAATCCGGGGGGGCAGCCGACGCGGGAAATGATTAACGGCGTGCAGGTGATTCGTGCGGGACGGCTGGCCACGGTGGCCTCGACGCCGCTAAGTCTAGCGCTGCCTTTGCTGCTGGCCCGGCTAAAGCCAGAAATTACAAATGTGCATTTCCCGTATCCGGTGGGGGAGTTGAGTCAGTGGCTGTTGGGGCGAAGACGGCCGTACATCCTCTCCTATCACAGTGACGTGGTGAAGCAGCAGCGCATTTTGCGTTTTTACAATCCGCTGCTGCGCCGGGTGCTGGCTGGGGCGGCGGGCATTCTGGCTGGCAGCGAGAATTACGTGCAGAGCTCGCCGTATTTACGGCCGTTAGCCCACAAATGCACCATCGTGCCCTACGCCGTGGACGTGGCGCGGTTTGCTGGGGCTGAGCCGCTGTTTGCGCCAGACGGCCGTTTCACCCTGCTCTTCATGGGACGGCACCGCTACTACAAAGGCGGCGATGATTTGCTGCACGCCGTGGCCCAACTGCCCGCCGATTTGCCGGTGCGCCTGCTGTTTGGCGGTGATGGCCCACAGCGCGGCG
Organism: Anaerolineae bacterium; assembly: GCA_020848035.1. Taxonomy (GTDB): domain Bacteria; phylum Chloroflexota; class Anaerolineae; order Promineifilales; family Promineifilaceae; genus Leptofilum. The sequence continues at coordinate 18,351 of JADLAX010000026.1, read as the reverse complement.
CGTGGCAGCAGTTGAGCCGCAGCCTGGGATTGGCCGATAAGGTCCAGTTTGTCGGTGAGATCAGCGAGGCCGATCTGCCCCGATTTTATGCCAGCGGCGATCTGTTTGTGCTGCCCGCCAACAGCCGCGCCGAAGCGTTTGGCAAGGTGCTGCAAGAGGCGATGGCCGCCGGTCTGCCCTGCCTGACGACGGAACTGGGCACCGGCACCTCATTTGTGGTGCAGGATGGGGTAACCGGGCGGGTGGTGCCGCCGCAGCAGCCAGAAGCGCTGGCGGCGGCCATCCAGGAGCTGGCTCGCCAGCCGGAACTGTGCCAGAAAATGGGGCAGGCGGGCCAGGAACGGGCCAGACGGGAATTTGGCTTGGTGCAGATGGTGGAAAAGGTGTTGGGGGTGTATACGGCCGTTCTGCACCAAAAATAAATCGGTAACTACGTGGCCCCGCATGTTGGGCGAGACGGCGCGGTTGAAGGCCATTTGTTGCAGTTAGGATGAGGCCGCGCCGTCCCGCCCTTACGCAACGGTTGGGTAACGGCCGTTGCCGACATCGCCACAATCCCTGTTACAATTAGGCGCCAATTCTGGATTACCGCCTGCGCGGTAATGAAGACTGAAGTAAACGTGTGAAAGGAGAAATGACCATGTCCCTGCATCCCCTTGCCGGTAAACCTGCCCCAAATGATTTGCTGGTGAATATTCCCCGCCTGTTGGCGGCGTATTACACCGTGCAGCCCGACCCGACCAACATTGACCAGAAGGTGAGCTTTGGCACGTCGGGCCATCGCGGATCATCCACGGCGGCGCAGTTTAACGAGGCGCACATTCTGGCCGTCAGCCAGGCGATTTGTGAATATCGCCAGCAGCAGGGCATTAGTGGCCCGCTGTACATGGGCATGGACACCCACGCGCTGTCTGAACCGGCGCAGATCAGCGCCATTGAGGTGTTTGCCGCCAATGGGATTGAGCTGTTCATCCAGGCAGGCTTTGGTTACGCGCCGACGCCCGCCATTTCGCACGCCATTTTGACGTATAACAACGGCCGTACCACCGCCCTGGCCGATGGTGTCGTCATCACTCCCTCACACAACCCGCCCGACGATGGCGGTTTTAAGTACAACCCGCCTGAGGGTGGGCCAGCGGCCACCGAGACAACCAAAGCTATTCAAAACCGGGCCAACGAGATTTTGGCCGATGGCCTGAAAGCGGTGAAGCGGCTGCCGCTGAACAAGGCGATGCAGTCCAGCAACGTGCATCAGCACGACTACATCGCGCCCTACGTGGCCGACCTGGAAAATGTGGTGGACATGGCCGCCATTGCCCGGGCGGGCCTCAAAATTGGCGTCGATCCGATGGGTGGGGCGGGGGTGCATTACTGGGCACCCATTGCCGAGCGGTATGGATTGGATTTGACGGTGGTGAATACGGCCGTTGACCCCACCTTCCGCTTCATGACCGTGGACAAAGATGGCAAGATCCGCATGGATTGCTCCTCGCCCTACGCCATGGCCAGCCTGATCCGGCTCAAGGATGACTTTGATATTGCCTTTGGCAACGACCCAGACGCCGACCGTCACGGCATCGTCACCCAAAGCGCCGGGCTGCTGAACCCCAACCATTACCTGGCGGTGGCCATCTGGTATCTGTTCCAGCACCGCCCCGGCTGGCCTGTGGACGCGGCGATTGGCAAAACGCTGGTCTCCAGCTCGATGATTGACCGGGTGGCGGCCAAATTAGGGCGGCGGCTGGCTGAAGTGCCGGTGGGCTTCAAATATTTTGTCGATGGGCTGGTGGATGGCTCGTTTGGCTTTGGCGGCGAGGAGAGTGCGGGGGCATCGTTCTTGCGGCACAACGGCAAAGTGTGGACTACCGACAAAGATGGCCTCATTTTGAACTTGTTGGCGGCAGAGATTACGGCCGTTACCCAACGCGATCCCGGCGAGCACTACCGTGAGCTGGAGAGTATGTTCGGCAGCCCGGTCTACCAGCGCAGCGACGCGCCCGCCAGCCGCGAGCAAAAAGCGATTCTCGGCAACCTGTCGCCGGAAATGGTGACGGCCAGCACGATGGCGGGCGAACCAATCACCGCCAAGCTGACCCATGCGCCGGGCAACGGCGCGGCCATCGGTGGTCTGAAGGTGGTGACGGAGAATGGCTGGTTTGCGGCACGGCCGTCTGGCACCGAGGATATCTACAAAATCTACGCCGAAAGCTTCAAAGGCGAAGACCACCTGCGCCAAATCCAGGCCGAAGCCCGGGAAATCGTGCAGGCGGCCTTTGACGGTTCCTAGCTTTACAAACTGGGGCGCAGTTTTGATTATCACGGATTTACAGGAGATGGCGAACGCAGTGGATGATTACACAAGCGATGACTTGCAGGAAGCACTTAGACCGATAGCTTCACTGATCAGCAAGTCGGAAAAGGCACAGCAAAAGCTGGCGCCGGGATCGTGGCAGCACACGATGCTGCAAGACAACCTTACAGCGCTGCACATCGCTTCGGCGCTGATGAACAGGCAGGCTGACGATACGGACAGCTTTACGCGGGATGACATGCAGCAAGCCTTGCCTGCGTTGGCCTCGATGATAGGCAAGACTGAAAAGGCTCAGGCCAAATTTTTGCCAGGGACTTCGCAACACACCCTTCAGCGCAACAGGCTTAAGGCGCTGCGCATAGCCGAGGCAGTGATAACGACGGAGTTAGACAAAGGATAGAGTGCTTCTGAATATGTTACAGTGCCCGTTTGCACTCTTGTGGTAAGCAGGATACGGCCGTAATCCCTCATCAACCATTAGCAAATCACCGTTTACCATTACCCATTTTTCGGTTAAGATTGCGCCCCTATGGAAACGAAACTCTCTCGCTGGTGCGATGGCCTTATCGAGGTTGGCTGGCTCTTTGCCGTGATTGCCGTGCCGCTTTTCTTCAATATTCACTCCGACCGGGTGTTTGAACCAGACAAACTCACCCTCTTGCGCTCCATTGCTGTGGCGATGGGTGCCGCCTGGCTGGTGAAATTTGTCGATTTGCGGCAGTGGTCGCAAGCCAGCCGCCTGCGCTGGCGCGCTGCAGATTCCTTCTGGCGCATGCCGTTTTTGCTCATCGTAACGCTGCTGGTGCTGGTGTATATCGTCTCGTCGCTCTTTTCGGTGACGCCGCTGGTGAGCTGGGCCGGTTCCTACCAGCGTTTGCAAGGGACCTACACCACGCTGGCTTACATCGTTATTTTTGGCACGACGATTGCCACCATGCGCACCCGCGCCCAGGCCAGGCGGTTGGTAACGGCCGTTATCATCACCTCCATCCCCGTGGCCTTTTATGGCCTGCTCCAGCACTTCGATTTGGACCCGCTGCCCTGGGCGGGCGATGTGAGCGAGCGCGTGGCCGGGCACATGGGCAACGCCATCTTCATCGCCGCCTACCTCATCATGGCCGTGCCGCTGACCGTGGCGCGCATCATCGCTTCTTTTAGCAGCATTTTGAGCGATGAGGAGCTGTCTGGCGCGGATGTGATGCGCTCGTCGGCCTACATTTTTGCGGTGGCGATTCAGCTGATTGCCATTTACTGGTCGGGCAGCCGGGGGCCGTGGCTGGGACTGGGCACCGGGCTGTTTGCTTTCATCCTGGTGGTGCTCGTTGGACTGCGTAATGCGGCCGACAGCCACGGCCGTTTCCGGCTATCTGAAGCGGGTCGCGGCGCGCTGTTTGTGGTGGCGGGAACGGCCGTCGCCTACACCGTCATCTTCCTCATCCTGCGCGGGCTAACCGGGGCAGGGTACCTGGCCAGTCTGGCCGGGCCGATGTCCTCCTTTGTCGCTTTTGTTGCCGCCGTGGGATTGGTCATCGTGGGCATGTTTGTGCTGGTGGCGGCCCAGCGCGGCTGGCGCTGGCTCTGGTTTAGCTGGATTGTGATGTCGCTGCTCCTGGCGGTCTGGGTGCTGTTGTTTAACTTGCCCCGCGAAACAACCGATCCCTACCTGGAAATTCCGGTAGTGGGTAACGTGTTTAGCACGCTGGACGAGTGGCGTGAACTGCCGCGCATCGGCCGTTTGGGGCAGATTTTGGAGGCCGACAGCGGCACCGGGCGGGTGCGTACCCTCATCTGGGAAGGCGCGTTGCAGCTCATCCAGCCGCACGAACCGATTGTTTTCCCTGATGGCAGCCGCGATACCTTTAACTTTTTACGGCCGTTCATCGGCTATGGTCCTGAGTCGATGTACGTCGCTTTCAACAGCTTCTACCCGCCCGAACTGGCCACGCTGGAATCACGCAACGCCTCGCCCGACCGTTCGCATAACGAAACATTTGACGCCCTGGTGATTACCGGGCTGGCGGGCTTTTTGGTGTGGCAGGCGCTGTATCTCAGCGTCTTTTTGTACGGCTTCCGCTGGCTGGGCGTGCTGCGTACGAAGTTCGAGCGCAACTTGCTAATTGGTTTGTGGCTTGGGGTGGGGGTGCTAACGGCCGTCATCTTTGCCCTGTGGCGCGGTGCGGTGTACATCGGCGTGGCCCTGCCGTTTGGCTCGATTGCCGGGCTGGTACTTTACCTCATCTACTACGCCCTCTTTGCCGACTCGTCCGAGGCAGAATCTCAGCCATTTTCCGCCGAGCGCCTGCTGGTGGTGGCCCTGGTGGCCGCCATCCTGGCCCATTTTGTGGAGATTCACTTTGGCATCGCCATTTCCGCCACGCGGCTGCACTTCTTTTTGTACGTCGGGCTGCTGTTTATCGTCACCTACTGGCTGCCCCGGCAGCAGGAAGCGCCGGTGGTGGAGGTGGAAGAAACGGCCGTTCCCAGCAAAAATCGGCGGCGGCGGGTTGTGGCGCGGACGGCCGTTCCCGCCACATTCTCCGGCTCGACCGGGCCGGTGCTGCTCTATGGCTTCATGCTGGCGCTCATCGTCGGCCTCATTGGCTTTACCTACGTCACCTACTCCCAGCCGCCCAACCTGGTGCTGGAAAGCGTGGCCGATTTAACGGCCGTTGACGTGCTGCACCAGAGCTTTTTTGTCAACATCAAGCGCGATTTTGCCGAGTCGCCCTTCATCTACCTGATGCTGGTGCTCACCTGGAGCATAGGGCTGCTCATCGCCGTCAGCGAAATGCTGAAGGACGGCGACTTAAAGGTGGCCCCCCTTTCTCGCGAAGTGGCCAAGAGCCAGAAATCGCTGGCCTCGGTCTCCTTTTTGGCGATGGGCGCGGCGGCGATTGTTTACCGCCTGATGGTGCCTCTGGCGGTGGATGCCGGGGCGACGGCCCTGCTGGGCCAGACGCTGCTGTGGATGTGGGGTGCGCTCTGCCTGTGGGCGGGTGGCAATTTGCAGCTGCGCTTCACCAAAAACGATCGTCTGTTTGCTGCCGGAGTGGCGATAACCGGGCTGCTGTTTGCCATCCCCGTGCTGGTGGGCGGTGGCTGGCTGGCGGCGGTGGTAACGGCCGTTTTCAGCGCCGCCATGCTTTACCTGTTGTGGGATCCCACCTGGCGTAACTTGCTCACGCCCGTGGCCGTGATGGCGGCCATTTCTTTCATCGTGGGCTTCCTCTATGCCCTGTTTCAAGCCAACCTGCTCCGCTTTTCGCTGCTCTACCGGGCCTACGTCCCGCCGCCGCAGGACACCAGCCAGTTGTTTGCTTACCTGGTGCAAGAAGCGGGCCAGGCGGCCAACTTCCTGGCTTATTTTTACATCTTTGTTTTTTCCTTGATGGTTATCGCCGCGTTTGGCGTGAGCCTGAGCAAGAAACCGCGCCTGCGTGATAGTGGTTCGCTGGGTGGCTATTCGCTGCTGGGGCTGTTGGCGGTAACGGCCGTTTTTGTCATTCTGGCCACCAATATTCGCGTGGTGCAGGCCGATATGGTGTACAAACGCGGCCGTTTCTTTGAAGGTGAGGCGGCCACCACGGGCGATCCTACCAGCTGGGACAGCGCCATTGCCATTTACCAGGATGCGATTGATCGGGCACCCAGCGAAGATTTTTATTACCTTTTCCTGGGCCGGGCTTACCTGGAACGCTCCAACGTCACCTCGGACCTGGCGGAGCAGGCGCAGCTTTTGGCCGAGGCCGAACAGCAGCTGTTTATTGCCCAGGACATCAATCCGCTCAACACCGACCACACGGCGAATCTGGCCCGCCTGAACACCCGTTGGGCGGCGGTTAGTGCCACAGACGGTGAACGTGCCCAACATTTGCAGGCGGCCGAGCAGTATTACCGGCGGGCGCTGGACCTCAGCCCGCAAAACTCGGTCATTCGCAACGAGTATGCCCGGCTGGTGCTGGCCCAGGGCCAAAATTGCGCCGACAGCCTGACCATCTATGAGCAGTCGGCCACAATTGACCCGTTTTACACCGATACCTTTTTTGCCTGGGCGGAAGCGGCCGTTAGCTGTGCCACCACCGCCGACGAGGCTGAAGCCGACCCCTTCCTCGCTCAGGCGGTTGATGCTTTGCAGCAAGGGCTGGCCCTGGACCCAGACAACGCCCGCGCCTGGGTGCGCGCAGGCCAGCTTTATGAGCAAATCGAGCGTTACGATGAGGCGATTGCCGCTTACGATCAGTCGCTGCTGCTGGACCCCACGCAACAGGAGATTCCGGCCTGGAGCGTGAAATATTTGCAGGCGCAAATTTACCAGGAGATGGGTGATCTGGACCAGGCAGAAGCGACGGCCAACGAGGCGCTAGCCGTCAGCCCGGCGGAGTACCAGGGTGAGATTCAGCTGTTTATCCAACAGCTGCAACCTGGGGCGGCAAGTGATACATCGTTGGCGGAGATGGAACGGCCGTTAACCGCCATCGCCCCCGAAGAGCGCAACAATTATTACACGGGATACCCACCCTTTGTCATTGACCTGGATCAGGCGTATGAGGCGATTATCCAAACCGAAAAGGGGGAAATCCGCCTGCGCCTCTTTACCGAGGCGGCACCGCTGGCGGTGAACAGCTTTGTCTTTCTGGCCCAGCAGGGCTATTACGATGGCACCACCTTCCACCGTGTCCTGGAAGATTTTGTGGCTCAGGGCGGCGATCCCACGGGCATTGGCGCCGGCGAACCGGGCTACCGCTTCACCGACGAGGTGGACAACGGCCTCACCTTTGACCGCGCCGGGCTGCTGGCGATGGCCAACGCCGGGGCCAACACCAACGGCAGCCAGTTTTTCATCACCTATGGGCCGCTGCCGTTGTTAAACGGCCGTCACACCATCTTTGGTGAACTGGTGGCGGGCGAAGACGTGCTGCAAAGCCTCACCCCACGCGACCCCGAGCAAAACCCCGACTTCACTGGCGACCCAATCCTGCGCATAGACATTATCGAGGTGGATCAATGATGTCACTCGCCACCTGCCACCTGCCACCTGCCACTGCCTAAGCCATGCAAACCGTCCTTGCCATCTTCCTCATGGCCCTGTCTGTGACCGCGCTCAGCATTCCCTGGGTGCGCCGGTTGGCCATTCGTACCGGGTTTGTCGATGCCCCGGCGCAGCGCAAGCTGCACAGCACCCCCATGCCGCTGATGGGCGGGGTGGCCATCTTTGGCGGGGCGGTACTGGCCGTCATTACCTTCGTGCCCGACTTCCCCAACACCGTGGCGGGTGTGCTGCTGTCGCTGACCGTGGTGGCCCTGGTGGGGCTGCTGGACGACCGGTACAACTTACCCGCCTGGGCCAAGCTGGCGGCGCAGTTTGTGGGGTTCCTCATCCTGGCCTACTTCGACATTCGCGTTAAGCTGCCCGTTCCCGAATTGCTCAATTACGCCATTACTTTTTTGTGGCTGGCAGGCATCAGCAACGCCATCAACTTTTTAGACAACATGGACGGTCTGAGCGCGGGCGTCAGCGGCGTGGCGGCGGCGTTTATCACCTTGTTGGGTTTGCAGAACAATCAGTTTTTGGTGGCGGGGTTGGCAGCGGCCGTTTTTGGGGCGTGTCTCGGTTTTTTGCGCTTTAACTTCAAGCCAGCCCAGATTTTTATGGGGGATGTCGGGGCATTGTTTCTCGGTTTTGTGCTGGCGCTGCTGGGCTTGCAGCTGCGCTTCCCGGCCAACAGCAGCTTTGTCACCTGGATGGTGCCCGTTTTTATCCTGTCTATTCCCATTTTTGATACCACCCTGGTCGTCTTTTCCCGGCTGCGGCGCGGCGTCAGCCCCAACACGCCGGGCAAAGATCATCTGAGCCATCGATTGGTGCAGCGCGGCTTTGGCCAGCGGGAGGCGGTGCTGCTCATCTACCTGCTCACCGGGGCGGGGGGGATGATTGCCGTCTTCATCACCGAGGCAACCATTTTGGAAGGGTATCTCATTTTTGGGGCGCTGCTGCTGCTGGGAGCGGTGGCGATCTGGCGTTTAGACAACCCTGTTTGAGCCCTCGTTAGCCTGAACACAGCCCTGGGTCAATTGGTCAATGTTGTGTGAAACGTGAAACGTGAAACGTGATTTGCTTCTCATCACGTTTCACGTTTCACGTTTTACGTTTCATGCCCAAGTTCCTTTCGTTAACTTTTCCTGTGAAACGGCCGTAAGAGTGGTGGAAACGTGGCAATTCCGTCGGGTCGGCCTGATACTTGCGTGGTATGGTAGAGGTGGTGTGGCCGACCCTTTACCCAGGCCACATGAGCCGCAGCGAGGGTGATTATGTCATTCGATTGGCAAACCGAAGAAGAGAGTGGTTGGGAAGATCCAACCTGGCTGGAAAAGCCAGCTGTGGACAAACCGCCCAAACCTCGCTGGTGGGCGCTGATAGTGGCGCTGGTTTTGTTGGTGGCGGCGGGAGTGGTGGTGTATCGGCAGGTCAACCGGCGGATTGATGAGGCAACTACGGCCGTTGAATCTGATATTTTTGCCGCTCACAACCTGCTCAGCCGGGCCGCCGCCGGGCAGGATGCGGACCTGGGCCGGGCGGTGCTGTCTGGTCGGGACCTGGGCTGGAGCCAGATCCAGACGAGTTTGATTGCCGAAGGGCTGTTTTATCAGCATCCTGGTCTGGGCTTGCGGCTGCCGGCGGGTGATGCTGCGTTTGCGCCGCTGTTCCGCGAAGATCAACGCTTCATGGACCTGGTGGTGGCCCCGGACCTGAGCAGTGCCGAGCTGAGCTATGCGCGTGACTTCCTGGCCCTGACGGATGAAGGGCTGGAGACGGTGACTTTGCAGCAAACGGCCGTTTACCGCCGTGGCGAAAACCGCTGGCTGCTGGCACCACCGATGGAAGCGTTTTGGGGCGAGTGGCAAACCGAAAAGATAGATAACCTGACCTTTATCTTCCCGCTGCGCGATGAAGCCGTGGTGCGGGAAATGATTCCCCTGCTGCAAACCTTGCTGGTCGACGCCTGTGACGCTGTGCCCGAGCTGGATTGCGCCGCGCCCATGCAGATTCGCTTCGACACCGACCCGGAAAGTTTGCTGGAAACGGCCGATCCCACGAATTTATACAACGACAACCTGCGTCTCGACCTCCCCACGCCCACCCTGGTTGGCCTGCCCATCAACAACGATGGTTACGAGGCGCTGCGCACCGCCTACGGCCAAAGCCTGGTGTCGGCGCTGTTTGGTTACAGCCTGGGGTATCGCTGCTGCCGCCATGCCCCATTTTACCAGGCGATTCTGACCTACCAGCTCAGCGAATTGGGCCTGGCCGAGTGGCCGGTGACCCAGGAAATAAATGCTCGGCTGGCCAGTGATGGCGTTCATACCGATATGTTGTTCCCATACTGGGCCAGCCAGGACTTTGCCGATGTCAGCGATGAAAACAGCTACTATCTCTTTAGCTTTGTCGACTTTTTGGGGCAGCGCAACGTGTTGCCCACCGCCTTAGTTGAGAGCATGGAGCGGACGCGAAGCTTTTCTTCCTGGTTGTTTAATGTGGGGGAAGCGTTCACCGGTGAAACGTTTGCTGCGAATTTGGTGGAGGAAGTGTCGCGGGATTGGTGGTTTTTTACCATGACCCAGTCTGAGGTGCAGAGTACGGCCGAACAGCCCGTTCCCTTCCCCGCGCAAGATTTACAGCTTATTTGCATGAGCGAATTTGCCGAATCCATGGATTTACAGCGTTCACAATTGTTCCGCTACGAATTGGGTAGCGAAACCTGGATCGATGAATTTAGCTCGCCGGGCATGGCCTTTTTTAATCCGCTGCCAAATGACAATGGGGTCATTTTGCAGCTGGTACAGGCATCGGAGGAGCAATATTGGGAAACGTTGTGGTGGCACAACGGTCAGGCAATTGCGGTTACAACGGCCGAAGATGCCTTGTCGATCTCGCTGGGGCAAATGGATCCCAACGGCCGTTTCTTGCTCACCTACACCGGGCTGGATGAAGAAATTCTGCCCGCTTCCCAGCTGGTAGCTGTAGATGGCTGCCAGGAAGGTGCTTGCGACAGCCTGGTGATGGAAGGTACACCCTACTGGTCGCCCAACGGTCAACTCCTGCTGCTTACCGAAACCCACCTATTTGAAAGTCCACACTACCTGGTAGACGGCCGTATTGTCACCCTCAGCCCTGGCGTCTCTGGCGAGGTGTCGAATTTGTGGCTGCGTGAGGCCCAGGCTGAACCCGATGAGCGCGTCAACGTGGGCGTCGGATTGTCACCATTTTGGTTGACGGACACGACGTTTGGCTTCATTCGCTCGGTCCCCCAAACCGACCTGCCCACCTCGCAGGAGCTGGTGGTGATGGGGATAGATGATTTGCAGGCGCAGACGGTGCTGCAAACGGCCGCTTTACAGGCCGAACTGCCCGAAAGCAGCCGCCGCAGCCCGCTGCTGATGCGCTATGCCATTGCCCATCCTGCCGTGCCCGGCCAGGTCTTTGTGATGGCCGCCACTCAGGCCAACGACAGCTACATTTTCCGGGTCAACGTGGCCACGGCCGAAGTGGAGCTGCTGCTCCAGCTCGATTTGTCGCGTGGGGAACATTCGCTGGGTTTTTCGCCAGACGGCCGTTTCCTCATGGCAACCGGTTCCTGGTGGCAAGATCAAAACCGCAGCAGTGCCTCGCAGCCTTTTGGCGTGCTTAACCTGGTGAACTTGGAGACGGGTGATCAGCGCAGCATTCTCATCAACAGCGTGGTTTATTTTCCAGCCTTTACCTTCGACTGGTCGCTGGACGGCAACTGGCTGGCCTTTATCCGCGATGACAACACCATTGGTCTGATCGCCCCAGCCCATGATTACCAGCAAATCATCCGCCACGATGTGGGCACCTGCACCTCGCTGGCCTGGATCAACCCGTTGCCGTCTGAATGAGCTATAATGCGCCCATGAGCAAAGAAAAAGTACAGCAGCAGTTTGGTGCCAATGCCGCCGCCTACGCCACCAGCACGGTCCATGCCAAGGGCTACAGCCTGACGCGTTTGGTGGAAATCACCCAGCCCCAGCCAGATTGGCAGGTGCTGGACGTGGCCACCGCCGCCGGGCATACCGCTTTTGCCTTCGCCCCGCACGTCGCCCACGTCACTGCCACCGACCTTACCCCGGAAATGCTCACCGTGGCGGCTGGGCTGGCGGCCGAAAAAGGACTCACCAACGTCTCCTTTGAACCGGCCGATGCGGAAAAGCTGCCTTATGCTGATGGGCAGTTCAACCTGGTGACCTGCCGCATTGCGCCGCACCACTTCCCCGACATTCAGCAGTTTATCCACGAGGCGGCGCGGGTGCTCAAACCGGGCGGCCAGCTGGCCGTGGTAGACAACATCGTGCCCGGCACCCACCTGCACGGCAAAAAGGCGCGGCTGCTCAACGAGGCGGGCAATTACGTGAATGCCTTCGAGAAATTGCGCGATCCCAGCCACGGCCGTTGTTGGAGCATTGCTGAGTGGGAGCATGGTTTTGCCCGGGCTGGTTTTGCCGTACACCACCAGGAACTGCTCACCAAAGAGATCGAATTTGCCAGCTGGGCCGCCCGGATGCAGGTTTCCCCCGAGGACACGATCCGGCTCAAGGCGATGCTGGTGCAGGCCCCAACGGCCGTTGCCGACTTCTTGACGCCCCAAATTAGCAACGATAGAATCACCTTTCGGTTAACCGAACTGCTCGTTGTAGGCAAACTATCTTGAACAAAATAGTGCAGGCTGGAGATTAAACAGGGCGTGAAACGTGAAACGTGATGCGTGAGAAAATCACGTTTCACGTTTCACGTTTCACGCTTCACTCTCCTCTCTGTGGCAAAAATCCTTATGACTAAAAAATACCATTTCTGGATTACAGGCTGTCAGATGAACTATGCCGACGCCCGGCGCGTGGCCACGGAGCTGGAAAAGCTCGGTTACAAGTCCACCGCTCGCGCCGAAGATGCCGATGTCATCGTGCTGGAAACGTGCACGGTGCGCCAGCAGTCGGAGGATAAGGCGTATGGGAAATTGCAGAATTTACGGCCGTTAAAAGAAAAACATCCCGACAAAACCATCGCCGTCATGGGCTGCGTGGTGGGCGTGCGCGGCAATGAGCACCTGGCCAAACAGTTCCCCTTCGTGGATGTCTTCATGGAGCCTTCCACCGACGGCAAGCCGCTTGTCTCCCTGCTGCGCCAGGACGATGACCTGACTCTGGACCTGACCGAAACGACCCAGCGCCACGCCCTCATGGACGGCGAGGTGATTTTGCCCGCCAACGAGCGCGGCAAGCTGATTTCCGCCCCGGTGAGCATCGTTTACGGCTGCTCACACGCCTGCACCTTCTGCATCATCCCGCAAAAGCGCGGCATCGAGCGCAGCCGCCCCGTCGGCGAAATTGCCGCTGAGGTGCGCTCACTGGTGGCCCAGGGGGTGAAGGAAGTGGTGCTGCTGGGCCAAATCGTAGACCGCTACGGTTATGATGTTCCCGATGGGCCAGATTTAGCCGACCTGCTGCGCGTCATCAACGACATTGATGGTTTGCAGCGGATTCGCTTCCTCACCAGCCATCCCAACTACATGACGGACAAGATTTTGCACGCCGTGGCCGATCTGCCCAAAGTGATGCCGCAAATCGAGGTGCCTATCCAGGCAGGTAACGACGAGGTGCTGGTGAACATGAAGCGCGGCTACACCCAGGCGGAGTACCGCGATTTGGTCGAGCGCATTCACCGGATTGTGCCGGATGCGGCCGTTCACTGCGACATCATTGTGGGTTTTCCGGGGGAAACGGCCGCACAGTTCCAGGACACCTACGACGTGCTGGCCGATCTCAAGCTGGACAAGGTACATCTGGCCCGCTACAGTCCGCGCCCTGGCACTGTCAGCGCCCGCCGTATGGAAGACGATGTGCCGGACGCCGAAAAGCGCCGCCGCTTCCACCTGATCGAAGATCTGCAAAAAGAGATTTCCCAGGAGCGCAATAATCGCTGGTTGGGTGAGACGGTTGAGGTGCTGGTGGAGGATAAACACAAAGGCAGCTGGCGCGGCCGTTCCCCGCAAAACAAGCTCGTCTTCTTCGACGACCCGCGCAATTTGAAAGGTGAACTGGTGCAGGTAAAAATCGAGCACGCTGGCCCCTGGAGCCTCTCCGGTACCCCCGCCGATGCCCAACCAGAGCCGCCCGCCGCGATTGAAACCATCCCCCTCACCGTCTTGTAGCGTTTTTGCCTGTCATTCCCGCGAAGGCGGGAATCCACGCCGGCGGTCCAAATGGATACCCGCCTTCGCGGGTATGAGGCTTTGCCGATGGTTGGTATTGTAGCAAATCATCGCTGTAACCAAGTCGCGCCATCATATTCCCAGGTATCGTTTAGAACTAGATTTTTATCCATCTCATACCCTCCAAATAAAACCACCACTCCCCTCGATTCATCATAGACCATCGCATGATTTGTTCGAACAGGTGGATAGTTAGTCAAATTTACTTCTCCCCAAATCCCGTTAGAATAATTCCACATTTCCATCTCAAGGGGCTCATTGGGTGAAGTTATACCAAAAAAAACGCTCAGCCCTTGGCGAAAATCATATACGGTTGGACCAAAAGCTCCGGGTAAATACCCATCACCGGAATCTTTTGAAAGGACGAGTTGCCAATTTCCATTGATAAGTTCATACGTTCTATCAAGTGCTGTTTGGAGGATAATCCGCTGACGTTCTGCATCATATATCATCGAGTAATCTGCAAACAACATCCCGCGAATATCTTGAGGAAAAGGAAGCTGGACATCTAATTGCTGCCAAAACCCCTCGGTAAATTGCCAGGTTTCATAATCCCCCGTCCTTGCTTGCCCAAACAATAGGATTCTTTTTTGTTCTAAATCGTATATCAAGCTTGGATTGAAAACGTGGGGAGCGCCAATACCACTTAATATACGCCAATTTCTGGTAGCATCGTAAATCCAAGTATCATAGGTCCAATTTTCATCTCCGCCACCATACAGCAAAATTAAATCATTGTTCGGATCATATACCATTGCTGAATTACTTCTTGGTGTTGGTGATAACGCTGTAGCAATGTAATGCCAGTTTTGTCCATCAAATTCCCACATGTCGTTCAAGTAGCTATTGTGTTTGTCTCGCCCACCAAACATGACAACTACTTTTCGATTTGAATCATAGGCCATGGCATGGAATTGACGTGGGGAAGGAATACTCCGTTCCTCAGAGCCACTGGAAAAAGCATTTGAGGTAGCTAAAGGTTGTTGTTCAGAAATTTCTTCGGGCAGTGCTGTTGCATTTGATTGAACATCGGGACTGTTTGTATCAGTGGATATGTCAGCAGTAACCTCAGTCTGTGGTGACGAAAATACGATTTCTGAAGCTTGACATGCCATTAATTTGACGACAAAGCTCAAAAGCATAGCTGTAAAAAGAAGTTTTTTCTTTTCTAACCGCATTTGTTAATCTCCATATGCGATAGATCTGATATTTCAGAACCACAACTCGTGACTCAAAAACGCTTCATTAAATGCCTCTGCTTGGTCGGGGCCTTCGGTTTGTCCAAAACCTCACTCGGTTGCGGATGGCCACTCTACTCAGTCCTGCTGAATCTAGGTGGTTTAGTGAAAGTTAGCTTGCAACAGCTTGAAAGATTGGCACAGTGAGAACGCGGACCCTACGGCCGAAATTCAATCCCCAAATACCCGCGGCTCGCCTCATCCGGGTTGGGGGCGAGCACGGCCGTTTTCAGCAACGTCTCCTCCCCCCGTCGCAGCATCAACGTCACCGTGTCGCCGGGCATTTTGGCCGCCATCTGGCCCAGCAGTTCCTCGCCGTTGAGGATTGCCTGGTTGTCAACGGCCGTAATCACATCCCCCACGCGCACATCGGCCAACTCTGCCGGACTGCCCGGCACAACGCCAGTCACCACCGGCAGGTCGGTGGCCAGCGGGCGGGTGGCGGCAGGGTCGGGAGTGGTTTCGTTGGGAGTGGTGGTGGGTAGGGGCAGCTCGGCAATCGTGACCCCCAGGTAAGGGGGTGTGGCGGCGCGAACGGCCGTTGTTTGCCGCAGCTCACCCGCCTCATCGCGCACCAGCAGGGTAAATGTTTCCCCCGCCGGCAAATTTTCCAGCAGCAGCGTCAGCATTTCGGGCGAGGTAATGGGGCGTTCGTTGAGGCGCAGCAGGATGTGGCCGGGTTGGAGATTGGCCTGGGCGGCGGGGCTGTTGGGTGCAACGGCCGTTACCAGCACCCCATCGTCCGGGTGGGGGGTGGGTGGGGCTGGGTTGGTGACAACCGCTACCTGGCGGGTGAACCAAAAAACGCCCAGCAGCGCCGCCAGGCACAGCAAAACGGCCGCAATGGTGATGAGCGCGACCGTCAAGGCACTTTTTTGTCCGTCAGACCATTGTGACATGCCCGGCTCGCTTAACGCTGTGGCTGAGAACGGCCGTTAATTCATCCCCGCTGTTAACCATGTACACCACCATGCCGCTGGCTTGCAGCATCATGTACACCTGGTCGGTGGAGCGAGGGCCGCCAAATGAGGCGGGATTAACCAAAACAGTCACCACTCGCAGGCCGCGCCGCGCCAATTGCCGCGCCGCCGTCGGCCAGTTTTCCCGGGTGGTGGGTGTGACGACAATCACCGTCGTGCCGCGCGGAAACAGGTGCGATTCCGCATTCAGCACGTCAGACACTGGCACTTCCCCCTCGGCACGCAGCACCGCCAGCGTTTCCAGGATGCGGTTCATCTGCCGCTCGCCCCGGTCTGGCTGCACCACTTCGTTAGACTGGCCATACCCCAACATGCCAACGGCGCGGTCGTTGCGCAAGAAGTATTGTGCCAGCGAGGCGGCAATTGTCACCGTGTACTCTTCGGTGGTGGCGGGCAGCCGGAATTCATCCAACCGCATCCACTCGGGCAGATCCCCTTTGCCCGCGTGCGGCGCAAAGGCATCTTGGCGGGGGGCGATATGGCTAAACACCGCCATGTCCGGCACAATCCAGATGTCGGCCAGCGGGTCCAACTCAAACTCTTTCACAATGAGCCGCTCGCGCCGGGCCGTGCTGCGCCAATGAATCCGGCTGAAGCTGTCGCCGGGGGCATAATCACGCACGCCAGAGGCGTTGGTGGTGATGTAATGGGTGCGGCGGCGCAGCGCATCACCGCCGGGCAAAACGCCCAGCGGCAGGGCAAATTGGTGAATCTCAAACGTCAGGGGATAGATGACCACGTTGGTCGTAGGTATTAAATCGCGCTGCATGGGGAACAGGCCAAACGGATCGCTGCTGGTGAGGCGGATGGGACCAAGCTGGTAGCGCCCGCGCTGGCGGCAGATGGTGGTCACCCGCCAGCTGTGGGTGCTGCGCCCGCCCAGGCCGTTGACGACATGGCTGGAATAGTGGCTGGGCAGGGTGGCAAAGTCGCGCACCTCCAGCCACAGCTTGGGGATGCGGCTGGTGTTGCGCACGGTGAACCGCTCTTCCAACGGCCGTCCCACCTGGGCGCGGCGGGTGCGGGTGACGCGGGACAGATGAACCCAGTGGATGTTGACCCAGGCCCAGGCAAAGGAGATGATGAGCAGCAGCCCCAACAGATACGCCAGGTTAAACAGAATAGCCCGGCCGGTAATTAGACCACCAATCAACGCTACCAGCGCCAGCAGGATAACGGCCGTGCGCCGTTGCTGTCTTAATTTTAGCAACATGGTTAAGGCCTCTTAGGGCGCTTTGACCTGGGCGCCGGGCACCGGCACACGGTCTAAAATGTCCTGCACAATGGCATCTGGCTCAATGTCCTTGATGCGTGCCGCCGGTCCCACGATAATCCGGTGGCTCAGAGCGGCCCCGGCGAGGGCTTTTACGTCGTCGGGCAGCACGTAGTCGCGGCCAAACAGGGCCGCACGCGCCTGGCTCAGGCGGTACAACGCCAATGCACCGCGCGAGCTGGAGCCCAGGTAAACGTCGGGGTGTTCTCGGGTGCGCCGCACAATCTCAACGATGTATTCTTTCACCAGGTTGTCGATGTACATCTCTTTTACGGCCGTCTGCACCTCTTTCAGCTCATCCACCGATACCACCTGTTCAACTGCCTCGATGGGATGGTGATACTGCTGGCCGTCCAGGATCGCCATTTCCTGCTCTTTGCTGGGATAGCCCAGGCGAATGCGCAGCAAAAAGCGGTCCAGCTGCGCTTCGGGCAGGGGAAAAGTGCCTTCATACTCGATGGGGTTTTGCGTGGCCAGCACCATAAACGGCTTTTCCAGCGGGTAAGTGGTGCCGTCCACCGTCACCTGCTTTTCTTCCATCGCTTCCAGCAGGGCCGACTGTGTTTTGGGCGTGGCCCGGTTAATTTCATCCACCAGCACAATTTGGGCATGAATTGGCCCGGGGCGGAATTCAAATTCGCGGTTTTTCTGGTTAAATACGGAGACGCCCGTCACGTCGCTCGGCAGCATATCGGGCGTAAACTGGATGCGCTGAAACTTACAGCCAACCGACTTCGACAAGGATTTGGCCAGGACGGTTTTGCCCACACCGGGCACATCCTCAATCAAAATGTGGCCCTGACACAACAGACCTAAAACGGTTAACTGCACCGCCGATCGTTTACCGACAATCACTTTTTCTACATTTTCCACAATGCGGTTGGCAACAGCCTCGATATTTGCCATTTGGACGCTCCTTCTCAGGTAGTTTTTGGTAGTGGACACGATTGTATCATAAATGGTAATTTAGGTGACAATATAGGGTCATTCGTTGGGGAATCGTTGGGAAGTGGTGGTGGTTGACCAGAAAATCATGGGCCATTGTACCCAGCGGACCTTGTTTTTTGGTAGGGCAAAACGGCCGTTCTCATCCATTCATCACGTTATGCGGCGGGATTTTGAGAATGGATTGGCTACAATAGCTTTCATCCGCGCAATCCGCGGCCTATTTTCTCAGGAGACAACATGAGCGCAGGCTCAACACCATGAATGAAAAGGACACAGATTAACACAGATTTTCACAGATTTAATCCGCGTTAATCCGCGC
>JADLAX010000025.1 GCA_020848035.1 Anaerolineae bacterium | reverse complement strand
TGTTATGCAGGCTGCTCCCTGCGTTTTGGCGATGGGGTGATTCAATTGCCCCTACCGCTTTTTAGAGACATTCATTTTTCGCATTTTTGAGCCATTTTGGCTCTGATTGCACAATAGTTACGTTAACGAACCCAAACGAGTTGAATTTGACAACGGCCTGGTGATGATCACCAAAGCCAACACCGATTTCTGGCAGGGAACCCATTACGGCTTTCGCCGGGATGATGGCCACTGCCTGCTCACCCGGCTGGAGGGGGACTTTGCCCTGAGCACCCAGGTCTCGTTCACCCCTAAAACGCAGTATGACCAATGTGGGCTGATCGTGCGGCTGGATGCGGCAAACTGGATCAAGCTGTCCACAGAATACGAAGATGAAACCACCAGCCGCCTGGGCTCGGTGGTGACCAACCTGGGTTTTTCCGACTGGGCCACGCAGGATATCGCCCCCACGATTCGGGAAATTTGGTACCGCATCAGTAAACGGGGAGCAGATTTTTTGCTAGAGAGCTCGTTGGACGGCCAGCAGTGGCAGCAAATGCGCGTAACCCACCTGCATCGGCCGTTTGCCACCATCGAGGCCGGGCTGTACGCCTGTTCCCCGCTGGGCGAGGATTTCCGCTGCCGCTTCCACTGGCTCACCCTGGCCGACAATAAATGGTTTAGCGAGGGTGCGTAGCGGGAAAAGTGAGGAAATTGGATGATGCGAACACAGTTTTACACGGCCTCCAGCCTTGATGGCTTCATCGCCACCGAGGCAGATTCGCTCGATTGGCTGTTTCCGCTGGGCGACATCAACGAGACCAGCTACCCGCAATTTATCCAGGAAGTGGGCGCACTGGCTATGGGTGCGGCGACGTACGAATGGCTGTTAAACAACATTGTTCAGCCAAAATCCGGCCCGGGCGAAGCGTGGCCCTACGACCAGCCCGCCTGGGTCTTCACCAGCCGCCGTCTGCCGCCTGTGCCCCACGCCGATATCCGGTTTGTGCAGGGGGATGTGCGCCCGGTACACGAGGAAATGCGGGTGGCGGCCAACGGCCGTAACCTCTGGCTGCTCGGCGGCGGCGATCTGGTGGGCCAATTTTATGATGCGCACCTGCTCGACGAAATCATCGTGCAAATTGGCTCGGTGACCCTGGGCAGGGGCAAACCACTGCTGCCGCGCCGCATCACCGCCCCCGCGCTCAAGTTGATCTCGGTCCAGCAGGTTGGCCACGGCTTTGCCGAGCTGCGGTACGAGGTTTTGTATCCATCAGCCAGCCCGGAAAAGCGCTAAGGGTGTCTAAAAGAGGGGAGGTTTTAGCCGGACTTGTTCCGGCTAAAACCTATCAAGGGAAGAGAAGAGCAAGAAAATCCTGACGCACGAATCTTTCGACCGAGATCCGTGAAAATCAGCAAGACAAACGGAGGGCACAATCGGACAGTTTGCCCCAGGTGACCAGGTCACCTTGTCACCCGGTCACCTTGTCACCTGGTCACCTTGTCATCCTGGTAAGCGTCGTACGGCCGTTTACCCCTCTGGCTTAATGTTCTGGTTCAGCCGGAACAGGTTGGTTGGATCGTACTTTTGTTTGAGGGCCGCCAGGCGCTGGTAGTGCGTGCCAAAAGCGGCCTGCATCATGGCGTCACCTTCTTCCTGGAAACCAGGGAAGTTGAGGTAGCGGCTGCCGTCGGAAAAGTCGGCCATGTCGTCGATAAAGGTACGCACCCAGCTCATGTTGGCCGCATCGTCCCCGGCATGTTCCCAGTTGGCTTCGGGATTGAGCACGTAGGCGGCGTGACGGCCGTAAAAAGCCCCATGCTCGCCATTAAACCGCTTCAGCCGCCCGCCAATGTGCCACAGGTCCGTGGTGCTGTGCTGTGAGGGCTGCCGGTAGGCGTGGTTGATGATGCGCTCAATCGCCTCGTCGTCCAGGCGGAGCAGGTTGAGCGACTTCCAGTAGTAGCGCATCCCTGTTGGATAATCTTCATCGAAGAACTGCTGGGCGGCCAGATACGGCACCGTGCCGCTAAAATCGGCCAGGGGAGCCGATGACAGCTCACGCAGCGGTCGCATCACAGCTTCACCCTCTGCCGGATCACCGGCGTACAGGCCAACAAAGGCGACAAACGGCTGGCCATGCACCGCTTCGGGGAAAGGGGCCGCGCCATCGGGCACAATGCCCAGGACGCCCAACACGCTGACGTCATCGGGGGCAGTGGCGCTGAAGTCGCGGTAGAGCTGCAAACCGGCTTTGGCTTTGTCGCCGTGGTGGAAGACGGCCGTAAAAAACACCTCTGGCCCCACCGGATAGAGCTGGTAAACGAAAGTGGTCACGATGCCAAAGTTGCCGCCACCGCCGCGCAGTCCCCAGAGGAGATCGCGGTTTTCCCGTTCGCTGGCGTGCACAATCTCGCCAGCGGCGGTGACCACGGTGGCCCCCACCAGGCTGTCGGCGCTGAGGCCGTATTTGTTGCGCAGGTGGCCCAGGCCGCCGCCGAGGGTTAACCCGGCCACGCCCGTTTCAGACACGACACCCATCGGTGTGGCCAGGCCGTAGCGCTGCGTGGCCTGGTCCAGATCGGCAATGGTGGCCCCACCGCCCACATAAGCCAGCCGCTTGGCTACATCGACGGCGACGTTGTTCATACGGGACAGATCAATCACAATGCCGCCATCGTTAACGGCATGGCCCGCCACGTTGTGCCCACCGCCGCGCACGGATAAGGGCCAGCCAGTTTCGCGAGCAAAGTTTACGGCCGTTTGCACATCGGCCACGTTGGCGCAGCGGGCAATCAGGGCCGGGCGGCGGTCAATCATGCCGTTCCACACGCTGCGGGCAGCATCGTAGTCGCCGTCGCCGGGGTAGATGAGCTCGCCGTGGAATTGGGTGGCCAGAACGGCCGTTGTTCGGTCAGCTATAAATGAAATCATGAGGGGAGTCTCCAGTTTTAGGTCTGTATTTTTATGGGTGATAGGGTGACAAGGTGACAGGGTGACAGGGTGACAGGGTGAAGGGGTGACGGGGTGACAAAGGTCAGCTGGCTATCACCTGGTGGATTTGGGCCAGGAGCGCTGCCCAGCCGTCGCTTTTTTCTACAAAGCCATCCGCGCCCATTTCCAGGGCCAGACGCCGGGTAGCCACATCGCCGTGGCCAGACAAAATGATCACGCGGATGCCGGGCACCTGCGCTTTGAGGTGCTGGGCGACGCGAAAACCGTGTTTGCAGGGTAGTTCCAGGTCCAAAATGACCAGATCAGGGGTTAGTTCGCGGCTGAGGTCAACGGCCGTTTCGCCATCGGCCGCCTCACCCACCACGGCAAAGCCGGGCATCTCTTCCAGCAGCCAGCGCAGCGCCTGGCGCACCGAGGGGGCATCATCGGCCAACAAAATTCGCAGAGTTTTGGTTTGGGTCATCATGCTGCCAGGATACGACGGGACGGCCGTTTTCACATCTGGCAGCGGTTAGCGGTCTGGCTTCAAAAAGGGGGGAAACAGCACCTAACTAAAGTTAGGGTGATTGGCACTGAGGGTGGCATGAAACGTGAAGCGTGAAACGTGATAGTTTTCTGGTCACGTTTCACGTTTCACGTTTCACGGCTTAGTATCGCCTGAATTCCTGAAGAATTGGGTTATTCCACGCCGTGTTTGACGGCATAGAGGGCCGCCTGGGTGCGGTCGGCCACCTGGAGCTTGCCCAGGATGGTGCTGACGTACCCTTTGACCGTGCCTTCGGTCAGGTGGAGCGAGCCGGCAATCTCTTTGTTGCTGTGGCCGCGAGCAATGAGGCGCAAAACGTCCATTTCGCGCTCGGTGAGGCCACCGAGCAGGTTGTGCGAAACAGGCCGGGTCATCTGGCGCATGAGCTGGCGCTGGGCTTCGGGGTGCAGCGTGGGTTCGCCGCGCGCCGCCGCCTGGATCGCCAACAGCAAATCGCTCTTGAGCACATCTTTCAACAGGTAGCCAATTGCGCCCGCCTGGATCGCGTCGGGCACACGCTGATCTTCGGCAAAACTGGTGAGGACGATGACCTGGCAGGCCGGGAAGTTCTGGCGAATGGCCTGGGTCGCGGCAATGCCGTCCATTTCCGGCATCATCAAGTCCATCAAGATAACCTGGGGCAGCAGCATTTCGGCGCGCAGCACGGCTTCACGGCCGTTGCTGGCTTCCCCCACCACCTCAACGTCCATTTCTTCGCTGAGGAGCAGACGCAGCCCTTCGCGCACAATCGCGTGGTCATCCACAATCATTACCTGAATTTTTGTCATGCTGATCCTCCATTTTCCTGAGGCAAGCATACGGTGACGGCCGTTCCTTGTCCAGCTTGCGACTCAATTAGCACCGAACCTTTCAGCGCCTGGGCCCGTTCCTGCATGGTGTGCAGGCCAAAACTGCCCTTTTTTGCGGCGGAACGGCCGTTACGCACGTTCGCCATATCAAACCCCACCCCATTGTCTATCACCGATAGGCAAACCATATCCGCTTCTTCATACAGGCGGATTTTTACGCGCGACGCCTGGGCATGTTTGACGATGTTGTTCAGCGCTTCCTGAGCAATGCGGAATAAAGTAATCTCATATTCTAGCGAGTGCGCCTTGTAGCCGCTGCTGTCCAGCTCAATTTCCGGCGCATTGTGCACCAACAGGCCGATATGTTTTTGCAGCGCCCGCACCAACCCATCACGACGCAGGCGGGCGATGCCCGGCAGGCGCACCCCCGTGGCCGTGGGCAGCGGCGGCAGGTCGGTGGAGCGCAGTTCAAAGAGCAGCGTGCGCATTTCGGCCAGCGCGCCCTGGCTCAGCTCCAGCAGCCGCTCTACGCGCTTCTCGCCTTCGGCCGGATCGCGCCGCCAGGCGGGGGCCAGCGACTGGGCGACGAGGGTGATGCTAAACACCAGCTGCGTCACCGAGTCGTGCAGTTCGCGGGCCAGGCGCTGCCGTTCGTGCAGCACGGCCATCTCCTGGCCGCTTTGCACCAGCAGCAGCTGCTGTTGGCGCGTGTCGATAGCCGTGGCCAGCTGGGCGGCGGTCACCTGGTACGGCCACAAATCGCTGACAGACCATTCGTAAACGGCGTAGTAGCTCAAAATCACCAGGCCAATGCGCTGCCGCCGCACGATGAGTGGGATCATGGCCAGGGACGGACGACCCACTTCGGCCTGCATCTGCCGCAGGGCATCGTTGGCCCGGGGGTCTGTGGCGACGTTGGCAATGGTAACGGTTTGTCCGGCGTCCAGGTGTGGGTCCAAAGCATCCTGGATGTACGGGTAACCGCGCCGCATCAGCTGCAAGCCGTCGTCTGGCGACCACAAGCCGCGAATGAGGACGGCCGTTCGCTCACCAAAATCGTCAAATTCGTACAGCGCCACGTTGCAGACGTACCGACCACGGGCGGCCACCAGCTGCAAATACGCCTCGATGACATCGTCCACGTCGAAGGCGTGGGTAATGCGGCGGCTGGTTTCGTACAGCAGTTGGGTTTCGGCCAGGTTGCGCTGCGTTTGCTCCAGCAGCCGGGCGTTGACGATGGCCACGCCGAGCTGATCCCCCACAATACCCAGCAAGGCCACGTCGTCTTCGGCGAGCAGGTTGGGTGATTCCACGTGGAGCACCCCCAACAGCTGGTCACCTACGATGATGGGAATGCCAATCACCGAGCGCACCGCTTCCGCGCCGGGCACGGGCAGGTAGCGTGGGTCGTTAAACGCATCGTTGGTAAAGGCCGGGCGGCGGGTGCGAGCCGCCGCGCCAATCATGCCCTGGTGAATGCTCTGGCGGTAATTTTCGGGCAGGAGTTCGGCATAAATGCCGCTGCGGGCCACCATCACCAGCATCCCCGGGTCGCTCTCATCCACCAGCATCACCCCGGCATCGGCAAAATGGAGCTGTTCACGAACGGCCGTAATGGCCGTTTGCAGCAGGTCATCCAGGTCCAACGTGCTGGCGATAATCTCACCGATGCGGTTGAGAGTGGCCTGCCGGGCGGCGCGGCGGCGCTCGGCGGCAAAGAGGCGGGCGTTTTCAATGGCGATGCCCGCGTGGCGGGCCAGTTGGGTTAGCAGCTCCACATCTTGCTCGTTGAAGTGGCGCGGCGGCGCAGCGCCAAGGCCAAAAAAGCCAATCATGCGCTCGCGCCAAAAAATGGGCAGGCCGATGACGGCATCTTGAATCAGGTCGGTTTGGGTGTGAGTATCAATATCGCCATAGCGGTTGACGATGAGCGGTGCCTGGCTGGCCAGCACCTTGCCCGCCAGACCAACGCCGACGGCCATTTCGGCACCCAGCTCGTCGGGCGGCATCTTGTACACCGCCTCGGTGCGAATGACCTGGCGCTCGTCATCGACCAGGCCAATGGTGCCCCGGTCAGCCCCAAGCAGTTCACAGGCGTGTTGGACGATGCTGGTGAGCAACGGCCGTAGTTCCAGCTCACTGCTAATCGACTCGATAATCTGGCGCAGCGTTTCCTGCTGGCGCAAGATGGCATTTACATCGGTTGGATCAGCGGGTGTCATGGCTCAAGCATACCCTGGCCTGGCGCAGCTGCCCACCCAACGACGGGCAGGCTGGTTTCCATTCATGCAGGACCTTTTTTGTGGCAGCGAATTTGCACGAATTTCCGCGAATACAGCGTGTAATTCGTGTCAATTTGCGTTAATTTGCTGCATCGGCCCAACGTCTATCATGTTTAAGGCTGGCACCAGCCAGCAGGTGGGCATCGGTTGGGCCGGATCAAACGTTTCTGGGCGTGGTGCTTCGATCTGGTCATCACAGTCCGGTACTACAAAGAGGGGCAGCACGGCGCGGACAGCCGTTTGGGCCAGGGTGGGGGTGGCGGAGGGCGTATCACCCGCCGCCAGCAAGGCCAGGGGCGTACCCAACAGCAGTAGGACCAGGATCAGCAGGGCCATTTGTTTCTTCAGCGCCATGTCTAACAGCTCACTTTCCGTCTTTGCTCGTAAAGGCAGTTTGTGGGCAAAGACAGTGTTCAAGATTTAGACTGCATTATGCAGAACAAA
Source organism: Anaerolineae bacterium (assembly GCA_020848035.1). Taxonomy (GTDB): domain Bacteria; phylum Chloroflexota; class Anaerolineae; order Promineifilales; family Promineifilaceae; genus Leptofilum. Next base: position 35,093 of record JADLAX010000025.1, on the reverse strand, counting down.
CCGGGCACGGACATCTGGCTTGTGTGAGCAGTTGGGGGTAACTTTTGGGAGGGGAGAGGGAACGGCCGTTGTGTCAAAAACCAGCCCTGGCTATACTATTCACATCGTATTTCACGGTCCAACCAGGGTACAGCACAATGCCAACCAGCCAAGACCAGCTGTCAACCACAGAAGTAGAACTCATCCGAAAACTGCTGCTCAGAGAGTTGTACTCGAAAGAACTTACTCTAGTAAAATCAGACGAAGACTATAGTAGCGCAGCATAATAATTGTTAGGTGCGCGGAAACACAAGGTATGGACAACAAACCCAGGTTCGCTGCTGGTCGCAACATCGCCATGAAGGTCCCGCCTCATTTGTATGAAGCGACGGTTCAGTTCTATCGTGATGTCCTCTGTCTCAAAGAGATAACGAAACACCCCCCATCGGTCGGCTTCGAGTTTGGCGCCAACAATCTCTGGATAGACCGCGTTCCGGGCATTAGCCAAGCCGAAACATGGCTTGAGGTTGTAACCGACGACATCGCGGCGGCTTCAGACCATCTAAAAGCGGCCGGAGTAGTGCGCTGTGACGAGATCGAGCCGCTGCCACAAGGCTTTCAAGCTTTCTGGGTATCAAGCCCCGCATCCATCATTCACCTCGTCTGCAAGGACTCTGAGTCATGGTCATAGCGCACCTAACAACCGGTTGCAGCGGACGGTCCGCTGCGCGGCCCGCCGCTGAACCGGAACGTTAGGAGCAACACCGTTCTTAGTATAAAACGTCAGTTTCAGAATAAGATTATTTCCCACTTGCGACCTGTAACGTTATAGGTTCACTTTGTATTGTGATTAAAGATTTTAAGCACAAAGGTCTGGAAAAATTCTTTCTAACTGGTTCCAAAGCGGGAATCCAGGCCGCTCATGCAAGCAAATTACGCCTTATTTTGGGTAGACCAAATGCTTCAACCAGCCCGCGAGATATGAACTTGCCCGGTTTGTATTTGCATGAGCTAAAAGGCGATAGACAAGGCACATGGTCTGTCAAAGTAAGTGGCAATTGGCGCGTGACATTTCGATTTGATGGTCCAGATGCTACAGTTGTCAACTACGAAGACTACCACTGAGGTGATTAAGATGATGCAGATGTACAATCCCCCCCATCCTGGAGAAATCCTCAAAGAACTATGCTTGGAACCGCTGGAACTGACGGTAACAAGAGCCGCCGAAGCGCTTGGCGTTAGTCGCAAGACATTATCGGCAATTCTGAATGGTCGTGCAGGTATTAGTCCTGAAATGGCAATTCGACTTTCGCTGGCTTTTGACACTTCGGCTGAGAGTTGGCTCAACCAGCAGACCCAGTATGATCTTTGGCTTGCCAGACAAAATCAGCAAACAATAAAGGTAGAAAGACTCTTTGCTTCCTAACAACCCATTCAGGTGACGCTGGCGCGAGTCCTCGAAGGGCTTGCGCTCTGGCTGCGGTTGAGGCTCTGGACGACCACGCCAGCGCGGCTGATGGTGGTGTTAGACGGCCGTTCCTCCCTCCCCCTTCTTCTCTCTCCCCATTTACAAAACCCCCTCTCTGTGATATGAACCCGGCATGAACAGCTGGCAGTCGATCCGCACCATGATTGAGCGCACCGCCACGGCCAAGGGGCGGGCGGCGTCTGGCTGCTTCTCGATTGAGGGCACGCGGCTGCACGAGCGGGCCTTACGCGCAGGCATCTACCCCAAGGCGGTGCTGGTGAGTGAGGCAGTGTGGCAAACTCCGGGGGAACGGGAAACGGCCGTTCTCCACCAGCTCACCCAGCACAACGTCCCCCTCCACGCCATCCCCAACGACGAAATGGCCCGGCTGACCCAGGGGCGGCAGCTGGGTGGTCTGCTGGGGTTGGTGCCCCTGCCCGAACCCGTCGATCTGCCCACGTGGCTGGCAGCGCATCCGGCCCCCACCCTGCTGGTGGCGGTGGACGTAGTGGACCCCGGCAACGTCGGCGGCATGATGCGCACAGCCCACGCCCTGGGGGCCGACCTGTTCATCGCGGCGGGCGGCAGCGATCCGTACCACCCGCGGGCAGTGCGCACCTCGATGGGCAGTCTGTTCAAGCTGCCGCTGGTGACCTGTTCGCTGGCGGATTTGTGGGCGGCGTTACGGCCGTATCCCGTCCAAACCATCGGCACGGTGGCGGAAAATGGTGTGCCCTTGCCGGATTTTGTGTGGGGGGTGGGCGGAACGGCCGTCTTCATGGGCAGCGAATATTTCGGCCTGCCCGAAGCAGTGCTTAACCAGCTGGACGCCCTGGTCACCATTCCCATGACCCCCGGCATCGACTCCTTCTCCGTCAACGCCGCCGCGGCCATTGTGCTGTATGAGCGGCTGCGCAAGGCGTGAAGAGTGAAACGTGATGTTCTCTGAATCACGTTTCACGTTTCACGCCTGCCCAATCTATCCCCAACAGCCGGACCTATCTGTGCAATCTGTGCAATCTGTGGCTTACCCCAACCCGGCCAGCGCCTGGCCCAGGCGGGCCACGCCCTGGGCAATTTCCGCTTCGCTGAGGCCGCTGAAGCCGAGCAAGATGGCTGGGGGTGACGGCCGTTTCAGGAAGTACGGCGCGGCGGGGTAAACGCCAACCCCTACCTGGGCCGCTGCCTCAATCACGGCCGTTTCCGCCAACTCTTCCGGCAAATACAACATCACGTGCAGCCCGGCTGGCTCGTTGGCGCAGCGCACCTGGGGCAGATGGGTTTGCAAGGCGGTCACCAGCGTGTGCCGCCGCTGGCCGTACGCCTGGCGCAGATGGCGCAAGTGGCGCTCGAAGTGCCCTTCGACCATAAAGTCGGCCACCGCCGCCTGGGTCAGCGTCGGCGCACCCCGGTCGATGAGCTGCTTGGCCTGGACAAACGGCCGTACCAACCCCGTCGGCAGCACCACGTAGGACAGGCGCAGGGCGGGAAACAGCACTTTGGAGAAGGTGCCCAGGTAAATCACCCGCTCATCGGCGGCCAACCCTTGCAGCGCGGCCAGGGGACGGCCGTCATAGCGCAGCTCGCCGTCGTAATCGTCTTCGATGAGCAGGGTGTCGTGCTGCTGCGCCCATTGCAGCAGCGCCAGGCGGCGCTCCAGCGGCAGGGTGCCGCCGTGCGGGAACTGGTTCGATGGCGTCACAAACGCCAGCCGCGCCCGGCTGTAGGCAGGAATCTTCTGCACCGCAAAACCGTCATCATCGACGGGAACGGCCGTGAGCGTTGCTCCGTGCAGAGCAAACAGCGCCGCGGCATCGGCGTAGCCGGGCGTTTCCACCAGCACCTCGTCGCCCGGTTCCAGGAGCAGCCGGGCCAGAATGTCCAGCGCCTGCTGCGCCCCGTTGACAATGACCACCTGCTCGGCGGTGCAGACCACACCGCGCCAGCGCGTCAGGTAGTCGGCCAGAGCTTCACGCAGGGGGAAAAAGCCAGCCACCGAGCCGTAGCGCGACAGCATGGCGTCGTCGGTGCTCAGGTAGCGGGCCAGCAGCTTGCGCCAGATGTCGTAGGGGAAGATGTGGGGGAAGGAGCGGCCAAAGCCAAAGTCAATCTCCGGTTTGGCCTGCTTGTTGGCGGCGGGAACGGCCGTGGCCATCACCCGCTGCCCCCACGAGGAAAATTGAGGTTGGAAGGGGGTTACGGCCGTTTGCGTCTCTTCGATGAGGGCCAGGGGCAGTTGGGCGGCGATGAAGGTGCCCGCGCCGGGCCGCCGCACCACAAACCCTTCAGCCACCAGCTGCTCATACGCCTGGGAAACGGTGATGCGGGCAATGCCTAATTCAGCCGCCAGCTGACGGCTGGGCGGCAGGCGGCGCTGGGCACCAAAGACCCCGTGCAAAATCGCTTCTCGTAGCTGATGGTACAATTGCAGGTATAATGGTGTCGGGCTCTCCCTATCGAATGTCCAGCTATTTACGTTCATAATTTAGTTTCCACACAGCCAGACCAGTAAAGAAGTCCTGGTCATTAATCATTATAGGATATTGACGTCAGGGGATAAATCTCCATATCCTTAGATGAATGGGCAAGAATCAGAATGGCATACAAAAGCAGCGACAAAACCCGCCAGAAGAAGGATGCCAAACGGACGGCCATGATGCAAGCGGCCGTTCAGGTTTTTGCCGAGAAAGGGTATCACGCCGCCACCGTTCGCGATATAGTCAAACAGGCGGATGTGGCCATTGGCACGTTTTACTTTTACTTTCCCGATAAAGAGACGTTGTTTGTTCATCTTTACGAGGAAACGGCCGATTTTCTGCTGCAAACCATTGATCAGGCGGTGCGCAGCCGAAAAGAGCTGGTGCAGCAGTTGTCGTACGGCATTCAGGCGTACCTGAACATTGCTATTTTTGAACCGGCGGTGGTGCAGCTGCTGCTGGTTGGGGGTGTGGGCGCCGTGCCCTCTTTACAGGCAAAACGAACAACTTTTCGTGAGCGCATGGTGCGGCTGTGGCAACGGCCGTTAGACCAGGCGATCGATGCTGGGGTGATTCCTAACCAAAACAGCCGCCGGGTGGCCGAAGCATTTGCCGGCGCCTTTGATGAAGTGATTTTGCAGCTTCTGGCCATGCCGGAGCCAGAGGAAAAAGCCGCCGCAGTGATTCAAGACCTGACCTTGTTTAGCCTGCGTGCCATTGCCTTCAAGGGAGCGCCGCCGTAACCCAGCGTCCAGCGTCTCGCAGGCAAAAACAAAAGTGCAAGATCGACAGATGGATGATTTCGCCAAAACCAAAGATGCGTTGATCCGCGAGTTGCAGCAGTTAAGGTCTCAGGTAACCACGCTTGGCCAGCCGTATGATGGCGGGCCAGCAGACGCCCCGCTTGATGTTCGACAACTAACCGCCCTCACCAAAGCCGCAGAATCGCTGCTGGGCATTCATGATTTGCCCTCTTTGTGGCCACGGGTAGAAACGGCCGTAAAAACCCTCCTCCAGGCCGACCGCATGGCCCTTTACCTCTACGACAATGACACCAACAGCCTCAGCTGCCCGTATGCCATAGGCCTCTCGGCCGAATACGTCGCGCACGTCAACCGGTCGTTTGAAAACTCACCCGGCAATGAACTGCTTTACCACCTGGCACCCATGTGGGCTGAAGACGTGCAAAACGATCCGGCATTTAACCATATGCAGCCCCATATACAGATGGAAGGATTCCGCTCCCTGGCGATTTTTCCCCTCATCAACAGCCAGGGCGGGTCCGGCGGTGGGTTGGCGCTGTATTGGGACGAAATTCGCCCGGTAAACACCAACTGGCTCAACACCGGCTACACCCTGGCCCACATGATTGCCCAGGCCATCAACACCATCACCCTCTTCAGCCAGACAAACGAGAGCTTACTGCGCGAAAAGCAGCTCGGCGAAATCAGCCGCATGCTGAACACCACCCCAGATCTGCCCACCCTGCTGGGCAGCATCATCAAAATGGTGGCCGAACTGGTCCACGCCGATGCCGGGCTGCTCGGGCTGGTCATCGAGCGAGAAATGATGACGTTTTATCCGCATAACATTCCCAACGGCGTGAACTTGCGCCCCGCGCCGCGCCCACGTGGCCTGGCCTGGGAAGTTGTCAACAGCCGCGAGCCGATTTTTTTAACCGACTATCCAACCCATCCTGAGGCAATGCAAAAGTGGATCGACGTGGGAGTGACCCACTTCATGGGCGTGCCGCTGCGAGCGGGCGACCGATGCCTGGGCATGCTGGCGCTGTTTAACCTGGGTCATTCGCCAATCCAGTTTACCCAGCGTGACCTGGACGTGGTGGTTTCGGTGGGGCGGCAGGCCGGCATTGCCATCCAAAATCTGCGCCTGCTGGCCGAAACGCAGCAGCGCGCCGCCGCCCTGGCCGCCGCGCTCAATCGCCAGGCGGAGCTGGATATGATGAAAAATAACTTCACCCAAAGCGTTTCACACGAACTGCGCTCACCGCTGGGCATCATCTATGGCCATGCCGAACTGCTGGCCAGCGAGAGCCTGGGACCGCTCAACGACGATCAGCGACAGTCGAGCGAGATCATCATGCGGCGGGTGATGATGCTCACCAATCTGGTGGACGACCTCACCGCGCTGCTGGCGGCCGAAACGCAGGAGCTGCGCCGTGAGGAAATCGACACCATCATGCTGGTCTATTCGCTGCTGGCCGACTACCGCATGCGGGCCAATGACCTGGGCATTGCCCTGGAAGCGGAGATCGAAGAGCCAATGCCCTGGATTCTGGGCGACAGCACGCATTTGCGCCGGGTGTTTGACAATTTGGTGTCCAACGCATTTAAGTATACGCCAGCAGGCGGCCGTATTATCCTGCGGCTAAAGGCGGCTGGAGAAGATGTGATTATCGAAGTGGCCGACAGCGGTGAAGGTATTCCTGAAGATCAGCTGGGGCGGATTTTTGAGCGGTTTTACCAGGTGGAAGGCGGCTCCAAGCGGCGGCACAAAGGCACCGGTTTGGGACTGACGCTGGTGAAAGAGATTGTGGAGGCACATCGCGGCACGGTGGGCGTGAGCAGCCAGGTGGGCCAGGGGACCACGTTTACCATTACCATTCCTGGATTTATGCCGAAGGGGTAACGGCCGTTGGCGATAAAGCCCGGCGCGGCTCATCCGATTCTAAACGCAACATGGTCAATCCTCAATTGGCTGATAAAATGCGCCCATGCCTACGAAATCTAAAAAGAACCCGAATGCACCCGCCGCTAAAAAGCCCTGGCGTAAAACAGTCAAAAAGGCGATGAAGCAGGCCACCACCGCCGAAGCCAGGCAGCGCTTTGGTACAAATGATCCGCTGTTTAACTACCGGTGGGAACATGTAACGGCCGTTGTCACCCTGGCCCTCAAACTGGGCGAACTCACCGGCGCAGATATGGAAGTGGTGGAAGCCGCCGCCTGGCTGCACGACATCCGCAAAGAAGCTGGCCCCAAACACCCCCAAGAAGGGGCCAAAGCCGCCCATGAAATCCTGGAAAAAACAGACTTCCCCAAGCAGAAAATCGGCCACGTGGCCCGGGCGATTCGCTCGCACCAGGGCTTGTGGCGGCGCAAACCGCTGCAGGATTTGGAATCGCAAGTGTTGTGGGATGCCGACAAGCTGGCCAAAATTGGGTTAACGGCCGCTTTTCACTTTACCCCCCTTATTTTGATGAAGGGCAACGGTACCACCCTGGAAACCCTCATCACCGACGCGCGCAGCAACAGCAAGTGGATGAGTAAAACCGTGGCCAGCATGCACACCGAACCGGCCAAACGCGCCGCCCAGAAGCGCCTCAAGCGGTTCAACAAGCTGTGGGCCCGCCTCGAAGCCGAGCTTAATGGGCAGGATTTGCTCAGCTAACGGGAGTTTTGGTAGAAAAATTCGGTGACGGCGGGGTGGACAAAGCCGGGTTTGAAGAGCGCCTGCCACTCCCAGGTTCGGTCGTGGGCACCACCGGCGCTGTTGGCCAGCAGCCAGTAGCTGAAGGCCAGGAAGTACGGCTCGGCATCGCGCATGTAGGTGTATTGGTAACGAATGAGCTCCACTTCCACGTTGCGATCGGGGCTGTAGGAACCACCTTCGGTGCCAATCATCGGCAGGGAACGGCCGATATGGCTCTGCACAATCTCGTCGTACTTGCGGAAGAGCAGAAAGCCGTCGGGGTCGTCATACGGCCGTGTGCCATGATAATTATGCACCGACAGCCAGGTCCGGTTCAGCAGCGCCTCGTCCCCATTAAACTTAATCGCTTGCAGCGTCCGGCCCAGAAAGTCGTAGTGGTTGTACTCCCCGCCGGGGCTTAACGCCCCAATGCCTGGCAAGCCGCCATTGGCAATTACCTGCCGCGCCGCCGCCGCCCAGGCCCGGGCATACTGGTTGGGATTGGCAAAACCCTGGTGATTTTCCACGTTCACGTTCGGCTCGTTGTACAGCTGGAAGTAGTAGACGCCTCTGGCGCGGTAGTGGGCCACCATCGGGCCGATATTGCCGTCGTAGGGCAGTACGCCGGAGCGGTAGAGGCGCATCACGGGCATGATGCCGTTGGCTACCAGGCGGTCTACCAGATAGTCGTTGTCGCCAATTTGCGTGCCTTCATTCAAAAAAACCACCCACTTGATGTGCATCCGCACCGCCTCGGCCACAAATTGGTCCACCACGCCGCGCTCCTGGCTGACGGTAGGCACCCAGTGCATGCCCCAGCCGTTGTTGCCCGCCGGGACGGGGAATGCCTGGTAAGGAATCACTTCGTCCAGGGCATATTCGTTGAGCGGTTTAATGACCGGCGTGGGGGAGCCGATGGGGGTTTCGGTGGGGATGGGCGTGGGTGTGGCGGTGGGTGTCACCGGGGTGTTGGTGGGGATGGGCAGCGGCGTATTGGTGGCGGGTAGGCTGTTCAGCAGGCCCGACTGGGCGAGTTGGGTGTTTTGGGTGTCGTGGGCAACGGCCGTTTGCGGCACTGGCGTAAAGGTCACAGGAATCGGGGTGGCCGGGGTTACCGGACCCGGCAAGTTGAGTGCCTGCACCCGCGTTGGCAGCGGCTCCAGGCCCCACGACGCCTGGCAGCCCAGCAGCAAGCTCCATACCAACAAACTCAGGCCAAAAAGCAAACGAGATCGTTTCACAGCGCCCCATTGTAAACGATCAGCGCGTTATGTCTAGCAGGAAGTTGGTAAGTTCAGGGAATTTTCACGTGGTGAGTGGAAGGGGGAAGGTAGCAGGTGGCAGGTGGCAGGTGAATGGTGGCAGGTGGCAGGTGGCAGGTGAATGGTAAACCTGGCCCGCCTGGGGCTGAAGCCCCCGGCTAAATGTGAAAGCCCTGTCGGGCTAACCAACAGGGCTTGAAATCAGGCTCTGTGGGCTAATCTTCTACTCGTTCAACAGCCCACTTTTTACTTTTCACCTACTACTTTTCACTTGCCACTTGCCACTTGCCACTTGCCACTTTTTACTTGCCACTTGCCACTTTTTACTTGCCACTTGCTACTTCTCACTTGCCACTTGCTACTTTTCACTTACCACTTTTCACTTGCCACTTGCTACTTCTCACTTCTCACTTCCCCACCCTACCCCGGCGCATCATACTCCAGCGTGGCGATCTTGACGCAGAGAGCCACAACCTCCATCGCCTGGGCCACTTCGGCGACGGGCGGGCGGCTGGGGGAAAGGCGGATGTTGCTGTTGTGGGGGTCTTTCTCGTGGGGATAGGTGGCCCCGGCGGGTGTGAGGGCCACACCGGCGCCTTTGGCCAGCTCTACCACGCGGTCGGCCACCGGACAGAGGGTGTCCAGGCTGACAAAGTAGCCGCCTTGGGGATGGGTCCAGGTGGCGTAACGGCCGTTGCCCAATTCCCGCGTCAACACTTCCTGCACGGCATCAAACTTGGGCCGCAGCAGCGCGGCGTGGTCGCGCATCAGGCCGTCCAGCCCGCCGGGATAGCTGTTGATGAACTTGACGTGCCGGTACTGCTCCACCTTGTTGGGGCCAATCGACTGGAAGCCGGTGAGGTTGTTCAGGTAAGCAACGTTGGCCACGCTGCTGGCCATAAAACCAACGCCTGCCCCGGCAAAGGTGATTTTGGAAGTGGAGCCAAAGAGGATCACCCGGTCGGGATTGCCGGCCGCTTCGGCGGCGCGCAGCAGGTTGAGCGGCTCGTGCGGCTCATCGCCGAGGTGGTGTACGCGGTAGGCGTCGTCGGCAAAGATGGTGAAGTCGGGAGCGGCCGTTTTCATCCCAACCAGCCGCTGTACTGTTTCATCGGAGACGGTGTCGCCGGTGGGATTGCTGTAGGTGGGCACAAACATGATGCCCTTCACCGACGGATCGCTGGCGGCGAGCGCTTCCACCGCGTCCATGTCCGGTCCCTCCGGGGTGATGGCCACGCTCAGCATTTCAAAACCCAGGGCATCGAGCAGGGCAAAGTGGCGGTCATACCCCGGCACAGTGATGATCATTTTGGGCGATTGGTTAAACCACGGCCCGTCGCTGTGCTTCAGGCCGCGCAGCAGCGCCCACATCAGCGTATTGCTCATCATCTTCAGGCTGGCGTTGTTGCCCACAATCATCTCTTCCGGCTTGACGCCCAAAATGGTGGCAAACAGGGCACGGGCTTCGGGCAAACCGGCCTGCCCACCTGGGTAGTTGCGCAGAGCAATGCCGCTGGGCGTCACCATGTCGGTCTCATCCAGGATGGTCAGCATCGGATTGGCGAGGTCAAAATCAGCGTCGGACGGCTGCCCGCGCTGCATGTTCAGATTGAGCTTCAGCGCCTGAACGGCCTGGTATTTTTCACGTAATGCTTGTAGAGAGTCCATAATTATTGCTCCGTCGAAAGGTTTATAGATAAAACGGGAGCTGAAAGTGGGTGTTTGCAGCAGGTGTAGGTGGTGATCTTTTGTAGCACAAACGGCCGTTCGTGCAACATTTCACTAAGCGCAGCTACATAAACAAATGGCTCAGGCAAAGACGCAAAGGCTTCATAGTTAAAGCTTTGCATCTTTGCGTGAATACAAAGTGTGGCAAACGGTTGAAAGAGATGCAACATTTTGCAGGTATGTTGCAGGTGAATTTCATTGAGGCGGCCAAAATCCAGGTACAATTGTGCCTCATGACAGACGCAAAACATATCCCCACGATTCAAGAACTGATTAAACTGCCCACGCTGGAAACGGCGCAAATTTCGCCCGACGGCCGTTTCGTTGCCTACGAACTCAGCCAGCCAGAGTGGGAAAAAGACAGCTACATCACGCAAATCTGGCTGGTAGCAACCGAGGGCGAACCCGAGCCGCGCCAGCTTACCTTTACCGCCAACGGCAGCCGCCATGTCCGCTGGTCGCCCGACGGCCGTTTCCTGGCCTTCATCTCCAAACGCGAGGGCGACGAGGTGGGGCAGCTTTATCGGCTGGCCATCGCTGGCGGCGAGGCAGAGCGGCTGAGCGAGGGCAAAACCGAGGTGCAGCAGTTCCACTGGGCACCCGATGGGCAGTCGCTGGCGTTTACGGCCGTTGATCCCGACAGCGAAGCCGACAAAGAACGCGAGAAAACGTTTGGCCAGTACCAGGTGGAGGATGAGGATTACCAATTCACCCACCTCTGGCAGCTCACCCTGCCCGACAAAAAGCTGCGCCGCCTGACGGGCGGTAAGCAGTTTACCGTCAGCCAGTTTCGCTGGTCGCCCGACGGCAAATTTATCGCTTTTGCCGCGCCGCCCACCCCAGACATGGGCGTGGCGGAAGCGGTGCGGCTGTACCAGGTGGAAGTTGCCAGCCTGAAGCTGGAGCCATTGACGCCAGCAGGCTACTCGACGCCTGTTTACTCGCCCGACGGCCGTTCCCTCTTCTGCCTCCAGTTTGGCGGGACGTATTACCACGCCGACAAGCCGGTTGTGCTGGACCTGGCCACGCGGGAACGACAGCCCATCGCCACCGACTTCGAGGAAAACATCATGCCGGTGGTGTGGCGGGACGATGGACTGCTGTTTACGGCCGTCGCTCGCACCAGCATTCACCTTTACCGGCTGGACACGGCTAACGGTTTGGTGACGCAGCTCTCGCCCAGCCTGGCGGAAGGCTGGCTGAGCTTTGGCCACATGATGAGTGTGCGTCAGGACGGCCGTTTGGCGGCGCTGGTAATGGAAAACGGCCGTCAGGTGGCCGAAGTGGTGCTGTTTGATCTGCCAACGGGCGAATGGCGCAACCTGACCAACCTCAGCGAGGCCGTCGCCAGCTGGCAGCTGGGCGAACCGGAACCGTACCAATGGCAAAGTTCGGATGGAACGGCCGTCGAAGGGGTACTCACCAAGCCAGTCAATTTTGATCCACAAAAGAAATATCCGCTGCTGGTGGCCATTCACGGCGGGCCGGGCTGGGTATCGCTGCTGCAAAAGGTGAGCCGCTACGAACGACGTGTCTACCCGCTGCCGCTGTGGCTGGCCAAAGAGGCGATCATTTTGCAGCCTAATTATCGGGGCGGCATCGGCTACGGCGCGGCCTTCCAGGCGCACAACGTGCGCAACCTGGGCCTGGGCGACTACGACGACGTCATCAGCGGCGTCGATGCCCTCATTGCCGAGGGCTGGGTTGATGGCGACCGGGTCGGCTCGATGGGTTGGAGCCAGGGCGGCTACATCTCCATGTTCATCAGCACCTACAGCGACCGCTTCAAGGCGATCTCCGCCGGGGCGGGCATTTCTAACTGGATGACGTATTATGTCAACACAGACGTGCATCCATTCACCCGCTACTACCTGGCAGCCACGCCGTGGGACGAGATGGAGATTTACGCCAAAACGTCGCCGATGACCTACCTTAAAACGGCGCAAACCCCGACGCTGATTCAACACGGCCGTAACGATGCCCGCGTCCCCCTGCCCAACGCTTACGAGCTGTACCAGGGCTTGCGCGACATGGCCGTGCCCGCCCGGCTGGTGACCTATCCCGGCATGGGGCACGGCCCGACCAAACCGCGCCAATCGCGCCAGATCATGCAAGACAACCTGGAGTGGTTTAACCGATGGCTGTGGGGAGAGGAGATGGAGGCGGCGAAACGGCCGTGTTACATCGGCTATGGCAGCGCGGCCCAGCTGGAAGAACTGCGCCACTGGGCCAGCCGCGATGAGGCCGACTGTTTTGCCATTTCCGCCAACGACGGCCTCATCCCGCTGGAAGAGGCTGGCACCCCCGCCGCGCTTTCGCTGCACGATGCGGCCAGGCTGGCCGAAAAGATTGCCAAGCAGCTAACAGACCTCAAGTGCAGCAAGGTGGTGTTGTATGCAGAAAAAGTGGGGGAACGGCCGTCTATCCAAACCGTCCTTGGCTGCCTGCACCTGGCAGCGGCCCAGGCTGGTGGGCTGAAGGTGGTGCATGAAGAGGTGTGGGGGTGAACGGGTGACAAAGTGACAAAGTGACAAAGTGACAAGGTGACAAGGTGACAAGGTGACAAAAACTGGTATTCAAACCTTCCCCTCACCCCTCACCCCTCATCCCTCACCCTTCATCCCTCATCCCTCACCCCTCCCCCCTCACTGCTTCGTCCCATCCGGCAAAGTTGCATTCTTCAACGATTTCACCGTGGCCAGCTGCTCTGGCGTCACGCGGGCGTGGGTCATATCGGCACCGCTGAGGTCCGCGCCGGTGAGATCGGCATTGAAGAGGTAAGCGCCGCGTAGGTTGGTCCAGTTCAGGAACGCGCCGTTGAGATTGGCCCCGTTCAGATTGGCTTTTTCCAGGTTGGCCTCGCTGAGCGTGCCCCCGCGCAAATTCACAAAATGGAGCTTGGCGTTGGCCAACTGCGCCTTGCGCAGGCTGGAACCGCGCATATCCAGGCCGTTGATCTTCGCTTCGGACAAATTCACTTCATCCAGGTTGGCCATGTTGATTTCCGCGCCAAACAAGTTGACCTGGCGCAAATCCTGCCCGGTGAGCTTGACGCCGGTCAGGTCGGCGCGGGCAAAGTGGGCGTCGGCCAGCTTAGCCCCACGCAGATCCGCCTCCTCCAGTTTGGCCCCTTCAAAACTCACCCCGGTCAGGTCTGCTTCCCGAAAATCGACCTTGTTGAGCTGCGCCCGCTCGAAAATGGCCCCCACCAACGACGCCCCGTTGAGCACAGCGCTGTTGAGGTTGGCCTCGACCAGGCTGGCGGCGTGCAGCGAACCGTCCGCCAGCCAGCCCTCTGACTTGAGCTCGGCGACGGCGCGCAGGGTGATGGCGTTGCTGGCGCTGCCCAGTTCGCGGATGAGCAGCTCTTTGCGCCGCTGGCTCTCCCGCCGCTCGTTGAGGTAGTCGATAAGCAGCACGGTGGTGGCGATGCTGAACAATTCTGAGCTGATGTTGGCGTAGAAATCTTCTACCACGTCGCTAAACGTAATGCGCCCTGGATGCTGGTTGAAGAAGCCCGACACGCCAAATACCAGCGCCAGGACGAGGAAGATGACGCCAACCAGGCGGGTAATGTTCATCGTTTTGAGGTCAAACTTGCCCATGTGTTAACTCCAGAAATTGAACCGCGGAGACGCGGAGAGCGCAGAGATTTTTTCGCGCATTTATTAAACTCCGCGGCCTCTGCGTCTCTGCGGTAAATCATTAACGGTGGAGTTCGACGGCCGAATTGGACAGCACCACCTCATCCCGCTCGGCCACCTTGCTTTGGAAAACAATGCGCGTGTCTGATTCGCGCCACATTTCGGTGACGATGGTTTCGCCGGGGAAGACGTGCTTGCTGAAGCGCACCTTGATGCTCTTGAAGCGGGCGGGGTCGTTGTTGGCAAAATGCTTCATAACGGCGCGACCGGCAAAGCCGAAGGTGCACAATCCGTGCAAAATCGGCTGGCGGAAACCGCCCAGCGCCGCCATCTGCGGATCGGCGTGCAGCGGGTTGCCGTCACCGGAGCTGAGGCGGTAGAGCAGCGCCTGGTCGGGGCGGGTTTGCTGGGTGTGGACGGCGTCGGGCAGGCGGTTGGGTGGCAGGTTTTCGTCGCTGGTGGAGGGGCCGCGCTCGCCGCCAAAGCCGCCAAGTCCGCGAATGAAGATTGAGGATTGGTTGAAGGCGACTTCGTTGCCCTGCCCGTCGGTGCTGATCGTGTCGGTGAGGAGGACCGCGCCTTTGCCTTTGTCGTAAACGGCCGTAATCCTCGCGGTATTGTGAATGGTGGCCGAGTTGGGAAGCGGCCGTTTCAGTTCCAAATATTGCTCGCCGTGCAGCAGCATCATTGGGTTAAATTCCAGCCCCGGCACCTGGGTAATTTGCCAGAACAGCACAAAAGGAAATACCACCGCCATCGTCGGCAGCGGCGTGAAGTCGCCGCTCAATTCGTAGACAAACTTCAGCTCCTCCGGGTCCACCGGATCGGCCGCCGCCCCGACTGAGAGGGCATACAGGCTCACATCCCGCTCGGTGTAGACGTAGTCGGCTGGTTTGTATTCATGTCCCAGCACCTTCTCCAAATCAATTGACATCTTCTACTTCTCCAACTTTTGATTTCTTGAATAAATCAAAGATTTCGCAGATTTAAAAGATTGAAAAATCTGTACAATCTGCGAAATCTTTGATGAAAAACCCGCTCAAGATTGCAGCTTGGGATTGTTGGCATGGCGGTCTTTGTCGCGGGTGGTTTTTTTATCCATGTTTTGGTGGAAAGCGGCCGTTAAATCAATCCCGGTCTGGTTGGCAATGCAGGTCAGCACAAAGAGCACGTCGGCCAGTTCGTCGGCCAGGTTGACCGTTTCGTCGCTTTTTTTGAAGCTTTGGTCACCGTACTGCCGAGCCATGATGCGGGCCA
Source organism: Anaerolineae bacterium (assembly GCA_020848035.1). Classification (GTDB taxonomy): domain Bacteria; phylum Chloroflexota; class Anaerolineae; order Promineifilales; family Promineifilaceae; genus Leptofilum. The sequence goes on along the minus strand of JADLAX010000025.1, from coordinate 19,848 downwards.
CTTCACCGACTTCTTCCATGAGGACGGCCGTATTCGTCAACTCCGAGTAATACCGCACCCCAATCGTCCGCACCCATTCATCAACGGTCTTTTGCATTTGCCGGATGGTGACATCGCTCATAAGTTGGTTGCCTCGCGGGGGCGCTCTGCCAGCCAGCGCAGGTAGACGCAGTACTCATTGTCCTTGGAGACTGAAGCGATATCGAGCAGTTCCTTGGCGCCAATATACCCTTTGCGGTAGGCGATCTCCTCGACGCAGCCAATCTTCAATCCCTGCCGATGCTCGATCGTTTGCACGTAGTTGCTGGCTTCCAGCAGGCTGTCGTGCGTGCCCGTATCCATCCAGGCGTAGCCGCGCCCCAACAGCTGTACGTTCAGCTTGCCCCGCTGGAGGTATTCGTTGTTGACGTCGGTAATCTCATACTCATGCCGGGCCGATGGCTTGAGGTTTTTGGCAATCTCCACCACCTCTTTGTCGTAGAAGTAAAGGCCCGTCACCGCGTAGTTCGATTTTGGCTGCGCTGGCTTTTCCTCGATGCTGATCGCCTTGAATGTCTTGTCGAACTCCACCACACCGTACCGCTCGGGGTCGCGCACGTAGTAGGCAAAAACCAGCCCGCCATCGGTCAGCTTACCCGCATTCTGCAAAATCCCCGATAGGCCAGGGCCGTAGAGGAAGTTGTCGCCCAAAATGAGGGCGCAGGGTTCGCCGTTGATGAACTCTTCGCCGATGACAAAGGCCTGGGCAATGCCGCGCGGCTCGGGCTGGACGGCATACTCAATTTTGAGGCCCAGGCGAGAGCCATCACCAAACAGCTCCCGGTACAGGGCAATGTGGTGCGGCGTGGAGATAATGAGGATTTCCCGGATATCGGCGAGCATAAAGACCGAGAGCGGGTAGTAAATCATCGGTTTGTTGAAGAGGGGGAGAATTTGCTTGGAGAGCGAAATGGTGAGCGGGTACAGGCGTGTCCCACTGCCACCCGACAGGATGATGCCTTTCATAACGTGCTTTGTCCTTGTTAAATGATGGCTCTACCGAAGAAAACCACAGATTTCACAGATGACACAGATTGTTGGCTTGCGCCTCTGCGCAACCTTTTCAGGTAGATTCGTTGATGGATTGGGAAACGGCCGTATCTCACACACGGCCCCATTTCCAGTTTGGCGGAACTGACTTAAAGTTCGGCTTCCGATTGTACCAAACCTGCCGCTTCAGGCTCAAACAGGCGTACCCGATCGGCGCGGACCATTTTGGGCAAATCGGTAAGGTGGTGGGGGTGAAACGGCCGTAGCACCAGCCGTTCACTCTTTATTAAACCAGTCATCTGAGAACTCTTTTACATTCGGTCGTTTTTCTCGCAAAATCAGTATCAACCTGTCTGCCTCCATTCTTCGATCCATAAAAGCAACCAACTCGATTGCCATTTGTACCTTCGTCTCATGAGGCAAGTTTTCGGGATCAATTTCCAGGTCCATGCAAAGCGTTTTAACTTCAAATTCGTTGAAGTATTGATCAATCATACGGCCCAGTTCAAGCACTGTTTTCATATTCAAATCATTGTCCGGTTGATCTGGTTCTGGCAGCACATTGATAGATTGGCTTCTCCCAGGCACACCAGCCTCACTTTCATCATTTCTGGCTAACCAATTCAAAATATTTTGTAACAAAATAAAATTATCAAACTCAAACTGCTCAACATAGTGTGCATGTTGCAAACAAACAACCCTACCCGAACCGGCATTCTCATTCACAGCCAGTATGACTGGATTTTTGAATCCGTCCGAATCTGACGTTTCGTCATTACCCCATACAACCGGTAGCGCAGGCTCCTCTACAACCAAACTGCCTGGAATAGAATCTGAAGCCCCGATTTTTTCAACATTTTCAGTAATTGGATGAGTGGCAAAGAAGGGTCTATGAAAGGCGATCGGCTCTTGCTCATAACTAACCCCACCGACGTCCGTTATAGCCGCTTGAGAAAAGAAAATCCCAAACGGTTCAGCAATAAGATTCAGTGGATAGTCATCAATTGCGGGTCTATCTTCATATTCTGTCCAGACCCAACCCAAGCCTATTAGGAAAGCTGAGCCTCCCCCTGCCACATATTCGCGGATTAAATCAATTTCTTCTGACGTAAATCGAGCGAATATATTCTCATGGTAACGCGTAAACCAAATGACTAATACATCTGCCTCTGACAATGTTTTCTTGTCCAATGGCGACGTTGCTCTCAAGAGATCAAAGCCATTTTTTCTTAATTCCCTCACATGGCGACTCGAAAACAGGGACATTCCATGATATTGATCTAGCAGTATACGAGACCGCTTTTTCTTGTTGTTAGTCATTGTTCCACAAACCTTTGCTATTTTTCGTTAAAACCCCAACGAACGGCCGATTATCTCTTTCATCACCTCGTTGGTCCCGGCATAAATCGGCTGGACCCGGGCATCCAGGTAAAATTTGGCAATGGGATACTCCAGCATGTAGCCGTAGCCGCCGTGCAGCTGCAAACATTGGTCCATGACGCGCACCTGCAAATCAGTGGTCCACCACTTGGCCATGGCTGCTTCTTCGGCCGTCAGGTTGCCCGCATTCAGCTCCATGATGCAGCGGTCGACAAAAACACGGGCAATCTCAATCTCGGTCTTCATTTCGGCCAGCTTAAAGCGGCTGTTCTGGAACTTGCCGATGGGCTGGCCAAAGGCGGTGCGCTCCTGGCAGTAGCGGATCGTCATCTCCAGGGCGGCTTCACACGCCGCCACGGCAATCACCGCCACCGACAGCCGCTCCTGCGGCAGCGAGCCCATCAGGTAGTAAAAGCCGTTGCCCTCTTCGCCCATCAGGTTTTCTACCGGCACCTTGACGTTGTTGAAGAAGAGTTCGGCCGTATCTTGCGCCTTCAGACCGATTTTCTCCAGGTTACGGCCGCGTTCAAACCCGTCCATGCCGCGCTCAATGACCAGCAGGCTGATCCCCTTGTGCCCCTTATCTGGGTTGGTTTTGACCACGGTGATGACCGCGTCGCTGTTGATGCCGTTGGTGATAAATGTTTTCTGGCCGTTGACAATGTAATGATCGTGGTGGCGAACGGCCGTTGTCCGCACCCCCTGCAAATCACTGCCCGCGCCCGGTTCCGTCATGGCAATCGCCGTAATCATCTCGCCGGAAATCATCTTAGGCAGCCAGCGCTGCTTTTGTTCGTCGGTGGTGTACTTGAGGAAGTACGGCATGTTCACATCGTTGTGCAGGCCAAAACCCACGCCCGACGCCCCGGCGCGGGTCAATTCCTCCGTGACGATGGCGTTGTAGCGGAAATCCTTGATTTCCAGGCCGCCATACGCCTCCGGCGCATCCATGCACAAAAAGCCCAGCTCACCCGCCTTCAGCCACAGCGCCCGCGGCACGATGCCCTCGTGTTCCCACTGCTCGTGGTAGGGCACAATTTCATTTTGCACAAAGCGGCGCACGGCGTCACGAAACATGGTGTGCTCGTCGTCAAAAATAGTGCGCTTCATGATGGACTCCTCCTGAAAATATCCACAGATTTCACAAATGACACAGATTTTTGATAAGCCAATCTGTGCCATCTGTGGATGTTTTATAGATTTGTCAGCTGGACGCTGACTTGCCACAGTTTTTGGGCGAGGGTAGGGTCGTTGGCAACGGCCGTATTCTCCTGTACCCGGCTGTTGGCAAAATAGTCGCCGCTTAAATGCTCAATGTCCGGCGCGGTGGCCAGATAGATAGAGGTTTGCGCTGCGTCCATCAGCTCAGGGAAGCTGGCCCGCTCGTGCCCTTCGCGGCCCGCGTAGTGGGCGCTCAGCTTGGTGGCGGGCACACCGGGATGCAGCGAATAAGCCGTCACGCCGCTGCCCTGCAGCCGCCGCGCCAGCTCCCGGGTGAACAACACGTTCATCAGCTTGGTCATCGAGTAGACGTTCGTGTGGTGATAACGCCGCTCGCTCTGCAAATCGTCGAAGTTGATCGTTGCGCCGCGATGTACGCCGGAAGAAACGGTAATCACCCGCGCCGGAGCCGACGCCTGGAGCCGATCCAGCAGCAGGTTGGTCAGCAAAAAGGGGGCCAGGTGGTTAACCGCCAGCTGCAATTCCACGTCATCTACCGACACGCTGCGCCGCAGCGGAATGACGGCCGCATTGTTGATTAGCACATGAATTTGGGGAAATTGGTCCAGCAGCGTTTGCGCCAGCTGGCGAATGTCGTTCTGGGCGGCCAGGTCTGCCAGCAGCAGGTGAACGGCCTGGCTGCCTGACCGGTCGATAATTTCCTGTCGGGCCAGCCGACCCCGCTCCGCGCTGCGGCACACCATCACCACCGTCGCGCCGCGCTGGGCCAGGCCAACGGCCGTTGCCTTGCCAATCCCCGCGTTGGCGCCCGTTACAATACAAACTTTTCCATCCATACACAAATCACTCTCAAACTGTCAGGCCCGCGCCGGCGAGCATCCACTTCCGCGGCAAACCTGGATACCCGCTTTCGCGAGTATGACATCTCACGGCTAAGAAATACCCGCCTCCAGCGCCGCTGCCGCGTCCAGCAGGGCCGCCTCGGCCCCAGGGGCGCACGCCAGCATCACGCCGGGCACCAGGCCGGTGGCCGGATCAGGATCCTTCCAGGCGGGCACGGTGATGGCAGGCAGGTTCATGGTGTTGCAAAACGTCATGGCCGTGACCGTGCCATTTACCCCGGGGCGGAGCGAAGCGCGGTTCATCTGGCCGTGTTTGGGGGCCAAAATGCCCAGCGTCGGCAGCAGCAAAACACCGTTGCGGCCCAGCAGTTGGTACAGCTCGGCGCGGGCCTGGTCGTAGGCCCGAATAATTTCCGCCACGCGGTCCGCCGAGCGCGGCTTGAGAATAGGCACCACGGCCAGCAGTTGGAAGAGGCCGCTGTAAATGGTGCCGCGCCCAACGGCCTGCCTGAGCGTTTCGGCAACCAGGCTGAATTTTTGGCCATCGGCCGTGGTGAGCATGTCGTAGAATGGTTTTTCCAGCTCGGCGGCCAGCAGCTGCTGCAAATTGAGGAAATGGGTGCTGACGTCGGGGAACGGCCGTTCCTGAGTCACCATGCCCGCCACCTCCAGCACCGTTTGGGCCATCACATAAGCCGCGTCGATGCAATCCGCTTTGCTGGCCAGCTCAAATTCGGTGGGGATGATGAGGTGCAGCCCGCGCGCCGTTTGCGGCGGCGGCAGCGGCGTGTCGGCGATGACGTTGTACACCAGCCGGGCATCGCGCACGGAGCGGGTCAAAGGGCCAACGCCCATCAGCGAATCCAGGTACGAACCGGGCAGCGACGGCCAGATCGCCTCGTGGCTCACCAGGTGGGAGGCGGGTTTGAAGCCGACGATGCCGCAAAAGGCCGCCGGAATGCGGATGGAGCCCAGCAGGTCGGTGCCAATCCCCAGTGCGGTGGAGCCAGAGGCGACCAGCGCCCCTTCGCCGCCAGAGGAGCCGCCCGCCGTGCGTGTTTCATCGAGCGGGTTGTTGGTACGGCCGTAAATAAAGTTCTCCGTCTCGCCCGCCATGGCAAATTCCGGCACGTTGCTGCGCGCCAGGATAATCGCCCCGGCCTCGCGCAGACGGCGCACCACCGGCGCATCTTCCTGCCAATCGATCGGCGGCATACGCCGCGACCCGGCGGTGACGCGGTGTCCGGCCAGGGCGATTGTCTCTTTGATGCTGATGGGCAGGCCAGACAGCGGCCCCGGACGTGGATTTTTGGCCTCGGCCAGAGCCTCATCCTTGAAGACGTGAACGGCCGCATTCAAGCGCAAATGATTGGCTTCCAGCCGCTCGATATGCTCGGCGACGATGGAAACGGCCGTACGCTCCCCGCTCTCCATTTGCCGCAGCAGTTCAGTGGCATCCGGTCGCTTGGATTTGTTCAAGTCAGCCTCCTTCTAAACCTGGATCGGGCGCAAAACGACGACCCAACCCCATTAAGGCACGGCGGCGCCCAGGTTGCCCAGGGCCACGTCGATGCGGGAGAGGGTGACAGGCGAATCCCAGCGCAGCTTCAAATTGGCCTGCAGCGCGGCGGCAGGCACAATAAAGACGTGGTTGGCCGTCGCCGACTGGCCCTGCCCGATGGCCTCGGGCATGGTTTGCAGCGCAGAGCCAAAGGCCACGTTGGTCTGCCAGGATTCGTACTCGTTGAGGTATTCATCGACCAGGGTAAAGTCGCGGTTGGAAACGGCCGTTTCGTTCTGATTGGTCACATTCACCGTAGGCACCACGTAGACATAGCCCGTAGCGATGTTGCCGTCGCTGGCGTACACCTGCACGTCGGTCACCTGAACCACCACACCGCCCAGAGCCACCGAAAAGTTCAGCTCGCCCGCCGCGTAGTTATAGTCAGTGGGCAGCGCCTCGGGGCCAAGGGGTTCTTCCTGGGCACAGGCCGTCACCGTGAGGAGCACCATCGCTAAAAATAGCACACTTCTTAATTTCACCGTTGTCTCTCCTTCTGCAAAGATGTCAAGTTTGGTTTGGGGTTATGGCAGAATGATACCTTACTTTTTACGAATCAGGCATAGTGGAGATTGGAGATTGGAGATTAAGCAGCCCAATCTCCAATCTCTAATCTCCAGTCTCTCTGTTTCTACATCCCTTCCGCCAGCAGGGCCGTGTCGATTGGGTCGATGGCCTGGATCTGGTTGACGGCCGTTTGCCCAAAACGGCAGGCGGCAGCACGGGGATGCGCATCGCCCTCAACGTCCAGCGACCACTGGGCCTGCTCGATTAGCTTGGCCAGGGCCAGCGAGCGGCCCAGGGTAAGGGCAAAGCGGCGCGCCCCGGCTTCCAGGGCGTTGGGGTCGGCTACATTGGTTTGCAGCCAGTGGACGGCATCGGCAACGGCCGTTTGGGCCACAGTACCGGCAGTTTGTAAACGGCCGTCCGTCGCCAGCTTCACGCAGCGATTGACTTCCTTGGCCAGCGCCTGCAGCGGTTCGCCGCTGCGCCCCAGCGCCCGCAGCGCATCCAGCGACAGCACGTTGGTGGTGCCTTCCCAGATGGGCAGCACCTGGCTGTCGCGCAGCAGCAGCGGCAGGCCGGTGTCTTCCACGTAACCCGCGCCGCCAAACGCCTCCAGCACCTCGCTGGCCACCACCACCGCCTGCTTGCCCGTGGTCAGCTTGGCCAACGACGTGAGCAGCCGCAGCAGATGCGCCTCCTCTTCACTGATGACTTTGGCCTCGTCCTTGCCGATCAGCTCCACCAGGAAAAAGGTGAGGTGGAAAGCGGCTTCCGTTTCCGCCTGCATCCAGGCCAGAGTGTCGATATGCAGCGGCTTTTGCGCCAGCGGGGCACCAAAAGCGACCCGCTGTTGGGCGTAACTGCGGGCCAGGGCCAGGCCGCGCCGCATAAACGACGCTGCCGAAATGCTGTTCCAGGTGCGGGTCAGGTGCAGCATGGGCACGATGTGGCGCACGCCGTTGTTCAGGCCCATGACAGGAACGGCCGTTGTCCCTCGCAGCATCAATTCGGCGGTGGGCACTTTGCGCGTGCCCAACTTGTCCTTCAAGCGCAGCACTTCGATGTTTTGCAGCGTGCCGTCGGCCGCCTGCGTTTCCAGGTAGAACAGGGCCAATCCCTTGCCGCCGGGCGGATTGCCTTCGGGGCGGGCCAGGGTCAGCGTCATTTGCGAGGTGGCGGCGGAGGTGAACCATTTACGGCCGTTCAGCAGCCATTCTTCGTTTTCGTTCAGGGTGGCCGTGGTTTCCGACAAGCCCACGTCGGAGCCGCCGGTCGATTCGGTCATCCACTGGCCGCTGGTCCAAAAGTGAGCCGGATCGCGGCTGGTGAGATGGGGCACGGCGCGGTTGATGAGCTCCTGGTTGCCAGAGATGAGCAGCGTGCGCGTCGCGCCATCGGTCATGGCCAGGGGACAGGTGTAAACGTCGCTGGAGGGGTGGAAGAGGTAAACGAGGGCAAACTGGTAGATGCGGTCGAAACGGCCGTACTTCCCCTCATACGCCGCCGCCACCAGACCATATTCAGCGGCCAGCCTTTCCGCCTTCTGCCACAGCGGCGACACTTCGATCTGGTCGATGCGGTTGCCCCACGGGTCCCACTGCGTCAGGACGGGATCGTTGCGCCGGTCGGCCAGCTGCATCTGGTACAGCTCACCACCGGCCAGATGGCCCATCTCACGCAACGGCCGTGCCACTTCGGCCAGCACCTCTGGCGGCAGCACCCGCCGCAAATAGCTGCGCAGCACACGATCATCATCAAACTGGTTACCCAACGTGGGCGGTGATTGATTAAAGGGTTGTACGTGCATCTTGGCCTCGCTTTGTGGCTGGTCCCCCGAAGTCCAGTGCCTGAAGCGCCTAAATGCGCGGCAAAACTGGACGGTTCTTCAAAAAATACCAACTTAATCATAAGGAAAATGGCTTGAGTTGTCATGGGTAAGTTTACGGCCGTAACTTTACAACACGCCGGGGTTTTATTTGGCAGGAACACCTTTTATTCACCAACGAAGCCGCATTGAACCCATTTACGACTTACCTTAAGGAGGTTGACATGGATTTAGTTAGCATTCTGTTGTGGATTGTTCTTGGTGGTGTTGCTGGTTGGATTGCCAGCATCATTATGAAGCGTAACGCACAAATGGGGACGGTGGCCAACATTGTTGTGGGCATCGTCGGAGCCTTGATCGGCGGGATTTTGGTCGATCTGTTAGGCTTCGCTCCCGCGACGGGCTTCAATTTTTACAGTTTGCTCGTGGCGATCTTGGGGGCCATTATCTTGTTGGCGATTGTGGGTATGGTCCGCCGCGCCGCCTAACGCAGTTTGAGGTAAATGCAGCAAAACGGCTGGTGCCACCGGGGTGACGCCAGCCGTTTTTTTTTCATTGGGCAGTGTGCTGCCTATTTGTGGTTGCTGAAAATTCGCTTGAAAGCCAGACGCGTTTCGGGAAACAGGACGTAAAAAACGAGGGCCACGACACCGCCGTAAGCGGCCGTTGCCAGCAAACAGATGCCTAACTGGGCCAGGATGCCGTCGTCGCCAAAGGTGCTTAAGCCCCAGCGCAGGATCACCGTGCTGGTCATGGTGCCCAACATGGCCGAGAGGAATACGGCCGTTAACCACATCAATTCTTCCGTTGATAAATTTTCCAACCACTGCTGCCACTTTTTCATGTTGCCTGTGATCCTCGTGTGTCTATTTTTTCGGTTCCCGCAATTCCAGAGATACTTTCGATTGCCAGGATTGTCCTTCATAACCTACCAGCCAATCCTAACAAACATTCCTGCGACAACTTATGGGAAAACACTCTCAATGAGTCTGGACCGGGAAGGCAGCACGGGGGAAATCAATCCTACTCTATTTTGGGGCGGTTACGGCCGCATCACCCCACACAGCGGCGCGGCCCAATCCAGCAGGCTGTGCTCGGCGACAAAGTGGTCAATCTGGGCAGCGATTTCGTCGGGGAAGGGGGAGGTGCGGCGGGTGTCGCGGTTGGCGTGGGAGGCGATGACCTCCAGCGTGGCGGCCAGGCTGCCGGTGGTTTCATTGCGCATGAAGTGGATAAAGTGGAGGCGTTTGGTAGTACGGCCGTTGACCCGCGTATGAATCGCCACCGTCTCGCCCACATGCACTTCCGCCAGATAACGCACGTGGTGCTCCAGGGCAAAGGCGGCGCTGGAACTGCTGCGAATAAACGCCTCCGTCATGCCAAACGCCGAAAAAAAGCCCCAGGCGGCTTCATCAAACAGCCCCATGTAGTGCCGAATGTTCATATGCCCCATCACGTCCAGATATTCTTCGGGAATTGTGGTGCGGTGGAAGCAGGGGAGTTGCTGGATTTGGGTGAGGGTAGGTTCTTTCATCGTGATTTGGGGTAATTGGGTAATTCGCCCAAAATTACCCAATTACCTGATTACTTATTTACATAATATTGCCACACGCCATCCACAACAGCCACCCCAACCTGCCCCTCTGCCTGGAGCAAATCGAGGTAGCCGATGAGCATCCACAGCCCGGCAAAGCGGAGGGCGGGCGGGTAGTGGGCGTACATCTCGTTCATCAGGGCGTAGGCGGTGCGGTGGCCCTGCTGGATAAGGGCCAGGGCTTCATCTTTGCGCTTGTGGATGCGGCTGCGCTGGGTGTGGATGAGCTGGCGGTGGTTTTGGAACGGTTCACCGTGGCCCGGGTACACCCAGTCGATCTCCAGCGCTTCACAGCGAGCCAGCGAGGCCATGTAGATGGGCAGGCTGGGTTGGCGCGGTTGGTTGGGGGACGGCCGTTCCACAATCGGCGTCGGGGTTTTGGGCAGCAGCATATCGGCCGAGAGGAATTGGCCGCTTTCTGGCTGGTAGAAGCAGGTCTGGTGGCTGGCATGGCCCGGCATGTGCAGCACCTGCCACCTGGCCCCGCCCATCTCCAGCCAATCCCCTACCCGGAACGTGTGCACCGCTTCAGGCGGCACGGGCGTGGTGTCGGTGCCGACCTGAGCAAAATACGCCTGAATCATCTGGGCCATCTCGTCCGGAATGCCCGCCTCGATCAAAAAGTGATCGCGGTAATAGTCGGCGCGCAGGCCAAACATTTTTTGCGGATTGACGAGCCATTCGTAGCCGAGATCGGCCACCCACACCTGGCCGCCGCTCAGCGCGGCAATTTTGGCCGCCTGGCCGGAGTGGTCCACGTGCGGATGGGTAATGACGATGCGGCGAATATCGGCGGGGGTGAGGTGGTGCTGAGCCAGCCCGGCCAAAAGGGCGTCCCAGCTGGCAGGCAGCTCGACGCCACAGTCCACCAAAACTGGCTCCGGCGCGGTGAAGAGATAGCAGTTCACCGGGCCAACATCAAATTCGGTTGGCAGTTCAATGCGGATTGGGTCCATTCAGCAATTTTACCCGGTTTTACAAGGATTTCAGGGGTTTGCCACAGAACGCAATCAGCGTCTGGTTGATTTGCCAGCGGGCGGGATGCGTCGGCAGCCCCAATACAGGCTCTCAGCATGACAACTGTTCTTGAACTGTCATACCTGGCAAAACGGGTACGTTCGTGTTCAAATTTTACAGAGGGGGTTGCAAAACGGCCGTTTCCACCCATTCATCCGCCAGCAGCTGGTACAGCCGGGCCGCGCGACGCAGCTGCCAGAGGTGGGTGGATTTGTGCAGGGTGATGGTGTGATTGGCTACGGCCGTTTCCAGCTCAGTCAGCCCCCACCAGCGGAACGCGCTGCCCACCATGTCGTCGCCGGGCACCACCTGGCCGCCTTCGTAGCGCAGCAGGTAGTAGATGCCTACCATAAACGGCACGATGTTGTCGTAGTGGAAGGTGTGGCAGTGCAGCACGGTTAACGGCCGTACCACAATCGCCCCCACCTCTTCCCGCACCTCACGCAAGATGCCGGCCAGAATCGTCTCGCCCGCCTCCAGCCCGCCGCTGACGATTTGCCACTCGTCCGGCCCATTGCGGCGCGGCGAGGAGAGCAGCAGGAATTGTTCTTTTTCGTTAATGATGATGGCTTGCAGAGCGATGGCGGAGGTGGCAAACGGCCGTCCGCGCTGGCTCACAACAACGGGTTGATGCTCCAAAATCTATTTCCTAAACCTCTTGCGCCAGCCATTGCAGCATAGCCAGAATCTGGCTGGCGTGGCCGCCCGTTTTGTAATAATCGTGCACGTTATGCCACTCGGGGGCGTCGGGCACGGCCGTTTCCCAGGCACAATCCACCAACGCCAGCACATCCACATCCTCGCTCAAATTTGGGGCGATGCCCCGCGCCAGGGCCGCCCGGCAAGCCGCCTCGATGGCGTTGAAGTAGGCGATGTTGTCCAGCAGCAGCTGCCGCCCACTGGTCACCGGCGCGTGGCAGTAGAGCACGGTTTCGGCGGGCAGCGCCGCCAGCTTCGCCAACGACTCCCGCATCGGCGGCAAGCCATCGGGCGTGCGGGCCATCGGGTAGGGCAGTTCGGCGGCGTCGGCGGCCAGCAGCGTGCCGATTTCGGGGATAAAAACCGAGTAATGGTCGTCGGTGTGGCCCGGCGTGGGCAGCAGCTCCAGCGTCAAATCGCCGCCAGCAATGACAAACCTGTCTTGAATCAGCAGCGTAGGCGGCGTCAAAACCACCTCACCAAAAACCTCTGGCTCTAGTTGCTGCATTTTGGCCAGATAGGTTTTGGCCTCTGGCTGTTGAAACTTGGGCGGGCTGAGGTGGCTGCCAATGATGGGGGCGGGATGGACGGCCTGCCCTGAGCCTGTCGAAGGGGCCGTATCACCGACAAACAGCTGGTTGCCCCAGCAGTGGTCGTAATCGGCGTGCGTGTTGATGACCAGCAGCTGACGGCCGTTGGTCAGATACGGCCGTGCATATTCCAGCATCTGAGCGGCCGTTTGTGGATTGATGACCGTGTCTACCAGCACCACAAAGCGCCCGGTCACCACGATAAACGTATCCACCAGACGGCCGTTGCGGCACACCAGGATGCGCTCATCCCAGCCCTGGTTTTCAATTAACTGGAGTTCATTGGTGTGGGACATATTGAGTGATTGAGTGATTGAGTAATTGGGTAATGGCTCAATTACCCAGTTACAGTTCTTAAATGGCCAGTGGCAAGGTAAAGACAAACCGGCTGCCCACGCCGTCTGGGCCTGGCTCGACCCAGATACGGCCGTTGTGCGCCTCCACCGCCAGTTTGCAGTAAGACAGCCCCAGGCCAAAACCACGCGGGCGAATGCCCCCGGCTTCCACCTGGGCAAAGCGGGCAAAAATGTGCTCACGCTCTTCCGGGGCAACGCCGGGGCCAGCATCCAGCACGCTAACTTCGACCATGCCGTCGACAGGAACGGCCGTAACCACCAACAGCCCGCCCTTGGGCGAATATTTGATGGCGTTGTCGGTTAGATTGGTCAGCACCCGGCGAATCTGGTCCGGATCGGCCCAGACGGGCGGTAAATCGGGCGGAAAGTTCAGCGTCAGCGACATCTCCCGCTTGTTCAGGGCGAAGGCATTGAGCTGCGTCACCTCGCTCATCAGTTCAGGAATATGGGTGGCTTTGCGTTCGCCCAACGGCCGTCCCGCCTCAATTTGGGCAATGTCTAGCAGCGAATCGACCAAATCCTGCATGCGCAGGTGCGACAGGCGGGCAATCTCCAGCAGCTCCCGATTGGCCTCCAGCACGTCGGGTGGCAGCACCAGCTCCAGCATGTTTAAGGCGCTAAACAGGTTGCCCAGCGGATTGCGCAAATCGTGCACCACCAGCTCGCTTAGCTCCTGGCGGCGCTGCTCCAGGCGGCGCAGCGCTTCATTTTCCGACTGGAGCTCCTCCACCTCAGCGCTTAGCTCGCGGCCAATGGCCGTGTTCACCCGCGACAGCTCCTCGGCGGCGCGCAGCCGGTTGGACAAAATTTCCATCATGTTGGTGCTGAAGTTGGGATCAATTTGCAGCAGCTCAAAAAAGTCTTTGCGGTGAATTCCCAGCAGGCGCACATCGTCCAGGGCCACAATCGAGGCGGAGCGCGGCTTGTTGTCGATGAGCGACATCTCGCCCACCACTTCACCCGGTCCCCGGTAGTTGACGCTGGCCGGATTGTAAAAATCCCCCTGCACCACGGCCACGCGGCCCGACCAGATGAGGTAGGCGATGTCGCCATGCTGCCCTTCGCGCACCACAATTTCCCCGGCCGCGTAGCGATGCTCGATCATCACCTGGTCCAGCACTCTGCGGTCCAACGACGAAAGCAGGCTGACCACGGTAGAGCCAGCGGCGGTTGCCGACGGATCGATGGGGGCGGGCTGGGCGGCCCGAATCACCTCAAATTCCTGCTCGGTTAACATGTCTCTATTCATAAACACGCTCAAAATGGTTTACACGGAACTCTGTGCGTTTATGGTTGATGGTGGATTGTTGCTTGGTGACGGCCGTAATTATGCCCCATTCCTGCCTCGCTGCCACTTTGACAAGAAAAAGGCGGCCATTGCGCCGCCTAAACCAACCGCACTGCTCATGGTTCAAACCCGTTAAACGGTGGGGGAGCGTTGTTGTGGTCTTCAATTTCCCACGTTTTGCGCCAGAGTGAACTGGCCCCATCAATGCGAATCGATTCGCCGCTGATGTAGCTGGCCCCAGGGGAGAGCAAAAAGACGATGGCAGCGGCCGTTTCGCTTTCGGTGCCCATGCGCTTGAAGGGAATGTCTTGCACCACGTTCTGGATAAACTGTTTGGCCACATCCGGGTAGTTGTCCAGGCCGCTGGATTCGATGAGGCCGGGGGCGACGGCGTTGATCCGTACGCCGGAGCGGGCCCACTCGACCGCCAGCGTTTTGGTCAGGTTTTCGATGCCCGCCCGCGCCGCCGCCGAATGAACCATGCCGGGAAAACCGCGCCAATTCTCCATCAGCATGTTGACAATGACCCCGCCGTGGTCGCGCATGTACTGGCTGTACGCCTCGCGGCACATCAAAAAGGTGCCGGTGAGGTTGGTTTCCACCACCGCGTGGAACCCTTTTTGGCTGATAAACTCGGCCGGGCTGAGGAACTGCCCCCCGGCGTTGTTCACCAGGCCGTGCAGCGCGCCATGGGCGGCCAGCACAGCGGCAAACAGCGCCTGCACCTGCGCTTCTTCGCGGATGTTGCAGGTGAAGGTGGAGGCCTCACCGCCCAACCGGCTGATTTCGTGGGCAACGGCCGTTAACTTTTCCGCCGTCCGCCCCACCAACACCACATGCGCACCGAGGCTGGCCAGCTCAACGGCCGTGGCCCGGCCAATGCCGCTGCCGCCACCGGTCACCATTATCGTCTGCCCGGCAAATAAATCCGCTCTAAAAATGGATCGATAATTCATGTATCTGTCCTGCGTTGGGGAAGTCACCCACCAACATGATGTAGGGGCGGGACAGGCGGGCCAGGATCATGGCTGGGCGAAGAGCCTTGCCTCCCGCCTGTCTCGCCCAAAACGGCCGCTAACGGAAGCCAGGGCGAGACGGCGCGGAGATAAGGACGCCTGTTTCAGCCCAAACCATACCGCGCCGTCCCGCCCCTACCAAAAAAATGTATCTGTTACAAAATGCCCACCCGCTCGTAAAAGGCGCGCATGGCGTCGGCCACGGCGCGGGGCTTTTCCACCGGCGATGAGTGCCCGGCATCGGGAATGACACGCAGGTGGGTGTTGGGGATGCGGTCGGCCATCGTTTGGGCGTACGAGGAAGGCGTGGCCACATCATGTTTGCCCACGATGACCACGGTAGGCGTTTTGATGTTGCCCAGCTGGTTGGTCACGCTGTCGCGGGCAAAAATCGCTTTGCCAAAAGCCGTCACCGCCTTCACGTTGTGCCCCGTGATGATGCCGCGCCACTTCTTTACCTCTTCCTCCCGGTTCGGGTCTTCCAGGAAAACTTCATAAAACAAAATCGGCATAACGCGGCCAATAACCGGTCGCCAACCGACCAAATTCACCGTTTTGAGCAGCAGGTTGTACTGCGACAGCTTGCTTTTTTCCTCTGGATCGGCCGAGGTGTCGATGAGCACCAGCGATTTGAGCAGGTCGGGCCGGCGCAGGGCCAGGCGCAGGCCAACAAAGCCACCCGTCGACATACCGACAAAATGCACCGGGCCAAGTTGCAGCGCCTCAATCAGCCCGATGGCATCGTTCACCAGGGCGTCTACGTCGTAGCTGCTGGTAATGACGGCGGAACGGCCGTGTCCCCGTTGATCATACGCGATACAGCGAAACCGATCTTTAAACGCCTCCACTTGATGATCGTACATCGTGTGATCCATCAGGTAGCCGTGGGAAAACAGCATCACCTCTGGTCCGGATCCTTTTTCCTCGTAGAACAACTCAACATGGTTAGCTTGAAACTGCGGCATGAGAATCCTCCTCTCCATTTGCTGGGAGCCCGTCTGGTGCGGGAGCTGCTGACGGCCGTTTCCCCTTGTTCGTCATGCGCGGCCACAAACCGGTCGGTTCACGACGCTGAAAATCGGCCAGGAGCAAAATGAAACTTGATAAAATGCCTAAGCCAATGACGATATAAATGATGGTGAAGATTTTGCCAACGGCCGTTTTCGGTGAAAAATCGCCGTAACCCACCGTGGTCAGAGTAATGACGCTAAAGTAAAAAGAATCTAACCAACTCCAGCCCTCCACTGCATGGTAAAACCAGGTTCCGCTGAGCAAAATCAGCAGCACAGACCAAAACAAGCCGCGGAACTCCGGCTCCTTCAGCCCATCGCGAATGCCCCGAACCAGGCGAATAAGATAAATAAAGAATGCAGGCATTAGGTCAAACTGTTTCCTCGGATGAGAACTGAAGCGTGAAACGTGAAACGTGAAACGTGAGCAAACATATCACGTTTCACGCTTCACGTTTCACGCATGACTTCAACGGCCGCTTTAGCCATCAGCGGAATCATTGAGCCAAAGGCAGCAAAACGGCCGTCTTGCGTCTGTCCTCGCGCATAGCGGATGTAAATTTGGGCAATGATCACCACCAGCCGGAACAGCCCCAGGGTGTGGTAAAAATTGATGTTGTGGATGGAACGGCCGCTTTTCGCCGCATACCGTTCTACCAATTCTCGCCGGGTCAAAAAGCCCAACTCCCCGGTGGGCATCATCGCCATCTGCTGGAAGTAGGGCGCGTCCGTCGGCTCGGTCCAGTAACACAACAGCGCTCCCAGGTCAGACAGCGGATCGCCCAGCGTGCACATGTCCCAATCAAAAATCGCCACCATTTGCCCCGGATCATGCTCAGCCAGCATCACGTTGTCCAGCTTATAATCGTTGTGCACCAGGGAAACGGCCGTTGAAGACGGCAAATTGCTCTTCAGCCACTGGTAGATGCGGTCCATGTCGGGCAAATCAGCTTCTTTGGCGGCGTGCCAGCGCTTGTACCACCCTTCCACCTGCCGCTCGATGAACCCCTCCGGCTTGCCCAAATCGCTCAAACCTAGCGCAGCAAAATCAACGGCGTGCAGCTCGGCCAGGGCGTCAACCATCGCCTCGCTCATGCGGCGGGGGGCATCGGGCAGGTTGGCAAACTGCGGCGGCATGGTGCGGCGGACCACCACCCCTTTGCGCCGCTCCATCACAAAAAAGTCGGCCCCGATCAGCGCTGGATCGTCGCCGTACAAAAAGGCGCGCGGCGCGTAGGGCAGCGCCTGGTGCAGCACGGAGAGCACCTTGTACTCCCGCCCCATGTCGTGCGCCGATTGGGCCACCGGCCCCAACGGCGGGCGGCGCAGGACGTATTCATGACTGCCAAAATCCAGCAGGTAAGTCAGATTAGCCGCCCCACCGCCAAACTGCCGCACCGTCAACCGATTTTCGCTGCCCGGCAGCTGGCCGCGCAGGTATGCTGCCAATCGCACCTCGTCAAACTGCTCATCCGGCCGTACGTCAATGGTGTCTTTCATCGCCTAACTTCCCGCTACTCGTTGATAGTAAACACTCGGCCCACGCCCCTTCCGCTCAATCAGCCCCAGTTCCAGCAGGAACTTGAAGTCAAGCGCACGCGTGGCTTTAGCCCGCTCTGTAAGCCTGGCATACTCCTTGTCGGTGATGAAGCCGTTTGCCTCAATATGCCCCAAAATGGCTTCATGGTAGGGCTTCAAGGTGGTATCCGGTGCAGCCAGGTTGTTCTCGATTTGCTTTTGCACTCGCAGCAGTTCGTCTAAAATGCCCTCGGCAAAGTATTCGAGCCAGGGCGTAAAATCCAGGTCGTCGACCAGGTCGTAATAGTTGCCAAACAGCCCGACATATTGGAAATAGCGGGTTACGTTCTGGTTGTAGTAGTTCTCGAAGCTAAACAGGTTGAAGGTGTTTAAGCCCAGTCCAGCCAGGAGGAGTTTTGTGGCCAGGCGCGTGGTACGGCCGTTCCCATCCACAAACGGATGAATCACCACCATCTGCTTATGCAATAAACCCGCCAACAAAATGGGGTCCAACACACCCTGGTTGGCCTGCACAAAAGCCAGCAGATCGTTTACCAACTGTGGCACATCCCCATGATCCGGCGGGAGATAAACAACATCGCCGCTGCGCGGTTCATACACAATCACCGGTTCCTGCCGCAGCCGTCCCGCCTGATGAGTGGGGAGTAATCCGTCTACAACGCCAGCCTGGATTTTCAGCAGCAACTCCAGCGTCAATACTTTCTCAGGCTCAGCGTTTTGCCAGGTCAACACCTGATTGTAGTTGATCACTTCGCGTTCGCTGTCGCGCAGCTGCTTTGGCTGGTTTTTCAGCAATCGTTTTACCTGCGTCAGCGGCAGCGGATTGCCTTCAATGCTGGTCGAGGCATAGGTAGAAACAGCCCGTGCCTCGGCCTGCATCTGCACCAGCACCACCTCTGAAACTAGCCGCTGATTCAAGGTATGCACCAGCAGCGTAATTTCCTTAATGCGCTCCAAAAGAAAAGGTGAGATACGATAGCTTGGTTCAAACATAATTATCGTCTAATTATAGACGATTTTTAGACGATTCGCACGTTGGTGAGACGTTGCAATGCAACGTCTCTACGTGGCGTACTGCGCAAAAATGCGGCGGGCCACCGACCATTTATGTACCTCATCCGGCCCATCGTAGATGCGGGCGGCGCGCTCGTGGCGGAACCAGTAAGCCAGCGGCGTGTCGTCGGTCATGCCCAGGCCGCCATGCACCTGGATGGCGCGGTCCAGCACCACTTGCAGCACGTTGGCCACGTGGAACTTGATCAGCGAGATATCGTCGCGGGCGGCGTACTGCCCTTCTTCGTCGATGCGTTTGGCGGTAGCCAGCACCATCAGGCGGGCGGCATTGATCTCGGCGCGGCTTTCAGCCACCCAATTTTGGATGGTTTGCTGCCCGGCCAACGGCCGTCCCGGAGCCACCTCCCGCTTTAAAGCATAGGTACACATCAGCTCAAACGCCCGCTCGCAAATGCCAATCCAGCGCATGCAGTGGTGAATGCGCCCCGGACCCAGCCGTTCCTGCGCGATGGCAAACCCTTCACCCTCTTTGCCCAATACGTTGGTCAACGGCACCTGCACATCTTCATAGCGCACCTCGGCGTGGCTGGCCCAGCCCTCACCCGCCTCGCCCATCACCGGAATGTTGCGTACCAGGGTGAAACCCGGCGTGTCCAGCGGCACGATGATCTGGCTGGCCTGGCCGTGGCGGCTGGCTTCCGGGTTGGTGATGGCCATCACCACAGCAAACGCGGCCCCATCGGCCGAGCTGGTGAACCATTTGTGGCCGTCGATGATGTAGCTGTCGCCTTCGCGAACGGCCGTTGTGCTCATCATCGTCGGGTTGGAGCCAGCGTGCTCCGGTTCCGTCATCGAGAAGCAGCTGCGAATGTCGCCGCGCAGCAGGGGCATCAGATACGTCTCTTTCTGCTCCGGCGTGCCGTGCTCGATCAAAATTTCCATGTTGCCGGAATCTGGCGCCTGGCAGTTAAACACAAAATGGCCGATGGGCGTCTGGCCCAGCTCCTGGCTCATCAGACCATGCTCAAACAGGCTCAGCCCCAGGCCGCCGTATTCCTTGGGAATTTGCGGCAGCCAGAGACCCAGCTCCTTAACCCGCTGCCGCTTCTGCTGCAAAATTGGCTCCATGGCGTTAAACCCTTTGGCCAGAAAATCGCGCTCCAGGGGAATCAACTCGTCGCGCACAAAGGCGCGTGCGGTGGCTAAATTTTTCTTGAGTTCAGGGGAGATGTCGAACATTGTTTTATCCTCGTAGAGACGTTGCAGTGCAACGTCTCTACAGTGTGTTGCCAATAAACTGCCCACCATCAATCAACATCGTCGCGCCGGTGGTGAAGCTGGAGGCAGCCGAGGCCAGGTAGAGGGCCATGCCGGTCAGCTCTTCCGGCTCGGCCATGCG
>JADLAX010000024.1 GCA_020848035.1 Anaerolineae bacterium | reverse complement strand
GGAACGGCCGTTTGTTAGAATCTGCGAGCAATTTTGGGCACATGCCCTGTTGGGCACACGCCCTGTGGGCACATGCCCCGTTCGTCTAGTGGCCTAGGACGTAGCCCTCTCAAGGCTAAAACATGGGATCGTACCCCATACGGGGCACTAACGACTGAAAATTGAACTTGAAAAAGGGAAATATTTAGTTGTTAAGGTAGGGCAAGACCGAGTGTTGGTTGCACTGCATTGCACGGCTGCAATTACCTCGGCCTGGACCGCACTGCATTGCATGGCTGCGGCCTCCAGACGTGAATCATCACTGCATTGCATGGCTGGTGATTCACGTTTTTTACAAATTTAAAGGTGTGACCAGGTTACGCGATTGACCGCTTTGCTGATGGTGTCGAAGTGGACACCGTATTCGCTGGCCAGCTGCTTGAGTGTCACATTGCCGCAGGCGTACCGCCTGCGGATTTTAGACACATCAGCGGCCGTAAGTAGAGCCCTGGGATTCTTTTCGCCGATCACCTGGGCGCTGGTAAACGGTTTGTGACGGCGTTTCTGCACCTTATCGTCCACGTTCTCCTGAGTGGTGCCCAGGAAGAGATGGGCGGGGTTGCAGCAGCGCGGGTTGTCGCAGCGGTGGCAAACCACCATCCCTTCAGGGATTGGGCCGTGAGCCAGTTCGTAGGCCACGCGGTGCGCCCGCTGAACCTTGCGATTGACGGCGATACGGCCGTAGCCGTTGTAGGTCAATGCGCCCTGCCATTCGTGGCAGCCATCCCTTTTGAGGGATTGAAACTTGCTTTCCAGTTCTCTTAGTTGGTGAGCTGGCAGATCGTTGATTGTTTGATATTTCATTGTTCGTTGCCCTGCCCTAAACGGCCTGCGAAACTGATTAGGGTGGGGGATATAATCGTCGCTGAGATGGAAGTTTTAGCGGCACGAAATTGGCCAGTGGCGAAAGCTGCTGGTCTTTTCGTTTACGCAGCGGCCACGAAATTTAACTTTGGAGCCGTCACGTACTCTTGGCCTTGTTCAAGAGGGGATTGGTAGTGTAGCAACTCGCCCACCTCGCACGGAAAATAGTCACACAGAGCGGTAATTTCTTCTGGCTTTATGGTTCGGACTTTCCCATCGCGGAGGTCGTAGAGGCGTCGGCGTTCGATGCCGGTTTCGCGCTCCACGTCGGCGATTGCGTACAGAACACTATCCCGTCTGCTTTTTTCGGCCAAGAGCTCAACGAGTCGAATTTTCAGTTCTTGTGTCACTTGCAACCTCCGTTTGATATGAGGGGGATTTTAACCCCTTAATCCCCACGTGTCAATATATTTGTACACTTTGTCAGAATAAACAGCACAAAAGTCAGTATTATCCCCGCAGGAAAAAATGTCAACTTTCCATCCCGCCTTCTTTATATGCAGCATGTCAGTTAATTTTCAGACAATCCGTCAATTTATAAAACTAATATGTCGGAATACTTGACACAATGTCAGAAAAGGTGTACAATTCCCCCTATACCGAACAGCAGCCCAGCCGGGCAAGGGAAACGACAATGAACGTAAATGGACACAGTTGGGTAGTCGAAGATTTTGAAGAAGTCAACGGAGCTACCTACCGCGTCGTCATCGTCTTTACCATCAGCAACGGCGAGCTGCTATCTAAAGAGCTGAAGCGGGAACGTCTTTAGCCCAATACCCGATAGGAGGCATATCATGTCAAGTTTGCAAGATTACACAATGGTTTACGAAGTAGAGTTCAAGATGGCCAGCGGCGAGCATTGCGGTATGTACGAATTCGATTTCCAGTCCGAGCGCGACGAGCTGGTCGAGGCCCTCATCGCCAACCCGGAGCACGAAGATTGGCCTGACTATGCTGAATCCATTGTTACCAGTCACCGCATTGTTTTCCGGCCGATGCAGCGCCGCCGGGATATGGCAGGGCGGTTCACCCGGCAGTCTTACCGGGAGAATCTGTGATGGTTACTGCGCAGCCCGTTTACAGGATTGCCTGGCAGCGCCGAACCGGTGGCAAGGGCGGCGAGTACCAGGTGCCATTCTTGATAAAGCACAATGCTCAGTCAACGGCGGATCGGCTGAACAGGAAGCGGCCAGAAGCTTTTCATTGGGTAAGGGTGCTCTGGCCTCAGGCTATAACATCAAAAAGTTGAGGTTTCGCCCCGGATTTCCGGGGCTTTTTTTTGCTTAATTGCGCCCGTAAGTCGCCCTGGGTAGAGTTCGGCTAATACCAGCCAGTTTTCCCAGGAGGCAAACGATGAAGAGATTTACCAAACGCAAGATAGTTTTCGGCGCGGCCGCGCTGCTGCTGCTGTGTTGTCTCGGCGTGATGGTGACCAGCTTTTTGAGTCCCGACGATCCTGAGGTTGATGTTACGGCCGTGGCCGGGGTGGGGGAGGTGGCAGCAGAAGAAACGGCCACCTTAGAGATTAGCCCGACGGCCATGGCGCGGCCAGCAAAAACGGCCGTACTCTCAACCGACATCCCAGCCCCGGTCGATACGGCCGTTCCTACCAGCACTGCCGAGCCAGTCATGGCGACGGAGATAAGCCAGCCGACGGCCGTACCTGGTGAGATTGCTTCGGGCGGCTTGGGCCTGTCGCGCCAGGAGTGGGAGTTGGCACACGAGTGGCTAGGGGAGGGGATCGGGTCATCTCAAACCTACACCAATGGCTATGCTGTTTATTTTTGCGACGACAGGGTATGGCAGCTGGAGCAAGAGTACGCACTGGACGGCCTGCCCTTAAGCGAGGCGCGCGTTTTTGCCGGAACCCTAATCCCTGTAGATAGCGAGTTTATAAAGACCTATAGCCCGGACGGGCTTCCTGAGCTGACCGTTGACTTGTATCTGAGCGAGTCACTGGCGCAGCTTTTTGACCCCAATCTTTTCACCGAAGCGGAGCCGGGAAACTTTATCGTTATTTTCGGAGACTATGAGCAGGACGGCCGTGTGACCAGGATGGTGATAGGGCTGGGTGACAATCCTTAGACTGGTGTTTGAGTAGGCGTTTGTAGCACCATTGTGCTACAATTTTTGACATAACGATCCCTTTCTTCTCCCCTTCCCCCTTTAAGCCCTGGCCAGCGCCAGGGCTTTTTTTGCGCGAAAACTTTCTCATAATTCAGTTGCGGCGTTTGTGCTACCATCAAAATAGCAGTTATCAACCCGCTATAACTTCGTGTAGTAAATCGGCGCGGATGCGCCTTGGTTCCACTCCAAATGGTAATAAAGTTGGACTGGGGTGGTACTCGCCTTTGGGTACTTTATGCAGCAAACTTTACCGCACAATCTTCACCAGCTGCACCTCAATGGGGCAGGGTATGCGCATCCTACCACGGCCGCTAACCAAATCTGGGAATTCCCCAGCCTGTCCCAGCCCGGCCGCTGCCACCGCCTCGTTATTGGCGACTGCCGCGAGGCATCCACCTGGGACCGCCTGCTCAACGGCCGTCCCGTCGCCAACATCTTCACCAGCCCTGTTTATGCCGACCGGCGGCGCAAAACCTACGGCGGCGTCCCGGCCGACGAGTACGTCGATTGGTTTGAGCCGGTGCAGGTGTTTGCACGCGAACACCTCGTACCCGATGGCTCTTTCTTCATCAACATCAAGACCCACGTGGAGCAGGGGGAGCGCCTCCTCTACGTCTACGATTTGGTGCTGGCCATGAAGCGGCGCTGGGGCTGGCGCTTTATCGACGATCAGGTATGGCGTCGCCAGGGCTTTCCCGGCCGTTTCCCCAACCGCTTCAAAAATGCCCATGAACCCGTCTTCCACTTTGGCCTGACAACGGCCGTTAAATTCTGCCCCCAAAACGTCCTCCTCAACACTGACCTTGCATACGCCACAAATTATAACGAGCGCGGCAGTGAGGAAAATTCGTTGATGGGACCGGCCTTTTCTGGCCACACCGCCCGCAACGTGAAAAGCGGCCGTTTTAATGGGGCGCTACCCAACAACGTCATCGAAGCGCAGATGGAGCTGGACCGGCTGGACCGGTCGCAGCTGCTTGATCTGCTGCGCGAGCTGCTGGACAGCGCCAGCGACCCAGGTAACCTTATCGAAGCGTACACCGGTGCCCACTCGCGCGGTATTCGCTACGGCGCGGCCTTCCCCGTGGCTTTGCCTGAATTCTTTATCCAGGCGTTCAGCGACCCCGGCGACGCCTGGCTTGACCCTTTTGCAGGCACCGGCACCACGGCCGAGGCGGCCGAACGGCACGGCCGTATCGCCTACCTGATCGACATCCGTCCGGCGGCAGCCGAGGAAACGATTAAGCGCCTGGCCCAAATTGGCCTGGCGGCGCACCTGGTGGGTGATACATCGTATAGTCACAAACCAGAATCGGCACCGCAGTACCAAAACCTGTAGGTTTTTGTAGGTAAATCGTCATGGAACAGGCAGAAACGGGCGCAGAACCCACCACAGAACAGACGGCCGAAGCCAACCGCCGCATCGAGGTCGAAGACGCCCTGAGCGTTATCTCGACCCTTAGTGGTTTGCAGCGCCGGTTCCTCATCGAGTACCTGTCGGCCGAGAAGCCCAACGCCACGGCCGCTGCCGAACGGGTGGGGTATAAAACCCCCAACAAGCAGGGGCCGCGCCTGCTGCAAAACCCTAAAATCCGCGCCGCCATTGACGAATATTTCCACGCCTACGAAATGAGTGCCCGCGAGGTGATCGCCCGGCTGTCGGACCAGGCGCGCGGCTCGCTGGGGGATTTCCTTGACATAGGCAGCGACTACGAGCCGACGCTGAACCTGGGCAAGGCCAGGCGTGAGGGGAAGCTGCACCTGTTGAAAAAATTCAAACAGAAAAAAGTTACCTATGTCAACAAGGATGACGGAGAGACCGTCACCGAATGGATCGAGGTCGAGCTGCATGACCCGCAGGCGGCCCTGGTCCACGTCGGCCGTTATCATGGCCTTTTCACGGATAAAACCGACATCACCAGCGGCGGTGAGGTGATCAAGCCCAATATTTATCTGCCCGACAACGGCCGTACCAGCGAGGCCGACGATGCGTGATATAGCACCGCAGCCAGGACCGCAGGAAGCGTTTCTCGCCTCATCGGCCGACGTCGTGTTCTTTGGCGGCGCAGCCGGGGGCGGGAAAACATACGCCCTACTTATGGAGCCGCTGCGCCACATCATGTCCACCAAAGGTTTTGGCGCTGTTTTTTTTCGGCGCGAATCACCGCAAATCACCACCGAAGGCGGGCCATGGGATACGGCCGTTGCGCTGTACACACCGCTGGGGGCTAAAAACAGGCAGTCGCCTAACCTGGATTTTAAGTTTCCCCCATTCAACAACACCATCTCCTTTTCCCACATGCAGCACGAAAAGAGCAAAGAGAACTGGCTAGGCGCACAGATCCCGCTGCAACTTTTCGACCAGTTGGAGACTTTTACCCGGTCGCAAATCCTGTATATGTTCAGCCGCTCCCGGTCTACCTGCGGCGTCGCGCCTTATATCCGTGGCAGCTACAACCCCGTGCCGTCCGACGATGAGGTCGGCGGCTGGCTGCATGAGTTTGTCGGTTGGTACCTGGATGAAAACGGCGAATACCCCGATCTCTCCAAGGCGGGCGTCATTCGCTGGTTTGTCAACGTGCGCGACCGTCTGCACTGGTATGACAGCAAAGCGGCCGCGCTGTCCGATTGGCCAGACATCCCGCCGCTGTCGTTTACGTTCATCCCCTCGTTTGTCGAGGATAACCAAATTTTACTCAAGGCCGATCCAACCTACCTGGCCAAGCTGCATGGCCTGAACCTGGTCGAGCAAGAGCGACTGCTGCGCGGCAATCACAAGATACGGCCGGAAGCGGGCAAGGTCATCAATCGGGCCTGGTTCCCAATCCTGGACCAGGCACCCAAACTCAGGACAGTAATGCGCTTCTGGGACTTTGCCGCCAGCGAGAAAAAGCGCAAGCTCGGCGCGGCAACGGCTTCAGTCAAGATGTGTATCGATACAGACGGCCGTTTCGGTATTTTGGACATGACCGAAGACTGGATCGGACCGGCTTACGTAGATGATCATGCCGTAACCATTGCCCGACAGGACGGCCGTGCCGTCCGGCAGCGCTGGGAAGAGGAAGGCGGCAGCAGTGGCAAGCGCACATCGGCGGCCCTGGCCAAGAAGATGGCCGGGCTAGACTGCGGCGGCGTGCGACCTACTGGCGACAAGCTGGAGCGTTTAAGGCCGTTTGCTTCCCAGGTGCAGGCGGGTAATGTCTGGTTGCTGCGCGCCGATTGGAATGATCGCTTTTTATCCATCATGCACAACACGCCAGACGGCCTGTGGGACGTGCGTGATTGTTGCAGCGGCAGTTTTACCGAACTCACCAGATTCACCCCCCAACGGCCGCCGCAATCCACTAGCCTGATTATGACTGGCTAAAGAGGTGATTTATGTTTGTTGATAAATGGACCGCCAAAGAAGCGGCCGAGGCCGTGCCTGATAAAAGCGAGGCGTGGATACGGGCCAATCTCGCCTTTGCTACCGGCGACCACTGGCAGCGGGGCGTGGCCTGGATTGGCCCCATGCTGGCCGATGGCAGCGAGGGGTACACAACAATGCTGGACAATGTGGAGCGCACCTTTGTGCCACAAAACGCCATTGGCGAGATTGTGGACCGGCACGTGGCCGGGGTCATTGGTGAGAATCCACAAAAGCATTTGGAGCTAAAACGGCCGTTGCCCCCAGACGCCGAACCAACCTCCGACGAGGCCACTCTGCTGGCAGAGGCCGGGGCGCTGCTGTCGAACTGGTGGGGCAGCCAGCAGGGCGTGGTCACGCGCAACGGCCGTATCAGCCGAACCTCACCCCATGAAGTCTTCCAGGAAGCTGCCCGGGCTATGCTGCTCACCCGGCGCGGCCCACTGCGCCTGGTCATTCCCGCCCGGCTGCTCACCGTCACCGAAGACGGCCGTTCGGAGGTTGACTTCTCTGGTCAGGGTATCGCTGGTGTACTGGCTAAAATCCATTTGCAGCACCCCAGCCCAACGCAGGCGACGGTGGCCACGGACCCCGATTCAATGGACCAGGCCGGGGCTTACACGTACCAAACAGAGGAAAAGCAAGCCGCCGCCGAAATTTGCTTTGTGGACGAAACCGGCAAAACCGTGATCCGGCTGGTGAAGGCGGATGTGACCCAGGCGGTAGATTACGCGCTGGCGCTGGACGGCCGTCTGACGATGCACGAAATGGAACGGCCGCTGTTCGTCGACGAAACCAAGCGCCGCCTGCAAAAGTCGCTCAACCTGGCGCGTACCAGCGAAAGCCGCAACATCGTTGACGGCGGTTTTCTGGAGCGCCTTTATTTCAACACGCAAATGCCCGGCACCTGGTCAGATGACAGCAGCGCGGCGGGTGGGCAGGCGTTCACCCCGGCTAAAGTCAACCTGGGACCAAACACGGCCAACTTCTTGCAGGGCTTGCCCATCTACGATGCCAACGGCCAGATCACCGGCTACACCACGCCGTCGGCCGTTTTCCGCGAGCCGACCCCGGCCGATGTTTTTGTTGACACGGCCGCTGACCTGTACACCGCCCTGCTGCATGAGGCCAACCAGCTGCACGTATTGGCGCAGCGCGGTAGTGGGCAGTCTGCCAGCGGTGAATTCATTGTGCAGGCCCGCGCCGATTTTGAGACGTCCTTGCGACAAACGAAATCGGCGATTGACGCGGCCCTGACCTGGTGTTTTGGCGCGGTGCTGTCCCTGGCGGCGGCCGTTGCCGGGCAGCCCGGCCGTTTCGATGCGCTCAAAATCAGCGGCACGGCCGTCATCAACAGCGGCCCGCTGTCCATTGGCGAGCGCGAGGCGATCATTTCCGCTTACGACAAAAACCTCATCAGCCAGGAAACGGCCGTTCGGATGTTGGGGGTGGAAAACGTCAGCGCCGAGCTGGAGCGCATCGAAGGCGAGGTGGCCCAGAAGCTCAGCCGGTTGAAGACCCAGGCCGAAATCATGGAAATCTTGGGCCGGGCGGCCGTGGCCCTGCCTGCGGCCGTGCAGACGGTGCAGGATGGCGAAATTAGCGACGCAACAATTCGGGGTGATTTTGTGCCCGATGGTGGTAATTAATGCCCGCGATTAACTGGACACCCGAAGAGCTGGCCGCCCTGGCAGCCGTCGCCCCGGCTGAGCTGCAAGAGGTTTTGGTTTTGTGGCGGCAGTATGCGCCGCGCCAGGCGCGTGAAACGCTGGCCACGGCGGCAGGCACTCCGGTGCCCCGTGCTGTGCTGGACCCGACGTTTACGGCCGTGTCGCGAGAGGCAGCCGCCCTGGCCACCAGCGTGCAAACCGGCGCGGCTGATGTGGGCTATTACCAGCTGCAAATGGCTGACCTGGTGCGCTTCACGCACCTGGCCGGTGCCGGGGCGGCCGTGGGTGGGTTGCAGGCGCTTACGCTGGCCGACGTGGCCCTGGTGGAATTGGCGCGTCAGCTGCAATTGGGCTACCTGCTGCAACTGGCTCAAAGGCTGGCCAGCGGGGAAATATTGACCGACGGCCGTTTCCTGCGCCGGTCGCAGATGTACATTGACGCGGGCCGGGGCACATACTACGACGTGGCTGAGCAGGGCTTTACCCGGCTCGGTTTTGACCGGGTACGCAGCGTGCGCAGCGCCCGCGACAGCTGCCGCCAGTGCATTGATCTGGACGGCCGCGAATTTGAAATTGGCGACCCGGCCTATGTCAAGCCCGGCCGCCGCATTTGCCTGTCTAGCTGCTTGTGCTACGAGGAGTACATCAGCAGCGGCACGGGCGAGAGGAGATTGTTGTGAAAAATTCTAAACGGGTAGCGACGGCCGTTTCCGTCGATTTGTCCAAAATGATGGCTGAGTATGACCGTATGCTGGATTGCCAGCTGCGCTACGATCCGGCTTACCTTGAGGAGCTGATCGAAATTCGCGGGGAAAAGCTGGGCCAGTGGTCGGTTACCATTCCCCAGCCGGAATGTGCAGCTTGTGGCGGCACGGCCGTACAGGTTGAGTGCCCGGAATGCGCGACGGCTCCGCGCGACGACTGCCCGCTGTGCGATGGCCGCGGCCGTTTCTGGACTTGCCACACGTGCGAGGAGGAGGGGCTATGAGTGACTTACCGGCCGTCATCCGCATTGGCGGCACTGATTACACCGTCATCGAGCGCAAGGATTTGCGCGACGGCAATACGGACCTGAACGGCCAAATTGTTTACAACGACGCCGAAATTCGCATCGAGGATGACATGACGCCCCATGTTAAATGGGTGACCTTGTGGCATGAGGCACTGCACGGTTTACTGGAGCACGCGGGCATGGGTGACCACAAAGAAGAGCTGATTTTGGCCCTGGGTTACGGCGTGACCCAGGCGCTGCGCGATAATCCGTGGCTAAGGCAGCCGCCGGGCGAGAATGTTGTAACAGGCGATTACGGGCCAATAAGGGTGAGTCATGAATAAACGGCCGATCCTCCTCATCAACGGCCGTACATGGTTTATCGGGTGACCGGCTGCATCGAAACGACCAACCGGCGCAGCGGCCGTCAAGTTATTTCGCTGCTAAATCAAGAGGTTGCCGCGCATGAGTGAACCCCTACCCGCCTACACCACCACCAGCGGCCGCAGCGGCAAAACCAAACCGCTGTTCACCCGTCCGCCCGCCGACCTGACCACCAAAGCGGTGAAGTTAGCGCGCCGGGTGCAGCAGGTGGCCACCGAGCCGGGCGAGTACCAGTTCACCTTGATCGTCCACGAAGACGGCCGTTGGCAGCTTAAGCCGCCGCCGCCGCTGGAGGAGTTGGGGCAGTAACGGCCGAATTATGAGAGAGCCAACGGCCGTAAATTGACATTGTAAGAATTCGGTTATATCCTGTATACATAACGACATAGAGCGGCCCCGGCCACCACACCGGGGCGGCGCGTCAGGAACGTAAGCAATTTTGCAGACACACGGCGCTGAGAACAGAAAGGTTCTGTTCTCAGCGCCGTTTTGTTTTTCCGGCAAGGTGCCACCCCCAGGCGCTAAGGTAGCGCAGGAGAAAATCATTATGTTATTTGCTCACAAATCTACTCGTTTCCCTTACCCGATGGCCCCCGATGGTGGCGAGGGTGGTGGTGGCCAGGATGCTCCGAATAACGGCGGCCAGGATAACCCCACCGCGCCCGGCGGACATTTGGACCCGGAGCGACTGAAGGCAAAGCACGGCAATGCGGAGGCCGCATTGCGAGCGCTGGCTTTTAAGTTGGATGACGTAGAGCGCGACAATGCCAGGCAGCGACAGGAGATTGCCGACCTCAAGGGCAAGGTGCCCGGCGAAGGCACGGTGGTTCTTACCGGCGAACAAGCGGCCGTGTGGCAGGCGTACCAGGAATTAGGCAAGCCCGATGAAATCAAGGCTGCCAAAACAGGCTACGCCCAGCTCCAGCGCGACAGACTCTTCCAGGAAGCGGCCGCGGCGCATGGCTATAAAGCGGCCGTTTTGGGGCAGCTACCCGGCATTGACGGGTATCAGATCGAGGTACGTGAGCAGGAAAAAGACGGCAAAAAGGTCAAGGTGGCCATTGCCAAAAACGGGGAGGGCCAGGAACGGCCGTTACCCGAATTGTTACAGGAGAAGTGGGCGGATTTTACGCCCGCGCTCGTCGAAAAACCGGCCACGCCGTCAGGGACGCCATGGCCAAAGCAAAACGTGGGCGGCCAGGGTGCCGACCTGTCGATGACCGATCAATATCTGGGGCGGCAGCGCGAGGCGCGCAAAACCGCCAAAAATCCGATTACAGGAGAATAACATGTCACGAACAACCTATTACGATGAGGCCAAGCCCTTTGTCGTCAATGAGCACAGTCTGGTTCGCGGCACCGGCCGACAAATTGATTGGACGCAAGTCCCGATCAGGTTTGGCGGCGACGCGGTGCTGGTCAAGCTGTCGGCAGCGGCCCTGGCTGATGCCACCAGTATTTCCGTTGACGCCCTGTCGGCGGCCGTGCCTGCGGGCACGCTGCTGCACTTTGGGCAATCCAAAGAGTTTGCCAAAACAACGGCCGCTGCCGCTGCTGGGGCTACCTCTATCACCGTTGAGGCGCTGCCCTCGGCCCTGGAAGACAACGACGAGGCATATTACTGGCCTGGCCGCGAGGCCAAGCGTATTCCGGCCGGTACCGTCATGGCCAAATTGTCCAGCGGTAAGGTGATTCCCCGTTCGGCCGTTACCGGCTCCGAAACCTCGACCGGCATTCTCGAATCCACTGCTTACGAAGAAGTTGGCCTGGCCGATGTTGGCCACAGCCAGATCGTCGGTGGGGTCATTTTTGAGAACCTGCTGCCCGATTGGGACGGCGGCACTTCAGGCAACTGGACCGACACCTACAAAGACGAGCTGATCGCTGCCGGTGTTGGCTCGTTTGTCTTCGAGCGATACAGCGACAGCACATCCTAAGCGCCCGCGCTTAGAACAAATACAGGTGAAATCTTATGTTTAACTTTTCCTTTGCCGACGTACTGAATGACCTGGGTGCTGGTGATGTGTTCCGCGTAGCGAACGAACCGCGCCCCATGTCTGATTATCTCTTCCAAAACTTCCTGCCCAACATGATGAGTCCGGACTATAACGCCGAAAGCGGCACGATGACCGTCCGGGCCACGATGGCTGGCGCGGTGGGTATGGATTCCCCCTACCCGCCCGTGGGCCTGGTTGAGGCGTCCAAGTTTGCCGAAAAGGCGCTGAAGATTGGCGCTTACTCCAAACTCACCGAAGACAACCTGCGCAAAATCCAGAGCATTTTGGCCAGCATCACGCTCAGCGGTGGCAACACCAAAGAGTTTCTGGCTAACGAGGTGCTGGCGTTTGTAGACAAGGTGATTGCCCAGTCTATGTATGACCGTATCGAATGGCTGCGGGCGCAAGCCCTGGTCACCGGCGCGATCAGCTGGACGTTTAACGGCATCGCCTGGAGCGTTAGCTACGGCGTGCCCTCGGCCAATCTGTTGACCCAGCGCACCAGCACGGCCGCCTGGGATAGCAGCGCCTCGGCTTTCTGGACCGACATCAACCTGCTGTATGCCCGGCTGCGCTACAACGTTTCGGCGTTTGTGGTGCATCCCGACACGCTGCTGGCCATCGTCGGGAACAGCGTCAACAACGTTGAGATCATTGCCCAAGAGATGTTTGGCGCGGGCGGTAGCCGCACCACTATTCGCCGCTTGCTGGGTGACAACGAACGGCCGTCTGGCGATTTCCGCGAGCAGGTGACCCTGATTGCCTACGGCGACGAGGGTGAAATCTACGACACCAGCAACCCTGGCCAGACCACCAAAATTCCGTTTATGCCGCAAAAGAAAATCTTAGCGGTTGGACGGCCGTCACGCCATGGCTACATGGTGGGGCAGGGTTCTACTGAAGACGCTGCCACCGGCCTGGAGCTGGGTTACACCCACGTCGGCCCCACCGTCGAAGGCGGCGGGCAGCCTGGCCTATGGGCGCAGGTTTACACGCCTGAGAATCTGCCGATGCAGCTGCACGGCCGTGGTGCCGCCAACGTTATTCCGGTTATTGAGAACGCCAACCTGATCGCGGTGGCTTCTTCGCAGATTGGGGGCAGCTAATGGCTGACAACGAGATCGTTTACGTCTCGTTGAATTGGTCGTATGGGGTCAAGGTAGCGGGGCAGCTCGTCTACTTTGGCCCCGGTGACCGCGTGCCGGTACCGGCCGACGTGGCCCGGCGCATGAACTGGCAGCCGTTGGCGGGGTCGGAAACGGCCGTTGCCCCGGCCGATGTTCGCGCGCAAACGTCGCCGGTGGCGACCGCGCCAACGATAGTTGAGGTTGACGCCACCGACAGTGCCCGCGCCCTGGCAGCCGAAAAAGGCATTGACCTGGCGACCGTCACCGGCACCGGCACCAACGGCCGTATCCTGAAATCTGATGTGGAAAAGGTAATTGGCTAATGGCGGCACCAACTAGTTATACCGAGCAAGCCCTGATGAATTACATGCACGAATGCCTGAACGGCGTTGGCGACGTGTTGGGCTTTGTCCCGCCACATGCCTACGACGAGGCCGTAAACGAGGCGCTGCTGGTGTACGGCACCAGCGACGTGACGGCCGTTACCGGGGCCAGCAACATCCGCAAGCTGCGGGCCATTGCCCGCGTCGAAGCCTGGCGCAAGGTAATGGCCGCCACGGCTGGTGATTACGACTTTCGCCGCGAAGACGGGGCCAGCTACAACCGCTCGCAGGTCCATGCCCAGGCGCATAAAAACTACCTGCAAGCGCTCAAGGAAGCCCGCGAGCTGGGCGTGAAGGCGTATCAACAGGTGGCTTTCGCCCAGGGTTCAGCCAAGATTGACTTTGGCCAGGGCTACTACAAGGGACCGGAAACGCGATGAGAGCCTTTACAGCGGCCGAGCTAACCCGCCTGCGGGCGGTAGACACCTCCACGCTAGGGGATGAAA
Organism: Anaerolineae bacterium; assembly: GCA_020848035.1. Classification (GTDB taxonomy): domain Bacteria; phylum Chloroflexota; class Anaerolineae; order Promineifilales; family Promineifilaceae; genus Leptofilum. The sequence goes on along the minus strand of JADLAX010000024.1, from coordinate 35,210 downwards.
GCGGGCTGGGTTTTACGGCCGTCATCAGCCGCGTGACGGCTGGGGATGATCCGCTGGCGCGTACCGTGGTGGTTGCCTCGCTGGCCTGCGGCCGTCTGACTGACCTGGACCAGCGCGAAAAGGAGCTGGTGCCGGGCATGGCGGCCGTTTCGCGGGCGTTTAAGGTAAAGGCCGAAGTGAACACGGCCGTCACGCGCGGCCTGCGCTTTATCAGCGGCGGCCTTGATTACTTCATTCGCTACGTTAGCCAGCACCCGGTCAGTGACCCGCAGTTTTACTACCTCTTTCTGGAAGACGACGGGGTGAACGACGAATGATTGGCGTAGAGATTGCCCCCGAATCCATCGCGGAGATTGAAGCGCTGCGGCTGCGCCTGCGCCTGGCGAATCAGTGGTTGGTCATTGGCGGCGATTCCGGCCCCACGCGCATGATGGCTTACGTGGCCACTGAACTGGGCGCGAAGTGGGAGGCGGGCGCACCCCGGCTTACCGGCACGCTGGCGGCCGCTACCCGCGAGCAGGTGTTGGATGATACCGGCAGGGTATTCGTTGACCCCACGGTGACCAACCCTGTGTTTGGTGGCAACCCGGCCGAATATGGCCCGGCCGTTCACCAGCGGCGGCCGTGGGTGGCCGAGGTGATGGCCAGCGATGCCCCCGGCATTTTGTCAAAAGCGGGCGAGCTGTTTTTCGCTGAGCTACAGGAGATTTTTGCCGAATGAGCGAAGACAAGGCAATCGACGAACGGCCGAAGCGCCACGTGCATATCGACCTGACCGGTGCTTTTGGTCAAGTCTTTATTGATGGTATTGACCTCGGTCCGTATGTAAACGGCATCAGGGTCAATTACCACGTTGACAGCGGCCTGCCGGTTGTGAGCCTGGACATTCCAGCGCTGGTCTTGACGATTGACGGCGCGGCCGATGTGCTGGCCGGGTTTGTGGACATCGAGACGCTCAAGCAGCTGCGGGAGTTCGCCCAATGACTGTATCGCCCGCCACTTGCCTCACCCGCCTGAAATCCGACTTCGAGGCCGCGTTTGTGGCCAGCGAAGGCGGCGATGGCAGCGCCAACACGGTGTATGGCCACCGGACCAACCCCGGCGGCAAAACCCGCGTGGGCATCTCCCTGGCTTATGACGGCCGTTCGCCCGCTGGCGGTGGCAGTTCTACCAACGGCGCGTGGCCGGTTTACAAAATGATTGCGATGGTTGGGGTGGTGATGGACAGCAGCGAAAGCGGCCGTATTTCCGAGACGGAATTGGCCGCGGCCGACGCCGCCCTGATCGCCATCGAAGAAGCCATCTATGCCCAGCTGGGCAAGGGTGGCGACAGCTATGAAAACGAGTATTGGATGAAGGTGCAGTTTGTCGAGGAATCGCAGCTGCCCCCACTTTTTAGCAATATGCCCACCGTGCGGTATGGGTTTATCCCGTTCCGCCTGATTATGAGGTAATGACAATGGCAAAACCAACCGACACCCCCAAAGTGGTGCAGCGGCCGCAAGATGGCCCCCACGAGGTGCTGACCCGCATCAAATACCGCTCCCATCTACCCGGCGAACGCTACATCGATCCCGGCGCAGAGACGCCGACCTTTGAGCACCTGGACGACACCGGGTACCAGTTGCTCTTGATGAAAAACATCATCCGCCCCGTTGGTGCGGGCGCGCCCGCACCAGAAGGCCAGGAGGGCTAACCAATGACCAAAACAATCAACTCGTATGTGTCCGATGGCGGCGAAGTCGCTGTCACCATTTCGGCAGGCAACGTCACGGCCGTTGGCTCGCCATTTGTAACCGCTGAAGAAATCATCATTGATGGTGCGGTACGTTATTTCCGGCGTACCAACACGCCGCTGCGGACGGTGGCCGAAACCAAAGTCACCGGCGATACCTCACCCATCGTCACCCGCTCGCAAAACAAATCCGAGGGCGAGCGCTGGGAGCTGGGCCTCATCGACGATTACTACAAGGGCCTGGCGGGCGAGTGGGGGACGGACGACTTGAGCGCCGTCGAGATTTTCAAAGAGATGGACGAACACAACCAGGATCCCGGCGGGCTGCAATCAACCCCGGCCGGTGGGACGACGGGCAATATCGAAATCACCCTGACCAACCCCAAACTCCTGGGCCTGGGCGCGCCGGAAATTGACGCCGACGCTACCCAGCCAAACGTGATTCCCGTCTTCTTTGCGGCCGATGGCCACACCACGGCCGCGCACGCCTAAAAAGGACCAACGATGAGCAAAGCAGACAGCACAGAGAACGAAGCGCCCAAAACCAAGATGATTAACGGCCAAACGGCCGTTCGTGTCGATTCCCCGCTGGCTTTCTGGCCAGGGCACGTGTACGTGCCGCGCGGGCTAAGTCCGGAGCAGTTTTTGGCCTGGTGGGAAAAATACCAGGCCAACGGTGGTGACGGGCGGCCGTCGGTGGGGCCGATTGGGGATTTGCAGCGCATCTACCAGGAGCGCCGTCACATCATCCTGGAGGCCCATATTGACGACGTTGTCCTCAACGATGACCTTAACGACATGGCGCTGTTTAACTTTGTGGCGGCCGTTACGCAAAAACTCATCGTTGAGGCCCGATTCCTCCCAAACTTGCCCGGCTGGTCCAGCGCTGGCACGACTGGCGACGAACCAGCCGAGCAGGAGTAATTGGCGACGGAGTAAGCACCTACCCACCCCAACAGCCCTGGCCTTACGCGCTGATCGAGTGGCAGACAGACCAGCTGGCATTGGCGCTCACCGGACAGGTGCAATTCAAACGGCCGTACCCGCGCCCGCTTCTCTCTGAGGAGATGCGCTGGAACGGCTTTTTGTTAGAGGCTATGGAACACGTCATCGCAGCCGACAAAGTTTTCCGCAAGCCGCCAGAACAGTGGGGGGATGACGACACGGCCTTTGCCCGCGCCATGCTGGCCGGGTTGGCAGCGGCCGGAATCCCCCTGAGTGACGATTAACTATGGCCAGTAATCAATACGATCTCGAAATCATCATACGGACGAAGAAGCAAGGTGATGGCCTAGAACAGGTCAATAAAAGTCTTGCTGACACCCGTACGCAAATGGGGCAAACCGCGCAGAGCGTTGACTCTGGCGGCTTGAAGTGGACAGAATTTGCCTCAAAGCTATCGGTTGCTAAGGTCGCGTTTGGTGCCGTTGCTGGTGCGGCAAAGGTTGTTTATGACCAGATAGACCAGGGCGCACAGCTGCAAGCGGCCGAGAATCGGTTTAACAACCTTGCTAAATCCATTGGCACAACAGCTACCGCCCTTGAGGGTGAGCTGGCGGCAGCCACCAAGGGCATGGTGGCCAATTCCGCTCTTATCGCCAGCGCCACGGACATTATCAGCCTGGGCCTGGCCAAAGACGAGGAGGGGGTCACCCGCCTGGCTACTGTCATATCTGGCCTCGGGCTAGATATGCAGCAAGTGATCCTGACCTTTGCCAACAACAGCGCGGCACGGCTGGACGCGCTGGGGCTGTCTGTTGAGGGCGTGAGGCTGAAAGCGGCCGAATTGGAAGCGCAAGGCTTCGAGGGCGATGCGTTCGACGAGGCTGTACTGATTGGCCTCGAAGAGAAAATGGCGCTCTTTGGCGATGCCTCGGAGACAACGGCCGGGCAGCTATCCATCCTAAAAGCGGAAGCGCAAAACGCAAAAGATGAGGTTGCTGAATTCTTCGCAACCATTTCCGCGCCGGTCATCGAAAACCTGGCCAAAAGCACCAGTACCTACCAGCAAGAGCTGCACGCCACAGCCCTGGAAATTGCTTCTACGGCCAAAAACTCCGAAGACCTGCGTAACATCATCAACAAGCAATTTGGCGAAGGCGAAGACCTATTCCGCCAGGCCGAGGAAATGGGCCTGGCTTACATTGATTTGGGGCATGGCCAATCTGTTTGGATTGATGACCTTGAGCGGGCCTCTGGCTACAGCTTGCCTCGCTTTGGCCAGGAGTTGGAAAAACTCAACCAGCTATCGCGTGAATATTCCGTTGTCACTGGCACAACGGCCGTTGGCGCTGCCTCTGATTACGGTGCCGAGCTTGCCCGCCTTTCGCAGATGGGGCAGGAAGCGGCCGCTTCCAGCCGGGATAATATCGACGCCATCGAGGCCGAGGCGAAGGCGCGGCGGGAGGCGTTTATTGGCTTCTTCCAGGAAGCGTCCGATCCTGTTAACGAGTTGCTTGATGCCCAGCAAGCGCTGTCTGATTCTCAGGGCGAATGGGTAACGCGCACAGTAAGCAGCGCCGACCAGGTGGCGGCCGTTAACGCCCAGCTGGCCAGTGACCTATCCGACGATCAGGCCAAAGCGTACCGTGAGATTTTGCGCACAGTAGACGAGGGATCGGCCGAATGGCTCGATGCCTACAACCGCCTGCAAAACGATTTGTCCCAAAGCCAGCGTGACGCCCTGGTGGCGCAACAGGCCGATTTGGCCAGCCAACCCGACCGCCTCGTCGACGTCTACACCGGCGACAGCGCGGCCGCTGAAGAAGCGCAGGCCCGCATCACGGCCGCCAACGAGGCCATCAAACAAAGCTACCGGGAAACGGCCGCCGAGGCTCTGTTGGCCCAGGCGGCGCAAAATGGCAACCTGGCCGAGACGCTGGACGTGTTGGTAGGTATTGGCTACCTGAGCCAGGCTCAGGCCGATGCGCAGCTAGAAATTGCCAACACCAACCAGGCCATTCAAGACCTGACCGCCAGCCAGACGTACAGCAGGCTCACCACCGAAGAACAAACGGCCGCTCTTAACGCCCTCATCGAAGGCACGGCTCAAACGGCCGACCAGGCGATCAATCTGGCTGAGCAGCAAACGGCCGTTAACGACGCCCTAAACGCCATGCCCAAAGCGGTGGTGAGCACCGTTACTATTCGCGGTCTGGAAGACGCCGACACCCGCATTGGCGACATTTTGCGCCAGCTCGACGCCCTGGACGGCCGTAACGTCAGCGCCAATGTGACGGTCAACACCTCGACGGCCCAAGATTTAGGCAACGGTGGCGGGGGTAAAGAGCCGCCCAAGAAGGCGGCCGGTGGGTCTGTATTTGCCGGGGGTCTCTTCCAGGCAGGGGAGGGTAACTTGCCTGAGCTGCTGCGCCAGAAGGACGGCCGTTTGTTTATCATCCCTGGCGATGACGGGCAGGTGTTTAGCAACCAGCAAAGCCAGGGGATGCTGGGGGGCGGGGGCAGCTACGTCGACCGCAGCCAGACGATTATTTACAACCGGTCAAAAGAAGCGGCCGCGATGACCCAGGCGCTGATTAACGAGCGGCGTAAGCAGCGGCGCAACCAGTACATGGGGGTTTCCTAATGGCCATCGTCAAGCAAATCGTCGAGGTAGACGGGACCAGTCGCTACAACTTCCTTTCGTCCGACCGGCTGCGCATCGAGGAGCACAGTCACACCAGCGAGGAGGCGGGCGACGGCGGCGTGTCGCAGATTTTTAATCTAATCCTGGCCGATACCCAGGACAATATCCGCGACGCGGTGGTCGAGTTGGAGCATCGCTTGGGGCAGGCGGTTTACTGGCATAACCAAAACCTGACCACCCGCTCTTTGTGGTGGAATGAGCAGAGCGAAGGCGAAAGCGCCAAACGCTCGCTTATCACCGGCTTTAGCTTACGGCCGCTGACCGATGACATTCAAAATCCACAGGTGCTGGAGGCCAACGGCGCGCGCTACCGCTGCGTCATCACCCACCGCGCCGAGGCAGAAGAAACCACCCCTGACAATTACATCACCGGCAGCGCGGTCAACTTAGGCGGGGGGCAGTGGGCACCTGGTGTTGATTCGGCTCAGGCGACGTTTGACCACCGCATTGCTCATTTGGAGGTTACGCCGTCTGGCCAAATTGAGAAGTTCTGGATAGGCATACGGCCGCTTTGGTATATTGGCGAAACCGCGCTCAGCTTCGACGCTGAAGCGTATTTCACCAACGGGACGGCCGTTTCCAGCACCGACACAACCATCGTTGACGACAGCGCCAACGGAGCGCTGGGCACTGCCCCCAACACGGCGCGCACCACGTTTGCTACCAACGCGACGATGCTCAACCGGGCATACAAGCTGCTTTACACCCCGGCGGCCGTGACCAGTATGCGCGGCCGTTACACGGTGCTGGCTCGCTTTCGTTTGACCAGCGCCAGCACAACCCGCGCCGGGTTCCGTATCGGCATGTCCTTTCGTGCGCCAGGTACCAAATTTTTCACGGCCGATTGGCAGCAGGCCCGCTACTTCGGCATGTCGTCCAACTTCAGCAACTACACCCTGGCCGAAATTGGCGAGATTCAAATCCCGCCCGCGCCGTTTCGCTACGGCGTGGCCGCCGAGCCAGTTGAATTTACTGAGTACATCAATTGGGGCGTCGAGCGCATCGAAGGCACGGGGCAGATTTATTGCAACGGCTTTGTGCTTATCCCGGCCGATCATCAAATCATTTGCGAAAATGGCATTGCCACCAGCGCCATCCCCCTGCACATCTTCACCCACGAAGATTTCCAGATTGACGCTTTCGCCGTGCAAAGCTCCAACGATGAGGTACAGAGCCGCTTTGAAGTCACCCCGCGCAATTGGGTTTTCCCCCGCTACGGCGGCATCATGGTCTTTGCCGGGCAGACGGACACCAGCCACGTTAACACGGTGACAGTGACGGCCGATATGGACGTCTATCGCACCTGGAGGCTGTACCGTGTCTGATTTTGCCCTGTTCACCGCACCCAACACCGCCGACGGCCGCAGCGAGGAGTTTACCGGGGCGGCGCTGCGCTATCAGCACAGCATTCGCCGCCAGGGCGGATTTTGGGCGGCGTCGTGGGACATGAAGCCGTCCGTGGTGACGCCACACCGCATCCTGGAGGCGTGGTTTGACAACAAGCTGGGCCACGTCGTCTACGAGCGGTCGGCCGGGCTGCTCACCTGGCGCGGCATTATTTGGAGCATGGACCTGGCCATCGACGGCTGGAAAGAGCGCAAAGACCTGGGCGAGGTGTGGAACGCAGTCAAGGTGGTCTACACCACCGACGCCGCCACGGCCGAAACCGACTGGTTTACCAACGACACCAGCATTGCCCGATACGGCCGTCGGGAGTACATCATCCCCCTTGACGGCGTGACCCAGGCGACGGCCGAAGCCGAAGCACAAAAGACACTCATCGAGGCGGGCGAAGCCATCGCCCGGCCAGTTGGCGTGGGCAAGGACATCGAAGACAGCCTGCACGTTGAGGCGGTTGGATTTGTGTTCACCGCCAACAACAAGTACGTGACGGCCGGGGATGGCACCGAAGATGACCTGTCTACTTTTTACTCTGAGATTGTGGCCGCCGACTGCGAATTCCTCACGGCCGGTTCCATTGCCCCCAACACGACGCAGGTACGCAAGTCGTTTCAGACGCCCATGCGGGTCTGGGATGCGCTCATGCACCTGACGATGGTCGGTAGTACATCTGCGCCGTTCCTCACCGAAGTAGACGCCAGCGATTTCATCCATTTTCGCCAGGCCAGCAATGAGCCTGCCTACTTGTGGCAGGGCAAGGAAAAGGGGCTCACCACACGCGGGGGTACCCCCATGCGCTGGGCGGCCCGGCCTGGCGTGGTGCGCAACATGAAGAAACGGCCGTCTACCGCCATCCCCGGCACCTTTTTGCAGCAAGACCGCGATGTCTGGATTGGCGAAGTAACGATGGCCGATGGCCAGGACACCATCGACGTGACGCCAGAAGGCTACGACGACGAGGCAATCAACCGCGAGTTCGAGCGGGCAAAGAAGTGGCTGGAAGAGGAAGAGGAGGCCGCCAGTGGGGATTAGGCGCTCCAATCTCGGCCGGGGCGATATTGCCCGTGACGCCAACTGGCTACGGCCGTTTCTGCCCGCTGTTGGTGGCGACACCTACCGGGTGCGCGTCAGCGTGGATGACACCACGCCCGATTACCTCGACGCCAAAATCATCAGCACCGATGCCTCGGTGGTCATCACTGTGCTCAACGACGGCGCAGACGAGGATTTGGATTTGTCGGTGGCGGTGTACGTGGCGGCGGAAATCGCCACACACGCCAGTGACGCCGATGCCCATCATGCGCTTGTCACCCTGTCTACAACCGCCAACAACAACTTGCTGTCGCTGTCTGGCCAGGAAATCGGGCTGGATAACCAAAGCGCCAACGTCGTCTTTGCCGGGCCTTCCACTGGTGGCGCAGCTGCCCCGTCATTCCGTGCCCTGGTAGACGCTGATATTCCCGCTTCTATCGCCCGTGATACCGAACTGCACGACGCGGTAACTTTGGCGGCCGACGCCGGGGCCATTCTAGGGTTGACCGGGCAGCAAATTACCCTTGATAGCCAGAGCGCCAACACTTTGTTTGCCGGGCCAACTTCGGGTGGTGCGGCAGATCCCACGTTTCGGGCATTGGTAGACGCCGACATTCCGGCGTCCATTGCGCGGGATAGCGAAGTAACAGCGGCCGTATTTGTCCACACGGCCGATGCCGACGCCCATCACAACTGGCCGCTGCTCGACGCTGACATCCCCTCCACCATTGCCCGCGACAGCGAGGTAACGGCCGCAATTAGCAGCCACGCCAGCGACGCCAACGCGCACCACAACCGCAGCCACGCCATTACCTCATCCAGCGACCACACCGTCACCGGCGCGGCGCTGGACGTGGTGGGGCTGACCAGCACCAACACGCTGGGGGTTTTGACGCCCAGCAGCGCCCCCGGCGCTGCGTCGGCGCTGCTAAAGAGCGACAGCAGCGGCTACCTGACGCTGGTGCGCTACATTGCCAACGGCGCGGCCGGTACGGCGCGGGTTTTCCAATGGCAAACAGGGGGGTCGGCCCGGTGGGATTTACGGGCCAACAGCACGGCCGAAAGTGGCTCAAACGCCGGGTCGGACTTGCAGCTGTTTGCCTATTCGGACGCGGGCGCGTTTCTCTCCACGGCGATGCAGGTGACGCGGGCAACGGGGTACGTCAATTTTCCAGGAACGGCCGTGCAGGCCACGGCGCTGGGGGTTGGTGTATCGCCATCCGTGCCGATTCACGTTTCGTCAACCAGCAATGAGATGATCCGATTGTCGCATTCTAGCAGCGGCAGCCCGTTTATTGCCTTTTACACCGACAGCCTGCGTCACGGCTATTTGCAGGCCAACACCAACAACACCGTTTATTTGGCGGCCGAATACGGCAGCCTGGTTTTCCAGACGGGCACGGCGGGCACGGCCTCGACACGGGTCACCATTGAGGATGACGGCGATGTTGTGATGACGGCCGGGCTGACGGTCGGTGGCGATCTGACCATTACCACCACCGGCGACCAGGGCGACCGCTTCATCATGGAAAACAGCAGCGTCAGTGGCAGCAGCGTTTTTTACGACTTCAACGACACGGACCGCGACGCGGGCAGCACCGGCGCGTTTGAGCTGGGCTTTTACCGCGATGCCAACAACATCACCCAGGTGCGCATGAGCAAGGAAGTATTCGAGGTCATTATCCGCAGCGGCGGTACGTACCGCTTCCCCCTGGAAGTACGGGCGCAGCAGGTGATTTTGGCCGAGCTGCCCACCTCCAACCCCGGCATTATCGGGGCGCTGTATCGCAGTGGCAACGACGTGCTTATCAGCACCTAAAAAGGAGCAACATGAAACTAGGACAGGTTTTACCGGCGAAAGAGACATTGAAACACCTGGCGCAGTGCCGCAACCTGGCGGCCGTTACCTCCCTGCGCCTGGCCCGGTATTGGCGCGTCATTGGGCCAGAGCTAGACGCCTACGAAACAGAGCGCGTGCGGCTGGTGCATGAGCTGGGCGAGCGCGACGGCGACGAGGTACGCGTGAAGCCGGAAAACTACGCCGAATTTAAGCGGCAAACCGACGCCATGCTCGAAGAAAAAATTGAGCTGACCGCGAAGCCGTTCGATATGCTCGACTTCCAAAAAGCCGGGCTTTCGGCTGAGGACATTTTTGTCCTGGAAGCGGCCGGACTGCTGACCGTTGATTGGGACGCCATCGGCGCGGAGGAAACCAAATGAGAATGCGACTGGTCATGATTGTCCTGCTGCTGCTGGTGCTGACGGCCGTTATCGGCCTATCGCTCACCGCCGCCACGGCGCAAACCGAAACCGACCTTTACCTGCCGCTGACGGCAAACTCTTGTGTGGGCTGCGACCCACGGCCGACGCCTACGCCGCGCATGTGGACGCATTGGGGGGATCGGCCGTGAAACAATCAACAGCGCGGGTTATAGGCGGCGCGGCGGCGCTGCTGCTGGGAACGGTTCTGGCGCTTTCGTTGTGGCCGGAAACGGCCGTTGTCTCTGGTGAAGTGCTGGTCAACCGCTGGGGCTGTGGTTTGGATAACAACTGCACCACCGGCGGCGTTGCGGATGGCTGGGTCCACAATCAGTACGTCTCAGAACAAACGTGCTGCAAAGCGCCCAGCCCGACGAACCCGGCCGTCCAGGGCGGGCAGGCGTTCAAAAACGGACCCAAGAACGGGCAGGGGCAGGCGGGGCAGTGGTCAGTTTCCCAGCAGGTGTTTACCCTGGAGGATCGGGGCATTGAAGTCACCGGCACGTACACCGCCACGTTTGAGGCGATGATCATCACGCAGGCCGATGACGCCACGTTGATTGCCGACCTCCACACCGACGACGGGGTGGTGAACGTATTCACGCACCACATGGGCGATACCCCAACCGACACCAGCCCCTACGGCGGGTTTGAGCTGTATCGTGGCCAGCCGGTGCAGGTGGGTTATTCCAGCGTCTACACGCTAGAAATTCGCACGATTTACACCGGAACAATCTCGACGCTGGGGATTAAATGGACCGGGCTTTCTTTGTGGTTTGAGGGGCAGCCAGAGCCAACGGCCGTACCTACTAAAACAGCGACGGCAACTGAGACCCCCACGGCCACGGCAACCGAAACGCCAACTGAGACACCGACCGAAACGGCCGTTCCCACTGAGACGCCCACAGAAACGCCTGCGTCCACGCCGACAGAAACGGCAACCCCAACTGAAACGGCGACGGCCACCGCCACGCCCACCGAGACGGCTACCCCAACCGAAACGCCAACCAGCACGCCAACGGCCGTTTACCTGCCGCTGCTGTTGACGCCTGGCGCTTACCAGGTGGCGTGCCCCGGTCTGCTGATTTTCGACGCGCCATACATCATTTGTGAGGTAGGTGAATAGATGGCATTCCCGGTCAATGGCGTAATAGACAACTTCAATCGGGCCAATGAGGGGCCACCGATGACTGGCTGGGCCAACATCACCTCTGGCCTGGTTGTCTCGTCCAATGTCTGCGCACCAAGCAGTACCGGGAACCGGAGCGGCTATTACAACACCATTTTGACTACCGAAGATTGCGAGGTGTACGCCACGATTGGCACCGCCCCGGCCAATAACCGTAACATGACGCTTTTTGCCCGGCTGCACGACATCTCAGGCACCAGCATTGACGGCTACGGCCTGCGCCTCAACAAGGTCAGTGGCACCGACACCCTGCAAATCTTTCGCATTGACAACGGCACCATCACCAATCTGGGATCCGCGATCAGCCAGGAGCTTGCCGCAGGCAACAAATTCGGCTTGGAGATTGTAGGCGATACCCTCACTGCTTACGTAGACACGGGCAGCGGATGGACGGCCGTCGGCAATACCACAGATTCGACCTACAACGTGGCGGGCTATCTAGGTGCCGACATTGGCGGCAGCGGCACCCTCGACGATTTCGGCGGCGGCGAACTGAGCGGCACTCCCGATCCCATCCTGGTTACCCCCGGCGTGGCCACGGTCGTACTCACGGCCGTTTCCCCCGCGGCGGTACAGGGCGACATCACCTTCGCCCCCGGCCACGCCCCGCTGGCGCTGTCTGGCGTGAGCCCTACGGCCGTTTTAGGCGACATCGCCACCACGCCGGGCGCGGCGGTGGTTGACCTGGCGGCGGTGAGTCCTACGGCCGTTTTGGGTGACGTGGCCAGCCAGCCAGGCGCGGCGGCCCTGACGCTGTCTGGGGTTAGCCCGGCCGTGGTGCTGGGTCATCTGACCCTGGTCCCTGGCGTGGCCAACCTGGCGCTGTCTGGAGTTGACCCGGCCGTGTCGGTAGGGGCCGAGATGGCTACACCCGGCGTGGCAGTGCTGAGCCTGACGGCCGTCTCCCCGGCCGTTATTCTGGCCAGTCTGGCGCTGACCCCTGGCGCGGCCGATTTGACGCTAACCGGGGTGAACCCAACTGTGGGGGCAGGGGCGCTGTTGGTAACGCCAGGGGTAGCCGTTGTGCAGCTGGTGGCCATCAGCCCAACGGCCGTTTATGGCGGAACGGTGGCCCAGCCTGCCGCAGCGGTCGTCTACCTGGTGGCCATCAGTCCGACCGTCTCTTCTGGGGCACTGTTGGTCAACGGTGGGGTGGGGGAAGTGACCCTGACCGGGGTCAACCCAACGGCCGTTTTGGGCAGCGTGACGGCCGTTCCCACGGCGGCGCTGTTGGCGCTGGCCGCAGTCGATCCCACGGCCGTGGCGAGCAGCGTGGTCATTGCGGTGACGGCGGCGCTGCTGCGATTGGCAGCTGTGTCGCCCACCGTGCCTGAAACGGGCAGCGTAACCGTGACGCCTGGAGCGGCCGTTTTGCACTTGATGGCGGGCGATCCCACGGTGGTTCTGCTGGCCGTGCTGCTGCTGCGCCTGCGACCGCGCACGTTTGACCCGGCGCTGACCGGGCGCAGCTTTGACCTTGTACTGCGCGGGCGCACGTTTGATTTGCAACTGGAGGATAGGTAATGGCTAACGAGCGTAAGTTAATCGGCTCCCCTTTTCAACGCGGCGTGAATGAAACACGGCCGTATCGTATCGACGTGTCGGTGTGGGGCGCGGGCACGTATGCCAGCCCGGCCGTGACCATTTTAGACGAAACGGGTGCGGATGTGACGGCCGATGTGCTCAGCGGCAGCGCCTCATTTAGCGGCAGTTACCTGACCACGCCCGACTTTGTGGCCAACGGCCTGACGGCCGGGCGGACCTACATCATGATTATTAGTTGGACCGTAAACGGGAAAACCGTTTCGGCATTTGGGCAGATCGAGGCCCAGCAATAAAGGAGATGGATTTATGGCAAGTTTAGTCACCAACCGGGGCGGCTACCTAATGCTCGGCAATCGTTACCGGGCCGTATCCCCCCCCACTAATTTTTACGTGGCCCTGGCCACCAACAATACACCGCCCACGGTGGACGCCAACACCATTGGCGACTGCTCGCAGATTGCCACTGGCAACGGCTACAGCGCGGGCGGCGTGTCGTTGACCCCTGGCGCAACCGACTTCGACACCTACACCGAAGACGACGCCAATGACCGGGCGCTGGTGCGTATTAAGGACATTACCTTTACGGCCAGCGGCGGCAATTTGCCCGCCTCTGGCAACGGCGCACGTTGGGCGCTACTCACCGATGACAACGCCACGGTGAACAGCCGTCAGGTAGACGCGGCTTTCGATCTGAGCAGCGACCGCACGGTGAGCGATGGGCAGGACTTGACTATCCAGGACATGGAAATTCGCGCCAGTACGGTTTAATTCCGTCACCAAAAGGAGACCTTGAGCATGATTGATGTACTCGACCTTGCAAAGCGCGAAGAAGCGCTCGACGACGGGGGCTACGCCTTCTACGTGGTAGACCCTGACCAGATGTACCCGGCGATGATCGACCACGCCACGGCCGTTATCGAAGCCAATGACATGAGCCTGGTGCCTCGCGACCAGCGCGGCTACGTGGCCACGCTGCGGCAGTTGGGCAACTTGTCGGCCGCTGCTGTCCACGTGGACAGCGCAGTTGACCTGGACACCCGCGAGAAGATTCTGGAAACGCTGCGGTTGTGGTTTACCCGGCTGTTGAAGGCGGCCACGGGCGAGGCGTCGCTGGGTCTGAAAATTACCAGTGACGATCCGGCCGTGCTGGCCTTCTGGCGGCTGCGGCCGAAGGCGTAAGCGGCGGCGTGGTTTGCGCGCAAACTTATTTATCAACCTACAGAAAAAAGGATGTGTGGTATGGAACTTGACTTAAATGCAGTTTTGATCAACCTGGTGCTGGCCGTGTTGGTCGCGGCTATCCCCGTTGTGGTGGCCACTGCCCGGGCGCTCGTTCAGCAGCAGCTTGAGCGGCTGAAGCTGGAGATCGGCGAGCGCAATTACTGGCTGCTGCAATCGTTCGCCCGCGATTTTGTGGCGGCCGCTGAGCAAACGCTGGGCGAGGCCAATATTGACAAGAAGATTTACGCCGTGCGGATGCTCACCGACCTGGCCAGTGACCTGGGCATTGCCGTTACGCCGGAGCAGATCGATGCACTGATTGAAGCGGCCGTTCATGGGCTGAACACGGCCACGCTGGGCGCGATTGAGCTTCAGGCAGAGTTTCCGGCAGTCGAGTAACGGCCGTATGCCTACAGACATTGCAGCCGCCATTGAGCTACTGAAAAAACGGTCACTGGAGCTGGCCTATCTTTACACCCTGCTCTACATCCTGGAAGCGGATATCGACGTGCGGCGAGCGCTGGAAGGGGTTCGCCGTGTGCCGTTCCTGGAAAAGCATTCGGTGCGCGTTGAGCACAGCCGCGAGGCGGTGCAGGAGCAAATTCAACAGGTCGAGGCAGAGATCGGGACGTTTGGCGATCTGCTGATGAGGATGGCCCGCAACGAGGTTGCCAAATGAGTTTGTCGGACGACGTCGCGCAGATCAAAGAGTCACTACGGTTTTTACCGAACAAGTTTGATGAGCTGCGCGACGACATCCGCCGTCTGGCGGAGACCTTCAATGAAGAGCTTGAGGCCGAAAAAAAAAGAGACGCGAGCTTGAGAACATCGTTTTCGAGCTTGCGACAAGGATCGCTGTCGTTGAGGGACGCAGCCGAGAGGGAAAGCCCGACACCGGCCCCCTCATTGCCGGTTCGTGGACTGCTGAAATATCTGGAATGATTGCGCTGCACTTCGACGAGGAGGAGCTGCGTACCTTGTGTCTCCTGTTGAATATTGACTATGAATCATTAGGCGGCGATGGCAAGCGAGCCAAGGCCGAGCGCCTGGTGGGCTACCTGGACCGGCGCGGCCGTACCGACGAACTACTGGAGAAGCTGGACCAGCTGCGGCCGAAAGTCGCCTGGCCATCGGTGTGATGAACTATGACCGACAACCAAATCATCGCGGCCGTTATGTTGTTTCTGCTGCTGTTTGTCGTCGCCGTCGTCGTGACATTGACCTGGGGCACGTGGCGCAAATGAGGCTGCTCGACCTGCACTACAACGGTGGGTCATACGGCCGTGTCTGGACCTCTGTTCCCTCTAATCACCACTACGTCGGCGAGCCCATCATCATCATCGAGCGGCTGCCCCTGCCACTGCTGGCCACGCTGACGGCCGACATTCTGGGCGAGGACCAGCCGTACACGCGGCACGAATGGCGCAACCTGGCGCTGTGGTTGCTGCGATACGGGGCAAGCACGTGGGGTGAGCGGGTGATTTTGCGCCAGGTGGCGCGGGCGCTGGTGTGGCGTAAAGGAATGGACCATGAAACTTGATGTTGATTTTGTCTCACAGCAGCAGGAACCGGGCCAACGGCCGATCTCCAACGACTGCGGCCCGGCGTGCTTGTCGGCCGTCACTGGCCTGCCCATCGAAAAACTCTACCAGGTGGCCAGCCTGACGCGAGGCGACATGATGCACATGAGCCAGATGCTCGACGCCCTAGCCGCCCTCCGCGTGCCCCGTGAGCACGTACGGCCGCTGCACCTGCCGGACGCCCGGCGCTGGCTGGCCAATGGCAACCCAATCATTGCCTTGATTGGATACGGCCGTTTGCCGCGCGAGCTGCGGGCCACGGACTACGCCGGGAATCATTATGTCATCCTCACCGGCTACGAACCGGACGGTTCGTTTTGGGTGCATGACCCACTGTGGCCGGGTGGGGTGGGGGCGTACCGGCGCTGGCCAGACACGGCGCTGGGTGAGGCGTGGGCCAATCCTGCCAGGGCTATGCCATTTCAGGGAATCGTGGTGCAACGGCCGTTTCCCGTCCTGGAAGCGACGACGGCCGATGTGCTGCCGCTGGTGGTAGACGAAAGCAACCGGCAGGCGGCGGTGTATTTACACCAGCTGCTCGCGGCAATGGGGATTGAGCCGGGGCCAATTGATGAGCGCGTAGCTCATGCGCTGGCCAGGATAGTCGTGTGGCGTGCAGTGGTGGCGGAGTAAACAAAAAGAGCCGGCGACCAATCGTCACCGGCTCTTTTTGTTTTGTGGCCATACTTTGATTATCAGGCCGGAAACGGCCGTTTGTGCCTCCCCCACTCGACTAAAAACATACTATCGATAATCTCCATTAATACGAGTATGGACCTATTTGGGCCGCCCTACCCTTCACGGCAAGCTCAACCCCGGCTGGTGGCCAATCGCACCAGACAGCGACCGGCCGTACGCCCGTCGTTCCCGCGATTTCCGGCGCGGGCGAGGCGTACGGCCGTTTGGCGGCACAGTTGGCCGTGAAATCGCGCTGCGCGTTTCTACGCGCGAATTTTGCACCGGTTCTGTGACTGGCTCGGCAACCAGCTCGCAGTCGGTGGCGTCAACAGTCCAGCCAAAAGCCACGTCGCGCAGCGCGGCCTCAAATGTCGTTCCCCAGCGCCGGGCGGCGATGTAGGCGGCCAGGCGGCGACGGCCGTTTGTGCCAATGGCCACTACGTCCAGATCGTAGACCAGGCGGGCGCGGCCGTCTGGGGTGTAGACCTCATGAGGGGCAGCGGCCGTTACTGGCAGCACGTCGCTGCCAAACAGGCGCAGCCAGAGGGCGCGCTGACGGCCGTTTGTGGTGGTGATGTGGAATTTAGCCTGAGTTGTCATACGGTTGCCTCTCCGATCAAAAAGACCGCCCTACCCTGCTGCCCGGCATGGGCTTTTAGGTGTGGCGGCCGTTTTGTGCAATACAAACACCTGTTCTAATTATAGCACATATTGACGGTTGTCAATATGTCGGGGCAAAAAGAAGGCCCGGCGGGGCGGCCGGGCCTGGGGTTTAATTGATCGGCCGGTAAATCTCCGCCAGGAAACCGACAAAATCAGAATCGGAGAGCGTGCGGCGTGCGGCCTCGATAGTGTGAAGCTGGGCAACGGCCGTTTGTAGGATGGCTGTTACGTGACGCTGATTAGGCAGGCCATACCACGCAGCGAGCTGCTCCATGCGGCGTTTGGTTTCGTCGTCAATTTGTATCGTTGTTTGATTCATCGTTTTCCTCATCGGTCATTCGTTTTAGGGTATCTGAGACGCCGTGTATAAACTGAATCAGGTTACGTTCGTTATCATAGGCAGTATCTACCCTGCGCCATATCATGCGCTGTTTGAACAGCAGTTCCGTTTCCAGTTTGTCGTAAATCTCAGCGATTGATTCTGGTGTGTTTCCGGCCGTTATCGGGAAAATGACCAGCGCACCGTTGTGATGCAGCGGTCGCCAGTTGCCGTTGACCTGAATGTGCAACTCCGCCTGGCGAAAATGGATCATAACGGTTTGCGTTTCCCCGTCGTGGTATTTTTTAGCCGTTTCGGCGTGGAAGGTTTTCAGGGCCTCCATTGCCGGTTCGATGAAACCGTTTTCCTGGGCCTGGAATTCGGTTTCGTGCGAGTGACCGTCACTCCATCTGAATGTGTCCATTTTTGCCTCCAAAGGAAATGGGGGCTTGCGCCCCCTGCTGTTTACATTCTGCCGATTTCACGCCGCTCCTGGTCGGTGGGGAGGCGGTGGCCGTAGCGCCCGCGATTCTCCGTCACCACGTACCAGTCGCCGTCCTTGTCGTTGAAGGGGCGTTCACAGATGACCAGTGCAGAATTGTCCTTGAGGGCCGTTTTGGCTTCACTGCTCAGACCAGAAACGTAACGGAATTTACTGCTGCCAAAACCTTTTGCTGTTCCACTGATTATTACCTCAGACATTTTGTCGCTCCTTTTGTGCCTCGCGGCTGTTTATGTGATATACACATATTATAATGTGTTATTCACATATTCGCAATAAAGAAATGTCAACCAGAAAAAGAGAATTGTCAACCAAGACAGAAACGGCCGTCTCCCACGGCCGCCCCCTCTTCACTCTCACCGCCAATTCCCCCACCGCCCCACCACCCACCCCCACGCCCGCGCCAGACGGCCGGGCCGCTTGCGCAGCGTTGCCGGGGGCAGCGGCCGTGTGAGGTACTGCACGATTTCGCCCGTTTCGGCGTCCACGACGTAGTACATCTAATCCTCCTCGCCCGCCGTGGTGATGGTGGCGATCCAGCTCCAGCCGTGGCGGCTGCCGATTTGCACCTGGCCACGGGTGCTGACCTCGACGCCGGGTTCGCCGGTGTTGAGGCGGATGATTTCGGCGGCGCGTTCGGCGGTGATGCGTTCCGGCCGTTTACCGGCCGGGCGGATGCGGTTGAGGAAGTAGAATGTGCCATCCCAAACCAGGTGAATTTCGGTAATGATTTTACTGTGTGTTATAGTTGCTGCTGCCATGATGGATCGCTCCTTTGTGGTAGACGGCCGTTTCCGCTGGTTGGTAGCCGGGTGGGAAACGGCCGTTTCTGCTGTTAGATTTCGATTGGAATTTCAAGGTATCTGTGGACTATCTCAGGGTCATAGTCAGGACTTCCGGGATCGGCCACTGAGTAAATAGCGAGCCGGATCATGAGGGCATTCAGCTTTTCATCATTCAACTCTGCGGCACGTTCACCGACAGCCGCTAGTAGCCTGCCAAAAATGGTTACGGGCTTCGACAGTATGCCCATTCCCTCGTTGCTCTCAACGAGTTCCTTCAAAAGGTTCTGGGTGTGAACCCGCCACTGCATTTTTTTACTCGCCATCGTTCATTCCTCCGCCGCCGCGCGGCCCAGGCCGGGATACGGCCGTTACGCCCGCAGCATTGCCACAAATTGTTCCGCCGTCGGCTCCATCTGACCAAAGTCGTCATCGGCCGATTTGGGCAGCGGCTTGCCAGCCCACGCCCGGAAATCGCTGGCGTAGACGACGCCTTGCCCGACCACGTTGACGGCAGCGGGGCGGCCGTCGCCAACCGCGAAGCTACAGAATCCGTACTGCTGCACCACCGGGAACGGTGGGCAGTCCATGGATCGGGCCAGCTCGGTGCTGTCGGCGCGGAGTTTTGTGTAATCGCATTGGGTCATTCTGAGTACCTCACTAAAAAATGTTTGCCGGGGTCCACCCGCCCCGGCTCGGGGTTGCTCCTTTTCGGCAGGGCTGTGGCCTACGCCAAATCAGTTGCCGTCAATTTCTCCGGTGACATCCGGTAAATCACGCCGTCCACCTTCACGGCGACTTTGCCATCCTGGCCCAGGCCGGTGACGACGCCGGGCCGGGTGCCTTCTTTGCCCTGGACAGTCACCTTGTCGCCCTGGCGGAAAAAGCTGGCGGCCAGCTCGGCGGCGCTGAGCTGCTGCGGCTGCTGCGTGGTGGCGGGCTGGGAAACGGCCGCTGGCTCGATCTCTTTGCCCAGCCGCAGCACCCCGGCCAGCCGCCACTTGGCTTTTTCTTCGCCATCGAAGGCGTAGCGCACGATTTGGAACGGCCGACAGGCGACCAGGCGACCGGCTTTTTCAGCAGCGGCGCGATTGGCGGGCAGCGGTACGGCCGTTTGGGGCACGCGGCCGGTTACGTAATCGGGCAGCATGTGGAACTTTTCGCTGTAGACTTTGCAGGCCGGGAAGTTACCGCTGTCGCTGTATAGGGCGACCATCACGCCGCCTTCGTTTTCCCCGGCAACCCAGCTACTTACCCACTGCACCATGCCAGCGGCCGCGCTTTGGGCAAATAACAGCATTTCGATTCGGTCTAATTGTGTCGTGTTTCTCATTGTTTTTTGTTACCTCCAATTGAATAAGATTCGTAAAACGATTGCAAAAAATAAGATGGCCAGCCAGATGTAGAACATCAGTCACCTGCCTTCGCCGCGAAGGCCGCCCCGGCCAGCTGCCCAGCCAGCAGTCCGCCGTGGGCTTTCTGCCAGATGTCGGCCGGAACGGTGCCGCCGTTGGCCATCGTGGCTCGAATGTAGCGCCGGGCTTCTTCGGCCGTGCCGACCTGGTTGCGCCGGGCGCGCTCGAATTTGTTTTCGCCCCGGCGGGCGATACGCAGCTGGGCGGCGTCGCGGTTGGCAGCTACGCGAGCGGCGTGGGCGGCTTCCTTTTCGTCTTCGGTGATAGGCTGCACCGGCTGAGCCAGGGCGCGGGCCATGCGAACGGCCAGGTAGTGGCTGCACGGCTCGCTATGGTAGCCCGCCCATTTGCAGCCGCATTTGCCGTTGACCTGGTAGGTGTCGCTGCTGCCGGTGACAACGGCCGTTTCCGGCCCCGTCAACCGTACCTGCCCCGCTTCGACCAGCTGGGCGGCTTTGGTGTAGCGGTTGGCCCACTCGGGGCGCACGGCCGAGCCGCGCTCGGCCAGCTCGTAGGCGGGGTGCTGAGTGGGCGCTGGCGGCGTTGGCTCGATGAACGACTGAGCAGTGGACAGCTGCTCAGCCGTTAGCGTGGGCGCTGGTGGATCGTATTTGCCCCGGCACAACGAACGACCGTTGCCATCGTGCAGGGCATTGAATTCGTAGTGCAGGCCAAACTCGTCATCGAGCCAGCGGGCGGCGTAGCGATCATCGGTGTATTTGGTAAGCGATAAGAGGCTGATCATTGGTTGGCCTCCACATGGTTGAGGAGCGAAGCGCCGCGCAGCTGGTTGATGGCGACGGTGTAGGCTAAGGCGAAGCTGACGGCCGTGCCGGTGACGGGTTGGCCAACGTGCGGCCGTAAGGTGACGGTAACGGTTTTGCTGTCGCAGGTGATGACCGGGTTAAAGGGCAGCTCGCGCAGGGCGGCAGAGATTTGGATCAGGTTGCTGTTAACGACGGGCGCTGGCATTAGCTGTGCCCCCGTGTCTGGAAGCGGCCCAATGAATCGCGGCGGTGCGAATCCTGGTAACTGGCTTGCCACGACACCACTGTGGCTTGTTGGGTGTAGGGCTGGGTGCGGACGGCCGTTTCTGGCCAGTCGGGTGACTCGACTGTGGACTCCCAGGCTTCTTTGTTTACGCCAAACTCTTGATCTAAGACGAGATTTCCGTTGGCGTCGAAGTAATCTATGCCGTAAACGGTAACTTCTTTGCTGACTTGTGTGTATCGTGTTACTATGCTGGACATGAAGAGCCTCCGGGTTCTGATTGGTTGGCCATCCGCTTAAGTTCTCTAGGCTTGGGGCGGGTGGCCTCTTTTTCTGTGTACATAGGGATTATAGCATAGCCGTGTACACAGGTCAAGCACCAATTTTCAGAACGTGACTATTGACCTATGTACACTGGTTGTGATATATTTGGGATATGAAAGATCAAGTTGACATCTACCGACCGAAGTTATCAGGCAAAGCGCGCCAGGCGCTTTTTGCCCTGGCTGAGGATTTGCACTTCTACTCCCACCAGCCAGGCTCTCACTACGGCAATCCGTCACCCGGCCCGCTGCTGGAACGCCTGGCGGCCGCATACCAGGCCGACCCCACGGCCGTTGCCGAATGCTTGCGCCAGGCGGGCGTGGTCGGCGATGGCCCACCACCGCCAACCTGATGATCGTCTGATCGCCAGCTGATCATTCCCTGATCAAACGGCCGTATCCTGAAACAAAAAAAGGCCCGGCAGCACTTCAGCTGCCGGGCTTTTTTGTTGGCTCAATTCCTAGCCCCAGAGGGCGGCGGCCGGTGCCGCCACGGCCGCACTCCTGGCAAACAGCTCGCGCAGGGCGATGTCGCTCTCGGCCGCTTTCCGGAAGTAATCGATCTCTTCTTCGCGGGTCAGTTGACGCGACGGCCGTTTCCGTTCCGGTTTCGGTGGCGGGCTGGTGGGTTGTTCGGTCGGTTCTTTAGGTTCTGTCTGGTTGGTCATGTGTTAAGCTCCAAAGGCCGTGGCCAGCATCGGCGCTGGCCACGGCCGTTTCATCTAATATTCGCTGGGTAGTAAGATAGTGGTCACAGTCCGATCCCATTCCGTGATAATCCAGAAGCGGCGGCTCTGCCACACGTAGGCGGATAATACCCGGTTTCCTTCTTTGACCGACAGGTCATTCTCCTGCCAATCTTCCTGGTCAACCTCGCCCCATAGGCCGCATTGGTGCATGGCCAGGTAGGGGGTGAAGTTGCACTCCAGGTCTAAAGCGCCGGGAGTGACCAGGATACGGCCGAGGGCGATCAGCGGTTCGTTGGCGGTGACATCTACGATTTCGGTGTTGTGCAAGATTTCGTCCATCGGTTTACCTCGTGGGTAAAACGGCCGTTACCCACCGGGTAACGGCCGTTTGCACTGGTGCGCCCGGCGGGCTTTACCCGTAGCTCACCATGTCATCAATATCTTTGCTGGTCATGGTAGGCACGGCCGTGATGATAATTTGCGCCCGTGGCCGGGTCCACCGTGTCCCAAAGCCTGTACAATTCGCACATCCCCAGCAGCACGGCCGCATAGGCGGCGGCTTCGGCCCGCAGCGCGGCGATTTGCGCTTCCTGCACGGCGATGATTCTGGCGGCCGCGGCCGCGTCGCTACGGGCCACGCTGCGGGCGCGGCGGCGGGTGAGTTTGGTCACAGGTTTTCCGGCCGTTTCACCACATCTGCCACAAACTCCCTGGCCAGCGAGGTGATGGTGCGCGGCCGCCATTCGCGTTTCCAGGTGCGTGTGCACAAACGACCGCTGGAGACAAATTCCATATGGGTTATCGCCCCGCCCTTTGGCCACACGTGGGTGGTGCAAATAACATAGCCGTGCGGCGTCCGGACGATGTGGGTTTTAGTCCACTCGCTGTTATAGGGCTGGATTCTGCGCAGAACGGCCGTTTCGTCTCTGTCGAAATAGTCATCTTTTGCGGACATGCTGAGCCTCCTCTTCCTGGCCAACATATCCGCCGGTGGTCAGGTGGTACCAAAAACAAATCTTACACTCGTAGGCAGTGTGGATGACGCCGGTGCGGTTGGTGCGGTAGCGTGCCCAGCGCTGGGCCTCGGCCAGACGGCCGTAGCGCTTTTTGTGCAGGCATTTGTTGAGCTGGCGGGCGCGGCCGTTGTGGTTCATCCCGGTCCCGCCTTTGTATCATACTCGCCTGGGTTTTTCATCCGCCGCTCAAACGTGGCGGCTGCCCCGTTGCGCCAGACGGGGTTGCCCGTCTCTTGCACCAGGTGCTCCACCACAAAGACGTGGAAATTGTGGGCGGCCATGAAGCCTTCGGAGTAATTGACACGGCCGTCGAAGCTGTTGATAAAATCTTCATAGGTTTGCATCAGGCGGCTGGTCAGCTGCCTGACGACGATGGGGTCGGCCACGGGGCCGACGATGTATTTGTCGTCGCTCATTTATCTCCTCACAACAAACTCGCCTGCACCATCTCTTCCCAAAACAGGACGTGGTACAGCACCTGGTCAGACGGCCGTTTGCCCGGTTTGCCGCGCAGCCACGGCTCCCAATTGATTGCGGCCGCGAAACGGCCGTTCCGCTTCAACGCCTCGCGCAGCTCGCGCTGCACAATCAGCACCTCTTGCTCTGACGGCCACGCGCCCCGGCGCGACAGGGTAAGCCGGTACACGCCCGGCTCGGCCTGGTTGTGGCTGCCGGGGGTGTAGGCCAGGATGAGTTTGCCCGACAGCTCGGTTTTGCCGGGTGTCTGGCGGTTGATGAGGCTGGCCAGGACATCGGTTAGGGGCGGTTGGGTTTTGGTGGTCACTCTATTAACTCCTCCGCGTTGAATCCGGCTTCATCATGACAGATGCACGTGGCCCAGCCATCACCATATTCGCCGCCGCAGAATTCGCAGGTGTAGATTTCATCCTCTTCCTCGTCGAATTCGTCCCAGTCGTCCATCCGCAGGTAGTCACCGCGGACTTCCCAGCAGCGGTCGCACATGATCTGGTTGTTCATGAGTTCATCGTTTGTCAACGGGTTGCCGCATTGGTGGCAGTTGAGGGAAACGGCCGTCTCCTCCCCCTTCCCGTCATCCTCCACCACTTCCCCCTGGCGCGGGCACATTTTCTCATCGCAGCGCCAGCGGGGGACGTAGCGCGACGGCTGCGGGTCGGTGATTTCTCTGGGGTCGAGTTCGGTCATGGATTCGCCGCATTCGTTACAGTTCATCGTCGGCCTCATTCTCGGATTCGATCATCCAATCCAACGGCCGTATCGTAAACGCCTGGTCCCTTGTCACACCCATCACGCAGTCGGAGCAAAGAAACAAATCCTTGTCGATTTGGTAGCCGGGCATTTCAATGGTGGCGTCTCGGTCGGGTGACATTACGGACCCAAGAAACAGGTTGCCGCCCAGGATTTGGGCAGTGCCCAGGACCTCGTTAACGGCCGTGGGGTTGATCATTAGCTGCCGGAAACTAATAGTCAGCCGGTAAAAAAAGGGGGCGATGCGGCCGCCGCAGTTATCGCAGGGGTGCAAGTCGTTGGTTTTTAGTGGTTTCACGATCATTCTCCTGTAATCTGATAAGCCGCCAACGCCGCCAGCACCAGCGCGGCCGCGCCGTAGGACAAATCCACGGCTGTGGCCAGCGCCAGCCAGGCAGCGGCGGCAATGATGGTTTTGGTTAGGATGTTCATTAGTTAGCCTTTTTGGAAACGGCCGTTTCCCGGCCGTCGTGTTTATGCGCGGCTTCAAACCGCTTGATGTAGCCGACAAACGCATCTATCGGCAGTGGCAGCGGCGGTATGACGCTTTCGCCGCAGACGGGGCAGTGGAGCTCGTAACGGCCGTCGGACAGGTTTTTCATGACGGGTTCGGTGGATGGTTTGTCAATGCCGCTCATGGGTTTTGCGCCTCGTCTAGTAGACTTTTCTTCCAGCGGATAAAGCACGGGTCATTGCAAAAAACCATGCCCTTGTAAATCAGCGACCCCTTGCCGGTGCGATCATCGCCGCAGGCAGCACAGCGGACGCGAACGGCCGTATCTATCGGCTCTTGCCTGTGCTGCCTGCCTGCTTCAAACGTGTACTGGTCCATGCTGACGAGGAAGCGGATGGCCATTGCGGCCGTTTGAATCGCCTCTCGCCTGACCTCGGTCAATTGATCTTGAAAGTAGTGTTCGTTTTTCTCCTGCTCGTAACAAGCCTGCAAAACCGCCTTTGCCAGCTCGCCGCTTTCTTCCGCCACGACGGCCGCTGCGTGAATCGGGTCATCGGGCCACGTCGGGAACTTTGCCCGCGCCCGGTTTAGCTCTGCCATCACTTCTTCGATAATTTCAGTTTGATTGTTCATCTGTCACCTCCTGGGAAACGGCCGTTTCTTTCTCCAGCTGCGTTTTAGCATCCATCAGCGCCGATTTCGCAAAATCCTCTTTGGGGAACGCCTTCGCAAACGCCTGGAAACACGGGCTGTTTTTGTGCCACGTTTGATTGTCAGACAGGTCAGTCCAGCGACGGCCGTCATCGTCCTGGTAATCGCGCAGCCAAGCGATGTACTGCTGCCGTTTGGTCAGTGCCTTTTTGGCGTCTTCCATGAAACCCAGGGCGCGGGCGAGCGGCCCCACGATGTCTACCGTCAGCGACGTATCGGCCGTCAGCCGGGTAACAAGGTCAAGGGCGGTGTTGAGGCTGGCCAGGCGGGGATCGATGTAGTCGGCGCGGCGGGGCGCTGGAGCGGCGGCAACCAGCTGCGCCGTTTTAGTTAAGAGATCGGCGGCGGGAACGGCCGTTTCGTCCGTCGCCACGCGGCGGTGACAGCTGCGCAGCGCATCGGCTATTAGGCCGTGGGGGATTCCGGCCGTGCGCGCCTCCAGGTGATGCCAGTCTGGATCGTCTGGCCCGTCCATCAACCAGCCCTGATACAGCGCCGCATAATCCTCCAGAGCGCCATCGTCGATAACATCGTTGGCGGCTCGCGTGACCAGTCCCTCGATCTGCTCGGGCGTGAGGGTTGCGGCAGAAACGGCCGTTTCTCCCCGCTCCCATGACGGCTTGGGCAGGCCGTCATGAAGCACCATTGCCTGATGCCAGATAAACATTTCCGATGCCCCCAGAGCTTTGACCGCTTCTTCCATTGCGGCCGCGTGGCCGGAAGCTTCGCGTTTGGCCAGGCGGGTAATGAACATATCTCTGTTAATCTTCCCGTCCAGGTAGCGCTCCAGGGCGTCGCGGATTTCGGGGCCTTGAGCCATTTGGCCGACGTAGAAGGGGGAAAGGGCGGGCTGAGAAACGGCCGTTTGTTTTTGCGGGTACGGCAGCTCCAGCACCTCACGAACCCATACGATCAACTCCCTGCCGCTCAGTGTCGGCTTTCCCGAGTCGTGGTAGTTGTTGTACCAAAACCCTGGATCGCTCCCGCCCTTTTTGTAAACGGCCGTCATCTCTGGCCCAGAACTGCCCCCGCCCAACCCCCAATCGCGGGACAGCACCTGCCGCAGGTCAGCGTCGGTGATTCCCGTCACCTGGTAAGGCGCGTAAATTTCGTCGCGGAGCGATTGGCGCAGGCGCTTGCGCATGTCTGCGTGGCCTGGCAGCGGCTTGCTGCCAATCGCGGCCGTATCCATCACCCGCTCCTCGCCGTTGCGGGTGTAGACGCGCTCACTACTGTCCACGTGGACAGTGCCCAATTCTTTGCGGATGTTGCCCACAAACGTGGGGCTGACTTTGCAGCGCCGGGCGATCTCCCGGTCGCTCCACTTCCCCCACTCGACATCTTCCAACAGCAGCGTGACGGCGCGGCGTTTGTCGTCGGCCGTACGGGGCAGCCCGTGGTCGGCATTGGCCCCGGCCGCATACAGCTGCGCTTCCCGGCGTGTGCCCTGGCGCACGTCGGCCTCGACGGCGTAACGGCCGCCGGTCCAGCAGGCATGGAAGCGGTGGAAGCCGTCGGCCAGCCAGTAATCCGTGCCGTCGTAAAAGACGACAAGCGGGTCTTTGAATGGCCATTCGCCGTCGCTTTCGCGCAGCAGCTCTTTGTATTCGTCGACTTTTTCGTTATTGAGACCGGCGCGGGCCTGGGTGCCGCCGTCGGTGCGAATGTGTTTGGTTTCGATTTGGGTCATGATGGCACTCCTGTGGCTACCACATCGGATACCCGGCGCTGGTCAGCGCCAGGCCGGTGAGCAGGTAGCAAATGGTGATGGTGACGATGACGGCCGCTGCGCCGCCTGCGATCAGTTTGAGATAATGTTTCACGCGGCACCGCCTCGCACCCGCACGCTCTGCGCCTGCGGCCCTTTGCCCCGGTCTACCAGGATGTAGGAAACCAGATCGCCGTCGTAGATATTTCGGTAGCCGTCACCGTCAATTCCGGTGAAGTGTACAAATACCTCGGCGCTGCCGTTATCGGGCTCGATGAACCCCCAGCCCTTGAGCCAGTCAAAAAACTTTACGGTGCCGGTGAGGCGCGGCGCGGCGTCTGTGTTGGCGGTGAATGTTTTGTATGTTGGTTTTGGTTCTGACACGTTTGCACTCCTGAAATATGAGAGGGGGCAGGAACGGCCGGAAAACGGCCGTTCCTTGCCCATTGATTAAGATGTTTCTTGCGCGGCGGCGATCATCTTGCCGAATCGCTTGTTGATACCTTCGCTCGAAAGCGTCACGCCGGGCAGAGTGATGGTCAGCCCGTCTGGCGTATCCACCACCTCTACCCGACCCCCGGCGTTTGCATACTTAAAGAGATCGAACGTCGCAATAGACAGCCAATTTTGTAGTTTCAAATCGTCTTCAATTTCTTTCATTTTTTGCGCCCCTTGCTACGCTGCCAGTATTTATGTAAACGTGCCGGGTTGCTCTCGTCAAGCACATCAAGCGTCCCGTAGTACATAATGAAGCCGTCGCTTTTTCGGATTCTGATTACCCAGTAATACCAATCTTTTTTCGCTGTGGAGCCGGAATTTTTTCGCCCAGCGTCCCGCTTTTTTCGTTTGATCTCAAATCTCCAATCGTCATCGTCATCGTTATTTTTTTCAGTCGGCGGCTCGCTCGTTTTCCCAGAGGTAGGCGACTGAATTATTTTCGCTTTTCCGACTGAATTATTTTCTTTTTCCGACTGAATTTTCGAGCCATTTCCGACTGAATTTTTTCCATTAGGCACACCGGGTAATTTTTCAATTTTTGGTTTGGCGTAAACCAGCCCGCCCACCCCAGAGGAAACGGCCGTTCCCACATCCTCTACCAGTTCCACTACTGGAACGGCCGTTCTGCCTTCGCCATGACGCGCCGCGTCAACTATTCCGGGCTGTACGGGTCTCGCTTTGGGAAGCTGTACCCCGGCGCGTGCCCGTTGCTCTGCGCCCGCGTCGGCTGGGGCGCTGGCGTAGGGCGGGCTACCGGTGTCTCCCGGTTGCGCAAAACATGATTGCCGTTGTGGTCTACAATGCGGCGGCGCGTCCCGATGTGCCTATCAATTTCTGCATCGGCCTGGTCAAGCGTGACAAACGGCCGCTCGTTGACGGTGTGCCAGCCACTCTCCTCATTCATATCTTCAATCTGCACGTAATAGCCATGAGTAGATTGTGGGTACACCTGCCGCGCCGTGCCGGGAATCGCCCCGTCGCCAGATTCCAGTAAATCCATACGGCCGTCACCGTCGCCATCCACCAGCAGCTCGGGTACACCCTGGAGCATGTAGCGGATTTGCTGGGTGCTGTAGCCCCGGGTCTGGAGATTCTTGATAAAGTCAATCCAGGCCCGCTGCTTTTCGATGGCCACGCGCTGGGCGCTGATAGCCACATCGCGCCGGGAAGAAAATTTGATCGCCTTAATTTTTTCCTCAGCGGCCGTTTCCTCATCTTTTCGTTTCAGGTCAGGGTCGGTGCGGGTAAGGGCGTAGGTCAGGATGCCCGCCACCAGGGCGGAAAGGGGCAGGCCGTAGTCTACCCAGCTCACTTGCCACGTTTCCAGCGCCAGGCCGCGCTCAATGCGGAAAAAGGTGATCATGTTGGCAGCGGCAAAGATGACCCACACCAGCTCAATCATAAAAGCGGCCGTTTTCTGCCCTTTGCGCCATTTAGCCCCGATAAAACCCAGCCCGGCCACAACGGCCGCGGCCTCCACGACGATAGGGAAGGTGATGCGGATGGCGTTCAGAAACTTGGCCAGTAGGCTGTTTTCTGCGCCGATTTCGGCCGGTGCCTGGGCCATGACCAGCATAATGGCATGAGCGCCGGTGACCATCACCACGACGGCCAGGAGGGCGTACAGGCCAACCATTGCGAACCGCTTAATGTTTTTCTTGCCTTCCTCATCGGTAAGGCGAAAGTCCACGTTGTCGTCAAAATCGAAGTTTTCCATTTCCAAAGTCCTTTTAGTTAGGTGTTGGAAACGGCCGTTCTATCGTGTAGAATGTTGACGGCCGTTTCCTGATAGTTTCGGTCCAACTGAGGTCAGCCAGGCATTTAATTGCCGCTGGCCTCTTTTGTTTCAATCGCTCTCGCATCACGTCATAAGCAACCTCCAAACAATCAGCAAAACGATTACCACTGAAATGCCTATGGCATGCTCGACAATAAACCAGAGGATTTTACTGACGATGCTTTCCGGCCGTGCCCGACGGGCGGGCGGGGTGGGGCGGTAACTTTTGAATCGTTTCATGGCTACATCCCCATGCTGGCCAGCCACTCGGCCACACCAGCCCGCGTCCACAGGTTCACGTCCACCAGCTTGACCATTTCCTCTGCCACGCCGCCACGGCGGCCGCCAGGGCTGTTCACCTGGTGCGCACCGATGTCGAAGCCCACCAGCTGACTTAAACGCCAGATCGCCATGCTGTAGGAAAACTCTGGCTTTTCGATAGCCAGCGGGCCAAAAGCGCCCGCGTAAGCCGCCGCCAGGGCGCACGTGCGCCACTCCTCGCGCCGCTCGTAAGCGTAGTAGCCAATCTGCACCCGCTCGACGAAGGTGTTGCGGCACAGCGGATGATACAAACGCCCGATGCGCAGAAAGTCGGAAAGCAGCTGGCCAGGCCGGGCCGCTGGTGCGTAGCCGGGAATGATCACCGGCGCGGGCCGCTGCTGCACCAGCTTGCCCGCTGGCTGCCACGTCGGCAGGGCGGGGGCGGTGACAACGGCCGTTTCGCGGCCGTTGTCGAGGCCAAAAATGGTAAGTAGGGGGGTAACGGTTTTGACCAGGTTCATGACTACCGCCCCTCGCCCAGCAGCTCCGCCGGGTTTGTCGGGCACATCGGGCTCATGCGCCGCCCGTCTTGCTGCGCCGACAAACAGGCCAGCAGCTGCTCATCCGTCAGCGCCCGGCCCTCGGGCGTCGGCTGCGCTAACATCTCCGCATAATCAATCACAGCTTCCGGGGCTGGTACGATAACGGCCGTTTGTGGCACCTCAGGCACCAGGTTGGTAACCAGCGGCTCGCTGCCGTTGTCAATCACTACAAAGCTCGTTAATCCCCCAGGGGTGGCCACCGTTGCCGGGCTGATGGGTGCCAGCGTTTGAACGGCCGTTTCCAGCACCACCGGCGCGCGATTCACGTCCAAAAGCAGGTTACCGACCAGCAGGGCGATGACCCCGCAACCGATGACCAGGGCCACCGTGCCAACGATACCAACGACTGCAAAAAAGTTTCTCATGTTGTTGCTCCTTTTTGAGATACACTTGATAAATCCGGGTTGGGTTGCTCCTTTCCCGGCAGGGCTGGTGTTGATGGCACCAGCCCACTTTTTTCAACTATTCGCCAAACTCAATTTCTAAAACAATTTTTAGCCCGCGCTCCGTGCGCTGAACCTTGCCGCTGAAGCTGGCCGCGCCCAGAACGGCCGTAAGCGCCTCGATCAGCTGCTTGGTGCCGATGGCTTCCTGCTGCGGCTTCGGTCGCTCCACCTCTTTGGGCAGGGGCGCAGCGACCCAACCCTCACTGCTGCGCAGCTGCTCGGCCTCGCTGCGGTACCGGACAACATAGCTCCGCGCCGTCATGTACGACGTGGGCACCAGACCGTTATTTTCTGCTATCCATAGCAGCGATTTGCCCTGGTCGATCCAGTCCAGCCAGACAGCCACAACCTCAGGTGTAAAAACGTTTTTGACGCGGCGGCCCATTGGCTCTTTTTCCATCTCCTCCCACGCCGCCTCGACGGCCTGGGCCGGGTAGACAGATGCGGGATCGAATTCGCCTGGGGCAATCGGCTTGCGCGGCAGGGCAGGCGGGGTCGGGTCTTCCAGGGTGGCGGCTGTGTGGCCGTTGGCGCTCGTCGGCTTTTCGGCCGTTTCGGTTAGTTTCATCAGCTTTCCTTGCGGTTTCGCTTTTTCGCGCATGGCCTCATAAGCTCGCGCCATGTCGCGGCGGGTTTGCCAGCCGTACTCTTTTTTGAGTTCGGCCACGATGTTTTGCACATATTTCGCCTTGATGTGCAGGTAGTCGGCCACGATGCGGTCACTCAAAAAGCCGAAGGCAAACATGGCTACAACCTGGTGCTGCCGTGGGGTCAGCGTGACATCGCCGCAGCTGAAGATTCCCAGGTCGGTGAAGTCCGGCTCGTCACTTTCGGCCACGCGGGCAATGGTTCGGTGTGGCTGCCAACGGCCGTTATGGGGAGTAGTTGTGGTGGTGTGCATAACGATGCTCCTTTTGGCCTTGTTTGCGCGCAAACGTGGCCGCGTACTCTGCTGCTGCTTTTTCAACAAACGGGTAAACCCGTTGGGCGTATTCTGATTCCACACGGCCGTCCTGAATCTCTGCCAGCGCCCGCAACGTGTGCGCCCGCTTGATGGCTGTGTCTGGTTTGGCCCGGCGGCGCGGCCGGGTGCGGCGGCTGGGATACTGTCGGCAAAGCTCCCGATACCAGGCCGGGTTGCGCTCGCAAACGACGCGGCGCTGGCGGTCGGTGGGCCAATGCTCCACCGGCGAGGGCACCAACACTACCTCCAGGCGGGTGCTGGCCAGTTCGTGCCGCATTTGCTCGGCGATCAGCTGGTGGAGGAGGGGGACAGTCATGTCTTCACAATCCCCTCGCAGCGCAAGCAGATTTGATCTTTGGCGTTCCAAAGCTGGGTTGAGCCGCAGTCGGGGCAGGCCGTAAACTTGACCACCGGCACCGGGTCGCCATCGAGCAGCTTGGTGATGAGCCAGTTCACGGGGTACTCTTCCCCGTTGGCCAGTTTGACCGCCCGGGCAGCGATGTGCCCCTGAACAAAATCCAGCTCCAGGTCGAGGTCCAAAATCTCCGTGAGCTTCTGGGAACGGCCGCCTACCCCGGCGTCTATCAGGGCTTGCCGTATCTGTGCCCTGGTGGTGCGTGTGGGGAAACCGGAAATTTTCCGGTTTTCTCGCGGCGCTTTTTCTTCTCCTTCATTCCCTGCTAAATCTTTAAGAGTCTGTAAAGAAGAAGAAGAAGAAAGAAAACCGGAAATTTTCCGACATTCTCCGTCAAGCGATGCCACGGCCTCCCCTTCGCCTGGCAATGCCGCAAAGGGTAAAGGTAACTGTCGGACGGCTGCGGTTAGTGACCAGCCGTTAAATTTCCCGTTGTTCTGTACAAGCCCCTTAAATTCCAACCATTCCAGCCCGTGCTGAATGGTTTTGTCGGACATGTCGCAGGTGAATATGAGGTCTTTGTTTGTCAGGCAGCGGCCGGACAAAAGCAGAATCCACAGAATTTTGGCAGCGGCCGGGCTCATGCTGCGCACAAAATCAACCTGCTCTTCCCACGTTCCTACCGCGCTCATTTTCTTTCCTTCGGTGAGAGGATGGCCCACAGTGCCATCGTGGCTTCAGCATCGAGCCGGTAAACGGCCGTGGCCGCTTCCAGCAGGTTTTCGTAGGTTTTGATCTGGTCCTTGCCCTGGTCGCCGTAGGTGACCAGGATTACCTTTTTGATTTCACCGGGTTCGGGTGCGTAGGTTTGTTCGTCCATTGCGGTTCTCCTTTGTCGGTCAAGTATGATGCCTGGCCGCCAACGAGCCGTTGGCGGCTTGCGGGTTTGAATGTCGCGCCCGGAGCCAATTCAGACGCCCGGGTGTTGGCCGGTGTACCCACTGGGGTGGCCATGCGACGTATTCAATCAGGTCATCGTCGGTGACCTGGAAGCTGTCGGCCGAAACGAGATTCCAATGCTCATTGCTCCAGTGGGAAATTACAAACGTGACGCGATTGGTGTCACGCGCTCGCAGCCGGGCGAGGTCGAAAATATCGTCGATGGTCTGGCTGGCGGCTGTTTCGGGCGGCTCTGGCTGCGGCGCGGGTGGCCGGTCACGGCCGTGCGCTGATAATCCGCTGCGGCCGACGAGTGCTTTTCCGGTGGTCAGTCTTGATGCAATCATGGAGCCTCCGTTGTTGAGATAGATACAGTGACCTGGTGCGGTCTGCATAACCGCACCAGGTCTAAGGGAGGGGAGGAAGAGGGACTGCGCCGGTGGAGTCAATTCGCACCGGGCCAGTCGATCCCGGCAGCTGCACCGGGTAAACTGTGAATGAAAGTGCCGTCTTTATTGGCGCTGCGGCTGCGGCTCCGCTTCAACCGGGGCAAGATTCGAACTTGCGCTCCTGGCTTGTGAGGCCAGGCCTTGCCAGGCTAGCCCGGCATTGTGCGCCCTGCGGCTTTCGCCTGGGTCTGGTTGCACAATCACCTCCTAGAAAAACAGTTTTTGAAAAACCCTGCACTTGTGGGTAAAGTAGTAAGTGAGCGACGGAGTGAGTTACTAGCCAACTCCGCCGCCCGTCTAGTCAAACGACACGATAAAGCGCGGGATGAAACCGAAGGGTTTTAGACCGCGTTTTTCTATGTCACGACATCCCGGTCGCGCGGTCATTACATCTACAAAAAGATGGGCACAAAGGGAGAAAGAAATGAGTGAATTAACCGTACAGGCCGCCTTTGAGCAGTTCCTGGCTGACCCGAAACGAAAGCTGATCACTCGCTCGAAATACAGTTATAAATTACGGCCGTTCCTGGAGCGGTGCGGTGAGCTGTCGGTGACGGCCGTTTCGGAAACGCCCGTCAACAAATGGTTTACCGAAATGGAACAGCGCTACTCCGATGCCACGCTGGCGATGACGCGCAGCTGCCTGGTTGCGTTCCTCAATTTCTGCGTTGATCAAAAGTGGCTGGCCGCCAATCCGGCGAAGCAGTTGCCTCATTACGATGCCCGGCCTAAGCGGGTTATCACGGCTGATGAAGAACACCTGGGTCAGGCTTTAACTATCTGTGGATTCCTGTCGCGCTCAGCCGACATTCGCAGCCGTCGCGATGCGGCTATCTTTGCCCTGGCGGCCATCTCTGGCGCTCGCCGCAGCAACATTGTTTATCTACCCTACCGCGAGACGGTGACGGCGCTGGCTCATCCGGAATATGACGAGCGGGTGGGCAACATTTACCAGGTGAGCACCCGGGGCAAGACGCCGATAACGGCCGTCTTTGGGGAATGGCACGCTGACATTTTGCGCCGGTGGCTGGATGTGCGGCCGTCACCACCAACGGGGGTGGATCAAAATCGTCTCTTTGTCCACGTGCGGCCGTCGAGCCTGGGACGGCCGTTGGAGGCCAATGGCCTGGGCCATGCCCGGCGCAACGTGTGTAAAATTGCCGGGGTGCCCATCATTACGTTTCAGGAGATGCGCAAATCACGCGGGACCGCAATTGCCCGGCAGTTCGGCCTTGAGCTGGCGGCCGAGGCGTTAGGCCACATCAGCGGGACAAAGGTGATCCGGGAACACTATTACGATCCTGATCGCCACGCTGCCCACGTGGCTATCCTGCAAACCGGCCGCAGCCGGTAGTTGGTTAGGTGAGGGGGTAAGGGGCGTTGACGCGCCCCTTACCCGAAAAAGAAGATACTCACGACCCAGGAGGAGGGAGGTCGTAGAGGGCAAGGGAAGGGCGGCGGGGGGTGAGGTGGCGGCAACTCCACTTGCGTCAACCTCGCTGTAGTTTGTTGGCTTTCGCCCTTTGAATGGTTAATAAAATAACCCCGCCGCCCGACTGCAAACGGCCGTTCGTGCCCATACCTCGATACCAGTACACGGCCGGATATGCCAAATAAAAAAAAGGGATAATTGCTTGAAAACAGGGAAGGGGGTTCAGGCGTTAGCCCGAGTAGGGCTAATTCCTGGGAACGGCCGTACTCGTGTTGGCCCTCTCAAGGCTAAAACATGGGTTCGAGTCCCATACGGGGCATCACAAGGCTTCATCCGTTACGGATGAAGCCTATTTTTTTATCTCTGGCTGGCATGTAGAACGGTAAAACCGACGATATCATC
>JADLAX010000023.1 GCA_020848035.1 Anaerolineae bacterium | reverse complement strand
TCATCGCAACCTCGTTGTGAAATATTGCTATGAGCCTGCCACTAATGAGCAGTTTGTAAAGGTTCGACTTTTATTTTTGGCGATTTTTTACGATTTCGCCGCTAATTGCACAAAACTTACGTTAACAGAGCTGTTGAATATTCCCAGCCCAACCGGAGATACCGACCGTGCCATTGCCTGGGTCGAAGACCAGTTTCAGGCTCACTTCTCGGCCCAGGGGGTCACCAACCACCGCACCCCGAAAGGTTTGCTGGTTGCTCGCTGGCCGGGCAGAAAGAGTGATGCGCCGCGGGCACTGACAGCCCACGTCGACACGTTGGGGGCCATGGTGCGGCAGATAAAGCGCAACGGCCGTCTCCGTATGACCCAGTTAGGCGGCTGGAGCTGGACTTCCGTTGAAGGTGAAGGCGTTACCATCTTTGCCAGCAGCGGCCAGACCTATCGAGGCACCATCCTGCCCACCCACGCTTCCATTCACGCCCACACCAGCAGCGACCGCAGCCAGCCCCGCGACGATACCAACATGGAAGTGCGCATCGACGCCCACACCACATCCGACAAAGAAACCGAAGCGCTTGGCATTCGCGTGGGCGACATCATTGCCTTTGATCCACGGGTGGAGGTCAGCGACACTGGCTTCATTCGCTCACGTCACCTGGACGACAAAGCCAGCGTAGCCTGCCTGTACGGAGCCATGCTGGCCCTGGCCGACGCCGGGGTGCAGCCAGCGCAGGACACCTATTTCCACATCAGCAACTACGAGGAAGTGGGGCATGGGGCCGCCACCGGCTTCCCGGCCAATCTGGCCGACCTGATCTCGGTGGACATGGCCGTTGTGGCTCCCCAGCAAACCTCAGATGAATATTCGGTAACGATTTGTGCGAAAGATTCGGCCGGACCGTACCATATGCAGCTGCGCCGCGAGCTAGAGGGGTTGGCCCAGGCCAACGAGCTGCGCTACGCCACGGACATCTACCCGTTTTATGGTTCCGATGGTGAAGCGTTCTGGCGCGCGGGTGGTGACGTGCGCATGGGGCTTATCGGCCCCGGTGTGGATGCCTCGCACCATTACGAACGCACCCACCGCGACGCGCTGGACAACACCGCCAGGCTGATTTTGGCTTATTTACTTTCTGAATAAACCCCTATTGGGGCTCCGTTCTTGACGCGACTTCCTATTTCGAAAGTAGGAGATTAAATTGTATGAAGAGAAATTTGTTAGTTTTGCTGCTTTTACTCATCACGGGCCTGATGGCCTGTGGCGGCGACGAGCCAGATGAGGCCGAAAGCACCCCCACCACGGCGGCCAGTACCCCCACCCTTGCTTCCACCGATACCCCACTGGCCCAAGAAGCGGCCGTAGACAGCATTGAAATTTTGATTCTGGAATCTTTTCCGGTGCAGGTAAACGTGCGCGCCCGGGGCGATCTGCCCGATGGCTGTACCTCCATTGATTCGGTGGATACCAACCGCAGCGGCACCACCTTTAACATTATCATCACCACCATTCGGCAAACTGGCGAATTGTGCACCGAAGCGCTGGTACCCTTTGAAGAAAACATCGCGCTCGACGTAGTGGGCCTGGGTGCAGGCACCTACGCGGTAAACGTGAACGGCATCACCGGCTCCTTCACCCTCCAGGTAGACAACGTGGCCCAGGCCGAACCCACAGCCACCACCCCCCCCGCCGACACCAACCAGGGCATTGTCAACGGCCGTGTCTGGCATGATCTCTGTGCGGTGGCGGGTGCCGTAGGCGATACCGAAAACGCCGTGCCCTCAGCGGGTTGTATTGCTGCTACTGGCGGTGGCTTCCAGGCCAACAGCCTGCTGGATGACGGCGAACCCGGTATTGCGGGTGCGTTGGTCCAGCTGAGCGAAGGTGAATGCCCCGCTGAAGCTCCTATCGCGACCGCCACCACCGACCAGGACGGCGACTACGTCTTCACCGACCTGGCCGCTGGCACCTACTGCGTCTCAGTTGATGCCCTGGCCGTTGAAAATGAACTGCTGCTGCCCGGTTCCTGGACCTTCCCGGCCACCGACGTGGCGAGCACCACCATCACCCTGGAAAGCGGCGACCTGGTCACCGGCATCAACTTCGGCTGGGATTACCAGTTCCTGCCCGTGCCCGAGGTAGACGCCGCCACCTGCACCAACAGCATCGCCTTTGTGCAAGACATCACCGTGCCAGACGATACCGTTTTTGCTCCTGGCGGTGAAGTGGAAAAGATCTGGCAGCTGCGCAACATTGGCTCCTGCCCCTGGACCACCGACTACAGCCTGATTTACGCCGGTGGTGATGACCTGGGTGGCCCGTTGAGCACACCGCTGCCCAACACCGTCGTGCCTGGGCAAACGATCGACATTGGCGTTACGCTAACCGCACCAGAAGAGCTGGGCACGTACCGCAGCGACTTCTTGCTGGCCGACGCGGCAGGCACTCCCTTTGGGGTGGATGGTCCGGCCGACCAGGTGATTTGGGTGCAATTTGTCGTGGGTTTGCCCGAGGCAACGCCCGAACCTAATTCAGCTTCAATTGGTGGTGTGGTGTGGGAAGATATTTGCTTCTTCACCACCAGCGGTGATCCTTCGGCCGGATGTGTGGACATCAGCAGCGACGGCACCGGCTTTTACCGGGGTGATGGCGAACTGATCAACGAGCCGCGCCTGGCAGGCATCACCGTGAAGCTGGCGGCTGGGGCTTGTCCGGCCGATGCCATCGTGCCAGCCAACACCGTGTTGGCCACCACCATCACCGACGAGAGCGGCCTGTACCTCTTTGAGGGGCTGGATGCCGGGCTGTACTGCGTGGCCATCGAGCCATTCAGCTCCGAAAACGTAGACCTGCTTATTCCGGGCGACTGGACCTGGCCGGGTTACGGCGTGGGTCTGCAAGGCATCAACCTGGCCGCTGGCGAAGAACGGACAGAAGTTGACTTTGGTTGGGAGTTTCAATAATTAACTTGAGAGGCTGGCGAAGGCACCTTCGCCAGCCTCTATCGGCTACGGCCGTTTGCCACTCAAAGCGTATCGTTACTATGCAAAGCCACCAAGACCTCCTCTTTACCGCCACCACCGATGCGAAATTCCCGGGGCAATCACTAAACCAGGATTCGGTTTACGCCTATGCTGGCCATACGGAAAACAATGTTTTGTATGGCATTTTTGTTGTCGCCGATGGCGTAGGTGGGCTGAAAGACGGCCGTATTGCCAGCCAAACCGTCGTAGAAACGATCAAAGCTCATTTTGAACCGCTCTGGCCAGCGGTAACGGCCGTTTCCGACCAAACCGTCGCTCGCCTGCGCCAGCAGCTGAAAAAGGCGATCTACAAAGCCAACGACGCCATTCGCGCCCTGGTCAGCGACAAAGATGAGCGCATGGCCAGCACCGTCACCTGCGCGCTGGTGGTAGACCAGGCAATCATCGTGGCCAACGCGGGCGACAGCCGGACGTACCTGTATCGGCAAAAGCAGCTGGAGCAGTTGACACAGGACCATTCGCTGGTAGCCTGGCTGCTGCGCCAGGAGCACATTACCGCTGACGAAGCGTTAACCCATCCGTACAAAAATGTGCTTACCCATGCCCTGGGGGCAATGGAAAAGCCGCAGGTTGACCTGTTTACCCACCGGCTGTTCCCGGGCGATTGGCTGCTGTTGTGCAGCGACGGCATTTGGGGCACGCTGCCAGACACAAAACTGGCCGACTATTTACAAACGGCCGTTGCCCCCGAAGCAATTGCCCCCGTCATCATGCAGGCCGCCCAGGACAATAGTGATGACCTGTCGCTGGTGCTGGTCCATCTACCGCTCATGTAGGATTTTTCTTGTGATTGAGATTCGCAACGTCAGCAAACAATTCTTCTCTGTCCAGGCGCTTCACAACGTCACGCTGAACATTCAGAGGGGAGAAGTGGTGGGTCTGCTAGGGCCAAACGGCGCTGGAAAAACCACCTTGTTTAAGCTTATTGCCGGTCTGCTGCACCCCGACAACGGGCACATTCGGCCGGTAAACGGCCGTTGGCCCACCATTGGCTACAAACCAGACCGGCTGCTCTTCCCCAACCGGCTGCGCCTCAGCGAATACCTGGCGATGATGGCCAGCCTCAGCGGTGCCCCGGCGGAAGATCGGGAAAAGGCGGTGTTTAATGCACTCGTGCAGGTGGACCTGGTGAGCCACGCCGATAAGCGCATTGGCGACTGTTCTAAAGGGATGCGCCAGCGGTTAGGCTTGGCACAGGCGCTGATGGGGAATCCGGCCGTGCTGCTGCTCGACGAGCCGTCCAATGGGCTGGACCCCAACGGCCAGGTGGAGATGCAGGGGCTGATCAAGAAGCTGCACGGGGCAGGCAAGACAATTTTAATGAGTTCACACCAGCTGGATGAGATTACGGCCGTTTGCACCCACCTCATCATTCTCAACAACGGCCAGGTCCATTACCAAAACAGCATGGTTGAAGCACTCACCATCAGCCCGCACACGCTCATTCAGGCGGACCGGGATTTGAGCGAGATTGCCCACATCGTGCAGGCGCAGCACCCGGAAATCCAGGTACAGGGCAGCCACATTCAGCTGCGCGGTGAGGCGATGCAGCTGCGCCGCGAAATCCTGGCCCTGCTGCTGCAATCTCAGTACGATGTGCTACATGTGGAGCAAAAACACGTCACCCTGGCCGAAATTTACGCGAAGGCAGTCCGATGATCCAACGCATTACCGTTTTAACCCGCTACTTCAGCAAATCAATGCTTGTCTCGCTCAGCGGTATGCTGTACCTGCTGCTGACGCTGGCCTTCTGGTTTGTCTTTTTTAATCCGCAGCAGCAAACGCCGGAGGAGGCTTATTACCAGCTAGTCATTGGCGGTTTTGGCACCGCGATGGCCTTTTTGGTGACGCTGAGCGTAGCGGCCCGGGCCAATGCCGCTGAGCATTATCCGATCATGGTTCGGTTGCAGAGCCGGGTGGAGATGGTAACCGCCGTTCTCGCCAGCAGCCTCATCCTCACCGTTTTCTACGAACTGGTGCTGGCGCTGCTCGCCCTGGTTAATGGCCCGGACCTGACCCTGGGGCACATTTTAGAGCTGCCCCCGCTCTGGCTGGCCCCGATGGTGGTAGCGGCCGTTTTGGCCCTGCACGCCTCCGATTTCATCACCATTGGCTGGTCGCGTATCTACGTGTTTGGCGTGTTGGCCATCTTGCTCTTTGGGCAGGGGGTGCAAAACGACAGCCTGGCCAGTTTGTCCACCAGCCTCAGCCGGTATGCTCTGAACCAGGGCTGGGTAGGCATCAGCACGCGGCTGGAAGGGTACGCCAGCACATTAAGCCTGACCGATGAAAACGTGGTCAGCCGCTTGTTTGGCTTTGTTTTTTGGCCGTTCCAGGCCATGGCCGAAGCGATTAGCAACGGCTACTTCACGGCGAACCAGGCGCTGGCACCGGCCATTTTGCTGCTGTACGCGACCGTTCTGTTTTTGTTGGCGGTGGATCTATTTGCCAACAAAGATCTAGAGTTCACCGAATAACGATCTGAGGGAGCGAGGCATTTATGGAATGCTGGCACTGTGAACGACCATCCCACGCCACCTGCAAATTTTGCGGACGGGCTGTCTGCAAAACCCATGCCCAGGAAAAGCCGTACATTATTCACGCCTACCGCACAACCACAGGCGTTTACAAGGCGTTTGTGGTGGCTGGTGCGGTTTGGTGCGGCATTTGCACCCCGCAGCAAGACCCCGTTACGCTGAAAGATTTAGAGTAGCCCAAACCCACGATCATTCTTGAAGATTAACCCATTTAGTTAAACTGCGGTGTTAAGAAGAGCCGGTAACCACGCCCATGCACCGTAAATAGGTAGCGCGGAATTTTAGGGTCTGGCTCAATTTTGCGGCGCAGACGGCTAACGGCCGTATGCAGCCGGTTCAACTCATCCGGGTCTGGGCCGGCTGGCTCATTCAGGCCATCCTGCAAAATGTCGTCGTAAGTACACAGCTGCCCTGGGTTTTGGTACAGGTAACGCAAAATCTTATACTCCTGGCTCGTCAGCTCGATGGGCTTGTCTTCTACCCAGACGTTTTTGTTGCGATGATCCAGCCAGATGCCGCTGGTGGCCTGCTCAGGCACCGTATCCACCTGGGTGTTTTGCCACAACTCGGCCAGCATGGCAGCGTTTAACAGGGCATGCACATAAGCGGCCAGCTTACGCGGCGTGTAGAATGTGTCTGGGTTAAAGGTGGCAATTCGGGCTATGGCGCAGAAAAACACCGCCTGCTGGTAGGCGGCCAGGTCACACCCGGCCAGGCTGGCGGCGTTCTGGCGCACGCGCTCAATGAGCCAGACAGCGTTGATCGCGTCGGATTCCAGCGTGTCCAGGTCAATATCTTCGTGCAGGGTGGCCACCTGGTTGAGCTTAACTTCCATGGCCAGCCGCTGGTTGAAGCGATGATCGTCGAAAATGTCGAACTTAACGGCCGTTTCCAGCGAAACAAAATCAATCAGCAGCGGTGCCCGGCCCACCTGGGCAAAATCGAGCAGCCATGCCTGGTTTTTGCGATCCACCAGCACCGTGTCACCCGTGATACGGCCGTGGGTAATGCCCCAGTGTGCCCGCCGCGACTGCGGCAGCCGATTTTGCGCCATCAGCGTTACCGGGTTGGGGAAGCGGTAAGTGTGCTCATCGTTGGGCAGTTGAAACGATACCTGCCGCGAAGTCACGTCCAGCTCCACGACGTTGGCCCGAAGGGCGCTATCGGCCAGGGCGGGCAGCAGTCGCTGCAACTGCGTTAGCGAGGGAATCAGTTCGTCTAGGCGCAGCCACTGGTGGTAAAAGGCATGCAAATCGGCCTGCTTGTTTTGTTCGCGGCCAGTTTGGTACCAGCCGCCCAGGTTCACCTGGTACAAATGATCGATGCCTTGCAGCAGCTCATCTACGGCGCGCTTGCGGAAAAGCTGGCGAACAGTCGCCGTGGCCTCTAAATCGGACCCAAGAAAGGTGTAAGCGGTGGCACCGTAGTTGGTGGTCATGGCCGTATTCAAGCGCCCCAGGTTTTTGATGCTCAGGCGGTCGGGCACTCGTTTTTGGTAGCGCTGATTTTCGGCTAGAACGGCCGTCTGACAGCCGCACGATACAATAAAACGAGTTTCGGTTCCGGCAGAATCAAAAGCAAAGACGGGCAGCATGAGACGGCCGTCTTGCTGAGTAATACGCGGCCAAATCGTGATCTGGGCAAAATCGCGAAATAGTTTGCGGAACAAATCTTCAAATTCTGCGGCGCGACTGGTGAGCGAATCGGCTACAGTGGGTGACAGGCAGTTGACCAGCTGCAAAAAATGGTCATACGGCTGCCACTGAATTTCCAAGTCCCAATTAATGTTGACATGCTGATCCAGACTGGCCTGGACAATCTCCACCAGTTTGGTTGGTTCGGTGTCTCGTTTGTCCAAGAAATCAACCGCCGCCTGATAACCCTGCAAATCCTGCTTCAATCCCTCCACCACATCCTGGTACGTTGGGAATTTTGTCAGAATGATTTTGGGGATGAGACGCGACGTTTGTTTGGCCACCATCAGGCCGCTTTTGTCTTTCTCGTCGTGATCGCGCTCCATACGCAAATCGAGGATGGCCAGGTGAATGCGCTCAGTTTTCAGCAAGTGGATCGCATCGTCTGGGTTGTAAGCAGTCAGCACCCGGATTCCTGCATCTTCCAGGCTATTGCGGCAGGTGCGAACAAAGATTTGATCGTCGTCGGCCAATAAAATTTGGAAATCTGCAATTTTACTCACGGCAATACCTCCTCAGGTCTGTACCA
This sequence comes from Anaerolineae bacterium, assembly GCA_020848035.1. Classification (GTDB taxonomy): domain Bacteria; phylum Chloroflexota; class Anaerolineae; order Promineifilales; family Promineifilaceae; genus Leptofilum. The sequence continues at coordinate 11,386 of JADLAX010000023.1, read as the reverse complement.
ATACGCGTCCTTCTGTATTTTGCGACCAAGCGCTTCTGCCGGAGACGTCAACGCGCCACGTGGCTACATGGGCTTTTCAGGGCGACCAGGCGAAGAGCGAGCGGCAGCGTTCCAGCAGTATGTCATCTTCCATTGAGCGCCGCATGTAATCGGAAGCACCTGCTTGCAGCACGGCCCTGGCCCGTCGCCAGGTAGGCGAACTGGTAAGAACCACGATGGGCACGGTGGGAAAACGGCCGTGTAACCAGCCCACCCGTTCTGCCAGTTCCATCTGCAACCCGCTGGCGTCTACCAGCAGCAAATCAAACCACCGGTCAAGTTCTTCCGAAAAAGCGCACTCCGCAAAAACGCTTACAGTGCCCAACGAACCCAGAACCTCAGTCAAGTGCTTTAACCAGGGTGACTGGTCGTTGTTGCTTAAAACACCGATCGATTTACTGTCCACAATTTTGACCCCTGTATTGATAAAAGCGGTAGATAAATCAACGTTGCCAACTTCGATCCGGCCGTGATATTTACCAAATAAGGGTTTTCTATTGAGCGTTGGTAAAATCACTCCTTCCTCCTCCTCGAAATCCTTACGCGGTGGCGTGTTGGTAGTAGATGGGCAGGGCAAGGACCATTTGCGTCCCTTCAGGCGTTGATTTTTTTACGTAAACGTCACCACCATACGTTTGTAAAATTGCCTGCACCATCAGCAGCCCGCGACCTAAATTCCCTTCTCGTGGTTCGCGAATTTCGGTGTAGTGGAACAACAGGGGCAGCACCTCCGGCGCGATGCCTTTGCCCGTGTCGTACACAATGATTTCCAGCGTGTTGTGGGTAACGGCCGTTCCAATCCCTAACTGCTGCAACGGCCGTCCCGCCATCGCCTCTAATGCATTATCTATTACCAAATCCAGCGCCAACCGCAGCCACTCCGCGCTCACCCACACTGTCATCTGGTCGCTGGGCAACAGACTCAGCGTGGGCGTGGCAAACTGAGCGTACTTCTCATCCTCCCACAGCTGGGCCACCCGCTCCTGAATTAATTCATTCACAGCAACGGCCGCTGCTCCCTGTTCTGAACGCAGCGGTGGGGTGATGGGGTGGCTAAAAATCTTTGCCGCCAACATGCCAATATCGCCCAACTCATCTGTTACCCTGTGCGGCAGCACCCCTTCTTCCACCAACTCCGTCAACTGCGGCATAATGCCGGCCACCAGGTTGCGAATGTTAACCGCATCCCCTTCAATGCTGTGTCGCCAGGCATTACTGGCCATACCCATCCAGGCCAGAGCAGTGCGTGCCCCCACCAGGCCCTTGGTTCGCTTGAGTTCCTCGTGCTGCTGGGCTTTGGCAATGGCCATGCCCGCCTGGTTAGCCAGCGTCTCCAGCAGCGTCACCTGATGGTCAAAAAAGCGGCGTGGCTCCTGACTGTACACGTGCAGTACGGCAATCACCTTACCCTCTGCCTGCACCGGCACCCCAATGAGGGAGCGCCGCTTTTTGCGTAGAATCATCGGGTTAATGTTGTCTTCAACCTGGGCATCGTAAATGATAAATGGCTTACGGTGCTCAATCACATACCGGGTAAACCCACCTTCGACACGGGCAGAAGTGTTGTACTGCTTCGGCTTGTCACCCAAAGCGGCAGAGGTATAAGCGGGAAAATACCGCTCCTCATCTTCTTGCCAAAACAAAATGCTGCCGCTGGTTGTGTGAGTTAGTTCCATAGCCGAATCGAGAATAATTTGCAGCATCTCGTCCAGGTTCAGCGTACCAGCCAGGGATACGCCCAGGCGCTGCAAGATGCGCGCTTCCTGGTAGGCTTCGGCATTTTTGATGGCAATCGCTGCCTGGGCGGCCAGGGAAACCAGCGTCGATTGGTCTTGAAGACTAAAAGCATTCACTTCGGGATGTTCGATGTTTAACACGCCCAGAATATTGTTGTCTAGTCGGATAGGCACTACCAGTTCCGAGCGCGTCTGCTCATCGTAGATGATGTAGTCCGGGTCAGTCAGGACGTCGGCGACCAGCTGGGGCTGCCCGGTACGGAAGGCACGGCCAGTAATGCCGCCAGGCTCAGCTTGGTCAGGCTGCAAGGGAATGCTGCGAACGGTATCTTGCAACGCAGGCAGCGCTTCCGGAGGATAAGCCGCGACAAAATCCAGCTTGTTGCTGTTTTGCCTCAGGATGCAGCTAAACCGAGCTTTACGGCCGTTTGCCTCTGTCAATTCCCACGCTTTTTGCACAATGGTGGCCAGGGTACTACTGATGTCTAGGGAGCTAATTACCGCCTGCCCTGCGTCGTACAGCACACGCAGAGCGGCCGTTTGCGCCTGTTCCCGCGCATACAGCCGGGCATTTTGCAGAGCATTGGCCAGCTGGTTAGCCATCGTTTGTAAAGCCTGCACGTCTTCATCCGCCAGCAGCAACACCTTGTCACTTTGCACATCCAGCACACCAATGACATGACCCTGCACTTTAAGCGGAAAAGCGAGTTCGGCTAACGTTCTGGGTAGTTCCGGATTGGGCCAGAAGCGCTGGTCTTGCCGCACGTCAGCTACCAGAATGTACTCACCGCGCCGCACGGCCGTACCCACAATGCTCTGTGAATGAATTGCCAGCTTAAAGCCGCTTTCGATGAGCTTACGGCCGTTGGGAGAAGACGCTGAACGCATCAAAGCATATTCTTGTGTTTCGTCCAGTAGAAAAACGGCTACGTGATAAGCATGAATTCGCTCAGAAATGATGTGCACAATGTCATCGAGCAGCTGCGTTTCGTCAAGCAGGCTGTTGGCATAACCAGCCACCTTGGCCGCCGCATCCAGCAGCTCGGCATGGCGCACGACCTTCTGGTAAAGGCGGGCATTTTGCAGAGCAACGGCCGCCTGAGCCGCCAATGCCTCCAGGGCCAGGCTGTTTTCCTCATCAAACGCATCATACTCCGAATGCTCTACGTTGATGATTCCTTTAACCTCGTCCTCCAGGAGAATCGGCACTACCAGTTCCGACCGGGTCTCATCGTGAGACAACAAATAATCAGGGTCTTCGTTGACGTTTTGCACCAGCACGGTACTACCAGAGTCAAATACACGCCACATGATGCCAGGACGGCCGCTTTTGTGCGGCAGGCGTGAAAGGATGCTGCCCCCCACGGCACGGCGGGTCCGCTTCAGCTCCTCTGGCGGATACGCGGCCACCAACTGAGCCTGGTCTGCCCCATGACGCAGCCAGATACTGGCGTAGGTGATTTGCCGCTCAGGAAACCCTACCAACCGCCATGCCTGCTCCACGATATGGTTCAGCACCTCGTCGCGCTTAAGTGTCGAGTTAACTGCCTGCCCAGCGGCGTAAATGGAATTGAGCATATTGGTGCGCCGGTTACGCCGCTCAAACAGTTGGGCGTTAAAAATGGCGACAGCCGCCTGATTGGCAAACAGCTCAATGTGCTCCAGTTCCTCATCGGTGAAATGGCGCATTTGCCGATGGTAGATGAACATCACGCCCACCGTAGCAATGCCGACGTTTAAGCGCACGGCCACGTAAGACGCAATATCCTCACCTTCCATGAAACGGCCGTTGGAAAACAGCTGATCCTCGGCAGCATTGTCGGCAATCTGCATCTTCTGCGCATGGTTCAGCATAAACATGATGGGGGAGTCATCGGAAGGTGGCTGGTGCAACGGCCGTTCATCCCGAATCCCATAGATTGTGGGGGGTAAAATAACCTTGCTCTTTTCCTGGTCGTACACGTGCAGCGTTACCGCATCGCAGCCCAGCGCCTCATGAGTACCCAGCACTACGGAACGCAGCGTCTCTTCAAGCTTGGCCAGCGTCGTGACATTGGCCACGATACTGGAAACCTGACGTGCCTTACCCAGACGGCCCAACAGTCGCGCATTACGCAGCGCCAATGCCGCATGGTTGGCAAACGTCCTGGCAATGTTTTGCTCTTCGTTGGTAAAGCTGTGCAGCTGATTGTAATTGACATAAAGCACCCCTAGTTTCTCTTCCCCCACCTGCAAAGCGATACCCTGAAAGCTTTTGACACCTGTCTCGCGCAGCAAGCCATGAGTGGTAGCGCCGATAAACTGGTACTTCTCCACCGCATCGACATTTTGCACGCCAATCCAACTCAACTCCATGACAGTTTCGGCCGTCCCCCCCCGGCTTGGCCCCGATTTGATGTGCTTTTGCCATACCTGCGGTGGAATCCCGGAATGAATGGAGTTTGCCAAATCAAACATGAGGCGCGTGTTATCATAGGAATAAATAACGGCCGAATCCGCCTGCAGCACCTGCCGCGCCCCCAGCACTATCTGCTCCAGCACATCTGGCAAGGACGCCGCCCCGGCCAACGATTCGGCCGCCTGGCGCAAATGTTCCAACTCTTTCAGGCGGCGGGCGTTTTCATAAGCAATAGCCGCCTGGTTGACATACAGCTGAAGCGCCTCCACTTCCGACCGGGCAAAGCGACGCGGCTCCGAATAATAGACCCACATCACGCCAATGCGTAGTCGGTTCACCGATACTGGTAGCCCGACGGCCGCTCGAATGCCGCGCTGGAAAAAGGAGGGATTGGCCCGATCTTTTTCCCGCTCGAAGTCTTCGACAATTTGCGGTTCGCCCGTTGTCATGACCGCCATCGAGAGGCCATTGGCCCGGATGGCGCTTTTTACATCTACATCATCGGAATCAGACACGATAAAGTCGGTGATATTTCCTGTTTCCAGGTCGATGAGCACTAGCCGGGCACCACTGGCGTGAGCAGTTTCCTGGGCCTGCTCCACGATATCGTGCCACACCAGGTCTGGATCGGTGGAAAGCACCAGGGCATTACTGGCACCATAAAATGAACGGAGACGGTTGCGGGAAACGGCCGTTTCTTGCAGCAGTCGGTTCTTCTCAATCCCCATCGCTGCCGTGTTGGCGAACGTCAGCAGCCGCTCCTCGTCCTCCCGGCTGATGGGGCTTTTGGTAAATTTGTTGTCGGCCACCAGCAGGCCAACCGCCTGATCACGTGCTAGCAGCGGCACAATCACCAACGGCCAATCTGGCTGAAACAGCTCCACAAAACGGGCTGGCAACCGATCGTAATCATATGGTGAGACCTGCTGGCTCTTGCGCTGCACAATCGCGCGCGACAATAAATCAGTTCCGGCCGTTTGCAGAGGAACCTTCAGCTGCATAATCGCCTCGCCCACCGGCGTCAGCTTGATGCCTTCCAGGTCCAGCAGCTCCAGGTAACGTCCAAAATCAAACAACCCTTCACGATGATCTCGCTCCCAATCCTGCTGCGATTTTTGCTTTTCGAAGTGGCCAATACCCATGCAGCCAACCAGATTTTCGCCCATATCGTCTAGCAGCAGGATGGCTGCCCGGTTAAACCCCAGACCATAACCGGCCGTTACCCCCGTCAGCACCACGTGCAAAATCTTATCCATCTCGGTTGAAGCCTGGATGTAGTTGCCAATGCGGTGCAAAATCTTCATCTGCGAAAATAGCCGCTGCTCCCGCCCAATAATCTGCGAGGTGTGCAGGGCGATAGCCGCCTGCAAAGCAAAGCGCTCCAGCACTTCAATATCTGCCTGGTTAAGGCGGTGGTCATTCTGCTGATCGCCTACAAATAACACCGCCTCCACCTCACCGGCATGGCGTAAAGGAATGGCCACGAGCGTGGCAAAGTTAAACGGCTTTAGCAGTGAGGTCTGGTTGGGCCATTGTTCGTACTGGTTGGTATAGAGCATCTCACCCAGACGGGCCACCTGGCCAATCATGCCTTCAGCATGGGATATAATGCTGCCGATGAGTTCGGTCGGCAGCCCGTGGACATCGCTCAGAGTAAGCTCGCCCAGGTGTGGGCTGTTGATAAACAGGCCACCTTTATCACAGTCCACCAGCTCCGCAGCCAGGCGAATGACCTCGCGCAGCAGCACTGGTGGTTCCTTGATGCCACGAATGTTGCGCGATGTTTCATCCAGGCTTTCAAGCAGCTGGTTACGCCGCCGTGTTTTTTCGTACATATTGAGGCGATCGATCAACACGGCCGTTTGCTTGGCAATGGCAATCGCTAAATTCTGCTTTTCCAGCGAGACGGCCGCAACCTCCCCTTCGCGCAGTTCACCCAAATCCATCAACCCTACCACGCGGTCGCCACTGCGCAGGGGCACTACGAGCAGAGATTGAATGGGCTGCGACAAATCCAAGCGCTGCGCCCATTTTTGTAAAATAAACCGACCCTGCCGCCCTTCCTTACGAATGAGGCTGGCCGATCTTTGATTGAGCAGTTCGTCCAGCCGATGCCAGTCGGCAACGGCCGTTTGCAGCCCGACCTGCGCCGCCCATTGCCAGTCCGCTTCCTCCGGCTGCAGCGGATAAACCGCCTGTGTGGTCAGAATCTGCTGCTCTTCATCAAACAAAAAGAGGCGGCAAAACGAAGCACCCCAGTGACGCACCATCATTTGCGCCAGGTCTTGCAGCCCCACCGACAAATTGTCTGCCTGCGCCAGCATATTGCTGGCCGACACAATCAGGTTGAGGCGGCGCTGCGTCTCCGTTACCGAGCGCATATCGCGGAAATAGCCCACCACGCCGGTTTTTTCGTGGTGCGCATCGTACTCCCAGGTGGCGGAAAGGCGGATTGGCACCGGCTTACTATTCACGTCCAATACCACCGTCTCGTAATCCCGCAGCTGACCATCGGGCGACAGCAGCAGCTCTTCGGTGATGCGGCGCGATTCCTGAGGCTCAGCAAAAATGGTGCGTACCGGGCGACCCAAAATTTTGCGCCGCTCGAAGCCTAATATCCGCTCTGCCTGATCGTTATAAAAGGTGATTTTGCCGTCGCGGTTGTTGGTGATGACCCCATCAATAGCCGTTTCTAACAAGCGGGCATAACGCAGCTTCCGGTCGTTCAATTCTCCAACCTGTCGGGCACTTTCCAGGGAAACCACCACTGTCTCCGCAAATAAACGGCCGATCCACTCATCCTCCTGCGTGAAAAAGTAATCCGGACCAATTTCGCCACGGCGGTTCTTCTTGTTATCCAGCCGCAGCAGCCCCAGTAGGGTTGGGGCCCCCGCACCCGCTGTTTCTTGCAGTAGGGGAATCGCCAGCATAGCGTAACATTCCCGCGATTTCATGTAAGGCGTTTCCTGTCCGCGCACGGCTGGGTGATTAACCAGATCCTCACCGTGCGCGTTAAACAGCTTCTGCTCGTAAGCAATATGACCGGTCAGACCGGTGCGGTGGCCGGTGCGAATGGCAAACTCACGCCCTTTTTGGATGCCCTGGCTGGTATAACCATAACCCGCTTCAAAATTCAAGTAACCAGGACGGCGTACCAGCAAAATGGAGCCAGCTTCCGCCTGCAAGATTTCGGTAGCGTGTCGGGCAATCAGGGCCAGCATCTCCTGCGGGGAGACACGACCTACCTTGCTCACAATCTGGCTGGCTGCCAGGGTCAGCTTCTCCAACCGGGTTACCTTGCTGCTATCTTGCTGCACCAGATCGGCATTCACCATGGCAATCGCGGCCTGATCAGCAAAGGATTGCAGCAGGCGGGCATCTTTGGGGGTAAACTCCCGCCCCACCTCGTCATCCACGTACAGCACACCCACAATACGATTTTGCCACTTCAGCCTGAGCAGCACTTCAACCACGGCATTATCACCGCGCTCATCGGCAAACAGCCCGACCTTGCCCGGAAAATCAGCATAATGCGGCACAATGAGGAACAGCTGCCCGGTGACGACCAGCTGCCCTGCCATTCCCTCGCCTTTTTTCAGGGTAACCCCACGTGCCTGGTGAGCTGTACGGCCGTATTCCACAACCACCGTTAATGATTCACACATCGGGTCGTACTCGTAAATGCCGCCACTTTTCCCGCCCAGCAGCGTCACTGCTTGCTGTAAGATCAGGCCCAGCAGCTCGTCACGATGTGGCTGGCTCGTCATGGCGTGTGTCGTGCGACGCAGGGTGGCCAGCTGCGATTGGCTATGCTGCGCCTCACGCCGCCACTGGTCGGTTTCACCCTGGGCAGTCTGTACCAGTCGCCGGTAATGCAGAAATTCGGCGGCATCCTGCATCGCCAGGCCCAGTTCAGGCAGTGGCAGTTGCACCGGCACCTGGCGATAAATCCCCGCCCGCCGCAGCTGCACAGCCGAATAGGCGCTGTCAGACAGAATCAAAACCAGCAAATCCGGAAACTGTTTTAGGATAGGCGGCATAAGCTGGCGGATGGTGACAATTTGACGGCCGTTTTTCGCAGAAGACAGCGAATCGGGTACGAGAAGCAGGTCAAAGCAAGTTTTGGCTTCGCCGTTGCTATCGACAAGGGCGGCTAAAAGATGTTCGGCGGTGGTAACGGCCGTTACCTGGAAACCGCACTGCTCTTGCAAATACCGCTTCATCTGGCCGCGGAGCTGGGGATCTTCAATGCCAATCAGCAAGTTAGTAGGTGATAGGTGTCTCATTTTGCCTTTACTCCCGAAATGCAATCTGAGCTACTTTGTTGGCTGCGACGCGATACGAATGCCTGGCCCTGACTCTGCGTAAATTTATACCACAACTGGAACACAGAACTCTGTCATTATTCTGTCAATCAACTAACAAGTAATCCTGGCAGGCCCAAAAATCCGCCAGAAAAAAGAGCCGCGGATGGCGCGGATTTTCACGGATTAAAAAATAATCTGCGTAAATCCGCGTCATCCGCGGCCAAATTGAGTTAGAGGTTGGTCCCGTCTAGCGAAACTTTTCGCGGAGGGCGCGCTGGACCTGGCGGTCGGTGTCCCGCTTGGCCAGGGACTGGCGCTTGTCGTGCAGCTTTTTACCCCGCGCCAGGGCCACTTCTAGCTTGGCACGGCCGTTTTTAAGGTAGAGCATGGTGGGTACGGCCGTTAACCCCTTCTGCGACAGCTCTTCCATAATCTTGGCGATTTCGCGGCGGTGCAGCAGCAGCTTTCGCGGACGTGTTGGTTCGTGGTTTTGCCGATTGCCGTGTTCATACTCGGCAATGTGCGCCTCCACCAGCCACAGCTCGCCGTCGCGCGGCTGCACAAAAGCGCGGGCCAAACTCACCCGATTGGCCCGCACCGATTTAATCTCCGTGCCCGTCAACACCAGACCCGCTTCAAAAAAGTCCAGCAGCTCATATTCATGACGGGCACGCTTGTTTTTGGCAATGATTTTTTTGCCAGAATCTTGTTGCTTCATTGTGCCAAATGATAACGTATCTCAAAAAGTTTGCACTTTTTTACCACCTGGAACACCAGACAAATGGTTTTGCCTGATGCTCCAGGCGCTTTTTACCTGCGGTTATTCACCCTGCTGAAGATACTCAATCGCCTCATTCAGCTGAATGTCTACCTCGGCATCAAATTCCATTTCCACCACAACATCAGGCGTAATACCGGCTTTGTCGATGGTGTTGTTGTTGGGCGTGTACCAGCGGGCAATCGTTACGCGCATCTCGGAACCGTCGGACAGCTCATGCACCTGCTGCACCGAACCCTTGCCAAAGGTCACGTCGCCGATGAGGACGGCACGGCCGTTATCTTGGATCGCCCCCGCCACAATTTCTGAAGCGCTGGCACTGCCCGCGTTCACCAGCACCACCAGCGGCAAACCCTCACCCAGGTCGCCATCATCGGCGCGGAACACCTGGTCCAGCCCCGAATTGTTGCGCTCGAACAGCACAATGCTGTCGGTAAGGAACAAATCAGCAATGCTGATCGACTGGTTCAAAAAGCCGCCGGGATTATCGCGCAGGTCGAAAATAACGCTCTCCGCCCCTTGATCGAGCAGCGTTTGCAGCGCCTCAACCGTCTTATCCGTCGCGGTCTGGTCGAACGTGGTCAGCTTAATGTAGGCGATATTGCCCTCCAGCATTTCCGATTCCACGGTAAGAATCTCAAAACGCACCCGGGTGATGGTGAAATCTAGCGGCTCTTCCACACCGGGGCGGGCAATGGTCAGGGTCACCTCGGTGCCGCGCGGCCCACGGACCCGCAAAATCACCTCGTCGAAGCTCAAATCCTCCACCGACTCGCCATCCACAGCCACCACAATGTCACCCGGCAGCAGTCCGGCCAGATCGGCGGGCTGGTCGGGAATGGGACGTACAATTTCAAACAGCCCTTCTTCCGTTTCGCGCACGTACGCGCCAATGCCTTCGACCGAGCCACCGGCGTCCTCCCGCAGCCGCGCCGCGACGTCGGGGCGAATAAAGCGGGTGTATTCGTCGCCTAACGTATCCAACGAACCCTCAATCGCCGAGTAGAGTATCTCCTGGTTCAGCGGAACATCGCCGTCGTACTCCTCTTCGACCAGGTTCCAGGCTTCAAAAAAGAGGTCAAAATCGATCTCCTCCACCTCTTCCAGGCGTGGGGCTTGTTCGGCCGTTTCTGGGCTGCTTTCCACCTCGCTCTCCGCACTTTCCTCATCCGTTTGTGCAACTGGCGCTTCACCCGCTTCGGAACCAACGACCACGGGCACTTCCACTTCACGGGTCACTTCTACTTCGCGCGTCACCTCGCGCAGTTCGGTCAACGTCTCGGTAATGGTTTCCTGGTTGGCCGTGGCCCGACCGATGGCAAAACCGGCAACGGCCGTTGCCACACACAGCAGCAGGCCGGCCACAGCCACAATAAACAGCATCGTCCGGTTGGTACGGGGAGGTTGGTTGGTGGGGTTGTTTTCGTAAGTCATAGACCTATCCTTATTCTTCCAATTGAACTAACTTCTGCAATTCAAAAAGCGCCTGATTTAAAACGGCATCACGGCCGTTGTCGATATCTTCCTGAGTCACCGTCACCAAAATGTCGGGCTGCAACCCCTGCTGGTCTAGCTGGTGGCGATCCGGGGTAAACCAGCGCGATGAGGTCACGTGCACCGAAGAGCCGTCGCTGAGATCGTACACCAGCTGCACCGACCCCTTGCCAAACGTAGGCGAACTGCCCACCAGCAGCGCCCGCCCCCGGTCTTGCAGCGCTCCGGCCAAAATCTCGCTGGAACTGGCCGAACCACCATCCACCAAAATCATCAGGGGAATGTCGGGGGCCAGCGTTTCGCTGGTCGCTTCGTAAATGCGCTCTTCTTCACCGCGCGACTGCTGATACAAAATGGGGCCTTCCGTCAAAAAATGGTCAGCCACGGCCACGGCCGCATCCAGCAAGCCACCCCCGTTCCCGCGCAAATCTAAAATAAGCTGGGTGGCCCCTTGCGCTTGCAGGTCGAGAACGGCCGTTTCAATCTCATTCGCACTTTCGCCACTAAACCGGGTGAGCTGAATATAGCCCACCTGCTCATTCTCACGCAAGAGACGGTAGCTCACCGACGGGATCAAAATGTCGCCGCGCTCCACCTCAATGTCCACCGGTTCAGTTTCACCAGGATGCAGCAC
>JADLAX010000022.1 GCA_020848035.1 Anaerolineae bacterium | reverse complement strand
TTGCCGTTGGGCAAAAAGGTCAGGTCGGTGATGGCCCGGACCAGTTCCGGGTATTGGCTGGGCTGGGTGATATTGCCGCCCGGCAGGTTAAAGCGCCACAGGCTGCTGTTGTTGCTGGCCCAGAGACGGCCGTCTGGCCCCAGCCACAACCGGGCAAACGGCTCAAATGAATCAGGCAGCTCAACGTCGTGCCAGCGCCACTGCTGATCGGCCAATTCGGCCAGAAAATGTTGGCTGGTGGTTGGTGTTTCCAGGTGCGCGGTGAGCCAGAGACGGCCGTCTGGCGTCACCACAAAATCTTGCACAGTCACGGCCGGATCAGGCAGGTCGATGGGCACGATCTGCCAGCGTTGTCCATCGTAGCGGCGCAGCTCGGGGCCGCTGCCCGCCCAGAGCGTGCCGCTGGCGTCGGCGGCCAGGTGCACCGCAGCAAAGTCGGTCCAATCGCCCACCCCCGCAAACGATTTCCAGCTTTGCGTCGCCGGGTTAAACTGCGCCAACCCGCCCCTGGTGACGGCCCAAACCGTCTCATCCACCGCCAAAACCTGGTACACCTCGTAGCCCGGCAGGCCATCCAGCACGGTGAAATGATCCCAGCGCTGCCCGTCGAACCGGCTGATGCCGCCCAAAGTGGCCAGCCAGGACACACCGTCGGGCGTGGTGGTGATGCTGGTGATGACCGGCTGCAAAGGGCCGTTGCTTAGCGGCAGGAGGGCAGGCTGCCAGACCTGGCTATCAAAAAAGCTGACGTAGTGATGGCCGATGGTGTAGCTGCCGTACAGGCCGCTGCTCAGCTGGGTTTCGTCCGCTTGCAGGTCGCTGCTGGCCCAAACGGTGCCATCGGCAGCCACACCGAGCGCGGTGACGCGGTGGCCCGGCAGGCCAGCCGCGTGGCCAAAACGCAGCCAACGGCCGTTCGCCGCCTGATCCCCGTTAAAAAACGCCACCCCCTCCATCGCTGCCAGCCAAAATCCCTCTGCCGTGGCCAGCACGTCAAACACCTGGCTCACCGGCGGCGCGAGCAGGCGCTCCGTCTGGCCGTCGCGCCAGCGGTACACCGTGTCCTCGGTGATGTACCAGGCGGTGCCGTCTGGTCCGATGGCCAGTTCGCGAATGTCGTCCTGGTTGAGGGGGGTGAAACGGCCGTCGGCCAGCACCGCCAGCCCTGCGTTGGTACCTACCCACAGGCGGCCGTCGGGATGCCGCGCCAGCGCCTGCACCGCGTTCCCCGGCAGGCCATCGTTAATGGTGAGCAGGTTCCAGCGCTGCGTGTCGGGGTTGAACGTCGCCAGCCCGGCTTCGGTGGCCAGCCAGAGACGGCCGTCGTCGGTCTGGACGATGTGGCGCACGTAGGGCGACGCTGGCCCGCTGACCGGGCAGCTCACCGTTTGCCAGCTGGCCCTGGACGCGTTGTAAAAGGCCGCGCCCTGCCCGACGGTGGTGAACGTCACCCACGGCTGGCCTGAATTGTCGAGGGTGAGGCTGGAAACGGCCGTTTCCGGCACTCCATTCACCACTTCCCAGCCTGTGGCGCTGAGGCGGCTGACGCCCGTGGCGGTGGCCAGCCACGGCTGGCCGTCGGCGATCACCAGATCAACGAGATCGTTGGCAGGGATGTCGTGGGGTGGGGTGAAGTTTTGCCAGCCGCCAGCGCCGTCTTGCCGCAGCAGGCCATCGCTGCTGCCCAGCCAGAGCGCGTCGGTCGTGGGCAGAATGGCGCTGATTTGCTCGTGGGGTGGGGCAACGGCCGTTGCCACCGGAATACCGCTGCTCAGTTCAAACCGGGTCAGTCCCAGCCCCTGCTCACCGTAGCTCAGCCAGACCGAGCCGTCGGGGTTGGCGGCGATGCGGCGCACGTCTTCGCTGGCCAGGCCGTCGGCGCTGGTGAAAATCTGCCAGCCGCTGCCGTCGTACAAAGTGAGCCCGGCCTGGGTAGCGGCCCAGAGACGGCCGTCGGGCGTCACGGCCACATCCTGCACGGTATTGATCGCTTCACTGCCCACTTGCGCCAGGCTGTTCCAGGAACGGCCGTTGAACTGCACCACACCTTCGCTGGTTCCGGCAAAAATCGTCACGCCATCGGGGGCCAGGGCCAGGCTGGTGACGTTGTTGCTGGGCAGCTGCAAGAGGGTGCGGCTGCGGTTGTAGCTAAACCAGCGACGGCCGTCGTACCGTCCGATGCCATTGGCCGTGGCGGCCCAAATGGTGCCATCGGCCCCCACGGCCAGGTCGCGTACGCTGTCGCCCGGCAGGCCGTTGGCGCTGGTGAAGGTTAACCACGCCGTGCCGTCGTACCGGCTCACCCCCGCCGAGGCGGTACCGACCCAAATTGCGCCGTCCGGCCCGATGGCTACGCTGGTGGTACGGTTTTCCGCCAGGCCGTGTTCGCTGGCAAATTTGGCTACGTCGCCGGTGCGCTCATCCCAGACCAGCAGCCCGCCATCGCTGGCGGCCCATAGCAGGCCGTCGCGCCGGGCCAGGTCGTTGAGTGGGGCGGCGTGGCTGTAGCTGGTGAAGTTGGGGTGGAGGACGGTCGGCGTAGGCAGGCGGGTCCAGGTGATGGGTGGGGCGGAAACGGCCGTGCTGCCCAAAAGCGGGTAGCTGGTAATGAGGTAGGCCAGGCCGCCCAGGCAGAGGAACAACAGCAAAATGCCGCCCAGCAGCAGCCAGCGGCGTAAGGCACGAGACAATTGCATCGATCAGACTTTGGGTTGGCGGGTTTCTTGCACCAACAGCGCCAGGGCGGCTCCCAGCAGCAGGGTCACCACGGTGGTAATGGCCACGCTGACCAGGATGCTGCTGCCGGACAAGTTCAGGTAGTTGGTCAGCAGAGCGCGGGAACCGATGATGTGCATGACAACAGAGAGCAAAATCATGAGGCCGCTGGTGACCTGCCAACGGGGAGAAAGCGCCTCCATGTGCCGGGGGGTGAGGGTGGCGTTTTTGGGGCGAGCGGGATCGTAATAGAGGGGAACGGCCGTACCCGGCTTAAACTGCAAACTGAGCTCCCTGGCCCACGCCTTGCTGCCTTTGCTCTGCCCATTGGGACCGACGGGGCGCTGGCGGCTGGTGTAGCGGGTTTCGCCTACCGCGTAGGCGATATCTACCTCTGGCTGGTACTGCTGCCCGTTTTGCAGCAGGCGCACCTCGGTGACCTGCCCCCGCACCTGAGGCCAGCTGACAGCGCGGCGCGTTTCGGCAAATTTCAGCACCACCGTCAGCACCGAAATGACCGGGGTGATAAACATGAGGAGGAGAACAAGCAGCGAGAAGATTGCCATTTTGAAAGTTTACCAGGTGTTGGTCGCCTTTGCCGTTCCGTACAGGATAATTGGAGATTGGAGATTAGAAACTGTTTCAATCTCCAATCTCTGATCTCCACTCCCAATTGCTTTACGGTTGTGCATAAATCCGGTAAATAAAACCGGCTTTGTCATCGCTGACGTAGAGCGCGCCGTCTGAGCCAACCACGACGTCTACGGGACGGCCGTCGGCGTTGCCGTCACTATTTAACCAGCCTGTGGCAAAATCTTCAACTGGCCCGGCGGGCGCACCGTTGGTCATTGGTGCCCGGACCACTTTGTAACCGGTGGGCACGCTGCGGTTCCACGAGCCGTGCAGGGCGATAAACAAATCGCCGTGATAGTCGGCGGGGAAGCTGTCACCGGTGTAAAAAGCCAGCCCCAGCGGTGCCGAGTGGGCCTGGATGGTGATGGCAGGCTGCCCTACCGATGCACAAGCGCCCTCAAAGCCAAATTCAGGATCAACCACGGTGCCGCTGTGGCATGAGGGCCAGCCGTAGTTTGTGCCTTCGTCTACCTGGTAGATGGTTTCGGGGGGCAGATCATCGCCGAGCAGATCACGGCCGTTGTTGGTGACCCACAGCTGGCCTGTCTCTGGATGCACCGCCAGGCCCACGGCGTTGCGCAGACCGCTGGCGAAAACTTGCTCCCCGGTAAGCTGATCCTGCCCGACCGGGCTGTCGTAGCTGGTGATGGCCGCGCGGCGTGGGTCTGTTTCTTCACAGACGTTGCAGGTGGACCCGGCAGAGAGGAGTAAACGGCCGTCGGGCAAAAAGGCAATCGTGCGGCTGCTGTGCTGGCCGGGTGGTGTGTAGCTGTCGATGAGGGTGGTGCGTGCTTCGGCCACGCCGTCGCCATCGGTGTCGATCAGGCGCACCACGCCTTCGGTGACGGCGACGTACCAGGCACCTTCGTGGTACACCAGGTTGTGCGGATTGTTTAGCCCATCGGCCAGCACGCGGATTTCATCGGCCTGGCCATCGCCGTCGGCGTCGGGCAGGGCAACGATACGGTCATTGCCCCGGTCGGCCACGTAAAGCACGCCGTCTGGCCCAACGGCCATAAAGCGCGGTCCGGCTAACTCGTCGGCAAAAACTTGTACGGCAAACCCTTCGGGCACGATGATGTTGGCGATGGCGGCATCACCCAGCATGCCAGCCAGGTTGACTTGCTGGCGGGCGTAGAGGTAGATGGCAACGGCCGTTGCCATACAAATCCCCAGCACGACCAACAATCCGGTTAACCACTTTTTTCGCCGCATGCACAACCTCCACGTGTTACTTTTTTAGTTTAGAGGGGGAAACGGCCGTACCCCACTTTTTACAAGAAGCACTAATCTTTGTTTCGCACCGGGTACAGGTCGGGCACAAAGGTTTGTTCGCTCATCGGCGGGCGGATGTAGCCAGATTCTTTCTCGCGCGGCGTCAGTTCAAACGATTCCGGCGTGATGTCTTCGTACTTGATTGAACTGAGAATGTGGCTGATGCAGTTGAGGCGGGCCCGATTTTTGTCGTCGGAAGGCACAACAAACCAGGGGCACTGCTTGATGTCCGTATGGTCAAACATCACATCTTTGGCCCGTGAATATTCCATCCAGCGATTGCGCGATTCGATGTCCATCGGGCTGAGCTTCCAGCGCTTCACCGGGCTGGTCAGGCGCGATTGGAAGCGTCGTTCCTGCTCCTCATCGCTGACGGAGAACCAATATTTCAGCACGATGATGCCGGAGCGCACCAGCATACGTTCAAACTCGGGGCAGGAGCGCAGGAATTCGCGGTATTGGTCTTCCGTGCAGAAGCCCATGACCCGTTCAACCAGGGCGCGGTTGTACCAGCTGCGGTCGAACAGCACAATTTCCCCGGCGGCGGGCAGTTGGGCCACGTAGCGCTGGAACCACCACTGGGTTCGTTCGCGGTCGCTGGGTGTGCCCAGGGCCACAATGCGGGCAATGCGGGGATTCATCTGCTCGGTGATGCGCTTGATAACACCCCCTTTGCCCGCCGCGTCGCGCCCTTCAAAGATGATGACCACGCGCAGACCTTTCTCCTGTACCCAATATTGCAGCTTGATCAATTCTTCCTGCAAACGGGCCAGTTCTCGGCTGTAGAATTTGCTTTTTAGTTTGCCGTCTTTACGCAGGACACTTTTGTTTTTGGGGGTGGTTACGGCCGTTTCTCTACCCGAATTATCTGCTGCCATTGCTGTCTCCTCCTTTGCTGGATGGCAAAATTAACCTATGGATGAGAATTGTTAGTACGCAATGCCTATGACCCTTGTGCTACCTATTTGAATCGATTAGACTTTACGAAGTTGTAAGGCAGGTTGTAAGGTGCATTTATGCGCATCGCCTACCATATCTGAACAAACTGAAACTGCATAAATCAGTCTTGTTTGGATCACTCGCTGAAGTAGTTGCCAACGCCAACCCACCTGGCGCTGTTTGGAAGAGACAACTTTTTCTGATAATCTTCGTTGTTCCGTTTAGTATAACACAGTGAATTTCTAATTTGGGAGGTGCCTTGATGATCCGTTCGTATGTTCCGTCCCCTACGACAGAATGTGCCTGGCATTATTTACCCGTTACCACCAATGCCTGGCAGCGCCCCAGAAGTTATCCGCCGGAAGTTCACCGCATGCTTTTGCCCGTAAAGCTGGAGCATCTTTCTGACATCCTGGTGACCTCAGTGCTCGATTTTGCCGCCAAAATTAAGAAAGATTTGGTGTTGTTGATCATTCGCGAAGACACTGACTTTGATCGGGAAATGTTGTTTTCGACGCTGCGGGGATTTCAGGCCCATGCCCAACGTTTTGGTGAGGTTTCGTTGACGATTGATACGGCCGTTGGCTTCAATGACCAGACCATTTCTTGTTATGCCGACCGCTACGGGGTGGATGTGGTTATTCTGGCCAGCCAGCTTTCTGAGTTTGAAGCGAAGGAAAAAGAGAGATTTGCTGTGTTTGCCAGCAGCCGACAGCCGCTGGTGTAACGCTGATAACTGGCTTCATCAAAAAAGCCGGAGCTGCTCTTTCAGCAGCTCCGGCTTTTTTTTCTTTAGCTCTCAGGTATTTCAAACTCTGTATAAATTTCCACGGTGAAACCCATCGGATCGAGCGCCAGGAGCTGCAAAGCGCCGGGGCGTGGGGCACTGGGTTCCGGGGTAAAGAGGGCATACCCGCTGTTTTGCAGGCGGTGGACGATGATGTTGAAAGACGGCCGTTCCACCTTCAGCACCCAAGATTCTGTCTGAAGTTCGCCGCCCAGGTAACCAGGGTTACGGGCGAATTGAGCCGCAACCGGCAGTGGCTCGCCGCTGCGAATAAACACCAGTTGTACCTCGCCGATCTGGTAGGTCAGCCAGCCATGTTCGGCATCGCTGCGAAAATAGGTTTCCTCTAGTCCCAGGCACTCCGTATAAAAGTGGCGCATCGTGGCCACGTCGCTGCACCAGCGAAAAATCGTGTTGAGCTCAACTTTCATAGTTTCCTCCCAAAATAACGGCCGTTACCGCCTCATTCCCTTCCGCCTGGGCCAGCTGGAGAGCCGTCTGGCCGTTGGCGTCTGGCTGGTGGGGGTTGGCCCCGAATTCGAGCAGCAGGTGGGCCATGGGCACGTTGTTGCGATGGGCGGCCTGATGAACGGCCGTATATCCCCCTTCCTGCGCGGCATTTACCTCGGCCCCTTTTTCCAGCAAGGCACGCAAAATTGTCAGATTGCCGTGGGTGGCCGTGGCGTGAATGGGCGCAATTTTCATCTTGTTTTTGGCCACGGCGTTGACGTCCGCCTCATGCTCAATGAGCCACAGGGCTGTGGCCTCCTGATTAAAGTAACACGCCAGCTGGAGCGGGGTGAAGCCATCACGGGCAAAGAGGTTCAGGTAGCCGGGCCATGCCTCGGCTAGAGTTTGCAACCGCGCCACATCGCCCAGCGCGGCGGCGGCAAAGACGTCTGGTTCGGTTCCGGCAGCCAATAAGACATCAACCACGGCCGTTTTCCGTTGGTAAATCGCGTTCATCAGCAGCGGCAAGCTGTTTTGCCCAATCGCTCTGGCCAGCGCTGGATGAGCGGCCGTGATTTGTTTGATCGTCGGCACGTCGTTGTCTGTGACGGCCGTTTCCAACCGGCGGCAGTTGGACACCACTTGCTGCAGAACGGCCGTGCGCTCCGCGACACTTGCGGCCAGCGCCTGTTGTTCGGCCTGGCCCAGCCCTGGCGCGCCGAGTACGGCGTTTTCCACGCTGGCCAGCGCCCGGAAAATCAACCGCAAAAAGCGACGGGCTTCTGTTTCCGGGTGGTTTAGCAAAAGCAAGGTTTTCTCAATTTGCACCAAATGCTGGCGCAGGTGGGCTTCAAAACGGTGCAGCCGGTATTGCAGCGAATACTCTTCCTCTTCCCACCAGATGGGCGATGGTCCTAAAAACTGCTCATCCGGCACGTCCTTCAGTTCATTGAGGACACGCTGGTGAAAGTCATCGTAATGCTGCCGGATGGTGGCCAGCGGCTGGTTGTCGATGACGTCGTAGAAGGCCTCCTGGCTGCCGGTAACGCGCTCTACCTCGCCGTCGGGGAAGGTAAACGGCCGTACTGCCCCTGCTTCCTGCTGCGCCAGGCCAGAAATGATGAGGCTAAAAAAGGCACGTTCCGCCGCAAAAATGTGGCCCAAGATGATGCGCAGCGGCCACTCCCCGGCGGCTGGCTCCTGGTCAAACTCGGCATCGGTGATGCCCAGCAGGGCGGCTTGTAGCTCGCGGTAAGCGGTGTGAACCTGCCCCAGCACCTGCTGCACCAGCGTTGTGGGCGGTCCTGCCTGGCTGCGTCTGGCGGCCAGCGTGGCCGCCAAATCCTGCAGTTCATGGTGCGTGCCGATGAGGCCCAGGCGTACTCCTTCCCCATGTTTGCGCCAGTGAAATGGCTGGCTCATGTCCACATCGGCAAAGGCGTGAGCGGCGTCGGCCAGTGCGGAAACGGCCGTAAACAAAACATCGTGCCCCATAATCACCTCCTGTTTACCACATGCCGTTCAAAAGTTGTTCTGTTACGCGCTGATTGTGAACCAGAGCAGGCGAAGACGCAAAGGAATCAAGCTCTCTTTGTGCCGTGGCGTGAAGTTAGTGGCGTTGGGCCTGCTGGTAGGCCTGGCGAATGCGCGCCTGCAAGCTGGCATCCACATCGTAAAGATTGGTCAGGCGAACGGCAGTCTTGGTATCGGGGATCTGGCAGGTGATGTGGGTTTTGGCGGGGCGCAGACTGCAAAACGGCCGTGCCGCGGCAAAATCAATCTGCCCCCGGTGCAGCGTCCAGGTAATGCCCTGACTGAGGCTGGTGATAAAGTCCAGCAATTGCAGGCCCGCAGCGGCGGCATCCACCGTGGTCCGGCTGAGATAAGCATCGAGCTCTAAATTAATCTCCATGGCAAAAATTCCCTATAAAAAGGCCACCTCTTCACGAATTTTGTCCTTCACCACGGGCATCTGGCTGAAGAAGGTTGCATAAGCCCGGCCCACCGGGTCTTCCTGGCTGCGCAGCAGGCGATCCAGGGCGGCATAATCCGGCAGCCAGAAAATCCAGATAGAGGGCGGTCCGTCGCCCAGCCCGCCGCTGGCGGCCACCACTTCTTTGATCCAATCCTGCCCCTGCACGATGTCATGCAGCGCGCGCGCATTTTTGGCATGGTCTTGGGTAAACGGCCGTGGCCATTCAAATTCCACAATCAGATAGATACCCGCTTTTGGATTGCTCATATGATTTTCCCTCGGCAGCAAACGGCTTGCCTTTTTACGCGGTGGGTTTTGATGATGTTGTGGAGAGTTTAGCACTTATGTTCTACTCCGGCAAGCCAGTTGTTGTGCCTACACCGCCTCGCTATACTTCAACGGTATGAAGCTCACCGTCCGGCCCGAACAGTTTGCGGTACCACCTACACGCCAACAAAAAAAGAGCCAGCGTTGGCAGCAGGTGGTGAGTACGGCCGTTATGCTCATCAGCATGGCCGTCTTGCTGCCCCAGGTGCTGCGTGCGCCGCGTCCTGATTTTGTGGTGCCGTCAACGGCCGTTCTCATCCTCAGCACCTTCATTTTGTTCCCCCTGGCGCTGTTTGTCACCGTCGTCTGGCACGAGTTGGGCCATTTGCTGGCGGCCAAATGGGTTGGATTTCGTTTTGTCCTGGTGACTTTTGGACCGCTGCGCCTTGCCCGCGAAGTCGAGGGGCTGCGCCTGAGTCTCATTCACAACAACCTGCTGCAATGGCAGGGGCGGGCTTTGGCTGTGCCTCGCTCCTTTGGCGATCATCGGCGGTCGCGCATGATCTTCCTGGTGGGTGGCCCATTGGCGACGCTGGTTCAGCTGCTGCTGCTGCTGGGCCTGAATTACCGGCTGCGCAATGAGCCCGTGGCTTATGGCTGGGGCCTGGCACTGCTCTGGCTGCTGCTGGCCGCCGTGATGACCCTGCCCGCCACCGCCATCCCCCAAAAAGTGGGCGGCAGCTACACCGATGCGGCGCGCATCTGGCAGATGTGGCGCGGCGGATCCGCTCTGGTCAGAGAGCTGGCCCTGGCCAACCTGGGCGAAGCGTCGCTGCGCGGCGTTTCGCCGGCCGAACTTGACCCGACAGTTGTGGCCCGCATCCTGGCTGCCCCACCCGAGAGCAGTGAGGCGCTGGTGGGGCACTACATTGCCCACACCCAGGCGCTGGATCGTGGTGACGTGGCCGAAGCGGCCGTTTTCCTGGACCAGACCCTTACTTTGCTGCAACATCATCCCCCGGCGCTGCGTTCTCCCCTCTACTTTGCCACCGCCGCTTATTTTACCGCCCGCTACGGCGGCGATTTGCCGCAGGCCGAGGCGTGGCTGGCGCTGATTCGGCCGGAGCGGTACAACGCGCTGGCCCTGGAAGTGGAGCAGGTGTTGCTGCGTGTGCGTGCCCTGCTGCTGCTGCAAAAGGGGGAGTTGGCCCTGGCCAAAACGGCCGCGCAGCACAGTCTGCGCCTGCTGCAGCGCTCGGTTGATTGGGGCAGTGTGGTGATGGAAAGCCGCCTGCTGGAAGAAATTTTGGCCCAGGTGCAAGACGTGCCCGCAGCTCCTGCTTTACCTGCTGCCTTACAGCCAGTTTTGGGTCAGAGACGGCCGTTTTTTGCCGCTTCGGTGCGGGGAATGGTGCGGCTGGCGTTTATTATCGTGGTGGGACTGCTGCTGGGGGTGGGGTGGCAGCGCCTTTTTCCCGACCGGGCCATTGAGGCGTATCAGCGCGGCGTGGCGCTGCTTGATGTGGGGGAGTATGCCGCGGCCGTGCCCCAATTTGACCGCGCCGTGGCCCTGGATGCCCAGTTTGCCCAGGCATACTGGGGGCGGGGGGATGCCTGGATGTCGCTGGGTGAGTACGAAACGGCCGTGGCCGACTTCAGCCGCGTGATTGCGATGCACCCCAAAACCTTCCCCTCCATCTACGTTTATCGCGCCGCCGCCTACACCCAGCTGGGTGACTACGCGGCCGCCATTGCCGATTACCACACGCTCCTTGCCCTTGAGCCAGACGAGGCAACCCGTCGCCTCGCCCTGGAATCGATCCATATTCTGCAAGCCCGCAAATAACCTTTTCCATAGCCAAAAAACTCAGTTTGTGCCATGACAATGGTCATATCTTTTTTGGATCAAGTTCAGTAGACCTGTATTGTGAAATATTGCACAATACCGCCGAATTGTGAAATATTGCACAATTGGGCGTATTGTATCAATTTGTTGTCCAACTTTTCCATTTTTAACGTTTGTTTTGGCAAACACAGTCCTCCGAGCAAATCTCCGCGAATTTCAAGTTATGTGAGCTAACTTGCTTAGGTAAAAGCCAAACACGCGCTCATACGAATTCGAATTTCTTTTGGCTTTTACACGACGCACAAGAGAGAGTGATTGATGAGTGATCTGAAGACGATTCCTAAATCCGCCTTGAACGAGTGGGTTCAGCGGCTGCGCAGGCGTTTTCGCGTGGTTGGTCCCAAGCCGAAAAATGGCCAATATGTTTTTGCAGAGATTGAAACGGCCGTTGAGATGGCCCTGGATTACCCCACCACCTGTGTGCCCCCCAAAAAATATCTATTCCCCCAACAAGAAACTTTGCTGCGTTACCACCTGGATGGCAGCCACATTCAGGCCGTGATCGAGACGGAACCCACCGTCATTTTTGGCATTCACACCTGCGACGTGCAGGCCACCCGGCTGTTTGACCAGATTTTCAGCCAGGGTTTTGCCGACCAGCATTACCGCGCCCGGCGGGAAGACATCTACCTGATCAGCGTTGAGTGCATGGCACCCTGCACCGAGCATGCCTACTGCCACGACATGGGCACCGCGCATTTGCCGGAAGCGGCCGATTTGCACCTGACGGATATGGGGCACGTGTACGCCGTGCATGTGAACACACCAAAGGGTGAATCGCTGCTGGCCGACACGCTGGCCGAACCGTTTACCGCCGATTGGCAGCCCATCTACGACCGGGTGATTGCTAAAAAGATGCAGGCGTTTGACAAGCGGCTCGATTTTGACGTAAGCGAGCTGAAGGAGCTGCTGCACGACGGCTACAGCAGCCCGCTCTGGCAGGATGTGGGTGATGACTGCCTGGTATGCGGCATGTGTACCCAGGTTTGCCCCACCTGCGTCTGCTTCAACATGGTAGACGAGGCCGACCTGACGCAAACGGAAGGCAAGCGGACACGCACCTGGGATTCCTGCCAGGCGACGACGTTTGCCCTGGTGGCGGGCGGCCACAACTTCCGCGAGGCGCGCATGTCGCGCCAGCGGCATCGGTTTATGCGCAAGGGCAAGTACATGCACGATGCCTACGGTTTGTTGGGCTGCGTGGGGTGTGGTCGGTGTGGGTCTACCTGCCTGGTCAATATCACGCCTATCAACGTGCTGAATGCCCTTTACCACGAGCAGCATGGGGAACCTGTTGTCTCTGAAACCCAAGAATTGGAGCTGAGTTATGAAGACGTTACTGCGAGAAGTGCGGGAGTCGCCGTCGATTTACATGCCGGTACCAGCCAGAATAACGGCCGTACGCTCCCTCACTGAGCTGGAAAAACTATACACGATTGAGCTGCCCTACGGCCTCACCCTGGACCACGATCCGGGGCAGTTTGTGCAGGTATCGCTGTTTGGCGTGGGTGAAGCGCCGATCAGCGTTTGTTCGTCGCCCAGCCGCAGCAACGGCACCTTCGAGCTTTGTGTGCGCAACGTCGGCGACCTGACCAGCAAGATGCACGCGCTGAACGTGGGCGATACGCTGGGCGTTCGCGGGCCGTTTGGGCGCGGCTTCCCCATGGAGCGCTACCGGGGCAAGGATGTGGTCTTTATTGCCGGTGGCCTGGGGCTGGCCCCGCTGCGCTCGGTGATTTACGAGGCAATTGATCACCGCGAAAAGTACAACCGGATTGTTATTTTGTACGGGGCGCGTTCGCCCAGAGAGATGCTGTTCCGCGACGAAGTAAACGCCTTCAACTGGATGGACGACGTGGAGATGTACACCACGGTTGACTGTGGCGATGAAAAATGGCGCGGCGAGGTAGGTTTTGTCAACTGTTTGCTTAAAAAGGTGGCCCTCAATCCACACAACACAGTTTCCATTGTGTGTGGCCCGCCCGTCATGTACAAGTTCATCATTGATGATTTGATCCGGCTGGGCGTGGCCGAGCACGACATCTGGCTGAGTTTTGAGCGGCACATGAAGTGCGGCGTGGGCAAGTGTGGCCACTGCCAGATCAATCACATCTATGCCTGCCTGGATGGGCCGTCGTTGTCCTACACCGAGATCAAGAACCTGGAGGAAGCGTTATGAGCGGCACAGTGAATGAACTCCCACGGGTTGCTTTTTTTGACTTTACCAGCTGTGAAGGGTGCCAGCTTACCGTGCTGGACGCGCTGCAAACGCATCCCGAGCTGTTGAAAGTGGTAAACATTGTGGAATTTCGCGAGGCATCCAGCGCGCGCAGCGAAGATTACCAGATTGCCTTTATTGAGGGGTCGTGTACGCGGGTGGGGGATGAGGCACGGTTGAGGAAGATTCGGGAAACGGCCGTTTACGTCATCGCTCTCGGTGCCTGTGCCCATTTGGGTGGCATCAACGCCATTCGCAACCGCCAGCTGCTGCCGGACGTGCGCCAGTACGTCTACGGCGACAAGGCGGAGTGGTACGACACCTACCCGGCACGCGCCATCAGCCAGGTGATTGAGGTGGATGCGGTGATCCCCGGCTGCCCAATTGACCGGGACGAGTTTGTGCGCATTGTGAGCGTGCTGCTGCAAGGGCGCCAGCCCAAGCTGCCCGACTATCCCATGTGCATCGAGTGCAAGCTGCACGAAAACATCTGCGTCTTCGAGCGCGGTCAGGTGTGCCTGGGGCCGATTACCCGGGCGGGCTGCAACGCCATCTGCCCGGCGTACGGCTACGGCTGCGAAGGCTGCCGCGGGCTGGTCTCGGCGCCCAACATGGAGTCGTTCCAGGAAGTGCTGGCTCAGCATGGGCTGAATCAGGCGGAGATCGACGAGAAGTTGAGCCTCTTTTTAACCAACCAGACGCTGCTGGAAAAGGAGCTGGTTCATGGCTAACGTAAAAGTCAACGTGCACCACCTGACGCGGGTGGAAGGGCACGGCAACATTGTGGTGGATGTGGTAAACGGCGAGCTAAAGCAGTGTGATCTGCAAATTGTGGAGACGCCCCGCTTTTTTGAGGCGATGCTGCGCGGTAAACCGTACCAGAATGCGTCGCACATTACCTCGCGGATTTGCGGGATTTGTGCGGTGGGCCATGCGACGGCCTCGCTGCGGGCGTCGGAAATGGCGCTGGGCGTGGAACTGAGCGAACAGACGAAGCTGCTGCGCCGCCTCAACTTTTTGGGCGAGCTGTTGGACAGCCACGTGCTGCATGCTTACATGCTCATCGCCCCCGACTTTTTGGGTGTGCCCAGCGTGATTCCGCTAGCCAACACGGCCCCAGACGTCGTGCTGCGGGCGCTGCGCCTGAAAAAGCTGGCGGGTGATTTGTGCCAGGCGATTGCCGGGCGGCATACGCATCCCATTGCGATGGTAGTGGGCGGCTTTAGCCACTTTCCCACGGCCAACCAGCTGTACGAGCTGCGGGCGCGATTTGAAGCGGCGCGCGCCGATGTGGTGGCCACGGCCGATCTTTTCCAAACCCTCAAGCTGCCCCAATTTGAACGGGAAACCGAGTACATTGCCCTGCGCCGCGACGATGGCGTGTATGGTTTTATTGATGGCGATATTGTGAGTACGGATGACGGCCGTTGGCCCGCCTCGGCTTACAAAACGATAACCAACGAATATTTGGTGCCGCATTCGTCGGCAAAACATGCGCAAAACCAGCGGGAATCGTACATGGTGGGGGCGCTGGCCCGGTTTAACGTGAACCACGATTTGCTGCATCCGGTGGCCAAAGAGGTGGCGGCTGGGCTGGGCTTGAAGCCGAAGGCGACCAATCCGTACCTGATTACCGTGGCGCAGGTGGTGGAAATTGCTCACTGTGTTGAGGAAGCGATCCAGCTGATTGATGCGCTGTTGGCACGGGAGATTGCCTGGGAAGATCCGGCCTTGCCGACCCGCCAATCGGGCGAAGGTGTAGGCGCTTGCGAGGTGCCGCGCGGTACGCTGTTCCATCATTACATCATCGAGGATGGGCAGATTGTGGGAGCCAACTGCATCATTCCGACCGGGCAAAACCTGGCCAACATTGAGCTGGACATGAAGGCATTGGTGCCAACGATGCTGGATCGGACGCAGCAGCAAATCACCCACGCGCTGGAGATGCTGGTGCGGGCTTACGATCCGTGCATTTCCTGCTCGACGCATCTTCTGGATGTGAAGTTTGAGTAGCAGGTTATGGATCACGCAAAGGCGCAAAGGAGTTCGGATGTTTAAAAAACCTCCTTTGCGCCATCCGCTTCTTTGCGCTCTTTGCGTCGAAAAACTTGGTACAGAAATAGCCACAGATTTGATAACCTCATCTACTGGCGAGACGAGGCCTGAGCCTGTCGAAGGCCGGCCTTCGACAGGCTCAGGCCTCGTTGGTAGCGGATATGAATTTTGATGAAGACACTGGTTTTGGCTTTGGGGAATCCTCTGCGGGGGGATGATGGGGTGGGGAGTGCGGTGTTGACCGCTTTGCGGGATACGGCCGTATTCCCCCCCCACATCACATTCCTCGACGGCGGTACGCCCGGCCTGGAAACCGCCCTCACGCTGCAAGGCTACGACAAAGTGATGGTGATTGACGCCGCCAACCTGGGGGAGGCTCCGGGGTCCTGGCGGCGTTTTTCGTTGGCGGAAGCGCATTTGGTGCAGCAGGCGCAGATGAACGGCACGCTGCACGACGCTGGTTTTGCCGAAGCGGTGGCCCTGGGTGCGGCGCTGGACATTTTGCCACCGGAAATCATCGTGTACGGCGTCCAGCCGGAGACGCTTGAGTGGGAGATGGGGTTGAGTACGGCCGTTCAAACCGCCATCCCCCAAATCTGCCAACAGCTCCAGGCTGAACTTATTGAAGCGTGAAACGTGAGGGCGTAAATCTCACGTTTCACGCTTCACGAATTGCCCCATTCTCTAAACTGAAAAAATTAAACAAGTTGTTGTGCCGTGGGCGTAGAGCTTGCCGTCGGCAGCGACGAGCTGGCCTTCGGCGGTGGCGATGCGGCGGCCGCCGTGGATGACGGTGCCTACGCAGCGCAGCGGGCCGGTGTCCGCCAGGATGGGGCGGACGAAGTTGACCTTCATCTCCACGGTGGTGTAGCTGCTGCCAGCGGGCAGCAGGGTGTGCACGGCACAGCTCATGGCCGAGTCCAGCAGGGTGGCAATGACGCCGCCGTGTACGGTGCCCAGCGGGTTGTAGTGGAATTCAGAGCAGTTGATTTCGAAGACGGCCGTGCCTTCCCCCGCTTCTGTCAGGGCAAAATTGAGCGTATCGGCGATGGGTGGTTGGGGCAGGCTGCCGCCGATCATGGCGGCAAACAGCTCTGGCCCGCTTTTTTCGCGGGCGGCATTGGCTGTTGGGGTAGGGTCTTGCCAGGTGTAGGTGCGGGAACGGCCGTTCCCTGATTCAGTTGTCATGTGCAGGTGTCTCCCTGTTTGTGCATTTGTGACGCATGCTTCTGCGACAAATCGTGTGCCGGACAAAGGCTCTTATCAAAGATTGCGCAGATTGAAACGATTAAAAAATCTGGTTAATCTGGGAAATCTCTGATGATGAATCATGACCACACAGTGATTGTCGAGCCGCGAATTGTTGGCAAAGGATTGTAACCGGCACGTGGCCGCCTGTCATGGCTTTCGCCAGTGGCGCGGCTCCGTGCCATAATTCAGCGTATGAGCAAACCACTCCACATTGCCCTCGTTGGCGACGTTCATCGCCAGTTTGACCAGCGCGACATCGCCCAGTTCAACCAATCCGACTACGATTTGCTGCTTTGCACGGGCGATCTGTCCAATCGCTGGCATTGGGAAGGCATGGCCGTTGCGCCGCAGATGGCCCGGCTGCAAAAGCCGACGCTCATCATTCCTGGTAACCACGATACGCTGACCTTGCCCCAGCTGGTGGCCGAAATTAAGCAGTGGCCCCGATTGCGCCGCTGGCTGGCCTGGGGGCAACCGCGCCGCCTGCGGCAGTGGCAGCGGGCGTTAGGTCCGGTGCAGGTGGGCGGCTACTCGGTGCATCCGGTGCCGGGGGGTGACGATGTGGCGGTGGTGGTGGGACGGCCGTTTGCTATGGGCGGCTCCGTTTTGCACTGCCAGCCGCAGCTCAAGCGCCAGTTTGGCGTGGGCACGATGGCTGAATCGGCGGCGCGCTTGTGCCAATTGGTGGAACAAGCACCGCAGTCACAGCTCATCTTCCTGGCGCACAATGGGCCGATGGGGCTGGGCAGCCGCCGGGACTCGATTTGGGGCAACGATTTTCACCCGGACCAGGGCGATTTTGGCGATGCCGATTTGTGGGAAGCGATTGCGTTTGCCCAGGCGCGGGGCAAAACGGTGCTGGCGGTCGTCGCCGGGCATATGCACCATCACGTCAATCGAAAGGGGAAGCGCACTTGGCATTTGGTGCGGGACGGCATTCATTTCATTAACGCCGCCCGCGTGCCGCGGATTTTTGAGAAAGACGGCCGTACCCACCACCACCACATTCGCCTTACCATTTTGGCCGGTGAAGTGACGGTAACCGAATTATTGACATAAAAATAGGACGCGGATGAACGGGATGACGCGGATAAAGAATTTAAAGGCTCTTTGGGAATTCAGGGGGTTTACAGCCCGTGATGCGTGAAACGTGAAACGTGACCAGAGGGCCTTCACGTTTCACGCCAGACCTCACGAAATCCTGAAGACCCAATTTAAATCTGCGTTTCTCCGCGTTTATCCGCGTCCCATAAAATCAAAGCGGGACGTCCTGGCCGGTTCGGGCTGATTCGTAAAGCGCCAGGACGGTTTTGACGTGGTTGCGTGTTTCTTCGAGGGTGAGATATTGGGGTTTGTTGTCTAAAACGGCCGTATGCAAATCTTCCACTTCACCCAGATACAGCTCCACCTCCGGCACTTCGATTTCTTCCGGCTCGCCCGCTTTCGGGTAGAACATCAACTTTCGGTCGCCGTCGTTGTGGCCGGTAAACGGCCGATTCAGCACCAGCCGCCCCTCCGTGCCGATAATTTCCACCTGGGTGTGGAACGGCGTGCAAAACGAGGCGCTGATCTGGGCCATCGCCCCGTTGGCGTACACCATCTGCCCGGAGAACACCTCGTCCACGCCGCTTGCGCCCAGCCATTGGGTGCCAAACACCTGCTGCGGCGGGCCACCCATGACGTACTGGGCAAAGCTCAGCGGGTAGACGCCCACGTCCCACAAACAGCCGCCGCCCATCTCGGGCACCAGCCGGATGTTGTCGCGGGTGTTGAAGGCGAAGTTAAACACACCCCGGACCACGGTGACACGACCGAGACGGCCGTTCCGCACCAGCTCGCCCACAATTTTGGTTTGGGGATGGTGACGGTACATAAACGCTTCGGTGAGGACGCGGTTGGTTTGGTGGGATACGGCCGTCATCTCATCCACCTCAGCCAGCGACAGGGCAAATGGCTTCTCGCACAGCACGTGCTTGCCGTGCTGCATCGCTTTGATCGACCATTCGGCATGCAGGTGATTCGGCAGGCCAATGTACACCGCATCCACCGCGTCCGAGGCCAGCATTGCCTCGTAGCTGCCAAACGCGTGGGGGATGGCCCACTGGTCGGCGTATGCCTGCGCCGCTGCCTGGCTGCGGCTGGCCACCGCCACCAGCTCGCCCCGCGCCGATGCGCGAATGGCGGGAATAACCCGCCGGTTGATGTTGGCCGTGGAGAGCAATCCCCAACGAATTTTTGTCATGGAAACCTCCAATTTGGTAGTTGGTTATCAAACCAGACAGCTCTTCGGCAAAGCTGTACTTAGCGTAAGCGTTCAGCTTTCCCTGGAGTAAGGGCATCGCCTCGGCGCTACGCGCCTGGCGATGCCGATGATATAGTGGTTTTTTTCAGTTTTTGGGGTCATTTTGACCCCAAAAACTGAAAAAAACCAGACCCTTCCCCGCACGGGGCGCGAAGCGCCCTCGTGCGGGATGCAAACTGAACGGTTACTACTTAGCAAAGCGATTTTAATAGACGTGCCAAGCCTACTTGAGATAGGTATCAAAAAATTCAACGGTGCGCCGCATCATCAAGGTCCAGTCTGGACCGTTGAAAAAGTGGCCCTGGTCGGGGTAAGTATACAGCGTGCTCTCTTTGCCCGCCGCTTGCAGCGCGGCGTGGAGCGCCGGTGCCCAATCGGGCGGCGTTTGCTCGGCTTCGGCCCCGTCGGCCAGGCCAATGTGAATTTGCACCGGTGCGGACACATAGTCCAGGTGATAAATCGGGGCGATTTGTGGCAGCATTTCCGGGCTGCTGGCGGCGGCGAGGTAGGCATTGAGCAGTTCATCGGGCAAATTGGCGGGGATCACTTCGCCGGGGTTGCATTCAACCACTTCTTCCTGGCCGGGCAGACAGCCGGGTCCCCAGCGGGCAATCAGGTCGGCGTCGTTGGCCGAGTTGGGGGCGTGGAGAACGGCCGCTTTCACCCCATCCGTCACCGTCAACACCTTGGTGGTGATGCCGCCGCCCATGCTGTGGCCCCACATCCCCACCCGGCTGGTGTCGGCCTGGGGAATGGAGGGCAGCGCGGCCAGCAAATTGAGCACATCGGCCACCAGACCGGTGTGGAAAAAGCTGGGGCCGACATCGGATTTACCCCAGCTGCGGTAGTCCGGGGCGATGGTGAGGTAGCCGTAGTAGTTCAGATACTCTGCCTGCTGCCAGGTGCCTGCGCCGGAAAAGTAGCTCTCTCGCTCGTGGTAGCCGTGGTTTAAGATGATGACGGGAAACGGTCCGTCGCCCTTGGGAATTTGCATGATGCCGCTGATGGTCAGGCCGTCGCTGGGGTAGGTGATGGCGTACTTGTCAAAGTATGCCGCATCCGACATCCAGGAACTGATTTCGATGACACCGCCGGGGTAATCGCGCTGGCGCAGCC
This sequence comes from Anaerolineae bacterium, assembly GCA_020848035.1. Classification (GTDB taxonomy): domain Bacteria; phylum Chloroflexota; class Anaerolineae; order Promineifilales; family Promineifilaceae; genus Leptofilum. The sequence goes on along the minus strand of JADLAX010000022.1, from coordinate 20,016 downwards.
CCTCGATGGTGTAGGGTGTCATCGGATGAGGTGTGGCGGTGGGTGGCGGGGTCGTGGCGGTTACGGCCGTCGCCGCGGTGGCCCCGGCCAGCGCTGTTGCCGAAGGTGTAGGGGTGATTCGCACGGTTACGACAACAGCGGCGTGGTGGGTTGGGGTTGACTCAACAGCAGCAGGCGGTGGTGGGGGTGCAACGGCCGTTGCACACCCCATTGCCCCCAGCAGCAAGAACAGCAGAAAGATGGCTTTGGTTTGCATGGGCGAATCGTACTGGTAAACGGCCGTCCTGCAAAATAAGGATTGCATATGCAGGGAAACAATCCACTCATTTACTTACGACGCCAGCGGCATCCGGGTTAAACGGCCGTTATCATTCCAACGATGGCAGCAGCTGGGCCGTGATGGATACCCGCACCATCTCAATGGGGAGGATGACTTAGATGGGGAACGGCCGTCACCGCAAACAGCACCACCACCCTGGTCACCGGCGTCTTTGACAACGTCGCCACGACGGGCAGCGGGGCAACGCCCACGCCTACCGCGACAAACACACCGCTGCCAACCAATACACCCACGGCTACCAATACCCCTGTCCCAACGAATACGCCAACACCCACCAACACCCCGACCCCTTCGCCGACACCGGCGCCTGACGTGTGGATCAAGCGCAGCAGCTACAGCATCGCCGGGCAGGTGGTGGCTTTCCGCGTGACGGGCGACCCGGTGAGCGCCAACAACGGGCTGTTTTATGTGTTGAGTGACCATTTGGGCAGCACGAGCCTGCTGGTGAACAGCAGCGGTGGTACGGTGACCGGCAGCACAACCCGCTACCTACCCTTTGGCGGCTACCGGTGCACCGCCCCCAGCCAGTCCATTACCGACCGGGACTTTACTGGGCAGAAGGAGAACATGGAGCTGGGGCTACTGTATTACCAGGCCAGATTTTACGTGCCTTATCTTAACCGCTTTCTGTCAGCAGATACCATTGTACCAGACCCCACCAACCCGCAAGCTTATAATAGATACAGCTATGTGGAAAATCGGCCGGTTAACATGGTTGACCCGACGGGACATAGAAGTTGCTCATCTTCTCAAGCTGCCACTGGCGATGAATCCTGTGATCAAAACATTACGGTCACACAAGAAGATTGGGAGCTTTTTACGGATGAGATGCAAAGTATGCTGGATAGCAAGTTTGACGGAGCTATTATTTTTTCGCCCCAAGGTTCTTATATTCCGTCAAATTTAGCTGAAATGAAGGTGATGCAGTCTGCTGGTAAAAGGGTCGTCAACGCTATGTTAGACCATGTGGATGCGCCCAATTGTGGTTGTAATAACCTTATAATGGGCGCATTTGGATTTGATGTTGGAACAGATGAAAATGGCTTTCCAAATCCGCGAACTGTCGATCAGAAATTCTATGAAACTTACTTTGATTATGATACTGAGTTGTCTAATACCACGGATATCGTGATATTTGCTCAACGTTTACAAAAAGAATGGCTTCCAGGTCATGCTGCATTAATGGTTGTTCCAGATAATGCAGATCCTGAAAATTCGATTATTTTACAAACAAATTCTCCTGCGGCAGCAAACGGTATTTATTTTACAAATATTAGGAACAACAGCTTTTTCGAGAGCAGTGAGGATATCATTTATATGAAGCAAAAATGGAATGTAGGCCCAATGAAAACGTAATAGCGCTATACATAACATTAAATTGCAATCACAGTGGCAGAACTTTAGCTTTCAGTATGGAGATGTCTATGCATTCTTTAAATCCAAGAAATAATTTATACTTAAGCATCTACGTTATGCTCCTGTTTTTCTTGGTGGCCTGTCGTAATAGCCAGATTGAAGAAGATTTATCACCTACTTTGGAGAGCGCCGAAACGTCACCCTCGCCACATGACAATCAATTAGAGGAAATCCTCCCAGTGACTCCAAGTGCAACACAATCAGGGAATGTCGATTCTGAATCGAATGGTTCAGAAGTCATTCAAACAATACCAACTTCTTCTCTAGGGGGAGTAGATTTATGTAAAAGTGAAGCATATCCGCCTCTTTCTGGGGATATGGTCTATGATAGTAAACGCCATGTAATTCTTCTCTATGGAAACATAGCTGGAACCTGGGAATACGACGGCTGCACCTGGCAGGAAATCAACACACCTACCATTCCCGAACAATCACCATTCCTGAGTTTAACGTATGACGAATCACGTTCTGTAGCTGTCTTATTTGGATTTCGGACCATGAGTGGCAAACCCTTTATATGGGAATATGACAGTCAAGATTGGCATCTGAAAGAGTTAAACGAACCAGGTCCCGCTGGAGAGCAGTTTCTACCTGCCATATCCTACTTTCCAGAAGTGGAGGGGGTTTTTATTCTGGGATTCTGTTGGGATATCTGTAAGGAGAATTTTTATACCACATGGTTTTACGATGGTACTCAATGGTACGATACGGAAGCAACACTATTTAATCCCGAAGGACAACCGATCAAACTTCTAAAACCGCAATTGGTTTATGATTCCAATCGCGAAGTCATGATTCTGCAAACGACGTGGGGATGGACCTATGAGTTCAAAGATGGTGAATGGCACACGATCTTAACACCGGAAGATGAAAATAGCTTACGGGTCTTTGATCAAATCGCCTTCGATAGCCAACGTGGGGTTATAGTTGCTTATGAAACGCCAGTTGGGAAATCGGGAGTGCTTCCGCAAACATGGGAATTCACCGAAGCTGGTTGGCAAATAGCCAACGTAGAATCTTCGCCGGGGGTTAGAACGCTTTTCAGCATGGCATACGATAAAGAGCGCGGAGTTGTTGTTCTATTTGGCGGCAGGGATATAGACGGAAATATACTCATCGATACATGGGAATATGATGGTACGGTTTGGATACAGCGGTAATTGTAAGTCAGTTTGCCTCTTGCTCTGGCAAGGTCTTCATAGCGAGCTTTGGCCGGCATCCTCGCCGTGCCACTTGCCTTGCCTGCCATTAGGATAGCGGGGCAAAGGCATAGCATATTGCCAGGTGGGTGTTATTTGGCAACAGGCGCGCCGGAATGGATTCGTATTGAGCGCAACGGCCGGACACTCTCAATGGGAACGATGATTTAGATGGGAACGAACCAACGCCCACACCTGCTTGTTGGGTGTTATTTGACAACAGGCACGCCGAATGAATTCGTATCGAGCGCAACGGCCGTACCTTCACCCTCTCTCGCTCCAACGATGGCAGCGGCTGGACAATCTCAATGGGAACGATGGTATAGTTGGGAACGGCCGTACCCACTCAAAGCCAGGCAGATACGGCCGTTCTCCATCCGCGTAAATCCGTGCCATCCGTGGCTAAAAATGACGACAACAAATTTGAGTAACCAGCGAATGGAAAACCATTCGCGTCAATTCGCGACATTCGCGGCAAAAAATGAGGGAAACGGCCGTACCTTCCTCCTCTCCCGCGCCAACGATGGCCGCAGTCGTATAATCTCAATGGGGAGGATGATTTGGATGGGAACGGCCGTCACCACTCATTGCCAGTCAGGTACGGCCGTACCCCATCCGCGTAAATCCGTGCAATCCGTGGCTAATAAGGGGGAGAAACGGCCGTTTCAGCCCAACTTTTGCTACAATGCCAGGATTCAGCAGAATCGGGTAAGCGGTGCGGCTGCGCATACCTGCTGCGATGCCGACCGCAGCCGGGCGAGGCTTTGTGCTTGTCGAAGACCGCGCCCTAGCAGGGGTATTGGAGTTAGAAACATGATAGACCGGCAGCCGTTTGATAATAAAGCGTATGTAGAGACCATTCAATCATCACCGTGCTTCATTTGCCAGTTGGTGGCCGGTGACCCGACAAACCCGCACCACATCATCTATGAAAACAGCGAGGCTGTTGTTTTTCTCAACAAATATCCTGTTCTCTATGGCTACAGCCTGGTAGCGCCCAAAGCGCACAGAGAACAGGTAACGGGCGATTTCTCTCAGGAAGAATACCTGCGGCTCCAGGCGTTAATCTATGCGGTTGCCGAAGCTACCAGAATCTATGTACAGCCTGAACGAGTTTATATTCTTTCGTTAGGCAGCCAGCAGGGGAACCGCCATGTGCATTGGCACATCGCCCCACTGCCTGCCGGACTCCCCTTTGACGAGCAGCAGCTGAATGCGCTCCGCTTTAGCAATGGCGTTCTGAACCTGTCTGAAGCGGAGCGCCAGGAATTGGCAGCCGGTTTGCGTCGTGAACTCGCCAGGCTTGGTTTTGCGTAATGCTCACCAATGATTTATAGGCGTATCAGCTGCCTATCCGCCTGGGCTTGCAGCACATCTTTGTCGGCAACAATGATGGCGTCGGGAATGGCGTCGGGCAGATCATCCTCCATGTTGCGCAGCGGCTTGTAGATGTATCCGGCCATGGCCAGCATAATGCGCAGCAAGCCAACGATGATCATCAGCAGGGCAATACCGCGACCCGGCCCCGCGCCAATAAAAGCGCCAACTGTGGAAGCGACCAGCGTCTCATTGGCCATCAGCGGTTCAAAGACGCGGTCTACCAGGGGGCCAGCGGCTAATGCTCCGAGCGGCATTGTCGAGAGGGCCATCATCCGGTTGGTAGACAGGACGCGGCCTTGCAGCTCAAGCCCAACTTTGGTTTGAATCAGCGTGCGCCAATGGGCATCGACCAAAGCACCGGTAAGGCCCAGGCCAAAAAAGCCAATGGCCGCATACACCGCCGACGGCTGCAACCCCATAATGATCGAGGCCAGACCGGATACACCCACAAAAACAATCATGCCCGTCATGCGCCGTTCCATCCCGCCCCAGAAGCCCATTAACACACCACCCACCAACATACCCGCTCCCAGCATGGCAGCAACCCCACCCAAGACAGCGGCCGATTCATAAGCCAACACCAGCGGCATGCTCAGCACGGTCACGATGCTCAGGAAAAAGTTCACCAGGGCAAAAAAGACAATCATGGCCACCAGCCCCTTGCGCTTTACGATGTAATCCCAGCCGCGCCGGATTTCCTTTATCAGCGGTTCTTCCTGCATACGGAAAAGCGTGTTCGGGAAGCGAATGAACAGTAGAGTGGAAATGGCGAAAAGGAACGACAGAAAGTCAATGATAAAGACCCCTTCCAAACCAACAGTGATAATGAGCACACCGCCGAGAAACAGGGCAAACATGCGGCCGGTGGCCGAGCCAAATTGGACAATGCCGTTGGCGTGCCCCAAATATCGTTTGGGGATCAGTTGGGTAATGGCGGCGGTGTAGGCCGGTTCCTGGAAGGTGGTGGAGACAGAACCCAGCGTGGCGGTAACGTAAAGATGCCACACCTGCAAGGTGTCGGTCCAGAAGAGCAAGGCGACGGCAACCGTGGAAAGCGCCGCCAGGACATCGCTCAAGATCATGACAAGCCGCCGATCGTATTTATCCGCAATGGCTCCGGCAAGCGGGGCAAACAAGATAGCGGGTAAACGGCCGAATACGTTAATCAGCGCAAATTCGGAAAGCTGGCCCGTTTGCTCTAAAGCCCAAATGCTTAAGGCAAACGTCGTCAGATTGGTACCGATCAAAGAGACAAGCTGGCCAATGGCCACAGTGAAAAACGTCTTCAGATTTGTTTTGGCAATGGGTGTGTCTGTTGGAGGAGAGACGGCCGTTACCACCCTGTCCAATCGGTTGTTGATAATCGCCGCCAGTTCCCCGGCCTGGTGTTTTAAGAAGTAATGACCCGCCAGTGGAATCGTTTCTAACGAAACAGCATCCGTGAAGTAGGTCCATTCCAGGTAGCGCTCCTCGTAAAATTCGGCCACCCGATCCATTTCCCCAACGACAGACACAATCGGCGCTTGCAGCTTTTTGGTCAGTGGGGCGGCATAAGCTTCGGTGTAATAATCCTCCACTTCCTGCACGTCATGGCGCAGGCCAGCCAGCATAAACTCCTGCTCTGCCGGATCCAGCCCTTCGCTAAAGCCGCCCAATATGCGTAAAAAGTCAAAGGTGGCCCGGTTTGAGCGGCGGCGTCGGCTCCGTGAAACCCACTCAAAGAGTTTGCCCGGCAGACGCGGTGAGGGGAAGGTGCCGCCCAGGAAAACGGCGTCTACTTCCCGACCAGCCTCTTCCAGAAGGCGGGCAATTTCTACGGCCATCGCCCCGCCGACACAATGACCATACAGCGCCACGGAACCATCAACCGTGTCCAGAATTTCGGCGGCACACTGCCGGGCAACTTCTGGCATAGGCCACAAGTGTTCTTCACGACAGGCAAAATCGTGGCCAGGAATTTGCACTGAGTAAAGCGCATAATCTGGGGGCAGTGCCTGAGCCAGCGGTTGGAAAACAATTGCGCTGGCACCGCCAAAGGGCACACAAACCAATGACCGCGTCTTGGCCTGGGTGCTGCGCCGGGTCAGTTCGTGCAGCAGGCCGTCGTGCTTGGGCTCGTCTTGGGCCAGGTAGTGAGCCAGCTCGCGAATAGTGGGGTATTTAAACAGGTCCATCACGCTGATGCCCTCGCCAATCTGACGCACCACGCGAATGGCTTTAAACGATTCACCGCCGAGGTCAAAAAAGTTGTCGTCGATGCTGACCTGCTCAATCTCCAGCACAGCGGCCCAAATGGCGGCAATATCGGTCTCCAGCGCAGTCCGGGGGGCGGTAAATGCTGCATCACTGATGGAACGGCCGTATTCCGGTAAAGGCAGCGCCTGGCGATCTACCTTCCCATTGGGGTTTAGCGGAATCTTGGCCAGTGGCACAAAAGCAGTAGGCACCATGTAGCTGGGCAGCCGCTCCCGCAAAAAGTCACGCAGCGGTGTGAAGTTGATCGCCTCAAGCTGCCCCCCAACGGGCACCACGTAAGCCACCAGGCGCTTATCACCCGGCGTATCTTCGCGCAAAATAACCGCCACGTCCTGCACCGCTGGGTCCTCGTTGATAATCGCTTCAATTTCACCCAGCTCCACCCGGTAGCCCCGGATTTTCACCTGGTGATCGATGCGGCCTAAAAACTCGATATTACCATCTGGCAAATAGCGCACCCGGTCCCCCGTGCGGTACATGCGTGCGCCGGGCTGATGCGCCCAGGGATCAGGCAAAAAGCTCTGCGCGGTGAGCTCTGGCCGATTGAGGTAACCGCGGCTAACGCCTGGTCCACCCAGGTACAGCTCACCGGGCACGCCAATCGGCACAAAGCGTTTGTGGCTGTCTAGAATGTAGGCGCGCACGTTGGCAAACGGCCGTCCCAGAGGTACGGCCGTAGTGTGGGCCTCCAGCGGCAAGGCTGGTACCGGAAAGTTTAAGGCGGAAACCACTGTTTCCGTCGGGCCATAATGGTTTTGAATCAGGCAGTCAGGGCGGACCGCGCGCACCTGGGCGATGGTGTCCCAGGGGCACGCTTCCCCGGCAAAGATCAGATAGCGGCGCGGAATAAATGGCTCTGGTCCGGCGAAAGCTTGCAGCGCTTCGAAGTGGCTGGGCACCAGCTTCATCACGTCAACCGGATGACGCCGGAAATAATCGGCCAGCGCAGGTGGATCAGCCGCCCGCTCGTAGGAGATGATATGCACCTGCCCACCCGAGCACAGTGCGCCAAACACATTGGTCGAACCCAAATCGGCGGCAAAGGTGGAGACAATGGCGTAGCTCAACCCGGCAGGCACATCCAGGCGCTTCAGCAGGCCATGAATGTAGTTCAGGAAGTTACGATGCTCGACCGCAACCCCTTTGGGCAGCCCGGTGGAGCCTGAGGTAAACAGCAAGTACATCAGGTTCTCCGGGCCAACCGTCACCGGTGGATTGGTGGCGCTGTTTTGGGCGATGGTAGGCCAATCCGCATCGAGGCAGAGGGTGGTGATGCCGCCTAAATCGGGCAGTGCCGGGAGCAGCGCGGCCTGGGTTAGCAGGATGGGTGCGCCGACATCTTCCAACATGAAGCGAATTCGGTCCGGCGGGTAGATGGGATCAATCGGCACGTACGCCCCGCCAGCCTTCAGGGTGCCCAACATGCCCACCAGAATGTCAAGCGACCGCTCGACAAACAGCCCAACCCGGCTGTCGGGCTGGACGCCAAGCTGCTGCAAATGGTGCGCCAGCTGATTAGCCCGCCGATTCAGTTCAGCGTAGGTGTAGCTTTCACCTTCGAAGGTTACGGCCGTATTTTCCGGCGTCTGCATCACCTGAGCTTCGAATAGTTCTTGGACACTGGACAGCGGTGGGTAAACGGCCGTTGTGCCATGCCAGCTTTCGATTTGCTGTATCTCTCCCTTGGTCAGCAGCGGCAGATCGGCAATTGGTTGATGGGGATTGGCGACCATACCTTCGAGCAGAGTGACAAAATGGCCTGCCATACGCTGGATGGTTTCGGGGTTAAACAGGTCAATGTTGTAGTTGAACGTCGCCCGAATGCCTTCGGCCGTGTCTACCACCGCCAGGCTCAAATCAAACTTGGCGGTGTCGCTTTCCAGAGGCAGACGCTCTACGCGTAAATCGGGCAGGGTGAGTTGAGTACGTGGCGCATTGTGGTAGTTAAACAGCACTTGAAACAGCGGCGTATGGCTCAACGAGCGTTCCGGCTGCAGCGCTTCCACCAGGCGCTCAAAGGGCAAATCCTGGTGTTCGTAAGCCGCCAGCGTGGTGTCTCGCACTTGCAATAACAGGTCAGTTACCGTAGGGTTGCCCGTCAGGTCGGCGCGAAAGGCCAGCGTGTTCACAAAAAAGCCAATCAGCCCCTCAATCTCCGAACGATTGCGTCCGGCAATGGGCGATCCAACGACAATATCGTCCTGCCCTGTGTAGCGGTGCAGTAAAAGCTGGAGCGCCGTCAGCAAAACCATAAAGGGAGTGGCACCGGCAGACTGGGCCAGGTTTTGCACAGCCAGGCTCACGCCTGGGGCTATCTGGAACGTGTGATTGGCCCCGGCATACGTCCGTATTGGCGGATGCGGCCGATCGGTGGGCAGCTCCATGACGGTGGGGGCGTTTGTTAACTGCTTCTGCCAGTAAGCCAGCTGCCTGTCCAGCACGTTTTCTTCAAGCCAGCTGCGCTGCCAGTGGGCAAAATCGGCATATTGGATGGGTAACTCCGGCAGTTCCACCGCTTCTCCCTGACTGTAAGCGCGGTAGCAGGCCATCAGCTCCTCAATGAGAATTCGCCAGGACCAGTCATCGGTGGCGATGTGATGCACCGTTAGCAGCAGCACGTGCTCCTGGTCGGCCATACGCAGCAGGCTGGTGCGCAGCGGCATATCTCGCGCCAGGTCAAAGGGACGATGGATTTCTTCGTGCGCCAGGCGGCGCAGTTCATCCTCACGCTCATCCGGCGCGAATGGTCTCAGATCGAGGAGCGGCAGCGGCAGAGTGGGGTGGGGATGCATCGTTTGAAAAGGCTCGCCAACGGCCGTTGCCTCACCTGCCTGGTAAATCATTTGCAGCACCTGATGACGCTGTAGGATGGTGTCAAAAGCCCGATGCAGGGCGGCAGCGTTAAGGTCGCCAAACAGGCGCAGTGCGGTGCGCATGTTATAAGCCGGATTATCTGGCTGCCACTGCGCCAGAAACCACAACCGGCGCTGTGAAAAGGAGAGGATGGCGGGCAATTCGGCCGGGCGGGGCGGAATGGCCTGTGGTTTGTTTTCTTTTTCGCGCGCTTTTTGCAGCCGCTGGGCCAACAGTGCCCGTTTGTTTTCAGACAGGTTCGATAGATTCATAGATTAAACTTCTTTCAGTAGTTGGCCGGCTGCCTCTTCATCCAGGGCGTCAATTTCGGCTAGCAATATGGCCTCCACGCGCCCGGCCAGTTGGGCGATAGTTGGTGCTTCAAACAGGTGGCGCACCGGCAGCGTAATCTCAAACCGGTCGCGAATGCGCGACACAACCAATGTTGCCAGCAAAGAGTGGCCACCCAGCATGAAGAAGTTGTCATGAATGCCAATGGGGCGGATGTTCAGCACTTCTTGCCACACTTCAGCCAAAACTTCTTCAAAGGGAGTGCCTGGAGCCACGAATTGATTTGGCTGGATGAACTGCTCCCATGCGGGCGCGGGCAGCGCCTGGCGATCAATCTTGTTATTGGGCGTCAGCGGATAGGCCTCTAAAAAGATAAAGGCAGCAGGAATCATGTAATCTGGCAGTGTCTGCCCGAGGTGTGCCCGCAGTTCGTCACTGCTGGGTGGCACGTTTTTGTCGGTGGGGATGATATAGGCCACCAGAATGCTGGATTCCGACGTGTCGTGGTGGGTGGACAGCACGGCCTGGATCACGGCGGGATGACGATTCAGATTGGCTTCAATCTCACCCAGTTCGATACGGTAACCACGCACCTTCACCTGATGGTCGTTGCGGCCAAGGAACTCAAGATTGCCATCGGGCAGCCAACGCCCCTGATCACCGGTTTTGTACATACGGCCGTCCTCCCTCTCAGAAAAAGGATCGGGCAGAAAACGTTCGGTGGTGAGGTCGGGACGACCATGATAGCCACACGCCACCCCATCCCCGGCAATATAAATCTCGCCCATCACGCCAATAGGCACCGGCTGGAGCTGTGCATCTAGCAGATAAATCTGGGTATTGGCAATGGGTCGGCCAATCGGCACCTTGTTGACCAATCCCTTGACCTGGTAGCAGGCAGACCAGACGGTCGTTTCGGTAGGGCCATACAAATTCCACAGCGAGCGCCCTTTGTCTACCAGTTCATTGGCCAGGGCCGGGGGCAGCGCTTCGCCGCCACAGAGGAGTTTCAGGTGTTGGCTGCCCGTCCAGCCAGCAGCCAGCAGTAAGCGCCAGGTGGTTGGGGTGGCCTGCATGACGGTGGCTTTTGCTTCAGTCAGCGCCTGCCGCAGGGCCGCGCCGTCCGCAGCTACATCCCGACTAACCAGCACAACCTCGGCCCCTACCACCAGCGGCAAAAACAGCTCCAGCACGGCAATATCGAAGGAAAGCGTGGTGACAGAAAGCAGCACGTCGTCCGGGTGCAGACCGGGCTGCTGCTGCATGGCGTGCAAAAAGTTCACCACGGCGCGATGCGGAATTTGCACCCCTTTGGGACGACCGGTTGAACCAGAGGTGTAAATGGTGTATGCCAGCTGGGCGGCGGTTACCGGACTCGGCGGATTGCTGCTGGCGCAGGTGGCGATGCTGGGTTGATTGCCATCCAGCGAAATGAGGCGGCACGTTGGACTGACCCACTGCCAATCGGCTAACAGGCTGTCCTGGGTTATCAGAAAGGTGAGCTGGGCATCTTCCACCATGTAGGCCAGGCGATCGGGCGGGAAGGCCGGGTCCAGCGGCAGGTAAGCGCCACCCGCTTTCAGGATGCCCAGCAGACCCACCAGCATCTCTGGCGAGCGCTCCAGGCATAGGCCAACGAGCGTTTCTGGCCCCACGCCAAGCTGCTGCAAACGGTGGGCCAGCTGATTGGCGCGCTGGTTGAGCTGGGCATAGGTAACCGATTTGTTGGCAAAAGTAACGGCCGTTTTCCCTGGCGTCCGAGTTACCTGGTCTTCAAAAAGTTGATGGACGCACTGGTTGTGGGGGTAATCGGTCTGGGTGTCATTCCAGGCCCGCAGTTCGGCGGCTTCGGCAGGCGTCAACAGCAAGATCTCGCCTACGGCCGTATCCGGCATCGCCACAATTTCGCTTAGCAGCTGCTGGAAGTGGTGAGTGAAGCGGGTGATGGTGTCGGGCGCAAACAAATCGGTGTTGAATTCAATACGGCCGTGCAGCGTTTCGTCTGTTTGCCACATGGCCACATTGAGATCGTAGGCGGCCGTCCCTTTGTCAATCGGGAACGAGCTGAGGGTAAGATTGGGCAGCTTCAGCGCCGGCATGGGGGCATTTTGCAGGGCAAATACCACCTGGAAAATCGGCGTCCGGCTCAGGTCGCGCTCGGGCTGCAGCGCTTCGACCAGTTTTTCAAACGGCAAATCCTGATGTTCATAGGCTGAGAGGGCCACTTCTTTCACCCGCTGCAGCAGCTCGCGAAAGGTGGGGTTATGGGAAAAGTCGGTGCGCAGTACCAGCATGTTGGCAAAAAAGCCAATCAACCCCTCAATTTCGGTGCGATTACGGTTGGCGATGGGTGAACCAATGACGATATCTTCCTGATTGGCATAGCGGTGCAGCAAGGTTTGAAAGGCGGCCAGCAGCAGCATAAACAGCGTCACCCCTTCTTGCTGGCTAAGTGCTTCCAGTGCCTGGGTGAGCGCTGCGGGGAGCTTAAACAGTTGGCGGCTTCCCCCAACCGTTTGCACAGGGGGACGAGCATAATCCGTAGGCAGTTCCAGGGTGGAGAAGTTAGCCAGCTGGTCCCGCCAGTAGGCGAGATGGTCGGCTAGCAGTTCGTCGGTGAGCCATTGACGCTGCCAGGCGGCAAAATCGGCATATTGTAGGGGGAGATCCGGCAAGGGTGCAGGCAATCCAGCACAGAAAGCCGGGTAAAGGGCAACCAGTTCGCGATGCAGCACACCGGTCGACCAACCATCGGAAGCAATGTGGTGCATGGTTAGCTGAAGGATGTGCTCTTTGTCGCTTAGCTGGACAAGAAACGGCCGTAACAAAGGCCCCCGCGTCAGATCAAACGGCTGCTGTACTTCCTGCACCAACAATCGGCGGGCTGCTTCCAATCGCTCGGCCTCTGGCAGGGACGTAACGCTAACGGTGCGCAGTTCCAGGTTGACGTCGGGCGTGACAAAAGAGCGGGGACGGCCGTTTACCAGGGAATAGGTGGTACGCAGTGTTTGATGACGGTAGACAATCTCGTTTAAGGTTTGGCTCAGGGCGGACACGTTCAGCTCACCGGTCAGCCGGATAGTTTTGGGCATATTGTAAAAGGGGTTATTTGGCGTCAGCTGATCCAAAAACCAGGAGCGCTGTTGGGCAAAGGACAGCGTGGCTCCGGCGCCGTTGGCCTCTGGCTGTCGTGGCTGCAGCGGCGGCAGGCGCGGCGTCTGGGCTGCCTGCTGCGACTGCGCAATGTGGTGCGCCAGGCCCGCCACCGTGGGATCGGTAAACAAAGCCCGCAAGGGCACGTCCACACCATAGGTCTGGCGTATCCACGACACCGTCTGGGTAGCCAGAATGGAGTCGCCGCCCTGCTCAAAAAACACATCGTAAACGCCTAGCCGGTCACACTCCAGCAGCTCCTGCCACAGCGCTGCGATGGCCGCTTCCAGGGGCGTACGTGGGGCCACAAATTCCGGCCTGGGTGCGGCGGCGGGCATGGCCATCGTCGGCAGCAGCACTTCACCAGTGGTCAGGAAGGCCAGCACCTCTGTTTTGCGGGCCACCAGCTCCGCCCGCAAGGCGGCCGGAAAGCCGTCGCGGGGGGCGTTAAAGCGCAAATTTTCGCCATCGGCCCAGACCGTGATTCCCTGGTGGTGCAGCTGGGCTAAAAAGTCAGCGGTTGTCAATGTCACGCTCATAATATTCCTTGTTCATAGGTGGGCAGCGCCCCTAACAGGGTGTTAAAAAGGCGCGTTTCCTGTTCAGACATGGTGTGAAGGCTCGCAGCGACCCGTTGAAGGATGGCCACACGCTGGCCATGCACACCCATGCCCAGCTGTAGGCCCAACGATTTCCAGGCTTGAATTACGGCCGTAAACTGCGCCGATACTTCTTCCCAAAAGTCCTGCTCAAACAGGGCCGCGCCGTGTTCGGCCAGCAGCTGCTGGAACCAGTAGCGCGAGTGGCCAACGGCCGTCAGGTGCCGCGACAAATTAATATAATCAGCCTTGTAGAGGGTGGCTCCGTCTGGGATATCAGCCATTTGCTGGAAGGTAGAGGCAAAGGTTTGTAAACCGGCCAGCCCCAAAAGATGCCACTCTACACCCGCTAGCGCCGCGGGCACGGCCAGGTTGAGCATGTAGCGGCAGTTCTGTTCGATCAGGTTCACGACAGCCTCCGCGGTCAGCAACGGCCGTTGCACCGTCGGCAGCGTGATCAGGTTGGACCCTTTGGCGGTCACCACGGGTGAGAAAAAACCCTCAGTAATGAGCGCGGCATCGACCCAACCTTGAAAGCGGTAGTAGGGGCAGACGAGGTAGTAACGGCCGTTGTCCTGGGCAAAAATATTGACATAATGATGTTGATGCAGCTGCTGGTAATGCATGGTGTGGGGCAGGGCAAAAATGTCGACAGGGAGGCAAACGGCCGTGCCTCGCGCCAGGCTGTCGTTTAAACCCTGCCGCAGCCTAGCCTCATCGGTTATCGGCGTCACGTCCACCTGATAGCCATAAAGCCGCTGCCATTCCTCATCGACGCTGTTAAACCGGGATGAAAGCCCCATTGGCTCAGGCGTGAAAACGAAGTAGGCCTGTGTGCCAAACAACGCCGCCTCGTCGTGAACGCCCTGAACTTTCAGCAGCGTCATCAACACCGATTCATAACAGGATAGATATTTGCTGGGGAAATCAATATTGTTTAGTTGAAGCATTGATCAACCTGCTACCCGGACCACTTTTGGCTAAGCTGATCTATTTCTGCCGTCGAGTAGAAATGCCGGGCATAGGTGGAGGCGTAAATTTTGCGGCAGACTGAGTCACGCAGCGTTAGTTCCTGTCGTACCTGCTCATAGGTTGTGCCTCGCTTTTGTTCTGAGCGCATGTTGGATTGTATAAGTTCAATGGGTACATCGAGTTCAAGGAACTGGCTCACCGCCTCACCGAAGCTCCGGTTCAAATCCTCCAGGCGCAGGATAAGCAAATCCACATTGCCTTGTTGAATGATGGAATACCCTTTGGTGGTGTCAAATGGATGGGCAAAGACATCCAGGCCAAACATCCCTTTAATTTCCATATCAAACCAGCGGCAGGTATAGTTTTTCTCCGGGTTGTAAAACATCAGGCGGGTTTGCAGCAGCTTGATGGCCCGTTCTTTTTCGATGTCGCCGTTTTCATCCAGCAGCTCGGGGTACATGCTGTGCACATATTGAAAAAACTCAGACACTTCCCGCATGATCGGTTCCCGCACCAGGGTGATCACTTTCCATTTATGATCAGGCTCTGTTTGAATCTTTTCGCGCAAAAGCTCGCTGGTTTGAATATGTGGCGTGTTTTCCCAGGGAACCTTTAACGTTTTTTGGTGAAACTCCACGGCGTGGGCCATGCCTGCATCCGAGAGAAAGTGGACTTTGTAAATCGAGAAGGGCAGTGACGCTTCTTCAAGTGAAGCCTGGAGCGTGGTTGAACCGACTTTGCCCATTTGGTAGATGATAATGGCGGTGTTCGTCAGCGTATCCATCAGGCGGTCTCCTCCAGCGCAACAAAAAGCGTTTGCCGGTTTTTGGTGAAAAGTCGTTCGCGCATGCTGCCTTGCCAGCGGAACAGATTTTTGCCTGAAGCGCGGCCGCTAAAAAGCCATTCTTCAGAGACACGGCCGTTTAATCCCAGCGTCTCCACCGTATTCATGTTAAAGGTCCGGTCCAGATGCTCCAGCACCCACACCATCGGTTCGACAATCTTGAACTGCTCCAGCAGCTGGGCAAACGTGTTCGTCGCCAGATCCGCTTCGTAAACGCGCCACAGGCGAATGACATCGCTGAATTTAGTCAGATCCACGTCCTGTTCCCACTCCAGCCACCGCTCAAACCACGCTTCGCGGAAAAGGTGGAGGACGGTGCTGATAAACTGGAAGGGTGGCGTCAGGCAGGGAATCTCCATGCCGGAGAAACCGGCCACCGGCTCATAGCAGATTTCGGCCATGGCGGCATCCAGCGGCACGTCATATTCACTACCGTGCCAGGTGAGGCTGTTGGCAAAGTCGATTTCCAGCCACTGCATGATGGGATCACCGGTCAGGCGTGAGTGCACCGGCAAATGGTCTGGATTCAGGCGAAAGATCATCAAGTGCTGGCGGGGGATGGGGGCCAACTGCTGGGTATTCCAATCAAACAGCCCCGGCTGGTAGCCCAGCTCGGGCAAAGCGGCCAGCACGCCATCCCGGTCTTTGGGGTGGATGAGCAAATCAATATCGCCAAAGCGGCGGCTGCTGTTGCCGCCGTACAGCCGCGATTCAAACGCCACGTCTTTACGGCCCAAAACCTGGATGTTTTTCTCGCCCAAAAATTGAATAATTTTGTGGGCTTCGGGATACCAGATCGTTCTTTTGTGCCGATTGATGTCAATGACGGCCCGAAAATGGTCTTGAACACGGCGCGGTACGGCCGTACCTGGCTCGGCCATGAGCGTGTGCAGCGCCAGCAGCGGCAGCATCTTATGCCGCAAGGCCTGCTCCAGCAGTATGCCCCAATCTAAAGAGCCAGATCGAACCAGCTCGGTAAAAGCTGTTTGCTCTTCTTCGGTGATTAAGCCAAGACAAAGCAGTTCCAATAGGGACCATTCAGCCCCAAATGTAAAATCAGGAATTTTCATCAATCACTCCTCTTGTGTGGCAGATCGCGGAAAAAGCAGCGGGTGTCCTGCGCCGATCTGCCCATCCCCCTGGAATTTGTGTGATTATTCAGCTATTTGTGGCAATGTTTGCAAAGTTAACAAGGATGTGTCAGGTAGCAAGGATCACAAACAGTGCGCTCTGCGGCCAAAATGATGCCCGCTAAACCAGCGAGTAAACGGCCTTGTGCAAATTCGCGGCCGTGCGAAATGTGTCTTCGGAAATCAGCGAACCGGGAAAGGAGATGGCAAAGCTGTCTTCCAAATCCAGGAGCAAGTTAACGGCGCCCATGGAGTCCAGTCCCAGCTCGTCCAACGGTCTATCCAGCGGAATGGTTTGGGGATCGGCCGTAAATTTGAGATGTTTGCTCAACACAATGAGCAGCTTTTCGGTTACCTGATCTTGTTTTAGTTGTTCCATGAAAATTTCTCCAATTATGGTTGTGTGTTGTGGCAGAAGCCGGACCGCTTGCCGAATTTAAGGATTTTGGGCCTGGTTAATGCCGTTTGATTTTGCCGGAATGGGTTCGGGGGATCACGTCAACAAAAAGAACCGTTTCGGGTATGGCATAGCTGGGCAGTTTTCCAGCCAAAAACGTAAGCACTGCTTGGGGTAGCAGCACAGCATTGACCGGGACAACTTCAGCCAGGATGCCTGTTTCTGTGCCTGAGACGCGGCACTCCGCAACGCCAGGGCACGACGCGATGATCGATTCAAGGTAGTCTGGGCTCAGCCGGTAGCCGCGCACTTTAAGGAAAGCGCTCTGACGGCCAATGATATGCAGTTCTTGGGTGTCAGCATCAATGTATCCCACATCGCCCGTGGGGAAAAAGGAGGTTGCGGCCAATTCCCCATAGTAGGGCCATGCCAGACAGATTCCCTGAATATGAAGTTCGCCCGGCTGGCCGACGGGCAGGCTGTTGCCGGCCTCATCTACAATGCGCAGCTTGTAAATGGGCAGCACTTTGCCCGATGAATGCCAGTTTTCGCTGTAAGGTGGGGTAAACAGCTTGTGGCTTACCACCGAAGGCGTCTCCGTGAGGCCATAACGTACCGAATAGCTCAGTGCCGGATAAACGGCCTGAAGCTGCTGCACGGCGGCCTGGTCCAATGCGCCACCGCCAAAGCCAACGTGACGCAGCTGGGGCAGCTTGATGCGCCGCAGCAGCCGCGTCATTTGGGCATAAAAGTGGGGGACACCTTCAACGGCCGTAATCACCTCGTTGTAGCGCCCTTGCAGCAAATCGCCCACGGCTCCCAGGGTGCTCTCCGCCGCCGGTAATACCACGGCCGCGCCCATCGCGCTGTATTCCAGCAGGCTGCTCAGGCCGTAAGAGTGTGACAGCGGCGGCGTGATGTAAACGGTCTGCGCTGCGGCATGATCCAGACAGCCCATTTCCCGCATACTTTCGATCGCCGCCGCAAACTGCCCATGCGTCACCTGAATCCATTTGGCCGCACCGGTGGTGCCGCTGGTCTGGAAAAGGAAAGCGGGGGTGGTGGGTTCAACGGCCGTAACCACTCCGTCGTTATCGTGAGCAGCAACCGTTTGCTGCAGATCAGTAAACGCCATCGCCCACGGCCGTTGCTGCAATTCCGGCACATCGGTAATCAGAAGTTCCACCCCGATTTGGGCCATTAAAGCAGCAACTTGTTCAGAATCAGAGATAGCAGGTAAAAATGCCAGGCAAATGCCAGAAGCTAAACAGGCCCAGACTAACTGCAATACGGCCGTATTGCTGCTTAAACTGACGCCCAGAAGCGGCCGTTGAGGATCAATTCCCCGCTGCAAAGCCTGTCCTAACTTTAAGGCGATGTTGTCTACCTGCTGGTAGGTAAGAGGGCCATCGTCTCCATACAGGTACACTTGCTGTGGCTGATGCTGGACGAGGTTTGATAAGATCGAATACAGGTTTGGCTTAAAGTCAACATGAGAATGAGAAGGAATAACAGGTAAAGACATATGCAAACTACTAAACGAATACCTGAAAGGATTATTATTTTAAGACGTACTGATATTGGGAAGGGAAAATTGTGAAAGAATTGTCGCAGGACAACCATCCTTCGTGAAACAAAGGTTGGCTGTTAAACCCCCACATCGCGGTTGTTTGGCAATAAGCGCCAGCGTTGGGAATGATGACTATATCACCTTCACAGAGAAAGGGTGCTGTCAAGTTGGTTCCAACGGTATCAGCTGTAGTGCATAGATTACCCACCAGCGTGATCAATTCCTCATCTGCAGAAAATGGGTTTGTAATATAGTAAAAATGGGGGTTACGGCGCAAAAATCCGCCTAAACCCACACCGGGGTTGTGTACATTCAGCCCCCCATCCAGAAAAACAAACGTCTCGCCGTGCAGCTGCTTCTTATCAATGACGCGGGCCAGATAATAACCAGAACGAGCTACCAGCGCACGACCGGCCTCAAACCAGATGTCAATCCCGGCCCAGACAGGATTTTGCCAACGAATTTGCAGCTGCTGGCGCAGCTCTGCCAGATCCAGGGCCTTATCCCGCGCCAGGTAAGGCACCCCGCAGCCTAACCCCAAATCAACCACCCGAACTGGCACACCCTTCGCGCGAAAGGTTTGGATTGTGTTCTCCACAACTTCCACGGCTTGCACAATCGGGTCAACCTCCAGGCGTTGTGAGCCAAAATAAAAATGGAGGCCCAGTAGGTCCAAATAGTCAATTGATTGACATTCATGGGCAATAGCCAACGCTTGTTCGCCGCTGAGGCCAAATTGAGAGCCACCGGCCATATTTAGCCCACCAAATGAAACACCAGGGTTGATTCGCAGCAGCAGTCTGGTTTGTTGCGAGTGGGTTTCTACCTGTTTAAGGCGTGCCCATTCGGCTTCAGATTCAATCACAATCGCGGCTGGTCCAGCCTGGCACAGCATTTCCAGAAAAGCCAGCGATTTTACGACCCCACCGGCCAAGATATTGGCTGGTTCTAAGCCTACCGCGATACACAATTCCCATTCAGCCTGGCCGGTAACTTCACCGCCAATGCCCAGCCCGGCAAACTGATTGACTAAAGCAGGCTGCGGATTTGCCTTTAGCGCGTAAAATCCCCGCGCCTGTTCGGGAAACAGGCCACGATGAGCGGTTACAGCTTCATGCAGCACCGCTTCACTGTACACATAAAGCGGTGTTGGTAATTCGTTTTTATGTATTTTTACCCACTGCAGAACTTCCTCATCAAGCTTCTGGCAGGAAGGAGAATCAACTAACTTCGTTTCAATCATTTTTTTTTCAGATTTTGATCCCCCAGGGAGGCACACCATATTTGTGGTTATTGCTTGATAACCAGATTCAAGTCGCTAGGACAACAAGTGCAAGATCTATTTATGAGGTGAGATAAGATCTCATAGTACCCACAAAATTGTAACATGATTGGTTTTTGTAACAAATTAGCCGGTGTTACCAGGCTCAACTATTGAACAGCAAAGTATTAATCAGCAATGGCGTAACTGCTTCACAAAACGTTGATAGAGCAGAACCGTCCCATAAAGGCTTTTCATGCTGCCCTGGCGGCGCACACATAATCCAATCAAGCCATTGCATGCTACGTGAGCAGTAGAACCTATATTTCACCGTCGATTAACAAGGTTTTTCGAA
>JADLAX010000021.1 GCA_020848035.1 Anaerolineae bacterium | reverse complement strand
GAGATTGGTATTGGTCACACACGGTGGGCCACGCATGGCGAACCGAGCCAGCGCAACGCCCATCCGCATGTGGGCATGAACGGCCGTGTGGTCGTAGTTCACAATGGCATCGTGGAAAACTTTTTGCCCCTGCGTGAAGAGCTCACTGCCGAAGGCGTCACCTTTGCCTCCGAGACGGACACGGAGGTGATTGTGCAGCTGGTGGAGCGGTACCTGGAAAGCGGGCTGGGGTTTGCAACGGCCGTGCGCCAGACCCTGGCCCAGTTGGAAGGGGCCAATGCCGTGGTGGTGATAAGCGTGGACCAACCCGACCAGCTCATTTGCGCCCGGCTGGGCAATGCGGGCGGCATCACCCTGGGCCTTGGCCGCGACGAAATGTTCATCGCCTCCGACATTCCTGCCATTTTGGAATACACGCGCGACATGGTTTTCCTGGAAAACCGGCAGATGGCGCTGCTCACCCGCCACGGCTACCAGCTGATGGACCTGGAAGGCAAGCCGCTCCAGCCGGAAATCCACACCATCAACTGGGACCCGGTGAGCGCCGTCAAGGGCGAGTTTAAGCACTTCATGCAGAAGGAGATTCACGATCAGCCCCAGGCGCTCATCGACACGATGCGCGGGCGGGTGAATTTTGAAAAGGGCACCATCTCGCTGCCGGAAATGAATCTCACGGCCGAATTGGTCCACTCGCTCAATAAAATCATCATTGTGGCCTGCGGCACCAGCTACTATGCCGGGCTGATTGGCAAATTCATGATTGAGGCGCTGGCGCGCATCCCGGTGGAAGTGGAGTACGGTTCGGAGTTTCGTTATTACGACCCGATTATTGATGAGAAGACGGCCGTCCTTTCCATTACCCAATCTGGCGAAACGGCCGATACGTTGGTGGCCAGCGAGCAGGCCCGCACCAAGGGGGCTACGCTCTGGTCCATTGTGAACGTCATTGGCAGCCAGTCCATGCGTATTGCCGACGGCTATATCGCCATGCAGGCCGGACCAGAAATTGGCGTCGCCAGCACCAAAGCCTTTGTCACCTCCCTGGCCGACATGTACATGTTGGGCTGTGTTTTGGGCGAGATGCGCGGTGTGCTTGCCCCGGACAAATTGCGCCAGCTGGTAGACGATCTGGCGCATCTGCCCAACCTGGCCGGGCAGCTGCTGGAAGACGAGGCGGTGTACGAAAATCTGGCCAGCGTTTTCCACAACGCCCAGGATTTTCTCTTTTTGGGTCGAGGCATTAACTATCCGGTGGCCCTGGAGGGCGCGTTAAAGCTCAAGGAAATCAGCTACATTCACGCCGAGGGCTACCCGGCCGGTGAAATGAAGCACGGCCCGATTGCCCTCATTGATGAGACCATGCCAGTGGTGGCCCTGGCCACCACCGACCGGCTGTACGAGAAGATGGTAAGCAATATTCAGCAGGCTAAAACACGGGGTGGAATCGTGTTGGCGGTAGCCACCCGGGGCAATGAGGCGATCGGCCGCGAAGCCGATTACGTCATTGCGGTTCCGGCCACTTCGGAACTGCTCCAGCCGATTTTGAACACCATCCCCATGCAGCTGCTGAGCTACCACATTGCCGTCCGGCGGGGCTGCGATGTGGACCAGCCGCGCAATCTGGCCAAGAGTGTGACCGTCGAATAACTCCAAATAGGACGCGGATTAACGCTGATAAACGCGGATAAAATCTGGTAAATCTGCGAAATCTGCTGTTTTTCATTCATGGTGTTGAGCCTGCGCTCATGAAGTCTCTTCAGAGTGGGGCGGCTGCCTGGCCGTCCCACTTATCAAATGCTCATCCCTGCTGTGCCCTTTCTGTGCCTGTTGTTTGTATCACGACACATTTAATTGCCTCTCGCCTGACCTAGAATGAACGGGTATGGATGTTAGCAACGGCCGTTTTCCACGACCGTGCATCCATAAAAACGTCTATTCCGAATGTAAAGGAAAGGAGAAAAGTTAGATGTATAGCCGAAATAACTGGAAACAACTGGGGCTGGCCCTGATCCTGCTCTTTGTGGCAGGCTTTATGGCTGCCTGCGGCGGGGATAACGAACCCGGCGTGAATGACAATACAATCGACAACGGGATTGAGCCAACTCAAGATGGTGGTCTGGTAGAGCCGACGGCGATGCTGGACGATCCAACGCCAACGGCCATGGTGATGGAGACGGAAGTCATGGAGCCAACAATGATGCCCACTGAAACGATGGAAGAAACGGCCGTGCCTACCCCCGAAATGGAGCCAACGGTTGAAATGACCGCCACCGCCGAAATCACCGAAACCCAAGAAGGCACTGCGCCGATGGATCAGCCCACGATTGTTCGCGGCAGTGACCTGATTGGCGCAGAGCTGATGACCATGACCGATGAAGCGATTGCCCAGGTTGAAGAAATCCTGTTTGACGCCAATGGTGACATTCAATATGCCATCTTGAGCGTGGACGAGATGACCGATGAATTCCCCTACTACGCCGTTGCCTGGGACACGCTGGCCCTCTCGTTGAACCAGGATGAGGATGAGGCAACCCCGGATACGCTTATGTATGAAGGCGATGTCCTGGATGTGGAAGGTGCTTTGGGATTGGATGATGCCATGTTAGAAACAGACGACCTGTTCTATCAAACGGCCGAAGATGCCGGAACCGACACCACCATGTTGGATGGCCTGTACCAGCTGAGCGCCTTTGCCGATTTCTCCCTGTTCGACTATGACCTGGTGAACCCAGACACAGACGACGACCTGGGTGAGATTGAAGACATCCTGGTAAACGTGAACGAAAACCGAATTAGCTATGCCGTAGCGGACGTGGGTGGTTTCCTGGGCATTGCCGAAACGGCCGTTGCCATCCCCTGGGATCGCGTGGCCTTCGATGAAACCGAAGACAACTTCACCATCAACGCCGATGAGGAAGAATTAACCAACGCCCCGTCCATCGACATGAGCGAGTTTGATACCTGGAAAATCGATACCCAGTGGGAACAGGAACTGGAAACCTACTGGAACGATCTGACCAACTAACAACCTGACCAGGCCGTAAAATAACCAAAAGGGACAGAGGCAGCCGCCTCTGTCCCTTTTTTAATGCACAAACGGCTCGATTAACCCGCAATGAGACCAACTTCATCAGGATTCGTCAATTTTCTACTTCCTGCTATACTTCCAGCCGCTGGGAAATTCCCACACTTTAGCATCCAAATGTTTTGAATATTCCAGGTGGTGGCCCGACACATTGGTCGGGTTCTTTTTTTGCCACAGACACGCTCCAAATTCGATTTGCGCGATGAGTATGAGCAGGCTGTGGGCAGGATTTTGGCAGGTGGACCGCAAGGTCACCGCCGCACAGTGGACAACTCAAAGCCTAAATCGAATCGGGACATGAAGTCCCAGGAGCATGTTATGACAACTGAATTTACAGATTTGGGTCTGCACCCGCAGCTGGTGCAGGCTGTAACCGAGCGTGGCTACACCACGCCCACACCCATCCAAACGGCCGTTATCCCCACCATGCTAACCGGCCAGGATATTCTAGGCCAGGCGCAAACCGGCACCGGCAAAACGGCCGCTTTTTCCCTCCCCATCCTCCACAACCTGAAACCCGGCCAGGGGCACGTGCAGGCGTTGGTATTGGCCCCCACCCGTGAACTGGGTTTGCAGGTGGCCGAGGCGATGGCGGAATACGGCCGTTATCGCCAAATCTCCGTGGTGGCTGTCTACGGTGGCACACCCTACGGCCCGCAAATTGGGGCGCTGCGGCGCGGCGCAGATATTGTGGTGGGCACGCCGGGGCGGCTGCTGGATTTAATCCAGAGCAAGAAGCTGGACCTGAGCCAGGTGCAAACCGTGGTGCTGGACGAAGCCGACGAAATGCTTAGCATGGGCTTCATTGATGACATTGAAGCTATCTTGCAGCAAACCTCCGCCGAGCGGCAAACGGCGCTGTTTTCAGCCACCCTGCCTAACCAGATTCGCCAGCTGGCCGACAAATACATGCGCCAGCCGCATGCCATCACCATCGAGCGCGCCCAGCGCACTGTCTCCACCATCGAACAGCGTGCCTACCTGGTCAATGAAGAGGACAAGCTGGCCGCGCTGACCCGCCTGTTTGAGGTGGAACCAATCACCAGCGCCCTGATTTTTGCCCGCACCCGCCAGGGAACGGCCGAACTGGCCAACGAACTGACCGTGCGCGGCTTCCCCGCCGAAGCGCTAAATGGCGATCTGAGCCAGCAGGCGCGCGAACAGGTGCTCAACCGCTTCCGCAACAACCAGATCAAGGTCCTGGTGGCCACCGATGTCGCCGCCCGTGGCCTGGACATCGACGACATTTCGCACGTCTTCAACTTTGATCTGCCGCAGGATGCTGAAATTTATGTGCATCGCGTCGGGCGCACGGGCCGCGCGGGCAAAACCGGCGTGGCGCTCACCCTGCTGACGCCCAAAGAGCAGTGGCGGCTGCGCAAAATTGAGCAGTACACCCGGCAAAAAGTGACCCTGGCGGCACTGCCCACCAGCGAAGACATTCAGAACCGGCGTGAGGCGGAGCTGTTGGAAAAGATGGCCGTCTGGCTAAAACGTGGCCGCTGTGCTCGCGAGCGCGAGATGGTTACCGAGCTGGCTGCCCAAGGTCATGACGTGTTGGAGATTGCTGCGGTTGCTCTTAAACTGGCCCGCGCCGAGGAAAAACAGCGCCCCATCGCTCGTATCAGCGAGGTGGTGGCGGAGCCGGAGCGCCGGGGCAAGCGCGAGAAGTTTGGCAGTAATCGAATGCGCAGTCAGGGTAACGGCCGTAAATCAGCCGCCACCAGTAATTCCCACGAAAAAGGCATGGTGCGCCTCAGCCTGAATGCAGGGAAGGTGGACGGCCTGCGCGTGAACGACGTCGTTGGCACCATCGCCTTCCACGCCGACATTCCCGGCTCCACCATCGGTGCCATCCACATTCAGGAAGATCGCACCCTGGTCGATGTGCCGGAGCAGTTTGCCGGGAAGGTGCTGGCCAAAACCGGCAGCTACCGCGTGCGCCAAAAGCGGCTCAACATCGAGATGGCTTAATAAGCGTTTAAAATCCACCTGCTGAGATTGGGCCAATCTTCAAGATTGGCCTAATCTATGTGTTACAAAATCATTGGCTTAACAGGAAGGTGAGGGGCAGATCGATGCGGGCACGCCAGGCGGGTTCGTTGTGTTCCGCGCCTTCAAAGCGACGCGTCAACCAGTTTTGGCCTTCGTGGTATCCCTTCCGCACCATCAGCGCATCAACTGGCTTTTGCAGCGGCTCGTAAAGCGCGTCCAGCGTGGCCGTGCCGTAGTCGAAGTAGAGCTTGTGCCTTCCTGGCGCAGGCAGCGCCGTCTCCAGGTAGGGCAAAATGATGCCCTCCACCGCTGGCCAGTGGGTCGATAGGCAGCCCGCCCCGCCAAACACCTCTGGATATTCACACAGCGCATAAAGCGAAATCAGCCCGCCCATGCTGGAGCCCATGATAAACGTTTCTTCTGGCGCGGGCAGGGTCCGGTACGCCTGATCGATGAATGCTTTCACTTCGGTCACGACAAAACGCAGGTAGTTGTCGGAGCGCACCGGTACGGTGACGATGGCATTAAACTGCTGGCGCAGCTGAGCGGCGTGGGGGTGGGTTAACGGCCGTTCCGGCCAATACTCCTCCCAGCGGTTGATGTGGTTAAAAATGCCCACAATGATTGTGGGGCGCACCGTGCCCGCAGCCGTCAGCCGGGCCAGCGCCTCAGCCACCCCCCACGTTTCACCCCCCATTGCCGTCGCCGGATCGAATAGATTTTGCCCATCGTGCATGTACAGCACGCTGTAGCGCGTCTGTGGCTGCTGCACATAATCATCCGGCAGCCAGACGTGTACATGGCGCGCCGGGACAAATCGGGAAGGAAAGTGGTTGTGGCGGAGGAGCATTGTTGGTCCGTAAGCAGTGGTCGGTGATGGGTAGTCGGTGTTTTACACCGCTTACCGATTACGGCTTACCGCTCACCGGCCTTCCAGGGCGCTGGCGACGCGGCGCAGGCGTTCTTCGGCGTCGCAGGCAATTGCTTCCAGCTCAGGGTGGTTGACCATGCCCATCATCTGCTGCGGGTTGATGATGCTGACGAGGATACGGCCGTCCGTTTCCTGACTCACGGTTACATTGCAGGGCAGCATCAGCCCAATTTGCGGCACCGCGCTTAGCGCTTTGTGGGCCAGGTTGGGGTTACACGCCCCCAAAATTTTGTACGGCCGAAAATCTACATCAATTTTTTTCTTGAGCGTGGCCTTGACATCAATTTCGGTCAAGACGCCAAAACCTTCTTTTTTAAGCTCGTCGGTAACGGCCGTAACTGCCTCATCGTAGGAACAGTTTACGTACACATCAAAACCCAGTGTATTCATGGTAACTCCCTGAACATGGTGTGGTGCCCCCGCCGATTTTTAGCTAGCCATCGGGCAGGTGAGTGGTCACAAAAATTAAAGACAACAAATTTTACAGGGCTGCGCCCGGCGGGCAAGCGGTCTGAAAGACCCGGCAGACAAAAATAAACCGGGGCGGAGGCCCCGGTTGAAAAATATCGCTTAAACTTCTCAGCGTTTCTTAAGATGGCGTTGAGCCGTACATCGACGATTTGATTTCCATGCAGTCGCGGCGGATCGTAGCGTCGGCATCAATGAGGGTGGCGATTTTCTCATAGCCATACAGCACCGTGGTATGGTCTCGATTGCCCAGCTTCTCGCCAATCTGGGGCAGGGAGGCGTTGGTTTCGGTACGGGCCAGGTACATGGCCATCTGGCGCGGGTAGGCGATGCCTTTTTTGCGGCTGCCGCCCACCAAATCGTCGTTGGTGAGGTTGTAATATTTGCAGACGGCGTCGAAAACGTGCTCCACCGTTAATTTATCTGGGCGGTGCATCAAATCGGCCAGGGCCATATTAACCAGCTCCATATTCACCCGGCCGCCGGACAGGTGGGCGTAGGCCATCACCTTGTTAAATGCCCCTTCCAGCTCCCGAATGCTATGCCGCACCTGCTGGGCAATAAAGTCCATCAGCTCATCCGGCACGGCCAGCCCATTGGCTTCGGCCTTGGTTTGCAAGATCGCTTTGCGGGTTTCGATGTCGGGCATTTGAATGTCGGTCATCAGGCCCCATTCAAAGCGGGATTGCAGCCGCTCTTCCAAAGTGGCCATCGCTTTGGGCGCGCGGTCGCTGGAGATGACGACCTGCTTGCCCTGGCTGTGCAGCTCGTTGAAGGTGTGGAACAGCTCTTCCTGGGTGCTTTCCTTGCCCGCAATAAACTGGATGTCGTCGATGAGCAGCACGTCGGGCGTGCGGTAGCGCTCGCGGAACTGCTCCATTTGTTTGTTGCGAATGGACTGCACCAGGTCATTGGTAAACGTCTCTGAGGTGATATAGCAGACGTTGAGCCCTTCTTGCTGGCATTTGTGGCCAATGGCGTGCAGCAGGTGGGTTTTGCCCAGCCCTACGCCGCCATAAATGAACAGGGGGTTGTAGGTTTGGCCGGGATGTTCGGCCACGGAGAGGGCGGCGGCATGGGCCAGGCGGTTGCTCGGCCCCACCACAAAGCTGCTAAAGGTAAAGCGGCGGGTGAGGTTGGAGCTGGTGGCCGGTTGGGTTTTACTTTTGGCAGGGGTGAAAACGGCCGTTCCCTCCCCATAGTGGCCATTCAAAGAACTCTCTATGACCTCGTCGTCTTCTAATTCTAAAGGGGATTCAGGGGTCCACACCACAAACTGTACCTCTGCCGGACCAGAGGCAATGGTTGAGAGGGTGCGCAGGATGGTGTCGCGCAGGCGGTTTTCCAGCCAATCCTTGGCATAGGCGTTGCGCACGCCGATTACGTAAAGATTATCCTTGTGGCGCAAGAGGCAGGTGTCCTTCAACCAGGTGTTGAAGGTTGCTTTGGTCATTTGCAGTTCCAGCTCACCCAGGGTTGCTTTCCATGCGTTTTCAGGAATCATAGTCAGTACCATTTATTGATCAGCAGGCGCGCGAACAGAAACGGCCGTATGCCAGGATCAACCTATAAAATTGTGCTTGTTATGAATTACGGCCGTTGGTCACAGGTGTGGGTTGACAAAAGTCCCTCTTACCCAAAAGAAGCAACCGACATGGACATAAATT
This sequence comes from Anaerolineae bacterium, assembly GCA_020848035.1. Classification (GTDB taxonomy): domain Bacteria; phylum Chloroflexota; class Anaerolineae; order Promineifilales; family Promineifilaceae; genus Leptofilum. Next base: position 10,280 of record JADLAX010000021.1, on the reverse strand, counting down.
GTCACAAAGTGAGTTTATTGCCAAAATAATTTTATTACTGTGGCCCTCTTATTTTTTGAGACAAAAAGAAAATCGATAGCCCCTCATGGCCTCAATTTTATTGTCGGTTTTGCTATGCAGATTATTGTGCAACGGCTTAAACATTCTAACAGATGGCGGGGGGAGATGCAACGAAAAATGGCCAAAACTCCCTTAAAAGCTGGCACATTTTTAGACTGGCTAAACCTTAAAAAAAACTATCTTTAAGGTTTCAATCTTGACAAACAAGGAGGCTGCCCAGATATAGGCTGCTCCACAACCATTAGACCACATATGTGGGGTCATGACGGCGAATTTGCCTGCTCATTCCCATATTTTGCACACTTCTTTGCAAGAAGTAAGGCGTAAAATCTACGTGGAAAAGGACTTTTCAGGCATTAGCTATGAAAAATTTACGCAAGAGCAGAGCGTCGATTGGGCAGTCGTGTGCCGGGGTTTTCTCTGGTCACAGGTGGTACGGCCGTAACCTGTTTGAAGGTGTACTCGGCCCCGTAAACCAGGTAGGAAAAAAGTCATATCTTCCATAGATAGCCGGATTGCTGACGGACTTTTTCTCTGGGAAATGCTGTCTCAGCACCGTTCTTGACAGCCCGATAGCGGTGTGTTAGATTGCCTGCGTACGTATTGTCCTCCAATTAAGAGTAAGGTGAAGTATGCCCACTATTGACGCGCTGCCAGACGGTTCTTCGCATCAGCGCCACAACTTAAATCATCAGGCCATTGAAGATTACCTGAAAACCATTTACACCCTGGCCCTGGACGAGACCCCTGTCTCTACATCGCGCATTGCCGATGCGCGCGACGTAAAGCCTGCTTCGGCTACCAGCATGATCAAACGTCTGGCCAATCTGAAGATGGTCAACTATGAAAAACATTACGGCGTTACCCTGACCCCAGCGGGTGAAAAACTGGCCCTGGAGGTCATCCGTCATCATCGCTTGATTGAGCTGTATCTCATTGAAGCGTTGGGCTTTTCTTGGGATGAGGTGCATGAGCAGGCCGATATTTTAGAGCACGTCATCAGCGAGAAGCTGGAAGAACGTATTGCCGCTGCCCTGAATCACCCGGAATTTGACCCGCACGGCGATCCGATCCCGGCCAAAGATGGCAGCATGGCACGGGTTGATGTTGAGCTGCTTTCCACGGTAAAGGCCGGGCAGACCGTGTGGGTGCGCCGCATTTTGGATGATGCCAACAGTGAACTGCTGCGTTACCTGGGCGATATGGGGCTGGTGCCGGGAGCGGCCGTTACTGTACAGGCCGTGGCTCCCTTTGAAGGCCCCCTCACTTTGTTGATTGACGAAAAAACCCAGGTGATTGGCCGCAACGTGGCCACCTCGGTGCTGGTGGAGCTCGCCTGATTTTTCCCTCAACTAAAATTGAAAATTGAAATCAGCTTCCGCCAGTGGAGGCAGTGCCTGGTCCCTTGCTGAGAGCAAAGGGTTGGTGAGAGGCCACACAACGCCAATTTCAGGATCGTTCCAGATGATGCCTGTTTCGCTGGCCGGGTGGTAGTAGTCTGATGTTTTGTAGACGAGATCGGCCGTTTCGCTCAGCACACAAAAGCCGTGGGCAAAACCGGGGGGAACGTAGAGGAGACGGCCGTTCTCCGCCGACAAAATTTCACTCACCCACTGGCCAAAGGTGGGGGAGCCACGCCGAATATCCACTGCCACGTCAAAAATTTCCCCAATTACTACCTTGAGCAGCTTGCCCTGAGCCACTGGCTCCTTTTGATAATGCAGCCCGCGCAGCACACCTCGGGCCGACCGGGAATGGTTGTCTTGCACAAAACGCGGGGTGATGCCATTGGCGGCAAAGGTTTCAAACTGGTACGTTTCCATAAAAAAACCGCGGCTGTCGCCAAAACGCTGCGGTTCTACCAGGATCACGTCGGGAATGGCCAGTGGGTGAAATTGAAAGGGCATGAATGAAATCCTCCGGTGTTCTTTGCTGGAATTATAACACCGTGGCGCAGTGCCATCATGCCGAATAATTGCCCTGACCCCAAAGACCTGGCAGTCAGTTGGCATGTCTGGCAACCTGATCTTACCTCGACGGCTCATTATCTTTGGTTACAATTCAGCCGCAATTCACATGAAGGAAGAAGATATGGACACAATTTCACTACCCTCCAACCTTGCGCTAAGCGACCTGGTGCAGTTTCCTCTGCCCGGCATGAACATTCCCGGTGCGCTGGCGTTTAGCCCAGACGGCCGTTCCCTCACCTACCTTTTTAGCCCCGACGGCGGCCTGGTGCGCCAGCTTTTTGCCGTTGACCTGGCAACGGGCCAGGCGCGGCGGCTCATCACCCCGCCAGCGGCCAGCGGCGACGAGGGGAGTTTGTCACTGGAGGAAACGCTGCGGCGCGAACGGCTGCGCCAGCGTGAACTGGGCATCACCCGCTACGAATGGTCGGCCAAAACGGGGCAGATTTTGCTGCCGCTGCCCGATGGGCTGTATGTGTTTGATGGCGAGGATGTGCCGTTACGGCCGTTGCTCACCCAGCCACAGCACCCCATCCTCGACCCCCATTTTTCGCCCGACGGGCAGTGGGTGGCCTTTGTGCAAGACGCCGAGCTGTACGTGGTGCCCACCGCCGGTGGATCGCCGCAGCAGATCACCAGCGGAGCGCGCGGCACGGGCAAAACCAATGGCCTGGCCGAGTACATCGCTCAGGAGGAGATGGGGCGCAGCCGGGGCTACTGGTGGTCGCCAGACAGCCAGCAGCTGGCCTTTGTGGCGGTGGACGAGACGCACATCCCGGTTTACCGCATCATGCACCTGGGCAAAGACGGCCTGGGCGACGGCGTGCAGGAAGATCATCGCTACCCGTTTGCCGGGATGCCCAATGCGCGCGTTCGCCTGGGCGTGGTCTCACGCGAAGGGGGCGCGATGCAGTGGCTGGACCTGGGCGACAACGAGGACATCTACCTGGCGCGGGTGAAGTGGCTGCCAGACGGCCGTCTCACCGCCCAAATTCTCAACCGCGAGCAGAGCCAGTTGGATCTGGTGGCGTTTGATCTGGCCAGCGGCCAACGGGAGCTGCTTTTGCAGGAAACCAGCGAGGTCTGGATCAATTTGCACCACCTGTTCCACCCGCTGAAGGAGCTGCCGGGGCAAAGTGGTGGCGGCTTCATCTGGGGCTCAGAGCGGACGGGCTTCCAGCATTTGTATTTGGTCGGCGCAGAGGGGGAGATGATACGGCCGTTAACCCACGGTGACTGGCTGGTGGACAGCCTGGCCGGGGTAGATGCCGACAATGGTTGGGTCTATTTTATGGCCAGCAAAGAAGGGCCGACGGAGAGCCACCTCTACCGCGTCTCGCTGCAAGGGGGTGAACCGGAGCGGCTGACGTTTGAGCCGGGCATGCACAGCGTGGTGCTGGACGTGAAGCGGCAGCGTTTTGTTGACGTGGTGCAGGCGGTGGATACGCCGCCAAACCTGGTGCTGCGTTCGCTGGAAGACGGCCGTCGGCTCATCCCCATCTTCAGCCACACCGACGAGCGGGTTGCCGCGCTCAACCTGCCCATCCCCGAAATGGTGACGCTGCCCAACCGGGATGGCGTTACCCTCTACGGCGCGATTTACCGGCCTCCGGCTCGCTTTGGCGCGGGGCCGTTCCCCACCATCGTTAGCGTGTATGGCGGGCCACATGCTCAGCGCGTGGCCAACAGCTGGCTGCTCACGGTGGACATGCGGGCGCAGTATTTGGCCAGCCAGGGTTTCCTGGTTTTCAAGCTAGACAACCAGGGCAGCGCCCGGCGCGGCCTGGCCTTTGAAGCGCCGCTCAAGCACAACATGGGCGACGTAGAAGTGGCCGACCAGGTGGATGGCGTGCGCTGGCTGGTGCAGCAGGGGCTGGCCGATGCGGCGCGTGTGGGCATTTACGGCTGGAGCTATGGCGGCTACATGGCCGCCATCTGCCTGGCGCGGGCTGCCGACACCTTCCAGGTGGCCGTGGCTGGGGCGCCCGTGACCCACTGGGACGGTTACGATACCTGCTACACGGAACGCTACATGGGGCTGCCGCAAAGCAATTCCGAAGGTTACCGGGTGAGCAGCGTGATGCACCATCTGGACGGCCTGGCGGGCCACTTGCTGCTGGTGCACGGCCTTATCGACGAGAACGTGCATTTCCGCCACACGGCGCGTCTGATCAACGGTCTCATCGCCGCCGGCAAGCGGTACGACTTGCTGCTGTTCCCCGACGAACGCCACATGCCGCGCAAGGCCGACGGCCGTCTTTACATGGAAGATCAGGTGATTGCGTATTTCAAAAAACATCTGGGTTGAAACGTGAGGCGTAAAACGTGAAGAACTTCCCTTCACGTTTCACGTTTCACGCTCGTAATCCCTTTTCCTCAAAACCATTTTCCTCAAGGATTTTTATGATCAAAGCCCTTATTTTTGACATGGATGGCACCATTGTGGACAACATGCACGTGCATACGGCCGTCTGGCTGGAGCTGCTGGCAGATTATGGGATTTCGATGACCCCGCTGCAATTTCAGGCGGCGACTGCGGGCAACACCAACGCTCAACTGCTGCGCACGCTCCTGAATCCGCAGATGAGCGACGCCGAGGTGGACGCCATTGCCCACGAGAAAGAGACCCGGTACCGGGAGCGGTTTCGGCCGTTTTTGCGGCCAATGGCTGGTCTGGAAGCGCTGTTGCAGCAGGCGCAGCAGGCCAATGTCACCCTGGCCGTGGCCACCGCTGCCAACGAACCCAACATCGACTTCGTGTTGGGTGGTTTGAATTTGCGTCACTACTTTGCCACGGTGGTAGGGGCCGATGACGTGGCCCGTGGTAAGCCGGAGCCGGACCTATTTTTGCTGGTAGCCGAGCGGCTGCATTTAGTGCCAGAGACGTGCCTGGTGTTTGAGGATTCGTTGGCCGGTCTGGAAGCGGCGCACCGGGCGGGGATGCAGGCCGTAGCCATTACCACCTCCCACGCGCCCGAGGAAATGGTGCAACGGCCGTCTGTCCGCCAGGCCATTGCCGACTTCACCCAATTTCAACTGGCTGACTTCATCCGATAGCAGATGGCACGGGAGGAGTTAACCGCGGAGGACGCTGAGAGCGCAGAGAAAAAGCAAAAAACTCAGCGTCCTCCGCGCGCTCTGCGGTGAATATTTTTCCTGTCTTATTTTTGTAGGAGCAGGTTGATGACACCCATGTTTTGCATGAGCTGGGCGGTGAGGTTTTGCAGATGGTCGGGCTGGTGACTGAGATTGGTTAAACGGCCGTCTACTTCAATCGCCTCCACCTTGCTGAACCCAAACGACTGAACCTCGTGCAGCGCGGCCACCGGATCGTGACCAAACGCTTTGAGCGCCTGCGGATTGTATTCCATCACCAGCACCAGGTTGGGCGAGTTGGCGATGGTCTGCTGCATGCCCCGCAGCGCGCCAATTTCTGCCCCCTCAATGTCCATTTTCACCAAATCCACCTGGCTGACGCCCCGCGCCGCCAGAAAGGCATCCACCGGGGTGGTGCGCACGGTGAACGTTTGCGCGGCAAAGGTCTGGCCAATGCGCGGCGCGATGTCGCTGGCGTGGGTCTGCGCCTTTTGCAGCTCTACCATCGACTCGTCGTAGTGCAGCGAGCCGCTGGCAGACATCATCAGATAGTCGTGCAGTTCGGCGGTGCCTTCTTGCTCCGCCAGGGCCAGCTGTACGGCCGTTACCTGGGGCAGCGCCGCCACGTTGTGTTTGAGCGTGGCAAAGGTGCGGGGGTGGGGCTCAAAGGAGAAGATACGGCCGTTTTCGCCCAATATCTTCGCGTAACGACGAGAGTAGTAGCCCACGTGTGCGCCGATGTCCAGCATCGTCATGCCCGGCTGGGCCAGCTGGTCCAGGTGCCTAATCGTTTCACCCTCGTGTCGGTGGGTGAGCAGCTCCAGCCGGAACCAAAACGGGTCGTCGGGCATGGTGCGAAAGCCGGTGCTTTTTTCTAGGAGGGGAATCGCCCCGTGGGTCATCAGCCAGTGGGTGGCCACGTGGGCGGAACGAAATCGTTTGACGGTTTTGCGGTAAAGCCGCAGCGTAAAATCTGTGATGCTCATGCCCTCACTTTTACCAGAAAACGGCCCTCTGAGCGAATTTTGTATGATTGACAAAGGGAAGGCGTCGGGGAGGGAAAGTCTAAGGAGCCGATTTCGCCAGCTCGCAAGTGGGTTGCGACCAACACCCCGGCCGATCAAGGCGGTGGTGGTGGCAAACGAGCCCGTACCACCACCGCCTTTACAGCGAGGTAAGACCGCAAGTTTAGCTGCCGAACGCCTCGTTGATGACTGCTTCGATTAGTGCGACACTTTGCCAGAGGTTGGCCGGAGCCGCCTCGGTGGCTTCCAGTGCTTCCACAGTTTGGGCGTTTTCCTCACCCTGCACGCTGATCAGGTACAGGTAGCGATCACAGCAGGTGTCTTCCGGCAGGTAGCTACGTTCCAGATCAAAGTAACCGATTTCTGCCAACTTGTCGGTCAAGGTTTCAACGACGGCGGGATCGACAACGGCCGTTTCCACTGGCAGATCCGGGCTTGGTTCACCCATGGCGCGTTCGATGGTGCCATCGGTGTAGATGCGCACGGTCAGCAGTTCACCGGTAAAACCGCCGCTCCGTTGAAAGAAAACGGCCGCACCGTCCAGTTCAGGACCAGGTATTTCACCAGCTGGTTCGCCAGCGCTTTCGTCGGCAATGCGCACCTGCTCACCGTTAAAGTCGGTACGCACTTCATACGCCTCACCTTCCACCATCAGCATCACCCGCCAGCCGGGGGTAATGACAGCGGCACAGATTTCGGCCGGACCGCCCAGACCCAGGCAGGAATCGCTCCATTCTTGCTGCTCAAAGCTAACCAGCTCAATCGTCGACAGGTCAACGCCCAGCTCACCGGCCAGGGCGTCACGGGCCGCTTCCACCGCCGGGGGCAGCTCATCACCTTCAGGTGCTTCAACCATTGCACCCTCAACGCGGGCCTGGTTACCTTCCAGGTCGGTACGCACGGTGTAGCTTTCGCCACCTACCGCGAAGGTGATGGCATAGCCAGGGGTGATTGCCGCGAGACAGCTTTCGGCTGGTCCACCCAACCCCAGGCAGCCATCGCTCCATTCAGCATCTTCAATTTTTTCTAGCGCCAGCGATTCCGGGTCGACACCCAAATAATCGGCCAGCGCCTGTTCGGCCGCCGGTAAAGCATCGGGGGCAGCCTGTTCTGCGGCCTCGTCGGTTGGGGTAACCCCCGGTTCCGACCCGCCTGGGGTGCAGCCGACAATCGCCAGCAGCACAACGACAATCAATAACCATTTTGCTTTGTGTAACATCGTACACTCCTCATCTTTCTGTAAGTAAACAGACAACTCATTGCCTGTTCCACGGCGTAAAACGCCGCACGTCGGGATTAAGTTCCTTACTGTAAGCGATGGGGGCTCCGAAAATGGTGAGACTCATATGCTGCTAATGGCGTGAGGCATTTACCAGTAGGCAAACTTATCTTGAGTTGGATGACAATCTGACCCTTTTCCTGCTAAGCTTACACAAGGCTAACAGAGGTGGGGGAACCACTGTGCCAACCTATTCACCGCAATCCTTCCTTCCATTGGTCAATTGCCAATTCTTATAAAAGTTGTCAGGTTTTCGGGATTTTTGGGGTTAGGCGTGAAACGAGATGCCGTTCTGGTTACGTTTTGCGCAGGAAAAACTTCGGGCCGCGCATTTGTGATCCGGCCAACGGACCGGACCAAGGAGGTATCGCAATGTGCCCAATGCGTTTACTTAAGATCAGGTGGCTCAGCCGCCTCTTGTTGACCTTTTTATTGATTGGTTTTGCGCTTAGCTTGTTCACCAACGTGCCCGCATCAAATGCGGCCGTATTGACCCCATTCATCAGGCATGCCATAGACGCCGAGTTTGCCTACGCAGATGACATTCAGCTAGCCGACATGGATGGCGATAACGACCTGGATGTGATTGCGGCCGCTTTTGTGGTCAACAGCACCGGTGATAGCGCAGATGCCCAACCGGGCGATGGCCTCTGCGAAGATGGCACCGGCCACTGCACCCTGCGCGCCGCGCTGATGGAAGCCAACGTCGCTAGCCAGACACAACATATCCACTTTCACATTCCCGGCGCTGGCCCCCACATTATTCAACCCCAGAGTCCGCTGCCTCTCATTGAAAAAGCAATGGTTATCGATGGATATACCCAGCCAGGTGCTCGATTAAATACGAACCCGGCCCCTCTAGGGCTAAATACGCAACTGATGGTTGGCCTTGACGGCAGTATGACAAGCGGTTCCATTGCCTTTGGCTTTAGCCAGGAACCATGGCCGTCCATTGATGGTCTTGTTATTCGTGGGTTAGCCATTTACAACTTTGGTGCCGCTATTGGTGGTGGGTATGAAGAAGGCTATGACGTAATTGGCGCTCGTTTCGTGGGCAACTTTATTGGTACAGATGTTACCGGCACCATAGCCAGCGGCAGTTGGAGCGGTGTGACGTTCTCCGGTCATCGCTTTAAGAATATTGACATTGGTGGTATTTATCCTGAGGATCGCAATCTGATCAAGGGCGTATCTATCTCTTCCCGCTATCCCGAGTCGATTCGTGTTCAAGGCAATTTAATCGGTACAGACATTTCTGGATTACGGCCGTTGGGCAACGGCACCGGCATTGACCTGTCAAATGCCTCGCATATTCTCGTTGGCGGCACAGAAAGTGGAGCGGCCAACGTCATATCTGGCAATATCAGTCATGGCATTCGGCTGGATGGAAATGATGGCATCACCACCATTCAGGGAAATCTGATCGGTATGGCCGCGGATGGGCATACGCCCTTAGGAAATGCCGGTGACGGCATCAATAATTTCGAGCACGCAAGCGTGAAAATCGAAAACAATTACATTGCTTACAACCAGGGGAACGGTCTCACGATTCTTCAGGGCAACGCCTACCAGACCTCCTACTTTACAACCTACGCACCTAACGCAGTCTTTCGCAACGGTGGATTAGGCATTGATTTGCTCAACGATGGGGTTACGCTAAACGATCCGTTAGACGTTGATACGGGGCCAAACGATCTGCAAAACTATCCGGTTCTGGAAAGCGTGGTTCACAGTAACGGCACCGTCACCATTTCCGGCAGTTTGAGCAGTCGGCCAGATCGAACGTATCAACTGTGGTTCTTCACCAACGCCCAGTGTGATCCATCCGGCTATGGTGAAGGCGAATCGTTTGCTCAAGAAATGGTAGTGACGACAGATGGTGGCGGATACGCAGCGTTTACCGTCGTTTTCCCCCAGCAGGAACGGCCGTTTGTCACAGCCACAGCCAGCTATTACGGAGCAACCTCCGAATTCTCACAGTGCCGGGCCGATCCGCTCTATCTGGTCACGCTGCTCCAGACCCAGGTGCAGCAGCTCATCGATGAGGGTAAATTGGCCAGCCTGGCCGGGGCACGCCTGCTGGCAAAGCTGGACAACGTGGCAGCGGCCCTGCAAGCCGGGCAGGAAAATACGGCCGTCTTGCGCCTGCGCAACTTTATCGCCTCCGTTAACACGTTGATGAATCGCCGCCAGCTCGATCGCGACCTGGGCCAGCCTCTGGTTGACGCGGCGTGGGCGATTATTCAGCAAATTAATCTGCCCTGAAAGCGCAGCTGCCCTTTGGTTTTGCTGGCCTGTTGAGCCAGTCCAATAACCGGATATTCTGACCATCCAGCAACCTGGATGGTCAGATTTGTTTAACAGGTAACGCTGCCAGATTCTTAGCGGCCGTTCAACCAAAAATGATCGCAGGTTCAACTTGAAGTGAAATAGGATTTACTTTTTTGCTAACTCCACGCAACTTTTGGATTAACCGCTCGTGTAGATTTTCACCACAAAATCCCTACTATAGTGCCTGATTCCAACAACTTGTAACACCTTTGATGACAGGAGAAGCTATGAAGAATTTATTGCGTGTGTTCCCCGCATTTTTACTGATGGGGCTGCTGATGGCATGCGGCGGTGGTTCCGCCGAAACCGATGCCGAGACGCCCGCAGCAACGAGCCCAGAGACCGAAACGACGGCGGAAACGGCCGACACCGCCGCCGTAGATGCCCTCAAAGCCGAAGTGGTGGCCAATTACGCCGACATGGTTTATGCCAGCTACCAGGATTCGTATGAAACGGCCGTAACCCTGCAAACGGCCCTGCAAACCTTTGTCGCCAACCCCACCGAAGACACCCACCAGGCGG
>JADLAX010000020.1 GCA_020848035.1 Anaerolineae bacterium | reverse complement strand
GAGAGCAAGCCGTACAGCGCATAGCCCAGCACCAAAATGCCCAACGTGGTGGTTAAAACGGCCGTATCCACCCAATTGATCAGCGCCACGCCCAGCGGTACACCGGCCAGCGTGGCCAGCAGCAGAGGGGCCACTGCCCGCACGTTAAACGCCTGGCGCAAGCGCCACAAAATGAGCCCAGACAGCAGCAGTCCTACCACCGTCGAAACCGGCGTGGCGGTGCGGATGCCCAGCAGCGGCACCAGCACCGGCATGGCAATGAGCGGCGTGCCAAAACCAACGGCCGTCTGCGCCACCGACGCCAGGGCCACAATTCCGGCGATGACCAACCAGTCCGGCACAGCTATTTCAATCTTTGGAACCAGCGCGGGGACTCTACGGCCGTTCCGCCCTGCCACAGCTGCGCCGTGATTTGCATGTGGCCCAGGTGCAGCGCCGTGTGGTCGATGACGTGCAAAATGGCCCAGCGAGTGGGCACTTGCCGGTCGCGCGCCTGGCGCACCCCGTCTAAATCTTCCTGCGTCAGGGCTTGCAGGATGCGGCGCGTTTGTTCATGCACCCTTTCGAATGTTTGGCGCAGAACGGCCGTATCCGCCACCACCGTCGCAAATTCCGCATCCCGATTGCGCGTGGCGGGCAGCTGCCCCACCACCTCGCCAATCCAAAAATGCTCTGCCCCGGCCACGTGGGTAGCCATCACCGCCAGCGAATTCATCTCATGCGCTTCAGACGCCTCATCCGGCCGCCAATTGAGCGCCTCTGGCGACACCGTCTGCACAATGCGCGCCACCTGGGCGCGTAAATCCTCAATCCGCTCCAGGTAAGCGGCCGCTTCCATCAACATAGTTGTCTCCATTGTGGCTAGTGGTTGGTAGCCAGTGACTGGTGGGTGGGAATTTTTACTAGCCACGAACCCCCAGCCACTCACACCATTTTCATCCATCCTGACAACTTCCGCAAAAAAAGGTATACTGCTGGCGCTAAAAAATGAAACCGCATTTCACAATGTGAAACGCAAGAGGAGCAACCCGATCATGGCTGTAAAAGAAGCAAAACCATTGACCGAACCAATTTACACCCGCGCCCCTTATTGGAATGACATCCCCGATGAAAAGTGGATGGATTGGCGCTGGCAGATGAGCAACCGGCTCAACACCGTAGCCGAGCTGGAGAAAGTGATCAACCTCACCGATTCTGAGCGCAAGGCGCTGAGCAGCAATGGGCTGTTTCGCGTGGACATTACCCCTTATTTCGCCAGCCTCATCGACCCAGATGACCCCAACTGCCCGGTGCGCAAGCAGGTCATTCCCACCGACGCCGAAATGGTGCCCTTCCAGTCGATGATGGAAGATTCGCTGGCCGAGGACAAACATTCGCCGGTGCCGGGGCTGGTACACCGCTACCCGGACCGCGTGCTGATGCTCATCACCACGCAGTGCGCCAGCTACTGCCGCTACTGCACCCGCAGCCGCATCGTCGGCGACCCGACGCAAACGTTCAGCCGCGCCGAGTTTGACGCGCAGATCGACTACATTGAGCGCACGCCGCAAATTCGCGACGTGCTGCTTTCTGGCGGCGACCCAATGGTGCTGGCGCCCAAGCTGGTGGACATGATTTTGGGCCGCCTGCGGGCTATTCCGCACGTGGAGATCATTCGCATCGGCTCGCGTGTGCCCGTTTTCCTGCCCATGCGGGTTGATGAGCAGTTTTGTGAGATGGTGAGCAAGTATCATCCCTTCTGGCTGAACATTCACGTGAACCATCCCAAAGAAATCACCCCCGAACTGGCGGCAGCGTGTGACCGTTTGAGCCGGGCGGGCGTGCCGTTGGGCAACCAGAGCGTGCTGCTGGCCGGCATCAACGACTCGGTCACCATCCAGCGTAAATTGGTGCATGACTTGGTGAAGATTCGGGTACGGCCGTATTACCTCTACCAGTGCGATCTCGTCGAAGGTTCTGGCCATCTGCGCACCACCGTCAGCAAAGGCATCGAGATTATCGAAGGGCTGCGCGGCCACACTTCTGGCTATTCCGTGCCCACCTACGTGGTGGATGCCCCCGGCGGCGGCGGCAAGATTCCGGTGCAGCCCAACTACATCGTCTCGCAGGCCCCTGGCAAGGTGGTGCTGCGCAACTTTGAAGGGTTCATCACCACCTACCAGGAGCCGTTGGATTACGATCCCGAGATGATCAAGGCGCAGGAAGCGCTCATTGCCCCGCGCCCGGAACCGGGCCAGGAAGGCATTCACGGCCTGCTGCAAGGCCAGCGCATGAGCATCGAGCCGGAAGGTTTTGCCCAAACGCGCGCCCGTGGCGGCTCGGAGCACCGCCTGCGCAGCGGTGAGATTGCCCAAAAGTGGACCCCGCTGGGCGTCGGCAGCATCGACGCCAACAACATCCCCGTCCAGCCGCAGTTGAAAGAGGGGAATGGTGCGGCAGAAGAAGAGGCAAGTGAATAGTAAAAAGTGAAACGTAGGGGCGAGGCAGGTGGGGTGAATCTTTGTCACACTAAACAATCTCATCACCACCTGCCTTGCCCTTGCCCAGTGAAAAGTAAAATGTGAAATGTGGGAGCAGGCAGGCGGGATGAAATTTTGCCAAACCAAACCATCTGACCACCACCTGCCTCGCCCGCTCTCTAGTCAAAAATGATGAAAACAAAAACGCAGCCTTACCCCGGCACCCAAGCTGTCCTCCGCGCTATGTCGCTGTTGAAGGCGTTTGACGATGAGCGGCGCGAGTGGGGGCTGGCCGAACTGGCGCAGGAAGTGGGCCTGAACAAAACCACCACCTTTCGCCTGCTGACCGCGTTGGAGAGTGAGGGCATGGTAGCGCGACGGCCGTCTCACGAAACGTACACCCTCGGCCCAGAAATTGTGGTGCTGGGCGGGCGTGCCCTGCGGGCCAACGATTTGCGCTCTTTGGCCCGGCCGGAGCTGGAGCAGATGGCCGCCGCTTCTGGCGAAACCGCCACGCTGGAGATCACCTCCGGCGAGGACCATGTGCTGATCATCGACGAGGTGATTGGTAACCACCTGGTGGGCAGTTCGCAGTCGCTGGGCACGCGCTGGCCGATGGTGGCTACCTCGACGGGAATTGCCATGCTGGCCCATTTGCCGGAGGCGCGAGTAGCGAAGATTTTGGAACGGCCGTTAGCGCCCCTGACTCCCAAGACGGTGACGGATACGGCCGTCTTCCGCCAGGAGCTGGCCCAAACCCGCCAGCGCGGTTACTCCTTTTTGCAGGAGTGGCTGGAAGAGGGACTCATTGTGGTGGGTGCGCCGCTGTTTAACCACGACGGCCAGGTGGTAGCGGCCATCAGCCTGGGTGCTCCGGCCAACCGCTTCCCCTCTGAGCGCGAGCCGGAAATGGGGCAGTTGGTGCGGGAAACGGCCGTGTGTATTTCGGCCAGGTTGGGTTGGGAAGGCGGCCAGTAGTAAAAATTGAGAGGCTGTTGGGGGGCGATAACGGCCGTTGCGGCAAGTGGGGTGCAGTTGGAGATCAATCGCCCCGTCTGCGTTGAGACAGAGGGCGGTCGTGAACAGGTTCATAGAGAAATTCTTGCCTCACAGTTGTATCCAGTTCGTTGCGTTTTCCGGAAACCTGCCTAACGCCACCATCAGCCGCGCTGGCGCGGGTCACCAAAACCTTTGCCATTCACCAAGATGCAAGCCATCCGAGGCTTCGCGCCAGCGTCGGCTGCATGGGTTGTTAGGTTATTTCTTCTTCCTGAACAACAATTGCCAACGCCTTTTACTCAAGCAACTTCCCATGCCTTCAATAGATTGCCGATAATTATCCCAATAGTTTAAGGCTTAACGTCCGCACAACTTGCGTTACAGTGTCACAACTGAAGCGTTACCTTTTCAACTTCTCTTTCCGCTTCACGAATACACTTTCGCACAAACCAGTGAAATCGGGCGATTGAAATGCCCAACGGCAAAACTCCCAGCCAGATAAAGGCAATGGTAGCCAAAAACAGAACAGCAAACAGCACCTCTAGTATAGGCTCGCCGTACATCAGAAAAATAGCGGTTAGGAAGACAGCCATGCCCATGATAAATAACATGAACACAGACAGCATTACTCTGGGAAACCCCAACCAAAAACATACGTATACTTGAGGATAAATCGCCTCAAACTTCACTGCGCCACGTGCAATCGGGGTTAAAAGGTTCCAATTTGTCACCCAACGATGACGCTTCTGAGCTTCACGTGAAGCACCTCCTTGAAAAGTAACAATTGTGGAGGTTACTTTCACCTCACGGGCAACAACAGTGTGTAGCTCTCGTTCAAAAATGCGAGGAAGCATCTTCATCAGATCATCTATATGATTGTATTGCCTTTTAACACAGGCAGAATATTTGACAATATCATTCACGAAGATGACCCTGCCCTTAAGGATGTGTCGGACGTATCGCCCCTAACTATAAGTATGCCGACTGGTGTTCGGCATAAGAACCGATTTTTGCATGTTATGCCGAAATAATTCCACTTTCTTTCGGCATAAGACGCCTGATAAGGTGAAATTGCTGCGCTCGTGTCGGCATAAGACGAAAAACCAGGGTTTATGCAGAATAGTGTTCAGGTGAAGTCCCCAGTTCCCGGCAAAATGCTGACTTAGCTCAGTATAAATCTTGTTGACCGATTATTCAATTGTCTCCCAGGCTTTTATTTTCTGGCAGCTGCTCACGCCAGCTGGTGTTGGTAAGAAACGCTCTGGCTTGTTCGGTTAACGGCTGCGATTTTCTGGTTTGCTCGTTCATTTGCATGATGACGGATACGCCGGTGGCCACGCAACGGCCGTAACCGCTATTTATAAAGCTCGCTGTCAATCCGCTCCCTTAGAAAAACCTTGATAAGCGACTGATAAGGTATATCTCGTTTGTTCGCCAAAAGCCTTATCTCATCGAGCATTGACTCAGGTATGCGCAAAGAAATCGTTTTTGTAGACGGTTTTAATTTAGGAAAAACGACCTGCTCAGCTTTTTCCCAATCGAGATACTCTGCGGAATCATGGGCCGCCCAAAATTCTCTTTCTTCATCTTCATTTTCAAATTCAGGAATTTGCTTTGCCATAAATTTGTCTTTCCTTGCGGCTCATATCGCGTGCCGAAATTACGCGAATTTTATTTCCGCGAATGGTGAATGAGATAAAAAGCGTTCGCCCTGCATTTGTGTGGCCTAACACATAAAATCGTTTCACTTCTTGTGAATGCGGCTCATCATTTGCCAGTAAAAGAGGCAGATTAAAGAAAACTTCCTCACATTCGGCTGGTGAGACTTGATGTGCTATCCAGTTTTTGGTTCGATTGCCATCGTCCCATTCAAATCCATCAAGGCGACTCAAAACACTCATGCGCGTATATTATCAGCATGTACATTCGGTCGTCAAGCAGTCGTCTATGCTAGCTGGTGGCAGGTAAGAAACGCTCTGACGGTTTCGCAGCAGCCATGTAAGTGCAGACGGCCGTCCTTGAAATCGCACCACTTATATAACTTGACAGTTATATAACTGATATGGTATATTAAAGCTATGACCACGATTTTTGATGTGATTGCCGATTCCACCCGCCGACGTATTCTCGATTTGCTGCGCCAACGGCCGTATTCCGTAGGCGAGCTGGTGGATGCGCTGGAAATTAGCCAGCCAGGCGTCTCCAAGCAGCTTCGGCTGCTGCGCGAGGCCGGGCTGGTGTATGTGCAGAAAGAAGCACAGCTGCGCTGGTACCATCTCAATCCCGAGCCCCTGAAAGAGCTGGACAGCTGGTTGGAGGTCTATCGAACGTCGTGGGCGGATCGTTACAGTCGACTGGATGCCTACTTACAGAGTTTTCAAACTCAGGAGAAAGAAAATGACGATGAATGAGAACAGCAAAACTCAGCTTAGCCTGCCTTCCGATCAAGAAATCATGGTAACCCGTACCTTTGGCGCACCACGGAACCTGGTGTGGCAGATGTGGACCACGGCCGAACACCTGCAAAATTGGTGGGGGCCAGCCGGGTGGACCTTGCCTGTGTGTGAGCTAGATTTCCGCCCGGGCGGTACCTGGTTTTACTGCATGCTTGGCCCGGATGGCATGCAGTCGTGCGGCAAGGCCACTTACCTGGAAATTGATGCACCCGAGCGTATCGTCTATGAAGACGCCTTTACCGACGCGGAAGGCAATCCGGCTGAGGGCATGCCGGTAGCGCACATCACTCTGGAATTTGTGGAGGCTGGCAACAAGACCACGGTGGTTAACACCGTTCGCTACCCCACAAAAGCGGACCGTGACATGGTATTGGAAATGGGTGTGCAGGCGGGGATTGATGAAACCTGGAATCGCCTCGATGCTTACCTCGAACAAGAAGTGTCCTAACCAGGAGCCAAAAACGCCGAGGGCCGCATGCCAGCTTACTAACTGGCGTGTGGCCCTCGGCTCAGAAATTTCGGCCGTTCGCAGAACTCATCAAGTAGATGCTCATCAAAAGTTATGAAGCCGTCGGTCTGGCCAGGGTGTGCCAGCAGGCATACGCCGCCGCTGTAGGTGGTATGCAGTTGAGATCAATCGCCAACCAGACACAAACCGGTTATGGACAGGTTCACATCTCCATCTGGGTGAGCCAGGCTCGTACATCTTGTTCGTGGTCATCGTGGAAATGGTCAAAGATGTAACCAGGTTGAAGGCGTTGCTCACCTGACAGCACAAAATAATAGCTGCGGTCGCCCTGTAACACGGTTTCAATCTGGACATCCTCCGGCAACTCTTTAACCAGAGTGAAAAGCTGCTGAAATGTTTGCTCCAGCTCCTCCAGAATGTGGTCTACACTCCGTGCCTGATTGGTTTCGTAAATCCACGCATTGATCTCATCATCGTTTTGCAGATGTGCTGGCCACGGCGGTGGTGGCGTTTCTGCGTCATGGCGTTGGATTGCCTGGAGCTGGTCAATACAACGCACCGCGTCCGGTATCAGGTGGGCGATCAGATCTTTGATGGACCAGTGAGTGGTTACCCCTACTTGCTCCATATGGCCTGGATCAATCTGCTTAAGCAAGGCTTGCCATTGCTGATGTTCTGCCTGTAACCAATCAAGAAGTTCAGATTTGTTCATCGATATTCCTTTTGTATGCCTGGCCAACTGTAGTCTAAGAAAATAACGTAACCGTTCATGGAATTGGCAGAAAGTTTTTCAGCAACCGTTCAGTTGGTATCCCGCACGAGGGCGCTGCGCGCCCCGTGCGGGGGAGAAGTTTGGGTTTTTTCACTTTTGGGGGTTATTTTGACCCCCAAAAGTGAAAAAACCCTCGATCTTTGGCCGCGCCAGGCGCGAAGCGCCGAGGTGGGGCCCAGGCTCTACAGAGAACTGAACGGTTACGGTTTTTCAAAATAAAGTAGCGCGTAATTTGCCAATTACTTGAGTAAACGCGCAAAAATTGCGCTATTTTCTTCCAAAAGCGTTGTGCGGTTTACTTAAAAGGCCAGGTATTGACACAACTAATTTTCTCAGACCCAAAAACGCGAAGGGAAATAATACGGTGATGTATCGGTTGGCATCAAAACGGATGAGCGTGGCCATTTCCGTCACGTTGCGGGGACAGGTGATGGGCAGTCCGCCAATGATTTTGGGGCCTTCTCCCACGCAAGTATACATGATGGGCACGCGTACCAGAACCAAAGCAAGCAGCGCGAGTGAAGCGATGCCGAGGATTTTGAAGTGGCGCGGCCCATCGAGAAGTAGCCCGAGCAACCCGAGCGAGGCAAGGGCGGACCAAAACAATATTCCAGATTGCGGGTTGACGAGGTTGGCGTACAGGTAGCCCCAATCAAACGAAATCAGGTTCACATCACCTGAGAGGATGGCGAGATGAAATGGAGTGCCGAATTGGGAGAAGTTGTATAAAAGGAGGATGATAACGGCCGTTCCCCCACCCAAAATATAGTTCTTCACAAAATTAAACTCCCGAATCACCCCCAGCGAAACCAATACGGTGGCGGCAATGACCACCGTTTCCAGGCGCGTGAGCACCAAAAGCCCCATAAACAGACCGGCCAATCGCTGTGGCCGAGACTGTTTGCCCAGCGAGCCCTGCACAAAAAAGTAGCCAAATAAACTGCTGAGGCCAAAGGCGGTGAGGGTGGCATAGGCGGGCGTGTTGACGATGTTGTGCATGAAGACGGTCGACGTGAACAGCGTCAGGGGAACCAGGCTGGCACCGAGGAAGGCGTCTTTTTGTAAGGCCAGCGTTTTCACCGCAAAAACCAGGCCAATAAACAAAAATGCATAGCTCGTAACCAGCATGGCGGCAATGATCTTCCACTCAAACCAGCTGTCTTGTGATTCGATATAGAAGTTCTTGAAGAAAATTTCCCGGAATAAAACCGGCTCACCGGGCAGGAGCATCCTTTCCGTTGGCGTTTGGGTCGGCGCGGCCGGGCTGGTGGGCGGGGCAACGATGGTTTCCTCGGCCACAAACGGTTCCACAACGGCCGAAATCAGGTAGTACGGGATGAGGCAAAGGAGGGGATAACCTGGCGACCGCTGCGCCACAAAGTGCAAATTCCTGACGATTGGTGTACCGCTGTCTGGCGTCAGTTTTTGCACGATGGCGTAATAATCAATCGCGTCTGTCTGAACGTTGGCCATTCCCGACGAGGCAATAATCCCGACCAGGAAAAGCGTCAGGATGGCAAACGCAGCATAGTCGAGAAGGCGAATAATCTTTTGTGCCTGGCTTGGCTCATTGGCTGTGGTGGTTTTCATACGCGTTACCATTGTTAGCGGCAGGCCACTTGCCTACAGGTCACGTTACGGCCGTATTTTGTCTCTGGTTCGTGGGTTCAGGCAACGGCCGTTTGCCCCCGGCGCCCGCTCCATAACCGCAAAAACAAAACCCCACCCAGAATGAGCAGGCTGCCTATCATCTGCAAACCAGACAGCTGCTCTCCGAGCAGGAAGTAGGCAAGTACGGCCGTAAATACCGGTTCCGTCGTCAAAATGAGGTTGGCCACGCTGGAGGGCAGCAGCCCCAGGCTGGTGTTGTACAGGCCAAACCCGGCCACGGTGGGGCCAGCCGCCAGCAAAATGACTACCCCCCAGCCCGCCCAGGCCCGGCCAAACCAAAAAATATCGCGGGGGGAAACGGCCGTGCCCAACACCATCTCCCCCGGCAGCAAATTCACCACCAGGAAAAAAAGCGTGGCAAAACCAAACATGTACAGCAGCGTTGTCCAGGCACTCAGGCCGCGCTGCGCCGCCGAGCGCCCCATCAGGCTGTAGATGGCGTAGCCCAACCCGGCCAGCGTCCCGGTGAGAATGCCCATCAGGTTGCGCTCCCAAGCTGCGGGGTCCAGTGCATTGGCCACCAGCACGCAGCCCGCCAGGCAGAGCACAATCGCCACCACCTTCACCGCCCCCAGCGACTCCTTAAGCAGCCAGCGGGCCAGCAGCGCGGTAAACGCCGCCGAACTATAGACCAGCACGGTAGCCACCGCCGCACCGTTCAACGCCACGGACAACGTCCAAAGCCCGTTAAACACGGTAAACAGCAGGCCGTAACCTACCAGGTAAGGCAGTTGGCGGCGCGGCAGGCGCAGCAGCGCCGGGCGCGACAGACCCAGGGCCAGCAGCAGGGTGAGCACCACAAAAAAGCTGCGCCAGAAGGCCAGCAGCAGCGGCGGAATCTGGTACGTTTCGGTGAGGTAGCGGATGAAAACGGCCGTGGTTGACAAAATCGCCGCGCTGGCCAGGGCGACCGCATATCCCCGGCTGGCACTTTCGTTGTGGGTAAGGGTAGACATGGGGCAATTGTAGAGCAAGGACGGCCGTATAAACCACCCCAAAATCTCCATCTCACTTATTGGCGAATGGGCACAAAGTACACTGATTAGGATGGCGCACTTCAATTAAAATAACTGATTAACAGTCCAGCAATGAGGGGTGCGGGACTGCCTGCGGCGCAGTTCGGCCGTGGCAGCAACACAGCATCAGGAGCAAGCATCCATGAAAAAAATAATCATCTTACTGGCCTGGCTTGGGTTAATGGTAATGGCCTGCAGCGACAGCACCGCCACGGACCCGGCACTCTCCCAAAGTGGCGGCACTGCCACGCCCACCCGCGAAGGCACCTGGACCACGGCCATTGATGGCTTTGTCTATGACTTCGGCACCAGCACAGACGTGCCGGTAAGCGGGGCAATCGTGCGTTACGAAGTGGTTTTGTCTTACTTCCCGGAAATTCAAGAGGGGTACGAGCAGACTACCACCACCGATGGTCGGGGGGAGTTTACCCTGCCGATGATTGTGCATGACACGGACAATATCCGCGTGGTGGTGGAAGCGCCCGGCTTCATACCGTTTGAGGAAAACTTTGTGGGGGTAGATCTGGTCGCCGGGAAGTCGTTTATCATCGGCCTGGTGCCACAAAATAGTGCCGTGCCGTAGGGTTCTTCACAAATAACTTTAGATTAAGGAAACGAACCCCAAGGCTTGACCGTTTACCGAAACTCAAAAGTTAAAACGGTCAAGCTCTTAGACGCACACCCAATCAGCAACGGCCGTTATTCCCCCTCTCACCTGATCACCAGCGGCAAAAACAGCTTCTCTAACGCACCCAACCATTCAAAGGCCCCCACATCGGGCAGGGAGTCACGGCCGTTGCCGTTGAAATCCGTTTGGCTGCTTAGTCCGGGTGAACCGGCATTGACAATAACGGCCGTTTCTGACCCTGGCCGTAAATCCGCACCGCTCACAAAACCGGGCACATCGGCAATGGAATTGATGCCCCAGCCGATCACCTGCCAGGCCGCTAAATCCCCCACCGCGTTGGCCCACTCGCCTGCGCTGTAGCCGCAAACGTTGTGGTTGATCACGTTGTAGTTGCCCGTGGCCATCGTCGCATCCAGGCAGTTCCAACCGGAAGTGGCGCTTGTTGCCTGAATGGCGTTGCTGACGATGGCATGGCTGCTGCCCTCGTTGAGCCGGATGCCGGTGCCGGTATTGGTCCAGATGCTGTTGTTGCGAATGACGATATTCTGGCTGATGGCATCGCCCGCGCCCGGCAGCTGCGCCGGCACGCTGACGCCCGTCACGCCAAAGCCCTGGTTCTGGATGATGACGTTATTTTCGATGGTGCAGTTCTGGCAAGAGGCGGTGCCGATTGCCGTATTGCCCACATTTTCGATCCGGTTGCCGCGAATGGTGACGTTGCTGAACGATTCGGCCGTGCTGTAAGCCGGGGTAATGGCAATGCCCCAGCAGCCCTGGTTGGCCTTGCCTATGTCCTCGTGCACATAGTTACCTTCAATCAGCAAGTCCGTCATCACGCCGTGGCCCACCAGCGAGGTGCCGCCGCAGCTGCCGCTGCCGTCTAGCGAGGAGCGGTACAGCTCGTTGTGGCGAATGGTCATCCGGCTGCCACCGCTGATGTAAATGTTGTGGTCAAACATGGAGCCATCGCCGTTGTTCTCAAAATAGCTGTTTTCGATGAGCAAATCATTGGCTCCACCTAAAACTCCCTGGTGACCGCTGTTGAGAATGGTGAGATTACGCAGCGTTACGCGATCGTTTTGGCCGTTGCACGCCACATCGCCCGGCGTACACGCATTTGATCCCGCCAAGTGCACGCCAATGTCAAACCCATCCATCCGCACATTGTCGATGAGCACATCGTTTACATCGTTGTAGAAGAAGAAGGCCCAACCGCTAGAACCGCAGGCGGTGCAGCGCAAATCCAGGTTTTGGAAGATGTAACCGCCGTCGGCGCTGGCATTGCCGCCGTCGGCCAGATCAAAGCCGTAGCCGCTGCCGCTGCGCTGCAAAATGGGGCGCATTTCGTCGCCAGAGGCCCACGGCGGTGCGTAATCGGCGACGGTGCATTGAAAGGTGCTCGAGCAGCTGCTGTTGACCCATTGGCCGCTGCTGCTGCCTAGTTCAAAAGCACCACCCTGGCAAAAGCGAATCTCATCGCCACCGGCCAGGCTGTTGAACTGGGTACGGGCCTTTTCATAGGTTTGCCACGGCGCACCGGGCGAGGTGCCGCTGTTGGCATCACTGCCTGCGGCGCAGTCGCCATCGGCCCCCGGCTGGCAGTCGCAGACGTAGTAGGTGGTGGCCAACGGCGCGGCCTGGCTGTTTTGCTGGGAGAGGATGAGGAGGGCAACGGCCGTTACCACCCCACCCATTATCAAAATCAATCCTGATCGCTGCATGATTACCTCTCTATGTGTTGCCAGTTTGGCTTACTGGCCAGACTGGCCGTCCAAATAAATCTGCCCGGTGCTCACTAGCGCCTCATCGGTGGCGGTGGTGAAGTGGAGGGTGACGGCAACGGCCGTTGCCAACCCACCATCCGGCAAGGGGCAGTCAAAAAGCCAGACTGTTTCACCAAAGTCCAACACATCGGGCGTGACGGTGCAGGGTTGCGCCTGGCCATCGGGCAGCGTCACGGTCATTTCGGCAACGCCAGTGATGGGGTGGGTGCTGCTGTCATACTCGCCAAAATCGCGCATCGCGAAATGACCTTGCAGGCGGCTGCCCCGAGCAGCAAGAGAAAGATGAATAAACCAATGATTCGTTTGGCAGGGTATTGTGCCATTGTGTGTGCTCCTGTTGTGGCAGGTTGGTAAGTGGTGGGGCCGATACGGCCGTTGCCAGCCAATCGCCCCACCTAAAACGTTCCCAGCCTATCGTTTGGTTCCAGGAAATGGCAATTTTCCTTTTACCGGCGCACCATTGGCAAATATACCGTTAGCGGGTCGGGCGGGGCAACGCCGAGCGTGGCGGCCCATTCGTCAAAGCTCAACCCGACGTAATCTTGTAAATTGTTGGTATCAGTCAGGTATTGGTTGATGACGCCCGCCAGTTCCGGGCTGGCCACAGCGGCTACCCGCTGCCAGATGTCCAGCGCCTGGTCCATCAGCGCCTGATCAATCATGACCTGACTGCCCTGTCCCTGCGTGAAGGCGGTCAAACCGGGTGTCAAGTTTTCCAGCGTGCGGAAAGCGTCATACGTCAGCAGCGGATCGTTGAACAGGATGGCGACCAGCTCGTAATCGTGGACAAAGTAGGTTTCAACAAAAGCGGTACCTTCGGGCGTGGCCAGGAACAACTGCGTGAGTGTGCCAAACACGGGACCGTCGTTGTTGATGGCTCCGGAAACGGCCGTTGCCTGCGCCGGTCTAATTGCCACCTCACTCCCCGACGGCCGTCCCAGCGCATTTTGTTCGGCACACCATTGCTGAAGCAAAAAGCAAACGCAAAATGAGGGATGCAAGCCCCCGGCAAGTCCGTCAGCCTCCCCAGGCACCACCGGGGCCAGCGTGGTAGCCGTGCGGAAGGCATGCCAGACAGCGCCGTTTTCCAGGTAGGTCAACCGTTCGCGGTCGCCAAACGCCAGATTGACCTGGGCGCGTACGGCTGTTCCCGCCGCCACCACACTCTCTTCCGTCCAGCTAAAGCTGTCGCCGTCAGCGCTAAAGAGTCGCACCGCATTGTCGGTGGTGATGACCGCCAGGCGGGGCCGCATGGCCGCATTGTTCAGCAGCGCCAGCGCCAACGATTCGACTGGCGCGGCCGGTGTGCCCACCGGATGCGCCACCCAGGTTTGTGTGCTGGCATCTTTTTCCAGGTAAACAAGTTGGTTGGCGGTGGCATCGTAATAAGCCGCCGTGGGGGTGTTGGCCGGGGTGCCATCTTCTAAGCGCCGCCGGGAAACGGCCGTTGCCACCGAAGTTGCCGACACGCCACTGGCCAGTTGCGTATCCAGCCAGCCGTTGTCATACAAAGCTTCATGCACGCTGTTGGTGACGCTGTTGGCATACACAATGCCCACGCTGCCGCCGTAGCGATAATCCGCCGACAAAGGTGAGATGGGCGCGGTGTGGTTGGGAACGGCCGTTGCCGTACTGTCCCACCCGCCATCAAACTTTTGCGCGATCACTAACCTGGCGCCCTCGGCGGCGCTGTAGGTGCTAAACGCCAGCGTCGGGTACGCTTCCTGGCCAACCAGCAGCAGCACCAGGTCCGGGCCGAGGGTCATCCCGGCGGGCAGCGTTACGGCCGTCTCTTCCACCCAGATATTGTTTGTCAGGGTGGTCAGGCGCAATTCCCGGCTGGCCGGGTCGTAATAAGCCATGTACGGCTGGCCACTGCCATCATAAACCAGCGGAGCCATGATGGTTTGGGCCGCGCCCAATTCCACCACCTGGGCGGGCCAGGCAGCACCATTCCAGGGCGTAAACTGGATGGACAGCGGCTGCGAAGATTCAGTATGAAAGCCCACAGCAGGCGTATGACCGTTCAGCGCCAGTGAGGGGAAATGGTTCGGCTGGCCCAAATTGTTGTATACCAGCCGGGTCTGCCAATCGGGGCCACCGCCAGAAACAATCAGGTCGCTGTAGCGAGATTCAAAGTAACTCACAAACGGCGTGTCGTCGCTGGTGAGCGCCAGCCCGCCAAGCCGGATCACGTGGTTGCTGTCGATCGTTTCGGTTTGCCAGTTATCCGCCGAAACGCGACGGGCCAGCAGTAAGGTGCTGTCGGTATCATTCACGTAGGCGATGACGGGACGGCCGTTTCCTGCCAAAACCAGCGCGTGAAACCGGCCCAAACTTTTGTTCACATTGGCGGCGACCGTTTCTTCCACCCAGCTGCCGTTGCTGCGGGTATGGTAGCTCAAAATATAGCGGCCCTCGTAAAAGGTAGTGGCGGCAATGTGCGGCTGGTCGCTGCTGTCGTAGGCCAGGCTGCTGGTAACGCCGATGTTGGCAAAATCGGCCACGAGCTCGGTGGTCCAGGTGGTGTTGTTTAGATAGGTGGCCAGGCGCAGATCGCCATTCACCGAATCATGGTAAGAGACGCGCGGCAAGCCGCTGCTGTTTACCGCCAGACCATGTTGGGCCAATGTGCTGGTTGTCGCCACGCGGCGCGGTGGGCCAAAGGTCAGCCCATCCACGCCACCAAACAGGATGTAGATGCCGCCCTGCGTCTCGTCCAGGTAGGTGATGGCCAGCCCCGCGCTGGTGAGGGCGATGTTGTTGAAGCGGCCCACGGTGCCGTTTTGCACCAGGCGTGCTTTTTGCCAGCTGGCGCCATCAAAGTAGGCGTAATGCAAATCCTGATTGTGGCTGTCCTGGTAAACAATGTGGGGACGCTGCTGCGCATCCAGCAGCAAGCTGACGTCGTTGCCGACCAAAATGTCCTTATCCACCAGCTCTTTTTGCCAGGTGACGCCATCCCAACGGGCATAAAGCAAACTGCTGCCCCGCCCTTCGCTGCGCCCGTAAGCCACATGGGGATGGTTGCTGGCGTCCAGCACCAGGTCACTAAACTGCCCGGCAGAACCGCGCGTTTCGATGAGCTGCCGCTGCCAGTTCACCAGCGGCGGCGGATCAAAATTTTCGGCCGTATTCACAAACACGTCATTTACATCGTTGCTGTCGCCGATGAACCCGACAAAGTTGGTGGCGCGGGAGGTAAAAAAGGTTTGCTGGCCGCTGTCGTCCAGGGCAGGTTGAATGCTGTCGAAGTTGCCCTGCCAGCCCTCGCTGGCGATAGAGGCCAGGCGGGTGGTGCCAGTGGTGGCATCGTAAACATACACGTCGGTGGCGAAGTTGTTGGGCAAATCCACCAGGTTGCTGGCGGCGGATTGGTAGGCGATGTAACGGCCGTTCCCCGATATCGCTGGCAAAAACGCATGGTCATTGATCTGCGTGCCGCTAAACGGCACCGAAACGCGCAGCATAGCGGTGCCGCCCGGCTCATCAAAAATGCCGTCTTCGTCGCTGTCTCGGTCGTAGCGGAAGATGTTGTTTAGGCCGTCGGTGGCAGGGCTGACCAGGTTGGTCGCAGTAGATTCAAAGGTGATGAAACGGCCGTTGCTGGACAGTCCTAATTTGTAAACGCCCGCACTGCCGGAATCGCCATTGGCCTGGCCGCCGGTGGTGGAAACCGAAATGCGCCGAATGTTGCTGCCGCTGATGTCACTGATGAACACGTCCCAGCTGTTGACCGTATCGCTGGCCACCAGATTGCTGGCCGCCGAGCCGAAGGCAATCGTTTGCCCGTCGGCGGAGATGGCCGGGAAAGACGATTCGCCATTGGTGTTGCTGGCGCTTAACCCCACCGAAATGCGCCGGGTGAGCACCGCACCGGGTTCATCAAAGATGCCGTCGGCATCAAAATCGCGGTCGTGCAGGAAAATATCGCGCAGGCCGTTGCTGTCTAGCGGCGTCAGGTTGTCGGCGAAGCTGGAAAACACCACGTAACGGCCGTCGGCCGACACAGCTGGATTGTCCGACGACTGGTTAGCATCTACCCCGCTGCTGCTGATGGAAACGTGGGCGACAGTGCCGGTTTGACGGTCCTTCACAAAAATATCGTTGAAGCTGTCTGTGTCGTTGGGGTGCAAATTGGTAGCGGCCGAGGTAAAGGCGACGTAACGGCCGTCGGCCGAGATGGCCGGATTCACCGCTGTGCCATTGGCCGCAGTCCCGGTATTGTTCATGGAGACGAGCGTGGTGCTGACGCCGCTTGGCTGGTCAAAAACATTGTCGGCGTCGCTGTCTCGATCGCGCAGGTAGACCTGGAAGCCGCTCACGCCGCTCACCAGGTTGGTGGCGGAAGATGAGAAGGCAACAAAACGGCCGTCGGGCGACACGGCGGGTTCCGTTGAGGCGGCATTGGCTTCTGTGCCGCTGCTGCTCACAGAAAGGCGGGTGGTGGTGGAAACGGCCGTCGTTTGGGCCTCAGCCAGCCAGTTTTGGTCGCCAGCGGCGGCTACTAGAAAAAAAGCCAGAACCATATAAAACAAAATCTTTGCGCGCACGCTTCTGCTCCTTCAATCAACTTGACTACAAATAATCACGGTCCAGCGTAGCGTTGTTACGCCTCGCCCACAACCCAACGGCGGATTAAGACGACGCTGGTTAGCAGCATGACTACTGCCAGAATGGTGCGAGAATTGGGCCCAACCAGGAAGATTTCCCAAAACGCAACGATCGCTGCAACCAACAGAATGATGGCCAGAACCAAATTCATCGGTTTTCTTTGCTTCATTTCATCCTGTCCTTTCGTAAGCGTTCAGCTCTCCCTGGAGAAAGGGCATCGCCTCGGCACTTCGCGCCTGGCGATACCAAAGATTTTGGGTTTTTTCAGTTTTGGGGGTCAAAATGACCCCCAAAACTGAAAAAACCCAGACCCTTTCCCCGCACGGGGCGCGAAGCACCCTCGTGCGGGATATCAACTGAACAGGTACATCCTTTCTCAAAAAACATTTATAGATGACACAGATTTCGCTCGCTCATGAAAATTTATCGCGTGACGAACGGCAGATAGAGCTGGTACCCCGCCTGGCTGGCCGTTGGATCATAAAGAAAAACGTCATAGGTGCTGTTGGTGTCGCCCGCTACCAGGTTGCTGGCCAGCGAGGTGAAGGCGACAATTGGGCCGTTTGCGGCGATCATCGGCGCGGTGCTGCTGTTGTTGGGACTGCTGCCACTGGCCGTTTCGCTGAGGCGGCTGGTGGTGCCGGTGGTGCGGTCGCGCAGGAAGATGCTTTGCGGGCCGCCCAGCCCTGGCACCAGGTTGGTAGCTTGCGAGTAAAAGGTGAGGTAACGGCCGTCTGCCGTCCCCATTCCCCAGCCTGATCCCCCATTACTCTGGCCACCGCTGCTGCTTACCGACACCCGCTCGGTGAGCACCGCGCCGGGCTCATCAAAAATGCCGTCGGCGTCGGTGTCGCGGTCGCGCAGGAAGATGTCGCTGGTGGCGTTGGTGTCGTTGGGCACCAGGTTGGTGGCGTAAGAGCGGAAGATGACGTAACGGCCGTTCCCCACCAGCGCCGGTTCCAAAGAGCCCACCGCAGAGCCGCTCGCCTCGGTGCCATCCGTCGCCACGGAGACGCGCACGGTGGTGGTGGCCCCCGGTTCGTCAAAAATGCCGTCGGCGTCGGCGTCGCGATCATGGACGAAGGCGTCGCGGCTGCTGTTGGTGTCGTTGGGTACCAGGTTGGTGGCCGCCGAATCGAAGCTGATGAAACGGCCGTCGTCCGAAACTGCCCGGCTGAAGGTGATGCTGCTGTCGCCGTTGCTGGGCTGCCCGTCGTGGGTCAGCGAAACGCGCACCGTCTGGCCCGTTTGGGTATCGTGGACAAAGACGTCCTGGGAGCCATTGGTGTCGTTGGGCACCAGGTTGGTGGCGGTGGATTGGAAGGCGATGAAACGGCCGTTTGCCGACAGCGACGGGTACTCGGCATTGGCGTTGCCCAGATTGCCGCTGCTGTCTACCGAAACCACGCTGGTAGCGCCTGTTTGCCGGTCGTGCAAAAAGATGTCCTGGAAAATATTGGCGTCATTCGGAACCAGATCGCTGGAAAAGCTGCTAAAGGCGACAAAACGGCCGTTGCTGGAAAGCACCACGGAATATTCTGAACAGCACACGCCAAATGCGGCTTCCGCCCCCGCCGATGTCACCGACACGCGCTCAATCTGCCCGGTTTGCCGGTCCAGCACAAAGGCGTCGCGGCTGTTGTTGGTGTCATTGGGCACCAGGGTGGTTACATTGGAGAGGAAGGCGAGGAAACGGCCGTCGGCCGACAGCGACGGGTACAGCGTGGAATTATCAATCACCGCATCCGTGAAATCACCGGGGACGCGAAGCAGGGAAACGCCACTGCCTTGCGCCGCCGCGCCCCAGGCCATGAGCCAGCCAAACAAGAACCAGATCAACAAAAAATGAATGTTACGCATGCAAAACACCTTGTTCTTACAGCGATTCTCAATCTGCACCACCAGGGGATATTGCAGTTTAAGAAAATAATCAGGGAATTGTCATTAGTGTCTCTGAGCGAAGCGAAGAATCCCACAAGGATCCAAGGGCTAGGCCCTTACCCCCACCAAAGTTTCGCTGGTTATCCAGGGGGCGGGATGCTTCGGAGGACCTCAGCATGACAACTTTATTACCCGAGTAAATTTTTAATTCACAAAATCCCCTGGCTATGGTTGAAAACGTGCTAATGGCGATTCAGAAATAAAATCGGTAATAAACCTGATGCTGAATCGCCTTAAATGAACCTAAAGCGTCTGTATGGGCGATTATCGAATTATTTTCTTCAGGTTCATAGGTAATTGGCAGAAAGTCTTTCAAAAAAATTGACGTCAAATCTGCCAATTACTTGAGTAAACCGCACAAGAATTGTGCTTTTTTCTAGCAAAAACTTTGTGCGGTTTACTTAACTTAATTGGTGGATGGCCGACCCAAAAAGATGTACTCATAGTGGATAGAAGAAGAAAGATTATAAAGGTAGTCGGTTGATTCAAAAATGATGGTCCGCGCATCGTCAGAAATTCTCGGGTGAGTGGTCCCCACAGTGCCATTGGGGCCAATCGAAACGAGTTTGGTGACCCCGGTTAGCCTGTCTTGCCGGTATGTTCCACCTCCTCCGGCAACAACAGCATCATTAGTTAGCGTGTCCGCGCTGCGGAACAAAACGAACCGCCCATCAGCCGAGATTGAGCTTTCAAACGAAAAATTCTTGGCCTGGCTGCCATCTGGGTGTAGGGAAACTATCTCGATGACGCCAGTTGACCTGTCCATGATAAAGACGTCAGAAAAGCCATTCTTATCATTGGGCACCAGATCGGCAGCATCAGAAGAGAAGGTAACGTAACGGCCGTCAGCGCTGATAGATGGAAGACTGGAATGATCGCCGCCACCCGTGCCAGACAGACTTATAGAAATCAATTCATTGTGCGTTTCACCGCGCAGGGGTTCATCAAATATTCCATCCTCATCGGTATCCCGGTCATGCAAATAGACGTTTTTGATATCGTTCGTGTTTGTATCCCCCAGATGGTCTGCTCCAGTAACAAACACGACATAACGACCGTCTCCAGAGATATCGGTTTCCCAGTTCCAGATAGGATAGACCCAGGGACCGAGCGACACAATATAGCTGATGGTTTGTGTCTCGACATCGTACCCATAAAGATGGTGACCTCGAGGGGCACCATCAGGTGCCAGGTAGTCGTCCGAAGCCACAAAAATGATGTGCTGCCCATCAGCGGAAATAGCAGGATCGATACCACCCATTTGGGTGCCATCGGGCCTGCGAGAAATCAGGGTAGTGGTTCCAGTTTGCCTGTCTCGCAAAAAAATGCCATCAGGACCGCTACCGCTAGGAGGATCACTGACAAAGACTACAAAACGGCCGTCGCCGGAAATATCAGTAACTTCACAGAGGACGCCGCCCGCCATTTCTGCCCCTGTGCTTGTCACCGATACCCGTTCGACATCACCGGTGTAACTATCGACGACAAACGCATCTGGTTTTCCGTTGGTGTCATTGGGCACCAGATTACTGGCATAAGAGCAAAAGGCAACATAACGGCCGTCGGCAGATAGCTCCGAAGCTCCGGAGCTGTGATTAGGCAATACCCCGTTCAGCCCTTCTGGGAGGACTATCAGTTTGACATAGTCAGGGGCAGCGGAAACGGCCGTGGTGCTCCAGCCAACCAGGGTGAATAGAAGTAAGCTTGCCATCAGAATAAGAATGTTTCGTTTCATTACTTTGTTTTCCTTTTATTTGTTGTGCGGCCAGTTTAGGCCGGTTGATATTGGTTCAGCCTTGAACTATAGGAAAAACCACCAGGCATCTATTTGTTAACCAGCGGCAGATAAATCGTGGCGACGACCTCAAAATATTGTGGCGTCTGGTTGAACCACAGCACCTCATCGGTGCCATTCCCGGCAAACAAAATGTCTAAATCGCCGTCATGGTCCACATCACCCAAAGCGATGTCGTAGACGACTTCACTGCCCAGGCTCAGGCCGCTGTTGGTAAAGCTGCCAGCGCCATCGTTCTCCCATACCTGATTACTGCCCACACCGGCTAA
Source organism: Anaerolineae bacterium (assembly GCA_020848035.1). Taxonomy (GTDB): domain Bacteria; phylum Chloroflexota; class Anaerolineae; order Promineifilales; family Promineifilaceae; genus Leptofilum. The sequence continues at coordinate 106,543 of JADLAX010000020.1, read as the reverse complement.
TTTACCGATGACCAGATCAAGATCGTCATCGCCGTCAAGGTCACCGAGCGCCACGCTTTGGCCATCGGCAAAGGTTTGCCCACTGCTAAAGACGCCGCTGCCGTTGTTGAGCCATAGCTGCACGTTGCCACTCAATTTGCCAAACACAATGTCTGGGTGGCCATCCCCGTTCACATCGCCAATCGCCACATCCAGGCTCCAATCGGTGCCCAGGTTTTGGCCGCTGTCGCTAAAGTTACCATCGCCGTCATTGAACCAAACCTTGCTGATCCGGTTGTTGGAGCCACCGTTGGCAACGGCCGCATCCACAAAACCATCCCCGTTCAGGTCGGCCAGAGCCACCGCTTCTGAATCGGAAATGCCCAACCGCTGCCCGCTGTCGCTGAAGTTGCCGTTGCCATCGTTAAACCAAACGGTGTTCCCGTTACCGACAGGGGGATCGCCCGCATAGCGGCTGTTGGCCACAAAGGCATCCACAAAGCCATCGCCGTTCAGGTCCGCCAACGCCACGCCGCGACTATTGGCATTGCCCAGCTGTTGGCCGCTGTTTTGGAAGGTGATGAATGAGTTGTTTTCGGCCGCCAGCCAGACTTGATTTTCGCCGGTGTCTGAGGTGAGCACGCGCTTTCGCGCCACAAAAAAGTCTAGATGGCCATCGCCGTTGAGGTCGGCCACGGCCGATTCAGTGCCGCCCGTGCCGTAGTTGGTTGGCAGAAAGAAAAAGACCCCATTCCCATCATTCGTCCAACGTCTATTCTGAAAATCGTTGCTTTCCAAAATGTGCAGGTCGCCATTGCCGTTCAGGTCCGCCAGGACCACGCTGTTGGTTTTACCAATGGTTAGCTGCTGCCCGCTGTTGACAAAGCTCCATGCCGTTTCGGCCGTGGCACTGGCGGCTGGTTGGGCAGCCAAAGGTAAAGTCAGGGCCAGAATGAGCAGGCCCAACAAGGTGAAAGTCATCAATTTCTTCACGGGTTTCTTTCCTTTTTTGTTCGCTTCATGAAGCCTGTTGCTAACGCAAGATAGCAGGTAGATAGAGGCTGTTGGCCCAGGTGCTAGGCGCGCCGGGGTCTACGATGACGCCGTTGGCGGTCAGGTCGTCGTCGCCGCGCTGGCCGTCTACAAAGTGCAGGGTAATGACGTTGCCGTTGATTTCGGCCCCGGTAGTGCCGTCGAAGGTGAAGTTGTACCAGTGGGGTGTAGGGTTGTTGGGGGTACGGCCGTATTTCCACCAGCCGTTCAACACCATCCAGCTCGGCAGATAGATGTCCACCTCGGTGGCCGCGCCGGGCGTTAAATCGCGCACCTCAAAGCTGAAATAGCCGAGAGGGAACGTTTGGTTGGGCGCATCGCTGGGGGATGGGTTGGCGATGGGGGTCACATTGGCCAGGGTTTGATTGGGATTCACGGCAAACGTGACAGCATACGCCCCGTCCAGAGACAATGTTGAAGCCACATTCGGCTGGGCTGAGTCAGGAATGCCGTCCCCGTTGCCGTCTCCCTGGTTGGCCGCCCCCAGTTCGGTCCAGTCGTTCACGCCATCCTGGTCTTGTTCAGCCACGGGATCGGCGCGTAAGATGAGGATACGGCCGTTGCTCAGCACCACCGCTAACCCCACCTGCCCACTGTCATTGAAGTCATACGCCAAACTAAATGCCAGGCCAACGATCCGCGAGCCAAACAACAGATCGCCTTTGTCCCAATCAAACCGCACCACCCGGTTGGATACCTTATGCGGCCCGGTATACAGCCCTGGTGTGCCATAATGTGCTAGGTGATTGGCCGCAAACAGATAGCGGTGTTGGTTGTTTATCCTGGGTCGGCTAAAACTGCCCTCAACAAATTGATCCGCCGGTTCAGTCAGAATTGTCCGGCCGCCAATTTTCAAATACTCCATACCCAGGCCAGTGGTGGAATCAATTTCAACCTGACCATAAATCACCGCACCATAATCAGACACGCCAATATGGGGGTGTACAGAAAAACGGTCGGATGTGGTATTCGTGGCCACTGTGTCAACCGTTCCACCGGGGAGTGTCAGGCGCAATCTATCGCCGTAGATGATACTCCCAAGGTACCGCTCATTAAAGGCGACAAACCCACTGTTGTCGCTTTGCCCCACCTCCATCATGTAGTAATTGCTGCTGGGTACTGTGGCCAGGGTGGTTTCCTGCCCATTTTCAAACGCCACCACGGCCGAATCGCCATAACCATCACTATAACTGGCGACCACGCGTCCCAAATTATTGATCGTGGCAAAGCGATACTTGCGGAATCTGGCCCCGGAACTTTCCGAGTCGGTGGCTATGGTTGTTAGCGCACCACCGCTGCCTGTGTAAATGGTTGTTTGCACAATTTCGTACCCAACGGGCAGGTCACGCTCAACATTTTCGATAAACACAACGGTTCCGGCATCATTAACATCAACCTCGGCAAACATCCCGACGCTGTGATATTGATCCGCAGGCAGCACCGGAAAATCGGTGTCCATCACAATCTTCGTCAGCGCACCGCTGCCGTCACCGCGAAAAATACCAAAGGCGTCTGGCTGAAAAGAGTCGCCAGCATAGGCATAAAAAGCAACCTCGCCACTGCTGTTGATCGCTAAGCCGCCCACATCTTCATAAGCGGCCAGCTCAGCCACGCCAATTTCGCCAATCACGGTGAACGCGTAGGCGGGATCGGCCGCGAAGCGGAAGCGGCTCACGTTGTTTGTCAAATCCGGGTCGGCAATGGCAGGTGTAATGGTGGCCTCACTCAGCTGAATGCCACTCATGGTAGACAACGCATCCCCGGTCGCGTAAATCTGTTTGGATTGGCCCGCAGCTAGCGGATCGAGGTTGCAGGTAACCGTGAGAGCCGTGAAGGAACAGTTGACGCCGCTTTCGGCGGTAACGGCCGTTAGCCTAACATCATCCGGCGCCGTGAACTGAAGCGTGCTGGCCGTGGTATTTGGCCCGTTGCTTTGCACAGAAAGGGTGTATGTGATGCTGTCTTCACCGGGCAGTGGCGGCACGGGCAGCGGACTTTGCGTGACGGAAAAGTCGGCGCAGGCAGGATTGGGCGTGGTGGCGGTGTGAACGGCCGTATCGTTGGCCGTGTTGCTGTCATACGCCTGGGTCGTTACCGTGGCCCGGTTGGTAAAGCTGGCACAGGCACTGCTGCCCACCCGCACGGCAATCGTCACCGTGCGCGAGGCATTTGCGGCCACTGTGCCCAAATCGCACACCACCTGGCCCAGCGACAGTTGGCAAGCACTCGAACTGCTGCCCGCCAGAAACGTGCCGCCAAACGGCAGCGTGTCGGTGAGGGTGACGTTGGGCGCATCGTCTGGGCCGTTGTTGGTCACGGTAAGGTCATAGCTGATGGTGTCGCCCACGTTCACGGTGTTTTTGGAGCCGCTCATCGTCAGCGCCAGATCGCTGCGGGTGAAGGTTGTTACCGAGACCACCTGCAAATCATCAAACATCACATCGGCCTGGAGGCTGATCAGACGCACGGCGATAATGGCTCCCAGCGCTCGCCCGTTGTCGCCCGTGTCGGTGTCGTTCACTTTGAAAGGTTGCCACTGAGCCATGCCGCCGCTAAAGGTGAAGGTTTTGGTGTCGTTGGTGCCTTCAAACACCACGCGCCCGCTGGTGGCCGGGTTCCCCCCTTCGGCGGGCCAGGCCCAGGCCCACACTTGCGCCTCGGCGATGGTGGCCGACGGGGTGGGCTGGTTGAAAGTAATGCGGTCTACGTTGTTGGCATACAGCGTCAGCGCCGACTGCGGCGAAGGCGACAGCGGCTGGCCGGGCGATAATGGGCCAAGAAGCCAACCAATATCGGTTATGAGCAAGTCGTGGTTAAACTCGACGATGTTGAACCGTGGTGGGGACTGCCCGTTGCTAAAGTTTTCCACCAGGGGGATGGCGCTGGCGATGGATTGGGCAACGGCCGTTTCTCGCCCATGCCCACTATTCACTAACCATAAAACAGCCACCAAAAACGTAAAAATTAGAACCCATTTTTTCATCATAAATCGTTCACTTTTGTAGAGTAGCGACGTAGCAGTTGGTGTTTAAAAAATTAATTGGGCAATCCTTCACCCGATTTAAAACTTAAAGTGCAAGTGGTACGTCTCTACCGGAGGACAGTTGGTAAATAGTTCCAGGCCGACGGGGTAAAATCGGGCGGCGGGTTGCTGCTGCCCAAATCGATCAGGTAGGGGTCACCTGCGCCCAAGTCGACGGGGGAGCTACAAATACCACTGCCCCAATCCGTGGCAAAGATGGCGTAACGGCCGTCCCGCGACAAACTCCCCCGAGGCTGCACCCAATAACCACAGCCGCTGCTGCGATGATGGACCAACCGCTCCACCGAACCATCCAGATATTGCAGGAAAATCTCCCCCTCCAACGGCTGCCAGCCATTGCTGCTGTCGGCAATCGTGGTGACTAAGCAAACGCCCGCTGGTCCCTGGCAAGAAATGTGGTCACCCATCCACTCCAGGGTGCGCAGGTAAACGGGGTCTTGTACCGTGGCGTTGCCGGGCAGCACCCGGTAACCCAACGACAGCAGGCCAGATGGATGGTACAGCTCGTACGTCATGAAAAATTCGGTCACCCCATCGGCCATGACGCCTAAGTCGCCGTGCTGGTGGCCATCATAGACACGCCCGACAAAGGCACCGGTGGCAATATCGAAGCTTTCCAAACCCGAACAGCGTGAGGTGCCGTCGCGGGTCCACTGTACCATCAGGTAGTTGGCCAGCGGCGAGACGCCAATCCAGTCTGGCTCCACCTCGCCCCAGGTGGGGTCTGGCGTACACGGCCCGCCGTACAAATCGGCCGAGAGACGCAGTTCGGCCCCCAGGGTGAGCGTTGCCAGGTTCAGGCTGAAGAGCATCTGGTCGCCATTGCTCAACGCGGCCATGCCGCCCAGGAAACGGCCGTCTCTTGAAATCTCGTCAAAGCTCTGGTTGGCGCGAATGCGCTCGTAGTTGACCGGAAAGGTAAACACGGTCGTCGTCTGGCCCGTCGTCACGTCGGTGAACTGCAACCGCAATGTCGTGTCGGCGTTGTCGTCGTAGTGAATGATGGTGTTGGCCTGGGTGGGATGCCAGCGCGGTGCGTTCCAAGACGCGGTGTCGCTGGCGTCGAGCAGCAGGGCCAAATTATCGCGGCGGCGCACCGTGTACCATTCGTCCTCAATCAGCAAGAGGTACTGGTTATCAGCGGAAAAGGCTTGCAGTTGGGAGTAAATATGGGTGGCAAAGCCGCTGCTGCCGCTGTCGGTCAGGCGGCGCAGGCTGGTGCCAAAAGTGGGATCGACGACGCTGCCACCGGCAGCAGGGGCCGCCAGGGAAACAGGCGTTACCACCAGGTTGGGGTCAGTCAGCCCGTTGAAGGCTGCCGGGGCCAGAGAAATGGGGGGAGTATCGGAAGTCACGGTGGCGCTGGCCTCTTGGCTACAGGCCACAGCCAGGAACAGCAGGATGCAGGTAAGGGTGGCCAGGAACAGGATGGGCGTCGATCGTTTCAAGGTTGCCTCCAGGCAAAGTTTTGAGACCGCTGTTTGTCGGGTAAAAGCTGCTGCCAGTATAAAAATGTTTCTTCCGGCTGAAGTGCCGAAAGTTGGCGAATCAGTCCCATTTTGGTAGGGAACGGCCGTCTGGAAAGATGGTCAGCTCTCTCTGGCTGCGTTATACTGGAGATGGCACATTTTTTGTGTTACCCAGAGTAAGAAACACACCATTTTTTGCCACGACTGTGCATTGAGCAATCGTTTAAGGAGACGGCCGTATGCCCAAGACTCACCCCTTAACCACCGTCGATGCAGCCTGGCTGCGCATGGAAGACCCCACCAACCTGATGATGGTGTCGGGCATCATCACCTTCAAAAAGATGATCGATTACGACCATTTCCGGGCCGTCATCGAGCACAAGCTGCTCACCTTCGATCGCTTCCGCATGCGTGTTGTTCAGTCGCGGCTGCCCTTTGGCCAATCTTACTGGGAAGTGGACCCCACGTTTAATCTCAACGCTCATCTGCACCGGGTTGCCCTACCCTCACCTGGCGACAAAGCCACCTTGCAGGAGCTGGTTAGCGACCTGATGAGCACGCCGCTGGATTTCAGCAAGCCCCTGTGGCAGTTCCACCTCATCGAAAATTATGGCGAGGGCTGCGCCATCATGTGCCGGTTGCACCACTGCATTGCCGACGGCATGGCCCTGGTGTTTGTGCTGCTCTCGCTCACCGAGATGATGCCCGACGTGCCGCCGCCCACCGGCAGCGAAGCGAGCCTAGGCGGGACGGCGGACAACGGGCTGAGCGGATCGCTTAATGCCCTGGTGCAGCAAGGGGCCAAAGCGCTGGAAACGGTGTGGCAAACCACCAGCAAGGTGGCCTCCGAAGGATTGGAAGCACTGATCAATCCGGCTCATGCGATGGAATTGGCGCTTAAGGGGACGGATACGGCCGTTGCGGCGGGTCGTCTTTTCCTGCGCTCGCCAGATCCCAAAACCTTGTTCAAAGGCAAGCTGGGCGTGGCTAAACGGGCCGCCTGGTCCCAGCCGCTGGCCCTGGCCGACGTCAAAAAGATCAAAAACATTACCGGCGGCACCGTCAACGATGTGCTCGTCTCGGCCATGACAGGTGGGCTGCGCCGCTACATGCTCAGCAAGGGTGCCTCGGTGGATGGGCTGAATTTCCGCGCCGCCGTGCCCGTCAACCTGCGCACGCCCGAAGAAATGGGCACGTTGGGCAACAAGTTTGGCATCGTTTTCCTCTCGCTGCCCGTCGGCATTGGCGATCCGCTGGACCGGCTGCATGAAGTGCGTAAACGGATGCTGGCCCTGAAAAATTCCAAGGAAGCGCCGGTAGCCCTGGGCATTTTAAGCGCGATGGGCATGTCGCCGCAGGAGCTGCAAGGTACGTTGGTGAACATGTTTGGTTCGAAGACAACGGCCGTTATGACCAACGTTCCCGGCCCGCCCATGCCGCTGTACCTGGCCGGGCAGCAAATTGAGGAGCTTATGTTCTGGGTGCCGCAGTCGGGGCGTGTCTCGCTGGGGATCAGCATCATCAGCTACGCTAACAAAGTGCACATGGGCGTGGCTACCGATGTCGGCCTGGTGCCCGACCCTGATGTGATCATGGAAGGGTTTTACGCGGAGTTTGAGGCACTGATGAATCTGGTACACGAGGCAGAGGCAGTGGCTGCTGCCGAAGCGGCCGTTCCCCCAGCCCAGACAGAAAAAGCAACCAGCGTGGTTGAGGTTGCCGCTCATCAATGCCAGGCCACCACCAAAAGCGGCCGTCCGTGCCGCAACAGTGCCGTAGCGGGCACAGAATTTTGCCGGGTCCATCAACAAGAAGTGAGAGAGTAAAAAGTAAAAAGTGAAAAGTAGAATTACTTTTCACTTTTTACTTATCACTATTAACTTTTCTTCCCCCACCACATCAATTCAAATAGTGGAACAAATCTGCGCCAAACTGCGGCTGGCGCAGCTTCTTCAGCGCTGTTTTCTCGATCTGGCGAATACGCTCACGAGACAAATCGAACAGCTTGCCCACCTCTTTGAGCGTGTGGGCTTCATGGCCGCGCAGCCCGTAGCGCAGGCATAACACGCTGGCTTCGCGCTTGCTCAGGCCGTCCAACATATGCTCGATCCGCTCTTGCAGCATTTTTTGGGCGACGGCGTCGTTTGGCTGGGGCGACAAACTGTCTTCGACAAATGCACCCAGTTCAGTGTCCGGTTCTGGTCCGGCGGGCTGCTCTAGCGACAGCAGGGGCATGGTGATGCGCAGCAGGTTATTGACCCGCTCCGGCGACATGCCGGTGTGTTCGGCCAGCTCTTCGGGGCGGGGGGGACGGCCGTATTCCTGTTCCAGCTCTTGTTTGGCCAGGTAAATTTGCCGGATGCTGGAGGTTTTGTTGGCCGGGATGCGAATGGTACGGCCGTGGTTGGCAATGGCCCGGGTCATCGACTGGCGAATCCACCAGGTGGCGTAGGTGCTGAAGCGGTTGCCCAGGGTGTGGTCGAATTTTTCAACGGCCGTTAGCAGCCCCACATTGCCTTCCTGAATCAGGTCCAGAAAATCAAGCCCCTGTCCCCGGTACTTTTTGGCAATGCTGATCACCAGCCGCATATTAGCCCGCACCAGGGCCGAGCGCGCCTCGGCTTCACGTTCCTTCACACACAGCCAGTAGCTGCGTTCTTCCGCAGGGATCGCTTTTTGCAGCTGCTCATCGGCCTCACGCCCGGCCGCAATTTGCTCGGCCAGAACGGTTTCCTCTTTGGCCGTAAGCAGGGCGGAACGGCGGCTCTCTTTGAGATATTGGCCTAAAAAATCAAACGTGGTGGGTTCCCCAGCGCCACTGGTTCTGGCGGCAAGCCGCTCCCGATTTGAATCAGTCATCGTTGTCATGGCGTTATCCTCTTGGGTGGGCTGCTCTTGCCGAACAGCCTCTATCTTCTTCCGCTTCCTGATGCAGTTGTTAAGCAGGCGATCCTCGAACTTTCAAAATATATTGAAAGTAGTATACATGATATGTCCATATTTCGTCAAGGTTTTGGCCATATATTTCATTGTTTTGGTAGACAGTTAAGGCGAGGGCTGAGAACGGTGCTGCCAGGCGGCGTTTTACCCATTGACAACGTTGTCATTCTCGCGTAAACTTCTTGACAACGTTGTCAAGTAGGAGTAAGTCAGGTTTACGCATGGCCACGATTAAAGATGTTGCCAAATTAGCCGGGGTTTCGTTTAAGACGGTCTCACGTGTTCTTAATGAGGATACGGCCGTTCGCCCAGAAACGCGCGCCAAAGTAATGGAAGCGATCGAGACGCTTGATTACCGGCCCAACATCATGGCCCGCAGCCTGCGCTCGCAGCGTACCCACACCATTGGCTTTGTCTCCGATTTGATCGCCAGCACGCCCTACGCCAGCCGCATCATCCAGGGTGCCCAGGAACGCGCCTGGGAAAATGAGTACCTGCTGCTGTTGGTTAACACCGGTGGTAATCAAGAGATGAAGCAAACGGCCGTAGACACCCTGTTGGATCGCCAGGTGGATGGCATCATTTACGCCACCATGTACCACCGCGAAGTCCACCCCCCCGACAATATTCGCGAAGTGCCCACCATGCTCATCGACTGCTACGTCGCCGACCGGTCCTTACCCTCCGTGGTGCCCAACGAGCATGAAGGTGGCTACAATGCCACCCGCCACCTGCTGCAAAAAGGACACCAGCGTATTGGTTATCTGTGTGATACGTCTGGTGTGCAGGCCACAATTGGCCGGCTCGCTGGCTATAAACAGGCGCTGGCCGAATACAATATTCCGTTTGATCCGGCGCTGACCTGCTTTCTGGGGCAAAGTGTCTCCAGGTCTGGCTTCGTTGGCGCCAAAACGTTGCTGCAGATCGAAAATCCTCCGACCGCCCTGTTTTGCTACAACGACCGCATGGCTATGGGTGCCTACGACGCCATGCGCTCCCTCCATTTATCTATTCCCAATGATGTCGCCATCGTTGGCTTCGACAATCAAGACTTGGTGGCTGCCGACCTGGAACCGGGTCTCACCACCATGGCCCTGCCCCACTACGAGATGGGCAGCTGGGGTGTGGATCATTTGATCCAGCTGATTAAACAGGCGCAGGATGGCCAAAGCTTGCCAGCGCCGCCCGAGCAAAAGCTGTTGGATTGTCCCCTCATTGAGCGTGCATCGACTTGATTTGTTACGACTGGTGGAAAAAGGAGGGTAACCGGCATTTTGAGATCCATCCAACCAAGAACCGATTTCGCCATGCCGATTACCGCAAGAAGGAGGTCATTATAGAAGAAGCACCAAATTTCCCCAACTCTCTTTGCTGAAAAATTGATATTTTCTAACCAAAGACGCTTGTTTTGTTGAAGGCAAGCGCCAAACCAAGCATCTGCTTTAAGGAGCGAGAGAAATGAATGCTACCTATAAACGGCCGTTGTCCGTTTTATTTCTGCTTGTATTAGCCCTGTTCCTGGCTGCCTGCGGTGGCAGCGAAACGGCCGATAGCAGCGACACCGCAGTAGAAGAGACTACAACCGAAGAGACCGCCGATACCGCCACCACCGAAACGAGCGAAGCAACGGCCGTTACCCCCAGTGAAGGCCCGGTGGCCATCACCATGTGGTACCACGGCGCTGGCAATGAAGTAGAACGTAACATCTTGCTGGGCATCGTTGAAGATTTTAACGCCTCCCAGGATCAATGGGCTGTCGAAATTCAAGACTTCCCCCAGGAAAGCTACAATGAATCCATCGTCGCCGCCGCCCTGGCCGGTGACCTGCCCGACATCATCGACGTGGATGGCCCGGTGATGCCCAACTGGGCCTGGTCTGGTTATATGTCCCCGCTGGAACTGCCCGCAGGCAGCCTGGATAACTTCTTGCCCGGTGCCATTGGAATGTGGGATGGCCAGGTCTATTCCGTTGGTTTGTGGGATGCCGCCATTGGCATGTTTGCCCGCCGCTCTGTGCTGGAAGCCAACAACATCCGCATTCCCACCCTGGACGAACCGTGGGATTTGGCAGAGTTCGACGCCGCGCTGGAAACGTTGCAGGCTACGGGCGATTTTGAATTTGCGCTGGACGTGGGCATGGCCTGGACTGGTGAATGGTACCCCTACGCCTTCTCCCCGCTGATGCAAAGCTTTGGTGGCGACATCCTCGACCGCTCTACCTTCACCACGGCCGAAAGCGTTATCAATGGCGATGAAGCGGTTGCTTTTGGTGAATGGTGGCAGAGTCTGTTCGAGCGGGGTCTGGTGCCTGGCACCTCACAAGACGGCGCGGACCGCGACACTGGCTTTATCGACGGCAAATACGCGTTGCAGTGGAATGGCAACTGGGCCGCGCTGGGTGCCCTCGAAGCATTTGGCGACGACATGCTCTTCCTGCCCGCACCAGACTTTGGCAACGGCAGCCGCATCGGCGCTGGCTCCTGGCAGTTTGGCGTGTCGGCCAACTCCGAGCATAAAGATGGGGCCAACGCCTTTATCGCCTTTGCCATTCAGGATGAATATCTGGCTGCCTTCTCCAATGGCATCGGTTTGGTACCAGCCACCCGCAGCGCGGCCGCCCTAACGGAAAACTATGCCCCCGGCGGCCCGCTGGAAGTCTTTTTTGAACTGAGTAGTGCCCAGGCAACGTTGCGTCCCCCGACGCCAGCTTACCTGTCTGCCGCGCTCACGTTTGAGAAGGCGCTGGCCGACATTGCCAACGGTGCAGACGTTGTAGAAGCGCTGGATGCGGCCGCTGATGAAATCAACGCGGACATCGAAGCCAACAATGGCTACGGGTTTGACGGGACGGCTGTTGGACCAGACATTCAGAATGATGCGATTGCCAATCAGTAGTTTGTACCAAACGTGTAATCCCTCCTAGGATTGGCTGATTCAGCCACGTTTGTTGAGCGGTTGATCAGTAGGTCATGGGGTAACCTGTGGCCTACTGGCAGCCAACAAATGGCAACTGTGAAGAGGAGTCAAAAATGAGTACATCGGGATCTGTGCAACCTACGGCCGTTTCTGCCCGCAAAACTACCACCCAAAAGTTCAACCTTATGCGACGCCAGGAGGCCAGGGCCGGTTGGGCCATGATCGCCCCCGCAGCCTTCCTGATGCTGGGCTTTCTGATTATTCCTTTTTTTATGGCGTTTGGGTTTGCCTTCACCAATCAACGCCTCATTTCGCCCAATCCCACCGAATTTGTCGGAATGCGCAATTTTGAGCGCCTGCTGACCGTTAAGGTTCTCCCCATCGAAGCAGAAGTTGATCCGGACACAGGAGCAACGGTCCGTGATGAAGCGGGCAACCTGGTCTTTCCCCGGTCGCGGAACTTCACACGCGACAACCCCGACTATCCCGAGTTGAACGGCTTACAGGAGTCCTTCTCGTGGGTGCGCGGCACAACCCAATACACCGTGTTGGCTGGGGACGCTGTTTTTCTACGATCGTTGATCAACATTTTTTATTTTGCGCTGGTGATTGTGCCTGTGCAGGGGGGACTGGGCCTGGTTTTGGCCTTACTCGTCAACCAGAAGCTGCGCGGCATAAATATTTTTCGCACCATCTATTTCATTCCGGTTGTCATTTCAATGGTGATCGTCTCGATCTTGTGGCGCTTTATTTATGACGGCAACAATGGGCTGCTGAACAGCTTGCTCTCGCTTTTTACCATGGGCGCATTCCAGCCGATTGATTGGCTAGGTGAAGTGAACACAGCGATGCCAGCCATCATGATGATGTCCATCTGGCAGGCGGTAGGCTTCCACATGGTCATCTGGCTGGCTGGCTTGCAGACGATTCCTGGCGTTTTGTATGAAGCGGCTGACGTCGCCGGGGCCAACGCCTGGCAGAAATTTCGCTATGTCACGTGGCCGGGGTTGAGGAATACGGCCGTATTTGTCCTCATCACCATTACCATGGCCGCGTTTAGCCTGTTTACCCAGGTAGACATCATGACCCGTGGTGGACCGCTAGACGCCACAACCACCATCATCCACCAGGCCGTCCAGCGCGGTTACCAAAAGCAGGACATCGCCTACGGTTCGGCCATCTCTGTCTTTTTCTTCATGATGGTTTTAACCATTGCTCTGATTCAACGGTACCTGACACGGGATAGGGATTAATCATGAAAAAGCTTTTGATTTTATTCGGCCGTTACGCCATCCTGATCGTCATCGCGCTGATCTTCATCTTTCCCATCGTCTTCATGCTGGTTTCATCCCTCAAACCAGATGAACAGCTGCTGCGCGATTCAGGTTCGCTGCTCGCTTTTGTGCCCTATGGCAATCTCTCCTTCGACAACTACTTTGAAGCATTCCGGCGCGTCCCCATTGCCCGCTTCATTTTGAATTCAATCTTCATCACATCAGTCACAACCATTTTGGCTTTGCTGATCAATTCGATGGCCGGATTTGCCATTGCGGTACCCCGCTGGAAGGGCAAAAGCCTCGTGTTGTCGGTGATCATTGCCACCTTGATTGTGCCGTTCGACACCATTGCCATCCCGCTGCTGCTCATTGTGAGCAAGCTGCCGTGGATCAGCTTCACCGGCTGTGAAAATTCAGCCTTGGTCTGCCTGACAACCAATTGGCTGGACACCTACCATGTGCAGATTATCCCCTTCATTGTGGGAGCGTTTACCATCTTTCTATTCGTCCAGTTTTTCCGGTCATTGCCGTACGAATTGGTCGAAGCAGCCCGCATAGACGGTGCCAGTTGGTTCCAAATTTATTACCGCATTTACATGCCAATTTCTGGGCCGGTGGTAGCGACGGTGGCTATTTTGACCTTCCTGGCTAAGTGGGGCGATTATTTGTGGCCAATCATGGTGGTTCAGTCTGAAGCGCTGCGGCCGGTGCAGATTGGGGTGTCGTACTTCTTTCAGCTGGATGTGGCCTGGGGTGAAATCATGGCGTATCTGTCGATCATCACCATCCCCGTGCTGATTCTCTATCTATCGTTACAGCGGGCCTTCATTGAAAGCATTGCCGCCAGCGGGGTGAAAGGTTAACTGGTGGAATTAGAACCTTTTCGACCCGCTTACCACTTTTCCCCGTCCACTGCCTGGCTCAACGACCCCAACGGCCTGGTGTATTACGACGGCGAATACCACCTGTTTTACCAGCACCACCCGGACAGTACCGTCTGGGGGCCGATGCACTGGGGGCACGCCGTCAGCCGCGACTTGGTAAACTGGCAGCATTTGCCCATCGCCCTGGCCCCCGATGAACTAGGCACCATTTTCTCCGGCAGCGCGGTGATCGATTGGCACAACACGGCCGGATTTGGCCCCGAAGCGATGATCGCCAGCTACACCTACCAGGATCCCGACGCCCGCCAGAGCCAGGCCATTGCCTACAGCCTGGACAACGGCCGTACCTGGACCAAATACGCGGGCAATCCAGTCATTCCCCCCCCGGCCAACCTCCGCGATTTCCGCGACCCCAAGCTGCTGTGGTACGACAACGGCCGCGGCGGTGGCCATTGGGTAATGGCGCTGGCCGCCGGGCGGGCTGTTTTGTTTTACACCTCGCCCAACTTGCTCGATTGGCAGCCAGCGGGCAGCTTTGGCTTTGGCTACGGCGCAATGGGCGGCGTCTGGGAAACGCCAGACCTGTTTGAGCTGCCCGTCACCGGTACGGCCGAATCCCGCTGGGTGCTCACGGTAGGCATCGGCGATAATGCCCCGGCGGGCGGCAGCGGCACACACTATTTCATTGGCCAGTTTGATGGCCAGACCTTCACCAGCGACAATCCCAAAGAGACGGTGCTGTGGGCCGATTACGGCGCGGACTTTTATGCGGCGCAGTCGTGGAGCAGCGCTCCAGACGGCCGTCGCATCTGGCTGGCCTGGCTGAACAACTGGCAGTACGCCAACCAGATCCCCACCACAACCTGGCGCGGCGCGATGACCATCCCGCGTGAGCTGCGGCTGGTACCGACACCAGAGGGGATTCGGCTGGCGCAAACGGCCGTTGCCGAACTCGCCCAGCTCCGCCAACACCAACAGCACTGGCACAATGTGATCCTGGAACCCGGCACACCCTTTATGCCAGCAGTGAGCAGCGACCGGCTGGAAATCATCGCCGAGCTGGCGGTGCCAATCGAGGCCAACAGTTTGGGCATCCGCCTGCGCCTGGGCGATGGGGAGGCTACGGCCGTTGGCTATGCCCCCAAAAGCCGCCACCTCTTTGTCGACCGCACTACTGCCGGGCAGTCGGCGTTTAACTACAACTTTGCCAGCGTGCACACGGCTCCCTTTGCTCCCGCCGAGGGCCTTCTGAAGCTGCACATTTTTGTAGATCGTGCCTCCATTGAAGTGCTGGCCAACGACGGGCTGATCAGCTTTTCGGAGCAGATTTTCCCGGGTGCGGCCAGTGTGGGGGTGGAACTGTTTGCGGAGGGAACGGCCGTTACCGTGCGCAATCTGGAAATTTACCAATTGAGTGCCGCCCAATTCCGGCCGCTGCCCACCATGGCCGACGGCCAGCTGCCGGCTGCCGTGGCAGCTCCATAAACCAGGGCCACCGTGCTAAAGGGGGACCCGATGAAAAAACGCGCCGTCCTAAAAAACGTAGGCGTTGCCTTTGCTATTTTGGCCTGCCTCACCGTCCTTTGTGTGGTTCTAAGCGTTGTTGGTTCCGTGGTGGCGATCCGCCAGACTGAGCCATATGCCACCAGCGTGGAACTGGCGTTGGGCAGTACGGCCGTTCAGCAAGCCCTGGGCGAACCGGTCACCGTTGGCTGGTTTCCGCAGGGCAGCGTCAACATTGCCAATGGTGGCGATGCCGAGCTGTACATTCCTCTGCGTGGGTCGAGGGCCAGCGCCGCCATCCGCGTCAACGGCACCAATCTGGATGGGGAATGGAAATATTACGCGATCCGGGTGGACACGAGTGAGGGCGAGCACATCAATTTGCTTGAACAGTAGAGAGGGAAGTGAACGGCCGTAATCCGCCTAGCGCAGCCAGCGCGGTGCGTCGACCCGCTTGAGTTCGCTGTCGATGGTGAGCTTGAAGATTTCGATGTGGTCAAACGGCCGTTTCAAGTTAAACGCATCAATCGCCTTGTTCAGCTCGGCAATTTCGGCAATCCACTTCAGGCAAAAATCGTCCCAGCTGATGGTCAGACGGCCCTTGTTGGCATTGGCCACACCAAACTCCTGCCGGTGCCACTGCCACTGCCGCTCAATCTCGGCGCGCAGCTTCGCCGCTTTCGCCAGAATCTCATTGCGCTGCAAAATCCACACTGGCGGCAAATCGTTTTCTTTGAGCAGTTCGTGCGCCAGTTCCATATCGGCAGCATACGGATTTTTGTTCAGGTTGAGCGGCTTCCCCTTGCCCGGCAAATTGTCGAACAGGCCGTTGTCCATGCCATCCTGGATCAATTCCTCGATCAAATTTTGCCGATCGTGCCGCATACGGGCGCGATATTCGGCCAGTTCGGTCAGGTTTTCTACCGGTTTGTCGTTTTTCTCAGCCATCCGCGGGTACCTCAACCAATAAGTGTTGCCAACGATTATAAGGATTTTTGCAAGCATGGGAAGCTAAAATCGGCCGTTTGTGATGACTTTCACATCATTCGGCCGTCCATACACCAGGACGCAAGTCAGTGGACAGGCACACAAAAAAAGAGAAAATTGGGCAGCTTTGTAAAAGCGGGAAAAGCTTTGGCCAAGTAAAGCTGTATCGCTCGCTTTTACCAACGATTGGAGACTTCCTTGGAGATTACACAGTTACAAAAAGTAGCCTGGCGACCCTACTACGATGTTTTTTACGAACGCCACCGCCACTCCATCAGCGGCAACATCAAAATAGCGCAGCAGGTGTACAGTCCGCAGCTAAAAAACCAGCGCGACATTCTCGTTTACCTGCCCCCCTCCTACGATTACCGCCAGCAGCATTACCCGGTGCTCTACATGCACGACGGCTATAATTTATTCGACGAAGCCACCAGCTTCACGGGTGAATGGCACGTCGATGAAACGATGGAGAAACTGGCCTACGAAGAGAAGCTGGAGGCAATTGTGGTGGGCATCCCCAGCATGGGCCACGAACGTCTGGCCGAATACAGCCCGTTTGTGGACAAAACCCACGGTGGCGGCCTGGGGGATGCGTATCTCGATTTTATGGTGCACACCCTCAAACCGTTGATTGACCAATCTTTCCGCACCCTGCCTAACAAACCCAACACGGGCATCATGGGCTCGTCGATGGGTGGGCTCATCAGCCTGTATGCGTTTTTCCGGCATCCGTCTGTCTACGGTTTTGCGGGGGTGATGAGCCCGTCGGTCTGGTTTGCCAACCGGGCCATTTTGGGCTACCTGGAAGAAATCACCTACCAGGAAGGCAAAATTTACCTGGATGCGGGTACGCGGGAAATGGGCGGCCATTGGCCCGACCAAACGATCATGCGCAGCCGATCGCGGCGGTATTACGGCCGTGTCCGCCGCATCAAGCGTATCCTGGTGAAAAAGGGATATCGCCCCACGCGCAACCTGCTGCATGTCGAGGATGTGGGTGGGGGGCACAACGAAGGTGCCTGGGCTTACCGTTTGCCTCAGGCCATCCGCTTCTTTTTGGGAGCCACCCTCAAAAAAGCACCGTAGTCCCCGAATTTTGGGGCCATTTGCCCATATTCCATTCCCCAGGTACGATCTTTACTGATTCGCAACAATTCAAACTTGCTTGCGTAAAGGGCTGGACTCTCCACGCCAACCGGGGTGGGGGTGAAAGCCGGGGCATGGAGCAGTGTGCCGTACCGCGCTTATTGTTATTGACCCAGGCACATTATGGCTGCAAGCAGCCGCTGCCCGCACGCAGGAAGAGCGTATGTCTATCATTACTGAACCGAAAGCAAAGGCCCAAAAATCGGGCCGGGAAATTCGTCCCGCGTATAAACCGGTTGCGCCACCAGCCAAAACAGGGCTGGACGGCCGTACCAAACTCTGGCTGCTTGGTGGGGGGCTGGCGCTGCTGGCGCTCCTCACCTGGCTGCTGCGTGACTCGCTGGGCGATTGGCTCGCCGTTTTAAGCGACCAGGAGTTTGTCAGCAGCTATGTGCAGAGTTTTGGCGTGCTGACGCCGCTGGTACTGGCCTTTTTGCAGGTACTCCAGGTGCTGGTTGCCTTTATTCCTGGCCATGTCTTTGTGATTGCCGGGGGGTACATTTACGGCCTGCCCTGGGGGCTGCTGTTCAACATCACCTGCGTGGTGGCAGCCAGCCAGCTGGGCTTTTTGCTGGCACGCTGGGCGGGACGGCCGTTGGTCCACCGCCTGGCCGACCGGGCCACCATCGACAAATGGGAAGCCATTGCCGAGGAGCGCGGCTTTCTTTTTTTCACCATTGCCTTTGTGTTGCCGGTTTTCCCCACCGACTTGATGAACTTTGTCGCCGGGCTGACGGGCATCTCCTCGCGTAAATTTTTTGCCGCCAATTTGCTCGGCCGCCTGCCCAGCGTCATCGTGCTGACGTTAATTGGTTCACACGGCCTGGAATTGTCCAATACGGTCTGGTTTTTGCTGGCGTTGGGGGTAACGGCCGTTTACATCCTGGGCCGCATCACCATCTTGCGCATCGAGCAAAAATACCGCGCGCACCATTCGCCTTTCCACTGACTTTAGGGTACGATTTGCCCCATTAGGTAACTGTCTAACAACCTGAACCAAAACGCAGTTGTTTTCCATTTCTGCGCCCGTGTGCTTCTGCGTTTACCTTTAACAGGCAACACGATGAGCGCCAGCTCAACACCATTGAAAAATCAGCAGATTGCGCCGAGTGCGCCCAGTTTTAATCCGCGTTAATCCGCGTTAATCCGCGGCCCATTTTCGAAGGAGTGATCACGTGGAAAAAAAGTATCAAAAACTCAAAGCCCGATTGCAAGAAATTAATGACCTCAACTCCGCCAATTCGCTGTTGAATTGGGACATGAGCACCTACATGCCGCCCGGCGGCGCTCCGGCGCGGGGTCGGCAGCAGGCGACCATCGGCCGAATTGCCCACGAGAAGTTCACCGACAAGAAGATTGGCAAGCTGCTCGACAAGCTGACGCCGTGGGCCGAAAAGCTGCCCTACGACAGCGAAGCCGCCAGCCTGCTGCGGGTAACGCGCCGCAGCTACGACCAGTCGGTGAAGGTGCCCGCCAAGCTGATTGCCGCCCTGTCGGAGCACAGCACCGTCACCTACCAGGTATGGGCCCAGGCCCGGCCCGCGAATGATTTTGCGAAGGTACGGCCGTATCTGGAAAAAACCCTCGACTACTCCCGCGAAATCGCCAACTGCTTCCCCGGCTACGACCACATCGCCGACCCGCTCATCGACTTTGCCGACCAGGGCATGAAGGCTGAAACCATCCGCACCGTTTTTGCCGAACTGCGCGAGCAGCTTGTGCCGCTGGTCCAGGCCATCACCGCCCAGGAACCGGCCGACGACAGCTGCCTGCACCAATCCTACCCGGAAGATGAACAGCTAGCTTTTGGCTACCAGATTGCTCAGGAGTACGGCTACGATACCAATCGCGGCCGTCAGGATAAAACCCACCACCCCTTCATGACCAAATTCTCCCTGGGCGACGTGCGCATCACCACCCGCACCAAGGAAAACGACCTGAGCGAAGCGCTGTTTAGCACCCTGCACGAAACCGGCCACGCCCTGTACGAGCAGGGCATCGACATGTCGCTGGAGGCCACACCGCTGGCTGGCGGCACCTCGGCGGGCGTACACGAGAGCCAATCCCGCCTGTGGGAAAATTTAGTCGGGCGCAGCCGGGGCTTTTGGGAACATTATTACCCCAAACTGCAGGCCGCTTTCCCCAGCCAGCTTAACGAAGTGCCTCTGGACACCTTCTACCGGGCCATCAACAAGGTACAGCGCTCCCTCATCCGCACCGACGCCGACGAGGTGACCTACAACCTGCACGTGATGATTCGTTTTGACCTGGAGCTGGCGCTGCTGGAAGGCGCGCTGGAGGTGAAGGATCTGCCCGAGGCGTGGCACGCCCGGTACCAATCTGACCTGGGCATTCAGGCCCCCAGCGACGTAGACGGCGTGCTGCAAGATGTGCATTGGTATGGCGGCATCATTGGCGGCGCATTCCAGGGGTACACGCTGGGCAACATCATGTCAGCCCTGTTTTACAACCAGGCGCTCAAAGCCCACCCGGACATCCCCGACCAGGTTCGCCAGGGTCAATTTGGCACGCTGCACACCTGGCTGAAAGAAAATATCTACCACCCCGGCAGCAAGTTCACCGCCAACGAGCTGATCGAGCGGGTCACCGGTGGGCCGCTGACGATTGACCCGTACATCGCCTATCTCAAGCAGAAGTTTGGCGAGCTTTATACTCTCTAAGCAGCACCATTTTTCAACCCAACACTATGAAGACCGGCCCTTGCTGCCGGTCTTTTTTTGTCTGTCTCAACGTCAATTGATGGAAAAGTTGCCCATGTCCTGGCGCGGAAACTGCTTGAGGATGTCGATCTCCCGGCGGTATTGCCCTGTGAGGAAGGTGAGGGCGTTGGAGATCTTTTTGGCTTCCAGCAGCGACTGCTTGGTTTCCAGTGAAACCTGGAGCAGCGAAGCGGCCATGTGGCTGAGGGCTTCCGGCTCGGTGGGCACCTGGGTGGGGTCAAACTCGATGTTGTCGGCCAGGCTGGTGAGCTGGGTGAGGTAATTCAGGACGAGGGGGTGCAGTTCGTTGGCGGCGGCCTGCAAGGGGGCGGTTTTTTCCGGCAGGTAGGGCAGCTGATCCACTTCGCCTACCAGGTAAGTCCGGCGGCGGTTGAGCGACAGTACGCGGAAGCGCTCCTGCCCGATGGTCATGATGAGCAAACGGCCGTCGTCCAACCGTTCCATCTGGGTAATGCTCACCATACAACCGACATCGTGGGGGATAACGGCCGTATCCCCCTCGGCCATGCCCTGTTTGATCAGCACGATGCCAAAAGGAGATTTCTCTTCCACGCAAAAACGCACCATTTCCAGGTAGCGCGGTTCAAAGATGTGCAGCGGCATCGGCCAGCCAGGGAAAAGGACCGTGTTGAGGGGGAAGAGTGGAATTTCCATGCGTTCATTATACACAATCAGCCGATTTGTTAAGCGTCATTTATCGACCATTTAAGAAATGGAGCGACGCTTTACCGGACGGCCGTTTCGCTCTAAAATGTTGACACGTATGAATGGAGAATCAATGAGCCGGATACAAAAGTTTTTCGTCGCCATCTTCCCTGCTTCATGGGCCAAATCCATGGAAGCGGATTCACGTCGCTGGTTTCTGAAATGCCTGCAGTGCGGCTATGAAGAGTCGTACTGGGATTTGGGCGGCATTCGCTGGAAAGCAAAGGGCAATTCTCGGACGCTGCGCCACTGCCCCCAGTGCGGCACCCGATCCTGGCACCAAACCTACCTGAAAGAACCAGGTAGCCCAGATTCGTAAAGTGCCGTCCCGTTTGGCTGTATGCTGCCAGCAGACCAGGCGCAGCAAAGCCAGCCAAAAGGAAAGACAACATGACAACCAAACCCACCGCAACAGAAACCATGACCCTGGCCGATTTCCCTTTGCAAACCTTCGACAAAGTGCGCTATGCCGACACCGACCGGCAGGGCACGTGAACAACGCTGCCTTTGCTGGCTGAGTACGTTTTGTGCCTCAGCCAATATACTTCCCCCGAATCCACGACTCCATTTCCGTCAATGCCAGCTTCAGGTTGCCCATCTGGCAGTGCATGTCGGCTTTTTCGGCGGCGGTGAAGATGCGGCTGGTGACCGAGCGGGCGTTGGTCAGCGCCTTTTCTTGCTTGCGCAGCAGCTTCACCGGCTGAAAGCTGTCGTTTTCGCCGCCCACCAGCAGCACGTCCTGCGTCACTTTGCTACTGCTGATGTGCTGGCGGTTCATGCCCAGCAGCCAGTGCACGGCGTCCATCGGCTGCGTGCCCTTCACCATAAACATCGCCTGGTTCACGGCATGGTCCAAAATGGGAAACAGGCGCATGCGCAGGCGAATGGTCGGGTTCATAAACCTGTCCCACTTCACCATTTGCCGCACCAGCGTCTGGGCAAAGCTGGGAATTTGCTCCAGCCAGTCATATACCGGCGACCAGGCGATGACTTTTGTGATGCGCTTTTCGTAGGCGGCGGCGCGAATGCCCCAGTAGCCGCCCATCGAAATGCCGATGAGTGTGGCCGCTTCAATGCCGAAGTAATCCAGAATCGTCGCCACTGGTTTTTCCCAGTCGTGGTCGAAGGCCAGGTTGTAGCGCTGGCGCGCCCCGCCTTGCCCTGGCCCTTCAAAGGCAATCACGTGGTAGCCCGCCTGGGCAAAAAACTGCCACACCACAAAAAATTCCTCGATTAGCGAATCGAAGCCGCCAAAGAGCAGGATGGTACCCTGACTCGGTTGGGTGGCAGGCTGAAGCTCCATGGCAGGCAGGCAACGGCCGTTATACGGCACCTCATGTCGCACAATGCCCTCGTCGGCAAACGCCTGGTAAAAGGTCTCGTGAAACTCCTGGTAGATTGCCCTGCGCTGCGGCGAGGTGTGCGGGGCAAAAAATTCAGCCGCCCGCAGATAAAAGGCGGCGTTTTTGTAACGGCCGTCCCCCTTCGCCTCCTCCGCCAACTGCAAAAACACCCGCACGTAATCCTCTCGCGTCTGGATCTGGCTGGCCGCCTTCTGAATGTCCGCCTGCCGCGCATACCCCAGCGCGTGCAGCCGGTTTAGCTGGTAGTTGAAAAATTTTTCCTTGTGAAACGGTTGATAACCCAGGGGAAGATTCATTTCCCACCTCCTGAATAGAAAAAGCCCCAAACCTGGGACTTGCTTTGCTTGATAAAGATTGGCTTTTAAGCGGTTGAATCGTTCATGAAGCGATAGCCCACATTTTAGACCAGAAGGTCTAGACTGTCAAGTCTAACTGTCCAAAAAGGTCACGCAAAGGTACCTGGCAGCTCCAAATGGGAGAGAAAAATCTGTGTCATCTGTGAAATCTGTGGCCCATTCCCCCAATTTCCCCGCGAGAAAATACCCGTTGCCACGCTGCCAGGAATCTGGCATTATTGACCCATCTCGTAAGCACCACGCAGGAAACAAAGCATGACAGATTTGATTGGGCGGTATGAAATCCAGGGGGAGCTGGGCCGAGGCGGAATGGCTACGGTTTACCGGGCGTATGATCCACGCACTCGCCGCGAGGTGGCCCTGAAGGTGCTGCCCCAGGCGTTTTTAGACCAGCCAGACTTGCGCAAGCGCTTCCAGCGCGAAGCCGAAACCATCGCCAAACTGAAACATCCCAACGTCGTTGAGGTGTATGACTACGGCGACCACGAAGGCCAGCCTTACCTGGTGATGCGCCTGATGCAGGGCGGATCGCTCAAAGACAAACTGGCCAACGGGCCGCTCACCGTAGCCCAGGCGCTGCCGGTGCTCACCGGGGTAGCCGGTGCCCTGGATGCCGCCCACCAGATGGGCATCGTGCACCGCGATCTCAAGCCCGACAACATTTTGTTTGACCAGTACGGCCAGCCCTTTTTGTCTGACTTTGGCATTGCCAAGATGGGGGAGACCCACGCCACGCTCACCGGAGAGACGGCCATCGGCACGCCGCACTACGTTAGCCCGGAACAGGCGCAGGGTGATCGCCCGGTAGACGGCCGTTCCGATATCTACTCGCTCGGCGTAGTGCTGTTTGAAATGCTCACCGGCAGCCGTCCCTTCGAGGCAGAAACGCCGCTCCAGGTGATGATGCAGCACATCATGGCCCCCATCCCGCGCATCAGCCGCTACCACCAGCAGCTGCCGCCCGGCTGCGACGACATCGTCAGCAAGGCGATGGCCAAAAATCCAGAAGAGCGGTTTCCTACGGCCGTTTCCCTCGTCAATGAACTGTCCACCGCCAGCCAGCTGGTGCGCCGCCAGACCCGGCGGCGCTGGAGCGTCTGGCTGGGCAGCCTCGTCGGCGTGCTTTTTTTGCTGGGCGGCGGCGGTGGCCTGGCGCTCAACCGCGGCTGGATCGGCCCCGAAGCGGCCCCGCCCGCCCTGGTTGCCGCAGGCATCCTGACGCCTACGCCCACCTTCACGCCAACGCCAACTTTCACGCCGACGTTTACCCCCACACCCACACCAACCTTTACGCCAACGGCCACGCCGACGTTTACGCCCACCCCCACGGCGACCCTCACATCCTCGCCAACGGCCGTTCCCAGCGCCACACCCACCTTCACCACCACGCCCATCCCACCGACCGCCACTCCCGCCAGCCTAAGCATGAACAACCTGGCCGGGCTGACGGCCGTCCGCAGCCTGCAAACCGCTGGTGTCTTGTCCGATCTGGCCGTCTCGCCCGATGGCACCCTGGCCGCGATTGCGGGCAGCCCTGGTTTGCAGCTGTTTACCCTGCCGGACCTGGCCCCGCTGCAAGAAACGGCCGTTCTCAGCCAAACCACCAGCCTCACCCTCTGGTCGGCCGACAGCCGCCTGCTGGCCATCGCCCCCACCGACGGCGGCCTGGCCCTGTGGCAGCGCGATGACGCCGCGCTCACCCCGCTGCTGGACGGCACCACCCCGGCCACCGTGCTGCGCTGGTCGCCCGACGGCCGTTTCCTGGCCGCCGGGTTGGGTGATGGGCAAATTTACCTCTGGACGATAGGCGAATGGTCCACGCCCGCTTTACTGGCCGGTCACCGCGAGCGCATCACCGATTTGGTTTGGTCGCCCACAGACCCCAACCTGCTGGCCAGCGGCAGCACCGACGACACCGGCCGCCTCTGGCAAATTGGCAGTGACGGCACCGTGACCGAACTGGCCACCTTTAGCGGCATGGCCACCAACGTGGACAGCGTGCACTGGTCGCCCGACGGGACAAAACTGGCCCTGCACAGCCGCTTTGGCACCCTGGCCATGTGGTGGGATGTCGCCAGCGGCGCGCAGCTGGACCGCCGGATTAACGTCACAGCTGTCGCCTGGTTTGCCGACAGCAGCCGGATCGCCCTGGCCGTGGGCAGCAACATCGAGGTGCGCACCGCCGCAGGCAGCGGCGATTTCACCCTGACCGGCCACACGTCGGCCGTGCGCGACCTCTCCTGGTCGCCCACCAACCCGGCAGCGCTGCTCTCGGTGAGTGAGGACCGGACGATGCGGCTGTGGGATGTAAACGGCCGTACCACCCTCCAGCAGTTTCTCGGCCACAGTGAGCCGATTGACGTGGTGGAATGGTCGCCCGACGGCCGTTTGCTGCTCACCGCCGACCTGGCCACCGTGCGCCTGTGGGACGCCGCCACCGGGCAGGAGCTGTACCAGCTGCCCGGCCATTTCCAGACCAGCGCCATCAACTGGATCAACAATGAGCAGCTGCTCACCCTGGGCGGCTTGGACCAGCTGGTGCGGGTGTGGGACGTGGCGGCGCGGCAGCCGCTGGCCCTGCTGGGCAACTACGGCACCACGGGCGAAATCCGCACCCTGGCCTGGTCGCCAGCGCCGGGCGACACACGCTTGGCCGTGCTGGGCAGCGACGACGTGGTGCGCATCTGGGACGCCAGCAGCGGTGCCGTGGTCCAGGCACTGGTGGGACACACCATTCGTGGCCCGCGCATCGGCGGTGGTAACGGTTACCAGCCGGTGAATGCGGTGATCTGGTCGCCCGACGGCCGTTTCCTGGCCACCGGCGGCTCCGATGAAACGATTCGCATTTGGGATGCCACCACCGGGCAGGAGCAGTTTGTCCTCACCGAAGCGGCCCCGGTGCGCGCCCTGGCCTGGTCCAACCAGGGCAATTTGCTCGCCGCCGTCACTAGCGACGAGTGGGACGAGGCGGGGCACGTGCGCGTCTGGAACCTGGACAGCCGCAGCGAATTGTGGCGGCGCAGCCACCCCATGATTCGCGTGTCCGACGTGGCCTTTTCGCTCGATGGCACCAAGCTGGCCATCGGCGGCTGGTCGGGCAACGGCGGCATCCAGGTGCGCGACGCCGCTACCGGCAGCTCGCTCAGCTTTTTCCAGCTGGCCACCCGCACGCTGGATGTAGCCCGCTTTTTGTGGACGCCCGACAACAGCCGCATCATCACCGCCGCCCGCGACGCGGGGGAAGTGCAAATCTGGAACGCCATCGTGTTCGATGGTGCCAGCAGCTCGCTCGACTTTCTCGTGTCTGGTGTGGATCCCCGCAGCCTGGCCGACATGGTCATTTTGCCCGACGGCATCACCCTGCTGACGCTGGGCAGCAGCGGCAACCTGCGCGTCTGGCAGCCGGGCACCAACAACCGCATCACCGATGCCGATCCGCCGCTGCCCGAGGCTGTGGCCACTGGCCACGTGGTGGGCTCCCGCAGCACGTTTGTGGGGCGGCACGGCTACCTGGCGCTGTCGTCGAACGGCCAGCGGCTGGCGGTGGTGGCCGGGGATGGCCAGACGGTGCAAATTTTCATGATTGCGCCGTAGCACAGTTTTTTGTTCCCGACGACCCTCACCCCGGCCCTCTCCCTACGAGGGAGAGGGAGCCAGTTCCCTCCCCCTTGCAGGGGGAGGGCTAGGGTGGGGGTATGTTGACCGCATTCCCGGCGACGCGGAGCGTCTATACCCTTCATTCCACGCTGAGCGTGGAACGAGCTATTGCTTATGACAGAACAACAAACATTCGGCCGTTACATCATCAAAACCAAGCTGGGGCAGGGGGGCATGGGCAGCGTCTACCACGCCTACGACCCCAATTTCCGCCGCGAGGTGGCGCTTAAGCTGCTGGACAAACGCCTGCTGCACGACGTGAAGTTTCGCCGCCGCTTTGAGCGTGAGGCGCAAGCGGTGGCCAAAGTCGACCATCCCGGCATCGTGCCCATCTACGACTTTGGTGAAGATGAAGGCTCGCTCTTCCTGGTGATGCCGCTGATGGAGGGCGGCACGCTGGGTAAGCGGCTGGAAAACGGGCCATTGTCCCTGGTGGAAGCGACCGACATTTTGCGCCAGATTGCCCCGGCGCTGGACATGACCCACCGGCTGAACATGGTGCACCGCGACCTGAAGCCAGACAACATTTTGTTCGACGGTTACGGTGTGCCGCGCATCGCCGATTTTGGCATTGTGAAGTCGGCCGAAAGCAGCATGACGCTGACGGCGGGCGGTCTGGTGGGCACGCCAGCCTACATGAGCCCGGAGCAGGTCAGCAGCAAAAAGTCGATTGACGGCCGTTCCGACATCTACTCTCTAGGCATCATCCTGTTCCAAATGCTCACCGGGGTACGGCCGTTTGACGCCGATGCCCCGCTGGCCCTGGCCCTCAAACACGTCATGGAGCAGCCGCCCGACATCCTGACCGTGAACCCGGCACTGCCCGAAGGGTGCCGCACCATCATGCAAAAAGTGCTGCACAAAGAACCGGAGCAGCGCTACCAGACCGCCGCCGCGCTGCTGGCCGACCTGGAAAACGTCGAGTCGCTGGCGGCGCTGCCTGCTGGCGCCGCCACCAGCAGCCAGCCCGTGGTGCTGGATTTGGGCATTCAGGCGGAGCCGGAACTGCCGCCCGCGCCCCCTCGACGCTGGCCCATCTTTGCCGCCCTGGCGGTGCTGGTGCTGCTGGGCGGCACCGTCTTTTTTGTGCTGAACAACGTCCAAAACCAACCCCAGCCCACGGCGACCGCTGCCGCCCTGGTGGCTTTGCCCGACACCGCCACACCCACCGCCACGGCAACGGCCGTTCCTCCCACTGCCACCCTTGTTCCAACCGAAACGGCCGTTCCCGCCACCCTCGCTCCAGGCACCACCCCCACCGCCGCGCCGACGGCGACACCGACCGCCACATTGGCCCCGGTGGCCGTGCCGCTGACGGCGGGCAATATTGGCGGCCTCAGCGAGGTGGTCCAGCTGGTGGGCAGCGGCGAGACGCTGCACCGCGTGGCCGTCAGCCCAGATGGGACGCAGCTGGCGGCGGCCACCTCGGCGGGCATTGCCCTGTTCCAGCTGCCGGATTTTGCGCCGCAGGGGTTGCTGGTAGAGGGTGAGGTGCGGCAGATTGCCTGGTCGCCGGACGGCCGTTTCCTGGCAGGCAGCACCTCTACCCAAACAATCGCCGTCTGGAACAGCGCCGACGGCAGCCCGGTGAACCAGCTCGCGGGCAGCGCCACCGCCCTGGCCTGGTCGCCAGACAGCACGCAGCTGCTGATTGGCAGCGCCAGCGGGCAGGTGCAGCTGTGGCCCATCGCCGAAGCCGAACCGGCCGCCAGTTGGAACGACCACACCACGGCCATCAGCCAGCTGGCCTGGTCACCCGATGGGCTGACGTTTGCCTCGGGCAGCGCCAGCAGCAGCGTCTGGTTCCGCAGCGCGGACGGCACGGGCGAGGAAGGCAGTTCATTCCGGCAAAATGGCGTGCATGGGCTGGCCTGGTCACCCGATGGCCTGCGCCTGGCCACGGCCGGGGCCGACGGCACGGTACGGCTGGAAACGGTGAGCAGCGGCCAGCTGCAAACGGTCAGCTGCGGCAATGGGGGCGACCCGCTGGCCATCGTCTGGCTGGATGATGAAACCGTGGCGACCGGCAGTGAAGACGGCCGTTTGCGTCTCTGCAACGTGAATGAGCGCACGCCGCAGCTTATTTTTGGGCGGCAGGCGGCGGTGGGGCAGCTGTTCTGGCTGGCAGGCAGCGGCCAGCTGCTCTCGTTGGGCGGGCGCGATGGCACAGTGGTGCTGTGGGATCGGGCCGATGGGGCGGCTGTGGGCGTACTGAACCAGTACGCGCAGTACGCGCTGGCCAGCTCGGTCAGCTGGTCGCCGGACAGCACCCGGCTGGCCGTCGGCACCAGCGAGGGCACAATTTTGGTCTGGGACGTGGCGGCGCAGGCGGTGGTGGCGGTGTTGGGCGGCCACGAAGGTGGGGTGGGCATGGTAGCCTGGTCACCCGACGGCGCGCTGATTGCCAGCAACGGCCGTACCGATGCCCTGGTGCGCGTCTGGGAGGCTGAATCGGGCCGCCTGGTGCAGTCGTTTAGTGGGCATGGCGCGACGGTAACGGCCGTTAGCTGGTCGCCCGATGGCACGGTGGTAGCCTCCAGCGGCCACGACATGACGGTGCGGCTGTGGGACGTGGCCAGCGGCGAGCCGGTGCGCTCCTTTTCGGTCAATGCGCTGGGGCAGGTGCTGTTTGTGGCGCGGTCGCCTAACGGGGCAGAGATGGTGGCCACGGGCGGGACGGGGCTGGTGCAGCTGCGCCCGCCGGACAATCTGCGGCTGTCGGTGACGCTGAACCGGCACACGGCCCCGGTAACGGCGGCGGCCTGGCGCGGCGACAGCGGGGCGTTTGCCACGGGCGACAATACGGGCCGGATTTTGCTGTGGTCCTTCCCCACAACGGAGAACGATGCGCCGCTGCTGGATTGGAATGCCCAGGTAGCGGTGCGCAGTCTGGCTTTTGCGCCGGACGATACGATTTTGGCGGCGGTGTTGGGGGGGAACGGCCGTTTCTACGACGCCAGCAGCGGAGAGCAGCTTGGCGCGGCCCTGACGCTGCATCCGTTTAGCGGCAACCTGGCCTGGTCGCCCGACGGCGTGAGCGTGGCCGGGGTGGGCAGTGATGGGTTGGTGCGGGTGTGGCAGGTGTTGGAAGGACGGCCGTGAGATGAAACGTGAAGCGTGAAACGTGATGAACCTTCACGTTTCACGCTTCACGTTTCAACCCTTACGCCTGCTGTGGTTGGGTCACGGCCCGGCGATCGGTGAGGGCGGTGAGGACGCGGTAGGCGGTTAGGAAAAAGACCAGCAGTCCGGTGACCAGGTAGGTGGTTTGGAGAACGGCCGTATCCGTCCCGGCAAACCAGCTGTGCAGCAGCGACAGCACAAACGCGCCGTAGGTCAGGTAATGCAGCAGATGGAACGTCTTGTAGCCAATGCGGCCGCGAATGTAAAAGGTGAGGGTGGTCAGGATGGCCAGGTACAGGCCGATGATGCCCAGGCCAACCCAAAATGGGTTGTACGGACCGGTAAACGGCACCAGCAAATTGAGCACCGAATACTCCATGTAGCCGCTGAACAGCAGCAGCACCGCGTGCAGCACCGTCAGGCCGATGGCGTTCCAGGAGAGGTAGTTGTGCATGGCCAGGGAAAGCGGTCCCGGCACAATCTCCTTGAGGAATTTGCTGCTGATTGCCAGCCCCCAAATGGTGGAAGCGGCCATAAACAGATAAGCCACGGTGCCGCTGGAGCGCACCAAATACCAGATTGTTTCGTCATTAATAAGCTCGGTCATCATCAATCTCCTCTTTTGACCGCGGCGTGCGCGGGGAATAATCTTTGTAAATATCCATCTTAGAGAAAGGGCTGTCATACCCGCGTAGGCGGGTATCTATTTTGTCTAGCCGAATGGATTCCCGCCTTCGCGGGAATGACATTTCAAACCACTCTGGAAACGTAAGTCAAGTTGGTTCCAGGTTGATAAAAGGTGCCAGGGCGGGCGTGACGGTGAGTTCGCCGTTGTGATCGATGAGGGCCGCGCCCAGGTTTTTGTCGGTGAGGCGCTGGTGGGCGAGCTTTTGGCCCGCGACCAGGGCTGCGGTGGCCCATGCTTCAGCGCGTACGGCCGTCTTCGCCAATACCGTCGCCGTGAGCAGGTCGGTTTGGGCGGGGTGGCCCGTGCGTGGGTCAATGAGATGATGGGCGGTACGGCCGTTTTGCTGCCAGCGCCGATAATCAATGCCGGAGGTGGCCATCGTGCCCGCCACCAGCCACAGCGGGAACTGCGTTTCCCGGTCTGCGCTGGGATTCGCCGTGGCTTCGGTGAGCGGTTTCGTTACGGCCACTGGCCAGCCAGGCCAGCCGGTAGGGGCGCTGCCAGCGGTTAAGTCACCGCTGGCATCTACCAGGCAAGGGCCCCAGTCCGACAAAAAGTCAACAACTTGCTGGGCCACATACCCTTTGGCAATGCCGCCAAAATCCAGCTTTACGCCTGGCGGCAGCCAGAGCGATCGCCCTTCGGCGTGCACCTGCACCGCTTCCCACTGGCCAAACCAGGCGTCGGGTGGCTCAATTTTGTCTTCAGTCGCATCTTCCCAGAAGAAGTGCTCGGTGAAGGAGCGTGTGTACCCGGCGGCTTCCAGGGCCGTCAGCTGCGTAAAGTCGAACAGGCCATCTGTTTCGCGGGCCATGTGCCGGGCCTGCATCGCCACGTGCCACAGCATGGACGAGACCGGCACCCAGGTGCCAGGATTGGCGTTGAGCTGCGCCAGTTCGCTGTGCGGATCGAAGCGGCTCAGGCGTCGTTCGGCGCGGGCAAACATGGCTTCGGCTTCACGCAGCAGGGTTTCGGCCGTAGCCACGTTGGACAGTTCCAGCCAGATGGCCATTGTGCCGCCCATGGCGCGAAAGGTGTGTGACCGCCACGTTGCCGGGTAAGTTTGCACGTTCATGGTGTTATCCTGAGGAACGGCCGTTGGCAACGACCCGGCTGCTGCTAAACGTTGGCGCGGCCACGGTGGGAATCGCTTCCAGCTCCAGGTCCAGCTCTGGCAGCGTCATTTCTGCGCTGCTGGACGATTCGTCCAGGGTGGTGGTTGTGTTGGCTGTGGTGGTTACGGTGGTGGCTGCCGCCTGGCTGCCTAAAAGTCCGGCACCGATCAGGGTAGTGATCAGGCCGCCGACGGCCAGGGCCACTTTCATTTTGAGTAGATGTCGGTTCGCTTGTGATCCGTTTGGGTTCATGATTTTTCTCCCTTAAAAAGCAGCAAAACTGCTGGTTTAATGATTGTGGTTATGCCCTCCAGGCCGCGTTTGAAGCGTTTCACCGCCAAAGGCCAGGGTGCCGCTTTGCGCGGACAACTCCGTGATGGTCTGGTTAGCAGCTTCGATTTGGGCCTGGTATTCGGCTTCGCGGGACTGCATGGTGGTGAGTGCCTCCCGCAGTTCACTGTTTTGCGCTTGCAGGGCTTCGACCTGGGCTTGCAGGGTGGCTACGTCATCGCTGAGGTCGTCGGTGGTTTGCCCAACGGCCGTTTCTACAACCGTGGTGTCGGCAACGGCCGTATTTGTGCCGCGAAACGCCAGGAACACAGTGAGTATCAGCACGGTGAGGGTGCCTGCAATCAAGATATTGGTCAGCCGTTTTCGGTCTTGCATTGAATGGATTTCTCCTTTTGTTTGATGAATGTTGTTTCAGGTAACGGTGGGCAGTTTAGCCATGAACTGTTCAGAAAAAGTTAAGAAGCCGTAAGGCTGTCATTAGGGTTTGCTGGCAGTTTGGGCTGGGGAGAGTTCATGCGCGCAGGCGCAACACCATGAACGAAAATCAGCAGACTTGTGGTGAGCGCAGCCGAATCTTTTCGCAGATTTACTAAATTTCATCTGCGTTAATCCGCGCAATCCGCGGCCCATTTTTGAAGGAGAACCAGACCGGGTTTAAAGTCGGGGGATAAGGACGGGGGTCTCTTTTTTGTACTGCTCGTAGTCGGGTTGGCCGCCCCAACGCTCGTCGGCGCGGCGTTCTAGCATGGGCACGCCGCTGACGCGGGTGAGCAGAAGGGTGACAAAAACCGGGGAAATAAGCGCCACCCACTGCCAGCCTTGCAGCACGGGCACGGCCACGACGGCCACGCCCAGCCACAGCACAATTTCGCCAAAGTAGTTGGGATGGCGTGATCTGGCCCACAGGCCGGTGGTGATAAATTTGCCTTTGTTGGCCGGGTTGGCCTTGAAGCGGCTTTTTTGGGTGTCGGCCGTCACTTCGATGGCCAGGCCAGTGACCCAAATGAGTGTGCCCAGTCCGGCCAGCCAATCTAGCGGGGCGCGATGGGTGCTGGTGATGGCGATGAGGGCAGCGGCGGCGGTGAACGTCACCCACAGCCCTTGAATGGTCCACACGTTGAGGAAGCGCAGGAAGGAGGGTTTGATGTCGTCGAAACGGCCGTCTTTGCCTTCACCGTGAATGCGGCGGTACAAAAAGGTGCCTAACCGGGCGGCCCAAATGAGCACCATGGCCAGGAGGAGGAGGGAACGGCCGTCACGTACCGGACTCAACAGCACGGCCAGCAGCGTAACGGAAATGTAGGTCAGGCTGCCGGTCAGGTCAAAAAACTTTTCGGTCTGGCGCAGGTAGGCGGGGATAAACGCCAACCACTGGACGACAAAAGCGGCCGTTACACAAAGGGCAAACAGCGACCAGCCGCCCACCGTGGCGCTGCCCTGGCTGCCAGCCCAGGCCACGCCAGCTCCAAGCAAAATCACAATCGGGATAGCAATGAGGGCTGTTTTTTCTGCTTTAGTCATGCCGCTGATTATAACATCGTTGGCCAATTGTCCAGGCCAAAAACAGGTGATCGCAAGTCGACTTATGGATGTTTTCTGTAGGGGCGGGACCGGTGGGCCAATATCCTAGCCAGACAAGGGATATTACCTCCCGCCGGTCTCGCCCAAAACGGCCGTAAATGAAAGGCAGGGCGAGACGGCGCGGACAGAAGGCTGCCTGTTTAGCCCAAACCAGGCAGCGCCGTCCCGTCCTACGTCCTGTGTTGCTTTGCTGGTATGTGAGTTTCCGGGTCTGTCTCACCGACCATCCGGGGTGTTTTACCCCAAAAACGGTTGAGCATGACCCACGAAACCAGGCACAAAATCAGCTCCGAGCTGGCTTCGGCAGCCCAGATGCCGTTGAGCGAGAAGAAGTGGGCGGCCAGCAGCAGCACCGGCAGCTTGATCAGCAAGATACCGCCCAGGGTAAGCCACAGCGCTTCTTTGGCCTGACCGATCGATTGGAAGGAAGCGGCCGTAATCATAACCACGCCGGTCAGGGGGTAGGAGAGTGCCAGCAGGCGCAGCGCCGTCTGGCCCGCGCCAATGATGGCGCTTTCGGTGGACAGCAGCGAAATGAGCGCCGCCGGGAACAGCAAACACAGGCCCAGCACAAACACGCCGTAAAGAACAGACCCGCTAAGTGACAGCCGGATCGCCTCTTGCACCCGGCCAAACTTTTGCTGACCAAAGTTGAAGCCCACCAGCGGCTGCATCCCCTGGACAATGCCCGTTTGTGGCATGTTCAGGCTGGCATACAGTCGGCCGACGATGGCGTACACCGCCAGGGCAGTGTCGCCGCCCGCCAGCTTGAGCAGGTTGTTGGTGACGATGACCAGCAGGCTGGCGCTGAGGTTTTTTACCAGTGAGGGAAAACCAATCAGCAGCACCTCGCCGATAAGATGCCAATCGGGTTTGAAGTAGGGCAGTTTGATCTGGTAGGAGCGGTTGGGGTGGAAAAAAAAGAAGTAGAGGCTCATGCCCGCGGAGACGGCCTGGCCGATCACCGTGGCCAGGGCTGCCCCCGCTGCGCCAATATGCAGCACCATGACAAAGAGCCAGCTCAGCACCAGGTTGGTGATGACGGGAATGACCCAGATGGCCGTGGAGTAGCGGATGTTGCCGTCGGCGCGAATGATGGCTGAGAAGCCAGTGCTGGTGAGTGCGCCGAGGAAGATGACACGGCCGTACCCAATCGCATACGGCGCAATGCTGTCAGTGGCACCCAGCAGGTACACAATCGGCTCAATAAACACCGCGCCCAAAATGGTGATGGTGAGCGCTGCGGCCCAGAAAATGAGGAAAGTGTTGGCCACCGTGCGTGATGCCTTGGTCGCGTTGTCTTCACCCAGGGCGCGAGACACTACCGATGCGCCGCCAGCACCCACTGTTGTGGAAACGGCACCCAGGGCAATCAGCACCGGCGCAATGATTGACGCCCCGGCTGCCGCCAATGAATTGACGCCCACGGACAGGAAGTAGGTGTCGGTGATGCTGTAAATGGCATAGACCAGCAGCGAAAACGTCGTCTGAGAAGCCATTTCCCACAGCAGTTTACCGATCTTCTCGGTGCTCAGTCGGTCAATCTTGGCGTTACTGGACATGGAGAGATTTGCCACAAAGGGCACAGAGAACGCAGAAGGGGTGAGAGATTTTTTGGGTGATTCGTGAAACGTGAAACGTGATTTATTCTGCTCACGCTTCACGCTTCACGACTTGTTTTCTAAAAGCGCCAACCCTCAAAAACCTCTGTGAACTCTGTGGCCAAAGTTTTTAATTGGCTTGCAGCCAGGCCATTGTGTCGGCAATGTACTGGCGGGAGAAGTTGAAAATGTCGTCCGTGTCGTAGTTGCGGTAGAAACATTCAACATGCATGACCAGGGCCAGGTGCAGCGAATAGAGGTGGCAGCGCTGCTCCTCGGCAAAGGTGAAGGATGTTTTGCCGTAGCCGCGCATGCTGTTGGTGATGCCTGGGCCGTTAAGCGGGCGGAACTGGGCTTCCATGAGCGGCTCGGCCCAGAGCGCCCGCTCAAAGTCGATGATGCCGGTGATACGGCCGTCTTTCACAAAAAAGTTCGGGTTCCAGGCATCCCAATGCACCAGGCAGGGGGCCGTAATTTCCGCCAGCGCCGGGGCGTGTTTGTGGACGGCCGCCCGCAGCTCCTCGTAGCCAAAATCAAATTGCACGTTCTTGCGGGCGGCATCCGCCAACACCGCTTCCACAATTGTGATGAACGCCTCTTTCCACGTGGCGGCCCGCAGGTCTGGGTTGCCGTCGTAGCCAAAGTAGGTGCCGGGGAAGGTGTTGATCTCGCGGATAATTGCGCCGATGTGCTGGTCAATCGCCGCTTGCGTTGCTTCGGGCAGGCTGGCCTTCACGTGCTCCAGATTGTCGCCGTTAATCTTCTCCATGAAAAAGTAGTCGGCGTCGCACAAATCGTGGGCATTGTCGAAAAAGTAGATTTCCGGCACGGGGATGGCCGGATTTTGCTGTACCAGGCGCATGGCCGCCACTTCGGTGGCCATCAGGTTTTTCTCGTACGCCATCACTTCGGCTGTTTTGGGTGGGGCAATTTTGAGGATGACGGAACGGCCGTTGGCCAGCCGAATGTCGTAAGCGGCGTTAAACCAGCCATCTTTCAGCTCCGTGATAGCCGCCTCACCAGGAGCCAGCCCCAGGCCAGCAAACGCCCGCTGCGCCATCGCCTCAATCTGGGCTCGTGTCTTCTTGTTTTTTGTTTTGCTTTCCATCTTTTTTGTCTCTCGGTTTTGAAATAGGGCTCAACAATTCGAAATATGGTATAGGGGCGGGACAGGCGGGCCAAGATTCTGGCCAAACGCAGAGCCTTACCTCCTGCCTGTCTCGCCCAAAACGGCCGTTCACAAGGCCGGGCGAGACGACGCGGTGGTGAGGCGACCTGTTTAGCACCAACTCAGGCCGCGCCGTCCCGCCCCTACCCAAAACACGCATATCTTAAAAAGCTGAAGCCAATTTACTCCCAGGGGGAGGGCCAGGGTGGGGGTCTAGGCTTCCACCACCAATTTCGTCTTCAACAAATCCCCATCACGCGAGGAAGGGCCAACCAAAATCTCAAACTCGCCCGGTTCCACCACGCGCTCGCCCGGCGCATTGACGATCTCAAACGCTGGCCACGGCAGCTCAACCCGCACGGTTTTCTTCTCGCCGGGGGCCAGGTGCACCCGGGCAAAGCCTTTCAGCGCCTTGTTCACCCAGGTGGCCGAGGTCACCACATCGCTGACGTACACCTGCACAATCTCCACCCCGGCCCGCTGCCCCACATTGGTTACGTCCACCGCCACCTGCACCGATTCCCCACTGCTCAGAGTAGATTTGTCCAGCCGCAGATTGGCATAGGCATATTCTGTGTAGCTGAGGCCGTGCCCAAACGGGAAGAGCGGCTCTTGGGTCAGGTCGGCGTAGCGGGTGCCGTGCTGGCCGCGCACCTGGCTGTAAAACACCGGCTGCTGGCCCACGTGCACCGGAATGGAGATGGTCAGCTTGCCGGACGGGTTCAGCAGGCCAAACAGTGCCTCAGCCAGCGCCTGACCGCCTTCCATGCCGGGGTTAAACAGCTCAACAATGGCCGCCGCGCTTTTGGCCGACGCGGGCAACACCAGCGGCTTGCTGTTGATGAGCACCACAATCATGGGTTTGCCCGTTTGGGCCAGGGCATCAAGCAGAGCCACCTGCCCGCCTTGCAGCTCCAGCGTGGCCGTGCTCAAGGTTTCGCCGATAAAGTTCAGGTGGTCGCCCACCACCGCCACCACCACATCTGAAGCCTGGGCGGCGGCCACGGCGGCAGGAATGCCGGTCAAATCATCCGCAACAATCGAGCAGCCGCGTTCGTAGCGGATGGTCAGTCCCGCCGGAGCCAGGGCGTGAATGCCGTCGAGCACGGTGGTGGTTTTTTCGCGCGGGTGTTTGCCCGCTTCCGGTGGGTGCTGCGGTGCCCCGAGCGACCAGTCGCCCAGCTGCTGCAAATCGTCGTCGGCGTTCGGCCCGATGACGGCAATGGATTTTAACTGAGCCGGGTCGAGCGGCAGCAGGCCGTTGTTTTGCAGCAGCACCAGGCTTTGCCGGGCTGCGTCCAGGTTGGCGGCGCGGTGGTCGGCACGGCCGATTTCCACGGCCGCTTTTGGCAAATTGGGGCGGCGCGGGTTTTCAAACAGCCCCATGCGGAACTTCAGCGCCAGGAAGCGGGCGCAGGGGGCGTCGATCTCGCTTTCCGCCAGCCGCCCGGTGCGCACGGCTTCGATGGCCCCTTCGTAGAACTCAGGGGTGGTCATCATGATGTCATTACCCGCCCGCACGGCAACAACGGCCGCTTCTACATAATCGGCGCACACCTTCTGTTCTTTCACCAGCCGTCCCACGTTGTCCCAATCGGTGACCAGCACACCTTTGAAGCCCCATTCATCCTTCAAAACGTCGGTGAGCAGCCAGCGGTTGGCCGTGGAGGGCACGCCCTCCATCGACTGGTAGCCGGTCATGAAGGTCATCGCTCCGGCTCTGGCGGCGCGTTCAAACGGCGGCAAGAAGTAGCTGCGCAATTTGCGCCGCGAAATGTCGGCTTCGGAGGCGTCGCGGCCGCCCTGCGTTTCGGAGTAACCTGCGTAATGTTTGGCCGTGGCCAGGATCGCCTGCGGATCGTCCAGCCCGTTCCCCTGGTAGCCACGGATCAGCGCCGCGCCCAGTTCGCCAATCAGGTAGGGGTCTTCGCCGAACGTTTCACCGGTGCGGCCCCAGCGCAGGTCGCGAGTGAGGCAGAGGACGGGCGAAAAGGTCCAATGAATGCCGGTGGGGATGGCTTCAACGGCCGTTACCCGCCCCACCTGTTGCAGCAAATCAGGGTTCCAGCTACACGCCAGCGCCAGCTGGGTGGGGAAGATGGTCGCCCCTTTCCAGAAAGAGTGGCCATGAATGGCGTCTTCGCCAACCAGCAGCGGGATGCCCAGCCGGTTTTGGGCCGCCAAATCCATGGCGCGATCTAGTTTCTCGCCCAGGATGTGCAGAATCGAACCGGGCTGACGGCTGTTGATGAAGGATAAATCGTCGGGACGCGCGTCCCACATGATGATCTGCCCAACTTTTTCTTCCAGCGTCATCCGGCCAAGCAGGTCGGCCACACGCTCTTCGACGCTGAGGGATGGGTTGCGGTAGGCGGGCGTTTGTTCAGACATAGATGTTTCCTTTTTACCCTCTCCCCGGCCCTCGCCCAGAGGGAGAGGGAGCCAGGTTCCCTCCCCCTGCCAGGGGGAGGGTTAGGGAGGGGGTCAATTATTCAACAACCTCAAACCCGGCGTGCAGGGTGGCCAGGGAATCCGCGCCGACCCAGAGGTCGAAGGCGGCGGCGTCCTGGACCCAACCGTTGGCATTGGTGCTCCAGTAGCGCAGTTCGTCTGGACCCAGCTGGAAGGTGACGGTTTTGCGCTCGCCGGGTTGGAGGGTGATACGCTCAAACCCTTTGAGTTCGCGCAGGGGGCGGGAATCGCGGCCCCATTTTTGGTGGATGTAGAGCTGGACCACCTCGTCCCCGGTCATTTTGCCCGTGTTGGTGACAACGGCCGTTACCGCCACCACTTCCCCCACTTTCACCTTGGCTGCTGATAGCTGGAGATCGGAAATGGCAAACGTGGTGTAGCTGAGGCCAAAACCAAACGGGTACAGCGGGGTGGTGGGGCTGTCCCAGTAGCGCGAGCGGTACATCGGGCTGTGTTCGGGCTGATGGGTGAGGGTGCGGGCGTAGTAGAGCGGGGCGTGGCTGCCGTGGCGCGGCACGCAGACGGGCAGCTTGCCGCCGGGGTTCACATCGCCAAAGAGGATGTCGGCCACGGCGTTGCCGCCTTCGCTGCCCGGCTCCCACGCTTCGAGGATGGCCGGGATGTTTTCGGCGGCCCAGTTGATGCTGAGGGGACGGCCGTTTAGCAATACCAGCACCACCGGCTTGCCCATCGCCTGCACCACTTTGAGCAGCTCTTCCTGCCGTCCGGGCAAATCCAGCGAGCCGCGCGAGGCAAATTCCCCGGCCATGTCGGCGTTTTCACCCATCACCATGATCACTAAATCGGCGGCCTGGGCGGTGGTTACGGCCGTATGGAACGCAGCCTCGGCATCTTCCGGTGACTGGAGCGGCTTACGTTCGGACAGGTTAAATTCGCCAAACGGGTGGGGGAAGTCCCGGTTGATGTCTGGCCCTGGGGCGTAGCTCACCGTGCCGTCCGCCAGCTTGGCGCGCACGCCCTGCAAAACGGTCACGGCGGCGGGCT
This sequence comes from Anaerolineae bacterium, assembly GCA_020848035.1. Lineage (GTDB taxonomy): Bacteria > Chloroflexota > Anaerolineae > Promineifilales > Promineifilaceae > Leptofilum. Next base: position 67,479 of record JADLAX010000020.1, on the reverse strand, counting down.
GGTGGCCAAACACCATCCACGAGCCCTCGGTGGCCTGCATCGAGTCGGCCAGCGGGCCGATGACGGCCACGTTGGTCAAATCTTTGGCCAGGGGCAGCAGATTGCCTTCGTTGCGCAGCAGCACCATCGAGCGCTGCGCCGCCAATCGGGCCGCCTGCCGGTGTTCGGGCCGGGCCACAACCTGGTCCAGCAGCGTTTCGTCCACATACGGATTTTCAAACAGCCCCATTTGAACTTTGAGGGTGAGAATCGGCCGTACCATCTCATCAATCTCGTCGCTGGTAAGCGATCCGTCCTGCACCAGATTGGCCAGGTTGCCCAGGTAGGTGCTGGAGGCCATGTCCATGTTCAGGCCCGCCTTCAGGGCGCGCAGTGCCGCCTCCTGGCCGTCGCGGGCGTGGCCCTGGATGACCAGGTTGCCCACGCCAAAGGCGTCGCTAACGATAAAGCCGTCAAAGCCCCACTCGTCGCGCAGCACGTCGCGCAGCAGCCAGCGGTTGCTGGTGGCCGGGACGTTGTTCAGGTCCATGTAGGCACTCATGAAGGTGGCCACACCGGCGTCCACGGCGGCCTGGAAGGGCGGCAGGTAGACGTTGCGCAGCTGGGCTTCAGAGAGGAAAACGGGATCATAGTCGCGCCCGCCGTCGGCCGCGCCGTACCCGGCAAAATGTTTGGCGCAGGCCAGCACATGCTCCGGGTCGGCCAGGTCATCGCCCTGGAAGCCGCGCACCTGGGCGGCGGCCATAGCGGAGCCGAGGTACGGGTCTTCGCCCGCGCCTTCGACGATGCGGCCCCAGCGCGGGTCGCGGGCGATGTCGATCATCGGGCCAAAGGTCCAGTGGATTCCGGCGGCGCGGGCTTCTTTGGCGGCGATGGCCTGGGCCTGTTCGGCAACATTTGGATCCCACGACGAGGCCAGGGCCAGCGGCACGGGGAAGATGGTGCGGTAGCCGTGGATCACATCCAGGGCAAAAAGAATCGGGATGCCCGATGGGCTTTCCTCGATGGCGACTTTTTGCAGTTCGTTAAACCGTTTGGTGTTGTTGAGCCACAGCATGGAGCCTGCGCCAACCTGGCGGATGGTCTCTTCTGCGGCCGGGCCGGGCATAAATTCAGCGCCGCTGATCTGGGCCAGCTGGCCGATCTTTTCGTCCAGGCTCATTTTTGCCAGGAGGGCATCGACCCGGGCGATCATAGCTGGGGTGGGGGATGGAAGGGGGGAAACGGCCGTACGCGTTGTTTTCATGTTCATGGTTCTCCTTGTGTAGAAAGGGCGGGTGAAACGTGAAACGTGATTTTTTCCCTCATGTTTTACGTTCACACTTCACTCAAGCAATCGATAAGATATTCAAAAAACTCTCAACTTTTTTGCAACCGGTTGCGGTCTTCGATCGTTAAACGCAACGTTAACAAGATCATTTGATAGACGAGGCCTGAGCCTGTCGAAGGCCGGCCTTCGACAGGCTCAGGCCTCGTTGGAAATAATTCAACTGGGTAACAAAGCGTATCCTCAGGCAGATTCGCGAATGACCAGTTCAACTGGCGTGGTGACGTTGGTGACCACCCCGGTTTGGATGTACTGGATGAGGTTTTGCGCCAGCAGCCGTCCGGCCAGGGAAATGTTTTGCCGGATGGTGGTGAGTGGCAGGCTGTTGTACATGGCCAGCGACACGTCATCGTAGCCAACCACTGCAATATCCTCAGGCACGCGCCTGCCGCTGGCTTTGATCACCTTGATGGCGGCCACGGCCATCAAATCGCTGTTGGCAAAGACGGCGTCGAGGCCAGGCGACTGCTCCAGCAAGCGCTGCATCGCCACAAGCCCAGACGCATGCGAATAATCGCCATAAACAACGTTTTGGGGTTCAATGCTGCGCCCGGCGGTCTGCAAAGCGTTGACATAACCCTGCAAACGGTGCTGCACGGTCAGTTCACTCTGCGGCCCGCCAATGAAGCCAATCTGCTGCCGCCCAGTCTGGATGAGGTGCTGGGTGGCCAGCGACCCGCCGGTGATGTTGTCGCCGGTGACGGTGGGGTAGCGGAAATTGGGCAGGGGCACCCCCCAGGCGATGAAAGGGGCATTTTGGGCCTGCAGCTTTTTGACCAGTGCCTGGCTTGTGTGAGCGCTTAACAAAATGAAGCCATCGACGCGCGCGCTGTCAAAATAAGCGTTGACCCAGGCGTTGTCTTTTGAGCTGGCGTGGACGATGAGCAGATCATACCCCTGGGCGCGCAGGCCACGGCCGATGCCGCCTAAGATTTCGAAGCCAAACAGGCTTTCGGCGGCAAAAAAGTCGGGTTCGCAGTCGGGGGTAACCAGGGCAATGGTGCGGCTCTGGCGCAGGCTGAGGTTACGCGCCGGGGCATTGATGCGGAAGTTGTGCTCGCGGGCGATAGCTTGAATACGGTCGCGGGTTTCCTGGCTGATGAGCGGGCTGTTGTTGAGCGCACGGGAAACCGTCGATTTGGAAACGTTGGCCAGCTGGGCAATATCTTTGATGGTTTGCATCCGCTTGTCGCTCATAAAAACCTCCTGGTTTTTGCAACCGGTTGCATTATAGTGCGTTTGCCCCATAGCGCCCAGAAAAAAGCAGGGGAAAAAGTGAGTGACTTGCCTGACCCGGCTGCTATCTTCGGGTTTCCCGTCGGTGCGGGAATCACACCTCGAATGAGTCTGGCGACACGGTAGTGAAGAGCTGCCGCCGCAGCGCTTCTATTTGGGCGCGGCGGAATTCCTGAGCCAGGGGGAGCTGGGCATCAAAAACGTCGAAGCCGTGGAAGGCACCGGGGACGATGACCAGTTCACAGGCTACGCCAGCTGCCTGAAGCCGTTGGGCGTAGGTCACGTCTTCATCGTGGAAGAGGTCCAGGGTGCCTACGCCGAGCCAGGTCGGGGGCAGCCCGGCGAGATCCTCGCGGCGGGCGGGCACGGCGTAGGCGGGCACGGTGGCGGCACCTCCCGGCTGGCCCAGATACGCCTCCCAGCCGAAGCGGTTGCTGGTTTGCGTCCAGGCGACGTGGTTGCCGTTGTCCAGTTCGGTGCGCAGGACGGTGCGGTCGTCCAGCATGGGGTAGACGAGCAGCTGGAAGGTGGGCTGCACGCCTTGCCGGTCGTGGGCCAGCTGGGCCAGGGCGGCGGCTAGCCCGGCCCCGGCGCTCTGCCCGCCGATGGCGATGCGCGTCGGATCGATGCCCAGCGGCTGGGCCTGCGACGCCAGCCAGGTGAGGGCCAGGTAGCTGTCGTCCAGCCCGGCGGGGAAGGGATGTTGGGGCGCCAGCCGGTAATCGACAGAAACGACGGTCAGGCCGAGTTCTTGCACAAATTGGGCGCAGGTGGCGTCATCCATCTCCGGTTTGCCGATGACGTAGCCGCCGCCGTGCAGCCAGAGCAGGGCGGACAAGCTTTGTCAATCCCCAATCTACGGCCGTTTCCGCTACCCAGGCATCCAGTAATAACAGATGTGAATCCACAACTGCTGAAAACGCCAGGGTCGGGGGGTGGGCGAGGTGATGAAAGGCGAAGCCTTTCGTTGCGGCCTGTCCGCGACGAAGGGTGGGCCGGGTGGGAAAATAGCTGCGCTCACCAGAGCTATGGCATTCCGTTTACCCCTCGTCAGGAAGATATGTTCTCGCCGTAAGTCAGCTGGCAGTATTAGTAACAGAACAAATAAACTCTCAAGAGCTGAAATAGCTTGAACAAGAATTAATCGGTTGACGGGCGATGTTTACGAATTTGCTGCATGTGATACGCCTCGTTATAAGGCTGGCTGGTTTGCCACATTTTCCAAATAACCCCGACCCAACGGTTAGCCAGACAACGAAAAGCGCTGTTCTTGTAATGTCCACGCGCTTTGGCAGCCTTGTAATAAGCCGCCGCCCAGTCAGCCTGCTGGACCGAAACCATGGCATACTGCTGCATGGTGTCGCGATAATCCCGGTTACATGCTTTGCGGAAAAGAATTTGTTTTTTCTTACCACTCTGTTTGGTGACTGGACAAGTGCCCGCCAACTGACGAACTGCTTGTGGCGATGGAAAACGTTGACGGTCTTCCCCAAACAAGGCTAACAGCTTGGGCCGAAGTACCAAGCCCGCACCGGGCAGGGAAGCAAAAATAGCCTGGTCTGGATGTTGAAGAAAAAGCGCATGCGCCTCATCTACGGCTCGCTTCTTTTCTTCAATGAGGGATAAGAGCAGGCCAGCTAGAAAAGCGATTTCTCCGGAATATGCTTCGGCTAGAAGTGGGTCAGCTTCTGGCGTCGGTTGTTGCAGAGCTGCATACCAGTTTCGAATCCAGGCAGCTGGATGACAGTGGTGATCTCGACAAAATTTTCTAAATTCGTCCTTGCTGAGCTTCTTCAGTGTGGCCGCTGTAGGGTAAGCTAGCAGAAAGTGCATGGCTATCGGCTTGGCCAGCTTACTAAAGGTTTGCAAAGGTTGGGGATAGACACGCAGCAAAATTGCCTCAAGGCGGTTGGCATGTTGAATCGTCGTCTTGGTCAGATTGTCAATATGATTTAGCTTGAGTTTTATCTGGTTGAGAAGAGGGCTATCCGGTCGCCAGGGCGAAAATCGTTGCCGGTCCGTTCGTAGTAGGTCACCTATCAACCGGGCATCGGTGCGGTCAGTATGGGCACCGCTGGCGCTGAATCGGCCCCGGCTGCTGTTGACAACGTTAGGGGCGATTACATACACTTGATACTGGCAGGACAGGAGAAAATCGAAGAGGATGTTGTGATGTGTTTCAATGCCTACCAGACAGCACTCTGGCGGCACAGCAAACTTAGCGATTTTCTCCTTCAATTGTTTCAAGTCAGGGGCAGTGTTGTTGATGCGAAATTCAGTGAGAATAGCACCATTGATTGCCAGAATGGCAACGTCGTAGTGTTCATGGCTCCAATCGATGCCAATCAAAAGTTCTTCCATTTGACACCTCCAAAATTGGAATCACCCATCGCAGGACGCGGGTTTCTGCGTTCCTATTAAAGCACTCGAAGTGCGGCAAGCTTTTGACAGTTCTCCCGGTAGACTTGGGGGACGGTCCGCCCTGGGCACTCTTGGTGCTGGGGGGTGGGGGGTCCTCTAAATCCGAGCCAGTTGCCAATGGGTTTGACCTGAGAGCAGATTTGTTCTGCGTTTCAGTGTAACCTATCTGTGCAGCTGAAGGCACCGAAGATCACAAAGCTTCTTGTAACATTTGCTGTGTCGTTTTGGATTCAGAACAGTCCACCCTAAGCACTCCTGGTGCAGGGGGGAGGGGGGTCCTCTATCCAAGCCGTCGCTAATTGAAGCAATCCAAAACAGATGCTTGTTTTCAGCGACCACTGCGTGCTATGAGAAGTATAAGTAATAGGGGGTGGGTAGGACGGGGGCAGCGGGTTGGTAAAGGCGCAGGCGGAGTTTGGTTTTGGGCGACGGCCGTTTAATGGTCAGGTTCTGAATGCGCACGTCGGCGGGCGGCTTGGGCGTGCGCATGAACGAGAACATCAGGTTCATGAACCAGCGGTTGCGCTTGCTAAAGTTGAATTTGGGGGTCTTCTGGGCGATTTCTTGCAGCTGGGGGTGGATTTGGGTGGGGTCGGTTGTCATGGTGTGGTTTGCCTTTTGTGGCTGGTTGGGCGGAGCCTGGGGTGGAAACGGCCCACAGGGCTGCCAGGTACCTGTGGGCCGCCATCGCAGCGTCAGATAACAGGCTGCTTTTACGATTTGGGGTGGTAGCCGAAGATGGCTTTGGCTTCCAGAAACTCCTCAAAGCCAAAGATGCCGTACTCACGGCCGTTGCCCGACTGCTTGTACCCACCAAACGGCGTATCGTAGCCGCCTGGTGCGCCGTTGAGATGCACCATGCCGGTGCGCATCTGCCGCGCCACGCGGCGGGCTCGCGCCAGATCGCCCGACTGCACGTAGCCAGACAGGCCGTAGGGTGTGTCATTGGCCAGGCGGATGGCGTCCGCTTCGTCTTCGTAGCCGATGATGACCAGCACCGGGCCAAAGATTTCCTCGCGGGCAATGGTCATGTCGTTCCGCACATGCGAGAAAACCGTGGGTTTGACGTAATAGCCGCGCTCCAGGCCATCGGGCAGGCCTACGCCGCCACATTCCAGCGTGGCACCTTCATCAATGCCTTGCTGGATGAGCGACTGAATTTTGTCCCACTGTGTTTTGGAAACAACCGGGCCGATCTCCGTATCCGCAGCAGTCGGGTCACCTACCCGGGTATTGAGGGCGGCTTCGCGGGCGATGGCGGCGGCTTCGGCCATGCGCGACTGGGGCACCAGCATCCGCGTGGGGGCGTTGCACGACTGGCCCGTGTTGCGGGCGCAGACGCGGAAGCCCGCAGCGATGACTTTTTCCAGGTTGGCATCGTCCAGAACGATGTTGGCCGATTTGCCGCCCAGCTCCTGGGCGACGCGTTTGACCGTGGGAGCCGCATTTTGGGCCACCAACACACCGGCCCGGGTGGAGCCGGTGAACGAGATCATGTCTATGTCGGGGTGTTTGGCCAGGGCGGTACCCACGCCAGGGCCATCGCCGTTGACCAGGTTAAAGACACCGGGTGGGGTGCCTGCCTCGTGCAAAATTTCGGCCAGGATGATGGCGTTGAGCGGGGCTATTTCCGACGGTTTGAGGATCATGGTGCAGCCGGTGGCCAGGGCCGGGGCAACCTTGGCGACAATCTGGTTGAGGGGCCAGTTCCACGGGGTGATGAGGGCACAGACGCCGACCGGTTCATAAACGACGTAGTTACGGCCGTAATCCTTTTCCCATTCAAAGTCGCGCAGCACTTGCAGGGTGGCCTCGAAATGTTTCAGGCCGGTGGGTACCTGGGCGGCCTGGGCCAAGGAGAGCGGCGCACCCATCTCTTGCGAAACCACCTCGGCCAGTTCGGGCATGCGCCGTTTATACACCTCGATGATTTTTTCTAGCAGGGTGATGCGTTCGGCCGGGCTGGTTTGGGCGTAGTGGTCAAAGGCGCGGCGGGCGGCGGCGACGGCCGTTGCCACGTCGGTCTGGTCGCCCAGGGCAATGGTGCCGATGACTGCTTCAGTGGCCGGGTTGATGACGTCGGCTGTTTGTGGGCTGTGTGGCTCAACCCACTGCCCATCAATGTAGAATTTGCGCTGATTCTGCATAGCTTCTCCTGTTTTGGTTTATGCGTCTATTTGTTCGGTTGAAAAGCGAGATGAGGGGAAAATTTACCATAGGCGAGGGGGAAAGGCCAACGAACGGTGGAACGGCCGTTGCCCACAATCTGCATTTGGTTGGGTAATAGGTTCCTTGTTGTGGCATGGTTCAGAAAGTGAAGAAAATTGCCTGACAGTTTGTAGAGCGATTTTGCAAATCGTTCTACAAACTGTAAAGTTGGCTTTGGGTTAAAATGAACCAAGCCTCGTTTGGCAAAGTAGTTGGGTGGTAATGTATGGGTAACTGGCAGAAAGTTTTTCAAAATAAACGCGTGTGGCATCTGCCGGTTAGTTGAGTAAACCGCACAAAAATGGCGCTTTTTCCTCCAAAAACCTTGGGCGGTTTACATAAAGCGGATTAAAAACCTGTCTGAGCTAAAAAATCAGGAGGAAACTTATGTACATGCTCGTGATGGTGCTGGATGATACGACCCATTTGAATGAGGTGCTGACTGCCTGGAACCAGGCCGGTGTAGGCGGGGTGACGATTATCGAGAGCACCGGCTTAAATCGCGTCCTGCAGCGGCACAGCCCTGAGATGGCTTTTGTGGGCTTCAGCCAGATGTTTGGCAGTGGCCGGGTGGGGCACAACACCCTGTTTGCGGTTATAGACAGCCTGGAGACAGCGGAAACGGCCGTGGCCGCCACCGAAGCAATTCTGGGTGACCTCGCTCAGCCCAATACCGGTATTATCGTGGTTCTGCCCGTGGCGAAGGTGTGGGGAGTGGGTGACAGGGTGACAGGGTGACAGGGTGAAGGGGTGAAGGGGTGAAGGGGTCAGTTAGCGTGTTGCAATTTACCCGGCCACTTGCCAACTTGCTACTTGCCACTTGCCACTCGCTACTCGCCAACTCGTAAACTCGTGAACTAAAACTATGATCTGGTTACAATTTCTCCTCAGTTCGGCCGTTGTGGTGTATGCGGCCATTAAATTAGCCGAATATGGCGACATCATTGCTGTGCGTACCCGCCTGGGCGGACTGTTTGTGGGCACCATTTTCCTGGCGGGGGCCACCTCCTTGCCCGAATTTATTGCCTCGATTAGCTCCTTCCAGGCAGGGTACCCAAACCTGGCGGCGGGTAACTTTTTTGGCAGCAACATGGTCAACATGATGCTGCTGGCTGTGGTCGACCTGATTAACTACCAGGTGCCGCTGCTGCGACGCATCGCTGTCACCCACGCGCTGACGGCCGCATTGACCACCATTTTGATGCTTGTGGCCATTATTTCCATCCTGGACGACGTGGATTTGAAGATTGGCTGGGTGGGAGTCGACAGCCTGGTGCTCATTGCGCTGTATTTTGGCGGCATCTGGCTTGTTCAGCGGGAAAATCGCAGCCCGGTGGAGCCGGTGGCGGTCTCGGAGCCTGCGGCGGATTTCCCCAGCTTACGGCGTGGTGTGTTTGGCTTTCTGATTTCGGCCGGTGTCCTCATGGCCGTGGTGCCGCTGTTGGTCAATTCCAGCACAGAGATCGCGGCAATAACCGGTTTAGGCACGGGTTTTGTGGGCACGGCGCTGCTGAGCCTGGTGACCTCCTTGCCGGAGCTGTTGGCGGCTCTGGCGGCCGTGCGCATGAACGCCTACGACATGGCCGTGGGCAACCTGCTGGGTTCCAGTGTATTCAACATGCTGGCGCTGGGTGTGTCCGATTTCTTTTACTTAGACGGCCGTTTCCTCGGGGCCATCGACGAGAATTTTGCCCTGGTAGGTCTGCTGGCGCTGCTGCTCACCAACATGGCTCTGGTGGGTAACCTGGCCCGCGTCGAGCGCAAAATCCTCTTTATTGAAGTGGACAGTATCGCCACCATTGTGGTTTACCTGCTGGGGATGTACCTGCTCTACCTGCGCGGCATCGGTGCCTGAGGGAGATAACTGTCCGTTTTTTAGAGTGGGCCATTCCTCAAGAGTGGCCCACTTTAAAATAGGCTAAACGGCCGTTTCCACCACGCCTGTCAACAGTTCACCCGAATGATCTGGTTCGATGACTGCATCCGGCAGATCCGTTTCCACGTGGCGAATGTGCGGGTTGGCCCAGGCCAGGCCGCTGGCGGCCCACAGCACCACGGCCGAAACCAGGTACAACGCGCCGATGCCGCGGCCTGGTCCCACACCCACCAACGAGCCAATCCAGGTGCTGGCCAGCGCTCCGCCTTCGCGCAGCAGCGGCTCAAACACCTGGTCGGCCAGCGGCCCGGCCAGCAGAAAGGCGACGGGCATCATCGAGCGGGCAATCATGGTGCGAATGGAGAAGACGCGGCCCTGAACGGCCGGTTCCACCTTGGTCTGGAAGATGGTCTGGCTCAGGCCCGAGCCAAAGGGCACGCTGAACATCAGCAAAAACATCCCTACGGCGACAACCCAGACGGACGATTGCAGCCCGGCGATAAAAAGCCCACAGGAAGCCAGGAAGATGAAGCCAATAACGGCCGTCATGCGTTGTTTTGGCCCCCGCCAGGTGCTCATGGCGATGCTGCCAATGAGCATGCCCACGCCGCCCATCGTTTGCGCCGTGCCCAGGCCAGCGGCCGTGCCAAACGACAAGATCATCGGTCCTAGCAAAACGGCCGAAAAGTTCAAAAAGAAGTTCACCAGGGCGAAGAAGATGAGCAGGCCAAACAGCCCGCGCCGTGCCCGCAGGTAATGCCAGCCAAAAGCGGCTTCACGCCACAACGAGCGGTTGGTTTCGGCCGTTTCTGCCTGGCTGGTCCGTTGGGGCTGCGGAATGTGTACCAGCAGCAGCGCTCCCACGGCAAAAAAGAAGGTCACGGCATCAATCATGATGATGCCGCGCAGACCGATGGACACAAACAAGATGCCGGCCAGCACCGGGGCAATCAACATTTGCAGCGCCTGGCCCATCTGCATCAGGCCGTTGGCGCGGGGCAGATCCTTTTTTGGTACCAGCATGGTGATGGAGGCCGCGTAGGCTGGCTCCTGGAAGCTGGCCAGGACCGAGCTGAGAATGACGCCCAGGTAAATTTGCCAGATGGCCAGCTGGCCAAAAGCCAACAAAAGGAAAAAGACCAGGGTGATCAGCGCACTGCCGGTATCGGCGATAATCATCACGAGGCGGCGGTTCCAGCGGTCTATCAGCGCCCCGGCAAAGGGGGAAATCAACACCTGGGGCAGGTTGCCAAACATCACGGTGAGGGCAAACGGCGTCGCCTGCCCGGTCTGTTCGTATATCCACACTGCCAGGCCAAAGCCGGTCAGCCCGGAGCCAATCATTGAGACCAGCTGGCCGAGCCAGATGATAAAAAAGGTTCGCATCGACTGGGGCGAATTGTTAGCAGTCATTCCTCTGCACCTCCACGAATGGTTTGTGTAGCTTTTGGGGAATTTCCATGGTTAACAGGCCGCGTAACGTGATCAGCAATGAATCACGTTTCACGTTTTAGCCCACGACCTATGAAATTCCAAAAGGCCTTGTTACGGTTTACTCGGAATCAGACGCTTCATCGGTGTAATAAATTGACGGGTAGAAGGCGACGGTGAAGACGTAATATTTGAGGGATTCGGCCGTTTCTTCAGCGGGTTTTTCCTGTGAAAATTCAACCAGCATCTCTTGCAGCTTTTGCATAAACTCCTGGGCGCGGCTTTCGGGAATCTGGTTGGTCTGGCGGGTGAGCATAAACCGCTTTTCGCTCTCGGTGCTGCCTTTGTCCAGGGCCAGCAGGCGCGCCTGGAAGCTGCGGAAAATATCTTCCTTGGTGGTGTCCAGGATGTTGTTGAGCAAGGTGTGGACCGAATCGCGGCCCGCGTCGGTGTGGAAGGTGAGCAGGGATTGATCCAATTCAAAGGCGTTGGCGATGGCCCGGTAATATTTTTCCTGCATGTTGGCCACCATGCGTGTTTCCACCATCACAATGAAGCCTGCCTGTTCCAGCGTGTTGAAGTGGTAGTACAGCTTGCTGGGGGCCAGGCCCAGCTTGTCGGCCACCTGCTTCACCGTGGCGGGCTGGAAGATGAGGATTTCGATGATTTGCGTGCGCAGCGGGTCGGCAATGACGCGCAGGGATTCAAGATCGTTGATGATTAAAATTTCTTGCGGTTGAAATTGATCCATCAGAAAAACTGCCTGTTGTGCTAGGTGTTTATTTATCGCTAAAATTTTTTTTAGCGATGGGGGATACTTTAGCACGAGACGGCCGTTCCTGTCAATCACCAATTTTTGGGCACAGTTTTACTAGGGGGCGTGTGTTGCGCTGCCTCTCAAACTACGCCACAATAGCGCCTTATGCCTGCTGTTTCTCCTTTGCCCACGACCTCGCTGCCACCTGTGCGCCGTCACGCCTGGTTGGGTTTATTGCTGGTGCTGGTGGTGGCTGCGGCCGTCTTGCTCTTCCTCACCCGCCATATCCTCGCCTTGCAGCACTTCCCGTTTGACTCCGATGAAGCCAACCACGCCTTGCCCGCGCTGCAAATGGCCCTGGCTCTGGACGGCGGGCATCTGGGCGAATTTTTCCAGCGGCTGACGGCGCAAAATTTTTATCCGCCGGGGGTGACCTGGCTCAAGGCGCTGGTTTTTTGGCTGTGGGGCGGAACGGCCGTGACTGCCCGTCTCTTTAGCGCAGTCTGCCTCTTTCTGGCGCTGCCGGTGCTGTATGCCATCTGCCTGGAAATCGACGAAAAATACGGCTGGCTCAGCGGCCTCATCGCGGCCAGTCTCACCGCAGCCATGACCTCCTTGCTGGTGAACGGTACGCTGGTGATGCTGGAAACGCCGGGCCTGCTGGTCAGTTTGCTGGCCTTGTGGGCATATGTGCGGGCGGGCAAACGGCCGTCGTCCGGTCGCCTTCTCCTGGCCAGCTTTTGTCTAATTCTCACCGTGCTTACCAAATACACCTACGGCGCGGTGACGGTAACGGCCGTTGCTCTCAGCGAACTGGTGCCTGTTTTTGGCAATGTGCGTCATGGCTGGCACCCCTTGCCCTGGCGGCGCTGGGCGGCTTTGTTTGCCCCGCTGGCGGCGGTGCTGCTGCTCTGGCTGGCCCGCCCCGGCGGCCTGAGTGGGGCGCTGGATTACGCCCAACCGCTCTCCGACGGCAACGCCTGGCTCTCGTGGCGCGGTTTTACCTACTACCCGCTTAGCCTGGCCCGCTTCGAAACGCCGGCCCCGCTGTTTGCCCTGGTGAACCTGGCTGGGCTGGCGTGGGCTTTGGCTAACTGGCGCAAGCCTGGGATTCAGCTGCTGCTGGGTTACTTCCTGGTGGGCATGGCGCTGATCATGTTCATCAACCACCCGTTTAACCCCCGGTTTATTGCCACTTTTGTGCCCGCGCTGCATGTGATGACGGCCGTTATGCTCACCAATTTGCTGTTACCGCTGCGTCACCGCTGGCGGCAGGCTGTGCCGCTGCTGCTGGGTGGGCTGCTGCTGGCGGGCTGGCAAAGCGCCCAGACCCTGCCCCAGCGTTTTGCCCTGTTTGGCTCACGCCTGGAGGTGGAATACGAAACGCAGCCGGTCCTGAATGATCTGGCTGCCTGGTTGGAAGAGCAAATGTCCCCCAACGGCCGTTTTTTGCTGATCAACCCGTGGGACCAATTCAGCGCTGAAGCGCTGTCCTGGCGGTTGGCGGCCGAACACCAGACCTCGTGGATTGTGCCTTCGCTGGTTTTGCCGCCCGCCACCGCGGAAAGTCTGACCCAGTTTCGCCAGCAGCTCCAGGCAAGTGAGGTCCAATTTGTGGTGGTGCTGGAGGGTAGTCCGTGGGGTGCGGCGGCCTGGCCAGACTATACGGCCGTCCTCGAAGACGGCTTCGACGAAAAGAGCCGTCACTCCTTCACCGTCCCGTTTTACGAACTGGACGACTGGCTCAACAACCACCAGCCTACCGTGCCAGAGTGGGAATCCGTGAAGGCCAACGGCCGTCGCGACCTGCACATTCAAGCCATTGTGTACGAAAAAGAGAATTAGGGGTGGGGAGGATTGGACCAATCTTCAAGATTGATCCAATCTCATTTTAGGGAACGGCCGTTACCACGTTCCGCAGTTCGCCAATGCCGGCCACAATCGAGGTGAGCACATCGCCCGGGCGCAAAAATTCGGGTGGGGTCCGGGCGGAACCAACGCCGTCGGGTGTGCCGGTGGCGATGACGTCGCCAGGCAGCAGCGTCATGCCGCGTGAGAGGTAGGCGATGGTGGTGGGGATGTCGAAAATCATGTGGCGCGTATTGCTGGCCTGCTTCTCCACGCCGTTCACCAGGCAGCGCACATCCAGGTTGTGCGGATTGGTCAGCTCATCGGCCGTCACAATCCACGGGCCGATGGGGCAGCTTCCGTCCAGGCTCTTGCCCTTAAAAAACTGCTTGCCCTGCCGCTGCAAATCGCGGGCCGTGACGTCGTTGAGCACGGTGTAGCCAAAGACATACTCCATCGCCTGCTCGGCGGGAATGTTTTTGCCCTGCTTGCCGATGATGACGGCCAGCTCCACTTCCCAATCAATCTGTTCGGACACGGTTGGATCAAACGGAATGGGGTCGGTGGGGCCAGAAACGCTGGTGGTGGCTTTGGTAAAGATGACGGGGAACTGGGGCAGTTCGATGGGTTCGTTGTGGGCCGTTTGCATTTCGCGGGCGTGGTCGGCGTAATTTTTGCCCAGGCACATCACATTGCGCCGGGGCTGGAGTGGAGCAACCAGCCTGACCTCGTTCAACGGAATGCCCTGGCCCGCTGTGGCTTGCTGGCGGATGACTGTCTGGCCGTCGGCGCTGAGGGTAATCAGGGCATGCATCGACGGGACAACGCCGGACAAATCAATCACCCGGTTTTCGACGACGAGGCCGACCTGTGGGGAACGGCCGTTGTGTTCATAGCGCACTAATTTCAAGGGAGGCTCCTAACCTGGACAAGCCAGAATCAATCAGGATTTTTATCAACAGATTTTGCAGATTTCGCAGATAAAATCTTTTCAATCTGCGAAATCTTTGATTTTTTTTTGCCCATCGGACAAGAATTTCATGGTTAAAAATTATGTTTCGGGGGCAGTTACCGTCCAGGCGTGGCCGCACGTTTGGCAGCGGTACGTTGTTTTCATGATGAGCTTCACGTCTAGCTTGACGGCATACCCCATGGTGCTGTCTTGCTGGATTTTTTCCAGCTGCTGCTCCAGCTGGCGTACCTGCTGGCTCTGGCATTGGGGACAGCGTACCCTGGGTTGGCTCCGCTGCAGGTAAGCCACAAAAGCGGCGATAAGAATGGCTGCGACAACCGGGAGGATGATTTCCATCTATGAAAGGTTTCCTCAGAATGGTCCAACTTTCGGTTTAGGTTTTTAATCGTAAAACCACCCTCACCCCAGCCAGATTCCCTCCCCCTGCCAGGGGGAGGGTTAGGGTGGGGGTAAAAATTGGCCCAATCTTTTTTTAACGTCGCCCGATGCGCTTGCCGATGTCATTGCCGACCCAAACCTCTTCCTTGAAGGCCGGGTCGCTGGCCGAAGCGACAAAATAGGTGACGCCCTGCACGGTCGGCCGTTTTTGAATCTCTTTCCAAAAGTCCAGGTACTGCTGGGCTTTTTGGTAGACCGGCGTGCCTGCTTTGTTGTTGCTGGCCTCGGTGACCCAGATCGGTTTGTAGCGGAAGCGGCTGATGTAATCATCCAGCACGTTAAGCGCCAGCTGCATGGGGTAGATGTTGGACCAGTAGGTGTGGATGGCCAACCCGTCGGCGGCTTCCACAGCCACGCGGCTGGCTTCGATGAACTGGATATGGTCTTGTTTGATGCCCGAAACGGCCGAACCCGGTGACAGCCCGGGATAGATAAATTTGCGGCCTGGCATCGCCTGCCGGTAGAGGCGCAGCACTTCCAGCCACCATTGGGCAAAGCTGGCACCATCGTGCCAGGCGCCGCTGAGCCCTTCGGGCACCAGGTTTGGCTCGTTGTGCAGTTCGATCACTGCGTCCTTACCGGAGCCAATCATCTCCAGGGTGCGGCGCACGTCGTTGATGGTATCGTTGACAAACTGGCCAGGGCTGATATTGCGCACCCCGTTTGGCGAGCGGAAGTCGAGGAAGGCACGGACCACCCAGCGGGCGTCGGGATGGTTTTTGGACAGTTTCTGGACGGCCGTTGGTTCATGAAACGACAGCACCTTAATCATGCCGGGGCGCATGTCGTTAAACTCGGCAATTTCGGCCTGCGAAATGCCGGGGTCGGCCGAAGCGTGCAGGCCAATCCGGGCGCTGCCCAACGCGGGCGGTTCCGGGTCGATGGCGTCGTCGGGCGGGGTGATGGTGTCGATGATGGGTGTTGGCCCGGTGACCTTGTTTTGCAAGATGTTGTCATCCACCCGCACCGGCGTGTATTCACCCTGGGCAGTGCCGGTCACCATCATGCTGGCATTGCCAGGGACAAAGCCCACCATGTCGGCGTCACGCCGGGGTGCGCTGCGCAGATTGATGCCATACTGCCCGGCTTTGGCGCTGCTGCCGGAAATGGTGATAGCGGCGGTAAAGGCCCAGCCTGGGGTGGTGTCGGCGGTGGGCTGCGGCGTTGGAACCGGAGTGGTATCGCCGGGCAGCGGGGTAGGCTGGGTGATCGGCGGCAGCGGCGACGGCAGGTTGCGCAGGCTGCTGCGCGAGACGTAGATAGGCGTGTATTCACCGCTGGATTGCCCGGCAATGGTGCCGGTGCCGCCCTCGACAAAGAGACCCAGCTTACTGCCGCCGCGCACGGGGGCCGCGCGTAAATTGGTGCCAAATCGGCCGGAGATGACTTGACGGCCGTTGATCGTCAGATTCTCCGTGTAGGCCCAGCCCAAAATGGCGTCCGCCGGGGGTGGCGTGGGTGAGGGAGTGGGCTGCGGCTGTGGCGCGGGGGTAATGGGCGGCGTTACCTCCTCCGGGAGGTTGATCGGGCCAGAGAAGTCCACGCGCCGGGCACTGACCGGGGTGTACTCCCCCTGCGGCGCGCCGGTGATGGTGAGCGTGCTGCCGCCCTTTACCAGGCCAATGTTGGTGGCCGTCCGGCTGGCGGCGGCGCGTAAATTAATGCCAAACTGGCCCACCACGGCCTGATTGCCGCTGCGGGTGATGTAAGCTGTGAAGGCCCACCCATTGATCACGTTTTCCGTGGGTGGTGGCGGCGGGGCTGGGGTGGGTGGCGGCGGTGCTGGCACGTTCTTGAGCGAGGCATTGGCTACCTTCACCGGCGTGTACTGCCCACGCGCCGCGCCGGTCACAATGATGATGGTGCCGCCAGGGACTAGATCGATCAGCTTGCCTACCACGCTGGCCGTTTCGCGCAGATTAATGCCGCCGCTGTTCACCTGCGCCAGATCACCTACGACGATGATGCCGTCGGTGTAGGCCCAGCCGTCGGTGTACGGGCCAGCCGGACGCTGCCAGCCGATAAGCGGCAGCAAAAATGGGGTGGGATCAAAGATGTTGTAGGGCCATTTGGTGCCGCTGTTGTCGGTGTAGGAGGCGTTTTGCCGTTTGAGCGTCAGGTGCAGATGCGAGCCAAAGCTGTTGCCCGTGTTATCTGCCAGACCCAGCTGGTCTCCTGCTTTCACGGGCTGGCCCACCTGCACGGTGGTTTGCTGCATATGCCCATAGATGGTTTGCCAGCCATCGGCATGATCCACCCGAACGTGAATACCGTAGTTGTGGTTGGTGGCTGAGGTGTTGACTACCCGCACCGTACCAGGGGCGACGGCAAAAACTTTACTGCCGGTGGGAGCCATCAGGTCCAGCCCTTCGTGGCCGGGCAGGCCAAATTGGGCGTAATTGTGGGGGTTTTGTCCAAAATATTGGTTAATTTGGCGGTATTCGGTAGGCCAGGCTTCAAATTTGAAATCGCTCATACGCTACTCCTTGTTCTGGACTGGGTTTGCCAAGTGGTAGTGCAAATATAGTGCAGATTGTACCTTTTTGTAAAGCGTCGGACGATATTGCAAATGAGGGGCAAAAGGATGTGAGAATACGGCCGTTGTGGGGGTAACTGGCGGTAACTTGGGGCACGGGCGGCCAGCAGACGTAGGGCGTGAGGAGCTACCTGCATGTAGACGGCCGTGCTAAAAGTGTGGGGGGATACGGCCGCATCCACTCCTTCAATTTGTGCTTGATGGGGAAACGGCCGTAGTGAGCGAGCTTGTGCTTAAATTCAATATTGCAAAGCAGCCGGTGCGGTTTCGTGCTTGCCGAAGATCGCGCCGCAGCAAGCAAATTTTAGAAGATGGCTTAGCGAATGCGCCGCTGCCAATATTCTTTGGGGGTGAGTTCGGTCAGTTCGGCGCTGGCCAGAATGAAGTCTAGCAGGAGGCGGTTGAACTTGGCCTTCTCTTGCAGCATGGGGAAGTGGTGGCACAACTCCAACTCCACGTAAAATCGGTCGTTGACTGATTGCTGGAGGTAGCTGTATTCGCCGTTGGGGGGCAGCACCAGGTTATCCTGGGTGCCGTACACCAGCAGCAGCGGGCGGGTGAGATTGGCGATATCGTTGACCAGGTTGACGTTGCTAAACGAGCTGATGGATTTGGTAACGGCCGTTGCATCCACCTTATGAATTTCGCTATCAATCTCCATAAAGCTGTTGGTCCGCCCCAAAACCCGGCTGATGAGCGTTTCTGGGTCGGTGTCTTGCAGCCGGTTGTTGAGATAGGCATTGGTGAGCGGCAAAGCGATGGTGGCCACTTTGGCCACGTTTTGCGGATTTTTGGCCGTGTAGCTGAGCGAAACAATCGCCCCCAGGCCGTGGCCCACCAGGATAACCGGCCGGGCTACACCCAGCTTGTCGATGAACTGGTCTACCATCTCCACGTAAGCGCCCAGAGAGTACGCATCGGGCGATTTGCTGGAATCGCCAAAGCCCCACAGGTCGAAGGCAAAGGTGCGATAATGGGTGGACAAAGCCTGCATAGACGGCCACCAATAGCGCCAGGAGCCCAGCCAGCCGTGAATAAAAATCAGCGGCTGGCCGCGACCAAGCACCTCGTAGTGGATCAGTTGGCTGTCTATGGTGGTGATGCTCATTTTTTAGCCAGCTTTTGCCTTGCTTAACACTTTGTTGATGGTGTTGACTAACGTATCCGGGGCAAACGGCTTGAGAATGTAGTCGGCGGCCCCGGCACTCAGCCCGGTCTGAATTTCTTGCTCCTGCCCTTTGGCCGACAAGAAAATGATCGGAATGTTTTTGGTGCTGTCCATATCCTTGAGCCGACGGCACGCCTCGTAGCCGGTCATGCGCGGCATCCGTACGTCCATCAAAATCAGGTCAAAGGCTTCAACTTTCGCCTTTTCAACTGCCAAAGAACCATCTTCAACGCTGACGACATCGAATCCACTAAACTGAAGGGTGAGCACAATCAGTTCGCGGATATCCTGATCGTCTTCGGCAATAAGAATTTTAGCCATAGTTCCTCTTTCCAATTGGGTTTCTTTGCGACAACCCAAGATTGAAAAAGTCTCTTACGTCGGATCGCTATCTTCGATAACGACCGGCAGATTAAACGTAAAGGTACTGCCTTTGCCCAGCTCGCTTTCCACGCGCAAACGGCCGCCGTGCATTTCGATGAGGCTGCGTACGATGGCCAGCCCCAGACCGGTGCCGGGTACGCGCTGTACTTTGGCGTCGTCGGCGCGGTAGAAGCGGTCGAAAATTTTGTCCAGGTTTTCCCGGGCGATGCCGATGCCGGTGTCCTGGATGCTGATATGCACGTAGCTGTGGGTGGCCCGGGCTGTCACGGTGATTTGGCCGAAGTCCGGGGTGTAGTTGAGCGCATTGTCCAGCAAGTTGGTCAGGATTTGGGTGATGCGGGCGTGATCGGCATTAACCAGCGGCAGCGAGGGGGCCAGCTCGGTTTGCACACTCAGGCTGCGCGATTCGTGCTGGATACGGCCGTTTAAATGCCCCTCCACCACCTGTTCGATGATTTGGGGGATGTCTAACGGCCGTAAATCCAGCCCCGTCTTGCCCGTCTCAATGCGCGAAATGTCCAATAAATCGTTCACCAACATGTGCAGCCGATCGGCATTGTTTTTGATCACCTGCAAGTAGCGAATTTGCGGATCGGTCATCGGGCCAGCCGCGCCCATCAGCATCAGGTCGGCATACCCTTTGATCGACGTCATCGGCGTGCGCAGCTCGTGCGACACCGTGGAGACAAATTCGCTCTTCAGCTTGTCCACCTCCACTTCCTTGGTGATATCGCGGAAGATGGAAACCGTGCCGTAAAACTGGTTATCCGACAGCACTGGCGACAAATGCACGCTGACAAACTTGTCCTCAATCACCAGCTGGTCGGCCAGGAAGGTCCACTGCTCAATGCGGTCGGCATTGGTGGCCCAGTCGTTAATCGTGTGAATCCACGATTCGCCAAAATGGCCGTACAGCCCCAGCAGCTCGTTGATCGATTTACCCAGCAGCTGATCGCGCGGGATGTCCAAAATGTTGCAGGCGGGCAGATTGGCAATGTCCACCTTGTTTTGGCTGTCGGCCACAATCACGCCGTCGGCGATACTTTCCAGGATCGCTTCCAGGTTGGCCTTTTGGATGATTTCTGTGCGCAGCATGGAGCCAAGCTGCTCAGCCTGGTCAAAAATGAGGTTGTACAGGCTGGCGTTGTTGATGGCGTGGGCCACCTGGATGGCGGCCGCTTCGACCAAATCCTGCTGCTGCAAGGTGAAGGCGTTTGGCTCGGAATGGAACATCATCAACACGCCGATGACTTCTTCGTTGGAAATCAGCGGCACGCCCAGCACCGAGCGGTGGCGCATGCTGGTTTCCCGCTCCTGCCAGCGGGGGTCCTGCAGGGCGTCGTGCACAATGACGGCCGAATGGTTTTCAATCATCCAGCCCGCCAGACCTTCGTTGCGCATCATGCCGCTGGGGATACCGCGCAGGGGAATCGGCCGTTCCGTGCCAATGGCCGCCCGGAAAATAAACTCACCCGACTCGTTGTCGATGAGCAAAATAGCGCCCTCGGTGGCGCTTACCACGCCGTTTACCAGGTGCAGCGCCTGGTTGAGCACCCGGTCCTGATCCAGGCTGGCGGATAGTTCGGTGGTGATGCGCAGCAAGATCTTGACACGGTTGCTTTCGTCGTTCAGCGCTTTGGTGCGCTCGGCGACGCGATGATCCAGCGTTTCGTTAAACTGGCGCAGCTCATCGAACAGCTTGGCGTTTTGCAGGGCAATGGCTACCTGTACGCCAAAGGTCGTGGCCCAGCTAATGTCTTTGTTGGAAAAACGGTTGGGGTTTTGTGTATCAACCAGCACCAGGATACCGGTCAGGTCGCTTTCGCGCAGCAGTGGTACACCCAACACAGCTTTAACCGCTTCAGGCTGCGGCAGGCGAATTGCAATGTCGTCGTGTTGGGCAATCTGGTTAATAAACGTCGGTTCAGCCGAGCGCGCCAGCTGGCTGACAAAGCTGGTTTGGTCCGCCGTGGCAATGGTGGTGCCAACAAAGTGGCTGGCGCCGTGCCCGGCGGCGGCGCTGCCGACAAATTGCTCGCCTTCAAGCTGCCAGATGTACGCGCCATCGACGTTAAAAATGCGGCGTCCTTCAGAGCAGACCAGGTTGAGCACGGTTTCACGGTCCAGGCTGGAGTTTAGCGCCAGGCTGACGTTGCCCATTGCGCCGTAGAAGCGTTCGCGCTCGTAGGTGTCTTCAAAGATGAAGGCGGTTTCCAGGGCGGTGGTGGCCTGGTTAGCCAGGGCGGTGAGCAGCATGATTTCGTGCTGATCGGTCTGGGGAATACGGCCGTTTCCCCTGACCAAATACAACAAGCCATACGTCTCGCCGGTCAGCACCAGCGGCACAAATACCCCGGTCAGAGACTCATCTCCGGTGGGGGTTTGGGGCAGCGGCAGCGGCGACGCGTCTACCTGGCTGATGTGGATCGTTTGGGCCTGCTGCCCCTGAAGGACGGCCGTCAGGATTGGCGAATCGGGGATGGTTAAGCGCATGCCCTGGGCGGGAACGGCCGTTGTGCTGGCCCGCTCCACACGCTTCAAAACCAGCAGTTCGTTTTCTGACGGCAGCCATTGGTATACCACGCAGCTCAGGGCGTCTACCACTTTAAGCGCCTGGGTGGCCAGGGTGTGCAAAATCGATTCTTTATCCAGCGTGCTGGAAAGGGCGGTGCTGCTGTTTAGCAGCACTTCAAATTCCCGGTTGCGTCGTGCTGTCTGTTGGAAAAGCTGGGCTTTTTCCACAATGGAGGCGGCAAATTGGGCGTACAGCTCGATGGTTTGCAGGGTAACCGGGGTGGGGCGACGGCCGTTTACCGGTTGGTCCAATCCAATGAGGCCGATGCGCTGCTGCTGTTGATTATACAGCGGGATGCACAGTAAATCGTTGGGATGCCAGGTGTCGCCGTTTTGGCGAACGGCCGTGTAGTCTGGCAGCACCATACCCAGGTGCTGCTGCGCCCAATCGCTGTGGCCGGGCACAAAATAGCAGCTGCTCTGGCGGTACGCTTCCAGGGCTTCCTCTTCAAACAGGGCCAGCCACGCCTGGGCCGGGATGGCATTGTTGCGCAAAAAGGTCTCTTCCTCTGGGGTAATGCCTGCGGTAATCATCAAGGTGGGGTTAAATGCTTCGTCGCGCAGGCTCAGCACCACCCGGTTCCAACCGGTCTTTTGCAGGCCGTTGACCAACAGGGAAAGCTGCGCTTGCAGGTCCGTTTCGTTGCTGACGCGGGTGAGGGTGGCCAGCTGCTGTAGCGCCTGGGCTGAATTGGCCAGATCCGTTACGGCCTGCTGCGGCGAGATGATCAGCTGGATCAGGTTGGTCTGGTTTAGTTCAATGTAGCGGCTGTGGAGGTTGAGGATACGGCCGTTTTTCAACAAAATGGTGGTGGCAAAGGGTGGCGTTAAACAATCTTCCCAGCTGTGAGGTGGTGTGAAGAAGTTGGCGGCAGCCTGCAATGTTGCAACCCCAGGTGTCAGGTTGAGCAGCTCACCTGCGGTATCATTCAGGTATAAAATCGTGCCATTGGTCTCAGCTATGAGAACGCCTTCGTGAAGGCTGTCAAACAAACTCCAAATCATAGCCGAGGTTAATTCTTTTTCCATGGTTCGTGTCAAACCTCAGCTGTTACTTCCGCCACATTACACGATTGTCAGGGTCTGTCGTGAAGACGACAGGCACTTTTGCGTGTGCAGGTTTTCTATTGAGCTTGTTTATCTCTGTCCATCCGGCGCAGTTCAGCGGCCGTTTCGGTAATCTCGCGAATGTCGGAAAAACGTTGGGTTTTGTCCGACACAATGCCAATCGACAGCTTCATCAGCGGTACCAGATTGCCATCGGGCTGCATGATGCCGCCCTGTTCGCGATCGATAAAGCTGTAGTGGGAGAGAATGCCTTCATCAAACTGCTGGCGTAGTTCCTCGACCAGGGCCGGGACATTGGTGGACTTGGTGACCAACACAAAGGTATTGCTGGTAGCGTGGCCCACAAAGTCGTCCAGCGTGCCCATCTCGTCATCCACTTCGTTCAGCAGGAGGGTGGTGAAGCGCAGCACTTCGTCGCGGGCCAGGAAGCCATATTCATCGCTAAATGGCTCGATGTGGTCGATGCCAATCTGCAAATAGGTCCAATCGCTGGTGCGCATGAGCTGGCGCAGCTGATCTTCGATCAGGCGGCTGCTGGGCAGGCCGGTGATGGGGTCGGTCATGTTGTGGCGTTTGTAGGTATTAATGGCGGTGCGGACGCGCAGCTTGAGCTCTTCAATGTCAAACGGCTTGGTGATGTAATCATCGGCACCCAGCTCCAGCCCGGCAATGCGGTCGCTGCGCTCATCTTTCTGGGTGAGGAAAATGATGGGGATATGGCTGGTGCGCGTGGTGGTGCGCATCACCTTGCACACTTCGTACCCGTTCATGTCTGGCAGCATGATGTCTAAGACGATGAGATCGGGCAGTTTTTTGCGGCAGAGTTCCAGCGCTTCGCTGCCCCGCGCGGCGACATCAACATGGTACCCTTGCCCCGTGAAGAAGATGCGTAACATGTTGGAAATATCAAAATCGTCTTCAACTATTAATATACGGCCGTTGCTCATGAGCTTATTCCTTGGCAGATCAAATTTTTACAGAGTCCACAAAAGTGTTGGTCTTTGGATTCAAAAACGGAACGGCACCAACAGCGTCGCCATCTGGAATACGGGCAGCTTTGACAACCGCTATTTGCGAGCTTGTTACGGCGCGTTCGAAACTTCTGAAGCCGCCAAGCTTAAAGCCGTGCCGCTGGGCGATTGTATCAATTGTCTGTACTTGCGACAATTTTATGTCTTTTCCCAGCGTGAAAGAAACGTAATTTCCGTCTAGAGCCAATGCCATTGTCTCTGCCATACAGGCATAGGCCATTTTCGGCGGAAAACCAAAGTCAAAATTGAAGTTGACTGGTCCAGGCACCTCAACCATGCCGCCTTCAATTACCAGAACGTCAGGGCGCTGTTCGGCGACCTGTTTTGAGACGTCACGCGGCCGCGAAACGTCACAAACTACCGCGCCGGGCCGCAAATGATGTGGTTCAATGATCGTCTCCACGGCGCTGGTGACGGTGATGACAAAATCGGCCTGGGCCAGATCGGCCATGTTGGCGGAGATGGTTACCTGGGCTGCGCCTTGCTGGCGTACGGCCGTTGCCACTTCTTGCAGCTTTTCTATCCGGCGGCCAATGAGCAGCAGCTGCTGGCACTGGGGCGCCAACAGCTGGGCACATACCGAGCCAATGGCCCCGGTGGCTCCCACCACGGCTACCGTTGCCGTAGACAGGGGGTTTTCAAGCAAAACGGCCGCTTCTTCTATGGCATGCACGGCCTGGGCAATGGTGTAGCTGTCGCCCGTGGTCACCGGAATGTTGAGCTGCCTGGCAATGGTGATGCCGCCATCGCCTACCACCGACGTAAAGGCCCCCAGACCCAGCACCCGAGCACCCAATTTTTCTGCCAGCTTGCCCGTTTGCACAATTTTGCGGTAGACCAGGGCGGTGGGCAGGCGCAGCATCATGTTGGGCGTCAGTGGGCAGGCAATGAACCAACCTTTGAGGGAACGGCCGTTTTCCGCCGATTGAATGCCCTCAATTTCCGAGATAAACACAGGGGGATAAAAAATGGAAAGAAATTCAATCAGCCAGGCAGGCAGCTTACCCAGCGCCGGATACTTGCGGCTGACGTCGCGCTTGGGATCGAGCGGATGAATGATAAAAGCAAAAGAATCCTGCATCATAAAAATTGAGTGTAATGAGGACAAACGACCCTATAAATGGTAATTGGGTCCCTTACATACCCGCTTTCTGCCTGGACGCCGTGAAAAAGGTGTTAGTAATTGACAATCTCCCCTTTTCTGGGATACAGCCGGGGGTAGGAGTACCGCTCTTTGTGGGCGTGGTGGTCGCTTTGTTCAAAGGTTACGTTTTTGGTGATGAACATCCGGTCGTCAGACGCCAGCAGCACCACGTCGGATTCGATGGTGCGGGCGGCATAGATCACTGCACCGGAGCCAATGCGGCAGTGGTGCCCGACGCAGCCGCCCAGGATGAGCAGGTTGGTGGCCTCTAACTGCTCCAGGTGGTTCATCGTTTTGAGCGGGCCGCCTAAGATGTTGAAGTCGGTGAAAGTGTTGCCCGCACCAATAAACGAGTCGCGACCGACCACACACAGCTGCAAGCAGGTGTTTTGGGCAATGGAGGTATTTTCCATCAGGGTGGTCATAAAGAGGGCGGCGCGGAAGGGCAAAAAGCAGCCATCGCTGACCACGCTGAGCAAGAGCTGGCAGCCCTGGGAGACGGTCACATTGCTGCCAATGATGCAGTTGTCGATGACGGCACCCGCGCCGATGGTGACGTTGTCGCCAATGACCGTGTAGCCGTGGATAACGGCCGTTGGGTCAATATGCACATTTCGCCCCACCTTTACCAATTCGGAGCTGGATAAAAAGCGCTTTTGCTCCAAAATCGAACGGGCCATGATTTTTAGCTTGTATTGCCAGGAGCTGGCCACGTGGTCTTCCACATTCGCGCCCTGGGTAAAAACGCCCAGCAAAATGTCGGCGATAAAGAGGTGGACCCAATTTTCTACCAGCACAAACACTTTTTTGGGCAGCTGGTAGACTAGGTCGCCAAATTCGGTGGCCATGTAGGGGGGGATATGGTAGTAGCCGCGTTCGCGCGATTCAGTATCAATGACCAGCGGTTCGGCCAGCAAGCTCTGCGAGACGCCTTTGGGCAGGTACCACATATCGGTCAGCAGCAAATCGCCTTGCTTGAAGAAGGAGTGGGTTAACGGCCGTACATGCTTGGCAATCGCCGGATCATCCTTGTGAAACGCCAGCCGGGCCGGTCGTTTGTTGGCCCGCGCTTTTTGAATGAATTCGTCAATCAGCAGCTGGTTGAAAAAAAGGTTATCGCGGTGCACCAGGCTTTCAACTTCTTCCGTTTCCAGGAGGCGGGCAACTTCCCAGTCCGGGTATTCGCGCTCTTCGACGGCGTGTTTGACCAGCAAATCGCGCTGCCACAGCCACAGCGGCTTGTTTTGCACGCGCAAATCGCGCGCCGTTTCGTTAAACGGCGCAATAAAACTTGGCTCATTAATAATAATACGTCGCATAAAACTACTTCTTTATCAAGCGAGGCAATCGGGAGCTGTTTTTCACCGCCACTTGAATCGCTTAAAACGGCCGTTACACAAGCGGCTGTTTGGCAATGGCAATGGTACACGTCTCATCGCCGGTGGCAATGCAGCTGATTTGTTCCACTCTAAACCGTCGGCCCCGGCTGACCCAGTCCAACGCCTGTTCTAACAAGCCAATGGCCAAATGGCAGCACGGCGTATCAGAAACCCGCTGCCAGCATATGGGACATCGCTCGATAATCCACAAATAATTTTCGGCATCTTCGCCCAGCCGCACCCGCTGATCGCTGAATTTGTTGAACGTTTCCGCAAAAACATCCAGACCAATTTTGATCTTGATGCCTAGCGGCAGCATACGCATCGCCAGGTCAGTGATGCCCAGAACCGGCATAAACTCTTTGAGGGCGTATTTCCACGTTTCTCGCCCGGCGCGAAGAGCCAACCCGCGACCACCACGTTCGCCGTACATGTCATCCAGCGTTTGCTGGATGGCGCTAAATTCAGAAAAAGTGAAGCCAAGCTGCAAGTTGTTTGGTGGGTAATTATTGACCAGATGGGAGAGCTTGGCCAGATTCAGCACCGCATTGACGCCGTGGTGTCCCATGATCTCTTCCATGGCCACCAGGACAATTCGCCCCATCTTGTTGGGATAGTAATATTCAACCTTCTCGGTGGAGAGTTGACTCATGCCTACATTACCTGGCCGTTTGCGCTTGAATGATTTTGATCCCCTAAGAACTTATGCACCGCTTGCAAAAACCGTTCCGGTTCATCCGTCATGGGGAAATGGCGTGATTGGTCCAGCAAGGTGATCTCTACTGTTCGAACCCCATTTTTTAGCAGATCGGCGTTGAGCGGGGAAACAATTTTATCTTTGGCTCCGTAAATTCCCAGAGTTGGGATGTCGAGGGTGGGCAGCTTGCTGCGTAAATCGGTGTCGCGTAAATCACCAATGCTGCGGAAAAACGATTCAATGGTGGTGCGCTGCACGTCTCTGAAGATCATCGTGCGCACTTTTTTGGAGTCCTTGGCCAGCAAGATACGCATAATGGAATGGAGCATGATGGGATAACGCCAGATAAGCTTGGCAATGGAGCCATAGCCTGCCAACTGCAAAAATGGGTGAAGCGACCGCCCGGTGACCGGCGAACCAACCAGTGCTACTTTTTCGACACGTTCCGGGTGAGAAAAGGACATTTGCAGAGCGACGGTGCCGCCCATGGAGTGACCAAAGATGGGTGCTTTTTGGATGCCCAGGGCATCCATAAACTGGTTAACCATCTCGACATAGCTGTCGATTTGAAAGGGAGTTGCTTGAATTTGTGTGGCTTTTGCGGAATCTCCAAACCCCCAGAAATCAAGTGCGTATACGCGGTACCGTCTGGTGTTGGCCAGATTGATCATCATCTCACGCCAAACATCCCAGGAATTAATCCAACCATGCAGTAAGATGATTGGCTGGCCCCGTCCTATTGATTCGTAATGGAGAATCCCTTGTTCGGTGACAATAGAACTCACGCTTACCTCAATTACCCCGTGTTGGTTGTCTTTAGAGCGATGGGTAATTTTGACAACGGCCGTTTATCCTCGCTGGGTTATCTGACAAGCTTACCGGAGATGGTCTAGTCAGATGGGCCACAGTCTTAAACCTGCCAATGGTTTCATCTTCTAAACTGACAAACGACAAAAGATTACCCGTTAGTTTGTAAATTGTGATGTATGCGGTGTCTGGAAAAAGAAGCTGGTGTTCAGCGGACCATCCTGTTGGGGGAGCGGTGCGCTGCAACGGCATGATTTCGTGGACAAATGCACACCAAAAATAGTAGCATTTAGCGCTGTTGAAAACTGTGAAAAGCGGGTAAAGGAGGTGTAAAGGTCACGTTAATCAGTTATTATCGCCGTTTTCTTGATCCAGTTGGTCTAAAATTGAATAAAGCAATTCTAACAAGGTATTCTTAACGCTTTCCTTATCGGTAGCCACACAGGGTAATATCTTCACTTCAGGTTTCAGCCGCAAAATAATCCGCAAATCTTCCGGTTCCCAGGCGTCTTCCATATCCTGTTTGTTCGCGGCTACCACGTAGGGGGTTGAGGCATAACTTTCGAAAGTCTCCAAAATGCGTTTGGCTTCGCGGAAGGTCTCTGGTTTGGTGCTGTCTACCATGACCACAAAGCCTAGCATCCCCTGCGACAAGATGTCCCACATGAAGTCGAACCGACGCTGGCCGGGCGTGCCAAACAGATAGAGAACTAGATCATCACCCACCGTAATACGGCCGAAATCCATCGCCACAGTGGTACTTTCTTTAACCTGTTCCGCACTGCTGGAAATTTTACGCTCTGTTGAAACAACGTCGATCTCGCTAACGGAGCCGATGAACTGGGTTTTACCAGCAGAAAATGGACCAGTGATTACCATTTTGACAGCTTGCATAAAGTACTACCTTCTTGATTGAGCGGTGGATTTGTGTATGTTTATTTTCTGGTTGTTATGGCTCCGAAAGAATGGTTGTTCCAGCACAGTTGGGTGGGGAGTGACGGCCGTTACGGCCGTTTCCTATAAGCCTCGAATGCGGTCAATGAGGCGAACCACTACCGACCGCTTTGCCGCGGGTGACGGCTCCGGTGCGGCTTTGCGTCGTGCGGGAGATTCTGTCTTTTCTGGAGCGGGTTTCGGTTGATTGACAAACTCAACCAGGCCAGCTTGCAGCATGCCGTAGACGATACGGCGAATTTCAAAATCGCTCAGGTTATTGGCTTTGGCAATTTGCCGGATGGAGTTGCGCGGGTTCACAAACGAAACGACCCGCCACTCTTCCACCGTCAGGTTAATGTTGCGCAAACGAGCATCAGGCCGATCCGTAAAGCGCAGGGCCACGTCGAGATCGGGCAGCTCTTCCTGAAGAATTTCCCATTCTTTCAGGCGGCGGCTGCCTTCCATGATGACGCTTTCCAGATCAATCGGAATGGTGATGTAGCCACTGTTAGGCAGCCTGTTGGCATCAAAGCGGAAGATGCCCTCTCCCCAGGTAAACAACTTGTATACCGTGTCCAGCACACTCTGGCGCACGCTTTGGATGATGTCATTTTGGGTGACGCGCCGCGCTGTTACCAGGAGGTGGCCAATTTCTTTGTCGCTTTTACCTTCAGCGTGGGATTGTATGACCTGGGCTTGCTCGGCTGAGAGCTTGCCGCTGTTTTGCAAAATCTGCGCCAGATGGTTCTTCCCGTTATCATTCCCCATGTAAGCATAGATGAGCTTACCCTCACGAAAAGACATCTGGGCTGCTTCACTTTCTGTCTGAATGGAAAGGGTGCCTGTTTTTCTCGCCAGGTTAATGAGGTTGAGTAGCTGAGTTGTTGAGAAATCGCGCAGGTTGCCTTTAAGGGCCATAGTTGTTTTTCCTGCTGGGTGTTAATGGCAATTTTACCAGTAAGCTTTGTGAAAATGATTGACCAGAGCATTATACATGGTGCAAATTTCATAGTCAAACCTACTTATGTCACATAATTTGCCTGGCTCTCAGGAGAGCGTGTTTCAGTTGCTTGTACGGCCGTTCTTTCACGTGTACAATTATTTCCCTGTCTGGGGCGGTGGCGAAATGGTAGACGCAGCAGACTTAAAATCTGCCGGACGTCAGTCCGTGTGGGTTCGAGTCCCACCCGCCCTACTCACTTTTATGGCCCTTCTTGGGCCATTTTTTGTTTGTGGCGAGGGTTAGATGAGCGATAAGGCAGATAGACAGCTGTGGCGCACGGTGATGCAAACGCTACGGCCGTTCCCCCTCACATCTTCCCCACTAAAGCTGCTGGTTGGTGTGTCTGGCGGGGCCGACTCGCTGGCGCTGCTGCATTTGCTGTGGCAGCAGCTAGGGGCCGGGCAGCTGGTGGTGGCCCATCTAAACCACGGGCTGCGCGCCGCGGCTGATGCCGAGGCGGCCTTTGTTGAAGCCACGGCCGCTGCCTGGCAACTCCCCTTTGTCGGTCAAAAAATTGATGTAGCCCGGCTGGCCGAGCAGGAAAAATGGTCGCTGGAGGCGGCGGGGCGGCAGGCGCGTTACCGCTTTTTGGCGGAGCAGGCAATGGTGGTGGGGGCAATGGCCGTGGCCGTTGCCCACCATGCCGATGACCAGGCGGAGACGGTGCTGCTGCACCTGCTGCGCGGCAGCGGCAGCGCCGGGCTGCGCGGTATGCTGCCGGTGAGCACGGTGCCGGGCGCGGCGGAGGTGGTGTTGGTACGGCCGTTTCTCCACATCCGTCGGGCAGACATTGAAGCGTACTGTGCCCGCCACGACCTGGAACCCCGCCGCGACAGCAGCAACGAAGACGTCAATTTCAGCCGCAACCGCATCCGCCACGAGCTGCTGCCGCTGTTGGAGAGTTACAATCCGCAAATTTCGGTGCGTTTGCAGCAGCTGGCGGCCATCACGGCGGATGAACACGCGGCGCTCACCGCCCAATTTGAGCTGGTTTGGCCCACGATGTTGGTAGAAGCGGCGGCGGCGCGGCTGGTGCTGGACCGGGCTGCGTTTAACGCTTTGCCGGTGGCCTGGCAGCGACTGGCGCTGCGCCGG
Organism: Anaerolineae bacterium; assembly: GCA_020848035.1. GTDB lineage: Bacteria > Chloroflexota > Anaerolineae > Promineifilales > Promineifilaceae > Leptofilum. Next base: position 37,142 of record JADLAX010000020.1, on the reverse strand, counting down.
GTGGGGCAGCAGCTGCGGCCGTTTCACACCGAGATTAGTTTTGCTACGGTCGAACAGGCCCGGCGGTTGAGCCTGGAACCGGCGTCCGGCACGGCCGTTTTTTTGCCTGGTGGGTTGGTCATGCAGGTCACAGCCGATCGGCTGGCCTTTGGCGAGATGGGGCAGGCGGTGCACGTGCCGCAATTGTTGCGTGAAGGCCCGGTAATGCTCGCGGTGCCGGGGGCGGTGGAACTGGCGGGTGGCTGGCGCATGACGGCCGTTCCCCGCCCGGACCTCACCCTGGCTGCGGTGCAGCAAAACCGGGATCGCTGGCAGGCGTTTGTGGCGGTGGAAGAGGGAGCGAGTTTATGGGTACGGCCGTCGCACCCCGATGAGCGTTTTCAGCCATTGGGGTTGGGCGGACACAGCCAATCAATCCAGGATTTGTTGAGCGATCGGAAGGTGGCGCGGGGGGAACGGCCGTTGTGGCCCGTGGTCGCCGTGGCTGATCAGCCCGCCTGGATTGTGGGGCTGCACCTGGATGAGCGCGTCCGCGTGCAGGCCGACACGCGCCAGATTGTGCAGCTTAGCTGCGCCCGACAGGGCGAAGGGGATGAAACGTGAAACGTGAAACGTGAAACGTGAAGAGGGAATCTCTCATGTTTCACTATTCTACTCCAATGGAGAGCCCTGAAACGGTTTGCTTAGACGGCCGTTTCGGTTTCGCGGATTTTCCAGTCGGTTGTTTCTTCTTTGGCGCGGATGAGTAAAACGGGTACCTCTGCCTGGCGCAGCACCTTGTCGGCGACGCTGCCGAAAACCCAGCGGCTGAGGCCGCTCCGGCCATGTGTGCTCATGACGATGGTGTCCACGTCCCGGGTGGCGGCTGCATCCAGCAGCGCATCGGCAATGTTTTCCCCTTCGGTGACGATGGCCTGGACATCGTAGCCTTGCTGGCGCAGCGAACCTTGATGGCTTCGCAGGTAGGACTGAGCGTCCTGTTCTGATTGGTGGCGCATTTCGGTAAGCAGTTGGGCATACACGCTGCCGTTGGCGGCCGTCATGATGAGGTGGGGTGGTTGGATCACCCAGACGAGGGTGATTTTGCTGTTAAACTTGCTGGCCAGTTCCATGGCAGCGGGGAGAGCCGCTTCGGCCAGTGGGGAACCGTCTAAGGGGACAAGCAAATGATTAAACATGGTGGCCTCCATAATTGGATCATATCCGGCAAAGTGCCAGTTTCCCTGAAATCCTGAGTTGATTATGCCAGAGCAAAACGGCCGTCTACCAGTGACAATCCCCTAAAGTTGTAGCGATAAAAGTCATTCTGCGGCGCGGCATGGGGTTGGCAGTACCTGAGAGTTGGGTAAACGGAGGGTAGGCATGCTTGGCTGATGGGGGGCAATCGTTATACTAACCGACGCTGTAAGGTTTAGGAAGGACGCTCAATTTTTTATGGCGAAATGGAAGTTATTCCTCATAGGCACGGCCGTTTTTCTGGTGCTGGTTGTGGTGGCGGGGCCACCGCTGCTGCGGGCGATCCCGCCCCGTTATGCAGCCCGCTGGCTGCCGGAACCGCTGCTGACGATTGCTTCCCCGCAGCAAGAAGTGCCGATCCTGCCAACTGTGGCGGTGCCCCTGGATGTAAGCAGTTTGCTGGGTGACCCCACGCCGCTGGCCGCACCCGAGGTGGTGGTGCTGCTGCCTACCGCAACAACAGCCCCGGTAGACGCGAATGCCACGCCCGCACCAACGGCCGTTCCCCCGACCGCCACACCATCGCCAGAACCGACGGCAACGGCCGTTCCTATTCCCGTCGCCGCCCGGCTGGAAGGGATCCAGCACATTTTTCAGGATTGGAACAACTGTGGCCCGGCCACGATGGCGATGACGATGAGTTACTTTGATTTGTTTGTAACTCAAAGCGATACGGCCGCTGTCATGAAGCCCAATCCAGAAGACCGTAACGTGAGTCCGGCGGAGATGGCGGCGTATGTTAATGAGCAGACCCCATACCAGGCCATGAACCGGGTGAACGGCCGTCTCGACTTGCTGAAGCAGTTTGTGGCCAACGGCATTCCGGTGATTGTGGAAATTGGTATTGACCCGCCGGGTGAATACCGCTGGCTGGGTTGGTATGGCCATTACCTGCTGGTGGTGGCTTACGATGATGCCAACCAGCAATTTTTTGTGTACGATTCCTGGTTTGGCACCAGCGATGTGCCGGGTGCCAATGCTGATCGAGAGGGGCGGAACCTGAGCTACGCTGAAGTAGAAGCGTATTGGCCCCAGTTTAACCGCAACTACATTGCCGTCTACCAGCCCGAGCAGGCAGAGCTGGTAGCCCAAATTATTGGGGCCGACATGGACGACACCACGATGTGGGACCGCTCGCTGACCCAGGCGCAGGCCGATGCTGCGGCAGACCCGGAAAATGCTTTCTTCTGGTTCAACCTGGGCACCAGCCTGAATGCCCACGGCGAGTACGAGCGGGCCAGTACGGCGTTTGACCAGGCGCGGGCGATTGGCCTGCCCTGGCGCATGTTGTGGTACCAGTTTGGTCCGTACGAGGCGTACTACCAGGTGGGCCGTTATGACGATGTAATTTTGCTGGCCGACGTGACGTTGGCGGATCGGCCGTACTTTGAGGAATCATTTTATTACAAAGGCTTAGCGCTGGAGGCAACGGGCCAAACGGCCGCTGCTGAAGACAATCTGGAAAAGGCCGCCACGTTTAATCCCAATTTCGACCCTGCTGTGATGGCTTTGGCTGAATTGAACGGGGATCAGTAATCCGTGATCGGTAACAGAACCAATTACTGATTACCGATTACCGTTCACCGAAGAGGCGGGAGAGTGTATGAAAAAAAGAACAAAAAATTTAATTTTGATTGTAGCTGGAATTCAGGTAGTGCTCATCATTGGGCTGCTGGTGCTGCCGGGTGTGGTAGGGGCCATTCCGGGCCGCTACCGGGTGGCGCTGCAGGAGCGCAGTCCGTTTTTGAGCAACATTGTGGAAGGGGTCATCGACCAGGTGTCCCCGATGGCCACGGCGCTGCCTGTGGCGGTTGCTTCAGCCAGCGAGAACGAGGTGGACATTAATGCGTTGATTTCTGGGGCGGTTACGGCCGTTCCTGAACCCACCGCCACCGTTAAACCCACCGAAGCACCCACCGAAGCGCCAGAAACGGCCGACGCCACACCACGCCCAACCAACACGCCAGTTCCCACCCCGACCAATACGCCCACCCCTGAACCGCTGCCCGTGTCCCACATCTTGGACGGGATGGGTGTGATCCGGCAAACCTTCAACAACTGCGGCCCGGCCAATTTAACGCAAACGCTGAACTTTTTGGGCTACGACATTACCCAGGAAGAGGTTGCCGAATATCTCAAGCCCAACAGCGAGGACCGAAACGTCAGTCCGTGGCAAATTGCGGACTACGTGAATGAACGTACCGGCGGTTCGTTTAAGGCCAGCGCCCACAGCGGTGGCACATTGGAGCTGCTCAAGCAGTTTATTGCCGCAGGTTACCCGGTTGTGATTGAAAAAGGGTATGAACTGCCGGATTCAGGCTGGTGGGGCCATTACCTGACCGTCTTTGGTTATGATGACGAGGCAGGGGTGATTTACAGCCAGGACAGCTATTTGGGGCCGTGGGATGGCAGCGGCCGGACCGATGATTACGAAGAGTTTGAATTTTACTGGCAGCAGTTCAACTACACTTTTTATGTGGTGTATTACCCCTCTCAGGAAGCTGAGGTGCAGGCCATTTTAGGGCCGGAATTGTCTGATCCGATGGCCATGTGGCGCACGGTCGCCGCTCGCGCCCAGTCCGAAATCGACGCTGATCCACAAAATATGTTTGCCTGGTTTAATCTGGGTTCAGCGCTTACCGAGATGGGCGTGCGGACCGGGGAAGCGCAGTATTACCAGGGTGGGGCACAGGCCTATGACCAGGCGCGGGAAATCGGTCTGCCGCCGCGGATGTTGTGGTACCAATTCCGGCCGTACATGGCGTATTGGAAAATCGGCCGTCATGAAGATGTGATTGCGCTGGCCGATGCCACTTTGGAAACACAGGGTGGCCGCAATGTGGAAGAGACGTTTTGGTACAAGGGTCTGGCGCTCGAATCACAAGGGTTGATTAGCGACGCCATTACCAATTATCAGGCCGCGCTGGAAGTGAACCACAACGCCTATTATGCGCAGTGGTCTTTGGATGCTTTAACGGGCGGCGGCTAAACAAGAAAATCGGGTCTGGACATTTAGCTGACCGATCCAAAATGATAGGATAGGACACAGATTTTCACAGATGCACACAGATGGAAGAAATAAATCTGTGAAAATCTGCGCTAATCTGTGTCATTTTTTCTTCGGGCGAATTCCTTATGCAACCTTATTTGATTTTGGTGCGCCATTCGGCCGTCCACCCTGATCCCGCCCTTCCCAGCCACGAATGGGGGCTGACCGAAGACGGCCGTTCCCGCTGCCGCACCCTCGCCGCCAAACTCCAGCCATACGCGGTTGATCAATTTATCACCAGCCACGAGCCGAAAGCGATAGAAACCGGCCAAATCATGGCCGATGTTTTTGGCGTGCCGTGCCGGTCTGCCGCTGGTTTACAGGAGCACGATCGGCGCGGTGTGCCTTTTTTTGCCAGCAAGGGTGAGTTTGAAACGGCCGTTACCACCTTCTTCACCCATCCAACCGAGCTGGTCTTTGGCGCGGAAACGGCCGTGCAGGCGAGGGAGAGATTTGGGACGGCCGTTACGCAGCAGCTGGCCACCCATCCCCCAAAAAACCTGGCCATCGTCACCCACGGCACGGTGCTGACCCTCTTCATTTGCCAGCACAACCCCCAGCTCGACCCCATGCCATTCTGGCGGGCGCTTACCCTGCCCTGCGCTTTTGTCCTGTCGCTGCCCGGCTACCAACTCCAGCAAGCTTTTATGGGTCTTCAGGATTTTGTGGGGTCTGGCGTGAAGCGTGAAACGTAATTCTCTCTGGTCACGATTCACGTTTCACGCACCACGGGCTGTAAACCCCCTGAATTCCCAAAGAGCCAAAATTGGCTGTCTCAATGCATAATCGAAGGTATAATTTGGCGCAGAATCCTCAACCGCAGCGCCCGCCTGAAGGAAACTGCGGCAACCCAAAAGAACCTTTCTAACGTCTGAACAGGTTTCCCACCGCAACAAATTTGTTGCGTCTCGTTGTTTACTCACATTTCCCTAGGAGGCGATAATGTCTGAACGCAAACATATTAAAGTGACTTACTCAACCCTGGCCAGTCCAGATCCACTGCTGCATCAATATTTTGATGAGGCCGTGGATGAGGCCAAGGCTGGTTTTGGTAAAACGTTCCCCATGTTTATCAACGGCGAAGAACGGTTTACGTCTGAAACGTTTGAAAAGCGCAGCCCGGCGGACCTGGACCTGCTGATGGGCCACTTCCAGTACGGCTCGGCCCAGGACGTGAACGATGCCGTAGCCGCCGCCAAAGCTGCTTTTCCCGCGTGGAGCGGCCGTCCCTGGCAGGAGCGTGTGGCGATTATGCGCAAAGCCGCCGACCTGATCAGCGAGCGCCTGTTCCACATGGGCGCGGTGATGAGCCTGGAGATTGGCAAGAACCGACTGGAAGCGCTGGGGGACGTGGAAGAAACGGCCGACCTCATCCGCTACAACTGCGACGCCGTGGAGCAAAACAACAACTTCAACCGCCCACTGCTGTCTGAGAGCGACAAACACCACAACCGCAGCGTGCTCAAGCCGTATGGCGTCTGGGCCGTCATCTCCCCGTTTAATTTCCCCGGTGCGCTGGCCGGTGGTCCGTCTGGGGCGGCGCTGGTGGCGGGCAACTGTGTCGTCCTCAAGCCCGCATCCGATACGCCCTACACCGCCTGGCTGCTCACCGAATGCCTGCGCGATGCGGGCGTTCCGGCGGGTGTGTTCAATTTAGTCACCGGCGGCGGCCGTTCCGTGGGTCAGGTTCTGGTCGATCATCCCGATGTGGCCGGCATTACCTTTACCGGCAGCTACGACGTGGGTATGAACATCCTGCGCACCTTTGCCAACGGCCGTTACCCGCGCCCGGTCATTGCCGAGATGGGTGGCAAAAATCCCACCATCGTCAGCAAAAAGGCCGACCTGGACAAAGCGGCGATGGGCGTGATGCGCTCCGCCTTTGGCCTGCAGGGGCAGAAATGCTCCGCCTGCTCCCGCGTCTACGTGGACAGCTCCGTGAAGGCCGACTTCATGACCAAACTGGTGGACCTGACTTCACAAATTAACGTGGGCGACCCGACCAAGAAGGAAAACTGGATGGGGCCGGTGGCCAACAAAAGCGCCTTCAACGATTACCGCAAATTTGTGGCCGATCTGCAAGAGCACGGCGATATCGTGTTTGGTGGCAAGGCGCTGGAAGATGCGGGCAACGGCTACTACGTCGCTCCCACCATCGTGGATAATTTGCCGCTGAACCACCCGCTGTGGCAGCAGGAAATGTTCCTGCCCATCGTCACCGTGGCCCCCTTCGACGACATGGACGAGGCGATGCGCCTGGCCAACAACGTGGAATATGGCCTCACCGCTGGTTTCTTCAGTGAAGATGACGCCGAAGTGCAGTGGTGGCTGGACAACATTGAGGCGGGCGTGCTCTACGTCAACCGCTCCGGCGGGGCCACGACGGGCGCGTGGCCGGGCTACCAATCCTTTGGCGGCTGGAAAGGCAGCGGCTCGACCGGTAAAGCGGCGGGCAGCTTCTACTACATCCAGCAGTACCTGAAAGAACAAAGCCAAACCATCGTGGATTAACTGTGGGAGATCAGGTAATTGAGTAATTGAGTAACTGGGTAATTTTTGTAGTTTAAGTTTTTAATCGGGTAAACACCCTCACCCCAGCCCTCTCCCTTTGAGGGAGAGGGAGCCAGATTCCCTCCCCCTCGCAGGGGGAGGGTTAGGGTGGGGGTCCAAGCATTACCCGAATAATTATTTAAAGTACCACAAAATCAAATTGCCCAATTACCTTCCCCATTTCCCAACCCAAAATGACAACATACAAACATCCGCACGGACACGTGTTTTATCGCAAGATGAGCCATGCCCGCCCCAAGATTGATTATGGGGAGGGCATTTATTTATTTGACGAGGATGGCCAGCGGTACATGGATGGCTCGGGTGGGCCGTTGGTGGTGAATGTGGGCCACGGCCGTTCCGAAATTGTCACCGCCATGGCCGAACAGGCGCAAAAAGCGGCCTACGTACACGCCATCATGTTTACCAACCAGGCCACCGAGCAGCTTTCCGACGAACTGGCCGAACTGGTACCCATCAACAACGCGCGCTTTTTCTACCTCAGCAGCGGTTCAGAGGTGGTGGAGGGGGCGATCAAGCTGGCGCGGCAAATTCAGCAGGCACGAGGGGAAAACGGCCGTTCCACCATCATCAGTCGCTATCAGAGCTACCACGGCATGAGCCTGGGCGCGTTGAGCGTCAGCGGACGGCCCGGGCTGCGCGCGCCATACCTGGGCATGCTGCACGACATGCCGCACATTGCCCCACCTTACCCGTACCGCGACCCCGTCTCTGGCGAGGAAGCCGCCGACCGGTTGGAAGCGGCCATTTTGGCGGCCGGGGTGGAAAATACGGCCGCATTTCTCGCCGAACCGATCAGCGGGGCCAGCCTGGGAGCCGCTGCTCCACCCGACGATTATTGGCCCGCCATCCGCACCATTTGCGACAAATACGGCGTTTTGCTCATTGCCGATGAGGTGCTGGTGGGCATGGGGCGTACCGGCAAATGGTGGGGCATCGATCATTGGCAGGTGCAGCCCGACATCCTGGTGACCTCCAAAGGGTTGGCCGGTGGGTACTTCCCGTTGGGTTTTGTGGCGGCGCGCCATGACGACGTGGAGCTGATCCGGCAGAAGTTGGGCGACTGGAACCACGGCGGCACGTTTAGCCATCATGCCGTCGGCTGCGCCGCGGCCCTGGCCACGCTGCACATCATGCAAAAGGAGCGGCTGGTGGAAAATTCGGCCAGCCTGGGACCCAAATTGGGGCAGATGCTGCATGAGGCGTTGGGCAGCCATCCGCACGTGGGCGACATTCGGGGGCGGGGCCTGTTTTGGGGGCTGGAATTGGTGGAAGATCGCACCAGCAAACGGCCGTTCCCCGCATCGCGCCATCTGGCCTGGGCCGTGTGGCAGCGAGCGTTTGACAACGGGCTGATCATCTACGAATCGCAGGGCTGTGCCGATGGCCAGAATGGCGACCTGCTGATGCTGGGGCCGCCGCTCATCGTGACGGAGGCGCAGCTGGCCGAGATGGTGGCCATTTTAACGGCCGCGGTCCACGCGGAGCTGGGCCACGGCGGGTGAGGTAATAAAGATGGCAGAAGTTGTGATACGGCCGTTTACTCCTTCCGATCTGGCGCAGCTGGCCACCGTCGTCACCGGCTACGTCAGCGAAGAAACGTACCTGGTGCAGAAGACGGAAAGTGAGGCGGAGACGGCCGTCAGCCTGCAATTGGTCCCGCTGCCTAGCCCCAAAACGTTCCGCTATGAGCATCTGGACCAGGCTGAACTGGATCGCCTGGCCGGTATCGTGGCCGAGGGATTTTCGTTTGGCGCATTTGTGGCCGAGGGATTGGTGGGGGTGGCGCTGGCCAGTCCAGAGCCGTGGAACCGCAGCCTGCGCGTGTGGGAGTTTCACGTGGCCGAAGCGTGGCGCGGGCGGGGGCTGGGGCGGCAGTTGATGGAGAAGGTGGTAGAAACGGCCGTTGCCCACCAGCTGCGTGTCATCGTTTGTGAGACACAAAGCAGCAACGTGCCCGCCATTCGCGCCTACCGCCGCCTGGGGTTTGTGTTGGACGCCGTTGATTTGTCGTTCTACAGCAATGAGGATGTGGCCCAGGAGAATGTGGCCGTTTTCATGAAGCGGTACGTTTGATTAGGCGTGAAACGTGAAACGTGAAGCGTGAAACATGAAGTCATCCAACTCACGTTTCACGCTTCATTTTATTAGAACCATTCCATCAGCTTGAATTTCCACCTGCTGCCCGGTTTGGATTTGGGCGTAATCGTGTGGGGCGAGCACCAGGATGGCGGGGGCCTGGTTGTACATTTCGCGGGCAACGGCCGCACCCAGGGCCAAAATGCCATCCGCCTCTGACGTGATGATGGCGGCGGGCGCGGTGCCCTGCTTCACCGCTTCCAGCAAAATGCTGCTGGCGCTGCTGGAACCACGCCCTGAAGGCAGTACCAACACCCGGTTGGTCACCACCTGCCCCGCCTGCGGGTGCCGCCGGTCGATGATTTCCCCCGTTTCCGGGTTTAACCCGCCCCACAGGCTGAGCGGCTCGGCCAAAACCAGGGCCTGGCCAACGGCCGTTCCCTCCACTAAAACTTTTGCCCGAAAATGTGTGGTTACTGTTGTGGTCATTTTGTTTCTGCCAGCCATTCAGACAGCTGATTGCGGCGGTCAACGGCTTCGTTGACGGTGTGTTGGCCGCGCAGCAGCCGCCAGGTGCGCCTGGTATTGCGTTTTACCAGGTCGCGCCAGTTTATCAGGTAATACAGCCAAATTTTAGCCGAGTTTGGGTCTGCGCCATAGCGCGATGACAAAAAGCTGCGCTTGGGAAAGAGAAAGCTGAAGATAAACCGCACTTTGCCCGGCAGGGATTTGCTGCCTTTGAGCTGCGAAAAGTTCACGGTGATGCCGAAATTGTTGGCGCGGCCCCACAAAATTTGCTCTTTGGCCAGCCGGGCCAGATCGGGGGGCATGGGGGATGGCTCCAGCCGGGCGAGGACAAAAGGCGGTACGGCCGTTCCCCAAAATTGTTGCAGCAGTTGTAACGTCAGGTAAACGCCGCGCTGCCACTGCCACGCCTCGGCCTGTTGCACAAACTGTGCCCAATCCACCGCCTCGGCCTGCTGGTGGATGATCAGCGCCATGTCACACAGGCTGCGTAAATCGAAGGCAAACTGGTGGTGGTAGGCGGCATGCAGCGCCAGGTGCAGCAGCTGCAAATGGTGCGGGAAGGCCAGCGCAGCGGTGCCTGCCAGCGAGGTGGGCCGTACCTCCTGCCAGAGCTGATCGGGCGTCAGGTGGCTGCTGGTTGGGGGCTTGGCAATATTCCAATGAATTTCCACGGGGAAGTTTACCCCTTGTTTAACCATGGTTGGCAGGTGGTGGCGGTGCTGGCGCAGGGCGTCCAGGGTGAACGGCTGCGTTTCCTGCCAGCCCAGCCCGTGCATGATGGCTACGGCCTGGCCCACTTTTGCCTCGGGCACCAGCAGATCCAGGTCGCCAACGGCGCGCTGGCCGATGTGGGGGTAAACGGCCGTAGCCAGGTACGTCCCCTTGAGCACAATCAGCGGCACCTCGGCCGCCTGCATTTTTTCGCTAATCAGGCGCAGCTCGCGGTAGATGGCCAGGTTTTGCAGCGTCGTTTGCTGGTGTTTTTGCTGCATCTGGCTGAGGAGGTGGGGGGGAACGGCCGTTACCACGTCCAATTCCTGCAACCGAGCGTAAAACAGGGTCAGCACCCGCTGCTGGTTGGCGGCGCGCACCAGCGTTTCCCAGGCGGCCGTATCCAGCTGGCGCAGCTGTGCGGCGGTGGTGGGCTGGGGCACGGGGTTGAGCACCGCCAGCAGCAGGTCGGTGGTTGGGGTGGGCATGGTTTGAGGAACGGCCGTTGGTTGGGTAACGGCCGTTGGCTCCGCAAAGGGCCTTTGCTCTGCAAAGGGCCTTTGCTCTGCAAAGGAGGAGAGAACGGTGAACTGCTCGTGCCCCGCCGCGCCCGTGAGGATGGCACCCCCGCAGCGCAGCCAGGCGTGGGCCTGCATTGGTTGGCTTTTGTTTTTGGCAACCCCCAGGTAAAGCGTGCTGTGAATGCGGCGGCGGCGCAGCATCGTTTTGGCGCTGATTGCCTGCGCCAGGCAGGCGCTTTCCCACGGCGTGCGCCGGGCTATCGTGCGCACGGCCCAGCCGATGCGGTCGGCGCTGTCTCTGGTTTTGGCTGGAACGGTGGCCGCCGATTCATGCTGCAAGGTGCCCAGGCGCGGCGCAATGCGACGAAAGGGCACGGTGAGCAGCGCCAGGCGCGTCACCGCCAGCCAGAAAGTGGCCTCCAGCAGCAGGAACCGCTCGGCCCAGCTCAGCCGCCCCAGCTTGCGCAACGCGTTAGTTAAGCGCACGGACCATGCCCTCCCGGTGCAGCTCGTTGAGAAAGGCCAGCACATCTGCCTGGCACTGTGCCGGGTCCACATCAAACTCGTCGACCAGCTTCTGGCACAAGGCGTCGATGGTAGTGGGCGCGGCAATGTTTTCCCAAATCTGGCTACCGATGGCGTCCAGGCCGTAGTAGGTGCCTTTTTCCAGGCTCATCATCACCAGCTCGTTATCTACCGTGGAGGTGATAAATTCTTCAGAACGAACGACACGGGAGTCAGAGGTTAGAGATGCCATATTTTTTCTCCAAATGGTGCAAACGTAAGTTTAAGATGGGGCCACTCTCTCAGAGTGGCTCCATCTGGGCGATGACAGGACGGCCGTCTTCATCCAAATAACCAAACTGCTGCATCGTCGCCCGATGCTGGCGGCAAATGGTGTCGATTTGGGTGGGCGACAGTTCCACCTGCCAGCGGCCCGCCTGGCCGTGGCGAAAAAAGGCGGGTGTGTCGGGCAGGCGTTCTTTGAAACCAACGGCCGTTTCCTGCTGTTTTACCTGGTCAAATGATGAAAAAGCCACGGCCTGGGCCAGGCGCTCCGGCTCAACCGGCAGTCCGACGGCCCGAACCAGCGTGGCAAACGTCGCCAGCGGGGCGTGACGCAAATCTTCATAGCGGATCAGGTGTACGGGCAGCTCGGTTTGGTTGGTCCAGCTGTGCACGTGGGTGTGCCAGCTGCCCATGAACTGCGGCAGCTGACGATGCAGCTTATGGCCGCTGCTGGCCAGGCCGTACTGCTCGTCGGCCAGGTAGGCAATGGCTTTGTCCAGGCCAATGCTCAAATGGTTGGCCATCGAGGCGGCAATGTCTAGCGGGTTACGAATGATGTAAACGGCCGTTCTGGTTGCTTCTTGGGGGAAAATCGGTTGGCCTGTGTCGGTACAGCGGTAGGCATCGTGCACCTTCACAAACAGCGTTTCGGGGCTGTCCTCAGCCCAGCGACGGTACATCCAGGGGCGGGCGCGGTCAATTTCAACGGCCGTTAAATCCGATGATTCGACCCCCGTAAGCCGATCAAACAGCTCGCGGGTGCCTGCGTGCATGCTGTCTTCCAGGTTGTTGATGTCGGCTGGGGTACGGCCGTTTTGCAGGTAGTTGTTCAGGAAGATGCGCACCCAGGTATTGCCCGATTTGGGGTAAGAAGCGAGCCAGACGATTTTGCTCATGCCAAAAAATCTGCCTCGATGAGATCGGCCAGGGCATAGGGCTGGAACGGTTTTTCCGGCCGGTAAACGCGGCGCAGGCGAATCTGGTTGGCGATGGCCACCGACTGCCGAAAATGCTCCGCGTGGCGGTTCATGCGCTTGAGGGCCATCTTTTGCCAGGTATGGTCCAGAAAGACGTTGAACTTGCGCGCATCTTGCAGCGGTTCCAGGCGCAGGCCGGGTTCGTTGGTAGGGGTGAGCACGTAGACGGTATGCAGCGGCAGCGGGCGGTCATCTAAAGCGACGGCGGCGGGTACGGCAAATTTTTCCAGTTCCGGGCGCACCCGTTCCAGGTTTTCGGTGGCTTTGTGCAGCAGTTCGGCGCTGTCGGCCCACAGCTTGAAGTGGGGGTAACTGGGGGCGACGAGGGGACGGCCGTTCCCATCCAGACGAATCGCCGCTACATCATCCGTCAGCATGGCGTAGCCGCGCTCCAGGAAGGTGGCCAACAGGGTGGATTTGCCAAAGCCGGAATGCCCGGTGAACAAGACGGCCCCGTGCGGCGTGCGAATGCCGCTGGCGTGCAGCGGCAAAATGCTTCGTTGGTGCAGCAGCAGGGCGGCAGCCGTGCCGAGCAAAAAGAGGCGCAGCCGGGTTTCCGGCGCGCCCGGTTCGGGCTGGATAATGATCTCATCACCGTTTTGCACCAGGTAGCTGGCCACACCGGGAAAGGAGAACAAAACTGCCTCCGGCGTCACCTGCTGAAATGGTCCGGCATCTCTGGCCTGGGGCAGCGCTTCGGGCACCTGGCCCAATGAAACCTGCACATCAACAGCCGAATCTGCCCTGGGTGTGCCCATTTCCGGGCATGGAAAGGGCAAACGCCAGGTGAGGCCAAAGGCTGAGTAGATCATTTCTTTCATGCAATCGTTTTGTGGCTGTTTGTGAGAAAAAGATATTGCCACAAGTCTTTCTATTTACCCTGTTTGGTTGGGTGGGCTGCTAGAACTTGTGGCAATGTCCAAAGATATATTCGTTTACGGAATGGGGTTAAAATGGCGTGATAAAAGCACCATCTGCCCCGCTGCCTGCGCCAAAAGCTGTATCTAGACTGATGCGCAACTGCTGGATGCGTGGTTTTTGCCACAGCTTTTTGGCTTCGGTAGACCCAATGGGCGTGATTACTGATTCTTCGACGCGTTTTTCATCTTTCATAGGATTCTCCTGTTGAAGAGTGGGTAAAAAGACGGCCGCTTTCCCAACGGCCGTTTACAAACTTTAGCGACGAAATATGACAGACTTTCTCACGTGAACTTTACGCCGTAAGGGCGTTTTCTCCCAATAAGCGTCACCTGTTTAATCGGCCGTTTTGCCCGGCATGAAGCCAGGGGAAGTTAACGCCTAAAATCTAAAGAGCTTTCCTGGGTGGCTCCCCGCCACGAATGAAAGGGACACAGATTAACAAGATTTAATCCGCGTTCATCCGCGCCATCCGCGACCTATTTTCTTAAGACAAAAAACAGCCCGGCATTGAGCCCGCGCAGCAAAATGGTGACCGCCTTTTGGGTGCTTGCCAGGTTGCGTTCGGTCTGGATAGCTTGCCAGACGGCCCGCATTTTAGACAGATCAAGGTAGTTCACCGCTTCGGACTGGGCTACCTGATCCAGCGTCTGGTCCACTGCCGCGCTAACCTGGCACAGCCGCTGGCCCAGGTCGGCGGCCTGGCGGCCACGCAGGTGGTTGAGGCGCACGGTGTCGGGCAGCAGCCCGGCCATGGCGGCGCGAATGAGCCAGCGATCCTGCCCATCGGGGCCGGTAAAAAAGCGGTCCGGCACGGAAATGGTGTACATGAGCACGCGTTTGTCCAGGGTAGGATCACGCACTTCCATCTGGTACGCCGCGCCAAACTCAGCCCAGATGGAGCCAAGCAGGGAGCTGCCCGGCTCGATGATGCCAAAGCGGCGCATCCGGGGGGTGCGATGGGATTCGCTGGCCGAAAAATTCCGGCCAACAGCGGCGATGTACCGCTGCCGCAGCTGAAGCTGTTGGGCGAAGGCGGGCAAAATGGCCGAGCCCTGATACGTTTGCCGGGTGGCGCGGGCGGTGAGCAGGGCGCGTAAGGCAAAAAAGGGCAGGGCTTGTTTAACGGCCGTTTTCCAGCCACTTTCCCGCCACACCACCGGCAGCGAAGCCAGCTCCGGTGCGCCCGTCCAGCTGATGCTGGCGTTGCCGCCCTGTCCGGTGAGCAGCGTGCCGATGCCCTGCTGCTGGGCTGTTTGCAGCAGATCGGCAATCCAGTAAAAGTTGGCTCCGGCGTGGCCTGGTTCGTTGTTGATGGCCAGGCTGCGCCGCAGCCCCTCCAGCGGATCGGTGCCGTGGGCATCCAGCCGCTGCCAGTTGATGTTGGGGTGGAACGCGGCCGTTTCCCGGGCAAATTCCGTCTCGTCGCCAAAGCGGTTGGGGCCGACGGTGTTTTGGGTGTCGTAAAGGGGCACGGCCGTGTAAGCCGTGAGTGGTTGATTTTGTTCGTTCAGCGCCCGCGCCGCCAGGGCGGTTACCGAGCCAGAGTCCAGCCCGCCGCTGAGGGTGACAGCCACGGGGCGGCTGCTGCGTAGACGGCCGTTGACCGCCGCGCCGTACACCTCCAAAAAACCAGCCACGTACTCTTCAAACTTTGGTAGATGCAGTTCCGGGGTGTCTTCCAGCCGCCAGTAGCGCCAGACGGCCGTTTGTTCCGGGGTAACCGTCATGGCGTGGGCGGGCGGCAGGCGGTGAATGTCCTGGTCAATGGTCTGGTCGCCGGGGTGATGGGGCCAGGAGACGAGCACTTTGGCCAGAAACAGCTCGTTCAGGCGGCGCGGCACGCCCAGGGCCAGCAGCGCATCGCGGCAGGAGGCAAAAGCAAAGCGGTGCGCGTCTTGAAAGTAATACAGCGCGGTGTTGCCGTGCGGGTCGCGGGCCACAAAGAGGCGCTGCGTTTGCGGATTCCAGATGGCAAACGACCAGTCGCCAATCAGGTGGTCGGGGCAGGCCTCGCCCCACTTGGCGTAAGCCTGTTCGATGAGCTGGCTGTCGGTGATGGTGTCGCGGTCGGGGTGGGGGATGTTGAGCTGGTGGCACAGCGCGGCGCGATTGTCCAGCCGGGCTTCGGCGGTGAGCAGCAGGCCGCTGGCGGTCTGGCGCGGCAGTTGTTCGTGGTGGGCCTGGGGGGAGTTGTGCAGCAGCAGCTGGCCAAAGGCAAGTGAACCGGCGATGTGGTGGGAACGGCCGTCTGGCCCCCACCAGGCCATCGCGGCCATCATTTTTGTGACGTCAGCCGGGTCAATCGGTGCGCCATCGCGCTGGAAGAGGCCAAAAATACCGCTCATGTACTGCTCCACAAAGTTTTGTTGCGCCACACGTCGCCCTGAGCGCCGGAGCGCACACACTCCTCCAGGCTGCCAAAAATCACCTCCAGGCCGATGTTGCCGGGGGTGTAGTGGGCAAATTTGCCGGAGTTGGTCATGAGGGTGCCGCGCTGCCGCACGACGGGCATCACCACGACGCAGGTGTCCACCACCAGGCGCACGTTGACCGCCTTGAGCCGGTCGAGCCAGCCGCGCTTTTGCAGTGCGCCCAGCGCCAGCCGGTTGGTGCAGACGATAAAATCAACGCTGGGGTGGGGCGGGTACTGTTCGACGAGCGGGAGGAGCTGTTCAAATTCGGCCAGGGAGAAGTGGGGACTGCCGAGAGCGACGACGCCGATACGGCCGTCGGGCACCGTGGCCAGTTTATCGAGCGTGGCGCGAATATCGGCCATCGTCACGGCGTGTTCGGCGCTGGCGGGCTGGTGCTGTAGGGCATCGGCCAGGGTGGGCGCTTCGGGCGTGACGCCGACGGCATGGAACAGGGCCACCGCGCCGGAGGAAGCGGCCGCCGCGCCCAGCGCCTTGAGCTGGTCCTCGGTGGTGTCCGCTGGCAGGCCAACGATGACCGGAATCTGGTTCTGGCTGTGCGCGCCGATGAAGTAGCCGAGCACGGCAAAGAACACATCTTCGTGTAGCAAGTCGGGGCGAATGCCGCTGAGATGGAACACAAGCTGCCCCCGGCGCTGGGCGGTGAGGTGCAGGCCAACGGCCGGGGCGCGGCCGGTGAGGGCGGCGCAGATGTCGATGAAGTCGCCGTAGCGGTTGGTGCGTGCCCCCAAAACAGAGTTGGCAAAAACGATGGCGTTGCTCTCGGCCCAGGCGATCTGGCTGCCGAAGGCGGGGCGGTGCATCGCCTGGTACGGGGTGCAGGTCCAGATGGGGGCGCAGCCCATTTGCTGGTAGGCGTGCATGAGTTGGGTGGAGCGCTGGGCCAGGTCGGCCGAGCCGAGGAACTGTTCGGGGTGCACCAGGTCAATTGCGCCGACGTTGAGGGTGGTGGGCACGCGCACCTGGGCACCGCCCGCCACCAGCCGCTCGGCAAAGTCCAGGCCCGATTGGCCGTGGTAGAGGCAGCCGTCGATGTGGGCCGATTCGATGTCGAGCAGTTCCGTCGCGCCGTAGACGGTGGCCATCGTGGTCAAAATGCGCAGGGCCATCTGGGTGGCTTCGCCAAATTCGCCGTTGAGCATGGCGTGGTCTTGGGGGGTGAGGGTTAGAGTCATGGGGAGATTGGAGATTGGAGATTGGAGATTGGAGATTGGAGACGTTCAATCTCCAATCGCTAATCTCCAATCTCTTTAAAATTTGCTTTTGATAAGGTTTTGCACGGCCGTTTCAAAGCGTGTATCAGGTGTAAAGTCGAGATGGAGGCGCTGGACGACGGCCGTTCGGGCATTTAGATACGCTTGCAGCAAGTTGGCCAGGTGAACGGCCGTTGCTTTGGTGTCTGGGTTGAACTGGGCGCGCAGCAGCGGGGCACGGGCCGGGTCTTCGGGCGGCAGGACGTGCAGCAGGGGCGGCAGGCTGAAGTGCAGCAGCTCCAGGTAGATGGTGAACGGCTTGTCGGCGTCGCCGCGCCGCAGCAGGCGGTAAGTGTCCCACAGCATGATCCAGAAGCGCTCGTCCAGCGCCGTGAGTTCGGCGGCGGTGAGGCGGGGCTGGGGCAGCAGGGCGCGGCCAGAGGCGGCCTGGTACTGCTCGGCCCAGCCGTCGCGGTCTTTCAGGATGCGGATGTCGCGGTCCCACGGGTTGGGTTGCAGCTCGGCTTGCAGCTCGTAGCGGTAGTCGGCTTTGGTGCCGTTGCTGTAGAGGGCGATGTGGAAATACGGCCGTACATGGACCGCGTCAAACGATTTGGCGGGCACATACTGCATCACCGACTGGACAAATTCGCGCCGCTGCCGCCAGGCGCGTTCGCGGGCGGCCTCGTCGGCAAACACCAGGGCCACGTCCATGTCGGAGTAGGGGTCGTTTTGGCGACGGCCGTATGACCCCGACAAAAAGCAGGCCACAATGTCCGCCTCGCTCATCACGCGCTGCTGCAACCGTACCAGCACCCGATCTTGTTCAAACATTTTTTCTCCGGTTGGTGGGGGTGAATCCCCAGAATAATTCAGGCCGATTATACCCGACAATGGGGTGGTGCGGAACGGCCGTTGCCATCCCGACTGGCTGATAATGGCTGATGAAAGAGGAGCGGCTATAATGCATTGGCGTTATGACTGCGGCTGCGGCTTCGACAAGCTCAGCCTCCGCGCAGCCTCCACCGTTGCCTGAGCCCGTCGAAGGCAGCATCACCACCAGCAAACCCCTACCGCTGCCTGAGCCTGTCGAAGGCAGCACAAGCGCCAGCGAACATCCGTAGGAAACTTGAGGAGATCAGATATGATCTTGAGGCAGCATTCTACGCTCAATTCTTCAAGCGGAATATTTCCCAAAAGTCATAAATTAGGCTCGGTTTCCTGGCTGAGGGCGGCCTGGGTTCGTTCGAGGGCGGCCTGGGCGATGGGCAGGAAGAGACGGTGAGGCCCGCCTCTTGCAACGTCCACAGCCTGTCGTACAGTGTGGTCGAGCGGTTCCCCGGCCAGCACCATGCCGATAAGCAGAGCCCCCAGGTTGGCGTTTAGCCCCACTTGCTCAAACGGCCAGCCTGCGCCCGGCGCCAGGCCGTAAATCAGCAGCAGCACCACGCCAAAAGCCCCAATTCGTTGTCTCTATAATTCGCTGTAGCTTGTTGGTGTGCGCAGCTCGTCGAGGGTTTCCAGATAGTCGCCAAGGGCCAGCACCTCGTCGTTAATTTCGGCGGAGAGCCGCTCGTAGCTGCTGGTCTGGCTCATGTAGCTGCCGCTGCGCAGCTGCGAGTAGATGGTTCCTAGCTGGGCCAGCGTGTTTTCCACCTTCAACTCGGCCAGCTGGCGGTTGCGGGCACTGATCTCCAGCTGCGCCAGCTGGCGCTGGCGGTTGGCCAATGTGCGCTCCAGCTTTTGTCGCAAGATGGGGTCGCTTGTTTCGTTCAGCTGCTTTTCCAGCCGCTTGATTGCTTGCGGCACGCGCTGGCGCTCTTCGGCTAACAAGCGATCCTCCTGCTGGTTTTGTGCGTGGGCCACGATCTCCTTAATCATCTGCACCCAGTCGGCAACACGGCCGTTTAGCTGCTCTAACCTGATGCGCTCTAGCGTATCGATTGGGGCGTTTTGCACCAGCTGGGCAATCTGCTGCTGGTAGTGGTACGCCCTCTGCAGGTCGTCAGCGAAGGGGCCGCTGGTGTGGGACGAGTCGGTGGAGGAAACGGCCGTATCTCGCCCCCGATCCACCTGCCTGCCCGCAGGCTGGCGGCTGCCAAACAAGGCGGCCAACAGTGCCCGCAAAATGTCACCCAGGCTCGCCTTTTTTAGCTCTTTTTTCAGCTTCTTACGCGCCGCTTTGGGCAGCAGAAACTTAATGATGTCGTCAAAATCCATAACTTCAGCAATTACCTGAGAGGCGATAGGCGCATCAGCTCACCGCTTGGTGGCGCTCCCGGCGCAGCTATCGTGAATAAAAGTTGATGTTGGTAGCTGGTACGAGCCACCAAGCACCAGCCATTTTCTGCTATCTAAAACCAGCTTCAGCTGAATCAATCGTCACCCAGCGAATCAATCAGCCCCAACATCTCCTCATTTTTAGGAATGTCACGCATGTCGTGGCCATAGTGGACGTAGCGGGCAATGCCCGCTTTATCAACCAGCACCTGGGCGGGCATCCGACCAAACTTAAAGATTTTGATTTGCTGGCCATACAACTTCAGCACGGTCTGCTTAGGATCCGGCAGCCCGACATAGGGCAGGTTGTGCGCCCTAAAATAAGCGGCAAATGCTTTGGCATCTTCCGGACCGAGGACCACAACGGCCGTTTCCCGTTCCACAAATTCATCATAATCTTGACGCAACTGCGCCATATGCGCCTGGCAGAACGGTCACATAAAACCGCGGTTAAATACGAGCAGCACGTGCCGCTTCCCCTTAAATTGCGCCAGGGTTACCTGGTTGCCCTGGTAATCTGTCAGCGCAAAATCGGGCGCTGGTGCGTTGAGTTCAACTTGAGCCATCTGCTTGTTTTCTCCAATAAACAGTCGGTTGGTAAACAAAATTAAGCATAGCAAACCAGACCGAAAGAGCAACACCTTCTCATGAAACAGTACTGGTTCACGGCCGTTAAAATTGAAGAAACGGCCGTTCTCAAGTACACTTCACCTACCAAATTTGCCACTGCTTAACATGAACCTGACTCCCCCAAATCGGCCGCGCCAACCACTGCCCGCGCTGCCGCCTGGTGGGCCAGCCAAAGGAGTTTTTTGCATGAACTACAAACCAGTCGCCCTCATCATTCTCGATGGGTGGGGGATCCGAGAAATGGAGCACGGCAATGCCGTCGTGCAGGCGCGTACGCCCAATTTCCAGAGCTGGCTGCACAGCCGCGAGCGGGCCATCTTGGATGCCTCCGGCGAAGCGGTCGGCCTGCCCGATGGGCAAATGGGCAATTCAGAAGTGGGCCATCTTAACCTGGGTGCGGGCCGCATTGTGTACCAGGATTTAACCCGCATCAACCTGGCCATCCGCGAAGATCGTTTTGCCCAGCAGCCCGTGCTGCGTGACGCCATCGCCCAGGTCAAAACCAGCGGCGGCAAGCTGCACCTGATCGGCCTGATGGGCACCGGCGGGGTGCACAGCCACCAGGATCACCTCTACGCCCTGCTGCGCCTGGCCGAAGAATCTGGCATCGATCCCATCGTGCACGTCATTACCGACGGCCGTGATACACCGCCGCAAAGTGGTCTGGGCTACGTGAAAACGCTAGAAGCATACCTGGCCGCACATCCCGGCGTGATTGCCTCCGTCAGTGGCCGTTATTACACCATGGACCGCGACAAGCGCTGGGAGCGCACGGCGATGGGCTACTGGGTCATCGCCAACCATCAGGGGCACGAGGGAGCTACGGCCGTTTCGGCCACCGCTGCCCTGGAAAATTCGTATCGCCATGGGGTGACCGATGAGTTTATCAAGCCAGTTGCCATTGAAGTGGGTGACCGTGACGTGACCATCCAGCCAGGTGACTGCCTCATCTTCTACAACTTCCGCGCCGACCGCATGCGCCAGCCGGTGGAAATTTTTGCCTTTGCCGATTTTGCCGGGTTTGCACGGCCGTATATCCCCAATCTGCACCTGGTCACCATGACCAACTACGAAGAGCGTTTCCCGGTAGACGTCATTTTCCCCGATGTGGCCCGGACCAATGTGCTGGCCGAAGTGATCAGCCGGGCGGGTGGCAAACAGTTCCACGCCGCCGAAACCGAGAAATACGCCCACGTCACCTACTTTTTCAACGGCGGCGACGAGACACCCTTCCCCGGTGAAGAGCGCCATTTGCAGCCGTCGCCTAAGGTGGCTACGTACGATCTCAAGCCAGAAATGAGCGCTTACGAGCTGACCGAAGCCGTCTTGCAGCGGCTCAAAGACCACGATGATGATTTCATTTTGGTCAACTATGCCAATCCAGACATGGTGGGGCATACGGGCGTGTTGGCAGCGGCCGTTCGCGCCGTGGAAGCGGTAGATGAATGTGCCGGTCGCCTGGTGGAAGCCATCGTGCAAAAAGGCGGCGCAGCCCTGGTAACGGCCGATCACGGCAACTGCGAAATCATGGTCAACGAAAAAACCGGCGAGCCGCATACCTATCACACCACTCAGCCGGTTTCCTTCTTTGTCATCTGCAATGAGCCAATCTGGCTGCGCCCCCGCGGCATTCTGGCCGACGTGGCCCCCACCGTGCTCGACCTCCTGGGCATCGTCCAACCCGCCGAAATGACTGGCCGCAGTCTGGTGGATTAGATTCTTACCGCAGAGCGCGCGGAGTTCGCTGAGGAAAAGAATGTAACTCCGCGTTCTCGGCGTTCTCTGCGGTTAATCTCCTTCAATCAAAATGTTGTCGATGAGCCGGGTTTTGCCGAAGAAGACGGCCGTTGACAGCAACACCCCCTCCTCTATCACCTCCAGCTCTTGCAGCGTACGCGGGTCGGCGGCACTGACGTAATCGATGCGCGCTTGAGGAACGGCCGTCATCACCGCCCGCATTGTCTGGCGCAGCGCCTCACCAGAACGCTCCCCTGCGTCGTAGGCGGCCTGGGCCGCGCTGAGCGCCCGGTACACCACCGGTGCCGCCGCCCGGTTTTCCGGCGAGAGCAGGGCATTACGCGAACTCAGCGCCAGCCCATCCGGCTCGCGGCCGGTGGGGCCAATCACCATCTCCAGGTTAAAGTTCAAATCATGTACCATCTGCCGCAGCACAATCGTCTGCTGCGCGTCTTTCTGGCCAAAGTAAGCCCGCGTCGGCTGGACGATGTTAAACAGCTTGGCCACCACGGTGGCCACCCCAGCAAAATGGGTCGGGCGCGAACTGCCCTCCAGCGGCTGCGTCACCTGGCTCAGGCTCACCGTCGTCTGGAAGCCGGGCGGGTACATGATGGCGTCGTTGGGCGTAAAAACCAGGTCAACCCCGGCGGCTTCGAGCATGGCTAAGTCACCCGCCAGGTTGCGCGGGTAGGCGCTCAAATCCTCGGTCGGGGCAAACTGGGTGGGGTTGACGAAGATGGAAACGGCCGTCCGCTCATTGCCCGCCAACGACAGCTGCACCAGCGACAAATGCCCCGCGTGTAAATACCCCATCGTCGGCACAAAGCCCCACGTCAGTCCTGGCTCGGTCCAGCGCTGCTTTCGTACTTCATCAATTTGGTCTGTCACTATCATGGTGGTTTCCTCTACAAATTTTCTGGAACACAGAGGTTCACAGAGGAGACACAGAGTTTCACAGAGAAGAACAATCTGTGTCATCTGTGAAATCGGTGGATTATGTTTTTGCCTGCTCAATTTGCGCCAAAAGCAGCGACAAGATGGCCTCCGGTGTGGGTGCGTCTGGCCAGATGCCCTGTTCGGCTTGCTGCACGGCCGTTTGCAGCACCCCATTCACCGGCGTCGACACACCCACTTTGCGACCCGCCGCCACCACTGCGCCGCAAATCGCGCCAATCTCGGTGGGACGGCCGTTGGCCACATCCTGCCGCATCGACGAATGATTGGCTGCTGTTGCTTTGGCAACAGCCAGTGCCTGCGCCGCCGCGTCGGCAAAGGGCAGCTGGATGGCTTGTGCCGCTGCCACCCGCGCCACTTCCTGCGCTGCCAGCTGCATCAGCTGCCGCGCGGCGGCATTTTCCGCCAGAAATCCGTTGGGCACCTGCAAAACGGCCGTCAGCGGATTGATCCCCGCATTGACCGCCAGCTTGCCCCAAACCAGACCGGCGACAGTGGGCGAAAGGCTGGTGGCAAATCCGGCTGCGGCAAATAATTCCGCGATCGTGTGGGGTGAAACGGCCCCTTCGACAGGCTCAGGGGGCGCTGTTCCTTCAGCGTCGGCGAGGGTGGTGTGTCCAGTGCCCGCGTGGTGCACCACGCCCGGGGCCAGCAGCGCCGCCCCTTCGGAGGTAATGCCCAGGTTGGCGCGGTGGGGGCCGAGAACGGCCGTCAGCTGCTCTAAATTGCCCAGCCCGTTTTGCAGCGTCAGCGCCACGCCGTGCGCTGCCAACAGCTGCTGCGCCGTCGCCGCCGCCTGCGGCGTCTGGTAGCTTTTGACCAAAATCAGGGCCAGGTCGGCCGGTGCGGCCGTTTGGGGATCATCGGTGGCGCTGAGGCGGAGGGTGTGGGAACGGCCGTCTGGGTCAATCAGGCGCAAGCCATGTTCGCGCAGCGCCGCCAGCTGGGCAGGCCAATGGCCTACCAGCGTCACTTCGGCCACCTGGCTCAGCTTTGCACCAAACAGGCAGCCCATCGCCCCAATTCCAATAATGGCAATGCGCATCTTATCGCCCGGCCACCGCCGCCAGGAAGGCCGCTTCTTCGGCCTCGTTCATCGGGTAGGTGTGTTCCTCGGCGGGAAATTGGCGCTGGCGCACTTCTGCGGCGTAGGTTTGTACGGCCGTTACAATCTCGGCCCCAATCTGGCCATACTCCTTCACAAAACGGGGCTGGAGCCGGTCGTACAGCCCCAGCATGTCGTGGTAGACCAGCACCTGGCCGTCGCAGCCCACGCCCGCGCCAATGCCGATGGTGGGGATGGTCAGCTGCTCGGATATGGCCCTTGCCACCGAAGCCGGGATAGCTTCCAGAACGACGGCAAAAACACCAGCTTCCTGCAAGGCCAGAGCGTCTTCGAGCAAGGAGTGGGCGGAAGCGGCCGTTTTGCCCTGAATCCGGTAGCCGCCCAGCTGCGACA
Source organism: Anaerolineae bacterium (assembly GCA_020848035.1). Taxonomy (GTDB): domain Bacteria; phylum Chloroflexota; class Anaerolineae; order Promineifilales; family Promineifilaceae; genus Leptofilum. The sequence continues at coordinate 13,075 of JADLAX010000020.1, read as the reverse complement.
CCGTTTGCGGCGTCAGGCCAATATGGCCCATCACCGGAATGCCCGCACGGACGATGGCCCGCACCGTGTCGGCGATTTCGCGGCCACCTTCCACCTTGACACAGTCCATGCCCGCCTCCTTGAGGAAGCGCCCGGCGTTGCGCACCGCTTCGGCCACGTCGGCCTGGTAGCTCATAAACGGCATATCACCGACCAGGAAAGCGGCCGTTGTGCCCCGCGCCACCGCTTTGCAGTGGTGCAGCATCTCCTCCATCGTCACCTGGGTGGTGCCCGGATAACCCAACATCACCATGCCTAGCGAATCCCCCACCAAAATAATGTCAATGTCGGCCTGATCCACCAGAATGGCGGCGGTGAAATCATAGGCCGTCAGCATCGTAAGCGGAACCTGGTTCGCCTTACGCTTTTGAATATCAAGAATGGTCACCTTTTTTCGGCTCATAGGAAATCCTCACATTTGGCGCAAAAACAGCATGTTGTGTAAATAATTTTACCGTCAGAATGACTATCACCTTAGTGAATTAGGATAGAGAAAAGCTGATAATGCAAATCGTTCATAAAAAATCTTCTTGGAGAGTTTGTGATGAATTGGCTACCAGTATTTATTCTCATAACCATACTTGTTGTAACCTTCATTCCCACGCCAGCAAAATCTGAAGAACCAAACGATCATTTATCCTGCTAACCAGGTTTGTGGCTTGAGCTAACTCGCTTCAACCGATTCGCTTTTTCCCCAACTTTTTTGTCGTGTTAAAATTGAATCATGTCTGATGTTTTGCTTGACCCGCGCCTTGTTCGTATGCCAGCTTTGGCCGAGGGTGAGTGGCTCAACGGCCGTCCACCCCAAAACGAACAGTCACCTGGTCCCAATCCACTGCGTGGTCAGGTTGTCCTGATCGACTTCTGGGATTATACCTGCATTAACTGCCTGCGGACGCTCCCGTATCTGAAACAGTGGCACCAACGGTATGCCGAACATGGCCTGGTGATCATTGGCATTCACACGCCGGAGTTTCGCTTTGCCCATTTTCGCCAGCATCTCGAAGCCGCCATTGCCGAGTATGAAATTCCTTATCCCATTTTGCTAGACAATACGCAGGAAAATTGGACCCGGTTTGCCACCCGGGCCTGGCCCACCAAGTTCCTGATTGATGCCGATGGCTACGTGCGGTTCCGCCGCCAGGGGGAAGGGCATTATCGGGAAACGGAGCAGGCAATCCAGATGCTGCTGCGCCAGCGCCAGCCGGGACTTTCGCTGCCCGATCTGCTGCCGCCGCTGCGCGCCGAGGACGCTTCTGGAGCGGTATGTTACCGCCCGACGCCCGAGCTGCATGCTGGTTTCCAGGGCGGTGGCCTGTTTGGCGGGGCGCTGGGCAACCCGGAAGGGTACCTGCCCAACAATTCGGTGATTTACCAGCTGCCGCCCGCCAAAATGTGGCAGGAAGGCCAGTTTTTTGTTGATGGCATCTGGCGGGCCTGGCCGGAGGCGCTGGCTTTTGCCGGGGAGCAGGGGGGCGAGATTGTACTGCCGTATACGGCCGTTTCCGTTAACGCGGTCCTCTCCCCCACGGCCGATCCTGTTGAATCGGCCCTGGGGCTGCGGCCCACCGGGGCGGATCCGGTGGTGGAAGTGGTGCAAGACGGCCGTTACCTGACCCCCGAAGAGGCGGGCCGTGATGTGCTGTGGGGGGAAAACGGCCGTAGCTATGTGCGCATCGACCGGCCGCGCCTGGTGAACCTGGTCAACAACCTCGACTTTGGTCACCACACCCTGTGGCTCACCTTTCAGGCGCGTGGGCTGGCGCTGTACGCCTTCACCTTCACCGGCTGCGTCGCCTCACCCGGCAGCCACCACCACACCAACACCTTCCGCGTTCCCTGAGTGAAGCGTGAAACGTGATGCAGGAAAAATCACGATTTATGCTGCTTAAACTGCTGCGCCAGATCGGCGGCGTCTGCCTGGAGATAGGGCAGATGGGGATAGTCCGGCTGGTCGGCCAGCTGTTCCTGGATAAGCGGGACGCCCTCGGCAAAGGCCTGCATCTTTTCGTGAACCGTGCTGGCCTGCTCTGTTTCCCCCAGCTGCGCCAGACAGCGCCAGAGGTAGTAGTGAGCTTGCAGTTCGTACTCCAGAAAGCGCAGTGAGCCGCTGATCGCTTCCATGAAGGTGGCCGCCGCTGCCCGATAATCCTCCTGCCGGAACTGGCACAAGGCCAAATGATAGCGATAAAGCGCGTTGCCGGGATCGAGTTCCAACGCCTGGGCCAGGCTGGTCTGCGCTTTGTCGAACCGGGCCTGGGCCAGGTAAACCTGCCCCAGCGTGTTGTAGACCGGGTGGGCGTTGGGTTTGCGGGCGATGGCTTCTTTGGCGCTGCGCTCGGCGCGGCTGAAGTCCAGTTCGGTGAGAAAGATGAGGGCGCGCAGCTGATACGATTCCCAAAAGTCGGGCCGGGCGGCGATGGCTTTATCAACCAGCTCCAGGGCGGTGGTCATGTTACCGGCGCGGAAGTGGCGAAAGGCAACCCGGTAGGAGATGGGCGTGTTGAAGGTGCGGTACAAAAAGAGCAGCAGGAAGGTAACGCCCACGCCCAGCAGGGTGTCGCTGACGCGGCCGCGAATCAGGCCCAGGCTAATGCCCAGCAGGGCCGGAATGGCGATGACGACGGCCGTAAGCCGCAAGCGATTTTCGGCATGTCGAGTCCAGTAAAGCAAAAAGGCTAACAGGGCCAGGCTGATGAAGATGGCAACGGCCGTATTAAATTCGCCAGGAGTTACCACGTAAAGCAGCAGCCCCACGCCCCAAATTAGGAGGGTGATGATTACCGGCAAAATCAGGCTGGCGCGCAGCTCTTGTTTGCTGACGCTGTGTGCCGAACGTGGTTTAGGGTTTGGAGAAGGGTTTGTCAAAGCAATGCTCCCATCATCAGAATAAGGCAAGAATAAGGCAATGATAGCGCAAAATGAAGCCTTTGCCCGCTTTCTTGGGCTGTTGACAAACGGACCTGGGTCCGCTAGAATACGAAAACGGACTTAAGTCCATTTATTCACTTTCAAACCTGGAGAAAAGATGAATACTGCTTTGTGGATTGTACAAGGACTTTTAGGGGTGGCTTTTTTGATGGCGGGCGGCATGAAGCTGGCCCAGCCTAAGGAAAAATTGGCAACCAACATGGCCTGGGTGGAAGATTTTGCGCCCAACACCATCCGGTTGATTGGTGCGTTGGAGGTTTTGGGGGCGATTGGGCTTGTTTTGCCCATGGCGCTGGGCATTTTGCCCGTGTTAACCGGGGTTGCTGCCATCGGCCTGGTTTTGACTATGATTGGCGCGGCGGTAACGCACCTGCGGCGGGGTGAAATGCCGATGCTGGTGCCCAACGTGGTTTTGGGTTTGCTGGCCGCTTTTGTGGTGGTGGGACGTTTGTTTATGTAGGCCGTAACCGGGTCAACGTTTAACCAGAAACGGCCGTATCTGAATCCAGCTCTGTTTTGGTGGCCTCACTTGCCAGCTGCAAGGTGAAGTGGAATTGAGTGCCCTGGCCATACTTGCTGTCGAACCAGATACGGCCGTTTTGCATTTCTACCAGCGACTTGGTGATGTACAGTCCCAGGCCGGTGCCGGGCCGGGCTCGAACGTCGGTGTCGCCGGAGCGGAAAAATTTGGTAAAGATTTGCCTCTGCTCATCGGCTTGAATGCCCAGGCCGGTGTCGCGTATGGTGACATGAACCGCTTTGGCGTGTTTTTGGTGTACGGCCGTTACCGTTATCTGGCCCCCGTTGGGCGTGTATTTCAGCGCATTGCCCATCAAATTGGTCAGAACCTGAATCATTCGCTCCCGATCGGCGCAGACCAAAGGCATATCGGACGGCACGTTGAGCGTCAGCGAATGGCTGCGGCTAATCACATCTTGCTGGAGGCTGTCGGCCGTTTTATAGATTAGTTCTACCAGGTTGAGGGGTTGCAGCGCCACGCGCATGTTGCCTGTTTCCAGCCGCGAAATGTCATCCAGGTCAACAATCAATGCCTTCATACGCTCCAAACTAAAGTTGACTTTTTCTAACAGCTGGGTTTGGGCGGGATTCAGCTCACCCACGCGGCTAAACAGGGCGTTGGTGGTGGCAATCTGGCTGAGCGGATTGCGCAGCTCGTGGGCGGCCATGGCGATAAACTCGGTTTTGGCCTGGTTGGCGTCTTTTACCGCTTCATACATACGCTCCATTTCGGCCTGGTGTGCCTGTTCCTGGTCATGCAGAAACTTTTTACGCAGGCTGGCATTTACCCGCGTGCGCAGCAAAGTCTGGTTAGGCGGCTTTACCAGGTAATCTTCGGCCCCCAGCTGGATGCAGCGAATGGCGTTGTCAATCTGGCCGTCGGCCGAAATGACGATGACGGGAATCTGGGCCAGTTCGGGTACTTTGGCTATATGCTCCAGCACCTGGAAACCATTCATTTTGGGCATCATGATATCGAGCAAAATCAAATCAAAATAATGTTTTTCCATTAGCTCGATGGCTTCCTGGCCGTCAGTGGCCATGGTCACATGATGATGATTTTGCTCCAGTGCCAGTTTTAAGATTTGCCGGATGACGGCATTGTCATCTACCACCAGGATAGAGCCTTGTAGGGATTGCATTCTATGGAAAACTCCTGAGATTTAACTAACAAACGGCCGTTGGCCGCTGTGCTCCACGCCCCTGCCACTGCTTGAGGTAGTTTCACCCTAACAAAATATTCTCACAAAAAAACTCACCGACCCCTTGGGTAAATGGTGACAAATGGTATTGGGCAGCAGGTGATTAAAATCATTCAGAACGGGGTGATTTAGGTTGACAAAATTACCCAGTGGCGTAATATCAAAGGAGCTTCACCAAACGGACGCCCTCACCTTTCGGCGTTCCTGGCAACAGAGTCTGGCCAGCGACATTGACCGTGGTGCACGTGTGTTTTTGCGGAAAACGGCCGTAGCGCTGCCTCCCCTGTCATTCAAAATTACGCACCAAACCCAACGGGTGCGACACCTCCTTTTCTTACGTAGATTCCCGTTTAACGGGGACTGTGCCTTGTGTTGGCGTTAAGGAAGAGAAAACAACATGCGCAAAATAGAAACAGAAGTTCTGGTTATCGGTGGCGGGGCCACGGGGACCGGTGTCGTTTATGATCTGGCACAGCGTGGGTTCAAGACTATTCTGGTCGAAAAACGGGACCTCACCCACGGCACCACCGGCCGCTACCATGGCCTGCTGCACAGCGGTGGCCGTTATGTGGTGAAAGACCCCAAAGCGGCGACTGAATGTATCGAAGAAAATATTATCCTCCGCAAAATTATGCCGCACTGTCTGGAAGACACGAGCGGCTTTTTTGTCTGTACCCCCTGGGATGACCCCGCTTTTGGCGACAAATTTATGCAGGGCTGCCGCGATACTGGCGTACCTTGCGAGGAAATTTCCGTAGCCCAAATGCTGCGCGAAGAGCCACATCTGAATCCCAACATCAGCCGCTGCTTCCGCGTGCCGGATGGCTCGGCGGACTCGTTTTTGGCGACACAGGTGGTGGCTGAAGGGGCGCGGCAGTACGGCGCGCAAATCCTCACCTACCACGAGCTGAAAACGCTCATCCGCGAAGGTGACCGCATTACCGGGGCCATTTGCCACGATTTGGTGGCGGATGAAGATGTCACCATTTTGGCCGATATGGTGGTCAATGCGTCGGGTGCGTGGGCGGGCAAAATTGCCCACACGGGCGGCGTGGAGGTGAACGTGCGGGCGGGCAAGGGCACGATGGTTGCCTTGAGTTACCGCATCATCAACACGGTGGTGAACCGCTGTAAGATGCCCGCTGATGGCGACATCATCGTGCCGATTCATACCGTTTCGGTCATTGGCACCACGGATGAAGCGGTGCCCGACCCCGAGCATTTTGCTATCGAGCCGTGGGAAGTGCAGCTGATGCTGCAAGAAGCAGACAAGCTGGTGCCTGGCTTCTCCGAGATGCGGATTTTGCGGGCGTGGGCGGGGGTACGGCCGTTGTACCAGGAAACCAAAGTGGCCGACACCCGCGACGTGACCCGCGCCTACACTCTGCTGGATCATGAAAAACGGGATGGCCTGCAAGGGTTTATCACCATCACCGGCGGCAAGTGGACCACCTACCGCCAGATGGCCCAGGTGACGGCCGATCGCGTCTGCGAAAAGCTGAACACCCAGCGCGCCTGCCGCACCCACGAGGAAGTGCTGCCCCATCCGTTTGAGCCCGGCCACAACACCCATTACCACACGCTGGGCGCGCGCCTGGCCCGCACCGAGGCCAACCAATCCTTTGGCAGCCTGGTGTGCGAATGCGAGCTGGCGTCACGCAGCGACATCGAACGTGCCATCAACGAGGGGGAGGCCAAAACCCTCGACGACATTCGCCGCGATGTGCGCATGGGCATGGGGCCGTGCCAGGGTGGCTTCTGCACCCTGCGCACCATTGGCATCTGGCACCAGCTGCACAAGCTGCCCATCGAAAAGGCCAACGTGGCCCTGCGCGACTTTTTGCAGGAGCGGTGGAAGGGGCTGCTGCCTATTTTGTGGGGGGCGCAGCTTAAGCAAGAACGATTGGATGAACTAATTTATCTCTCAGTGCTCAATGCGGACCATTTGCCCGGCGAGAAAGCGTCTCGCTTGGGCCCGGCGATGTATGAAAAAGGCACCATTGAGCAAAACCCGGATGCAGTGATATGAGTACACAAAATGACGTTTTAGTCGTTGGTGCGGGGTTGGCGGGGTTAACGGCCGTTTGGCAGCTCGCCAGCCAGGGAAAAAAGGTGCGATTGGTCAGCAAAGGGTGGGGTGCAACCCACTGGCACAGCGGCTGCATCGACGTGCTGGGCTACTACCCGGTGGACGACCCGGAACCGGTGGCCTCCCCCGGCGTGACGCTGGCTAAACTGATTGCCGACCAGCCGGAGCATCCTTATGCCCTGGTGGGCGTCTCTGGGGTGGAGGCGGCGCTGAATGCTTTTCAGGCGCTGTGTGCCGCGGCAGGTTTTCCGCTGCACGGGTCGCTGGACAAAAACTGGCTGCTGCCTTCGGCCGTGGGCACGTTTCGGCCCACCTGCCTGGCCCCAGAAACGATGATTGCTGGTGATTTGCGCCGCAGCGACCCGATGCTGATTGTGGGCATTAAACAGATGGTGGATTTTTACCCCAACATCATCGCCGAAAATTTGGTGAAGCAGGGTGTAGACGCCGCCCACGTGACGGTAGATTTGCCCCAGCTGGCGCAGCGCAACTTTACCACGCCCACCATCATCGCCAGCTTGCTGGAGGATGACGGGCTGCGGGCCGACCTGGTGCGGCGCATTCAGCCGCACTTAGGCCCGGCCCGGCGCGTGGGTCTGCCTGCCTATTTGGGCCGACGGCCGTCGCTGGACATCAAAAAGGATCTGGAAGCGCGGCTGGGGGTTGACGTGTTTGAGATTCCGGGCCTGCCGCCATCGCTGCCGGGGATGCGGCTGCACACGATTTTGGTGCAGGCGATTGAGCGGGCGGGTGGCCGGGTTTATCACGGGTTGGAAGGGGTGGGCATTGAACGTGACGGGGAGCGGGTAACGGCCGTTTTCACCGAAGCCGCCGCACGCCACAAACCCCATCGTTTCAACCGGTACGTGGTGGCCACGGGCGGCATTTTGGGCGGCGGCATCGTCACCAATCACCAGGGCCAGGCGCGGGAAGTGGTGTTTGACCTGCCCGTGTCCCTGCCAGAAAGCCGCCTGGACTGGTTTGAACAAGATTTTATGGACCCCAAGGGGCATCCCATCTACCAGGCGGGGTTGAAGGTGAATCAGCAGTTCCAGCCGCTCAACGGTGGCAGCCAGCCGGTGTACCAAAACGTGTACGCCGCCGGTACTGCCCTCAGCCACGGCGAAGTGATTCGCGAACGCTCATTTGAAGGTGTGGCCCTGGCGACGGGGTTTGCCGTGGCGAATTTGCTGGCAGCGTAGGACCCCCTCCCTGGCCCTCCCCCTACGAGGGGGAGGGAACTTGCTCCCTCTCCCTCACAGGGAGAGGGCTGGGGTGAGGGTAAAAATACACAAATTGTGCTTACAGATTTCTCTTTTTTTCTCTGTGATCTCTGTGGCTAAAACGGGGTTTAACTATGCGGAACGTTTGGGAAGCAAATACATCAGTTGAGTTTGAGAAGGCAGAACCGGTGGAGCTGACGCTGGACCACTGCATTAAGTGCAACATTTGCGTGACAACCTGCCCGGTAACGGCCGTTACCGACCTGTTCCCTGGTCCCAAATACGAGGCACCGCAGGCGGGGCGCTTCCGCCAGCCCAAACAGCCTACGCCGGATTATTCGGTGGATTATTGCAGCGGCTGCCGGGCCTGTAACCTGGCCTGTCCGACGGGTGTGAAGATTGCCGAAATCAACGCGCGGGCTCGCAACCACATTGTCGAAGAAGGCAAACAGTCGGGGCGCAACAAGCTGCGCAACAATTTGATTGCCCGGCCAGAGCTGTTAGGCAAATTTGGCCAGCCGGTGGCCCCTCTGGCTAACTTTTTGCTGCATGGGGGAATCGGCCGTTTTTTTGCCAACAGGCTGTTTGGCTTTGCCACCAAAGCACCGATGCCCGTGTTTTCGCGGGAACGGTTTAGCAACTGGCTGAAAAAGCGCTCGGCCCCGGCCAACGCCACGCGCAAGATCGTCTACTTCCGCGGCTGTTCGACGGAATATTTTGAGCCACGGGTGGGCAAAGCGGCCGTTCAGGTGCTGGAGGCCAACGGGTTTGAAGTGCTGGTGCCCGAGCAAAACTGCTGCGGCCTGCCGCTGCTCTCCAATGGGGAGTTTGACGCGGCACGAGCTTACCACGGCAGCAACATCGAGAAGCTGGTGGGGTATGTGAAGCAGGGGTATGTCATTGTTGGTACCTCGACCAGCTGCACCCTCACGCTGAAAGAAGAAGCACCGGAACTGCTCGATTACTTCACGGAAGATGCCCGGCTGCTGGCGGCCAACACCTACGACATCGACGAATTTTTGACGATGTTGTACGACGCGGGTGAGCTCAAAACGGATGGGCTGCGGCCGATTCCGCTGCGATTGGCGTACCACATGCCCTGCCAGTTTAAGGCTCACCGCATTGGCCACCCCAGCGTGGAGATCATGGAGCTGATTCCGGGGCTGGAAGTTGTGGAAAGCCAGGCGTGGTGCTGTGGTGTGGCCGGGACGTACGGCTACAAAGAAGAAAAGTACCAGATTGCCATGGATGTGGGACGGCCGTTGTTCGACTTCATCCACGAGGTCAACGGGCCAATCAACGTGTGCGACAGCGAAACGTGCCGCTGGCAAATCACTGCCGCCACCGGGCAGGCGTCCGTGCATCCCATCGAGCTGCTCTCCTTTGCCTACGGCTACCCGCCTGAAGGCGAACTGGCCAAAGTGCTGCTCCCCTTGAGTTAGAAGAGAAAACACGAATCGCACGAATGGACGAATGAGACGAATTTTTGTAATGATTCGTTTCATTCGTTTATTAGAGCTGTTCCTGAATAAAGAGATGAAGAATTTAGGACACAGATTCACACAGATAAACGCAGATTTTTGTTCTTATCTGTGAAAATCTGTGTTTATCTGTGTCCCATTTCTTCCTAAATTTTATTGAGGAACAAGTCTATTCGTCTCATTTGTGTTTCGTTTTTTCCCTGCCAAACGATCCGAATTGGATAGCACAGAGCATTTGTGGGACAATACGCCCATGCTACATTTGCGCACGATTCGCCTGAATTTGGATTCCCTGGATGAAACCGAGCGGCAGCAATACCCCTTCAACATTCCCGCTTTGCAGCAGGAAGATGGCATTGAGCTGACCAGCCCGGTGACTTTTTTGGTGGGGGAAAATGGCTCGGGGAAGTCCACGTTGATCGAGGCGCTGGCTACGGCCGTTTCCGCCTACACCGTCGGCAGTGAGGACATTACCCAGGACGCGACGTTGGCCCCGGTGCGCCACCTGGCCGACCGGCTGCGGCTGGTCTGGTCGATCAAAACGCGCAGCGGCTTCTTTTTGCGCGCTGAGGACTTTTTTGGCTACATCAAGCGGCTCAGCCAGATGGAAGCGGAGCTGCTGGCCGAAATTCGGCAGGTGGACAAAACGTACATTGGCCGCTCGGAGAAGGCGAAGGGGCTGGCCAAGATGCCGTATATGACCGAACTGAATGCGCTGCGCTCACGATACGGCCGTCATCTCAGCACCTACTCACACGGCGAAAGCTTTTTGGAGCTGTTCCAATCGCGCTTCCAGCCCAACAGCCTCTACCTGCTCGACGAGCCGGAAACGCCGCTCTCGCCCATGCGCCAGCTAACGCTGCTCTCCATGATGAAAGAGATGGTGGCGCAAAACTGCCAATTTATCGTCGCCACTCACTCACCCATCCTCATGGCCTTTCCTGAGGCAACCCTGCTCAGCTTCGACTACACGCCAGCCCAGGCGGTCGATTACGAAACGCTGGAGCACGTCACCATCACCCGCTCATTTTTAAACAACCCGGAGCAGTATTTGCGACACCTGTAATTACCCAATTACCAATTACGAATTACAAAAAGTAATTGGTAATTGCCTTCTGCCATGATGCCCAATCCCCAATCCCCAATCTCCAATCTCGCTTTATCTATCGTCATTGTGAATTACAACACGCGGCAGCTGCTGGACGACTGTTTAGTATCTCTTTTGGCGGCGGAAGTTCCGCCTGGGGGGATGGAGATTATCGTGGTGGACAATGCGTCTAGCGATGGCAGCCAGGCGCTGGTGCGCGAGAAGTACCCCACCGTGCGGCTGGTGGCCAGCGAGGTAAACCGCGGGTTTTCGGCGGCGAATAATTTGGGGGTGGCGGTGGCGAACGGCCGTACCGTCCTCTTCCTCAACTCCGACACGCGCCTGGAGCCAGATGCGCTGGTAAAGCCGCTGACCTACCTGGACCAGCATCCCGAGGTCGGTGCGCTGACGGTGCGCCTTATCTACCCCACGGGCCAGCGTGACCCGGACAACCATCGCGGCTTCCCCACACCGTGGAACGCCATCTGCCACTTTTCGGGTCTCAGCAAACTCTTTCCCCACGATCCGCGCTTCAACGGCTACTTCCAGAGCTACGCCGACATGACCCAGACGCATCCAGTGGACGTCATTGCCGGGTCGTACATGCTCATGCCGATGGCCCTGTGCCGCGAGCTGGGCGGCTGGGACGAGACCTACTTTTTCTACGGCGAAGACATCGATTTTTGCTACCGCATCCGGCAGGCGGGTTACCAGATTATCTACTACCCGCACGTGGAAGTGCTGCATTACAAAGGGGCCAGCTCTGGCCTGCGCAAAGAGTCGGCCAGGATTGCCAAACCGCCGCGCGAAACGCGCATCAAGGTGGCCAAAGAGTCGGTCCGGGCGATGAAGATTTTTTACGGCAAGTTTTACCGGCAGCAGTATCCGTGGCTGGTAACGGCCGTTGTCCTGGCGGGCATCCAAATCCGCGGCTGGTTCCGCATCCTCAAACATCAACTCACCTGAAGGTGGGGAATGGAGATCGGAGATTGGAGATTGGTTAATCTCTAATTTCCGATCTCCAATCTCTAATCTCCAATCTCCTTCAAAAAAAGAACGCCAGATTGACAAAAATTCTCCTCAATACTATACTCCCCCACAGTATACAAAAGGGAGTTGATTCACGATGCCAATGTACGATTTTGCCTGCCGCGACTGTGGGCAGGTGTTTGAAAAGAAGCTCAAAATGTCGGAATCCAGCGACGCGCAAATTTGCCCCACTTGTGGCAGCGGTGATACGCGTCGCCACCTGTCGTCGGCCTTTGCAATGGGCGGGGGCGGCCGCAGTGCAGCCCCGGCGGTTTCTGTCCCGCCGCCTACCAGCCGGTTCACCTGAGCGGGTGGCTGCTAGGCAAGCAGTTCGCTTGCCAGAAAATTGGCCACAGATTTCGCAGATTATGCAGATTTTTCTCTCTGTGAAACTCTGTGGCACCTCTGTGTAGCTCTGTGTTCCGCTTTTCAGGAGCGTAAAATGAAAGTACCAAATACGGCCGTAAAAAAAGAACTGCAAACTCGCCTCAATCGCATCGAAGGGCAGGTGCGCGGGGTGCAGAAGATGCTGGATGAGGATCGGGAGTGCCAGGAGATTGTGCAGCAGTTAACGGCCGTACGAGCGGCCGTTCACAATGCCCGGCTGCAATTTATGCGCGCTTATGCCCGCGACTGCCTGCTGCAAGGGCCAGCACTCAGCGAAGCCGAGCGCACGGAAATGATTGATGATTTAATGAACATGATAGCTAAGGTGGAATAACAATGAGCAACGAAAAAACAGCCAAAGTCGTCTGGTCCGGCACCGATTTGCAATTTCATGGGACGTTGGGCTCGGGCTACCAATTTGAATTAAACAGCAACGCTGGACCTCACGGCGGCAGTCCGATGGAGTTTTTGCTGGCGGGCGTGGCGGGCTGCACAGCGATGGACGTCATCTCTATCCTGCAAAAGATGCGCCAGGATGTACACGAATTTTACGTCGAGATTTCCGGCCTGCGGGCCGATCAGCATCCCAAGGTGTACACCGAAGCCACGATCACCTTTGTGGTGCGCGGTCGCCAGATCAAGGAAGAGAATGTGGCGCGAGCCATTGAGCTTTCCGAAACCCTTTACTGCTCCGCCAGCCAGATGTTTCACCGTTCTGGAACGAAGATCACCACCACGTATCGGATTGAAGAAATTTAGATCTGGCGTATCTATACACGTGCTCCGGCCGCATCTCAGTCCCGAAGGGCTGCTCTCCTGACCGTGCCGGTTGGGTGGCACGGCGAGACGCCGGCCACAGCCAGAGAAGCTGTATAGTTAAGATTTCACAAACCTCTAAAGCTTACCTGCTGAGATTGGCCCAATCTGAAAAGCGGGAAGCTGTTCCGCGGGGGTGGTTCAATTTACCCACTCGACGTTTCCCGTCTCCGTCACGTCGTAGCCGCCCACATTTTGGATCGCTTTGGGCGCGTCGGGCGATTGCAGCCACTTCACCAGCGCCTGCACCCCGGGCAGCGGCCACGCCTCTG
>JADLAX010000019.1 GCA_020848035.1 Anaerolineae bacterium | reverse complement strand
CTTAAAGTCCCAAGTCAATCCTTTTAACAGCATCCAATCGTAATGAATTGGAAAGGGACGGGCATCAAAATTGGGTCTATCTGACCATATCAAAAAAGTAATCTTGTTCTCATCTTCAAAAAAATAATCCATAAACCTGTGCGTCCTATTATTCATCGCTTCCTGTATATTGATATAGGCTGGCAATTGGTCACAAACCATTAGTGAAGTAGGAGAGCTTGTTGGAACAACAGTAGGAGTGGCAACAGCGGTAGGTGTCGCGGTTATTGTCGGAGCCGCTGTCCATGTTGCTGTAACCACTGGTTCACGAGTCGGCGTAGCCAGTGAGGTTGATTCAGCATCGGCGGTGGCTATTTTTGTTGATTCCGTCGCTAATATGGCAACAGTGGGTAACATTGTTTCTGTTGCAGAGTTAGAAACCTGAGCAGTACAACCCAATAAACATCCAACTAGCAACAGATAGAATAACTGTATGTGCCTCATCTTATAATCTCCATGTTTTTTCGCGCTTCTGCATCAAAATAACTTCCAGTGCCGTAGCGGAAGCCAACCATTGAAGTAGGTGTTTCATTGCCGTAATATTGATCAGCATTATCAATGGTTAACATAGCAGATAATTCCGGTGCCATAAACAATAAGGGATTATATGCCCAATCTTGCCCAGCATCGTGCCCAAACCCGCCACCATCTTCTTGCCTAATACTTAAATGAACATGGGGGAATTTGTGTGCAGCGACTGTGCCAATAACATCTCCCCCCTTGACTCTTGCACCTACCTCTACAGAAGGATCTACATGACCATGGACAACATAAAATTTTAAATCACCCACAATAACTTCTATCACCACATGGGGGACAGCATCGCCCTCCCCGTTCTCGCGAACATACTTAAGAACCACTGTCCCACTAACTGTAGCATAAACAGTTGTGCCTACATCAGCACCAAAATCCAATCCTGTATGAATATTATGGGAGTCACCATAACATTGTTGATTGCAACCTTCTGGGTCTGGGTCTTGTGAAAACCAATTTGGCCCAAAACCACCTAACCAATCAATCTCATCAACTCCAGTCGCTGTGTCTTTTGCTATGGGCAAGTGTGTAATTAAATTGTTGGGTGGCAGCTTTGGTGATTTTGCAGCATTACAGCCAGCGGTATCGGCTGCATCACCGAGCAAGCCGCAGTCAACATGGCCGGTTGGGTCAATCCGGTTGAGGGGTGAGTTGCGCACATAGCTGTACCGATTAAAGCTTTGAGGGCTGGCAGGGCTAGGCACAATCGTATCAGCACTTAGGAATCTGCCAATGCCGGATCACTTATCTTAACCACCCAATTCCAGCTCTTGGGTAAAAACAGATGACCTCCTAAGAGTAGAATGGTTTCTGTCACAAAACTATCTCTACTCATTAGGAGGCACAAAATGATTGATGAAATCACCTGCTTTGTCAACTGGTTGCGCCGCCGCAACCCCCAGGCCCGCACCTGGCGCGATTATGGCTACGACCTGAACCAGTTCGTGGCCATCGTGGGCGACAAACCCCCGGCCGCTGTCACCCTGCAAGATATCGACAACTTCATCACTGCCCAGGCCGCGCGTGGCCTTAAACCGGCTACCATCAACCGCCATCTGGCGGCCGTCATGTCGCTCTACACCTTCCTGGCCGATGAAGACCCCGACCTGGTTTGTCCGGTGCTGCCCCATCGCCATACCCTACGGGAACCGCAGCGGCTGCCCCGGCCAGCACCAGAGGCGGATTTACAGCGTTTCTTTGCCGTTATGGCGGATGCGCGCGACCGGGCCATGTTCTTGCTCATGCTGCGCTGTGGCTTGCGCATCGCTGAAGTTGCCGGTTTACGCTTATCAGACCTGTACCTGAATGATTCGCCGCCGCGCCTGCGGGTGAGTGGTAAGAACAGCAAGGAACGGGTTGTTTACCTCTCAGACCAGGCGCGCCAGGCAGTGCAAACTTACCTGGCCGAACGGCCGTCCACCCCCAGCGACTTTCTCTTCCTCAGCTACCAACTGGCTGGCCTTTCCACCACCGCCATTCACAAGCGGCTGATGCGCTACCGGGCCGCTGCCGGTATCCACCTGACGGCCCACCAGCTGCGCCACACCTTCGCCAATGACCTCGTCTCCGCCGACGTGCCGGTGACCACCATCCAGAATTTGATGGGTCACGCCTGGCTGGTTTCCACCCAAACCTACATTGCCGCCAATGACCGGAAGGTGCAGGCAGATTTCTACACCGCCGCCCAGCTGTTGGCGGGTTGGCAGGTCGAGGCAGGCTAGGTGGGTATCATGAACAAACAAATAAGCCTCACTTCCGCTGCCGAATGGTACACGGCCGTCTTGAAAAACGGCCGTAAAGGGAAACTGCCACCCGGCTATCCCCAACCCCAGCCACCGGCTGCCTGGCCGGAAGAAAATGTGGCCCTGTTCGAGCGCTACCTGGCCTGGCTCATCGCCGACGGTGCCGGGCATACCTGCATCAAGCAGCATTACATTCCCATGGCTGGACACGTCCTCGGCTACCATCTTCAGCCACACCAACACCTCAATTTGGCGAGCGACCTGGAACGCGCGTTGGATTTGCTTCGAGCCAAACAGGTCGGTGAAGGCTGGCTCATCATGGGACAGCACGCCTTAACCCGCTTTTGCCGCTTCGTGCAGACAGAGAGAGGATTCACACCCCAGCTGGTGACCTTCAAGCAGGCTAACGTGGCTCAATATCATGACGGCTTGCCCGCCTGGTTGGTCGCGCAGATCACCCAGTTGCAGCATATCCGCCAGGCCAACTGGCGTCCCGCTCGCCTCAATGAGGCCATCCTGCGTTTTTGGAGCGTTCACACCAGGCTGTGGCGCTGGCTTTTTGCCCATGAAAACATCCAGGCTATGGCTGACATTAAACGCGCCCATCTGTTTGCCTACATCGATGAACGGTTGGACGCAGGTTACACGGCCAAGAGTGTCAACCAGGAGTTACGCGCCTTTCAGGCCACCCTTCACTTCTTGCAAGAGCGGGATTTTGTGGTGCCCCGCGCCTTGCTGCGCTTGCCGGGTTTGAAGGAGCCGGACAGCCTGCCCCGTTTTCTGACCGATGAGCAGGTGGGACGGCTGCAAGCCGACCTGGAGCGATGGGTAGCGCAGGCCGTCACCCCAACACAGCAGCGCAATGCCTTGTTGGACAGAGCCGCTTTTTACCTGCTGTGGCAAGGTGGCTTGCGCCTGGGGGAAGTGGAGGATCTGCGGTTAGACGACTTGAACCTGGCCCAAAAACAGCTCCTCATCCGACAGGGCAAGGGGCGCAAAGACCGGGCGGTATATCTGACGGACCGGGCCATCGCTGCCTTGCACGCGTATCTGGCGGTGCGGGGCAGTGGAGCAACCGAGCACTTGTTTCTCTACCGGCACAAGCCGGTGAGCAAAGATTTCCTGCGCGGCCGTATCAAGGCGGCGGGGGTGCGAACCGGGGTGAAGGTGACGCCGCACCAGCTGCGCCACACCTATGCCACGCAACTGGTCAACGCGGGCTGCAAAATCACCACGATTCAGGCGCTGCTGGGACACCGGCATCTCAACACCACTCTGACCTACGCTCGCGTCCATGACCGCACGGTAGCTGAAGATTATTACGCGGCGATGGCCGTGGTGGAGAAGCGGTTGGCCGACCATCTGCCGCCACCACAGCAGGATGTGGCTCGTCTCCCAACCTTGAATGGCACGACAAGCCACTTGTTGACCCTGGTGGACAGCCTGAACCAGGAACCTTTAACGGAAAGCCAGCAGGCATTGGTGGCAGCGTTGCAGCAGGAGCTGGCAGCTTTGCTGGCACCGGCTAATGAACCAGCCAGGCAGATGAATCACTTTGTTAACGAGCCAGGGACATAGCCCAGGCAACCGTTAGCCTTGCCCTAAAACAAACCAGGGAGGGGGAGCCTAGCCTTTTCTTTGGTTCTTTCTTTTGGGCAATGCCAAAAGAAAGAACACATGGTTGCTGAATGACAAGCCTGCGTGTATGCTGAATGACAAGCCTGCGACGGGCGAGACAAGTGGCGCGGCGAGACGCCGTGCCACAGCCTACCGTGAAGACCTGCCCGGAGCAGGTAGACTCCAGTTGAAAATGTGATTTGGTCATCTTATTTTCACTGGTTTTCTCCAATGGTTCAATTCATGAAAAGTCGCACATTAGGTTAATATATCTTTTCATTCAATTACTTCTTCCCAATCTGTTACATAAAATCCACTATCACGATTTTTTTCTATGACTATCCCTTCAATCTTAAAGAAATATATGCTACCATTTTCTAAATAACAGCTTATTACTAGATCCGTTTTTTCATTGTTAATTGTTACACCGACATTAACCTCATCAACTTCTTGGACGCATCTTCTATATTTGTGTGTATTCATCCAAAGATCAATTTGGGCCCATGTGCTTGGATCTGCAATCTCATATATAGATTGATCGTGATCTCTTAAAGCATAGGCAAATTCATAAGCCGTATCAATCGCTGTCAAATTTTTCTGTTTAGATGTGAGACCTAAATAAATAAAAAGTAGTATGATGAGCAATAAAGCTAACAAGACGAGAAACCCTATGGCTGGTAATTTATGCTTCATTATCCTTTTAACCATGATTAGTCTTCACTCCACCAGGTTGTTTCAGAGCTTGTGATCGGCGTTGTTTGCATACCTTGCGGCCATGAAACATTGAGCCATGTAATACTTGTATTTGAGACTATGGGAGCCATTGGAGTAAATGAGAAATTGCGTGGGATACTTATATATCCAGATTCCGCTTCATAACCAAAAACAAGCGATCCTGCTTTATCTCCGAATACCGGTTCTAAAGGACCTTTAAACGGTTGCACATTTCCCAAACTCCCCAAAATATCGGGAATATCCTCAAGGGAATATCCATTTACATACGCCCAAAATCCTAAATAATCAGAAGGTAAATCCTCAGGGGCAAAAGCACTTCCAATAGCTAGCAAACCAGTGTTTCCATGTAGCTGAAATTTTTCATAGCCTATTTCAAAGTCTTGGTAAATTCCCAAAGCGATTCCAACCATATCTTCGTCTTGGATACCGCCTACTACATTGTAGGTAGCTGTATAGGTATCATATCCGGGAGTGTTTGAACTGAGAGTAAAGACCCCACCACCCGATGCGTTTAATTCATGCAAAGAATTCATTATATTTTGGGCAATAAGGTATCCTCTTGCAATATGCTTTTCGTCAAATATTCCATTACCTTCGACCATGTAACGCTCGCCAAAAAAATGTTCTCCATCTGCGGAACAAATCTCTGTCCCTAACGTGCTGCAAGAGATGTGACCTGTAGGATCAACTCGATTAACAGGATTATTTAGGGAATAGCTATATCTATTATACTGTTGTGGGTTGGCTGGATCAGGTACAATGGAATCCGCTGACAGAAAGCGGTTAAGATAAGGTACATAGAAGCGTGCCTGGTAATACAGCAGCCCCAGCTCCATGTTTTCCTTCTGCCCGGTAAAATCCCGGTCGGTGATGGTTTGGCTGGGGGCGGTTCCCCGGTAGCCGCCAAAGGGCAGGTACCGCGTCGTGCTGCCGGTCACCGTACCACCGCTGCTGTTCACCAGCAGGCTCGTGCTACCCAAATGGTCACTCAACACATAAAACAGCCCGCTGTTTGCCGGGTCGCCCGTCACGCGGATGGCCACCACCTGCCCGGCGATGCTGTAGCTGCTGCGCTTGATCCACACGTCGGGCGCCGGTGTCGGCGAAGGGGTCGGGGTGTTGGTGGGTGTTGGTGTATTTGTCGGGACAGGGGTATGGGTAGCCGTAGGCGTGTTGGTCGGCAGCGGCGTGTTGGTGGCGGTAGGTGTGGGCGTTGCCCCGCTGCCCGTCGTGGCGACGTTGTCAAAGACGCCAGTGGCCAGGGTGCTCGTGCTGTTGCCCGTGACGGCCATGCCAATATAAATCATCGTTCCCATGGAGAGGGTGCGGGTATCCATCACCGCCCAGCTGCTGCCATCGTTGGAGCGAGAGAGGGTGAAGGTACTACCGCTGCGCTCGATACGAATCCATTCCGGCGCACCCTGATTATGCCCCAGCGCGTCGGTGGTATTGCCGCCCGTGCTGGCCCGGTCCAGCAGCCGAATGCGGTTGCCCTGAACCACGGCCGACACATGCGCCGCGTCAGCGGTCAGGCCGTCGCGCATCATCAGCCCGGCTCTGGGCGTTGTGCCTCCGCCGCTCAAAGAAGCCACGTTGGCGGTGATGCTGCCGTCGCCATACAGTGCCTGGTAGACGTATTGGAAAGCATCTTCAGTACCGCCAATATTTGCGCCACCACCCTCAATGGTGAAGGTGCCGCTGGTTTCGTCGGCAGAACCGGTCACGCCTACGGTGCCAATATCCGCGCTCACCCACGGTGAGCCGACAGGTCCCAGCTGCTCCGTTTGTGCGTCGCGTCCTTTGTCATTGGCGGCCCGAACGGTTTGCACGATGCTCAAGAGGAAGATAAACAGCGTCAGGGCAAACAGGCTGGTAAACAGACGCCAGGCCAGCTGCCGGTGGTGGGATGATAACGGCCTCCGAGCCAGGATGAGTAGACAAACCAGGGTCAAACAGGCAAGAACCAGGAAAAGAACCAAACGGGTCCGGGCCGTTATCAGGGGAAGCGTGCCCAGGTTGAGAGAGGCTAACCAATTTGCGCTGTTTTCCCGTTCAATCAGGGCCGGGGCTGCCATCACGCCATCTGGCGCGACTAAGCTGGCCTGCCCACCGGGCCGGAACTCTTCTTCAAAGTTGGGGAAAGGCGTGTAGACAATGGAGCCAGTGGGGCGGGTTGTTTTCACCCGGATGCCGTTGGCGTCGTAAGCGAATGAGGTTGTGCCGCCGCCATTGGGCGTGACGCTAACCAGCCGGTTCTCCACGTCAAATACCTGGGTGTAGGTAGTGGTGCCCTCAATGCGGGTGGTCATGTTGCCGTTGGCGTCGTAGCAGTAATAGTTGCCGCCGATTTGCTTGACGGCGTGGGGCTGGGCATGGGCAGGTTGTGCGCCGCAGCCGCTGTGCCGGGTGACGTAGTTGTAGAGCGTGTTATTGCCGAAGTAGGTAATGTTGCCTAACTTGTCATACTCAAAATCGGTGCTGGCCGTGTTGTGCGTATAGTTGGCCACACCGCCGGTAGCTACACCGGTCAGCAGCCGGTTGAGGTGGTCGTAAGTGAACGTCTGCGTATCCGTCCCGGCCGTGCTGAGGGCACTCATTTTAGTGATGTTGCCCACCTTGTCGTATTCGTAGGTGAAGTCGGGAAAGGCGTTGGTTGTGCCCTCCGCCCCGTGCTGAATCGTTTTGAGGCGGAAGTTGCTGTCGCCTAAACCAAAACCGGCCGCATCGTTTTGCGGGTGGTAAAGGAAGGTGGTGTCTGGTACGCTGCCGCTGCGGTCGAGAAGGACGAGTTGGCCACGGTCGTTGTACTTGATGTCACTTACGAGTGTATCTGTTGGACCAGCTTTTAGCGTCTGCTCCCCTTCGTGATCATACGTCAGCGTCACAATCTCATTGGTGGGGTATTTGATCGTGAGCGGCCGGTGCAGCGGGTCGAAGCTAGTCGTTTCCATGGCGTAGCTGCGGCTGTCGATGAGCCGGGTTTGTTTGGTAAGCCGTCCCCACGTGTCATAATAAAACGTATCCATGTTTTGAGTAGGTGTTGGCCCCCAGCTCACCGTAGCGGGAAGTCCAACACCGGTAATAGGGCCGCCCCCGATGTTGGTGGCCGTGTCGTAGGTATAGGTCGCCAGATGATTGCTGCCGCTGGTTGGCGGTGTTGCCGGACATGCATTAGCGGGGTCATTGTCCAGTGTACGGTTCAGCAGGCGGTCCAGTTTGTCGTAGCCGAAGCACAGCTGATTACCTCGGGCATCTTTCTGGCTGATGAGGCTACCGACAGCGTTATATTGATAGGTCCAGGAGCCCATATCCGGATCAACCATGCCAGTCTTGCGACCGAAGTTATCATAGGTCATAGTTGTGGTCATATGGAGTGTGCCCGTTCCACTATCGTTAGGATCGCGCTGCTGCACCATTTCCAGATTGCCTTGAAGATCGTAGTAGTATTGGGTGTCGAGATAGGTAAGGTATGATCCCCAGGCGCTACCTGTGTTGTTGCGAACCAGAACCAGTTGTCCTCTCGAATTGGTAAACTGGTTGGTCAGATGGCCATTGGCGTCTCGTGTTTGGACACGGCTCAACTTGCTAAAACCGTCCACCGTGATGGAATTGGTTACTGCGTACAGGTTTTCGGTGATAGAGCCATCCGGCGCGGTGACCGTTAACGGCCGTCCTAAACTGTCATAAGTGGTAGTAGTATGAGCCACGCTGGTACAGGGAGTGGTGACAAATGGGCTGGCCGGCCACACCTTGCCTTGATCGGTATAAAAAGGCACATCATAAGGGACTGTCTGGCAGCTGACCTGGCCCTGTGCGTTATAGGCGGTTGAGGTAATAATTTCTCGACTAAGCGATTGACCATGTACCCAATTCCAAACGCTTCGGGTTTGGATTGGTCGGCCAAATCCATCAAAGAAGGTCTGCTCGTTAAAGGCAAAACCACTGCTAGAGTTTGCGGGGGCCGGGAAAGATTCTGGACGTGTTTGGACCGTGATTTCAAAGGGGGCGTTGCCGGCGGGGTTTAGATAGAAGGTTCCGTTATTCCAGGTATTATCCCAATATTTGTAAAGTGTTAAGGGATTCCCATTCCAGGGCAATGTGTCACCAAACCCACTCAAGCTGTAAGCATCATAGACAGCATGTAATCTGCCAAACGGATCGTATTCATATTTGGTGGTTATGTTATTGGGATCAATAACCGCTTTAAGTAGACCCGGCTGTTTTTGGAAGCCATCTACGGCTACGAGGGTGCCGTTAATGTCTTTGAAGCCGTACACCTCAAATTTCGTCAGATGCCCCAACGGGTTGCTCACCTGAACTGGGTAGAGATTATAACCAGTCTCATCATAAGTGATGGTGGTAGTGCGCGGAAGGGTCGTTGGAGGACTCTCTTGGATAAGACCAAAACTACTGGTAAATGTTCGATAACCATAGCCAGGATAAGTCGTTGTTGTCTTCAAATTCCCGTAAACATCATAAGTAGAATATGTGTCGATTGTTTGTCGGGCATTGACACATCCTGAACCACCCCCACCAGGCACTGCACTACAAGCAATGGGCACGAACTTACTCAAACGTGTCAACGCCCCTTTACTTGGCGGTGTAGAGGCATTGCCATTGCTCCCATCATAATGATACCATGTGCCGCTTTGTAAATTGCCCGCGCTGTCATAAACCCCTTCCACGCCAACCGACCCAACGATCCAATTCGTTGTATTTGGGTAATAAGATCGGCGAGTCTCCCGATAATGCGTTGCTGCGTTGATGTCATCATACTCTTTAATGTGCGTTAAATTGCCATATTGTACCCCTCCCTGATTAGCGGGAATGTATTGGTATTCTGTTTTGGTAGAAATATCCGGCGTCCCATAACCAATACTATAATTTCGCGTCGTTGTCTGGCTGGTATAGGTGAACATGTTTGCAACACCACCTATATCTTCAGCTTCGTAATAGTGGTTTGTCCGACTCATTAGGGTCGTTGTGCCGGCATATAAATCAACTTGTTCAGGCCGGCCAATTGTAGTGCCAGATGCCTGGGAAAACGTTGTGATCTGCCTGT
Source organism: Anaerolineae bacterium (assembly GCA_020848035.1). GTDB lineage: Bacteria > Chloroflexota > Anaerolineae > Promineifilales > Promineifilaceae > Leptofilum. Next base: position 19,909 of record JADLAX010000019.1, on the reverse strand, counting down.
TTAAAGCTGTTGTGCCATCGTAGTCGTAGTTCGTTTTAGTGGTGGTTCGATACCCCACAATATTGCCGTATTGAGGTGAATCAGCGGTTGAACAAGTGACGGCCCCGGATGGAGGAGCTGCTCCTTGAGAATAGCAAGGCTGGGTATAGGTGTATGAAGTTAGAATGGATGCGTTACGGCCGTCACTGGTAGAAACAGAGCTGACCGTATAATTGTAGCCTATGGTGGGCCAATCGTAATCGTTGTAGCCGTTGTATTCATAAGATCCAGACGAGCGATTGTCACTGGTGTAGGTAAAGCTTACCGAGCCACCATATCCATTTTGGTACCCTGTTAAATAATGGAAACTGAAACAGCTGCTTGGGACACCACCAAAGTGGCGAAATGCGGTATAGGAAAAAGTTGTGGCGGGCAGAGCGTAACCCGCATCATTGGTTGTAGCATCTCCATCGGTATTTACATATTGACGTATCGAGTTAACAACACGGGTGTGACTTTGTCGTGGCTGATTTGGCTGTACATCTTTATTTATACAGCCAGGACTGTTTACCAGCATGCCCTGGGTATCAATACGATACTCGGTAATCGGTAAGGTGCTGTTTGCGTGATAGATGAATATGCTATTTACCAAAAACTGAAAATCACTGTTAATCGTATTTGATGGGCGAAATTCAATGCGGCTGCCGGGGACTGTGGTAAGCTGATCAACATCGTGCGTCACAGGGGTCGTCGCTCGTGTTGGATAATTGTACTTAATTGTATTGATGCGGCTCGTTTGTGTGGTGAGAAGGAAGGTGGCCCAGTTTGGTGGATTGTTATTAATGTTCCAATACCCAATACTTTCGGTCAACAAGCGGGTATGATAACTATAGGTCATCTGATTACCGAAAACATCGGTTACGGTATCCACATTCCAGGCAATGGCAGATCTACTATTATTGGTGTGGCCTGGATGACCGACTATCTGAATATAAGCCCCATTCGGGACTGACTGCCATTCTTCAGAATCTGTGGTATAGCCTAACCGATATTGGGTTCCATCTGACATAGTGACAACCCAGTACAGCCCATCGGTGCTCAAAGTGCTATCATAGTGACGGGTCACTCTAATCCCCGGTGAATCTTTTACTAACCAGACACCTGGAGTTCCAGACGGGTAAATTTCATATCCAGTCCCATTGAGTGTCATACGGAACTTGTCGACATGAGAGGTGTAAGGATTTGCCCCATTAAATTTTAGCTCTACCCCCACCCGCACAATGCGAATTTCAGACAGAGACCAACCGTCTCCAATTGGGCCACTTTCGCCATCTCGAATACGGCCGTCCAGGCCGCGGCTGCTGTAAGAGAGAGTTACACTTGGCTGTAGGCCGTTTCGACCAGGCGGTACTTCAATAGGATAGCTGTAAATAGCGGCACCACTAAACTCCGACACACCTGGCGGTGACCAGGACGGATTCCAACGCTGTGGGCGAACTCCCGCCGCCCAATTAGAAAAATGCATCACATCGGCACTAAACAAGCCATTATCATCGTAAATTTTTATCGGGGCTTCATACCAGGTATTGGGGTCTTTTTCGTCCTGGTATGCTAAATAAAACTCGCTATAGACGGGGTTGAGATCTTTAGTTAAGGAGCGCAGGTCAAGGACAATGCGGACTGGTTTTTCAAAGGCTGGTACAAGCTCGGCTTTTGCGGTTGTCACAATATCAAGGTGAAAACGCACTAAGTCTTGGCTTCCCACTGGGTTAGAAATGGTATTTGTGGCCGTAATAGGTGGGGGCGGTATTTTTACATCTTCACCCGAAGGTAAGGTAACGGGTTTGGGAACTTCGGTTTCGTTAAACTCAAGCGACACGCCTTCACTGAAAGTTTTTTCTTCTACAAAAACGCCAACCTGATCATTGCCTATCAGCACAAGATTGTTTTTTGTTTCATCAAAAGTGGTGGCCGCTTTTGTGTCCAGTTCAGCCGTGAGGGTTTTTACCTCGGCATCGGGAGGGGCAAAATCTCGGATCTCATCTGCGTCTGCCGGTGGCTGGTAAGCCATTTGGGGAGGGGCATCTTCGACTGGCTCCCATTCTTCATCCGCATGAGGTATATCCGTTTGCGCTGCAAGCGGCACAGCTGGATGCAAATTAAGGAGAAACAGCACCAATACCAGGTATCCAAAACGACTGGCTTGAAAATTGGAGAAACGATACATAAACCAACCCCTCCTGAACTATTCAATTGAAAATAAAGCTGTGAAGTGGGAAGCCTGGCTCTCGTGAGGTATAGAGGTTAACTGGTTGTAGAGAACTGGATTCACAAGAATTCTTGATATTCCACCTTACGGCCAATCTTATGATAACGTTTCCATACAAAATCCTCTTCAGGCCTGCCTCCAGCATACTGACGGCCGTACCTATCCCTGGGGTGAAGCGTGGCAGAACGGCATGACGAATACCGAAGAAGCGGGGCTGGAACACATCACAGCTGTGGGGTTTTTTCCGTGGATACGGCCGTTTGTGGTGCGCAAGATGTGAGTGGCAACGTCAATGAATGGTGCCAGACCTGTTGGCGTGACGAAAAAGGAATCAAAGCCCTATCGCGATGACGATGCTCGGGAAAATCTAGCCAGTGGCAAATTACTTTGGCGCGTTTGGAAAGGCGGATACTTTGGGGATGAAGTGAAGACATTGGGGCGCTGCGGGCCATGCCTCGGGTACTATCCGTGCTTCGACTACGGGGGCTATGGGTTTCAGGTGATGTCCCCATTTTTCGATTCTGGTTTCTGGTGACTCTGGCCTCTGGAGACTCTGAGAAAAGCAGCCGCAACCATCCACAAGACCTGCCCTACCCAAACTGGCGTATCTTTTTTATCAGCCAAACACGTACTGCGGTAGGCAAAAATCAATCCCATTGTTCCGTTGATATTCCTCTGTCCACGGCTAAAATCCTCCCTATAGAAACACAATTCAAACAAGCAGAAGCAGGGGCCCAAAAGCCTCGCTCTAGCAGCACTCCCAAACGAATATTCAGTTAAATTCAGGAATTTTGTATGGCTCATTCAGAGAGGTTTTTCCTTGCCTGTCGCCAGGAAAGTAAGGCGGCAGGTAACTATTTTCAACGTCGTTACCGGTTTTTGACCCTTGTCCTCATTGGCGCTTTGTGGGCATCTGCCTGCACCAGCGCTACCGAAACCGTGCCATCAGACTGCGCTGCCAACGGTATTGCCATCATCCCCACAGCTACCCGGCAAACAGACCCCAATCTGTTCATCCCCCCAGCCCCGCCTAACGGCGGCGGTGTTGATGCGTATTGCCCCACACCTGTTCCGATCGCTACGCTTCTGAGTCAAATTCCAGAACAGTTCGTGACGACAGAAGTCGCTAACCTGTCGCTGGACATCGAAAATCAGGATTTAGCCGCAGTGGCCGTGGGTGACGACATGCTGGCCGTCGCCTGGATCAGCAACGGCGATGTGTACGTTGCCCTGTCACGCGGCGGCAACCATTTCCAGGTGCGTCGGGTGGATTTTGGCAGTTCTGTCTCACTGGCCTTCAGCGAAGCCAATCGGCTGCACGTCGTCTATGACCGACTGGGGCAGGTGTTTTATCGCGCTGCCGATCAGGGCACCCATCCGGCCGACACTACCTTCATCACCAGCCCTGGCCCCGGCCATAATCCGCAAATCGCCATAGATTCCCGCCAGTGGGCCCACATCGTTTACGAAGCCGACGGCAATATCTGGCACGCCGCCCATCAATATGAGTTTTACTGGAACACCGAACTTGTTGGCCCAGGCGAACGGCCGTTTCTCATCACCGGCCCGCAGCGGTTAGGCATTCCCGAATTTGGCTGGCGCGACTTTGCCCTGGCTTACGTCTCTGGCAACGACGTACAGGTGCGGCTCTACGGCATTACTCCTTTTCTGCTGCCGGGCTGGCTGTCTGTGGCCACCATTCCCGTACCGGAGGCGATTACCGGGGCTGTGCGCCTGGACGCCACAGAGATCGAGGGGCAGCTTTGGCTGGTTGCCGTCTGGGTGAGCGAACGGCCGTCTACCACGCCAGCCATTCCACCCTACCAGCAGCCGACCTTTGCCGCCGTCAATCCGCTCGCGCCTGACCAGATGGCCAACCCGCACCATATTTACGAAGGGCTCGATGCCGTCCGTTGGAGCAGCGACACAGAACCCTTCGATGCCGGGCTCTGGCAAACCATCACCGTGCCTGACCCCAGCAGCCCCATCACCTTTGAAGCGTGGGGTCTGATCGACACCGCTGCTGGCGCGGAGATGACGTTGCAAATTGGCATCGACCCCACCGGTGGCATAGCGCCCAACGACGCCTCTGTCGTCTGGTCGGCTGTGGCTGCGCCCACCAGCTTTACCCAACTGCGTCTTATCGTTCCTGCCCAGGGCAGCAGCGCCACGCTCTTCCTGCGCGGAACGCTTAATACGGCCGCTGTTCCTGGTACGGCCGTCTGGGATTCAGCCGTGATCCAAAATGGCCAAGGGGTCAATCTTGACTTTGAAGCCCCCTTTGTTTCCCAAGATTCCATCACCGTGCCTGAAGGCTGGGCGGCCTGGTACCAGGACAGTGGCAGTTTCCCAACGAGCGGCCGTGACGTGTACACGGTTTATGCCGCCTGGTCAGACAACGGCGGCTCTGCCTGGACTGGCCCAGAAGCAATCACGGTCAACATTGATGCCACCGGCAGCACCACCGGCGCGATCCGGCCCGACGTCACGCCCATTATCGCCACCGCCACCGAACCGCCCTCGGTCAGCTTCTTCTACATCTATGAAACCGGCGATCCGCCCCCTGACAGTACCTTTTTGCGCTTTGGACGGCCGTATCAGACCCAATGCGAGCTGGGCACCACCAACTGCACCGAAACGCCCGGCATTCCGCTACTGGAGCGCAGCGTCGTACGGCCCAGCACCCGTCTGCTGGCCGCGCCAGATCCCTTCAATCCGGATCGGGCCGTGCTGGTCTGGGATTCCCTGCAAACCGACTATGTGAACAAAGACGTTTACGCCACCTACGCCGTGCTGCGCTAAGGAACTGCTTCATGAAAAAAGAGACACTCATTCGCCATCTTATCCTTTTCCTGCTGCCGCTGTTGGCCGTCGCTCTGGCCGCGCAAGCCCAGGAGCCGCCCAATCCAGATGGCTTAACCATCGTCGGCCCCGGCCAACGGTACACCGAAACCATTCCCGTCATTGACATTCATGCTCACGGATACCAGCCAGTAACGCTGCCAACCGGGAGTCCCGTTAACAATTCCCAAATTACTATTCAGACTTCACCATTAACCTGGGGTGGGGGGAGTGACCCTAACAATCCGTATGCCGTTATTCGTAAAACCGGCCCAACCTTCATGCAGCCCGGCGGCACGGTGCGGTACGAAATCACGTTGGCCAATTACGAAAGCGTTACCCACACCTATCAATTGGTAGACACACTGCCGCCTGGTCTGTCCTATGTCCCGGATTCCGCCACTTCGACAGGCTCAGTGCAGGCCAATGGCCTGGTCTACGATGCCAACAGCCGCAACCTGCGTTGGCAGGGCGAACTCGCGCCCGGCAATTTGGACTACATCATCGAGCCAACACACAGCCTGGCGCTGCCTTATCTGGACCTGGCCGATTTTAGCGCGGCGAATCTGTGCGACGATTTCATTGCCAACGGTGAATCCTGCGATGACGCCAGTGTGACTTTCAATCTGGGCGTCAATGGGTACACCACGAACCTGTACGGCGAAGTGCTGAGCCAGCTAACGGTCTCTGCGGATGGCCTGATCCTTGCCTCCAACACGGCCGTTTCCCACACCTATGAACACAACCAATGGCTGCCGGATGCGACCACGCCAGGCTTTGTCCTGGCCGGACTGTGGCGCGACGCAGATATGGGCGGTGGAGATGTCTCGCCTAACGGCCGTTTTCACGCCGCCATAATCAGCGGGCTGGTCGAGGGGTACGACATTTTTTACGCTCAATGGCACGATGCGCCCCACGCGAGTAATCCTGACCTCACCGCCCGTCATGCCATTGCCCTGCTGCTAAACAGCGATGCTTCGACAAGCTCAGCACAAGTTTCGACAGGCTCAGCGCAAGACATGGCTGGCCAGGTGTTCTTCATCTACGACAACATCTCCGACCCGGCCCAGCTGGTGGCCCAGGGCTACACCATTGGTGTCGCCGATAAGCTCGGGGTTCGCGGCGTGACCTACGCCTACGCTCCGTGCTGTGGTCAAGCGCAGCTGCCCCAAGGATATCCACCAACTTCTGGGACAACGCTGCACTTGCGGTCGGTTCTGTTTGGTGCGGGCAACGCTTACAGCCGTACCTTCAGCTACGAGGCGGTGGTCACTGCCCCGGTGCCGGAAACAATTGCCAATACGGCCGTTGTCACCAGCAGTTCCCCAGACCCAGCGCTGACCTACGCCTGGTCCACCCATTACCTGTACGTACGGCGGCAGGTGTTCCTGCCGCTGGCCATTGGTGGGGGTGAGTGAGGTGAGCCAGATGCGCAACTCCGTTTGGACCCGACGCGCCCTGTTGGGCAGCCTGTTTCTGGTGGCCACCTTCGGCTGTGGCGTCATCGGCTTTGTTGAGAACCCGGCGGCGCTGGCCGGTCCAGCCTATTGGGCGGCGGCCACCGGCACGCCGGTACCCACAGTCACAATTTTTCTGGGCACTACCACGCCGGTGACTGCGGCAACGGCCGTGCCTGGGGAGATAACCACCACGCCGGAGTGGACCACCGTTACGCCGCTGTTTCCCAGCACGCCCACGCCCTATTGGGTGACCACAACGCCACTGGTAATTACCACCACGCCGGACGGCAGCCCGCCCCTGACAACGACGCCAGGCCTGCCCATCATTGGCTTCACCACGCCAGCGCCGCTGACGACGCCATATTACCGCGTGGGTACCTTCTATATGAACAGCGACATTTATGTGACTGGCCCGAATGGCCTGGTTTTTCGCCTCACCGGCTACGAAATGCAGCCCAGTCCCAACAATGATGGGGCAGCCTACCATTATTTCACCCTGCGGGTGACCAACTACACCGGCGAAGCCGTCATTGTGCCTGCCGCCGATGTTTTTTTCATCCGCCGCGTACAGCAAGGGGAGACGCTGCTGACCGGACGCTGGACGCCGCAAAATGAGCCGCTCCTGGCCCGCAATCTGCCCGCTTACGAGACGCAGCAGCTGGCACCCATTCCTCCAGATGGCCAAAGAGAATTCGTGCTTGGTTTTGTGATACCCAATGGCGACGTGCGCGAGCTGGGGCTGATTACCGACTGGAACCGACCGGTGGCGGGTGGGCTGCCCATCTGGTTCTACCTGGAGGATGACCCGCTGGGGCCGTTCAACGACGCCTTTCAGCCACTACCACCCACACCGATTGTGCTGGACGATGGCGGCACCAGTTCTGGCGACGGTGGCGGCGAACCAGGCAGTGGCGCGGGTGGCTGGCCCACCACTGGCATCATTACCCGCGGCTTTGGCTGCCACGAACTGTATACCGGCATCGACGGCACCGGCTTCGGCTGCCCGCCGGAGCGGCAATGGTTCCACAACGGTGTGGATATTGCCAACGCCCAGGGCACGCTCATCTGGTCACCGGTCGCGGGCACGATGGTCTATGCCGGACCCAACAGCACCGGCCCGGACTGTTCCGACATTCCCGGGTCACAGCCGCCCCATGAAGGGCTGGGTAACTACCAGCGCATTAGCGGCAGCGACGCGGGCGGCACCAGCACCCTGCATTACTTTGGCCACCTGAGCAGCTTTCTGGTGACGTCTGGCGCCGTCAGTGGCGGTCAGATGGTGGCCGAGATGGGCTCTACAGGGTGCAGCACCGGCAGCCATTTGCACTGGACGCTGTACCAGAACGGTAACCTGATTGACCCGGCGCAGTGGGCCGGGCCGGGACCCAACCCATGACAGGAGGCATGATGGCTAACAAGAAAGCACTGCAACTGATTGAACTTGGCCTGCATCCCGTCTTGCTGGGTCGTGAGGGCGATGACCTGAAACGGCCGCTGCTCAAAGGCTGGCAAACGGCAGTTTACACACCGGAAGAGGTGGCTCGCTGGCCTGTTCGAAATAACATCGGCATTCGCTGTGGTTGGCAGGAGGACAACTGGGCTCTACTGGTCTTCGATTTTGATGAAGAAGCCAACCGCATTTTCCCCAATTGGCTGCGGTGGGCCGCCCCTTTGGCGGCTGAACCACTGGTTATTGTTACCAGCGGGCGAGGCTATCACGTCTACTTCTACACAGATGAAGCATATCCCGGATGCACGCTGGCGGGCAGGTATGGCGAGGTGAGTTCCCCGGCAAACGGCCGTAGGCGGCTGTTCAAGTTTATCGAAACGCTGGGACAAGGGCGGCAGGTTGTCACAGCGGACAGCCGCCACCCATCGGGACACCGTTACCGCTTTCGCAGTCAGGCGACTTATGACGATATACCCTATCTGAGCGCAGAACAGTATCAGCAGCTTGTTGCCTTTTCGCGCAGCTTTGACCAACGGCCGAAGGCGCCGCAGCGAAAGAAGATCACTCCGCCCAAACACCTCAGCCATTATCTGCCTCCGGCAGCAAACTGTCTGCTTTACGCCCGTCACTTTTTGCGCGGTCTGGAACAGGTCGAGCGGAATGGCGATATTCGCATCCGAGGGTATGGCGGACTTTTGATCACGGCCGACGGCCGTGGCTGGTATTCGTTTAGCGACGAAACGGGCGGCGGGCTGCCGGAGCTTATTGCCTGGCATCAGGCATTGGTGGGGGAGGGGATATGTTAATTGCGATTATTGTTGTTTGTCCGTTGATCATCCTGTGCCTCCTTTTTTGTCCGCGCCGTCCCCGGTTTGTCCGCCGCGTGACGCGCAACATGAACGGCCAGCCTCGCTGGCGGGATCAGGAGCTCTATTGATGAAAACAGTACCACACTTCAGAATTCACTGGCCCAACTGGCCAAATTGGCCCAACTGGCGCAAGTTGTTCCGATTTTGGGTCTTGCTGAGCGGCTGCCTGAGCGGGGCCGTGCTGGCGGCCGCCCAACTGGTGTCTGCCCAGGCTGTCGAGGCGGTTTCGCTGACGATTCAGCTGCGCCACAGTGACGGCACGGCCGTCGTGGGCGAAACGGTGGCGCTGGAGCGGCCGCCGGAAGCCGAACCGATTCTGCCCAACTGCGTCACGGATGAATCTGGCCTCTGCCACTGGCAGGTGGGGCGGGGCATGTACCAGCTGCATTTCAGTCGGCCGCTAGACGAGATTTCGGCGCTGGCGCTGGCCGAAGGGGGCCTGAACGGACTGGGCATTACCGTGGGGGATACGGCCGTTTCCTACCACTTTACCTTCCACAGTGACGGCCGTGTTTACTTCGATGCGGCCCCAGAAGCGGTCGTGCCGCAGCCGGTTTTGCCTGTGGGAGAGCTGTGGCATGGCGGTATCTTGCCGACGCTGACACCCACGGTGGAGACAGCGCCGCCTGAAACAACGGTTTTGACGCCGCCGACTGAAGATTCCGCCGCGGCTGCGGCAAAGATCATCCCAACGGCACCAGAAACAGAGTGGCGGCTTTTGGGTTACATCGGCGGTGGTTTATTGCTGAGCGTCATGGTGCACCTGTGTAAAGAGCGCCGTCGTCGGTTAGCCGCAACGGAGGCTCCCCATGCTTGATCCCGGCAGTTACCTCGCGGAAGCGATCTACTTCCTGCAGTATACCCTGGCCCAGATTTTGTGGGCGATTAACCGGGCGACCATCTCCATTGCCGTAATTGCCGAGAGCATCAACAGCTGGGTGACGGACAACGTCGGCTACTTCGTGCAGCTGCTGGTTAACGCCCTGTCAGCGCCACTGGGCGGCATGTTCATCCTGGCCCTGACCGCTCTGGGATTTTGGTATGTCCTGAACAACGTCGTACCCACCAGCCGTTGGGTGGATCCCAGTAAGCTGTTCAGCTATGGCCTCATCGCCTTCTTTTTCTTTTCTTCCCCCATCGTCGTTATCGACATGATGGAGGAACTGCGCCAATCCCTCAATGTGGGTATCGACGCGGCGCTTATCGACGGAGCCGCCGGGGACATCTTCGACACCAGCATGGACGGCACCGACGTGGGCCTGCCCGGCGCAATTCCCGACGTGAACAGCGACGGGGTGGTGGGCAGCTTCGACCTTGTTTCTGCCTTTATGCTGGTGGCCAATATCGACGAGCTGGACAGCAGCGAATTCCCCGTCGATTTTGAAGCCACCTACTTCCCCTTTGGCGACCCGTCCAGCATCACTCTCAGCGATGAGGCCGACCAGGAGCTGGCCAAAGCGCTGGCCAGCGACGGCATTGAACGGCTGTTCTTTGCTTTGATTGCCGTCCCCACGGCCATCGCCGAACATTTCTTGCGTCTGGCGCTGACCGGCGTCGCCGTTTTCCTCTATACCGGCGTGCCCTTTGCCATGCTGTTTGCTTTTTTCATCTATACCCAGGCGTTTTTAGGATCGTATCTGCGGCAGTTTATCAACCTGCTCATCGAGACGCTGATGAGCGTCATCATTGTGGCCATCATGATTGGCCTGCTGGTCGCCGCGGCCCAGCAGGGGATTGGTCTTTATATTGGGGCCAGCCTTATCGTTCTCATCGTCCTGCTCTGGCGTATCAAGAGCGCTTTGAAGCTGGCGGCCGCCGCCTTCGACCTCTTTGGCGGGGGGATGATGACCGGCGGGTCCGGCGGCATGGAGCTGGCCCGTATGGGACGGCAGGCGGTCACCGGCACGGCCGCCCTGGCGGGTGCGGCTTTGACCGGCGGTACGGCCGTGGCTGCCGGTGGCGCGTTCCTGACCGCCGCCGCCGCGTTACGCGCCGATGGTAACCAGAATGGCGCGTATCTAGGCACCGACCCGGAGAAAACCGATGGCCGCGTCCGACAGTTAAAAACCATTGCGGGTTATGCCCTGGGCAAATCAGAGACAGTCCGCAGCATGATAGAAGGTACCCATGAAGCGCGCACCCTGGCCCGCAACTTTCGCGATGGCGAGGTGCAGCCGCACGATCCCGACATGCTCGACTACCTGCGGGCTGGTTCTTCCCTGTCGGGCTTTGGCTCCAGCCCCTGGGTGGCGATGCGCTTTTCCCAATCGCTGCGTGAGGCATTTGACCAGATTGGCGGTCGTCGCACGGAGTACCGCGATGCTGCCTTTGATGGCGATGGTGAGCCAGTGGATTTGCCAGCCACCGCGTCGGCCAATGAGGCAACAACAAATCGCGGCTCACAGGATGGCCGTTCCCCAGGCAATCGGGTCCATTGGCTGCCCGCAGATGAGGTGAGCCGCGAGCGTTCGGCTGGTGCCCAAACGTCCCAGCCCAATACTACCCTCTGGCGCGAAGCCCCAGCCACGCCGCAGCAGCTGGCCTACCTGCGTTTCCTGAAGGTTGAGCCGCCTGGCCCATTAACCCGAGGGCAGGCCAGCGACCTGATCGAGCAGGCCAAAGGGGCAAGCGGGCAAGGGGCCGCTGCGTCTGGTGCTGGCCGTCGCCAAGGGCCGCCCGTGCCGAACACGGCTCCTCAGGCAAACGGCCCGATTCCCGACTGGCTGCAAGAGGAGCCAGCGCCGGAGCCACCGCCAGGGCTGGTTGATGTTTTCTGGCCAGGGGAAGCAGAACTGTCTGCTGGTAATAGCCCTGCTTATGCCGCCACCCGTCCCCGCATTCGCCTGGAGCCCGCCTCGCCTGAGCGACAGCAGCTGATGCAGGCGACGGTGGCCCAACTGGCTGACCGTTCGTCGCCCGGCGGGCAAGCGGCGTACCAGACGTTGGTGGTGTATACCGGCCAGGGCAATGCTGACCTGATTGAGGCAGCGGTGAGCCAGCATACGGCCGCATCTGTTCAGGCGGCAACCACGGCCACAGTCGACCTGGTGAGCCATTACCGCGCCGAAGGGCTGGATGATGCCGCCCTGTTGACCACCTTCCAGCAGGGCAGGGCGCGGGCGGCGCTGCGGGAGCAGCACGAGACGTCGCTCAACGATGACCAACTGTCCGCCGTGGCCGACATGGTTTTATTGCCCCAGCGCCGGCTGACGCGGGATGAGCTGGCCTACGCCATTGGTCAGGCGGGTGCGGCCAACGAAGCAGCCACAGAACAGGACGTCGCCGCCGTCATTGGCTCCCCACCTGGCTTTGGCGGGCAAACCGGCAACGTGCGCGGCGTGCTGAGCGGGGCGCAGGCGATGAACCTCTCCCCGGCAGAACTGGCCCGTCTCGCCGAGATGATACAGGACGGCCTGCGCGATCGGGTGCAGGCCGAGCTGGCTAATCGTGGCTACCGGCCGGAGATGGTGCGCAATTTTGTCAGCGATATGGCCGCTTTGCCGGGTGTTCTGGTTGTACCGCAGTCCACCGCAGTTCAATCGCCGACCGCTGGCCCAACGGCCGTTAATCTCCAGCAGGTAGAGGAAGAATAAGCATATGAAGATGTTCCACAAACGCAGGCTGTTCATAGCCCCCTTCAGTTTTGTCATGTTACTGATTGTCTCCGCCGTGTCGAGCACAACCCAAGCCCAGGGTGGGGGACAAAACCCCACACCGATTGTCATTACGCTTACACCCGGTGGCGGGCCAACGGCCGTACCTACAGCGGAAGGCTCACTGCCGCCAGACCGTTTTGAGCCAAACAATGATACCCAAACCGCGACGGCCGTTAATCTGCAAAGTGAACTGGACTTGACCCTCACAGGCAACGATGTGGACTATTTCACCGGTTATCTCAAAGCGGGCCAGATGATTCGCGTGAGCACCACTGTTTATGGTGGGTTGGATACCCGTCTGCAGCTGTATTGGGGCGGGCAGCTGCTGGCGGCAAATGATGATCGTTCCCCGACCGATGTCGGCTCTCTGGTGACGTTTACGGCTCCAGCCGACGGCTGGTATGTGGCCCTGGTAGAGAAAGCGACCGTTTATGATGGCACTTACGACCTGGACGTGGCTCTGGCTGAACCGCCGGCCACGCCGACAGCTGCCCCTACATTGACCCCTACACCTACTTTGACGCCCACACCATCACCGACGCCCATCATCCAGCCGGATCTGGCCGAACCCAACAACACGCCGGAAACGGCCTGGCCGGTCACCTCCGGCCTGCGCGCCACCTTTACCGTAGGCGCGGGCGACGTAGATTACTTTACCTTCATCGCCAAAGCGGGCCGCCGCTATACCTGCGAGACGGTGACCGACCGGGTAGACACTCTGCTGACGGTGGTGGACGTCGGCGTCAACGATGATCGCGGGGTGGGGCGGGTGGATTCCTACCTGGCCTGGGCGGCGGCGGCCGAACAAACGGTTGTCATTAAAGTGGAAGCCCGTGGCGGCAGCTTTGGCCAGTACGAATTTGGCTGCCAGGTAGACGTCCCAGTGCCGCTGTCCCCGGCCAGCAATGGAACAACCGGGGTTGGTTCAACGACGGTTGTCCCACCAGCGGTTGCCCCAACCGCCTCAGCGACGCTCACTACCACCAGCGGAATCACGACCACCGGGCAAATTTCATTAACGGTGCGGCACCTGGGGCAGATACAGCCTCAAACCATGTCCCCCACAACCTATATCCGCCTGCTGGTCTACTACGACGCCAACAACGACCGACAGCCCGGACCAGGGGAAGGTATCGGCAACGTCAGTGTTCTGGCCGTCGACACCCAGGGGCAAAGCCTGGCCCGGATTTTCACTAACGCCCAGGGCGAAGCAATTTTCAACCTGGCTGGGGAAACCATTGCCCGCGTCATTGTCCCCTTTGTGCCCGGCTGGTCGGCTCGGGTGCGCGCCGGGGAAAGCAATAACGATATTGTGCTGGGCCTGCCCGCCGTACGGTTGCCCGTGTTCCTGCCGGTGCAGAACCAGGCTGCTGGCGAGGAGTAGCCAGTGGCAGAAAAGACTGTGCAACCGGCAACCAAACGAGGAACAACTGATGTTTGATACAGATCTTCAACTCAATATTAGCCAGGAGCTGCCCGAAATTCCGCCTGAATACCAGGACGTGTTTCGCCAGGCCATCGGGCGTGAATTGGCGGAGGCGGAACAAAACCGAACCGACACCGACATTTTGACCTATTTACGCAGTCGACGTAACGATTTTAAGCAGGGCAGCTTTATCCGGCCCGACGGCCGTCCGGGCATGGTCACGCTCAATCCGGAGACGATGTACGAGCAGGCGCTGCCGCAGCTGGCCCAGAGCAGCCTGGGTGAAGCGGACAATACGGCTGAACGGCGGCGCACCCTCATAAAATTCCTGGTGCTGGCAGGGGCGGCCGTGCTGCTCCTCATCTTCGCCTTGCGCGGCCGGGCACAGCGGGCAGACAGGGATGCAGCCGCCGCTACCGGGACGCCCGTGGCGGCGGTAGCCAACAGTGGCAGCGCCACGCCCACACCCCCGCTGCCGGACATCACCGGCGTCGATGATTCCCTGCAAACAATAGGCAGCCTGGGCGGAGCGCTCACCATTGGTCGACCCAGCGCGATCGAAATCTGGTACGGCCGCACCGAAGAGACCATCGCCCTGGCCATTGACCCCAGCAAACCAACGCCTAAAGGGGAGATGCGCTACAACGAAGTGACCATGCTGTCCGACAATCCTGTCGCTGTCTGGCTGTTTGGCACTGTGCTTAACTACGCCATCGGCATCCCCGACAGCCTGGTGCGCAACCTGGAGCCGGGTGACCGCATCAGCCTCAGTACGGATACAGGCGCCTCGCTTCGCTTTGTTGTCGCCGAAACGGGGCAGGGGGCCAACTACGATGCGGGGCGGCTGCTCTCCCAAAATCGGCTGGGGCTGACCCTTTTTGCCTTACCGGCTGCGGCTGAAGGGGATGTTGCCTACGCCTTTGCCCATTACGATGTGGCCAGCGAAGAGGGGCAGGGGCAGGTGGTATATGCCATGGGTGACCGCGCTGCTTTTAGGGCCAACGGCGAGCTGCAAGTGACCGCGGTCGAGTTTGGCCACACAGCAGAGGGCTTGCTTCGTATAGTGGTAAAGGGGGCAGTTAATGACCTCAACCCAAGCCAATCTACTCTGCTTTCCCTCACCGCCGGCAATGAGCAAACAGCGGCCGTTCCTCTCACCTTGGGTGAAGACGGCACCTGGCAGGCCGAATTTACCTTGCCCCGCGGCGCAGTCGGGCAGGCACTGCTGGCCGAGTTTCGCCTGCTGCCGGACGGCAACCTGGCTGTTTTCCAGCTGGGGGAGATCCCGGATTTAACCGAGCAGCTAACGGTTGAAATCATCGAAGTGCAGTGGGATGCGGTGCAAGAACAGGCGGTCATCACCGTCTCTGTCCACAATCGTGGCCACAATCGTGGCCATACCCAGGGCGCCGATAGCAGCGACGACGGTGGGGTAGGGGCCGTCTATCTTGGCCCTGACTTTATCCAAATTCGTGAAGACGAAGGAACATCTGAAGGAGGTGATGCTTATGCGGGAACCGGGCAGGAGAGTCCCCACCTGCCGGGGCAGCTAAATCCACGTTTGCCCTTGCTTATCAACCCGGGAGAGATGGTGGGGATAACGGTGTCGTTTCTCCCCCAAGCTGCATCTGTGCGATTACAAATTGGGGCTGACCTGTGGGAAGTGGCCGGTTTTCCCGCGCCGTAACGCGGGCAGACCGCACGCCCACAGGTCAGCGGCCAACAGATGACGGTAGTGAGATTTCCGGTCTGCAACCGCCATTTGTTGATTGTCTAATTATAAGGAGAATGCTTGAATGTTGCATCTGCAACGCAAATCCAAAAAAACCATGTCGAAATCCTTTCAAACCAAGATGCCTGGACGTCACTGGCGTCGCTTGCTGCCGCTGGCTTTGTTGGTGGCTTTCCTGTCCGCCTGTGCTCCCGGTGAAGCGCCGCCGGAGGCTATCTGTGACACCTATAACCGGGCCTTGTTCACTACCCAGCTGGTGGGCGGTGCGTCGGTGCTGTTGGGCCTGGCGATGCTGGGTTTACGCAAGAACCTGACTGCCATCCTGCCTTCTCAAGGCGCGCAGCTAGGTGCCGTGGCGGGGTCGGTGGCCCTGGGCCTGATTTTGCTGGCCTTTTCTACCGACATCGGCAACCAGATCTTGACCGGCTTTAGCATCGAAAGCATGTACACCCTTTGCGGGTTGGGATAAGGCTGTGGCAAGTGGCAGGTTCAGGTGAAGAGTTGCCACTGGCAACCTGCCACTTGCCACCATCAATGGAGGTAGAATGTTTAGCGTCACTCATTTCCGTTCCGAATTTATCCGGCACAACCAGGCCGCGATTCTGCGCAAGGTGACGATGACCCAGTTTATGCTGGTCATCGTGCTCACCGCCATTGGCGTTGGGTTGTTTAACGCCCCGCTCTGGCTGACGCCGCTTTTTATCATGGCTGGGTACACCGCTGGCTATACTCACAACGGCGAGATTCTCTTAAAGCGGCTGCTGGCCTACCTCGCGGTCTGGCTGCGCCACCTGGTTGGTGTACCACAAATTGTCAATGTCCAGGCTGAGTGGGACAGCGTCCGCGTCCGCGCCGAGCGGCAGCAGATAGGCAAGTCGTTTGTGGCGACGGTGGTTGTAGAGGGATGAGGGATGAAGGCTGAGAGGGGAAGAAGAAAATTCATCCCTCATCCCTCATCCTTCATCCTTTAAATGCGGAGCAAACTATGCGTGTATTTCAAGTAACGTTGCCTCACTTTTACCAGATTGACAGTCATGACCAGGCATCTGTTATTGGTCAGATGGTTTCCCTTTTTGCCGGGCCGGTGGATCACTGCCGCTTCCTGACCTTTATCATGCCCGCTACGCTGGAGCGACTGGAGCGGGAGCGGCGCCGCCTGGCGATGAGCATCGGCGATGAGTGGGCACGCCGCGGCCTGATGGAAGAGGTGCGCATGATTGGCGAATGGGCCAGCCGGGGCGAAATGCGGCGCACCCGCCACTTTCTGGTCGATTTCAACGATGTCTTGACCACGGGTGATCTGGCCCATTGGCGGGTGGTTGGTGAGGAAGGGTATCCTCAGCTGCCCATTCCCGGCGATTATGCCGAGTACCATGATCATATGGCCCCGGTGCTGCAGAAAAACGGCCGTCTGCAAACAGACAACAGCCGCTACCGGTACGCCGTCTTGTCCTCCTACCAGCTGACCCGCACCTGGGATTGGCGCCATCCGCTGGCCCAAATGATTACCGCCGCTGACGGCCCAATGGTTATCTGCATCGACGTACGCAAGGTGCATCCGGAGCGGGTCACCACCTCGGCCGAATTTTGGCTTGGCATGATTGACAATGGGCAGGACCGGAATGCCGTGATCGCCAGCCAGGAAGCCGAAGCTGCCCTGGAAGCCCGAGATGAAGCGGTGCACGAGGTGCGTGTCTTGTTCATGCTGCTGGACAAAAATGTCACGACGCTGCGGGAACGGGTAGAGAGCCTGCGCAAAACCAGCACCCAATACATGAAGGTAGACCGCATGCTGGGCTACCAGGCTGCGGCGGGCCGTATGTTTGGTCCTGCCGCCCTGCCGCCGGGCATGCCAGCGGGTCATTTTAATACCCTCAGCCGCGCCCCTGCTGTGTTTGCCGGGATGTGGGGCGTGGGCCGGGAGCAACCATCGGCCGGATACTACGTCGGCATTTCGGTCGATGAGGTGGCTCCACACGTCTCTTACCTGGATTGGCAAGGCAACGATCCGTTTCACGGCATTATCCTGGGGCGAACCGGCAAGGGCAAAACGGTCGGGGCGCAGGCGTTGGCCTGGCGCATGGCCGAGCAGGGAACGCAGGTGGTGCTGCTGGAACCACAGGGACACAGCCGCCGCCTGGCGCAGCTGGCCGGGGGTAAAAATGTCTCCTACAACCAGCTCTCTTACGGCACAACCCGGCTGAACATCCTGGACGTGGTGTATGAAAACCCCACCGAGCAGTATGACCACGTCATCACCTTGCTGGGGCTGCTGCTGGACCCGCTGGGCAACAACCCACGTCGCTTCAGCAATGCCGAAATTGCGGCTTTACGCCGTGCCCTGCAGCTGACCTACGCCCGCTACGATTGGTCCGGTGAGCTGATGGCCGATCATACGCTGACGCCGCTGCTGGAGACGTTTTGCCACAAGCTGTACCAGGTGGCTGAGCAGCTGGCGCCAGCCGAACTAAACGCGCTCGCTTCGCTGACGATGGTGCACCAGCTGGCGGGGGGACAGCCCCTGCCTGGCCTAAGTGGCCAGGTAGCCATGGCGGCCGCTGCCCTGGCCGAAGAGATTGAGAGCCTTTACGTATATGGCGACTATGCCGCCACCTTTAACGAACCGACCAATCTCGATTTGACCCTGAAAGAGCGTATGGTGCTCTTTGATTTCAGCCAGGTGCCGGAGCGGCGACGGCCGTTGTTCTATTACGCCACTCTGGCGGGCATCAATCACCAGGTACGGCGTAAGCCGCGCAAACGGGCCATCATCGTCGATGAGGTCCATTACATGAACCAGGAGGCCAGCCTCATGACTTTCCTGGCCAACATGGTCAAGACGGTGCGCACCTTTGGTGCGGCCGTCATCATGATTGACCAGGACCTGGAAGCGTTTATTGGCGTGGACGGAGCCCAGGCGGAATCCATGGCCACGGGCACCAACGTCACCGCCGGTCAGTTTATTATCAACAACGTGAGTTGGGTCATTGCTTATGGTATGAAGCGGGATGCCGCTTACCGGCTGGCTGACCATTACAAAGATGAAATCCTACCTTCTCACGCCGAATTCCTGGCCCGGATGGGCAGTGATGACCGGCATGGTAAAGGGATGGCCGTGGTGCGGTTTAACGGCAAAGCAGACATGGTCTTTTTCCAGCTGCGGCCGATTGAGGCGGAATATTTGTTGGGCAGTTAGGGAGTGGCACGTTGCAGGTGGCAGGTGGCAGGTAGAGTACCTTGTTGGCAACCTGCAACTTGCCACCTGCCACCGGCAATAGAACAGGGAGAAGAGATGAGTAACAAGCTATTAGACCAATTTCGCCAGCAGGAAGCGGACACCATCGCCTTATCGGTAAAGTTTAACCGCTGGTCGCTGGTGATGATTGAAATCATGATTCAGGAACAGGAACAGAAGCTGGTCGCCAGTGACTTACCCGTGGATGGGGACGGCGAACTGGACAACTTCTGGCAGGAAATCCGCTGATGAGGGGCACGCATGTTTAAGCAGTGGCTGGATAAAACATGGCCGGGCAAACGGGCGGCCCGTATGCAGTGGGACGCCGGGCTGGCCTGGTTTCGCCTGCGCTACCTGACGTCGGACGGGCCGACAAGGTGTATCCGGCTGCTGTCTCGCCCACAGGCGTGCGGTCGGGTCGCCCTGTATTTTTTGCCGGGTGAAGCCATTTCGGAGCTGTATCTGGGCATCCCAGACACCCACGTACGTCTGCTGCAGCGCATGGCAGCCGACTTTGGTTTTTCGTTGAAGCCCCAATCACCCGGAGCAGCCGTGTCGGCAGTACAGCGCCTGACGGCCGCGCCTGCCCTGCTCTGGGAACGGCCATTTCTAGCCCACGTGGTCAACGAATTTGTTTTTGTCAGCCCGGCTGATGACCAGCGCCAGAGAGATAGCGGCCCCGCCCGCAGCAGTTATCTCCCCCAGCCGCCAGTCAAAGCCGCCAAAGCAGCGGTTGGACTCTGGCAGCTGCCGCCCCACCCGGAACCTGGCTTGACGGCACGGCCATACTGGAACGGTCAATCGCCGCCAGCTCACTTGGTTGCTACCGAGCCCGACCCGGGACGCTGGCTGCTGGGGCGGTCGCAGTCCGGTATCCCGCTGCACGTTTCCGGCCGGGTCAACATTTACGGCCGTCAGGAAGCGGTGGCCGACTGGCTGGTGCATCAGGTGACGCAGATGGTAACCCATGACCATGCCAGCCTGATCGTCAT
>JADLAX010000018.1 GCA_020848035.1 Anaerolineae bacterium | reverse complement strand
TCCACCAGGTTCAGGTCGGTGTCGAAGTAGGCGCTGTTTTCCTTGGGGAAGTAAGACATGGTGATGGTGGTGCCCCATTCGTAGCTGCCGCTGTCTGGCTTGAGTTCGCCTGCCAAAATGTCGAACAGGGTTGTTTTCACCAGGTCGTTGTCGCCAATGAAGGCGATTTTGTCGCCCTGGTTTACTTCCAAGTTGAAGTTGCTGAGGGCAGGCTGGCCATCAACCCATTTGCTGAGATTTTGCACGCGCAGGACGACCTTGCCACACGGCCGTTCCGGCTCAAAGCCCACAAACGGAAAGCGGCGCGTGCTGGCGGGCAGTTCGTCCATCGTCAGCTTGTCGATGAGCTTCTTGCGCGAGGTGGCCTGGCGCGCCTTGGCCACGTTGGCGCTAAAACGACGCACAAACTCCTCCAGCTCCTTAATTTTGTCCTCGCGCTTCTTCTTTTCGTTTTTGCGCTGCTCCATCGCCAATTGGCTCGATTCGTACCAGAATTCGTAGTTGCCCACGTACAGCTGAATCTTGCCAAAGTCGATATCGGCGATGTGGGTGCAGACGTTGTTGAGGAAGTGCCGGTCATGCGAGACGACGATGACGGTGTTGTTGAAGCGAAACAGAAAATCTTCCAGCCAGCGGATGGTGTCCAGGTCCAGCTGGTTGGTCGGTTCGTCCAGCAGCAGGATGTCGGGATTGCCAAACATCGCCTGGGCCAGCAGCACGCGCACTTTTTGCGTACCTTCCAGATCGCGCATGTATCGATCCAGCAGTCCTTCTTCGATGCCCAGCCCCTTGAGCAGCGTCGCCGCTTCAGCTTCCGCTTCGTAGCCGTTCAGCTCGGCAAAGGTCGCTTCCAGATCGGCGGCCAAAATGCCGTCCTCCTCAGAGAAGTCCGGTTTGGCGTAGATGGCGTCACGGGCCTGCTGAATTTCATACAGCTGTTTGTGCCCCATGATGACCGTTTCCAGCACGGTGTAGTCGTCGAAGGCGAACTGGTCCTGCTGCAACACGGCGATGCGCTCGTTGGGATCGGTCAGCACATCGCCGCGATTGGGCTCGATTTCCCCGGCCAGCACCTTGAGGAAGGTGGATTTGCCCGCGCCGTTGGCCCCAATGAGGCCATAGCAGTTGCCAGGCAGAAATTTGAGATTGACGTCTTTAAAAAGCACCCGCTGCCCGAAGGAGAGGGTGATATCGTTGGCAACTAACATTGATCTATCCTGTAAATTTTTGACCATAGAGGGCACGGAGATTTTAGAGATGTTTTTCTCTGAGTTCTCTGTGCTCTCTGTGGCAAATAAAAGTGGGGGATGGCCCCAACGGCCGTTTCCACGAAGAAGACCTGAAAGGTTTCCGTCCGATGATCGCTGCATCTGGAACAAACCTGTCAGGTCTGAGGTCTGTTGTTAAACCTCAATCCTATCCCCCCTTGCCTGAATCGGCAACGGGTATGCTAAAATGCTAAAGATGGGTTTAGATGTGATGAGAAGTATTGGCTCTTTTGGAATTAAGGACGTCCCGTGATGCGTGAAACGTGAGTTCTTCACGTTTCACGCATCACGTTTCACGCCAAAACCCACGAAGTCTTGGAGACCGAAAGTTTTTGGCAGCGAGGTTGCGTTCATGGACGAGAAAATCAGGCAGGCGTTGGCTACCGACGAGACGATCGACATTACGACAAAGGGGCGCAAGAGCGGGCAGCCGCGCCGCATTGAAATCTGGTTTAAGCAGGTAGACGGCCGTACCTACATCACCGGCACACCCGGCCCGCGCGACTGGTACGCCAATTTGCTGGAAAATCCCCACTTTATCTTCCACCTCAAAGAGTCGGTGCAGGCCGATTTGCCCGCCCGGGCTCGCTTTGTGCTCAACCCCGCCGAGCGCCGCGCCGTTTTGAGTGCGCCCGGCATGGAATGGTATCACGAGCAGGT
The DNA here is from genome assembly GCA_020848035.1 of Anaerolineae bacterium. Classification (GTDB taxonomy): domain Bacteria; phylum Chloroflexota; class Anaerolineae; order Promineifilales; family Promineifilaceae; genus Leptofilum. The sequence continues at coordinate 90,324 of JADLAX010000018.1, read as the reverse complement.
TGAATCGCTGGATGAACTGGTCACGGGCAGTCCTTTGATAGAGGTTATTTTTACCGGTTAAAAGTGAAACGTGAAGCGTGAAACGTGATGCCTGCTTCCCTCACGTTTCACGTTTCACGCCTCTCCCCCATGACACACGAACCAGTCAAACTCCTCACCATCGGCGGCTCGGACAGCGGCGGGGCGGCGGGCATCCAGGCCGATTTGAAGACGTGGACCGTGCTGGGCGGCTACGGGATGAGCGTGATTACGGCCGTTACTGCCCAAAACAGCCGCACCGTGCAAGAGGTCGCCTGGATGACGCCGCCGTTTGTCCAGGCACAGCTGGCAGCGGTGCTGAGTGATTATGGGGCAACGGCCGTAAAAACCGGTTTTCTGGGACGGGCGGAACTGGTGATTGCCATCTCCGCCATGCTGCAAAAATATCGCCCGGCCCACATCATCATTGATCCCGTGCTGGTAAACCACCGGGGCCAAAGCATGTTTCCCGATGAGGTGCGGCAGTTTTATTTAGCCTATCTTTTGCCAATTGCTGATTTGATCACGCCGAATTTGGGGGAAACGGCCGTTCTCCTGCAAACTTCCTCGATTGATTCTTACGAAAAGCTGCGTCGTGCCGCCAGCCGTCTGCACCAAATTGGAGCCAAAAACGTGCTCATCAAAGGCTTCCGCGACGGCGATGCGCTGGTGGACGTGCTGTACGACGGCCAAACCTTCACCGATTTTCGCCAGCCGCATATCGAAACCAGCAACACCCACGGCTCCGGCGATACCCTCTCGGCGGCGATTTGTGCCTTTCTGGCGCAGGATATGCCCCTGGCTGAAGCAATCTCCCAAGCCCAAAAATTCACCCACCGCGCCATCGCACGGGCTGCCAACTGGCAGCTCGGCGGTGGGCACGGTCCCCTGGCCCTTCTAGGAGATTAGAGATTGGAGACTTGAGATTGAAACAATCTCTAATCTCCAGTCTCCAATCTCCCCTTCCCTCTGTTGACGCACTTTCACAACTTTGCTAACATCAGGTACATTCAAAACGTTCTGAACGCAGGGGAAAACGATGGACAAAAGTTTAACGGCCGTAAACGACAGTACCGTGGCTGGCCTGGGCCGATTGGCTCGCTTTTTTGGCTTTAGCGAAGTGATGGGGCGGCTCTATGGCACCCTGCTCATGAATCCCGAGCCGCTCTCGTTGGATGATCTGGCGGACACGCTGCAAATTAGCAAGGGGTCGGTGAGCATGAACATGCGGGCGCTGGAGCGCTGGGGCATGGCCAACGAGGTGTGGATGCGCGGCGAGCGCAAAAAATATTACCAGGCCGAGTCCGACCTGTGGCAAGTCATCCGCAATGTGCTGGACAGCCGCGAGCGGCGCGAAGTGCAGTTGGCGCTGCAAGTGCTGGGCGACAGCGTGGCCAAGCTGCAATCGGCCAATGACCAGCTGAGCGCGGAAGAGCAGGAGTTGGCCAAATATTACCTGGAGCGCATCGACGACCTGCAAGCGTTTTTCGAATTTGCCCAGATGGCCCTGGAAACGGTGCTGGGCGGCCAGGAAACCCTCGATTTTGATTCCGTTACCAAAATAGAAATTGGCTAATTGGGAGACTGGAGATTGGAGACCGGAGATTAGCAGCAGCTGCATTTCCAGTCTCCAATCTCTAATCTCCAATCTCTTTTTCCCATGAAAATTGCTGTTGGTTCCACAAATCCGGTGAAGGTAGAAGCCGTTCGCCACACCATCACCCGCATCTGGCCAGAAGCCGAAATTGTGCCGCTCAGCGTGCCCAGCGGCGTCAGCGACATGCCGATGACCGACGAAGAAACGCGCACCGGGGCGCACAATCGGGCCGTGGCCGCCCGTGCCGCGCTGGACGCCGACTTTGGCGTGGGCCTGGAAGGTGGCGTGCAGCCCGAACCGTTTGGCTTGACGCTGCATGGCTGGGTGGTGGTGGTGGACAGAAACGGCCGTAGCGGCATCGGCGGCGGTGGCCGCTTGCCCTTACCTGACCACATCGCCCAAAAAGTGCTGGCGGGTACCGAACTCGGCGACGTGATGGATGAAATTTTGGGCGATCACAACATCAAGCAAAAGGGGGGCGCGGTGGGAGCGCTGACCAACGGCCTGGTGCTGCGCGGCGAGACCTTTGCCCTGGCCACGGCGTACGCGTTTGCGCCGTTTGTCTCGCCCAATTTGTACCGTGAACCGTAATCGGTGTTCGGTGATCAGTTGCCCGTAAATGGGAAAAATGGGACACAGATTTTCACAGATGAACACAGATAAGACGGTTTAATCTGTGAAAATCTGTGCCCTATCACTTTTCTGTCAGGTAGCCAGATCAGAAAAGTTTCGCGCCCGCTGCGGTAAAATATTTTGGTTTACGCCGGTTTGATAAAGGTCTACAATAGCGCCCATGACTCTAGAATTTGAAAAGCTAACCGCAGATTTGGAAATAATGGCCCAAACCACGGCCCGCCGCCTGAGCCAGCGGCGCGAGCGCGTGGCCGAGGCGTTGGAGACGCTGCACACCTACCGCACCAACTGGACGGCCGTTGCCCAGGCCCTCGCCACCGCCAAAGACAAATCCGACGAGAAGTTTTACCGCTCGGCACGGCCGTTTGCCGAAAACGAACCGCTCGACAGCCACATCCCCGCCCCGCCGCCGCCACCACAAGCCACCATCATCGCCGCCGACGGCAGCCAGATTATGCCCGACCGCCATGCGGCACACCTGTACTACCTGATTAACGTGGGCGGGATTATTTATCATCACGGAAGCGGCCGTACGCCGGAAACCTTCTCCCAGCCCGACATTGCCTACCCGGAAAGCGACGAGGCAATTGACAGCTTCCGAGACACGCCCGGTGCAGTGAGCATTGAGCGGGATTTGAAGGAAATTGAAACATTGGCGCGAAAATCGGTCGCCAATCGGCACAACGCGGCACCGCTGCTGGCTATTTTGGACCAGCGGCTGCTGTACTGGCCAATCGGCACGGCGGGGGTAGCGGACAATACGGCCGTTACTGAATGGGGCAGCCACATGACCGGCATTCACCAGGCTGGGGCGCTGCTTTGCGGCTACATTGACCGCCCCGGCACCAGTTCAGTGATGACCCTGCTGCGCTCCATTGTTGGTTTGTCCGACGCGCAGTTCAATTGGAAGGAACTGGGCCAACGCAAAGCCACACAGGGTGTGACCGATGCCGATGTGTTTAGCCAGATTTTGGGGCCGGGCGAGCGCAGCGCCGTCTTTGCCAACATCTCTGACGCCAACGACGTGTTTATGGCCCAGGACCCGGCCAACGAGGTTTGCTTTTTCTATCTGAATCCGGGGCTGTCGGGGCAGAACATTGCCCGGGTGGATATTCCGCGGTGGGTGGCGGAGGATGCGGGGGCGGTTACGGCCGTACACAGCCTGCTCATCGATCAATGCCGCATTTTGGGCAACTACCCCTACGTCATCGCCCGCGCCGACGAGATGGCTGTGGTCGGGCGGCAAGACGCCAGCGAACTCAACTTCATGATCGACGTCATCATGGAGCGGCACGGCATCAGCAACGATATTACCTCCAAGCAAGGCAGCAAAGAACTGGCCCGAGGCGGCCGTACCCGCCACGAGGGATTTTGATAGCTTCCATTTGGATTTCAAAAAATGGTAAAATGCAGTAAGGCAGCAGCGTAAGGAGATTGCTATGCAAGTCCAATATGTAACCAATGAGCAGGGTCAGCGAACGGCCGTTTTACTCAATGTAAACGAATATCGCCGCCTTATTGGGGAAAAATCAATCGATCCAGAGCTGCTCCTGGACCTGAGCCAGTCTGAATTGGAAGCGTTAGCCAACAGCCGCCTGGCCCCAGATGCGCAGGCGCGGCTGGATACGCTGCTCAACGAGCAAAAACAACATCCGCTGAGCCAGGCAGAAACAGAAGAGATGGATCGGTTGTTGGCGCAAATAGACCAGTTAACCATTTTGAAAACACGCGCCCGCTACACATTAGCCCAGTTTGGAGCAAAAAATGTTTAATCACATCATCACAAATCCAGCCATTTTAGGTGGCAAACCGAGCATTAAAGGAACACGCATTAGTGTCGAGTTTATTCTAGAGCTTTTCGCCAGTGGCGCGACGTTTGATGATGTGTTGCAAACATACCCACATCTGCAACGGGAAGCTGTGGAAGAAGCATTGCGCTTTGCCGCCGAATCGTTAAAACATGATTCCCTTGTGACCGCTGAGATTGCCAGTTGAATTTAGCTGAATACCCCTTCCTTGCTGACGAAAACATCCATCCAGATGTCATTGCTCATTTACGCGACAGCGGCTTTGATCTGTTATCGGTGGTTGAAGCTGGACTAATCGGCAGTTCCGATGAGAAAGTGCTTCAATTTGCCTTTGAGGCTGGGCGAATTGTTTTAACGCACGATAGCGACTTTGGTACGTTGGCCCTGGCCTATCAACAACCAATTATTGGCATTTTATACATTCGTCCAGGGCATATCCAACCATCTTTCACAATTGATAGTCTTGCTGCAATTCTGGACCGAACATATGAAATAACGCCGCCTTTTATAATCGTCGGCACGCGCCAAGGGCAGCGGGTTCACATCCGGGCAAGGCAGTTGTAACTGACACAGAATCGGCCAGATGCGGCCGTACCCGCCATGAAGGATTTTGAGATGGACGAACAACTTGTTGCGAAGTCTTTTGCATTAGTTCAAATGATTCTTGGACTGCTGCTTGTTCTTCAAGGAAGAAATTATTTGCGTGGGAAAAAGAGCTTTCGAAACTATCCTCTTACCCGTGATGTAAAGATATTTAATTTCAAAATGGGTATCGGCGCTTTAATACTTGGTATTGAGTTCATTTTGTGTTGGGGGATTTTTGTTTTTAATGGGCCAGCAATATATTTCGAAATACTGTTACTTTTGATTGTTTTATCGTTCGGAATAATGTTGTTGTTTGCGCTAAATCCTAAAACAAGATCGCTAAAAGAGAGATATGGTGGCAAATAAAAATCAAGAAATCGGCCGTATTTTGCGGGCCAGCACGACGGGGTTTGCGGTGGGCTGCCGTGTGGGGCAGCTGAGCGTGCCAGCCTTTGGCGGGCTGGTGCAGGCCCAGCCGGTGGATGACCGGGAATGCATCTACGGCCTCATCTACAACATGAGCATCGACGACGATCCGCTGGTGCGGCGGCTGGTGCTGGCTGAAAATCCCGCGCCGTCGGTGATTGAGGACCAGCGCAACAACCGGCTGCTGCCGATTGAGATGAGCGTGTTGGCGGTGGGGTACCAGCTCAATGGGCAGGTCAAACACGGCCTCCCCCCACGCCCTCCGCTCAACCTTGACCCGGTTGAACTGGTCACCAACCCCCGCGACATCCGCGACTTTACCGACAATTTGGGCTACCTGCGCCTCATTTTGCGCGCCGTGGGCAGTCCTGTGCCGGTGGATCAACTGCTCGTGGCCCACATCAGCAGCGCCTACGCCCTGCGCGGCAACGATCAAGCCTGGGCTGTCGAAGTTGTTAACGAACTGATTGAACTGCTGCGCAGCAATTATGATGTGCTGATTCCCACGCTGGAGGCGTTAAGCGATGCACTGCCGGAGTTGGGGATTGGTAATTTGGTAATTGAGTAATTCAGTAATTGGGCTGGTCTAATTACTCAATTACCCAGTTACCCAATTGTTTTCTGAGGATTTTATGGACGTAATCAACGAACCAATCGGCTACATTGTTGGCGGCGGGTTGAAAGAAGGGTTTCGCATTCGGTTGACGGTGCCAGCGGACCGGGTGCAGGAAGGGAGCTTTGTGGTGTGTGAAAACGGCCGTTTCCACTACTACGGCCTCATCACCGACCTGCAACTGGGCAGCACCGACCCCCGCTTTGCCGACGAAAAAAGTGACCGGCTCCAGCCCGCCATCCAGCAAGCGCTGCTAGGCAAGACCCTCTACACCACCTTGATGATGTATCCCACCCTGCTCATGGACACCGGGCCAGAATTTGGCTCGCCGGAACGCGCCGAGTGGGAAGACCGCGTGGCCAATGGTCTGGAAGCGCCCGGTCCCAAGCCGGTAAAAACGGTACCGGCCCACCACGCCGAGGTGCGCCAGGCCAACGAGGCCGACGTGGCCCAAATTTTTGGCGAATCGGGCGACGGCATGTTTGTCGTCGGGCACACCATCGAGCAGGGGTATCCGGTGCGGCTGGATCTGAAGAAGTTTGTCAAGCGCAGCAGCGGCATTTTTGGGGCGACGGGCACGGGCAAAAGCTTCCTCACCCGCATGGTGCTGGCCGGGCTGATGCTGGAAGATGTGGCCGCCGCCCTGGTGTTCGACATGCACAACGAGTACGCCTTCGATGACACGGATACCGACCGCATGGTGACGGTGCGCGGCTTGCGCAGCCTGTTTGGCAGCAGCAAGGTGCAGGTGGCGGCGCTGGGCAAGGGGGCGATGGTGCGCGGCAAATCGCCTGACTTCACCCTGGAGATTGCCCTGAAAGATTTCCAGACCAGCGACATCGAGCTGCTGTCTGAGGCGCTGAATCTGACCGACACGGCAGGCGTGACGCTCAACGCGCTGGTGCGTTCGTTTAACGAGAACTGGTTTGCCGAATTTATGAAACTAGAGCCGGGTGCGGTGGAAACCGACCCGGAAAGCGGCAAAACATTTCCCGCCGACAATTCGGTGGCGGCCTGGGCGCGGCAAAACAACGTGCACGAGAAGGCGGCCGAAGCGCTGCACCGCAAGCTGGCGCTGATTTACGATAAGCCGTACGTGGTGGAGCGGCCAGCCCAGGATTTTGTGACGGAAATTGTGGACAAGTTGGAAAACGGCCGTCACGTCATCCTCGGTTTTGGCGAATACGATAACGATTTGGACTACCTGCTGGTGTCCAACATCCTCACGCGGCGCATTCGCCAGCATTGGGTGCGCAAAACGGAGCGACACAAGACGCACGGCGACGCCGCGCCGCGCCCCCTGTTGATTGCCATCGAAGAGGCACACAAGCTGCTCAATCCGCAGCTGTCCGGGCAGACGGCGTTTGGCATTATTGCCCGCGAGCTGCGCAAATATTTTGTCACGCTGCTGGTGGTGGATCAACGGCCGTCGGGCATTGACGACGAGGTGATGAGCCAGCTGGGCACCCGCATCACCGGTTGGCTGGGCGATGAGGACGACATTCGTGCCGTGCTCACTGGCCTGGCCGGGCGCGACCAGCTGCGCGGCATGTTGGCCCGTCTGCAAGAAAAGGAAGAGGTGCTGCTGCTGGGCTGGGGCGTTAAGATGCCCATCCCGGTGCGCTCGCGCCGCTACGACGAAACGTTCTACGCCGACATGAAAGGCCGCAAAACCAGCGCCCCCCAGCCGAAGAGCGAGGATATTGACGACTGGTTCTCGTATGGGTAAGCTGAGACTTTTATCAACAGATTTCGCAGATTACGCAGATGAAAATTCGTTCAATCTGCGTAATCTTTGATTTTCCCCATGCTTTGGAACACACTATCGCCGCCGTGGCAAACGGCCGTTTCCCTGGCCTGGGAAGCTTACTGTGCCGGGTCGCTGCCGATTGGCGCGGTGATTGTGGCTGAGGACGGCCGTATCGTTGCCAAAGGCCGCAATAGCATTCACGAAAACGAATCCGCCTCTCCACTGCACGGCAGCCGCCTGGCCCATGCTGAAATGAACGCTCTCGTCGCTTTGAGCCAAAGCGGAATGAGGGCCGAGATGTGTACGCTTTACACTACTATGGAGCCTTGTGTCATGTGCATGGGCGCCATCCGCATGATGCGCATTAAGGCCGTTCACTTTGCTGGCCACGATCCCTTTGGCGGTAGTGCCTATTTGGCCCAAACGCCCATTTACCAAACCTTTGGACCGCTGCCCGTTACCCCGCTCGAAAATGAGACGCTGGCTGATTTGCTGTTGCTCCTTACGGTTGAGGCCATGCTGCGCACAGGACGGGATAGTTGGGTAGAGTTTGTAGCAACGGCCGTCCCTCAATCCAGCCAGGTCATTGCTCTGGGTAAGCAGCTGTTCGCCAGCGGCGAGCTGTGGCAGCTTGGCCAGCAGCAGCCCGCGACGGTAGAGGTGCTCACCTGGCTGCAAGGCCGCCTGAATTGCTGAATCCCGTTGGCGAACCGGGTATAATCCCCCGCATGAATTCCTACTTTCGCCACGACACCTACCATACCCCCGCCACCACTGCCCGCCACTGGCTAGACCGGCTGCTGTTGGGCAGCCGGTGGGCGCTGCACCTGCAATTTGTGTGGGAAATTATCAAAGCACGGCGGCTGGTGGGGCAGGGCAGGTACGATCGGCTGGCCTGGGGCGGGACGGCGTTTGCCATTTTTAAGATGGTGGAGCGATGCAACGGCCGTTTCCACATTACCGGCCTGGACAACATTCGCGACCTGAGCGAACCAGTCGTGTTTGTCAGCAACCACATGAGCAGCCTGGAAGGCAACATTTTTGGCTGCCTGCTGCCGCTGCACCAGGAGATCAGCTACGTGGTGAAGGAATCGCTGCTGCGCTACCCGGTGTTTGGCCCGGTAGTCGGGGCGCGCGAGCCAATTGCCGTCGGGCGCACCAATCCGCGCGAAGACCTGCAAAAAGTGCTGGTCGAAGGTGTGGAGCATTTGCAGCGGGCTCATTCCGTCGTTCTGTTTCCGCAGCACACCCGCACCGCTACCTTTATCCCCGCCGAATTTAACTCGCTGGGGGTCAAGCTGGCCGCCCGGGCGGGCGTGCCAGTGGTGCCCATTGCCGTGAAGACCGATTTTTTGATTAACGGCCGTTACCTCCGTGATTTTGGTCCCCTGGATCGCCGCCAGTCCATTCACCTGGCCTTTGGCCAGCCCTTCCCCGTACAAAACAACAAAGACGCTCACCACCACATCCTCGACTTCATCCAGCAGCATCTGAATGAGTGGCAAGCCCCGCAACCGTAACCTCACCCCTGCCCGTTGCGCCAGGCTGTTCTCCTGAAATGCAGGGACTAAAGTCAGATTGTCAGTGCTGACCTGGCTTTGGAAAATTAAAGGTAGGACTCGTAGTGCCAGGTAAAAAGCTGGCAGATTGGCAGTGGATAGGACTATTCAATGTTTGGCACGCTCAAACAGTTTTTTGCGGCACCCACCTATGAAGATGAAGTAACAAACGGCCGTGCTCAGCTGCTGAACTTTATCCTGCTCTCCCTCATTGCGTTAGTCACATTTCTCTACTTTGTTCGCTTTTCTATGGGGACCTATGGGCCTGATAATGGCAACGCGCCCATTCTGGCCTCAGCTATTGGCATCCTGCTCGTCCTCTACATCCTCACCAAGTTCCGCCAGCTGGAGTTAGCCGCCCATCTCCTGGTTATCCTCGGTTGGTTGGTCATCTCGGCGCTGAGCTGGAATGCTGATGGCGTCAAAGATTCCACCTTCATGGGCTACCTGATGATTATCCTGGTTGCCAGCTTGCTCTCCGGCTGGCGACTGGCGCTGGGGCTCATCGGCTTAACGCTGGTTTCAGGTTGGACCATCATTTTGCTTGAATCGCTGGGCATACGGCCAGAGGCTGTGTCTGATCCGGCCGCAGAAATCATGATGGATTACACATTTATCCTGATCCTCAGCGGCGTCATGATCTACCTGCTGGTCAATAGCTTGCAAAATGCGCTGCAGCATTCCCGGCAGAGCAATCAGAAGCTCCAGATGTTGAGCCAGGAACTGGAAATGAAAGTGATGATGCGCACCCAGGCTCTGGAAAAATCGATTGAAGAGAGCAACGCCGCTAACGAAAAATTAAAAGACCACGTGGCTCATCTGACGGCGCTAAACTACATTTCACAGAGCCTGAATGATACCCTGGATCTGGAAACAACCCTCTCCATTGTTGCCAAAGAATTGACGCATTTGCTCGATGCCCGGGGGACGGGCATTGCTCTTTTAAATGAAGCACGGACGGAGCTGCGCGTGGTGGCCAATTACAACCGCAATTCAGGCGTCCCCAGCTCCGTGGGTCTGGTACTGCCGTTAACCAATCTGGCTTCCCAACGGGTGATCGAGCGTGGTGAAGCTTTTATTGTCGAAAATGCGCAAACGGATCCACTGTATGAAGATATTCGTGATATAAAGATAGAACGTGACATCCAGAGCCTGATGACCATTCCTCTGCGTGCGCAAAGCAAAATTATCGGCAGCATTGGCATTGATCGTACCACGCCAGGCTACACCTTTACGCCCGACGATATGACGCTGGCGGAAACGATTGCCGGACAGTTGGCGGGAGCCATTGAAAGGGCCCGACTTTTTGACGAGTCGGAAAAGGCCAAGGAAGCAGCCGAGGTGGCCAATGCAGCCAAAAGCGAGTTTCTGGCCAACATGAGCCACGAGATTCGTACGCCGATGAATGCCATCATTGGCCTTACCGGGCTGCTGCTGGAAACACCCCTAACCGCTGAGCAGCGTGATTTTGTGCAGACGGTTCGTGTCAGCGGCGATAGTTTGTTGGATATCATCAATAACATCCTGGACTTTTCTAAGATTGAGGCGGGCAAGCTGGAGTTAGAAAGTGTGCCGTTTAACCTGCATGAATGTGTCGAAGGGGCGCTAGATCTCAATGTGGCTGCAGCTGCGGCAAAAGGACTGGAACTGGCGCTGTTTATGGACAATCAGGTGCCAGAATGTGTGGTAGGCGATGTGACCCGGCTGCGCCAGATTTTGGTGAACCTTTTGAGCAATGCCGTTAAGTTTACGGCGAGTGGGGAAGTGGTTCTTTCGGTTACCCTGCTTAAGTCGGTTCATGGCCAGAATACGCTGCGTTTTGCTGTGGTGGATACTGGCATCGGCATTCCTGAGGAACGGATGTATCGTCTGTTCCAGTCGTTTAGCCAGGTGGACTCGTCCACGACGCGTCAGTTTGGCGGTACGGGGCTGGGGTTGGTGATCAGCCAGCGGTTGGTGGAGGCGATGCACGGCCGTATGTGTGTCGATAGTGTGCCTGACCGTGGTTCAACCTTCAGCTTTACGGCGGTGCTGCCCTCGGCCAAACAGGGAGAACTGACGGCCGTTCCTCGCAATACCCTCCATGGCAAACGTGTTCTTGTCGTGGATGACAACGACATCAACCGGCTGATCCTCAAACATTACCTGTTCCACTGGCACACCGACTCTTACCTGGTGGCGTCCGGCGCGGAGGCGCTGGAACTGCTCCAACAAGGCCAGATGTTTGATTTGGGCATTCTGGATATGCAGATGCCGCAGATGGACGGCGTGATGCTGGCCCAGGCTATGGCGGAGTTGGCTGGGCAACGGCCGTTTCCCCTCATCTTGCTTACTTCTTTAGGGCTGCCAATCAGCCCGGCGCAGGAAAAGCTGTTTGTCCGCCAGATTAACAAGCCCGTTAAGCCCCAGATGCTCCGGGGTGTGCTGGAAGAGGTCATTGGCAGTCGGCCCCAAACGCCGCAGCTGGCAACGGCCGTTTCCCCAGACGATGATCCCCCCGAGCCACATGCCCCCCTGCGCATTTTGCTGGCCGAAGACAACATCATTAACCAGAAAGTCGCCTTGCGCATGTTGGAACGGCTGGGCCATAAGGCCAGCGTCGTCGGTACGGGTCAAGAAGCATTAGCTGCCCTGGCAGAACGGCCGTTTGACATCATTTTGATGGACGTGCAAATGCCAGAAATGGACGGCCTGGCAGCTACCGAATACATCCGCCAGAACAAAACACTCCGGCGCCAGCCCTACATCATTGCCCTCACCGCCAACGCACTCAAAGGCGACCGCGAACGTTTTCTGGAGGCAGGCATGAATGACTACCTCAGCAAGCCGGTGCGCCTGGAAGATCTATCTACGGCGATTAACCGCTACACAACGACCCTGCTTGTGCCACCTGGGTGAGGCCGTTGGCCATAACCAGCGGCCACCGATGTCCTGGTTTGACGGCCACACGCTTAATCACCACGCCAAAGAACTGCACGGCTGTCTGGCAAATTGTGCCCCGGCGCGCAACTCCCGCCCCTGGTTTAGGGTTTTTGTCGTCAAAGGGACTAAAGTCAGCTTGCAACAATCAGGGCTATCCCCAAAATATTTAAGAGCAGACTAAGTCTTACCCAAGTTTAACTATGAAAATCCAGGTTCAGACCTCGCACAGTTGGTGGCAGCGCTTGACAGGGCGATTAACCAGATCGGCCGAGATTGCGTTTGTTTCAGGGGGAATGACGGCCGTTTATCTCCTTATCTTCTCGGTGCTGCAGCCATTGTACGGCAGTTGGGTAGCTGCCCTCATCATGCTGCCTGTTTTGCTTCTGGCCTGGCTTTATGGTCTCCAGATTGGTGTCCTGGCCGCGGTAGCCGCTTATTTCGTGAACCTGTTGGCGCTGGCGGTTCTGGAAAGCCCTTTTCCCACCGCTTTTTTTCTGGAAGGGCTGCCGGGCCATCTCATCACGCTGCTAACGGCCGTTATTGTGGGTAAGTTCAAAGATTTGAGCACCCGCCTGGCCAATGAGCTGAGTGAACGGCAGCAAATTGAGAAGACGTTGCAAGAAAGCGAACAGCTGTACCGACTGCTTTCGGAAAACCTCAACGATCTGATCTGCCTGCATGAGCCAAACGGTAAAATGACCTACGTCTCGTCATCGAGCCGTGAAATTTTAGGCTACACGCCCGATGAACTCCTGGGCAAAACGCCGCTCAGGTTGTTCCATCCGGCAGACCGCGACATTTTTCGCTCCCCGGGATATACGTACACGGTTGAGCACAAGTCGGATTTCTCGTTTGAAGTGCGCATGCAGCATAAAGACGGCCGTTATTTGTGGGTAGAGGTGCGGATACGGCCGTTTACCTCCACTCCACACACTGTCTGGCAATCCATCACCCGTGATATTTCCGAGCGCAAAGCCCGCGAGGCCGCCTTAAAAAAGGCCAAAGAAGAAGCCGAAGTGGCCACGCAGGTCAAAAGCGAGTTTCTGGCCAACATGAGCCACGAAATCCGTACCCCGATGAACGCCATCATCGGCCTCACCGAGCTGCTGTTAGACACCCCGCTCACGGCCGAACAAAAAGATTTTTTGCAAACGGTGCGCATGAGCAGCGATGGCCTGCTGAGCATCATCAACAACATCCTGGACTTTTCCAAAATTGAGGCAGGTCGCCTGGAGCTGGAAGAGGTTCCCTTTAATTTACGCGAATGTGTGGAAGAAGCACTTGACCTCAGCGTGGCCGCAGCGGGCGAAAAGCAGCTGGAACTGGCCTGCTTCATCGGTGACCAGGTGCCAGAAATTGTGGTTGGTGATGCGACCCGGCTGCGGCAGGTGTTGGTGAACCTGTTGAGCAATGCCGTTAAATTTACGGCGCGTGGCGAAGTGACCCTCTCCGTAACGCTGCTGGAAAGTGTGGCTGGGCTGAGTACCCTTTGTTTTGCCGTGGTAGATACCGGAATTGGTATTCCTAGGGAGCGTATGGATCGGTTGTTCCGCTCGTTCAGCCAGGTAGATTCGTCCACAACGCGCCAATACGGCGGTACGGGGCTGGGGTTGGCGATCAGCAAGCGGTTGGTAGAGGCGATGAACGGCCGTATGCAGGTTGAAAGTATCCCAGACCGGGGTTCGACCTTCAGCTTTACCATCGTGGTTCCGGCGCAACATATCGTAGACGAGACGGCCGTTTCTCCCTCGCCGCTGCACGGCAAACGTATCCTGGTGGTCGACGACAACGACGTCAACCGGCTCATTCTCAAGCATTATCTGTTCCACTGGCAGGCGGAATCGTACCTGGTGGCCTCCGGCGCGGAAGCCATTAATCTGCTGACCCATGGTTACCAGTTCGACTTGGGGATTTTGGATATGCAAATGCCGCACATGGATGGGGTGATGCTGGCCCAGGTGGTGCGAGACATGGCGGGGGAACGGCCGTTTCCCCTGGTATTGCTCACCTCATTGGGGCAGTCTGTCAGCCCGGCGCACCAGGCACTGTTTGACCTGCAAATCAACAAGCCGATAAAGCAAAAAGCTCTGCAATTTGCCCTGGAACAGGTATTGAGCCAGAGCAGCCAGCAAAGAGAGCTGATGAAAACGGCCGTAATCCCCAACTTGGCACTGGAAGGGCCGATTTCCCACCGGCGCATCCTCCTCGCCGAAGACAACACCACCAACCAAAAAGTTGCCCTGCGCATGTTGGAGCGATTGGGTTACATCGCCTGTGTCGCCAACACCGGCTACGAAGTGATTGCCGCCCTGGAACAGCAGCCAATAGATATCATCTTGATGGACGTGCAAATGCCAGAAATGGACGGCCTCAGCGCCACCCGGCAAATTCGTCAAAATACGGCCGTGCCCCACCAACCCTACATCATTGCCCTCACCGCCAACGCCCTCAAGGGGGATCGTGAACGATTTTTGGCCGCCGGTATGAACGACTACCTCAGCAAACCGGTGCGCCTCGAAGATCTGTCTGCCGCCATCAACCGCTGCCCACTCCCCCACTTTGTGCCCTCCGAGCCGCCTACTCCACAACCCTAAACCTGGTTTTGAATTTCTCGCAGCGCCAGCTTACGGTCGCGCCGCTTTTGCTGCTCCCACAAAATGGTAGGGTCAGCGGCGCGTTCCCGGCATTGTTCGGCCGTGAGCGGGCACCGCTCACACGTTTCGTTGATGATCACCTGCGGAATGGACGGATCGTGGGCAAAGCGGATGGTGCTCTTTAACTCCGGCTCCATGCGGAAGCCCACAATCACGCTGCTTGTCACTCCTGGCGATAAGCTCAGCTCCCGCGAAAAGCCCATGCACAAAAACTTATCCTGCGTCTCCACAAATTCCGACATCTGAATCCCCACGTGCAGTTGGTCCGCTGCGGCGGGTATTTTTTCGGCGCTTTCCATGTCGCGCAGCAGCCGCACCGACAGCCAGCGGCGGCAGTAATGCTCCAGCAGGCCAATGCCGCTGGGCACAATCAGCTGGTTCATATTGAGCTGCTTGATCAGCTGGTAAGTGCCGCTGTTGTGCCGATGATGAAAACGCAAAAAGTGCAGCTTTACGCCAAAAAATTGGGGGATCAGCTCGCTAAAGCGGTAAAACAACATTTCTGGCGTCACGTGGTACTTGTCCAGCATCGCCAGCAGCAGATGGGCCGACCAGGTTGTCTGTTCAAACAAATGCTGCAAATCGGCAATGATGTGGGCCCGTGGCATCAGCAGCGCGCCGCCAAAATAGGCGGCCTTGAAGTCATTCAAAATTTGCTGGAACGAGTTGATCTGGTCTGGCGTGGAGGCAAACGAGCGCTCCTTGAGCTTAAGATAGTGGTACCCCACCTCGCGGGCCAAAATAAACTTGATTTGCTGCGGGTTGAGGCAGTTGTTGATCAGCAGACGCGGCTTTTTGCCCTCAAAAAAGACAGAACGATATTTGATCAAAGCGGGTCGCCCGGCGATGGTTTGCAGG
The DNA here is from genome assembly GCA_020848035.1 of Anaerolineae bacterium. Taxonomy (GTDB): domain Bacteria; phylum Chloroflexota; class Anaerolineae; order Promineifilales; family Promineifilaceae; genus Leptofilum. Next base: position 74,901 of record JADLAX010000018.1, on the reverse strand, counting down.
TCAATCTGGTAACCGTATTTCTCTTGCAGGATTTTTTGCAGCGCTTCCCGGCTGGCGGGCGGATCGCTGGTCAGGCCATAGTCGGTGCCGTACTTTTCAACAAACTTCTGGGCTGCATCTTCCAATTCCTGAAAATAGTTCTCGTGGATTTCCTGGTAAGAACGCAAGGCGGCACGTAGAAAATCTTCCTCGTGCAGGTCATAGCGACGGCCGATTTCCAATACCGCGTGCAGCAAGGCGCTGGCCTTTTCCGGCTCGCGGGTCAGCAAGGTCACCAGGTCGCTCAGCTCCAGACCAAACTCTTCAAATGGAAAACGCTGAAAAGTAACAGATTTAAGCGTGGTGCTGAGGTGGGCCATGGAGTGGGACAGCTTGATGGACACCAGCTCGTCATACGGCTTGTCCAGCACTTCTACCATGCGCATGATTTTGTCTACACGCGGATATTTGCGCCCCTTCTCAATTTCGGTGACGTAAGAAGGGGAGAGTTCACATTGGGTGGCAAATTCAGACAGCGTCAGACCCGCTTCCAGCCGGGCCTGGCGTACCTTCATGCCAAAAATAATGTTGATAAGATTATTAGTCATAGATCCTTTACTCGCTGTAACGGTTCTTTTTATTTTGTAAGGGTTCGTAAGCACTACTCGTTCCCGCGTTCCGCGTGGGAATGAAGACCAGGGCGCTCCGCATCCCGTGCGACGCGGAGCGTCGCCAACAGCATTCCACGCAGAGCGTGGAACGAGACCTGATCAGTTACAATGGTTCTACAAATTCCGCCGCAATGATACAACTTTTAGCGAATTTTCGCTATTAAGCGAGAAATCGCCCTGTTTACCCTTGACACAGTGCGTCTTTCGTTTATACTTTTCTTCACAAATAGCGAATTTTCGCTATGCGTGTCGTTTTTACAGAATGCAGTTAGCAGAATGCAGCGAAGGAGCCCACTCATGTCCCGCGATTTACAGCTTACTGGCGAGATGTATCCAGAGTTTGAGCGGATTTTAACCCCGGCGGCGTTGGCTTTTGTCGCGGCCTTGGCGGAGACGTTTGGCGAGCGGCGTCTGGCGCTTTTGCGGGAACGGGTGGTGCGCCAGCAGCGGCTGGATGCCGGTGAAATGCCGGACTTTCTGCCCGAAACGGCCGAAATTCGCCGCAGTGAATGGCAAGTCGCCCCCATCCCCGCCGACCTGATGGAGCGCCGGGTGGAGATCACCGGGCCGGTGGACCGCAAAATGGTCATCAACGCCCTGAACTCTGGCGCCAACATGTACATGGCTGACTTCGAGGATTCGCATTCGCCTACCTGGTTCGACACCATTCAAGGCCAGATCAACCTCTGTGACGCCATCGACGGCACCATCACCTTCACCAATCCCGACGGCAAGTTTTACGAATTGGACGACACGATTGCTACCCTGCTGGTGCGCCCGCGTGGTTGGCATTTGGACGAAAAACATTTGCTGCTGAACGGCCGTCCCATCTCCGCCTCCCTTTTTGATTTTGGCCTCTACTTCTTCCACAATGCCCAAAAACTGCTCGACAAAGGCAGCGGCCCCTACTTTTACCTGCCCAAATTAGAAAGCCACCATGAAGCCCGGCTGTGGAACGACGTGTTTGTCAAAGCTCAGGAGATGCTGGGCGTGCCGCAAGGCTCCATTCGCGCCACGGTGCTCATCGAGAATATCCTGGCGGCGTTTGAGATGGACGAAATTTTGTACGAACTGCGTGACCATTCGGCCGGACTAAATTGCGGCCGTTGGGATTACATCTTCAGCGCCATTCGCAAATTCCGCAATCATCCCCATTTTGTCATGCCCGACCGCGCCGAAGTAACGATGACCACACGCATGATGCGTTCGTACTCACTGCTGCTCATCAAAACGTGCCATCGGCGCGGCATTCACGCCATGGGCGGCATGGCGGCGCAAATTCCCATCAAAAACGATCCCCAGGCCAACGAGACGGCGCTGGCCAAAGTGCGCGCCGACAAAAAGCGTGAAGCTGAAGATGGTCACGACGGCACCTGGGTGGCCCATCCGGCCCTGGTGCGCATTGCCAAAGAAGAGTTCGACAAAGTGATGAGTAGTGCCAACCAGCTTCACCGGCGGCGTGAGGATGTGCACATTACCGCCGAGGATTTGCTGGCGGTGCCCCAGGGGCACATCACCGAGGCCGGGCTGCGTACGAACATTGACGTGGGCATTCAATACATGGCGGCCTGGCTGGGCGGCAACGGCTGCGTGCCCATCTACAACCTGATGGAAGATGCGGCGACGGCCGAAATTTCTCGCGCCCAGGTGTGGCAGTGGCTGCACAATCCGGGCACCACGCTGGCCGACGGCCGTTCCATCACCCCTGAACTGATTCGGGACATGATGCCCGCCGTCTTGCAGCAAATTAAAGGGCAGGTTGGGCCAGAACAGTTTGAGCAGGGCAAATACCGCGATGCGGGTAAATTGTTTGAAGAAATCGTCACGGGCAAAACTTTTACGGAATTTTTGACGCTGCCCGCTTATGAATATTTGAGTTAGTGTTTTCACGGTGATGCAAAATACCGTATATCGAAATTTTTAAGTTTTACGTAACAACTCGGAGGAGTGAGCATGACGAAAGAATACAGTGCAGCGCAGATGGAAAATAGTTGGAAGTTTGACAAGCGGTGGCAGGGCATTGAACGGCCGTACACCAGCGAAGACGTTTGTCGGCTGCGCGGCAGCATTCAAATTGAGTATACCCTGGCGCGCATGGGGGCCGAACGGCTCTGGCGCTTGATGCACCAGGATGATTATGTCAATGCCCTCGGTGCTTTAACGGGCAACCAGGCCGTGCAGATGGTCCAGGCGGGCCTGAAAGCCATTTACCTGAGCGGCTGGCAGGTGGCCGCCGACGCCAACGGCGCGGCCCACACCTACCCAGACCAGAGCCTCTACCCCGCCGACAGCGCGCCAAAACTGGCCCAGCGCATCAACAATGCGCTCATGCGCGCCGACCAGATTTACCACATGAACGACCAGAACGGCACCTACTGGTTTGCCCCCATCGTCGCCGATGCGGAATCTGGTTTTGGCGGGTCGCTGAACGCCTTTGAGCTGATGAAGATGATGATTGAAGCTGGCGTGGCCGGTGTCCATTTTGAGGATCAGCTCTCGTCGGCCAAGAAGTGTGGCCACATGGGTGGCAAAGTGCTGGTGCCCACCCGCGAGTTCATTCAGAAGCTGGTAGCGGCCCGCCTGGCGGCCGACGTGATGGGTGTGCCCACGGTGCTCATTGCCCGCACCGATGCCGATTCCGCCGAACTGCTGACCAGCGACATTGATCCGCGTGACCAGCCGTTCCTCACCGGCACGCGCACCTCTGAAGGGTTCTATGGCATCAAGGGCGGCCTGGAAAGCGCCATTGCCCGCGCCCTCTCCTACGCGCCTTACGCCGACGTCATCTGGTGCGAAACCTCCACACCAGACCTGGGTGAAGCGCGCGAATTTGCTGAAGCGGTGCATGAGAAGTTCCCCGGCAAGCTGCTGGCCTACAACTGTTCGCCGTCGTTTAACTGGCGGCGCAACCTGGACCAGGAAACCATCGCCAAGTTCCAGGTGGAGCTGGGCAAGATGGGCTACAAGTTCCAATTTGTCACCCTGGCTGGCTTCCATGCGCTGAACACGAGCATGTTTGAACTGGCGCTGGCTTACAAAAATGAAGGCATGGCGGGTTACTCGCGCCTGCAAGAACGGGAATTTAGCCTGGAGACCAGCGATGGTTACCGGGCCGTCAAGCACCAGAGCTTTGTCGGTGCTGGCTACTTTGATGAAATTCAGCTGACGGTTTCCGGTGGTGAGGCGTCTACGGCCGCTCTCAAAGGCTCCACCGAAGAAGCCCAGTTTGAACCGGCTCACGCCTAACTGTTCATTTTTTCCATTCACTCCTTGGTAAAAGAAACGGCCGTCTGTGGGAGACGGCCGTTTCTTTTCGTTTAGGGAACTGGTTTTACTGTCTCTTGCGGAATTTAGGGAGTTTACCGCCTGTGATGCGTGAAACGTGAAACGTGACCGGAGGGTCAATCACGTTTCACGCTTCACGTTTCACGCCCTCCCCACAAAAGCCTGAAGCCCCGTTTTGTTTTCCTGCCCCAAAATCCAGCTATACTTCCCGCATTCCATCGTCACCAGCGTTACCAGTTGAGGCGCTTTATGAAAATCCGTTACTTTTCTCTCTGCATGTGTCTTGTTTTATGGCTGGCGGCTTGTGAGGCCCCGGCGGAACCTGAACCCACGCCCACAGTGACCCATACGGCCGTTCCCACCGCAACCCAAACCGCTACGGCCGTTCCTATTGCCACCGCTACGAATACGGCCCTTCCCCCCACGGAAACACCGACGCCCGAACCTACCGCCACCAGCACGCCGCGTCCTACCGAAACGCCCACCGCCACGCCAGAACCCACCGCCGATGCCAGCGAGCGCCTGGAGCTGGCTGAAGGCGGCTACACCATTGGCTACGTGCCGGGATATGACATGGAAGCGCTGCCAGACGGCCGTACCGTGGGTGCAGCGGGCAATGTTGGCACGCTCATCATCACCTTTACCGGCGTCACGCCCTACACCGAAGGGGCCACGCCAGACGAAATTATCGACGACTTTTTGGCGGAGTTTGCCGCCATTGGCGAGGGGGAATTTGTGCAGGGTGCTGAAACAGCGATTGTAGTGGATGGGTATGAGGGAACGGCCGTAGCCGTTACCGGTACCCTGTTTGGCGCACCACTCAAGGGCCAGGCAATCCTGGTGATGCCAACACCCACCCAATTTCTATTTGGCCTGGGCATCGCCAACCTTTCTAGTGATGAGCAGCAGTGGGAAAAGGAAGGCGAGCCTGTTTTTACCCAGCTGTTGAGCACGGTGGTATTTCTCGTACCCAGCAGTGAGCTTGAGGTTGGCTGCACCACGGCGGCCGATCCCACCTACGGCTACACCCAGGAAAACCCCATCAAGGTAGGCGGCGATGCCTTTGGCGGCCCACCGCGTGAACGAGCCTTCCTAGACAACCTGCGCGGGCCAAACGGTGAGCCGATCACCTACGATCGGTCTGGCTCGCTGCCCGTGGGTGACACAATCCTGGATATTTACATCATCACCTACGAAGGCTTGGATGAGCCAATTGGGCTCTACCTGGATGAATACAGCTATGAACCGGTTCAAGCCCCGGTAGGTTTTACCTGCGACCCGTCTTTTTCGTTAGGCCCTCCTTAAATTTGGTCGGGTGAGAGGTATGGCCGAAACGGCCGTGCCTCTCACCCCTTTCTCTCGCCCCAAATTTTGCTGCCACCTGCCCCTCTTTTTATGTTCCGCTGACGTAAGTTAAATGGTAACTTTGGCCGCTTAGGATCAAGATGCAGCTTTGCAAAAGCCTGCTCACCAGGCGTCTGATCTCATAGTGGAAACTGTTCAAGAGCCATTGCCCATCCTTCCACTCACGCAAAGTTTGCTAAACCATCGACGAAGTAAGCAAGTTATTATGGGCAGCAAAGCTGACATGCATCACAGAAGCCAATGCTCTAAAGTACAAGAGACCAATGCAGCCAATCGAAACCCTACAGGATACCAAACCCAATGAGTCGGTGGATTCTTCCGCCTATTTAGAAATTCACCTCTTCGGTGCCCCCTCTTTTCTCATTAATGGGCAGCCGCTGGCGGAAACGACATCGAGCAAGGTTGAGGCGCTGTTTGCCTACCTGGTTTGCCACCCGTACCCGCACTTGCGTGAAGTGCTGGCATCGTTGTTGTTTAACGCCCAGTCGCGCAACCAGGCCAATAACAATTTGCGCGTGCTGCTCTCCCGCCTGCGCCGGGTCTGCGAAGATACCATTTTGATCAATCGGCAGACCGTGCGCTTGAACCCTGCCTACGATGTGTGGCTAGACACGGCCGTTTTCCAACAAACGATTCCGCAAAAACCAGAAACGGCCGTCAAACTCTATCGCGGCGACTTCCTGGAAACGATCCAGGTGCAGGATGCCAAAGGGTTTGTGGAATGGGCGGCCCTGGCGCGTGAGCAGCATCGCCTCATGGCCCTGGATGCGTTGCTGCGCCTGGTAGGCCAGTATGAAGCTAGCGGACAGTTCCACCTGGCCATCCCCTACGCCCAACAGCTCATCACCATCGAGCCACATCACGAAGGCTGGCACCGCAAGCTGATCCAGCTGTACCTGCAAACGGGCCAGCGTGCCCGCGCCGAAGCCCAGCTGGCCGCCTGCCACCACAGCCTCCGGCAAACGTTTGGCCAGGGACCATCCCCGGCAACCCTGCAATTGCTGGCGTAAACGTCGGACCCTCCTCAATTTACCAACAATTTACAAACCGATTGCAACTTTCGGCGATCTGTCTGGTATTTATGACCAGAATCGGATAAACGGCCGTTCGCCCATGATGATTTGTTAAGGGTCAACGGCCGTCAACAAGCACAGCTGGCGTTATGGCTCTGGCTCATTCGCCAGCCGCTGCCCGCAAAGGAGCACTCTCATGGTCGATGTGTATATTGTTGTTTATTCCCTCTTGGGGATGTTGATCTGCTTACCCGCCCTGCTGCTGGCGCTGAATTTACTCATGCCTCAGGTCACCCGCCGCATCGAAACGCGCCTGGCACAGACGCCGGGCAAAAGTTTTTTCCTCGGCGTGCCGGTAACGGCCGCTTTCCTCATTTGGATCGCCATGACGGCGAACATTCCAGGTCTGGGCCAGGGCAGTGCCTTTTTGGTCGGCTTTATTGGCATGGGGCTGGGCACAGTGGGCGCGGCAGGCATGGCCCGCCTGCTGGCCAAACGGGTCACCCTGCTGGCCAGCCCCAGCTCTGAGGTGCTCAACCTGCTGCGTGGCGCCGTCGTTTACGAGCTGGCCTGCCTCTTTCCCATCGTCGGCTGGTTCCTCTTTGCCCCCATCGTTGGCATTACCGTGCTGGGTGCGGCCACCTTTGGCCTGCTCGGTTGGCTGCCCCGTCGGGTGGTGCAGGAGCCGGTGGCAGTGGTAGGGGAACGGTGAAAAGTAAAAAGTGAAAAGTGAGAAGTGAGCCACTTTTTACTTTTCACTTCTCACTTTTTACGCAAAGGATTTGATCATGAACCTAACCCGACGCAACTTCCTCCGCCTGGGCGGCCTGACGGCCGTTGCTGCCGGAACCGCCGGATGCAGTGCCGTGGGGCGGGAGCTGGTGCAGCGTGAACTGCCCGAGGCGCTGTGGGTGCCAACGGCCGTTTCCGGCACTCCCCCACTCACCCAAGCCGCCCCCAACCTGCCGACTTTGGCGGTGAACCCGGTGCGGCGGCTGCTTAACCGGGCCGGCTACGGCCCCGCGCCCGGCGAAGTGAACCGCGCGGAACAACTGGGGTTGGCCGCCTACCTGGAGGAACAACTCAACCCAGAGTCTATCGACGACCTGGCCGGTGACCTCATTGCCCGGCACCAGTCGCTGTACCAGATGGATGCCAGCATCCTGGTGGAGCAGGAGCCGCAGGATGGCGCGGTGGAGCTGATTGGCAGCACACTTATGCGTGCCATCTACAGCAAACGGCAGCTGTACGAAGCAATGGTGGAGTTCTGGTCCGATCATTTCAACATTTATCTGCGCAAAGAAGAGGTGATGCCCCTGGCCAAAATTGTGGATGATCGGGAAGTGATACGGCCGTATGCCCTAACCAACTTCCGCGATCTGCTGGGCGCATCGGCCAAAAGCCCGGCGATGCTGCTCTACCTGGACAACATCAGCAACGAGCAGAGCCACCCCAACGAAAATTACGCCCGCGAGCTGCTGGAGCTGCACACCCTGGGCGTAGACGGCGGCTACACCCAGCGCGACGTGCAGGAGGTGGCCCGCGTGCTCACCGGCTGGACCGTGGCCAAACGCGGCCGTTTACGCGGCCAGTTTACCTTCGATGAGGCGGTGCATGACTTTGGCGAGAAGCAGATTTTGGGACGCACTTTCCCCGCCGGGCGCGGTGCGGCCGAGGTAGAAGAACTGCTCGATCTGCTGGCCAGCCATCCATCTACCGCCACCTTTTTGGCCACCAAGCTGGTGCGCCGCTTTGTCGCCGATGAGCCGCCGCCGGATTTGATTCGTCAGGTAGCAGAAGCGTACCGGCAAAACAACGGCGCGATCAAGCCGATGCTGCAGGTCATCTTTCTGAGCGAGGAATTTGCCACGGCACCACCCAAGCTGAAACGGCCGCATACCTACATGGTCTCGGCGCTGCGGGCCCTACGGGTGGACTTCAGCCTGGGGCGTGGCCGCGCCATTGGCGACTGGATGCAAACGATGGGCCAGCCGCTCTTTCAGTGGCCGCCGCCCGACGGCTACCCGGACATTGCCTCGGCGTGGGCGGCCAATTTGCTGCCGCGCTGGAACTTTGCCGTGGCCCTGCTGCATGAGGAGATTCCCGGCACCACCGTGCCCCTGGACGATTTGCTGGCGGCGGGCGGCGCAGAAACCGCCGAATCTGCCCTGCAACTGTTTGCCGGGTTGGTTTACGGCCGTTCCCTGCAACCCAACGAGCTAGAGCTGTTCACGGCCGACATCGGTGGCCAGCCCATCCACAACGGCGAGGGCCAGCTGCGCCTGCGCGACTGCATTGCCCTCATGCTGGCCAGTCCGGAATTTCAATGGACGTAAACAAACTTGGTAGGGGCGCAGCGCGCTGCGCCCCTACAGGAGAACCCCAATGACAACCCCAACAATTCACTGCCAGGAATACGAACAAGTCAGCCGCCGCACCTTTTTGAGCCGAGGTGCCCAATCCGCGGCGGCGCTGCTGTTTGGCCACAAACTGGTGGCCCTGCCCACCTGGATGCCGCGCATTAGCCTGGCCGATCCGCACGTGGGGCCAGCGGGCGATACGCTGGTGTGCATCTTTTTGCGCGGCGGGGCCGATGGCTTAAACATGATCGTGCCGCATGGCGACGAGGCATATTACCAGCACCGGCCCCTCATCGGCATTGCCCGGCCCGATGACAACAAAGCGGTGAACGGCCGTACCGTCGATCTCGATGGTTTTTTTGGCCTGCATCCCGCGCTGGCACCGCTGCACGACCTCTACGCGGCGGGCGACCTGGCTTTCATCCACGCCACCGGCTCGCCCGACGAAACGCGCTCCCACTTTGAAGCGATGGATTTGATGGAGCGCGGCGCAACGGAAAACGGCGATTACACTGGCTGGCTGGCGCGCCATCTGGCTACGCTGGACAGTGGCAACAGTTCATCGCTGCGGGCCATTGGCGTAAGCGACATGCTGCCCGCCTCGCTTACCGGGGCCGTTTCCTCCACCGCCCTGCAATCCATTGCCGACTACCACCTGGCCGGGCGGTCGGAGCGCGTCGGCCAAATGACCAACCTGCTGCAAACGCTCTACAGCCAAAACCAGGATATGCTGACGGCGGCAGCGCAGCAGACTTTTGCCTCGATCGAGGTGCTGGGCAAGCTTGATACGGTGGGGTATGTGGCTGGGGGACGGCCGTATCCGGAAACCGCATTCGGCCAGGCGATGCGCCTGGTGGCCCAGCTTATCAAGGCGGAGGTGGGGGTAGAAGTGGCCTGCGTCGATGTGGATGGTTGGGACACGCACGTGGCTCAGGGCGGCGCGGTGGGCACCATGGCGGCTAACCTGGCTGAACTGGCCGACGGCCTGGCTGCTTTTTACGAGGATTTGCCGGTACAGATGGGCAGCGTCACCGTGGTTGTCATGTCCGAATTTGGGCGACGGGTGCAGGAGAACGGCGGTCTGGGCACTGACCACGGCCACGGCAGCATGATGATGACCCTGGGCGGTGGGCTCAATGGCGGGCGCGTCTACGCTCGCTGGCCCGGCCTGCACGATGAACAGCTGGTTGGTCCCGGCGACCTGGCCGTCACCACCGATTACCGCGACGTGCTGGGCGAAATCATCCAAAAGCGGCTGAACAACCCGCTGCTGCCCGCCATCTTCCCCGGCTACACGGTAACTCCCCTGGGCCTGGCAGTGCCACGCTAAACGGCCGTTTGAGAGCGGTTATGAGAGATTATTGACGGAACCTTGAGAATCGTGTACGCTATCGGCGTTGATTTTGCGAGTTTTGTCCTGGATTACCCAAAGCACTGCCTGGACGGAAAAAGTCGGGTCAGTGCTTTTTTTCTTGGCAAAACCGCACGGTAAACGGCCAAATTTAGAAAAATAGATGTGGTTAGAAACGGCCGTTTACGTAGAACCACAAGGAGAATCTTTTTAATGTCAGATATTACTTCCGGGACCGTCAAATGGTTCAACGATCAAAAAGGCTTCGGCTTTATTGCTGTTGATAATGGCGATGACGTATTCGTTCATTACTCAGCTATCAATGGTTCCGGCCGCAAAACCTTGTACGAAGGCCAACGCGTCGAGTTTAGCATCGAAGCTGGCCCCAAAGGCCCGGCTGCTGCTAACGTAACGGCCGTCTAAAACTAAACGCGCGTTGAATCCTGTGCCTGGGTGAACTAATCACCCGGTCACAGGTGATGCAAGTTAAAAGTTGCAGTTTGAAGACTTTCGTTCTGCTAAAGGGCGAAAGTCTTTCTTTTTCTGAGACAAGGAAACAGGGAATTTATTATGAGCGAAACGTTGAAAGTAAAAGATGGCGTTGTGGTTACTCTCGATTACACCCTGCGCCTCGATGACGGTGAAGTGATCGACTCCTCGGTCGATGAAGGACCCCTGGAATATTTACACGGCTACGGCCAGATCATCCCTGGCCTGGAGAAGGCGCTGGTTGGCCTGGGCGTGGGCGACCGCAAAACGGTGATTGTGCCGCCCGATGAAGCCTACGGCGACGTAGACATGGACGCCTTTGAAATTGTGCCACGCACCATGTTCCCCGATGACCTGGAGCTGGAAGAAGGGCTGGAGCTGAGCCTGCGTGATGTGGAAACGGACGAGCCGTTTGATGCCACCATTGCTGAAATCCGTGACACGGAAGTGATGCTGGACTTCAACCATCCGCTGGCCGGTGAGACCCTGCACTTTGAGATCCACATTCCGGCGATCCGCCAGGCCACGGCCGAAGAGCTGGCTCACGGCCACGCCCACGGCGCAGACGACCACCATCATTGATGTTCAACTGGCCCTGGTGGGTCCGGTTGGTCACCCAATTGACAACTTCGTCCAAGGACACTCATGAGTGTCCTTTTTTGTTTTAAACTGGTGCGGAACTATTTTTCTACTTCCGGCGTTGTATAGGCAGACATCTTGAGAAATAGTTCACAAATTAAGTTAAAACAGACCGGTGCGACGCACTTTTAAAACGTGTGGCACCTGGGCAAAATGAGGAGAGTAAAACATGAAGTTGCAAAGCATATGGGTAAAAATGATTGTGTTGAGTTCGCTGCTGCTTGCCGTGATCGGCTGTAGTGCGGCGGGGGCTGGTGACAATGTGGAACCAGACGTTGAATCGAGCGCGAGCCTGAATGGCACCAGCTGGGTACTGCAAGAGTTTGGCCCGGACGGCAGCCGCACGCCGGTGCTGCCGGATACGACCGTGACGCTGCTGTTCGAAGACGGCCGTATCTCCGGTTCGGCCAACTGCAACACCTTTTTTGCCGATGTGACCCAATCTGGCAGCGAACTCAGCTTTGGCCCAATTGGCTCCACGCGGATGGCCTGCCCCGAACCGATCATGCAGCAGGAAAATGACTTTCTGGCGGCGATGGCTTCGGTAAACCATTACGTGGTGGCTGAGGGGCAGCTGACGTTGACCTATGACGGCGGTCTGCTCATTTTTGCCACCGCACCCGCTGAGGCAGTGCCCGATAGCAGCAGCCTGGAAGGCACCAATTGGAACCTGGTTTCCCTGGGGGTGGCGGAGAGCGTAACGGCCGTCTTGCCCGACTCGGCCCCCACGCTGAACTTTGCCGAGGGGCAGGTGAGCGGCAATGCCAGCTGCAACAGCTACTCGGGTGAGGTCACGCTGGGCGAGGACGGCACAATGACGGTGGGTATGCTGGCCAGCACGCTCATGGCCTGCGCGGACGAAGCGATGATGCAGCAGGAGGCCGACTTTATGGCCGCCCTGGCTCAGGTAACCAGCTACACGCTGTCTGGCAGCCAGCTTACCCTGCAAACGCCTGACGGCGTGCTGAATTTTGAAGCGGCTGAGTAAGTTTACGCATCATAAAAGCTGAAGTAAAAAGTAAAAAGTGAAAAGTGAAAAGTGATAAGTGAAAAGTGGCTCACTTATCACTTTTTACTTTTCACTTGTTTCACTTGTGACCGGCACTGCTCGAACGGCCGCGTCAGCCCGTGTACTTACCTGCAATTTAGCAAAAATTTCTTGCCTATGGTGGTGAACGGTGGGCAGGGTGATTTGCAGCTTTTTGGCGATTTTTTTGTAGGACAAACCGGTGGCCATAAGCTGTAAAACCGCTTGTTGGCGCGGAGAGAGGGGGGCGTTTTCCGGTTCAGCCAGTTGTGGGGGGAGCGGCTTATCTAACGGCCGTAAAACAACCATATCCACCATGCCGCCTTGATAAGAAACACGCTGCGGCATGATTTCAACGGTAACAGCCGTGTCATCCCGTTTAAAGCATTGGGTGCGGTAGGGTTGTTCATCACCTGCCTGAATGCGTTCCAGAATTTTTGTCTGTTCTGGTAAGGGTGTCAGGGCCTGAATCAAGGTTTGAATCTCCTGCCCAACAAGCATTTCTGCCCGGTAGCCAAACCTTTCTATAACGGCTTTATTGATGGCCAGGATACGGCCGTTTTCATGAATCAACACCGGGCTGTAAGTCTTTTCGAACAACGCGGCAAAACGTTCTTCGCTTTCTGCCTTCTGTGCCAGCACTTCCTGGCGTTCAGACAGGAGCCTTTTTTGCAATGCTGCCTGTTCGGTTATATAAAGCTCACGCAGGGCAAGCCCATAGCCTATGGTCATTTCTGCCCAAAAAGCAGTCAGGCGCGGTGTAAGCCAGACAACTTGTTGGGCATCCAGTTCCGCCAAAAGCTGCTCGGCCAGCAGCAACTGCAGCCGCCCCAACTTTTCCATGTGGAACTTAAACTGTTGGGCTAACTGTTTCCCAACCTGCCGTCCCGATTCAGAGGCAAATGGCGTCATGAGCAAATTAGCTTTGATGCGTGCCTGTAACTTTGCGGCAACATCCTCCCCTAAGGCGGCTTGCCCACAACCTGGCAGCAGCCACCATACCATCTCCATCTCTTTTTGGCGTTTCTCCCATTGCTTGTTGATCTGTTCGGCAAGATTCATAGCAATTAAAGTAAGGAAAATAAGCCAGCAGGTCAACCAGCGTTTACCCTACGCAAAGTGAGAGGGAACGATACCTCTCATTTTTCATTCATCTTCATTTTCCCAAAGACTATCACAAATGATAGGTTACAAGGTGGTTTGTTTTTTGGTAGGATGGATTTTGTGGAAGAGGCCATTTGAATTGTTCCAGTTTTTTCAAAAAAGGGACAGTTAAACAAGAATGTCATAGCAGCCCAAAACAATATCCCCGTGAGTGATGCGGCCTATCCACTGTTTCTATTAACCAATTCCAGTAGGAGGCAAAACCATGCTTGTGAAAAAACACTACCTTAAACATTTGATACTGTTGCTAACATTTTTGTCAATGCTGTTGTTCGTCGTCAGCTTCGTGCATGCTGATGAGGTTGATAACGATCATCGTATACAATCACGTATGGAGCAGTTAGAAAAAGAGATAGAATTGCGGAGATCAATTGGTTTTCGTAGCGACATTGAGTATGTACAAGCAGTTCATGGCTTGGATAGTGTGGTCATTAAAGAAAGATTGGGAGGAGTGGCATTTACACCGGAAGAGGCAAAGGAACTTGAGACACGCATAGATTTAGAAAGAGACGGAGAAACTTTGCAGGTCTTCTTCGCACAGGAAGCTGATCTTCAAGAAGTGTTTGGAGGTATTTATCTATACCATGCCCCAGATAGTGAAGATTATACTGCCGGGGGGAAGCTAATATTGCAACTTGTACAAAATCACGAGAAGATTGATGACATTGTTAAAACGCTTCCACCTCTGGGATATCCCGAACGATTGCAAATAGAGTTGGCAGACTTTTCAAACAAACATCTAGAACAACAGTATCAAGAAATTTCTAGTTCTGCTTCAGCATATCCTGAAATTAGAGGCGTGTTTGTCGATCGGACTGGCAACAGGATTGGTGTACTAATTTTACCTTCTGACACCTGGGATAAAACTAATGGTGTTGTCAACAAGGACTCTCTTTCTTCTGAGCTAGCCGCATTAGTAGCCGATCCATCGGTTGTTGTTCGTGAAGGTGAGGTTGAAGAAACAATTACTGCAGTGAGGGGAGGAGATAGCTGGGGGACTTTCAGTGGCGGGAGCAGGTGTACTCTTGGGTTTAAGGTAATATACAATAACACATATTCCATGCTTACTGCTGGCCACTGTGTAGATGATTTGTCATCCGGTCAGAATATATATAATAGTACTACTCATATTGGAACTTATTCAGGTGCGTATAAAGATGGTGCATCTTCTAGTAGCGGCACAGGCATTGATGCGGGTATTCTTTATATGAATAATCAGTGGACTGCCTACGATGACGTTATAAACTATACTTCCTATCGTGATATTCATGGATCAACCTCCAATTATATGGCTGGATCTTGGCGCTGTTGGACAGGAAAAGCATCCGGGACCCAGTGTGGTTATATAAAGTGTGAGAGTCTAACATATTCTACTACGGGGGGTACCTGGTATACTGATCTGTTCTCAATCGATCCTCCATCATCAGGAGGGGACAGTGGTGCGCCAGCGTACAGGCCAGAAACGTCTTCTAACGCGAGTGTCACTGGTATAATGCGTAGCACTGTTAACGGATTTGGCTGTACAAATGGGTCCGATGCTATTTTGTCTAAGTGGCACCATATTCGTGACTATTTTGGTCTGACTTTGGTTACAGATGGATAACCTGTGAGATGTAGTTGGTGCCTTTCCTTTTAAAGTCATTAGTCAAAGGAAAGGTGCCAAATCTGAACAAAATATAAAACCACATGAATACTCTTTCTAATGTTGGCTTGAAGTTGCTCTTTTTTTTTGACCTTCAGGAGTATAAGGGGCCATTTATTTATCTAGATTGTATTCGATGGTTTGGTGTAATCATGGGCATTCTCGTTTTGTTAGGTGGTTGCACATCAACAGAAGTAGCTAACAATTTAGAGCAAAATGAGTTTGAAACTCCCACTCGCGTTGTTGTCACACCTGTGATTAGTGAACCAGACCCTCTAAATAATACGCGATGGGAGATGGTGGCTTTTAGCGACCAGGAAAAAACGTTGGCTATTCCCAAAGATACACAACCGACCATTCAATTCAATGATGGGGCGCTGCTGTTTTTCATCGGGTGCAACGATCTAAATGGATATTATGAACTTGATAACCAGCGTATTACGATTACGTTGTCTGAGAGTACTGCAATGGATTGTACGGACCGTTTAGGGGCTGAAACGATGGCAATCGAAGAAAGGTTCTATAACGTGATGCAGACTTTTGAATCCTACTCTGTAGAGGGTAACGAACTTCGAATCTATCACGCTGATGGCGAGCTGCTGTTTCACCGCATAAGTTGAAGGTTTTAGACTCGCTATAAGGTCTGCTCAAGCGTAAAAAGTAAGAAAGTGAAAGGTGAAAAGTGATAAGTGAGAAGAGGCTCACTTATCACTTTTTACTTTTCACTTATCACTCACTCACCCGGCGTGCTTGTGGGCGAGGGTGAAGACGAGCCGCGAATGACGCTGAGGGGGCAAACGGCCGCTGGCGCCATGCGGTAGCCAGAGCTTTGCGCCCACTGCCGGGCTTTGATCTCGTCCGGGTAAAACGGGGGGACGGGCAGGTAGAGCCGCACGGTGGCCCCGGCAGGCGGGCTGGTGCTATTAATGACACATTCGGTGGGGCGGGGGATTTTGCTGCCGTTGCTCAGCGCGGGCTGGGCGTCCAGAAAACGCTGGCCTTCGTCGGCCGGCATGGACATGGTAGAGAGGGTCCACGCGCCTAAATTTTCGCCTATATTGGGGTTGTAGCTGATGCGGGCGTTGCCGTGGGTAGGCGCGCCGACAATAAACCAGTCGTTGCGGCTGGCGGCGCAGCGGCTGCCACCCGTGCCGGAGGGCAGGCAAACCGGGCGCAGCTCGATGCCCTGGGGCTGGATGAAACCGGTGGCGGGCGGACGGCCGTTTACCCACAAACTTTGCATCATGGTTGGGTCGTTGTAGATGGTTTGCATGATGTTGTTCCACAGCGGGGCAGCTGTTTGCAGCCCGGAGGAGTTGACCATAGGACGGCCGTCTGAATTGCCCATCCAGATGCCCACCACCACGCCCGGCGTGTACCCAATCACCCAGTTGTCGCGAAAATCGTTGGTGGTGCCCGTTTTGACGGCGGCGGGGAAGGGCAGCTCCAGCGGATTGTTGTACCCCATCGCCGCCACCCGCGCCTGATCATCATCCAAAATGTCGGTGATGATGTAGGCAATGCGCGGGTCCAGGGCGTTGACGGCGGGCAGCTGGTTTTGCTGCGCGTCATAAATGACGTTGCCCCGGCTGTCGGTGATGTGCAGCACGGCGGTGAGGCGCGGCTTTTGCCCCTGGTTGGCCAGCGTGGCAAAGGCGTGGGTCATTTCCAGCAGGGGCACTTCGCCGCCGCCCAGGGTGAGGGCCAGGCCGTAATAGCCGGGCGGCTCGCGCAGCGATTCGATGCCCATGCTGCGGGCGGTGGCGATGAAGGTAGGCACGCCTACGTCGCGCAGCAGCTGCACGGGCGGGATGTTGTAGCTGTTGGCCAGGGCGTCGCGGAACAGCACCGGGCCACGATAGTAGCCATCGTAGTTGGTGGGTACCATCTTTTCGCCATCGCCCAGCTCCAGCTCGATGGGCACGTCCCACAGCACGTCGGCGGTGGACCAGCCGCGCTGCAGGGCGGTGGCGTAGGTGATCGGCTTGATGCTGCTGCCGGGCTGGCGCGGGCTGAGGGCGACGTTTACCTGGCCGTCAATCGACGTGTCGAAGTAATCCAGGCTGCCCACCATCGCCAAAATTTCCCCAGTGTTGGGCTTGAGAATCACCACCGAGGCGTTGCTGACGTTGTTTGTGGCGGCGCGGGCGGCGACCTGATCGCGTGCGGCCGTTTCCGCCATTTCTTGCATGTTCAGGTCCAGGCTGGTGGTAATCTGCCAGCCGCCCAGGGCGATGGCGTCTGGCCCGTACAGCTTCTCCAGCTCGCTTTGCACGTAGAGCACAAAGTGGGCCGCTTCCAGCGTCACGTCGCCCGCCGCCTCGTTGGCGGCGATGCGCGGCGCAATGTGCAGGGTCACCCCCTTGGCAATCTCGGCATCCAGCGCGGTGACGACACCTTCGTCCACCATCAAGTCTAGAATAAATTCCTGGCGCGCTTTGGCGGCGTCAAAGTTGGTATACGGATCCCAGTCCAGCGGCGACTGGGGCAGCCCGGCCAGAAAAGCGGCCTCGGCCAGCGTCAGGTTTTGCGCCGATTTGGCAAAGTAGGTTTGCGCCGCCGCTTCGATGCCGTAGGCCAGGTTGCCGTAGTAAATCTCGTTGAGGTACATCTGCACGATGGCCTCTTTGCTGCGCTGCTGGGTCATGATGAACGACAGGAACAGTTCGCGCAGCTTGCGCTCGTAGCTGACGCTGATGCGCTCTTCGTAGGTGAAGGCAATGTGCCTTACCAGCTGCTGGGTGATGGTGCTGGCTCCGACGGGACGGCCGTCTTGATTTCGGTAGTTGTTCAGCAGCGCCGCACCAATGGCGGCCGGATCAAAGCCGTAGTTGGTCCAGAAGGTGTCGTCTTCTACGGCCACCGTGGCGTCGATCACCGAGCGGGGGATTTCGTTGTAGGCCAGCCACAGGCGCTTTTCGGTGGTGGTTAGCTCAAAAAGCAGCTCGCCGTTGCGGTCGTAGAAGCGGGGCGTGCCGCCCACGCCGGTGCCGCGGTAAGCCAGCACCTGGTCAATCGAGTCCGACAGCTCATTGCTGAGGTAGACGTAGGCACCGACAAAAGCCAGCACGCCAAACAGCAAGCCAATCAGGCTCAGCTGTACCAGGACAATGAGGCTTTTGGCCAGGCAGCCGCGTGGTTTTTTGTCGGGATTGTTTTTGTTGCCAGATGGCTTTTGGGGGCGGCCCTGGTATTTTTCCAGGTACTCTAATTTGTAACCACCGTTATTTGTCATAACAATATGGTAAGCGGATTTATTTTTTGGTCAAGAAATTTGGCGGCAGATGTGGTTGTGTGTGTCAGGTCCGCCGGGGGCTGAAGCCGCCCGGCTAGTTGTGGAAGCCCGGTGGGCTAAAAATCAGGCCCTTCAGGCCTTTCACATGTAGCGGGGGCGTTTACGCCTCCGCGGGCTTGTTCGCCACGATTCTTAACTTGATGCTAAAATGTCGGCTCGGAGGTTTGTATGTGGCAGAACTTTGTAACTTTTTGGACATCGGGCAGTTTGTGGAGCGATGGGGTGCACATCGCCGTTTATTTTTTGCTGGCATACCTGGTGCACCGATTGTCGGGCCGACTGGCGCGCCGGGTGCTGCGCATTGGCAGCCTGGCCAACAAGCGGCGGCAGCTGCGCCTGGAGCGGCAAAAGACGCTGACCAGCCTGGTGGCCAGCGCGATTACTTTTTTATCGGTGGTAACGGCCGTATTGCTCAGCCTTAGTTTGTTTGTGGGAGGCGAGACGCTGGTGTGGATGGTCGGTTTGTTTGCGGCGGCGTTTGGCCTGGGGGCACGGCCGTTGGTCAGCGATTATCTCACCGGGGTGGGCTTCTTGTTTGAGGATACCTTCGACGTAGGCGAAAAAGTGGATATTTTGGGCAATGAAGGGGTGGTGGAAACGGTGAACCTGCGCACCACCACGCTGCGCTCGCCCAGCGGGGAGCTGTTTGTGGTGCCCAATGGCGAAATCCGCATTGTGCGCAACTTTAGCCGCGGCCGTTTTTCTCTGGCCAGCGTCACTGTCAAGCTTAACGCTGAAGATTTAAGCCAGGCGCTGTCTGTTTTGGAAGAGCTGGGCAAGGAAGCGCTGCTGATTTTGCCCAACTTGTTGGAACCGTGGCAGGTGATCAGCCAGTCGGGGTCGTTGGGGCAGCAGACGGAGCTGACGCTGGTGGCCAAAGCCAAATACGCCATGGGCGCGGAGATGCGCCCCCGGCTGCTGGCGCTGGTGCACGAGCGGCTCAACGAGGCCGGGATTCAGCTGGCGGATTAAGGAGGGTGTGTCATGGAACGAAGACGGGTGCTGAAGTTGGTAGGGATGATTGTGGCTGTTTGTGTGTTGGGAACGGCCGTTGTGCTAACCATCAGCCGCCTGCTGTGGGGCACGGTGCTGAATGAACCAACCTCCATCGCGGTGCAAATTGACGCGCCGGAGCAGGTGACCGTGAACGAGCCATTTGCCGTTACGATTCAGGTGACCAGCCTGATCACCAGCAGCCAGGTGCTGCACAGCATTGACCTGGACACCAACTACCTGGACTACGTACGCCTGAGCGGCAGTGCCCCAGCGTACCAGGCGGTGCAAGCGCTGCCACTGACCCACTTTGCCAGCTACCGTTTTGACACGGAAATTCCCGCAATGAACAGCCGGACGGTTGAACTGATGTTTGTCGGGGAAACTGTTGGGGAGTTTTCCGGCTTGGTAGACATCTGCCTGGAGGATGGCACGCTCTGCCTGGCGCAGCGGTTGGAAACCGAAGTTATGGAGTAAAAAATACGGTCAACGGCCGTCAATGTGCTTCGGCGATTTGTAATCAAAGATTTCGCAGATTGAAAGGATTAAAAATCTGGTCAATCTGCGAAATCTTTGATAAAAGTCCCTGCCAGACACTGAAGTGCCCGAAACTCCAAGAACACCAGGTGCGCCGAATTTGTGGTTTTTCTCTGCGTTCTCGGCGACTTGGCGGTTAATCTTTACATGTTGTCTACAATGGCCTGGGCAAATTCGGAGCAGGACAGCTTGGTAGCGCCTTCAATCTGGCGGTGCAGATCGTAGGTGACGGTTTTGTCCTGAATCGTTTTGGTCATCGCCTCCACGATCATCTCGCCCGCTTCAGTCCAGCCCATGTACTCCAACATCATCACCCCACTCAGGATGAGGCTGCCGGGGTTCACCATGTCTTTGCCCGCGTACTTGGGCGCGGTGCCGTGGGTGGCTTCAAACAGGGCCACGCCGTCGCCGATGTTGCCACCGGGAGCCATGCCCAGCCCGCCGACCTGAGCGGCGGCCGCATCACTCATGTAGTCGCCGTTCAGGTTGAGGGTGGCGATGACGTCGTAATCGGCCGTGCGGGTGAGCAGCTGCTGCAGCATGTTGTCGGCAATCACGTCGTTGATAACAATATCTTTGCCGGTGTTGGGATTTTTCATCACGTGCCACGGGCCGCCATCCAGCGGCTGTGCGCCAAACTCGTCACGGGCCAGCTCATAACCCCAATCGCGGAAAGCGCCTTCGGTGAATTTCATGATGTTGCCCTTGTGTACCAGGCTGACCGTGCTGCGGTTATTGTCGATGGCGTATTGGTACGCCTGGCGCACCAGCCGTTTGGTGCCAAATTCGCTCACCGGCTTAATGCCGATGGCCGACAGCTCGCGCACGTTTTTGCCCAGTTCGTCGCGCAAGAAAGCGATGAGCTTGTTGGCTTCCACGGAGTTGGCCACAAATTCCACGCCGGAGTAGACGTCTTCGGTGTTTTCGCGGAAGAGGACGATGTCCATACGTTCGGGGTTGGTCATGGGGCTGGGCGTGCCGGGGATGTAGCGCACCGGGCGGACACAGGCGTACAGGTCCAGCACCTGGCGCAGGGTCACGTTCAGGCTGCGGAAGCCGCCGCCGATGGGTGTGGTGAGGGGGCCTTTGATGCCCACGACAAATTCGCGCATGGCATCGAAGGTTTCCTCGGGCATGTAGTTGCCGTCGTACAGTTCGGCCGCTTTTTCGCCGGAGTAGATTTCCATCCAGGCAATTTTGCGCTGGCCGCCGTACGCTTTTTCTACGGCCGAATTCCACACATGCAGTGACGCAGGGGTGATATCGACGCCGATGCCATCACCTTCAATGAACGCCACAATGGGGTTGTTGGGAACGTGCAGTTTACCGTTAGTATAGGTAATTTTTTCGCCTTCTGGGACATTTATTTTGGCATAACTCATGGGGTATCTCCTTGGATATTGTCACGAAAAACAGCAGGTTGAATTTTGCGTTAAGGTCTGTTTCCCGCGAGGATTGCTTGAGGCGAGTCCGCGCTGGCCAGGGGATTGCCGCCTGGCGCTGAAGATAGACTCTTTGTTGTTGGTAACAGTTTGGTTGTCGAGGGGAGATTATACGCGATTGGCGGAAATGGGTAAATGGGAAACGGCCGTATCTTTGGTAGGGAGGGGGATACGGCCGTTGCCCTAATTTCAGCTACCGCTCTGGTAAGCGAATGCGCACATTGGATGGAGCATCATGCGGTATCTGCTGAACCAAAGTGAAGCGCCCCGCAGGGGCACCTGCCGGAATGGGTACATGCACATCCTCAATTTTGACATCTTTAATGCGCCCCCACTTGTCAGTAACGACAGTATGCTTCTGGGCACGTACAAGTTCCCCAGTGGCGCGCCCTGAAGCATCAAAATCTGGGGGGTCACGGAATAAGCCAGATAGGGTGATTCCACCTTCTTCGTTGCGGTTCACGGACATCCACTGAATCTCAAAATAATGATTATTCCGCATCTCAAGCGCTTGTCGTGCTTCCCAAGAAACGAGGCGCGTCATGTTTGCCACGCTGTAATACACGGGCGGCGGTAAATCTCTGTTGATCGAAGCAGTAAAAGCCTTCATTGCTGGTATGGTGACCATGATAGCCACGATCAAGGGGATCCCTACTAGAAATGACCATATTCCCAGATATTTGACATCTGCAACCACGCTCGTCCGCAGACGGGATGCTGCCCCAACTCGGGCTTGTTTGATAGCCGCTACTTCATTTTCCACTTCTTTTTGCAGTCGTGTGACGCTTTCCTGGCCGACACCAGAAATTTCGTCTACGGCGAGTAGAGCTGTGCTGTCAAGTTCATCAGATATCTTTTCTAATTCTTGTTCCAGCTGGGGCAGATCATCGATGGGCAGATTGTTGATCGCGACCCCCAATCCTTCGGCGAAATGGTTGAACTCGTCAATGGATCGGTTAACCTTCGCATTAAAGTTCACGGCAATGTCGCTTCCTACGGTTTGTACTTCCTCTTCTGGCGAAGAATCGACAAATTCCACAATTTTTTGAATCGTCGCTGGCCCAACTTTAAAGAAAATTACAGGAAAGACGATCGTTGCCATAATCAACCAGACCAGACCACGCAGCCAGAGATTCACCTCAAATCGTCTCGACTTGGGAAAAACTTCGGCATCATATCGATCTTGGCGCAACTCTTTCCACTTGGGTGCAATATCTTTGATGAAAAGGGCTGTTGCAACCACGATGCTCATCGCCAGTACAACTGCCTGTAGCCATGAAATCTCCAGCTGAGAGCGTAAAGCCAAGGGGATGATGGCAAACAATACAGCAATCAGCAGGGTAGAGAAAACTGCATGGTAGCGTCGCTGCCAGAGCTGCCACTGCTGGAAAAAAGTTAGCTCACCATCTTCCTCCAACCGAAGCCAGTTACGATTATCGGCTCCGCAGCGCGGGCAATTAATAGGGTAGGGCGTGAAATCTATGGGGCGCCCAGTCCCGATGCGCTGCTCAGGATTTGAGGGCGGTCTGGTGGGTGCAGGCAAAACGGTACGCTGTTGACGGTTGTCTTCATAATGTAAATTTACCGTATTTGGCACGTTGGCTGGGACCCGCCACTCCGATTGATGCCCTTCGGTAACGACAAAGTTTTCGTTACAGCTCACGCAGGTAATATTTCGGGTGGTGTAAACATCAGGAAAGTCAGGAAGGTTGAACACACGACACCTCTTTGGCTGACGGCCGTTTCCCAAAAACGACAATCACTAACTCTCCCCTAACTGGCTGGGGAGAGGGAAACAAAACAATATCGGTTCACTACCTGGGGGCACATACGGCAAACCTGGCCCACAGCTTTGAACAGATTAACGACGACGATTCATGATACTACCTGAAAGAAATCAAGCTCTTTTTGCGACCATGCGTAACAATGTGCATAGCATACTGAAACAAACGGCCGCTGACAAGGTCATGGTCGGCGGCGTAACGGGAAAACCGGCGCTGTTGCGTTTAACGGTTTACAGTTTCAAAACCCGTTTGTGGCTACAGTAATAGCCAATCTGGCACCTGAAAAGAGCCAACCAGGCGCAACTTTCCGGTATAATGCAGCTGTGTCAACGTGACCAGACCGCAAAAGGAGTAAGCCCATGAACACTTTCAGTTCTGAACAGATGGCTCACGCCACGGCCGTTCTCAATTCCGTTCGTGAGGAGTGGTTGGCGCGTGACGGGGTTACGGCCGTTGACCTCGGCTTTAAATGGTCACAGGGGCTGATGACCGGCAAACTCTCCCTGCGGGTTCACGTGGCCCAAAAGCGCCCGGTGGCCGAACTTAGCGAAGCAGAACTGTTTCCCGAAGAAGTAGACGGCATTCCCGTGGATGTTATTGAAGCCGAGTATGGCCTGCAGCTGCTGCCCGGTGGCGCGCAGCTGGAAGCCGCGCCTGCCGCGCGGACCCACCGCTATGATCCCGTGCCGCTGGGTGTTAGCGTGGGCAATCCACGCATCACCGCAGGTACGCTGGGGGCCAAAGTGTACGACGCCACCACGTTGCAGCCGATGGTCTTGAGCAACTGGCATATCTTGGTGGGCAGCCCAACGGCCGTACCCGGCGAACCGATCTGGCAGCCAGGGCCACTGGATGGCGGCAGCTCCGCCGATACCTTTGCCAGCCTCAGCCGCTTTGTGCTGGGGCCACACGATGCGGCCGTTGCCGGGCTAAATAACACACGCCAGGTCCTCACCGAAACGGTTGAAGGGGACGCCCTCGAAGACGTGACGGGGCCGCAGTTGGGCATGTTGGTGTGGAAAAGCGGCCGTACCACCGAGCGCACCACAGGGTTTATAGATGGTGTGCAAATGGCGACCTCGGTCAATTATGGGGCGGCCGGGGTGCGGCTGATGCAGCAAGTCTTTCGCGTGGTGCCCCGCCCTGGCGCGGGCAACGTGGAAGTGAGCATGGGCGGTGATTCCG
Organism: Anaerolineae bacterium; assembly: GCA_020848035.1. GTDB lineage: Bacteria > Chloroflexota > Anaerolineae > Promineifilales > Promineifilaceae > Leptofilum. The sequence goes on along the minus strand of JADLAX010000018.1, from coordinate 50,680 downwards.
GCGCAATTTGGGTGGACGAGGCCAGCGGCAAGGGCGTGGGGCTGCACTTTGCCGGAGAGATCGGCAATGCCCCAGAGCATGCCCTGGCCCATGAACTACAGCCGGTGCTTACCCTCCTGCACGTCTTACTGCCCGCCCAACTGCCTGCGCCCCCGGAACCCGATATCGTGCCCATCGCGCCGCCAGACCTGCCATCCGGCGACGCTGAGCCGCCGCTGCCCCCGCCTGGCTTCTGGCAACGGCTCTGGCAGCGTCTGAAAAATGCCTGGCAAAGTCTTTTTGGCTGACAGATTTATGCCGTTTACTTAATAAATTCTGAGTGACTTGCGGTTGAGAAGACGCCATCTGAAGGCACTCGTTAAAATTATGAGGGGCAGAGTTGCCTGGCAAGATTGCCCTCGACATGGTTGTACTTTTTAGCAAGTAATGGGTTTGACGTAATGAGCCGGAAATTATTTTGGTTGATTGCCTTGTTTGTTTTGTTTGTCGCCGTGGGCTGTGGCAGTCCAACGGCCGTTCCCCAGAGCAATGTGCCGACGGAAACTGTAACCGGTACCGATTTGCCGGAAAACACGGCCGTTGCCCCGGATAATCCCACCGTCCAGATTCCCCCCACCAACACCCCAGCGCTGCCCGCCACTGCACCGGCAACGGCCGTAACGCCTCAGATCGATCTCTCCCTGGAAGAAGACGACGTATTTCTCTACCCCGTCCCCGATATTTACGCGGGCGACAAGGTCACCTTCCAGGTGCTGGCCCATGTGCCCGAAAACGTCGATCCGCGTTCGGTGACCGTGCATGTGCTGGTTGATTACCAGGATGTGGCCGAAGGCAGCCTCAGCTCACCCAACCTGGCTGGCGACGCCATTGGGCTGTTTGAATGGGCCTGGGACACCAGCGGCAGCGTGGGCGAACACGTGGTGCACGTCATTTTAGACCGTTTTGACACCGTTTCTGTTGGGGATGAAAACGCGGACAACAACCAGATCATGCGCACTGTTGCCGTGCGCGATCCGCTGGAGCTGTCGCCCAACGAGCGGAACGCCACCTGGGTCACGGCCGAAACCAACTGCTGCAACGTCTACGTGGTGAGCGGTACGGCCGCTTACCGTGACCTGCCAGATTTGTTGGTGACGGTAGAAACGGCCGTCATGCAGGCCGCCAGCCGCGTGGAAGAAGAACTCAACCGCAAAATTGACGTTTACCTCATCGACCGCGTGATTGGGCAGGGTGGTTATGCCGGGAATGCCATCGTCATCTCTTACCTGGACCGCCAATATGCCAGCCAGGGTTTTGAGCAGGTGCTGGTGCATGAAGCCGTGCACATCGTCGACCGCCAGTTTGCCCCAGACCGCATCACTTTCCTGGCCGAAGGGCTGGCCGTGTGGGGCAGCGGCGGCCACTACAAGCCGGAAAACCTTTCGCCGCGAGCTGCGGCGCTGGTTGCCCTGGGGCAGTACGTGCCCCTGGCCCAGCTCATTGACAATTTTTATCCCGTCCAGCACGAGATTGGGTATCTGGAATCCGCTGGGTTTGTCGATTACCTCATCGATACCTACGGCTGGCCTGGTTTTAAGCAGTTTTATGCCGATGTGTCCGCCGCAGATGCTCCCACAATGTCGCAGGCGATGGACCTGAACTTGCAGCAATATTTTGGCGTCACCCTGGCCCAGGCTGAGGCCAATTGGCTGGCCTACCTGGCCACTTTGCCCGAAGATCGCAACATGCTGATCGATTTGCAAACGACCATTCGCTACTTCAATGTGATGCGCCATTACCAACGCGCCTACGATCCCACCGCCTACTTTCTGACCGCCTGGCTGCCGTACCCCGGTTCGCTGAAAACCGAAGGCAACCCGGCTGATCTCACCCGCCATCCCCAGGGGGAGGTGAACGTGACGCTGGAGGTAATGCTGCAAGCGGCCGATGTGGCCCTGCGCGCCGGGGATTACAACAAAGCCAACGTGCTGCTAGACAGCGTCACCCGCGTCTTAGACAATGACGGCGTGTTTATCGATCCATTGGCGGCCAGCTACCTGAATCTGGTTCGTTCCCTAACCAGCCAGGGGTACGAAGTGCAGCAGGTACTGCTCAACGGGGATCGGGCGGAGGTTATGGTGAGTGAGGCACATACGGCCGTACTCACCCCCCTCACCCTGGTTCTTTCCGGGCAAAATTGGGTACTATCGAACTAAGCTGCGCCATCACATTTTTTGCCCTGGCAGCGTGGATAAATTTTCACTTTATGCTACAATGCCAAAATACGAACAGAAGCACAATCACTGTTCCAAGTAGTTACCAGGCACCTGTCCTCAATTTAAGGTGAAGACCGACTTGTGCCAAATGAAGAGGGTAAACATGATCGAAGTTGTCGTCGACAGCATCCGCATCAGCCTTGTATCTCAACATCGCATCGTGGTGCTAAAAGAAATTGATAGCGAACGCCAGCTGCCCATTTGGATTGGTCCCTATGAAGCCGACGCTATCACCATTGAGCTGCAGGATGTGGAAATGGCCCGCCCTGTAACCCACGATCTGCTTAAAAATGTCATCACCGCCATGGGTGGTAAAGTCTCCCATGTTCTGATCAAAGCGCTCAACGACGGTGTCTTCTACGCCAGTCTTTTTATTGATATCAACGGCGAGCTCAAAGAGATCGACAGCCGCTCTTCCGATGCCATCGCCCTGGCCGTGCGCGTCAAAGTGCCCGTTTTTGTGAACCAGGAAGTGATGGACGAGGTGGGCGTGCTGCCTGAGCCAGATATCCTTCAGGAAGAGGCAAAAGAGCCTGACAGCGAAGAAACAGAAACCCTGGACATTTTCACCGATTTTGTTGATTCGCTTGATTTTGAAGATTTCGACGAATAGTTTCATCAACAGCTGTAGTTCCAAGCTGCATCCTGAACTCTAAACGTGAAATGCACCAGTTGGGCATTTCACGTTTTCATTCTAAAATCTGATCCATGAGCACAGTTGAACGCCTGCCCCCTCACAGCCTTGAAGCCGAAGAAGCCGTCCTCGGCTCCCTGCTCATCGATCCCGATGCCCTGTTTGAAATCTCCAACTTTTTACGCCCCGATGCGTTTTACCGCACCGCCAACAAGTGGATTTACGAAGCGATTCTCAGCCTGAGCGAGCGGCGGGAACCGCTGGATTTTGTCACGCTCACGGAAGAGCTGCGGCGGCGTGAGCAGCTGGAAGATGTTGGCGGTGAAGCGTACGTTATTGGCCTCATCAATGCCGTACCAACGGCCATTAACGCCCGCAACTATGGCAAGCTGGTGGATGCGGCCGCGTTGCGGCGTAAGCTCATCAGCGCGGCGAGCACCATTGCCAACCTGGCCTACGACGAAGCCGAAGACATCAACGTCATTATTGACCGGTCGGAGACGGCGCTGTTTAGCATTAGCGAGCAGCGCACCACGCGGGATTTGGTGCCGGTGAAGCAAATTGCGGGCGAATATCTGGACCGCATTCAGCGCCTCATGGAGCAGGGCAATGACGTCATTGGCGTGCCCACCGGCTTCACCGACCTGGACCGGCTGCTGGGCGGCCTCAACCGCTCGGACCTGCTCATTTTGGCGGCACGGCCGGGCATGGGTAAGACCAGTTTGCAAAACGCCATTGCATTGACGGCCGCCATGCGCTACGGCAAGCGGGTGGCCATTTTTAACCTGGAAATGTCGGGTGAACAGCTGGTGCAGCGCATGATTGCCTCTGAAACGCGCATCGATTCGCAGCGGCTGCGGCGCGGCCAGCTGCACGAGCACGAGCTGCCTATTTTTATGGAGGCAATCGGCCGTTTATCGGAAACGCGCATTTTTATCGACGACACGCCGTCGATTACGCCCAACCAGCTGCGCACCAAGTGCCGCCGCCTCTATGCTGAACATGGGCTGGACCTGGTCATCATTGATTATTTGCAGCTGATGTCGGCGGAACATAGCACCAACAACCGCGTCATGGAAATCAGCGAGATTTCGCGTGGCTTGAAGGGGCTGGCGCGTGAACTGGATGTGCCCATCCTGGCGGCGGCCCAGCTCAGTCGCGCCGTGGAGCAGCGCCAGGACAAACATCCCCAGCTCTCCGACCTGCGTGATTCGGGTTGTCTGGCTGGCGGTACGCTGGTCACACTGGCCGACAGCGGCAAGCGGGTACCGATTCGCGAACTGGTCGGGCAATCTGGTTTTCCAGTTCTGGCATTGAACGAAGACACGCTCAAAATTGAGCCTGCGCTGGTCAGCCAGGCCTTCTCGACGGGCACCAAACCGATTTTTACGCTGGAAACGAAACTCGGCCGTTCCATCCAGGCCACGGGCAACCACAAGTTCCTAACGATTGAAGGTTGGAAGCACCTGGACGAACTGACCGTTGGGGATCATCTAGCCTTACCCCGAAGATTGGATAGTTTCCAACTCGAACAAACAATGCCAGATCAAGAGTTAGCGTTGCTGGGGCATCACATTGGTAATGGAGGTGGAACTTCTACCTTATCTTGGCAAAATTTACCCTTACCAGAGGTAATGTCATACCCGCGTAGGCGGGTATCCATCTTGCGCACCAGAGTGGATTCCCGCATTCGCGGGAATGACAATCAAAAGTACAAGGATAGTGCAAATAGTGATATTTATTGGGACCCTATTGTCTCGATTACTCCAGCAGGTGAAGCCGAAGTCTTTGACTTAACTGTCCCGGGGCCGCATAACTTTGTGGCGGATGACATCATCGTTCACAACAGCATTGAGCAGGACGCCGATATCGTGATGTTTATTTACCGGGATGAATATTACAATCCAGAGACAACGGAACGGCCGAATATCGCCGAACTCACCATCGCCAAACACCGCAACGGCCCCACCGGCACTATCGACCTCTACTGGCATAGCAAGTTGGCCACCTTCCGCAATCTGCAACGCCAGGAAATCAACCTTTAGGGAGATTGGAGACTGGAAATTAGAGATTGGCATAATCTCCAGTTTCCAATCTCTAATCTCTACTGACGTTGACAATTTACAATTGACAATTCACAATTAACCATTATGAAAGGTTTCCCCGGTTTTCCAGACGGTAAATTACGCACGACCCTGGTGCCAAACCTTTTTTTTAGCGACTTGCTGCCCAACATCGACAATATAGCTGAATTGAAGGTGACGCTTTATGCGTTTTGGGCCATGGGGCAAAAAGATGGCCAGGTGCGCTACCTGCGCCTGACCGATTTTTTGAACGACACCGAGTTTGTCAAAGGGCTAGGTCCTACGGCCACCCTGGCTACCGAAGCGCTGATGGATGGCATTGAGCGGGCTGTGGCCCGCGGTACCTTTTTGCATGTAAACATTGAAAGCGCCGACGGCGTGATGGACCTGTACTTTTTTAACACGGAAAAAGGGCGGGCGGCTTTTGAAGGCATCACCAAGGGTGAGTGGCGGCCTAACCCAGATGAAGATGAGCCAATTACTTTGCTGGTGGAACGGCCGAATATCTTCATCCTCTACGAACAAAACATCGGTCCCCTGACTCCCATCGTGGCCGATGAGCTGCGCGACGCCGAACAGAGTTATCCGGTGCGGTGGATAGAAGAGGCGATAGAAACGGCCGTTGCCAACAACGTCCGTAAGTGGCGTTACATCAGCGCTATCCTGGAAAGATGGCGACAGGAAGGAAAGAAAGATGAAAGCTATGGGCGAGATTCTCGACGGAGTCTCAGTCAACAAGTCCCCGACGAATATAAAGACATCGTTAAGCGATAAACCCTCTTTAGATTCAGAATCGGCCACCGGATTAGGCCTGCCCGATTGTCCACACTGCGGGGGACTAGGTTACATTATTCCCGACGTACCGCCAGCCCACAAACAGTTTGGCCGGGCCATCAACTGCGTCTGCCGCAACAGCGAAAACGACAAACAAGTCAACCGCCTCACCAAACTGAGCGAAATCGGTCAGCTAAAAGACCGCACCTTTGATAATTTTTTGGTCGACGTTCAGGGAATACCTGGTTTTAACGCGGTTACCAAAAACAGCCTTCAAACCGCCTACACCGCTGCCCACGATTTTGCCACTCATCCCGAAGGCTGGTTAATTCTAAAAGGCAGTTATGGCTGTGGCAAAACCCACCTGGCGGCGGCTATTGCCAACTTCCAGATTGGGTCAGGCAAAGCCGTGCTTTTTGTTAATACCCCCGACCTGTTGGACTACCTGCGTGCCTCTTATGGCGATGATGCTGGCATGCGTTTTGACGAACGCTTTGAGCTGGTGCGTAACGCCCGGGTTCTGGTTTTGGACGACCTGGGCACCCAAAACAATACAAGCTGGGCACAAGAAAAACTGTATCAAATATTTAACTACCGCTATACCGAAAAATTGCCCACCGTCATTACAACAAACCAGGATTTTGAAGCCATTGAGCCAAGAATACGTTCTCGCCTGGTCGATAAAAACCTGACAACCATCGTAGAGATATTTGCACCAGACTTCAGACGACCCAAAGACCAATCCTTTTCCGATTTCTCCGCCCTTCACCTGCATGCGGATAAAACCTTTGGCACCTTTGCCTTTCGCGATGAGGAGCTGCCGCACAGCATGTCTACCAATCTCAAAAGAGCCTTTGAAGCGGCGCTCGACTATGCCAAAGAGCCGGTAGGCTGGATTGTGTTCCAAAGCATTGCCTACGGCAATGGCAAAACACACCTGGCTGCTTCCATTGCTAACTACTTGTCAGATTCCGGTGAGCATGTGCTGTTTGTGGGGGTGCCAGATTTGTTGGATTATTTACGCGATGCTTTTGACCCCATGACCCACATCGGGCTGGCCAAAAGGTTTGCCGAAATTAAAAAGATGCCCGTTTTGGTGCTGGACGATTTGGGAACGGAAAGCGCCACACCCTGGGCCAAAGAAAAACTTTATCAGCTGATGAATTATCGCTACAATGCACGGCTGCCAACGATCATTACCAGCTCACAGTCTATCAATGAAATTGATGCGCGACTGAAAACGCGAATGATGGATGGCAACATTTGTGCCTTTTGGAATCTTGAAGCCCCCAGCTTTAAGGGAACAAAAGAATCTAATCAGGAGAAAAAGGGTTTTAGAAAGCGGTCACCAAAGAAATAGGTGACGCTTAAAGATTGGGCCAAGCTTTAAGCTTGGCCCAATCTCAGCAAGTAGATTTTAGACGTTGGCGAAACGTAAAGTTTTGGGATGGGTGTTGGTCACCCATCCCCCCATATCTTTACCCCCACAGCTTTGCTGTGCAGTCCTACCAGGAAGAGAGACGCAAATGAATCGAGAATATCATCGTTGGTACAGCCCATCGCTGGAGCGCGACATGGAACTGCTGGTCTTTGGCCACAGCGGTGCCCGCGTGGTGGTGTTTCCCACCTCCAAAGGGCGCTTTTATGAGTGGGAAGACCGGGGCATGATGCAGGTGCTGGGGCACCACATCAGCCAGGGCTGGCTGCAAGTGTACTGCGTCGACAGCGTTGATGCCGAGAGCTGGTATGCCCATTGGAAACATCCCCATGCCCGCGCCTGGCGGCAGGTGCAGTACGAAAATTACATTGTCAACGAACTGCTGCCCTTGACGCGGCGCAAAAACAATAATCCGTTCCTCATTACTGTGGGGGCCAGCTTTGGCGCATACCATGCGGTGAACATCGCCCTGCGTAACCCCCACCTGGTGGGGCGAGCCATTGGCCTGAGCGGCATTTACGACATCTCGCGCTGGACCGATGGCCACAGCGGCGGCAATATTTACGCCAACAATCCCTGCGCCTTCATCCCCAATGAGCATGATTGGGGGCGGCTGGAAGCGCTGCGGCGGCTGGATATTGTTCTGGCGGTGGGGCAGGATGATGGGCTGCGGGCTAACAATGAAGCGCTGTCGGCCGCGCTGTGGCAGAAGGGCATTGGCAATGCGCTGCGCATTTGGGATGGCTGGAGCCACGATTGGCCGTATTGGGAGCGCATGATTTTGGCTTATATTGGGGGGCATGATTGAGCGGGTAGCAGGTAGGCAAGTGGCAAGTTTGCAAGTAACTTCTCACCTGCCACTTGCCACTTGCATACTTGCACACTGGCAAACTTAAAAAGGAGAGGGATGCATGACAAAAAAGATTGGTTTGATGGTGGGGATGGAGTGGTCCTGGCCGCCGGCGTTTATTGAAGAGGTAAACGGCCGTCACCAGGACGTTATCGCCGAGTTTGTGACGGTGGGCGGCACGCAGATGAACCAGCCGAACGAATACGCCGTCATCGTGGACCGCATTTCGCACGAGGTGCCTTATTACCGCACCTACCTCAAAAACGCCATGCTGCAAGGCACCCATGTGGTCAACAATCCCTTTATGTGGACGGCCGATGACAAGTTTTTTGGCGCGTCGCTGATTAGCAAGTTGGGGTTGGCCAGCCCGAAAACGGCCGCTTTACCCAACAAAGAGTACGTGCCCGGCATCGACCACGGCAAGAGCCTGCGCAACCTGGCTTTCCCCATGCCCTGGCAAGATTTGGTGGAGTATGTCGGCGGCTTCCCCTGTGTGCTAAAGGACGCCCACGGCGGCGGCTGGAAAGAAGTGTACATCTGCCGCAGCATGGAAGAGCTGTACCGCAGCTACGACCAGTCTGGCCTGCTGACGATGGTGCTGCAAGAGTTTATCCAGTGGGATGATTACATTCGCTGCATGGTGCTGGGGCAAGAAAAAGTGCTGGTGATGCGCTATGATCCCGGCAGCCGCCGCTACAGCCATCCCGATGGCCTGGCCCCGGAGCTGTACGACCGCATTGTGGCCGACTGCCAGACGCTGTGCCGCGCCTTTGGCTACGACATGAACACCTGCGAGTTTGCCATCCGCAACGGCGTGCCGTACGCCATTGACTTCATGAACCCGGCCCCGGATATGGATGTCAATTCGCTGGGCTACGAGTTCCACCGCTGGTGTGTGGAAGGCATGGCCGACATGTGCATTCGCCTGGCATTAGAGCCAAAGCCGCAGGTGGGGGAGATGCGCTGGAGTGGGTTGTTTTAGATGTAAGACCGACCCCCACCCTAACCCTCCCCCTGAGAGGGGGAGGGAATCTGGCTCCCTCTCCCTTGCAGGGAGAGGGCTGGGGTGAGGGTAATTTTTAGGCAGCACGACGAGGAGAAGATGGCGTTGAAGGAAGCAATACGGACTTACCATGATTTGTTGACTGATGAGCTGGCGGCGGAGTCGCAGGGGCAGTTGGATGACCAGATGCAGCTGCGCGGGCTGTATTTTGGCACACGGCCGTTGTGCACCGTGCTGCGGCCGCGCTTTTTAACGCCAGACCAATACATCTTTCTGCGCCAGGCGATACGGCCGCTGCTGCGCGCCTTCGAGAAAATCTCGGAGCTGGCGGTGCGTGATGCTGAGTTCTGCGCCCAGTTTGGCCTGGTCGATTGGGAACAAGAGCTGATCAAACATGAGCCAAAGTACAAAGGGCACACGCCGCTGACCCGGCTGGACGCCTTTTACGTCACCGACAACAGCGAGCTGAAGTTCACTGAGTACAACGCCGAAGTCCCGGCCGCCTCGGCCTACAACGACGTGCTGAACGAGGTGTTTTACGGCTTGCCGGTGATGGGTGAGTTTTTGCGCAAGTATGCGGTACGGCCGTTGCCCACCCGTCACAGCGTCCACCACGTTTTGCTCGATGCCTACCGCCAGTCCGGCGGCACCCATCGCCCGCAAATTGGCATTTTGGACTGGAATGAAGTGCCCACCCGCAGCGAGTTTGAGCTGTTTACCCAATACTTTGCCTCCCAGGGGTTTGCCACCAAGATTGTGGACCCACGCGAAGTGACGTATGAAAACGGCCGTCTGCATCACGAAGGCTTTAATATTGACATCATCTACAAGCGAGTGCTGATTACCGAGCTGATCGAGCGCGGTGGGCTGGACCAGCCGGTGGTGCGCGCCGTGCGCGACGGCAATGTGTGCATGGTGAACCCGTTCCGCTGCAAAATTTTGTACAAGAAGATGAGCCTGGCCGTGCTGAGCGACGAGCGTAATGCCCATTTGTTTAACAAGGACGAAACGGCCGTCATCCACAACCACATCCCCTGGACCCGCACCGTGGAAGAGCGCAAAACGGTGTACGGCGGCCTGCCTATCGACCTGATCCCGTTTATCCACAAGTACAAAGACCAGCTGGTGCTGAAGCCCAACGACGATTACGGTGGGCACGGCATTGTGCTGGGCTGGCAAACCAACGCCAGCGGTTGGGAACACGCCGTGCAGCAGGCGCTGCAAGCCCCGTACATTGTGCAGGAGCGGGTGGTGATTCCCGAAGAACCATACCCGAGCATTGTAGACGGCCGTTTACAAATCTACGACCGTATGTTGGACACCGCCCCCTTCATCTTCCACGGCGATTATGTGGATGGCTGCCTCACCCGCCTGTCCACCGACCCACTGCTCAACGTCTCGGCCGGGGGCGGCTCGACAGTGCCAACCTTTGTGGTAGAAAAGAGATGATAGGACGCAGATTTTCACAGATGAACACAGATTTTTCTTATCTGTGAAAATCTGTGTTTATCTGTGTCCCCCTAAACAAACTCACCGGTGAATTTATGACCCAGGAAGATCGCATCGAGCAGGCGATGATTGAGATGTTTGCCAGGACGCACGCGCATTTTGGCAAAGCCGTGAAAGGGTACTGGTTTTTCGAGGCTGAAACGTGCCCCGGCTGCGGCCGTCGGGTTGATCTGATGCAGTACAAGGGCAAGGAAGCTGTCTCGCTCAACGCCTACATTTACCGCAAGCGGGGTATTTTGATTGGTTACCAGCTGTGCAACCGCTGCGCCAACGAGATTCACCGCGCCGCGCAAAAGCAGCCCGGCGTGCAAATCCCCCGGCATGACATCATCGAAAAAACCCTCGGTGCCGCTTACGAAGCCCACATGAACCAAATGGACGCGTGAACCTTTAGCCGCGGATGACGCGGATTGTCGCGGATTTTTTTTGTAAATCCGCGGTAATCCGCGCCATCCGCGGCCAAATAATCATGACCGAAACACCCGTAACCCGCGAACTAGACCAGAAGCAAATCCCCTACACCCTGTTCACCCACGATGGCCCCGTGCGCTCCCTGGAGCAGGCGGCGGCCGAGCGCAACCAGCAGCCGGAACAGGTGGTGCGCAGCCTGCTCTTTCGCCTGGCGCAGGATGAATTCCTGATGGTGCTCGTCGCCGGGCCGCAGCAGATTGAGTGGAAGCAGCTGCGCCGCCTGTTGGGCCAATCGCGCCTGACGATGGCGACGGCCGAAGAGCTGCACCGCGTGACGGGCTATGAAATGGGCGCGGTGGCTCCCTTTGGCCTGCCCGCGCCGCTGCGCATCCTGGTTGACCAATCGGTGCTGAACCAGGTGGCGGTTTCTTTGGGGAGTGGGGTACGGGGAACGGCCGTTATGATGAAAACGGCCGATTTGCTCACCGCTCTGGGGCATGATGTGGAAATTGTCGCTCTTTAGGAACTCAGGGGTGACACGCCGTGACACATAAAACGTGACCAGAAAGAGATCACGTTTCACGACAAACCCCACGAATTGCCAAAGATCCAAAATTGTCTAATGAGGAGACGACACCAACTATCGTTGACCACCATGAATGAAAAATCAGCAGATTTCGCAGATTTACTAAATTTCATCCGCGTTAATCCGCGCAATCCGCGGCCTATTTTCGAAGGAAAAAGTGATGAATGACAAACCTTTAACCGCCGATGAACTGATTCACGCCCTGGAACAGGCGGGGCGTGCGCCTGACCTCGATCTCATCCACACCTGCCTGGCGCGTGTAGCGGAGCTGGAACCGGCTCTGCTTGACCTACTGCGTGTGGCTTCTGAAGAAAGATACGACGACCTGGACGAAATAGAAGATGATCCGCGTGGCTACAGCGATATTCACGCCGGGTATCTGCTCTTGGCGGCCCGTTCGCTGGCCGCCCTGCCGCTCTTTGGCCAAATCTTCCGCGATGCAGAGCGGGAGCATTTGCTTGACTGGTTTGACACTGAGCTGGACCATTATGGCGCGGCGGCGCGGCCGGTGTTTACTGAGTTGATTCTGGATGAAACCGTTTATCCATTTGGCCGTGCCGCCGCGGCTGGCGTTTTGAGCCGTATTGCCCAGAAGGAGCCGGAACAGCGAACGGCCGTCATCGAAACGCTACACCAGTTGCTGCCGCCCGTGCCTGAGGCGGATGACTTCTCGTTTCAGGGCGCCGTGGATGAGGTATGGACCTGGGCGGCGCTGGAGTTGGGCAAACTGGGCGACCGGTCGCACCTGGAGCAGATCAAAGCCCTATATGCGGCCGACGCCTTTGAAACCTGGATCCTGGGCGACTATGAAGAATACCTGGAGCTGCTGGAGGAGCCTAAGGATGTGCCACCACCGTTCGACATCACCGAGATTTATACCCGGCTGCAAAACGAAGCCGCCTGGCAGGCCGAAATGGCGGCTGAACGAGCCAGCCGCAGTGCCGCTAAAGCCAACTTCCTGTCCCGGCAAAGCGCAAGAACCGACGAGTGGCAGGCGATGCTGGACAGGCAGGCCGAACGTGCGGCCCAGCGGGCGGCCGCGCGTGGTGAACGGCCCAGCAGCACTCATGAGCACTCAGCCCCGGGTGAACCAACCATACGCAAGCAACCAAAAGTGGGCCGCAATGATCCCTGCCCATGCGGCAGCGGCCAGAAGTATAAAAAGTGCCACGGCCGTTCCGGCGGCGGTTAAAAGATAGGGGATTTGATGGGGGGAAACGTGAAACGTGAAACATGGCCAGAATCACGTTTCACGTTTCACGCATCAAAGATTCGCGGCGGATGCCGCAGCGGGTGCCGCGGCTGGTTCCGGCGTGGTTGGCTGCCCCACCTCGCGCGGCGGGCGGGTGGTGCGGGTCATCAGCTGGAAGCCCCAGCGCCCCAAGATCAGTTCCGGTTCCCCCTGGTAGTTGAGCAGCAGCGCCGTCAGGGCCAGGCGCAGTTCCCTGGCCAGGGTGGTACATGCTTCGTCCAACGCCGCATTCTGCGTCAACCGCTCCTGCCGTGATTGATCCCGCTGATGCAGGTTTTGCACCAGCTCATCGCGCAGGGCGATTACCTCGTTCAGCGGCGGCTCGGCAAACTGCTCGCCGATGGGGCGGGCTTCTTCAGTGGTGATGTACTGGTTGAGGCAGGTGATGATCTCCTCCCGGCCGCGTGGGGTGAGGATATTGCCCGCGCCGCGCCCCGACTGGCGCACAAAAAAGCCCCACGACTGGGCCTGCTCCGGGTTGTAGGCAAAACGCCCTTCCATCAGGCTGCGAATCTGGCTGATGGTGGTGCGGGCGGCGGCGTCCAGCCGCTTGAGCGTTTCCGAGGCCGACTTGCGGCTGACTTCTTGCGCGGCGGAAGCGCTCTGGTTGGCCAGGGCGGCGGCCAGGGCCGTTTCGATGCTGGCGGTGTAGCGGGTGCGGTTTTCCGGCAGCAGGCTGTTTTCCTGGGCGACAAACGCCTGGGCCAGCGTCAGCAGCTCATGCTTTTGTGTTTTGTACGGCAAAACAATGCGGTGGGTGGAATGGTTGGTGTACTGGATACGAATCATGAGATGCTCCTTATTGGGGACATGCCCCGAGGGTGAGCAGCCGTGCGGCAGCCAGGCCAACAAACGGGCAATAACGGCCGTCTAAATCCCAGAACAGGTTGATTAATTTACAGGGGTGTGAAACGGCCGTCTGGCTAAATTTTCCCCATCAGCTGCGGTTTAGATCTGGCACGATCCAAACAGATTGCTAAGTTGCGGCACAGTGTAAGAAGGTTCACGCCAGAGAAAAATAGGACTTTAGGGGGATGAGCGACCCTTTGGTGAGCTGCAAGCGTTGATCGAGGCAAACGCCAGGCGGTTTGGGCCAGCCCTGGGCCACAGGCTCATTTTGTTGGACGGCGTTGGGGTGAGGGAAACGGCCGTATTTTTGGCGGCCAAATCCTGGGCTTTACCAACACACCCGGCGGCAATGTCGCCCGACACCTCTCGCTAACCAACCGGGCAAATACAAGCTGTATTACACCCTATTGACTCACCAAAGTAATACACGGATACCGAAAGTGAGCTTCTTGGAAAACCAGAGCATTGATTTACCCTAATAGCTCTTTGATAGCTATATGTTGAGAATCTATAATTGGAAGATGTTGAATTAGTGCAACAAAAGATTGACTTAATCTCTCGTAGTCTAGTATAAATAGCTGAACGTTTGTGCTGAAAAACGTACCCTAAAAATTCTCCAAGGAAGGATATTATGCAGCTTGTCCTTAACTGGTGTAACCATTGCGAACATCCAGTATATGGTGCACAGAACAGCAAATGTCCGATTTGCAATGAAGAACTGAAATACCTAACAACAGATGGTCGGCCTGTGTTTGCTAGGGAAAGAAGAATTCTACAATACTTTGGGCACGGTCCCTTAACCACTGATTCCGTGTGGCGCAGCAGTAAAAGCCGCTTTTATTTCATTAATGGCGAATCGGTTTCGTTACCCGGATCAGCGGAGATGAAAGACCATTTACCTGCTGTTGCTGAATACATTCGCGACAGTAATCACTATGATTCTCTTGATGAACAACTCATCTTAGACTATCGGCGACAACTAGAAGTAAATCGCCCCCACTTAAATGCCCTTGAGGATGAGGCCATGCAGTTCATTGATCATGCTGCGAAAAGGTTCCCACGGCGCTTAAGAATGGTCTCTTTCAGTGGCGGTAAAGACTCTACAGTGGTATCTGACGTGGTTCGTAGAGGCTTGGGGCAATCAGATATACTTCATATTTTTGGTGATACAACTCTCGAAGATGAGCATACTTATGAATATGTTCGTCGTTTTCAGGAAGAAAATCCGCTCATTCCGTTTTTCAACGCTAAAGCTGAGCATAATTTTCATGAGCTTGTTGACGAAATGGGGCCTCCAAGCCGGGTGATGCGTTGGTGCTGCACTATTTTTAAGGCCGGCCCTATTAATAATCTCTTGCAGACTTTAGGTGATCAGAAGGTTCTCACCTTTTATGGGATTCGAAGGAATGAATCTGTACGCCGCAGCAAGTATCACCGCAAGTCTTGGAATGATCCGGATCGATTGGGTACGGTTGTGAGTGTAGACCAAGATAAAGAGTTAAATGGCGTTACGGTAGGGGCAAAAATTGGGCAACAGGCGACAGCCTCACCTATTATTGATTGGGTCGAATTTGATGTTTGGCTTTATATACTTTTAAACCAACTCGACTTTAACAAGTCTTATCGACTAGGCTATAGTCGCGTAGGCTGCTGGTTGTGCCCATTGAATTCAGAATGGTCAGATATGTTGGCCAACATTTTCTTTCCTGAAGATTCGGCTCGGTGGCGAGCACAGTTGATTGATTTTGCGCAACGCATTGGGAAACCTGATCCTGAAGAATACATTGACGATCGTGGTTGGGTGAAGCGTTTTGGTGGTGCTGGCCATCCCAACAGGTTTAGTGGTTTAGAAGCTAAACCTTGTGGTGATATGGCCAATGCTGTTCAGATTGAAATTGCTCGGCCAGTGAATGCTGAATTGGATGAGTTTCTTAAGCCATTAGGGAAAATTATAAGAGACCGCTCTCGCCCTGCTTTAGGAGAAATTTATTTAGAGGGCCGTGCAAATCAAGACTGGGATGCTCTGATTGTGCAAGCCCCTCAAAACAGTACAACGATCCGATTTACGGTAATTAATCCTAAGCAAAGTTTAGATCGATTAAGCAACTATTTCCGACAGCAAGCCGCAAAATTTCAGACTTGTATTCAATGCACAGCCTGTTCTGCCGCTTGCCCACATGGAGCAATAACGATTAAGCCAGATCAACGCATCTATGAAATTGATCAAGATGTGTGTACTGGTTGCATGGAATGTGTAACTCACTTCGGATCAACAGGCTGCTTAGTAGCCAAGAGTCTTAGCGTGTTTGGTAGTGCTCGGGATCAAGGCTTCAACAATAATGTTATTCCTTTAGAAGTTATTGGGTGATTTTTATGAGCTTAAGCTTTGCAAAGCATGAGACCTTTTACATTCGTGAAGGGTGGCTTTTTAAGGGGATGTCTGCTATTCAGGAAGCCTACCAGGCAGATGAGCCCTACAACATATTCTTAGAGAAAGATGCCCCTGAACGCCTTGGTATGGGCCGAAACATGGTGAGGGCTCTTCGTTTTTGGGTGCAAGCTACAGGGCTAGCGGAAGAATATTATGAAGGGCGTTTAATACCTCGCTTAACAAATTTCGGGGAACTTGTGTGGCAACACGATCCTTATTTGGAAGATGAAGGTACGTTGTGGTTGCTTCACTACGCTCTAACATGTAGCCAAGAGCAAGCTACCTGTTGGTATTGGTTCTTCAATCATTTCTCTCCTATCTCTTTCACTGATAAACAAGCAGTGGAGTCACTTGGTAACTGGGTTATTAATGCGGAATCCGACCGCAAAGTGGCAAAAAGCTCACTCAAAAAGGATGTAGCTTGTCTTTTGCGTACTTATTTGCCCGACAAACAAAATAGCAACCCGGAAAACCTTCGCGAATCGCCATTAGCTCGGCTTGGAATTCTGAGCCAGTTTGGAGATGGCGCTCAACGACGCTATCAGTGGCAACAAGCTGATGTCACAAAACTTAATCCCTTAATCTTGCTGTATGTGATAATTGACCAACAGAGGGTAAAAGGAAGGGATTCAAATGAAGTCCGACTAAGTCAGCTCCTGCAAGAGCCAATGAACGTTGGGCACGTTTTCAACCTCACCACCGCAATGTTGTCGGACCAAATTGCTTCGTTAAACAAAGAGCATCCTGATTTCGGTGTGCGGTTTGTTCGGACGGCCGGCCTTGACCAACTTACACTACCTGATGTAGAGCCTCAAGAAATTCTCATTCGTTATTACGAAACCAATCAAATATAAGGTGCCTTATGGCCAAAGCAGTGACAAAGCATGAGCCCTTGAGGGCTATATCTTCTCATTTTCAACGCTCTATCAATGTTACCTATGATGCTGGGAATAGCGACTATGTTGGTGGGTTTATTCCCACAAATAATAGTGCACTTGCACTCGCTAATATTCTGAAAAATAGTCAATCTGATAGTCGACATCGAGCACATGTATTGCATGCTCCTTATGGTTCAGGAAAATCTCTAACCAGTCTGGTTTTAAGTGCCGTGGCTAGTCATGATCTTGACTGTGCAGAAGCGATTCAAGCAGTTTTTGCGCGCATTGAACGACACTATCCTGAATCGGCAGCAGTCATTTCCAATTATTGGGAATCAGGGAAACGACTGTTACCCGTCATTTTGTCTGGAGATGAAGGTTCTCTTACAGTGTCATTAACTCGTGGTCTTAACCGTGCTCTTGGCCAACGAGGATTAGCCGATTTACGGCCAAGAACCCAGTTTAATGCAGCTTTGGAAACTATCGATCGCTGGGAAAAGTTATACCCAGCTGCATTCAGTCGGTTTCAGCATCTAATCGAAGAACAGAATTACAAGTTTGATGAATTAATTGAAGGTTTGAAAACAGGGGAACCTTCCAGTTTAAATTTGTTCAGCACACTTTATGAAATCGTCACTGCTGGAGCAAACTTTGATGCATATGTGGGCGTTTCTTTGGCAGATGCCTATCATGAAACTTCAAAAAGCTTAAAAACGGTTGGATGGGATGGAATTCTAATTATTTGGGATGAATTTGGGCGTTTCATGGAAGCGAAGGCCGGGGAAGTTTTTGGCAATGAAGCTGCTCAGTTACAGGATTTTGCCGAATTTTGTAACCGGAGTGGAGATACCCAGGTCCATATTATTCTTGTTACACATCGTCAGCTTTCTACTTATGCTAGCGATCTCCCCACCATCTACCAACAAGAGTGGGCTAGAATTGCTGAACGTTTTTGGCCACATGAAATCATTAGTGATCCCAGTGTTATCTATCGATTAATGGCTGAAGCACTGCTAACCCCGAACAAAGCCTTGTGGAACTCTTTTCTCGACGTTCATGAAAGCATCTTTAGAAAGCAAACAACATATGCATTAGAACTTGAGTTATTTCCTGATGTCAATGACGATATAACCCTGCGTCAAAACATCATTGAACAAACATGGCCTTTACACCCACTGACAGTTTATGCATTGCCCCGTCTCTCTAGCCAGGTAGCTCAAAATGAGCGTACTCTATTTACTTTTCTAGCCGCTGACGATCAAAATTCTCTTCAAGCTCACCTTACCAACCATGCGGTGCGAGATAACAATCTTCCTTGGTGGGAAGTGGGTATAGATGCCATTTGGGATTATTTTGCTAACAGCATTCGGATGGATACGAAACCTGGTGGAGCACACGCCATTTGGTCAGGTGTTGTTCATGCCCTTGGCAAAGTATCTAGTGAAGATATTCTAGGCCAGCGGATCGTTAAAGCGATGGGTGTGCTAACAGCTATTGGTGAAGTTAACACACAAAAGGAGTGGGATTTCAGCGGTAAGATCATTCCTTCTACCGAAGTTATTGCTTGGTCCGTAGGTATTCATCAAGATGTAGCTCAAACCTATTTGGACAAGCTGGCCCAAAGGAAAGTTGTTAGCTATCGGCAATCAGATGGCTTTTGGGCTTTCATGCGGGGTAGCGATGTCGATTTAGAGCAGGAAATTGCTACTTTAATTGCTAAAAGTACCCCTAACTCTTTGCAGTTACGGCAAATCTTAGAGCGTAGTGCCCCCCTTCCTTTTCACCTTCCTCGTGGACACAATGTACAAAAAAGTATTGTTCGATACTTTCACAGTTTGTATCGCTGGAGTGATGAAGTGAAAGCGCCTCTGGGCGGTGACGAGTTGCTCAAGCGATTAGGAGGAAGTCTAGGTTATGCAGATGGGGTTGTAGTGTACGTTTTGCCATTGTCTACTGTTGACATTGAAGCTGCGCGTAATTCTATTCGAGATTTACCAGCAGGGCGCGCACTTTATGTGATTCCAGAACGGCCGTTGCTTATTACAGAACCATTGCAAGAACTGTTTGCCCTGCGTGAGTTGCAAAACAACCCTCAATTTCTGGAAAGGGATCGGGAACGGCTACCGCGTGAACTTGAGTTTTATGCAGAAGATGCGGAACGTCGCTTAAAACGTGCACTACGGCCTTTGCTGGGCTACGAAGGAGCAGAATGGCTGTATGGCCGATCAGGAGAATGGCAGTCGTTACGAGTCCGACAGTCAGGGCACACTTCACGGTTACTGTCAAACTTGTGCGACAATTGGTTCGCTCTAACGCCTCGCTTTAATAATGAGTCTCTTAATGTTCATAAACCATCTGATCAACAAATTAATGCCAGCGAAAAGGTTATAGACCATCTGCTTAAACGAGTAGAAGCAGAGCGCTTTCCCTTCGATTTGGACTTAACTGGCTATGGGCCAGACCGCCTTGTGTTAAGAACAGTATTGGTGCAAACAAACCTCTTTTCTCCTACAGAGGAAACTAAAAATTTTGATGAAGCAGAACAACAATGGCAGTTAAGTAGACCTGATGACAGAGCTTTGGGGCACATCTGGGATCTAGTGAATGAGTTTCTTGATTCCGCCACTGAGGAAGAGCAAGAAATCACAAACTTGATAGAAACCTTACAACTTCCGCCGTTTGGATTACGGCGTGGTGTTTTGCCTGTCCTGTTAGCGACGATAATGCGCCCTCGCATGCAAGTAATTACGTTGCGGCAACAACGTCAGGCTGTCTCGCCCCTTACAGGTGAGGCTTTTACAGCGCTTTGCCAACGGCCCGAGGAATTTACGATTGAAGTAGGCATTTGGGATGATCGGCGGGCAGTCCTGTGGCAGGTATTAGAAAATAGAATTTATCCTTTCTTAGCCTCTCAAGAACATGCACTTCAACCGCTTAGTTATCTAAGTATTGGTTTACTTCGGTGGTTACAGTCACTACCTCGTTATTGCCGAGATACACAGCAACTATCTGATGATGCATTGACATTCCGTCGCTTAATTCGTGATGCTCAACGCGAACCAGCACGGGTACTTCTTTATGACTTGCTAGACTTGCTTGACAGCATTGAAGTTGAGTGGGGAGACGTGCAAGCAGCGCAGCAAGCCCTGCATATGCGTCTATCGCAACTGATGGACGAAATTTCTGATGCTTACCAAGCATTGCGTTATGAGCTTGACCGCTTTGCCGAACAAGCGTTTGGCAGCACGACAGGTAAACGACTGTACGAGGGACAAGCTATTTTGCTTCAATGGCTTCAAGACATTGATAAACAAGTTGATGGCGGATTAAACTCGTTTCGTTTCAGCGATACACTAGTACAACGGTTTGTTAATGCTTTAAAAGAAAACGAAGATAATAGTCGCTTCTGGGAACGTATGTCTCATGCCATTTTAGGCGTTTCTACGAGCGACTGGAATGATCGCAGCTTACAAAGCTTTAAACAAGCGCTACAAGATGCCCGCGAACGGCTTCATCGTGAATTGTTCTCAATTGCAGAAGAAGATGACACAGTGGAGTTGCGTATCAGCCAAACTGGAGAGGAGGAAAACACTTACCGCTTTCGTCCTTCCGAGCTTTCTAAACAAGGGCAGTTTATTTTGGAAAATTTCAAGTCTACAATGGCTATAGCGGGACGGCCGTTATCACCTGATGAAAAACGCCAGCTAGCTTTAGCCTTTTTACATTACATTTTGGATGGAGATACCCCTGAAAATGAACGAAAAAATCGCAGCTTACGGGGACGTATCTGATCTCATTTATTTAGACAACGCAGCTACAACATGGCCAAAGCCTGATGGCGTTTACGAGTTTGCCTATGACTTTTACCGTCAGTATGGGGGCAATGCGGGCCGAGGCAATAACCCAATGGCGCGAGCCAGTGCGCGCCTGCTTGAAGAAACCCGTGAGAAGTTAGCCACTTGGCTAAACGCCCCTTCTGTTGAACAGGTCATCTTTACTTCATCAACCACTCATGCCTTAAACCTCGCAATCCTGGGCTGCTCGTTTCGACCAGGTGATGTAGTGTATGTAACGCCATTTGAACACAACTCTGTCCTGAGGCCAGTTGAGCATTTAAGACAAACTCAAGGTGTGGAGGTTAGACAAATTCCGTTTAACCGCCGCACGTACGCTTGCGAAATTGAGAAGTTACAAGCAGCCTTTGAGATTGAACCACCAACAATGGTCTGTGCTACCCAAGCTAGTAACGTGTGCGGCGTCATGCCACCTGTTATAGAAATTGCGCGTTTGGCAAAAGCAGCTAATCCCAAAGCCGTGGTTGTTATTGATGCTGCGCAAACAGCAGGACTCTATCCAATCTCGTTTCGTGAAGGCTTAATAGATATTTTAAGTTTCTCGGGCCATAAATCTTTATATGCATTTTATGGAATAGCCGGTTTCGTTTTGGGAACCGATTGGCGGCCCAAGCATCTCATGCATGGCGGCACAGGAACCTTATCTGAAAGTGTACAAATGCCAGACCAATTACCAGCAGCTTATGAAGCTGGAAGCCACAATATATTAGCAACTGCTGGATTGTATGCCGCTTTAGACTGGCTCAACGAGATTGGACGTGAGCAAATTGTGCAGCACACGCTATCGTTAGCAAATCAATTACTAGATGGATTGTTAACGCTATCAGGTACTGAGTTGTTCATACCTGCAAAAAATGTGGACTGGTGTGGCATTATCTCGTTGACGGTTGAAGATATTTTGCCGCAATCGATTGAAAATACGCTTGGTGCGCAAAATATTGCCGTTCGAGCCGGTTTACAGTGTTCCCCGTGGACACACCAATGGCTCAAAACTTTGCAAAGCGGCGGCACAACACGACTAAGCCCTGGCTTTCTAAACCAGTCTAAAGAGATAACAAAGTTAAAAGATGTGCTCGAAGATATGCTGTGAATCTATTCAGAAGAACAAACAACTTAGTGAACTTCCAAACTGCCCGAAATTCGGGCGGTTTTGTTTTATGCAGCATCTGCATATCTGGTTTTGTAAAAAATAATGAACCAATTCATTCCTCTTGATGAATTCCATGAGAAGCAATATCGACTATTGCTGAGCCGATTACTTCAAGCACGGCTGGATGCTGGCTTAACCCAAATGGAAGTTGCAGAAAAGTTAGGTAAACCGCAATCTTTTGTTTCCCGTTCAGAAACAGGCGCGCGTCGAATTGACGTTATTGAACTCAAAGCCTTTGCTCAAATTTATGATGTTCCTATTGAAGCTTTTGTTACAGGAATCAATTATCAAAAATCCAATTGAATTAAGAAGGTTAATCATGAAGAGTGTTCCCAAACAATGGAATGTGTACATTATTTTCCAGCGAGAAAAGAAGATTAATCCAAAACCCCAATATCAGCGTGGCGCCGTGTGGAACCTCACTAAAAAACAAAAATTAATCGATTCAATTTTGCGTGGATACGATATACCCAAATTTTATTTGCGCATTTCATCAGACCCTGACTTTGAACATGAAGTAGTAGATGGGCAACAGCGGCTCAGAGCTATTTGGGAATTTAAGAACGGGGAATACCCTTTAGGTGAGGACTCAAATGATCTACCAGAATTGGGTGATCTTTCTGAGAAATATCATGATGAACTACCTAGTGACACAATGGATAAGATTGGTTTATTTGAGCTTAATATTGTCGTCATTGAGCAAGCTACAGATTTAGAAATTCGAGACTTGTTTTTACGGTTACAAGAGGGTGTTTCTCTAAATCCTGCTGAAAAACGCAACGCTATGCCTGGGAATATGCGGGATTTTGTTGCAGATATGGCTATGCATAAAGTTTTTCAAGGTGTCAAAATGGGACCCAATGCTGAAGAACGGTTTGGAAAAGATGATTGGGTTTCTCATGTTACTTGTCTTGAAATCGCAGGTAACTCCGTAGATATTAAGGCTACAAATCTTCAAAAGATTTATGAAGATTATCAAAACTTTGAATCGGACGGTACTACTGCAAAAAAGATAAAGCGCGTATTCAATTATATGGCTAAGGTACTTACACCAAATGTTCCTGAGATGGATATTAAATGGGGTTTTGTTGACCTGTATTGGCTCATCTCTCGATTGATTGATGAGTACGATCTAAATGGACATGAATCCGAATTTCAGACATTCTATATAACGTTTGAGCAAAGGCGCAGAAGCGTTGACGATATTGAAGAATTGGTGAAGTCTGATGACTATCTTGAGAGAGTCATGTTCGATTATCTAGATGCATTTCAACGTTCTGGAGCAACTCGCAAAAATGTCCAAACAAGGCATGAAGTGTATCAAGAATGGACACATGCTCTCATTCCGGACTTAGTTCCTAAAGATTCTAAGCGACAGTATACACGTAATGAACGTATGATAATTTGGCGGAGAGCTAATGAAACCTGTCAAATTTGTCACAATAAAATTCCTTTTGAAGAAATGCACGCCGATCATATCGTACCCCATTCTAAAGGGGGAAAATCAACCCTTGCTAATGCACAATGCCTATGTGCAACATGCAATTCACAAAAGGGTGCATCTAATTAATCCGCCTCTATTTCTTATTTACGGACAACATTATGACATCATCACTCAACCAATTATTCTTTAATTTATACCAAGCTAAAAATGAACAAGAGGTTTTACAGGTTATAGATAAATATCCCCATCTGTTTACTCACGAAAACTGGTTTCCACTTGGAGGGAATGATAACAATTTTGGAGTAGTAGAAAACCAACAGTCTAATCCAGTAGCGGCAATTGTTGAAAAGCTAACCAACTCTATCGACGCAATTTTGATGCGAAAGTGCTATGAAGCTAACATTAATCCTAAATCTCCTAATGCACCTCGCTCTATTCAAGAGGCTGTCGAAAAATTTTTCCCTGACCATAAAAACTGGGATTTAAATAGCGTCCGCAATTTGCAAGCAGAAAATATACAGATACTTGCTGATAGCTATCCGCGGGATACAAGTAACACTTCGCTAATCATTTATGATAATGGTGAGGGACAGCACCCAGAAGCTTTCGAGAGAACCTTTCTTTCTCTTTTAGAAGGGAACAAAAATGAAATACATTTTGTTCAGGGCAAGTATAACATGGGGGGAAGCGGAGCAATTGTATTTTGTGGGAAGCAGCGCTACCAGCTAATAGCCTCGAAACGATACGATGGCTCAGGAGAATTTGGCTTTACACTTATCCGAAAACATCCACTATCTGAAGCTGAAGCTAAAGTTAAGAAGAATACTTGGTATGAGTATTTAAAGATTAATGAAAAGATTCCATCTTTTCCTATAAGTGAACTTGACTTAGCTTTACAAAATCGAAAATTCCGTACAGGTACAATTGTTAAGTTATATTCATATGAATTGAAGGGTAATCGAAACATTAGGCGCGATCTTTGGCTGAGTTTAAATGAATTCCTTTACGAGCCAGCCCTCCCCATTTACACTATTGAATCCCGTGAAAGATACCCTAACGATAATGTTCTACAAAATGTTGTTTTTGGCCTAAAAAGACGAATAGAAAGCAGCGATTATGTAGAAACGACCCTTTCTGAGGACTATAGCAATAAGCAAATAGGTCGAATGAAGGTAACGGCACACGTTTTTAAAGCAAAAGTAAAGGACCGTACTTCCAAAGAAACTAAAGATTACATTCAACGCGAGTTTTTCAAAAACAACATGTCTGTTTTATTCTCTATGAATGGGCACGTGCACGGTTATTATACTTCTGAATTCATTACTCGCTCGTTGAAGTTCAACCTCTTAAGGGACCACTTGTTGATTCATGTTGACTGTACCGATATGAAATATGCTTTTCGATCCGAACTCTTTATGGCTTCCAGAGATCGGCTTAAGCAAGGCGACGAGTCTTCAACTCTTCGAGATGTCCTTCGTAAGAACTTAAGCGAAGGGCAATTGTGGGACATTTATAAAAAGCGCAAAGATAACATTTCAGTTCAAAGTGTTGGTGATGATGACTTGCTTAAAAGTTTTGCCGAGAATTTACCCATTAGTGATGATTTACGACATTTGCTAAGTAAAACTTTCAAACTTGACGAGAAAGAAAAAGAGCAAAAAAAGCCAAAGCGTAAACCATCCTCGAATGATAAGCAGAAAGAGGTAATCGCCTTTCAACCAAAAAGATATCCATCGTTTTTTAAACTTGCAGCAAACAAAAACGGTGAAACACCTGTCGTAGAAATCCCACTCAATGGCAGTAGAGTAGTGCAATTTGAAAGTGACGTTGAGAACGAATATTTCGACCGGGTCGAAGATCCGGGGGATATGACAATTGGTATAATGACTTACACGCCAAATGATTCTTCTGGAGGAAATAAGAAAGGTTCAGTCAATGATATAAGTGAAATATTTAACGTAAAAAGACAAAGCCCAAATGACGGGAAAATCAAAGTTATTCTTGAACCCGACAATGAAATGAAGGTAGGAGATGAAGTTCAAGTGAAGGTAGATTTGACAAGCCCAAGTGAAATTTTCACTCAATCATTTTGGGTGAAAATCAGTGACCCCCTTACCAAACCGAAGAAAAAGGTAGTTGAGCCAGAAGAAGAAAAGATCGGCCTACCTAAATACCATTTAGTGTATGAGACTGCGCCGGATGGAGAGGAGCAGATGACATGGGATAGATTGGCTGAAGCATCAATACAAATGGATTGGGATGTTGTCATGCATCCTCAAATTGAAGGCGATGTACTAGAAGCAATTTATATTAACATGGATAGTAGTGTATTAAAAAACTATAAGTCAGGAATTAAAAACCTATCTGTAGAACAAAGTCAAATCGCACATAGAAGATATATTTCGGCTGTCTACTTTCACACACTTTTTCTCTACGTAATAAATCGTAAGCGAAACTACATTATTGCTACAGACGATGGTGTCCAGTCGAAAGACATTGATCTTACTGACTATCTAAAAGATATTTTCTCAAGCCACTATGCAGATTTTCTTATGAAGTTTGGAACAGGAGAATTAGTAGAAGCATTAGGATAATCTGCCCAATCAAATATCAACGGTCGCTTCTCTCCCTTGGTCATTTGATGAAGGGCTGGTAACGCTCACCGCCAGCTACCAGATCAAGCTCTCGCCCTAACTGGCCGCCCCAGACAACATCCCCGGCCACCTGACTGCGTTTGGCAAACGGCCGTTCCTCGGCCCAAATGATCAGTCGCTGTGGCCCTTCGCCAAATCCATTAGCTGGCACCAGCAAACCCTCTTCCGCCACCGGTGACATCAAGCCAGTTTCTATTCTATTTGCCAACTTGTTCCAGGAAAGAAGTAAAAACGGTTAACTCTGTCTCTACCCGCTGCCACACCGGGCGCAAAAGGCTAACCAGCCGGGCAATTCGTTCGGGATCAAACTGAAAGGCATAATATGTTGCGCAAAACATGCCGAAACCGTAAAAACTCATCGAGGCTCTTTACTGCTTCGGTTGTCAACACAGGCGGGCGCAGCTCTGGTAAGTCAGATTCCATTTGCTGCAACAGTTCCCGATGCCAGTTATGCCCTGTGGGAATATTACCATCAACCGTCGAACCGATTTGTTGAAAGATACGCTCTAGACCGGCATAAAAATCATGCAAATTTAAAGCGGCAGAATCCATATACAGATCCTGATCTTCAGGACGTTCTCTCGCGGCCTGAATAGCCCGCTCTGCTCGCGAAACCGCGTTCTCTAAATCACCCAACTCTAAACGGATGCGTGAGACGAGTTCCAAATATGCTGGAATCACAATTCGATGCCTTCTTGCTCAATAACCACTAAAAGCGCTGGCCGTGCCGTAGCAATGTCCACCAAATTCACCGGAATCTCTGTTGGCAAATCCATAACTGCGCCAATCGCACGGAACGTTTGCTCTGGCGCAATTCCCCAGGCGGCAATATCTACGTCGGACCATCGGTTAAAACCATTTTCACGCGCCAACGAACCAAACACAACCACCCGCGTTACCGCAAACTGCTGGCGCAGCAGGGCAGCCGCTTGACGGGCGGCCTGCCACGCTTTTTCACGACGACGGCGGTTATCTTCTTTTTCCTGTCGTTGTCGCTTGAGAGCAGCAGCACGATAAACAGCAACTTTTTCTGGGGTCAAATCTAGCTGGGTGGGCATTTTCCGACACTCCTGTAAAGGTCAACGTAAGACACGTTAATTGTTACACAGTTAAGCAGATTCGGTCAACGGCCGTTCCTTCCAGATAAGCCACAGACTTGTGCTGAGCGCAGCCGAAGTAAAACACAGAGCAAAAAGAGGATTCTCTTTGTGCTCTCTTCCCCCTCTGTGCCCTCTGTGTCCCCCTACGTCATGTCCAGGCCAATGTCGAAGCTGGCCACGTAGCCATCGCTGCCTTCCGCCACGGTCAGCGTCAGCTGCCCGCCGCTCTGCTGGTAGATGCCGTCCTGGCTGTTAAGGATGGTGCGCTGCCCCATGCTGGCGTATGGCTCCTGCTGGTATACCTGGTCCGTGTACGCCTCATCAAAAAAGAGCTGCGAGGTAAATTCCACCCCCGTGTCATCCAGCGACGAGCGCACTTTGAAGTGAATGTGCACCGCACGGCCGTTGTACCAGCCAGGGTAGATGGTGAGGAACTCAGCACGGCCGTTGGCGTCCGTCTCCTGGTAGCCGCGCAGGAACTGCTGCCCCACCGTGTTAAAGCTGCGGTCGCTGGCATCCGAATAAATGCCGCGTGCATCACAGTGCCAGATGTCCACAATCGCGCCAGGAAAAGCGGTGCAGCCCGCCGCAGTAATCTGCGACACGTTAAAGGCCAGCAGCAGCGGTGCCCCGTCCACCACCGATCCATCGGTGGGGTCAGAGCGAATGTCGCGGCGATTCAGCCGCTCATCGACAAAATACGGCCCCTCGGTGAGCGCCGGGCGCACGACGCAGGTGGGCACGCTGCTGCCCTGGGCAGCGGCCTCTGCCAGTGTGGCCGTTGGATTGGGGATAGTGGTGGTGGGCGGAACGGCCGTACTGGCTTGGGTGGTGGGGGCAACGGCCGTTTGCTCCCCACCGCTCTCCGGCCCACAGCCGACCAATGCCGCCAACCCCACCGCCCCCAGCAGTTGAATCGCCTCACGCCGCGTCAGCACGCGGCCAATCATCACATCATCATTGTCCATCGGGTTTACCTCCACTAGACCTGACAGGTGCCCCGTCGCAACCTAAATGACCAGGGTGGTTATGGGGCACCTGTCAGGTCTTACGTTTGTTGAATCGAATGGCCCGATGATACCGCAAGCGGGTTAAGAGAATGTGAAGATATCGAATGAAGCGTGAAACGTGAAGCGTGACGAGTGCAATTTCACGTTTCACGCTTCACGTTTCATGCCCCTATCCTGCAAAGTCCCGCACGAACTGCACCAGCGTGTTCAGCATGTGGTCAAACACGGCCAGCCGGGCCACCTCGTAACCGTGGCTGTTGGCCCGTACCTGGCCCATGCAGGCAATGCGCTGCGCCCCACCGGCATAGTAGACCAGGCTGGCATCACTGGCGGCACTGTCATACACGACGGTTTGCAGCTCCGTCCCGGCGTTCCGCGCCGCGCGGCACAGCGCCAGCAGCAGCGGCTGGTCGTAATGCCCCAACCGGTCCTTGCTCCAGATGGCCGGACGGCCGTCTAATGCCAGCGGCGTACCCGGCGGAATCGGTGCCCCATCCACGCTGATGAAGATCTCCGGCTGTTCACGCATCGCCAATGATTTGGCCCCGTGCCCGCCCACTTCTTCGCTCACGGTAAAGGCAATGAGGGTGGGATGGAACGGCCGTATCCCTTCCCGCTGCATCGTTTGCAGCAGCCGCAGCAGGGCCACGACGCCCATGCGGTCGTCAAACGTCCACGCCCCCACCAGCGGGTCGGCCGGATCGCCAAACAGCACCGGGCCGCGTCGCTCGCGGGTGGGCACGCCGGTTGAGCCAGGCCGCACCCCCGCCGCTTTCAGCTGCGCGGGCGATAACCCGGTCATCACCTGCACATTGTTCCAAGTAACGGCCGTATCACTCGCATTGGCCGTGTGCGTCGAACCCATCGACAGCACGCCGACGATCGTTTCCTGGTCGCCCAAAATCTCCACCGGCCCTTCGCCCAGCTTCCAGGGCAGCAGGCCGCCGCTGTTGCTCACTTGCAGGCTGCCGTCGCCGTTGATTTTGGTGACGACCAACCCGATTTCATCCATGTGGGCGGCGTACATGACGAGGGGGGCTTGGGGGGAACGGCCGTCCAGCCGCACGAGCACATTGCCCATGCCATCCTGAGTGTGCGGGATGTCCCAATCGGTAAGCTTCTGGCGCACCACAGCGGCCAGCGCCGCCTCCCGCCCGCTGGGTGCAGCCACCAGTAAATCAGAAAACAACTGCAAAGCCGGATGATCCTTCACCATAATTCTTTCCTCCTAAAAAGCCACAAATTACGCAGATTTCGCAGATAAAACAATCTGTGCAATCTGCGTAACTGTGGATGAGTTTCATCATTGATGACATTTGTCGGGGGATTGTAACTATGAAATCGCCAACCTTCACGTTAAAATGGCAACCTGTAACCGAACATGAAATAAATAATCCGCGTTTATCCGCGTCCCATTAACGAAGGAGACGACATGAGCGCAAGCTCAACACCATAAATGAAAATCCACAGATTGCATAGATGACACAGATTTTCCTTATTCTCTGCGCCTCCGCGACTCTGCGTTAAATTATTTTGAAGGAGTTCCCATGACCCACGCAGCTCAGACCGAACAGCAAACCTACCATCCCGACACTATGCAGCAGGCGTACGACGCGTTTGTGCAGGTGTATCCCACTTACGCCAGCACCCAGCTGCTTGATGAGTGGCGCCGGACGGAATACGGCCGTCTCGACACCACCCACCAAATTTACCTCGACTACACCGGCGGCGGCCTCTACGCCGAAAGCCAGCTCGATGCCCACATGGCCATCCTCAAAACCCAGGTGCTCGGTAATCCGCACTCCGCCAACCCCACCTCCCTGGCCATGACCGACATGGTAGAAGGCACCCGCCACGCCGTGCTGGCCTACTTCAATGCCGATCCCGCCGAATACATCGCCGTCTTCACCATGAACGCCAGCAACGCCCTCAAGCTGGTCGGCGAAGCGTATCCGTTTGCCCCTGGCGGCCGTTACCTGCTCACCTACGACAATCACAACTCCGTCAACGGCATCCGCGAATTTGCCCGCAACAAAGGGGCCGAGTTCACCTACGTCCCCCTCACCACGCCGGACCTACGCCTCGACGAAGCCGCGCTGGACAACCTGCTGGCGGCGGGCGACCCGGCCCAGCACAACCTGTTTGCCTTCCCGGCGCAGTCCAACTTCTCCGGCGTCAAACATCCGCTGGCGCTGGTAGCCCGCGCCCAGGCACAGGGCTGGGATGTCTGCCTGGATGTGGCCGCCTACGTGCCCACCAGCCGCCTGGACCTCAGCCAGGTGAAGCCAGAGTTTGTGACGATGTCGTTTTACAAGATGTTTGGCTACCCCACCGGGTTAGGCGCACTGCTCATTCGCAAAAGCGTGTTGGGCAAGCTGCACCGCCCCTGGTTTGCCGGGGGCACGGTGAACTTTGCCAGCGTCCAGGCGGGCGGCCACTACCTGGCCCCCAATGAAGCCGCCTTTGAAGACGGCACGGTGAATTACCTCAACATTCCGGCCGTGCAGATTGGCCTGGAGCATTTGCAAAAAGCCGGGTTAGACACGATTGGCGAGCGAGTGCGCTGCCTCACCGGCTGGCTGATTGAGCAGTTGCTGGGATTGGCGCATGGGAACGGCCGTCCCATGATTCGCCTCTACGGCCCCACCAACACAGAGATGCGCGGCGGCACCGTCACCCTCAACTTTTATGATCCCGACGGCCACCTGCTGGATTACCGCCGCATCGAAGAGCTGGCCAACGAGCAGGGCATCTCCCTGCGCACCGGCTGCTTCTGCAACCCCGGCGCGGGTGAAATCGCCGAAGGGCTCACCCGCGAAGATATGTTGGCTGGCCTGTCTGAAGCCGAAGACATGACCCTGCCCCGCTTCATGCAGCTTATCCAGCATCGCGGCAACAAAAGCGCCGGGGCCATTCGCATCTCCGTTGGCCTGGCCACCAACTTCGCCGATGTCTACCGTTTCATGCAGTTTGCCGCCAGCTTCCGCAACAAAACCAACCTCAACATCGGCCAGGTCACCTTCGACATCGAATCCTGCCGCGTCATCCGCGACGGCAGCTAAAAAAAGCAAATCACGAATGAGACCAATGGACGAATGGCTCGAATCAATTATTCGCTTCATTTCTCTTATTCGTCGCATTGTCTCGTTCCACGCTCAGCGTGGAATGAAGATCAGGACGCTCCGCGTCCCTTCAGCCTAAACAAAAAAGAGGCGGCTGCCCATCCGGCAGCCGCCTCGATTATTTTAATTCTGTAGGGGCGGTTCGCAAACCGCCCTACACCTTATTCTTCAAAAGGTGTCAGGCCAACACCCACCCAGGAGTAGCCACCCACCCAGGAGTAACCACCGACCCAGCTGTAGCCGCCCACCCAGGAGTAGCCACCGACCCAGCTGTAGCCGCCTACCCAGGAGTAACCACTCTGCCAGACGTCTTCTTGCGTCCATTCGTCCCAGTCGGTGTTGCCCACCCAGGAGTAGCCACCCACCCAGGAGTAGCCACCGACCCAGGAGTAACCACCGACCCACGAATAGCCACCCACCCAGCTGTAACCACCAACCCAGGAGTAGCCTTCGGTGCCAGCCAGCGGTTCGCCATTTTCATCCACCAGTACGAACTGGCCATCGCGGTAAACTACGGGGCCGACGTACGGTTCGCCAGGAATCATGCCTGCGTTGGCTTCGCCTTCGGCCGGGTCCAGCACAGCGGCTGGCGCCCAGACGCGCCCGGCACCCTGCTGGAAGATGCTCCAGGCCAGTGTGCCATCGTCATAAGCGGCGGGCTGTGCCGAGGCCATGAGGGCGTATTTCACTTCGTTGGGCGTCATGTGCGGGTTTTCATCCAGCATCAGGGCGACCAAACCGGAGGTAACGGCCGTTGCCGAGGAAGTTCCCGCGATTTCGAAATAGTTGCCCGTCACCCGTGCCTCACGATTTTGCCGTACCCAGGCAGAACCAGCGGGGGCGGTTGTGAGCATGTGTGCCCCGGGGGCCACCACGTCTGGCTTCACAAAACCAACCTCGGTTGGGCCAGCGCCACTAAACGGGGTTACGTAATCGTCGCTCGGATCATCGGGCGTATAGTTGTCGGTGAATGCGCCCACGGTAATGACAAACGGGTCGTTGCCGGGCGCGGCAATGGTCATGGCCTCTGGGCCTTCGTTACCGGCCGCAGCCACCACCACAATACCGGCCTCCCACAGCGCCTCAACAGCCTGGTTGATCGGATCGGCCCAATACGGGCTGCTGATGCCGCCTAACAGCGACAGATTCACCACGCGAATGTTGTAGCGGTTTTTGTTGGCCAGAATCCAGTTCAACCCTTCGATGATGTCGGTGTAGGTGCCCTTGCCTTCGGCGTCCAGCGCCCGCACGTCAATAAACTGCACTTTGGGGGCAATGCCAATATAACCATTGGCATCTGCGGTGTCGTTACCAATCAGGCTGGCCATCATGGTGCCATGACCGTGAGGATCGCGCAGGCGGGCACCGTTGTCCAGGGCATCGTAGCGGGCTACAACGCGGCGCACATTCCAGGTATCCAGAGCGATACCGGTATCGACCACCGCCACGCCAATCCGCTTGCCCCAAACGCGCTCGGCCCACACGTCATCCACGCCCATCACTTCCGGGAAGGTGGCGTCGAGACGGTTGCCGCGCCGGGCGGCGTTGATGCCCGCCACACTGGCTTCCTCATCCTGATGCAAGGCCACTGTCCGGGCATCTGCGGCTACGGCTTCTAGCACGCTGCTTGGTAGAGTGGCCGAAACGGCATTAATGATGGCTAGCTGTTCATTCAGCTCACCACCGTAGGCGTCAACAATGGCTGCGGCCGTTTCCACACTGTCGGCCTGGACGATGACAGCAACCGAGTCCGTTCCGCCAGCGACAAATGGGACGCCCAGCAGCACTGTCAACACGACCAACAAGGCTGCAAACAAAAATTTGTGCTTCATGTGATTGACTCCCCTTGCGCAAACAGTATTTTAATTGGCTCCAACTCTTCGAAAAGAGATACTGTTTACGTACTACTTGTTTGCCTGAAACGCAATTATTTGCTCAGACAATGAATGGAGGGAAACGACTTGAGCAAACCTATTCGTCTCCCGTTTGATTATAAATTATTCGTAAAACAAATAATGATCTCAATAGGAAAAAAAGGTTGTTGACGGGCCTTCACGCCGCATTCACGGCAGGTTGTTGGCGCTGCGCACCGTTGTGCTTGCTGGGGTTGGGCTGATTTGGCAGCGGTTGGGGCACCACGGGCAAATAGGCGGTAAAACAGCTGCCCTTGCCTTCTTCACTGGTAACCTCTATGTGGCCATCGTGGGCTTCCACCAAAGCTTTGGTGATCGCCAGCCCCAGGCCTGTTCCCGGTGCCAGCTTGCGGTGGGAGACCACCCGGTGGAAGCGGTCAAATACGTGCGGCAGTTCATCGGCGGGGATGCCAAAGCCGGAATCCTGGACCTGCAAAACAAGCTGGTTGTCTTGCGGGGTGAGGGTGATGGAAACACGGCCGTTAATTGGCGTGTACTTGATGGCATTGGTGATGAGGTTGTTGAGGATACGTTCCATTTGGTTTTGATCGGCATGCACAAACGTGTGCCGGTCAAGGCCGGAAACGGTCAGGTCAATGGCTTTGCTTTCTGCCTGAACCAGAACCATGCTCAGCACCTTTTCGGCCACGAGGGCAAAATCAAAATCCGTCTTTTCTAGCGGCATTTGGCCAGCGGCTTTCAATTTTTCCAGGTCCAAAATGTTGTTCACGATGTCCGTTAGCGTTTCCTGGCTGTGCAAAACGGCGTCAATCATGTGGGGCTTCTGCTGGATGATTTGCGGGTATTCTTTCAGCATGGTGGCATACATGTGAATGCTGGTAAGCGGCGACTTCATGTCGTGGGTCAGCACGGCCAGGAACGAATCTTTTTCCTGCATGGCTTTTTGCAGCTCTTCTGTCCGCTGAGCCACAATGCTCTCCAGGTTGTTCATGTGGGCCTGCATCTGGCTAACGTAGAGTCGGAAGGCATAGGCTGAAAGCACAATCGGCATGAAGAAGATGATGATGCCAACAACGCCAAACTGCTCTACGGCCAGGGCCAAGGTGCCGCCGCCCACTGCCAAGATCATGATGTTGATGGGGGCGGCCCAGAGATTTTCCTGCCACATCGCCAGCGGGTTTACCCTTGGGCCTTGCTTCAGGCAAATGATGGTCGTCAGCATGGCAAAGTTGAGCTGATCGTAAAGAACGGCCGCTACAATCCACGGCACCATTTGCCCATACAGCGTATCGGTGCCCAGCAATGTCTGGAAATAGATAAAAACCAGCCCCGCTGCATAAATTGCAATGCTGTGCATGCCAGCATTAAACGCCAGCGGTTCCCAGTTGCCCCGCCAGGCGGTCCGGTTACCAATCTTTATAAACCAGACAACCAGGGTGCAAACGGCCGCTGACACGGCGGCCGCGCCAGGCCCAAACAGAGGAATGAGCGCCATGCTAACGGCCGTACCCACCTCAAACCCAATGCCTCGCTCCGGGGTGCTCACAATCGTGGTCGTCAGCTCTGAAAAAGCAGCCAACGCCAGAATCAGGAGAAATGCTGACTTTGGTTGGAAGCCAGGAAATTGAAACAAGCCAACCGCCACCAGTGCCAGCCCAACAAAGGTGATGACCAGCAAATACAAAAAGTAGGGTTGGTGAAACCTTATCTTATTCACAGCGATTGCTTTTACTCGTTTGGGCAATTTGATATTGCTAAGCCGACGATGGTTTGGACAAAATGCAAGACAACTTTGAAGCGCTTGTAACAGCCAAAGAAATAGCAGCAGTGAACAAAACGATGGCTCTTACCGGGACAGTCACAACTATGCAGCTTTGTGGCCTGTACCAGTCAGTCTAAAAGATTAGCGGCTCATCTGTAAAGTCTTGCTTTAGTACCAGCGGGGTGGGCCTGGGCCAGAAACTGTTGTGCCAGCCAGGAAACTTCAGGAGTGGGCGCACCGTCAAGAAGGGAAATCTACCCATTTTGCAGATAGTATCGACTGTGAATCAGGCTAATCATCAGCGACGATTTGGGCCAGTGCCGTGGCCAGAGTTTCATCAACGGCCGTTTCCGGGTCATCGGGGGCAAAAATGGCTGGTTCAAACCCCACGCCCTCGTAAGACACGCCAGCAGGTGTGTGCCAGTGCCCAATCGTGTACTCAAAAAGATAATCGTCCTTCAACGGAACCGTGTTTTGGATCGTACCCTTGCCATACGTCGTGGTGCCAATTGTGATACCCCGGCCTGTTTCTTGCATGGTAGAAGCCACCGTTTCGGCGGCAGAATACGTGAACTGGTTCACCAGCACATACAATGGCACATCTGGCGCGATTGCCCCACCGTTCGCCGAAAAAAGCTGCGTCCGGTTATCCTTCAACGTCACTTCAAAAAGTGCGCCTGTTTCAATAAAGTTGCTCAGCACGTCTTGCGCCACCGTCATGGAACCGCCACCATTAAACCGCACGTCCCAAATGACGGCCGTAGGATTGGTGGCCATGATAGCCGTCAGGGCTTCCTCAAACAACTGCGGCACGTTAGTGGTAAAGGTGTACTGCGCGATATAACCCACGCCACCGTCTAAAATTTCCCACTCCAGGGCCACTCTTTCCACTCGCTGCGGAGAAAAGTTGAGGATTTCCCCATTGCGCTCAATGACCAGGTGGGCTGGCTCACCTACCGGACCACGAAATAACAAGGCAGAACCCGTCACCGTTGTCGCCGCATTAACCGGAATCCCATCAATAGAAAGCAGGATATCTCCCACACGCACGCCTGCTTCGTCGGCCGTGCTGCCTGAGATAACGGTATCAATATACATTTGCCCCGCTTCATTAATATTGGGCACCAGACCCACAATGCCGGTCTCCCCCGCCATGTCCGCTTCAAACTTTAAAGAACTCGGCGGTGGAATTACCACCGCAAAAGGATCATCCACAACCTTCAGCATGCCTTGAACGGCCGCAAAAGAGAGCTCCTCTTCATTGGGAATTTCACCAGGAAAATCGCGCCGAATAATCTGCATGACCTGGTCATCCAGGGTGGTTTGCCGGGTCATGAGCTGGCTGCGTAAGGTCCAGCCAATAACCAGCCAGATGAGGGAAATGAGGACAAAGTAACCCGCTTGCATCAGGCTTTGACGTGAAATATTTTTCATAACAACTTCTTCCCATAAAAAAACGGCTGCGCGAAAGATGCACAACCGTTTTGGTGTTAGGCTAATCTGTTCAGTTGAATGAGACGACTATCCCGTCCAGATGTAACCACCGGACCAGGCAAAGCCGCCGGACCAGGCAAAGCCGCCAGACCAGGCAAACCCGCCGGACCACGCAAAGCCACCGGTCAGGTTGGAAATGCCTTCAGCCAGCTGAGGCAAACCACCGTTCAGGGCAAACATGGCTACGGGGACAAGCAGGACTGCCAAAAGGACAACGAGGCTAATCACCAGGTAACGCTTTGACATATTTCACTCTCTCCTAAGTTTGGTTTTTGCAAGGACTACATTGAGGGAGCAATGCAAGGACGATGATGGTGCACGCAAGTTTCAATAATTATGCCCATTATGGGAAAAATAACAATACTGAGAGGTGCTGTTTTTCCTGAATTTGGGTGGCTAATGTCACGTTTCCGGGTCTTGCCGCTCTTTTTTCTGGCGCAGGCGCGCGGCCAGGGTGGAGGAATCGCCACTTTTGGCGGGGGTGCCTGGTGCTGTTGGCGCGGCAGGGGCAGACGGCCGTTCCCCATCCCCAGCCTCTTTTTTTGGCAAAATAACGGTTGGTTTTGCCTCTTGCGGCGGCAGCGGGGGGGGCGAACTGCCCTTTTCGGCGCGCTGCTTGGCTTCAAACAGACGCGATACCTGCTCGGTGCGCGGCGCGGGGGCTACGGTGGCGGGCTGCAACCGGCCAAACGTGGCGGCCCAGGCCCGTTGCCAATCGCGTTTGGTCACCACCAGGCGGCGCACGGCAATGTCTAGCGGCAGCAGCAGCACCGCCAGCAGCGTTAGCCAGGTCCACACCGGGCGGGTAGTGGCTTCAGAAGGCAGGGTGTGGTCGAAGACGGCCGTTGCCAACCCCGCCAAATCCTGCCCACCCGTCAGCGCGGCGATGTTCTCTAAAAGCTGCGGATTGGTTTCAAATTCGCGGTACTCTGGTGAGTAGCCCAGCACCCAGCCGCTGGTCTGGCCCACCACGTTTTCCTCCGTGCCGTCGGAACCGGCCACGCGGATGAAGTAGGCACCGTCGGTTTCCGGGGCAAACTCCGCTTCGTAGCGGCCGGGGGCCACCTGGCTGAGCGTTACGTTTTGCACCGAACCGTCCGGGGCGACGACGTTGGCTTCCATTGTCAGGCTGTTGAGGAAGTCGCCGCTGCTGCCGCGCGCGTCGACCGTCAGCGTGGCTTGCTCGTCGGTGTAGGTGACCACGGTCTCCACGTTGCTGTCACGGTCCTGCGAAATGGTCCAGCGCACCGCCTGCGCCCAAAACGCCGGGAAGCCTTCCCACTGCACCCAGTCACGTCCCCAGCGCCCGGTTGCGTCCGAGGTCCAGGCCACGGAACGGCCGAGACCATACTGCCACGCCGCCAGCACCGGGTCGCCCTGTTCGGAATTCAAAATTACCTGAGCTGTGTCTTTGGGGCTGGTGCCGACGTAGCCGTAGAGGGGGGGGACGGCCGTAATGCCCGCCAAAATGGGGCTATTGCTCACCAAACTGGGGAAAAAGCGCTCTTCAATTAAATAAGTGCGCTGAATCGAGGTGGTTTCCTGCGTAAAAATTTGCGGCAGATTGGCGGCTTCGTTGGTGAAGTGGAAACGGCCGTTACCCCACTGCGCCACCTGCTGCAGCCAGGGCACATCTGGACCGTTGCCGATGGCAACGGCCGTTACCGTTACCCCTTCCTCAACGAGCGAGGCAATCAGCGGCTCAACCCCTTCCTTTTGCTCCGAATCGGACCCATCGGCCAGGAGGATGATGTGTTTGACCTGGTTGGGGCTGTCGGCCAGGGCTGCGGCGGCCGCTTCCAGGCCGGTGCGCACGTAAATGCCACCGCCACCCGCGCCAATCTGCCGGATGAGGCTGATGGCCTCTTCGCGCTGGCTGGCGGGCAGCGGCCCGATGGGATTGTCCGGCTGGGTGTCCACCGGGAAGACGGCAATCTCGTCAAAATCGTTGAGCAGTTCCACCACCCGCACCGCCCCTTCGGCCGCCAGCTGAATTTTGGTGACACCGCCTTCCTGGGCGCTCATGCTGCCCGATCGATCAATCACAATCACAATGCTGACGGACGGAAAGCGCTCCTGGTCCTTGATTTGCATCTCCACGGGCAGGGTTTCTTCCAGCGGGGTGCGGAAGTAACCGCCCATGCCGTAGCTTTGCGGCCCGCCCACAGCCACCAGACCGCCGCCCAGGTCACGCACGTAACTTTGCAGCACCTCCATCTTGCGCGGCGACAAATTTTTAGCGTTCACATTCACCAAAATGACGCTGGCGTAATTGCTCAACTCGGCCAAGCTGGCGGGTAAATCGGCGGGCGTGGTGCGGTCTACGACCAGGCCGGTGGCCTCCAGGGCCAGCAGCAGCTGGGGCGATTCGTCCGGCTGGGCGGTGCCATCATCGGCCAGGGTGCCGTCGTTGGCTACAAGCAGCACACGTGGCGGGCCAGTGATTTCGGTGTAGGCGGCCAGCTCGTTATTTTGGAAGAAGGTGTCGTTGGCCGGGGTGAGCTGCACGCGGTAGCGGGCAAATTCCTGCTCCAGGGCGCGCAGCCGCACGGCAAAATTATTGGTGCCGCGCCGCAGCTGCACCGCTTCCTCGTACACCACGCTGCCGCCAGACAGCACGCGCAAGGTGGCGGGCATGTCGGCGCTGCTCTCGGCGGTGATGTCCAGGCGGAACGTTTCCCCCTGGCTGATGCGCGTGGGGGCGCTGACGCTGGTAAGCAGCGCTTCAGCGGCTGTGGCCTCGCGCCCCAGCAGCACGTAGCTGATCTGCACGCCGCTGTTGGCCGCCAGCCGGGCTGCTTCTTGGGCGTCGCCCACGGTGGCGGTGCCGTCGCTCAAAATCACCAGGCGGCGCGCCGAACCAGCGGGGAAGAGGGCCATGCCCAGCCGGATCGCCTCGGCGATGTCGGTTTGCAGCGCCTGGGGCACGGAGCTGACGGGAGCCAATTCGGCCAGGCCGCTCATTGGCCGTTCGACGAGGGCATTGGCCCCAAAAAGGATAACGGCCGCTTGATCGTTCGGCGTCATGCTTTCTAGCGAGGTGCGAATGTAGGATTCGGCCGTTTCGGCCTGGCTCGGGCTGATCGAGTCGGAGGCATCGACGAGAAAAACCACCGCCAGCTCATCGGCGGCGCGCACCAGCTGCGTGCCCGCCAGGCTGAGGATGAGCAGCAGCATGATGAGGATACGCAGTGCCAGGCTGGTCCAGTCGCGCCAGCGCCGCCCGACGGCACGGCGCGGCTGCCCCAGCCAGAAGAAGTAGGGGACGGTTAGCAGCAGCAGCAGGGCGAATGGGGTGGTGAAGTTCACGGTTTTTGAGTGATAAGTGAAAAGTTAAAAGTGATAAGTGATAAGGGTGTCGGTTATCGGTAAACGGTCACTGCTCATTGGTCGTTGGCAATTGGCTATTGACCATTCGTTGTTGGTTGGGCGCATTATAGGGGATGTTGCGGGTTTGGGGAATGGTTTATGACCGTTAGCTAATGAATAGGACGCTGATTAACGCGGATGAACGCAGATTTTGTTTTCTGGTATTCAAGAAGTTCAACTTCTTTGAGAAGTTGAACTTCTAAATTTTAGTCGTCGAAGTAGAGGGGGAGGAAGAGGGTGAAGACGGAACCGGCGCCGTATTTGCTTTGCGCTTCAACGCGGCCGCCGTGGGCCATGACGATAAAGCGGCTGAGCGCCAGGCCTAATCCACCGGAACGGCCGTTGCCATTGGCCTTCAACTTAGACAAGCCCGACCAGACTGTTTCCAACCGCTCGGGCGGAATGCCTACGCCGGTATCGACCACGCGCAAGAACAGTTCGCTGCCCGCCAGGCCACATTCCACCTGCACCACGCCGCCAATTTTGTTGAACTTGATGGCGTTGTGCAGCACATGCTGGGCGGCTTCCAGCAGCTGATCGGCATCACCCAGGACGGTGGTGTGCGGGGTGCTGGCGGTGAATTCCACGACAACACGCCGCGCCTCGGCCATGGTGCGCAGGTTGCGAATCGCCTGTTGGGCAGTTTCATCGAGCCGGGTGAGCTGAAAGTTGAAGCTGCTGCGCATTTGGATGCGGCTGGAGATGGCAATCAGCTTTTCGATAGGCAGCTTGATGTCGCTGATGTGCTGGTCAATTTGGGTAGCCAGCTTCAGCGTGGTGGCATCTTCGCGCCCTTGCAGCTGCTGCACTTCCTGAGAGAGGATGGTAAACGGCCGTCGCAGCTCCGGCGAAATCAGGTCCACAAACTGCGAATACAGCCCGACCAGTTCCTGCAAATGCTGCCGGTCGCGGGTGAGCGTCTGGTTTTGGTGGAAGACGTATTCGTTGATCTGGCGCAGGCTGGAGACGTTTTGCGCCTGAGCCAACAGCGGGCTGATCTGGCTGGCCATCCGCTCCAGCAGATCAAAATCGGGCTGGTCGTATGACGCGCCGGAATATTTCAGGCCCAGGGCCAGCACACCGATCAGGCTGTCGCCGGCGTGCAGCGGCTTGTACAGTACCCGTCCCCAGCGCGACAACACCTCACGCTCGGCTTCTGGCGTTTCGGCAAAACGGTCCAACGAGTCGATGTCGTACTGGACCAGCGGCACGGTATTTTGGCGCAAAAATTGGGTGACGGGGCTTGGGGCATCCAGGGTGAGGGTATCGAGTGGAGTGTGATCCAGGCTGGCCAACGGCCGTAAAATCAACTTCCCGCCTGGTCCATCATCGGCGGTGAACAGCCACGCCTCGTCGGTGGTGAAGCTGGCCTGCACCAGCCGCAAGAAAAGCTGACCCAGCTGTTCCGGCTCGGGCAGGTTACCCACGGCGTTGCTAAATTCCGCC
The DNA here is from genome assembly GCA_020848035.1 of Anaerolineae bacterium. Classification (GTDB taxonomy): domain Bacteria; phylum Chloroflexota; class Anaerolineae; order Promineifilales; family Promineifilaceae; genus Leptofilum. The sequence continues at coordinate 9,447 of JADLAX010000018.1, read as the reverse complement.
AGCACCGCTTCCTGCCGCTGTGCACCGGGCAAGAAAATACGGCGCGACAGCTCATCAATGAAGCGGCTGACCAGGGTGAAGAGGGCCACAAAAACGGCCGCTGCCACCAACAGCACCAGAATTTCGCCATTTTGCGGCGTATTTTCCGGCAGATCGCGCACGGCCCGCACCAGCACGGTGAGCGCCAGCCAGGTAAGGGCAAACACCACGAGGATGCTCACCACCCGGCTTAGCAGCTGCCGCAGCGAAAGCTGCAAATCGGGCAGCGTGGTGCTGGCCAGGCTGATAGTGCCGGTAAGCGCCGCCAGCATCATCACCAGTACGCCTACTTGCTGCCAGCCGGGCTGCCCCGGCTGCTGAATCGAGCCCAGGGCGCTGCCCAGCAGCAGCAAAATGATGACCACCAGCCAATACTGCACCTGGTTGCGATAGAGCGAAGGGGGCAAATTGCTATTGAGCTTTTGTGTCAGCATCCAGGCGGCGGTAACGGGCAGCAGCCAGCTGGCAATCCATACCGAGGCCCAAATATCAAACTGGCGCACGGGCTGGCCCATCAACAGAAAGTTGGGCACGGCGTTGGGCACGATGTTGGGGTCGAGGGCGACGGCGCCGCCCAGGAGGAGCAAACTCAGCCCTAACCCAATCTGGCCATAGCCGCTGGGGATAGGCAGGTAGATGAGGCTGGTGAAGAGGAGGCAAACGGCCGTAAAGCTCAGTGCGTAGGTGCCGACAATGCCCCAGTTGTAGATGAGCACGGGGGAGAAGGTGGTGCCGCCAAAAAAGCGAATGACGCTGCTGGCCCACACAGCCATGGACAGCAGGGTAAGGGACCAACGGAGGAACAACGGCCGTCGCTTCAACTGCGCCCGCCACAGATAGCCAATCATGCCGATAAAGCTTAAGGGCAGGGCCGATATGATAAGAAATTGCTGCGTCAGAGTCATGCTGTGTGGTCAACACCTCAATCGATATACCACGATTGTGCGCCATTATACCAACTTTTCACCTTACAAAATTTGGGAAATTGGGTTATCTCTGGGGAAAAATGAAGGGAAAATTGGGCATAACCCAACTTATCCCAAGTTTATATTTGGGATAAATTTGGGATAAATTGCGATTTCCTCGGATGAAGCGGCTGGTCTTAAGGAAAACTAATCTCGGTTAGTTAAACAAATCCTCAAGGAGGACAAGAACCCTGTCGCGAATTTTTCGCGCTGCATTTAATGCCTCGCGAGCTTCCTTTGACCCCAACTGCTCATAGGCTAGATCTTCCGGGTAGCGCCCAGCAATAATGTATTCGTTCAAGACGATGCCCTCATCAACCATTGCCGCGAGTGTTGTGTCATGCTCAGAGCAGAGAGCCAAGAGGGCAACGATGTCATGTGTTTTCTTAAGAGACCATCCGTGGTAAATGAGGAAGCCCTTTAACAATTTTTCGGCTGCACTCTGACAAAGAAAACAAATCGTGTGGTAGGCGGGAGATTCATACGAGAACTCTCGCTCAGCGACACCCAAATCTCCCAAGGCAAAGTGCACCCACTGCCTAGACGTGTTAACTGGCTGATTCTCTGGAACGTTCATACAAAACAACGCCTTCAGTTAAGATGTTTTGCGTATAAAAGGGGTTGTTGTCTTCCACATTCTGGACAACTTCTTGGGGTCGGCGCACCACAAGATCTATGCCAAAACGTCGACCCCATAATAGTTTGTCAATTTGCTGCCGAACTTTTCGATTTGAAGTTGGTGAATTATGGATGATTAGCAGATCAAGATCACTTTCGTCTGTTTCTTGCCCAGACGCCTGGGAACCAAAAAGAATAATTTTTATAGGGGAAACGGCCGTCACAATCTTACGCACAATATAGTCAATCAACTCTGGTGTGACGGTTTCTGTTTGTAGTTTGTGATCTTGCTTGAGTAAGGTCATCAAAACAGTATAAGGGGAACGGCCGTTCCTGACAATTAGGCGGGCACACCGCAAAACGTCCAAATCAACTACTTCAAAATATAGTGCGTACCCTTTTTTGAGCCAATTTTTAGCAAAATACTGCGATCAACCAGATCTACCATGTCCAGACGCAGGGTTTCGGCGGATACATCGGGGCAGAGCTGCTGGTATTCGCGGTTGGTGATGGAGCCGTTTTCCCGCACGTACGTCAGGGCGCGAGTTTGCCGCTCGTTCATGCTTTTGGTCCACTTGGGCGTGGGCGGGCGCTGCCGTTTGTTGTACAGCGTGACGGTGAACAGGTGCGGCGTGGCGCGGAACTCGGGTGGTTCGCTGCCTGCCTGAACCATCTCCTCAATCATCTGGTCGATGCCCAGCCCCAGCTCTTCGATGTAGCCCCATTGGTACAGGCCGCTCACCAGGCGCGGATTGCGCGAAAAGTGTTCTTCAACAAGGTTGTCCAGGGTCATGTAGCCGGGCAGGCCGCCAGGACTGATAATTTCCAGCCGGTCTGAGTACATGCGGATTTCAATGCGCCGCCCCTGGATGCGGTAATCGCGGTGGGCCACGGCGTTGACCAGCGCTTCACGCACGGCAAAACGGGGATACTCCAGCAGTTCTTCGCGCTCTAGCTGGTTCACCGTCGCGCCGACGCGCATTTCCTCAAAGATGACGTTCCAGGCGCGCTCGATGACGCGTGCCACTGGCCCGCTGATTTCGTCGCGACGGCCGTAACCAATGCCACCATCCTCGCCACGCGGTTCTGTGCCGGGAAACTTCACAAAGACAATGCCGCTTTGGGGGAAAAACATTTGCGGATTGCGGGCAAAGAGCAAAATGCCAGTGGTGGTGGGATGACCGCTGCGGTCGGCGGCCCCAATTTCAAAGAGGAGTTCGCGGGTGGAAAGGGTTCGGGCCTGGCCGCGCTGTTCGCGGCGGTCCAGGTAATCTTGCACGATGTCCCGGTCCAGGTCGGTGTAGCGTGCGCCGGGCACCAGTTCGGTTTCAAATTCGGCCGTATTTTTGCTGTTGGCCAGGTTGCGCACCTCGTCGCCGGTGAGGGGGCGGTTGACGGTGCTGCTGCGGATGAGCACACGGCCGTCGTCCAGCGTGTGCAGATCGGTGCTGCGCGGCACCTCAATGCCAATCAGCGTGCCCTGGGGGGTTTCTACCTGCTGCCAGCGTGTTGGTACGGGCGGGTGGCAGTGCCGGGCTGCTTGCAACAGGGCACCTTCGGCCTCTTCTTCCCAGATGGGGGTGGTGGGACGGCCGTTTTCATTTAGCCCCAACACAATCAACCCACCATCGCCGTTGGCCAGCGCCACCAAACATTCCGCCAAACTTTCGACGTCTGCTTCTGCCAGAAATGCCAATCTCTGTCCAGGCTTTTGTTTTAACATGACATAATTATAACAGAAGTTGTGGCAGATAGTGTCACTGTTTGATCGTATTTATTAAACTTGAAAAGGTCTTTTGGTACCTTAAAATTGTTTGCCTAAGCCCTTGACTGACTTCATCATCAAAATGATATTCCTTACCTCTATAACTGAATAGATACCCGCCATTTTGATGAGGTTCAGGTTTTCCATGAGCTAAGAAATTTCGAGGACGCAATATATCTTGAACATAATCACCTGGGCTTATTCCGTTTAATTTGGTATGAACTTTTCGTAAACGATTGAAGCTCTGCCAACGTTTGTCACTATCACAAAGTGCAAGCATTCCATCCACATTTGGTTTTTCAATAAAAGCATTCAAAGCTTGAGCATAACCTTCGCTTTGACTAACTGCATTCTCATGAAATCTTTGGAATATTGATGAACGTTCTTCCTCAGATAAACTTTCCATTCCAAGTACGATTATCTCATCCAGTAAAATATCCAACTCACCAACTTCGGCCATTACAATACCCCGCAAATTCTCAAGATCAAGGATTTTGCGAACAGATTGGCGGCCTACTGCTTCGATTTTGGACAACACATTAATTCTTGATGAAACAAAGATCCCTTCGAGTTCATTTGTGCGAATTGCTTCCCATAAGTCACTTGTATTTCCAGCAGTATAGAAAATTATTTCAGTATATATTGCATTTCCTCGAATATTTGCAATGAACTCCTGACCATCTTCATAGCCTTCTAAATTGCGGTCTACAACAATCAAGTCATATGATTTAAAGGGTGAGCGGTAGCTAAAATCTTCGGGGGTTGTGACTTTTTCAATTTTGGGCCAGAAGCCCCAAGATAAAATCTTTTTTTCTAAAGGTTCAAGATCTAAAGAGTCAAAATATTCTTCATCATCATCAAACCAAAGGACTGAGAAAACAAGCCTCATTTTGTAACCTCTATTCTAAATTCCATACCTTTTGGCTCAAGTGGTATGGCTGTGATTTTTCCATCAATTTTTTCAATAATATTTTTGACATGATAAAGACCCAATCCTGAACCAGATGTGGTAGTAACACCTAGTTCAAACATTGAGTCAATATTTGGGAGTTCATCAGACAGGCCATTTCCATCATCGATAAAAGAAACTTGTAATCTATTCGTTGACAATTTAGAAATTGATACAGTTAATTTGGTTGACTGAGATTTATGAGCATTGCTTATGATATTGTCTATCAATATGGAAATCTCTACCCTGCTAACTTTTATCTCAAATAATTCTTGAACGGCATTTATGACCTCCAGTTTCAACCCTGTAGCATTGAAATCTGTAGCTACTCGTAATAAGTATTGCTCGATGTAAGCAGGAATATCTGTAAGTTCTTTCTTGATACCCGAACGAAAATCCGCCTTAGTAGCATATTGGGCCAAGGCAGCTATTCGTTTATTTATCAAAGACGCTTTTTGAATATTGTCTAAAATTTCTTTTGTATTAGGAATACTGCGAAGTGCCTTTACGGCTTTAGCTAAATAATTATCTACTTTATGAGAATCAAGGTTAATTTGGTGATGATACGACAACAATTGCTTGATATCTAGCGATGAGATTTGTTCATAAAAGAAAGTTTGAGCACGATACGTTTCTGTCTCAGCTTCTAACTTTGTGATTTTTTTATCTTGTTGCGCGACTCTTGCCCGTTGTTTTGCAACTTCAGCTCGTAAATCAGCAGCATCGGCTTTTGCTACCTTAGCTTCTTCTTCTTTTTGCGCAATTATTGTTCTGAACTTTGAGAGATTTCTGGTTAAACTTGAGTCAATTTTATCTGGTTCAAAACCCTCAATATCATCCAACAAATTCTTCACTTCTTCTTGACGACTTTCATATACTCCTTCTAATAGAGCCGGATTAAACCAAAATCTAATAATGCGATCTGGTGACGATCCAATCAGTGTCATAATGGACAAAGCAATTCGCTGTTGTTTGCGCTCCCACGACTCTACATATTGCTCCTGCGTATTATCCCAATCAAGACCCTCTTCTAAGCGAATCGTTTGACGCAATGAATCCGGAATACTGTCCCATTGAAGACCTTCAACAACAAATTTCTCCAATTTTCTAAGCACATCAAGAAAATATTCCTCGCGAAGTTGATTAAAAGAAGCCGTTTTCTTTAATCCTTCTCGACTTGATATAGGTTTAAATTCTTTCTCGCTTCCGCTAATTTCAATTCGCCCCACGACATCACGGCTGCCTAAATATCGAGAAGTTCCTTGAGTCTTTCGAACGTCTAAACCTAGCCAGTCATCGCCTCTATCACCGTAGGGTGCAATGCGGAATCCGTTTAAAAATAGAAAAATAGAACCAAAATCGACTGAGCGAACGCCGGTTTGACGCTTGAAATAAGCCTTTTTGTAGGGGTTCAGGTAATAAATAACAATATGGGTCCCTGAAAGAAGATGATACCGTTCATTGAGTTCTACAAGATCAAAAACCTTTTCACCTTCATGGTAAAGAGTTGTTGAGACGGTTTCGTTATCTTCGGAAATTTTTGCCTCGATGTAGGTGGAATTAAATTTTAGTTTATCAAAAATCTGATTTTGAATTTCCACATTAATGCGATCAGGATAGCTTTTGTTTTTATCATCTTTTTCAAAATCAGGAACTGAAAGATTAATCTTAAATTTATCTCGGAGGAAAAGTTGATTTGGGTTTAGAAATTTCTCCAAAGAAGTTTTTAGTTCTTTAAGGCGATCACGATCCCAAACACTTCTGAGTGTCGAAATTACTAAAACAGTGCCATGTTCAGGAAATTTTTGAATACTTGCAATTTTAGCTGCTTCTGTAGCCTCAATTGCTCGAACCGTTAAATCAATTTCCTGAATCGTTAAATCTTTGTCTCCTTCAACTTCAAATTCGGGCCATTGTATTTTTAGATGAAGCAAATCTTCACCCTCTTTTCTTGTGAGGAGATCCAGTTGTTCACCTAATCTATCGCAGGAAAATCGACCAATTCCTTTATTCCCAGCTAAATAAGCTCCCTCCTTCTTGTCCTCCAGTATTTTTTCAGAGTAAGCAATATTAAGCCACTTATCTTCAATGTCTGACAGGTTCATTCCAGAACCTTCATCCGCGATAAGAATTTCGGATAATTCAGTTGATATTCCTTTTGATGAAAAATGAGAGAATCTTACCAAGACATTGTCTGAATTTGCGTCATAACTGTTTTTTACAAGCTCAACAATAGCAATGTTGTCGTCATTGATTAAGTCTTTCCCAATAAGGTTTTTTAGTAGTGTGTTTGTTTTGAAGTGAAGAGTTTTTTTATCCATGAGTTACCTCCCGTTAGGAGGCTAAATCCTTCAATATTTTCCCAATTGCTTCAGCAAACAGAGGAGGAACGGCATTGCCCACTTGAGTGTAACGCGGACAGTCAGTCTTTCGGTTAGTCCCACCAGTCGTATAATTTCCGCTAAACTCAAACCAATCGGGAAATGTTTGTAATCTCGCATTTTCTCGTACGGTTAAAATTCTTGGTTCTGAATAGTGAATAATATCATCCGGCAGAGTAGTTACTGTTGCCGAAGGCAAACTTCCATTCAGAGGGGTTATAGCTCTTTTATTAATGCCTAAACGGATTCTATCCTCTTTGCTTATGGTTTTCCCCAAAGCACACGACTCCATAATATTCTGAAACTGTGCTATCGTTTTGGACTTATGATTGGGCAAACGCATGCTATTTGGTAAAGTCGCAGACTTTTGGCGCATCAATTTAATAAAGGGTGAGCTAAAATTACTGTTTCTATATGCGATTTGCTTAAAGCCTTTCACAGGTGAATCATCACTCTCAACTAACTCTTTAGCTTGAACTTCTAAGTCACCAATAGCTTCTTTGACCGATACTGGTGAGTCAGTAGAAAAACCTTTTGATGATAAGAACTTTTTTCTGGTTGCTTCCAACAAGTCAAATGGGGTTTTTCCCTTAAGCTTTGCCAGTAAAGGATCATCATTTTTTATGGCAACAAGAATGAAACGTTTTCTAAATTGTGGTACACCATAATCACTAAAATCAATAATTTCATGGAATACCTGATAGCCTAGTAGCTCCAACTGTTCAATTACTAGATCAGAATATGGAATAAGTTTATGTTTTCCACTTCCATTTTTTTTAAATGCCAATGTAAAGCCCTGAACGTTTTCTATTAACAGAATTCTTGGCTCCAATAAACTAACAATTTTAATATACTCTTTGATAAGTAAATTGCGCGGATCACCATGAGCACGATCTCCTGCCAGTGAAAATCCTTGACATGGTGGTCCACCTGCTAGAAGAGTCAACTTACCCTTTAGGCTAGTCAATTTTTCTTCATATTGAGTTGCAAAAATGGATACATCTATTGGTTCAAGAGGAAGCCATTCAGGCCAATCAAAAAACGCATTTTCAGACACTACTAAATTTCTTTTTAATGTTTCAAATGCATCAGGATGTTTCTCGATAGCAAAAAGGCCTTGCCACCCAGCATTGATTAACCCTAATGACAATCCGCCACAACCCGCAAAAACGTCAGCGAAAGTTGGAGCTTTTTGTGTTGATTTTTGAAAACTATTATTCATTTGCAATATCGAAGTAATGATTAGTACTGGTGGCGGAACTCCAGCAGTATAAACTAGTCCATTATGTTTCTCAAGTGAGTGGTTTGAAACTTTTCAAATAGTATCAAGCTGTCATGCTCAACGTTTAGTTTCTAAAACAGATCTTATTTGTTTGACAAAAATCCGCAGTTTCTACAATGTTGTTTAACTATTTTCTGCGGCCAGAACGGCCGCTCCCACAATGCCCGCCTCGTTGCGCAGTTCGGCCGGAACCATGAGTGCCCGCGTTTTGATGTAGGGCAGAAACTCGGCGTGCTGCTTGCTGATGCCGCCACCAATGATAAACAGCTCCGGCGAAAACAGAAATTCCATGTGCTTAAAGTAGACATCTAGCCGCTTGCCCCACTGCTTCCAGGTGAGGTTTTTCTCGTCGCGGATGCGCTCGGCGGCATAGCTTTCGGCGTCTTTTTTCTGGTTGCGCAGGAAAACGTGGCCCAGTTCGGTGTTGGGGACGATACGGCCGTTCACAAACACCGCGCTGCCAATGCCCGTGCCCAGCGTAAAAATCATCACCGTGCCCATCTGCTCCCGGCCCGCGCCAAAGCGCATTTCCGCCAGTCCAGCGACATCGGCATCATTGCCCAGGGTCACGGGGCAGCCGGTAGCTTCGCGCATCGCCTGCTCGGCGGCAAAGCCAATCCATTCGTCATCAATATTGGCCGCCGACAGGGTGACGCCGTTGATGACAATGCAGGGAATGCCCACCCCAATTGGCCCGCTGTATTGAAAGTGATCCGCAATTTGCTTGATCACGCCAATGACCGCCTGCGGTTTCGATGGCTGCGGCGTGGGAATCCGCAGCCGGTCCGTCACCATTTGCCCTTTTTCTGTGTCTACCAGCGCACCTTTAATGCCACTGCCGCCAATGTCAATGCCGAGTGTGATCATGTTTACCTCCGTTTTCGGTGTTCGGTATTCCGTAATCGGTGAATGGTAAACGGTTTACCGATTACCGATTACCGACAACTTGTTTTCTACTTCGCGTACGGCCGTCCTTCCCGCCTCAATCCCCTCATCCAACCGGTGAAAATCAAACAGGCCGATGGAGCCCATGAGGGGCTGGAGCAGCAGCTCCGGGCGCGAGATGGCCAGGTGTTTTTGCAGCGTCTGCGCCGTGATGATGTCGGCCACCACCGACATGATTTGCCACGTTTTGCGCCGCTGCGTCAGCGCCAGCGCCCGGCCCAAAACACCGGTAGGGGTGGGGGCGGGCTTGTCGGGCGTGCCAAACGGGGCGGTGTTGCTGAGATCGACAGCAATAACGTACGTCGCACCCCGGGCGCTGGCAATGTTAAACGGCGTATTGTTAAGAATGCCGCCGTCGGTCAAAACCATGCCGTCACGCTCCACGGGGGGAAAGAGGATAGGGATGGCGATGGTGGCAAGTACGGCCGTAATCACATCCCCCTCGTCCAAAATCACCTCTTTCCGTGCCACCAAATCCGATGTGACAACCGACAGCGGAATGC
>JADLAX010000017.1 GCA_020848035.1 Anaerolineae bacterium | reverse complement strand
TCTGTACGACACCCTCACCGAAGGGCGGCCGCTAACTTTTCTCAGTATGATTTGCCTGGTCATTGCAATCCCGGTGACCCTGATCTGTAAAGCGGAATTGGGCGCACCTCCCTTCCGGGCCAACATGGCAGCGGCTGCGCTTACGTCGCAGCCGGACAACCTTAAAGCCTATGGTTTTGTCTATGGAACGTGCCACCTTGTCATCGGGCCGTTAGCTGTCATCCTGGACTTAAAGACTGCCCTGGAAACATTGGGCAATGCTGTGGGAAACGATATTGCAGATAGCATTGGAGCACCAGCTGACGAAGAAACCGCCAGTATTGACAAGTTTAATACCGTCTTTACCTATCTAAATTTGGGCCTGGGCTTTTTGGCGCAGTTTATGGCCAATCCGATTCCTATCGATGATCATTATTCAATGCCTTTGGACAAAGCCAAAGATGACGTCTTTGAAGCGCCCAGCTATTGGGCCCACGTCATCTGGTGGTATCAATGGGCTGGCTGGAGTTTTAATGCGCTGGCGGCTGTCGGCACAACCATTTTGTCGGCCAACGAAAGTCCACAAAAGTGGGTTAATAACCTCGGCAACTTTGTAACGGTCTTTAATACCGCCTGGGGACTGGCCCATATGGGGCTGATGGCCACGCTGGATGTGGCCGACCGTGAGAAATCAAGTGCGCTGACACAGCTGGACGCCCAATATGTTAACGAACCCATGACGGCGGATGTGGCTGAGGTCATTAACCAGGAATTTGCGGCTTTAAATGAGTCCCAGAAGAACGACATATTAACGACGGTGTTTGCCGATGTAGACCGAAGTACGTGGACTGTGGCGGATACGGAGGCAAACATCAAAAAAGCCCTCTTTAATCTGTATGTGTTTAATGAGCTGGAAAAGCTGGCCATTGCCCAGTATAGCCATGTGCCCTATTGGAATTACTCTGAGAACACGCTGACGACTATTCAAAACCAGCAAAATCTGCAGTTGGTTGACAAGGGGACAACCGTCATCACCTGGGTAGGCAATGCCCGTAACTACTTGCAGTGGTCCCGGATCGTGGCTGACGGCGGCATTCCCAGCAAGGGGTTTGGCAATGTGATGGATACCTTCCCGGAAATCGGCCAGCTCGGCGCGATGCCGGAAATCGTCGAAGCCTCGGATGGGTTCTCTTTAATCGGGACGGCTTTTTTTGACCTGCTGGGCCACTGGGGGGAAGGGATCACCTATATGGTGCGTACCGCACGAAATGAACTGCTTTAAGCTTGAAGTTGACGACCTGATTCAACAGAAAGGGTTAACCGGAAAAGGTGTGCTGGTTGGGCACCTGGATACTGGGGTCGACGCAACTCATTCTGCTCTTTCCGGCCGTGTTGCCGAATTTAAGCGGTTTGGCTATCGGGGCATTACGGACGAAACCATGCCAGCCTGGGATTCAGGCTGGCATGGGACCCACACAGCCAGCCTGATTACGGCCGTAGCGCCAGATGTCCGAATTTATTCCGGTATGGTTATCGAAGAAGGGCACATTGTCTCCCGGATAATCGCCGGGCTAGATTGGTTACTCAGCTGCAAGGTAAAGATTGTTCTTCTTTCTCTCGGTATCTTTACCCACTCACCCGTCTTCCGTTCCCTCATTCAGGAGATGGTGCAGCGAGATATTTTGGTCATTGGCTCAATCGGTAACCGTGGGGCCGGGCAAGCGTCGATCCCCGGTGTTTATCCAGAAGTTCTAACAATAGGTGCTGCTGATGGGCATGGTCGCGTGCCGCCTTTTTCCGGCAGCTATCATCCAGATGGGACAGAGGCATGTCAAAAGCCAGACATTATTGCTCCGGGATTAGACATCCTGGCAGCGGTACCTGGGGAAGCCTGGGCGACTAAATCTGGTACCTCAATGGCCGCGGCCCAGGTGGCAGGCCTGGCAGCCCTCCTGTTTGAGGCATTTCCGACCTTACCGGCTGGGGTTCTCAGGCAGGCGCTTTATGCCTGCAGCGCTGGTGTGGATGCGCTGCAGGCCCACCGCACGAATAGAGGGTTGGCTCGCCCATTAGCTGCCTATCATTGGCTTGAAACCGGGGCTGATGCTCCGGAGTTCTCTCCACCATTTTCCTCTGCCTGGGAACTAGAGCAGCGATTTATTGACCCGCGTTTAGACAAGCAGCTTGCTCTGGTTGCTGATGACGATCTGTGCGAAGTGATTGTAGAACTGGAGAGTTGGGAGATTAAGCAGCAGGTAATAAAAATGGTGGCGGATTCACTTCAGTCACCCGAGATAGCTGGCCAGTGGAAAGAAGTCAGGGCCCGGCCAATCCTTATTCTCAAGTCACCGAAACGGATCATATTGCAGTTGATAGAATGGCCCGCGGTAAAAATTGTACATGCCTGTGACATCGACAAGTGGATTTAGCCGGTGGTTCGTTTTTACATAGGTGTAATCCTAGCCCTTCAATCGATCTTGACTCTTTTAACCTGCTGCGGACAGTGCTGTATCTAACATTGGGAACTCAGCAATAAATCCCCAAAATCTCCCGTATACTCCCCACTTCATACATCGCCCTCACCCGCTTTGAGGAACGTTGGGCAAGATGCGCGGCTAACCATCGCTGTTGTATCCATTTTCACGGCGCCGCAGCTATTCAGCAGCGCGCCGACCTGGGCTTTGCCGGGAGCCACTATCGCGGGCAAGGGGTCGTGGTAACGGTCGTAGGGTAAACAACAGCGACCCGGTTGACATTCCGGTACATCTAATTGTCTCTGACGAGGTTCACCACACCACTTGCCTTTGATCGAGAAGCAGGTCACTTGACTCCTAAATACGATTCCCATCTTTATTAGGACAAGGGGCAAAAAAATGGTGGGAGCGCATGGGCCATACCGCTAAAGACAGCGCCACGCTTGGTGTGACGGAGGAATGTGTTCGGCAATGTGGTAAAGCGCCTGCGTAATAGGTCAGTGACAGGACAGGCTGGCGGCGAAGAAACTGCTGCTTGCGCTTAAACTTTTGCCTGTTATATACTGTTCCGCGTTCCAACAGTCTCATTGTCCAGGGAGGATATTGCCATGCATCGTTGCCTATTTCTTTTCGCCATCTTTTTTGTGTTAGTTTCCTGCCAAACAACACCAGAAACTGAAACCAGAAGCCAGGAAGTGGCTATCAGTAGCCAGGTTCCAACAGATACAGTAGAACCAACAGACGCCCCTTCGAGTACCGCAACCCAAACGGCCGTTCCAACTGAACCAGCCACATCTACACCAACACAACCCTCGACTGAAACGCCGGTCCCAACCGAAACCAATACACCGCTTCCAACGAACACTTCTTTGCCAACAAACACGGCCGTTCCACCGACCAACACGCGGCCGCCCGCAACGGCCGTTCCTCCAACGGCTGTTCCACCGACAGCTGTTCCACTGCCAACTAATACACCGGCGCCAACTGCTGTACCAACCGAGCCACCGGCACCTACCCAGCCACCACCGCCTTCATCATCGCTGGTGGAAATTATCAATGTCAACAAGCAGGAAGAATTTGTAGACATCCGCAATAACAATGCGGCGGCCCTTGATCTGGCCGGTTGGGTATTGGTCTCGGAGAAAGGAAATCAGGCGTGCGGTTTGGGCGGAGTAATGCAACCCGGCGCTACCCTACGAATTTATGCACTTGCCGAGGACGCGGGCAAAGGTGGTTACAACTGCAACTTTGGCAGCCCAATATGGAACAACAGTGAGTCAGACCCTGCTGTTTTGTACGACAATTCAGGAGCCGAGGTAGATCGCTGGTAAAAGACCACGATAGGAATAGGATGTGGTATGCTACCTCCTCAAGGATGCCCGTTTTCTAATTTCTAAGGGTGAGGGCGCAGCCATGTGCTTCATTCGTGCTGCTTACTTCCCGGACCAAACCGATCCACTCTAGAAAAAAGGGCAGCACACTTTAGGCACTTACCAGCCAGAGGAACGCTCATGTTGAATATAGACGGCCGTACTGGGGAAGGCGGTGGACAAATATTACGGACGAGCTTGAGCCTGGCGGCCCTGACCGGACGGCCGTTTACCCTGACCCATATCCGGGCTAACCGCACGCAGCCGGGTTTACGACCGCAGCATCTAACGGCGGTGCATGCCGTCGCCGCCGTGTGTGGTGCTGCCCTGGAAGGGGCGGCGATCAGTTCACAAACTTTGGTATTTCAGCCGCAGGTGGCACCACAGGGCGCGACATACCGCTTTGACGTGGCCAATGCGGCGCAGGGTGGTTCGGCCGGTGCGGTGACGCTTATCTGGCAGGCCCTTATCTGGCCGCTGCTGTTTGCCCAAAGTAAATCTCACGTCACGCTGCACGGTGGCACCCACGTCCCATTTAGTCCGCCATTTCATTATTTGGCCCAGGTAGTGCTGCCTCTTTTGCGCCAGTTTGGTATTGACTCGACACTGGAACTCAATGCCTGGGGCTGGTATCCAGCGGGGGGCGGCAAGATAACGGCCGTCATTCAGCCCACTAATCAGCTCCACGCCCCCACCCTAACCGTGCCCGGCACGAAGTTGGTAGCGGGCATCGCCGCCGTGACCAACCTGCCCGCGCACATCCCGCAGCGCATGGCCAACCGCGCGCAAAACTTGCTCATTGACGCTGGATTCACGCCCAACATTCAGCCAGTGCGGGAGCGTGGGCAAGGTCCGGGGGCCAGCATTGTGCTTTGGCTGCCCAATGGTGGTTTTACCAGTTTAGGGCGGCCAGGATTGCCGGCGGACCAGGTGGCGGAAACGGCCGTTGCCCAACTGCTCGCCTTTGCCCGCAGCCACACAATGGTGGATGAGCACCTCGCCGACCAGCTTATGATACCGGCGGCGCTGGCGCACGGCACAACCCGTTACACCACCAATCGTCTCACTCGCCACGCGCTTACCAACGCTGAGTTGTTGCGCCAATGGTTGGGAGTTTCGATAGAGATAGATGGGGAGCTAGATCAGGCAACAGAAATCGTTGTTTCCGGAGTGAGCATTCGACATGACAACAATGGCTAAAGACCCATAGAGCAAATCCCCTTTCTTCCGCCCGGCAGCGTTTTCTAAGGCCTGTTTTTGTTGCTATCCCCGAGAAGGAGTAACAGGCGCCTCACCTCGTTAAGATACACTCGCACTGGCTGGCGGTCTGAATAAACCACCATCCCTGGCTTTTCTAGTGATGATGGGGAAGTCGGCCAATACATGTCGTGCTAAAAGAAATCGGTACCGCCTGCTGCGGTCATTTTTTTGTTATGCCTCTTAAATCGCTCCGGCCATTGCCGCAGCCGTTTCTCTGACCATAGTCATGGCCATCCCGACGGCCGTTCCCACCTCCAATCCACCAGCCGCACGGCCCACCTGGGTCGAGGCGGCCCGGCCACACCTGATGGCCATCACCGGGGCGAGCAAGATCAAGAAGCGCAATACCGTTTTTGATGTGGCCATCAGCCAGGTGTTGAACACACCCATGACCTGGGGGCGGGGCACCGACCACTGTGCCCGCTCTATCTGGCTCGACAGCTGGCAGCATGAACCCCAGGTGCAGCTGGCCTTAACGGCCGTTCTGGACACCCTGCAAACCGAACGCACCAATGCGGCGGCCACGGCCGTGGACCAGGCGATGGTCATGCTGCAAGAAGCCGCCCCCCAGGCGGCCGAAGTCCTGATTTCCCTGCTAACCGCCACCAGCAACGCCAAAGTGCTGCGTCTGGTAGCCAACAGCATCCTGGACCGGGCCAGCAAGAAAACGGCCGTCAAGCAGGATGATGTGGAAATCCCCGGTCTGGAAGCGGCCCTCAGCACCATCTTTGGTGACGAGGAGGCGTAAACGGCCGTTGCCATGAGTGCCGCCACCGCCATCCAGCCCCAGGCCGACGAGCTGGCGCGCTGCCTGACTGCCGCCCGCGAAGCGGGCATGGCTAGAGAGCAGATCAGCCGCTTTCTCAAAGCAGGCTACGTCCCCCAACCGAAGCAGATGCAGTTTCATGCCGCTGCCCGGCAAGCGGATCACTCCTTCGGGCCAACGCTCATTGCCATGGGTGGCGCCCGTGGACCAGGCAAGAGTCATGCCAGCATCGAGCAAGCGGCCGTCGATGATTGCCAGCGGGTTCCCGGCCTGAAGGTGCTGTTCCTGCGCAAGGTGGGCAAGGCGGCACGAGAATCGTTTAGCGACCTGCGGCGCAAAACGCTGGAGCACGTGGCCCACGACTACCGGGAGTATAGTGGGCTGCTGCTCTTCCCCAACAACTCCATGATTCTGGTAGGCAATTTCCTGCGGGAAGATGACATCGACAAGTATTTGGGCATCGAGTACGACCTGATTGTCATCGAGGAAGCCACCCAACTGAGCGAGGAGAAGTTCACCAAGCTGCGTGGCTCCCTGCGCACCAGCAAGCAGAACTGGCGGCCGCGCATGTACCTGACGACCAACCCGGGCGGCATTGGTCACCAGTGGTTCAAGCGGCTGTTTGTCATGCCCTGGCGCAAAGCGCAGGCAGGGCGCGGTATCGAGACGGATACCCGGTTCATCCCGGCCAACTACAAAGACAACAAGTTCCTCAACAAAGAGTACATTGTCTACCTGCTCACCCTGACCGGCGTGCTGGGCCGCATGTGGCGCGACGGGGATTGGGATGTCGGCGCGGGCCAGTTCTTCACCAACTGGGATCACGACCGGCATGTGATACGGCCGTTCAACCAGGGCGTCATCCCGGCGCACTGGCCGCTGTGGGCCAGTCTGGATTATGGCTTTACCCATCCAACGGCCATCTACTGGCACACGAAACTGGAGGGGGTTGTCTACACGGTAGCCGAGCACGTTGCCAACCGTTGGCTGCCGCAGCAGCATGCGGCCGAAATTGTGCGGATTACCCGGAAGTTAGGGCGGGAGGTGGAAGACCTGAATGCCTTCGTCGCGGGACCCGATGTGTTTGCTCAGCGGGGCGACAGCAGCGGCAAGACGATTGCCCAGCAGTATGATGAGCTCGGGATTTTTCTAACTCTGGCCAACACCAACCGGGTGGCCGGTGCGGCCGAAATGCTGCGACGGCTGGGCAACGCAGAGGCGAACATCCAGCCGACCTGGTTTATCTGGGACAGCTGCCCGTGGCTGATTGAAACCATTCCGGCCATGCAGAATGATCCGAACCGGGTGGAGGACGTGCTGAAGGTAGATGCGGATCCGGAGGGGAAGAATGGCGATGACACGTATGACAGCGCCAGGTATGGGTTGATGGAGGAAGTTAGTATGGAGGGAGATGGGGTGATATTGAACTACTAATCATCAATCGAACATCACAAAGATTGGAGCGATAAATCATGCAAAGCGGATATTATTCGCCTCTTTAATAAACATCACTAGCTTCTCAACCCTTTCCTTCAAGTCGTAAACATCAAAGTTTGCTGGTCTTTTTGCTACTTGCAGCGCCACTTTGACTTTATCAATCTGTTTTATCAGTGTCCCATCTTCTGTTCTATAGTGATAAATATTGTCCAATTGACCAATCCGGTTTAGCTTAACTGCATTTGGATGAATTTCTTTGATTGCATCAAGTAAAATATCAGGTCGAATATAGTTTTCAACTTCCCTGCCATAGGTAATCCAAGAAAAACCTGGGCCTTCATCCTCAAACTCTTTAGCCAAGCGTTCTTTTGTGTGATCGAGACCTTTTCTTGTAGACGAAATGTCGCTATCCATAAGAATCACCATAAAGCGGTTAATCCGACGAAGAGAAATAAAGTCATTTATCTCTGAATCCAGCATCTCTGGATCGAACGCTGACAGATGACTTCGCAGCTTTCCGCCATAAAACATAATGGTGTAATGGACACCTTCTAATAATTTGTCATCCATTTCAGAGACCCAATGTTTTAGTAAAATTCTATCTGAAGGCCCTTCAACCCAAATCACACAATTTGTTTGAAGTAAATCTGACGCTCGATAACCTAAATCAGAAATGACTATAGATTTGCTGGGAGAAGTTACCACTCTATCAACGACTGTCTGATTGTCTTGATATCTAACGTGAAATACGGAAGCGGTTGAAGAATCAAGAATATGAGCTGAATGAGTGGCAATGAAGTATTGATTGTCTGTATAGTTTTCCAGATAATAAAGAAGTTTCTTTTGAAGCAGTGGATGCAAATGAAGTTCAGGTTCCTCAAGGCAAATTATCTGGTTTGTCAAGCTAGTTGCAGCCGTTGCAAGAATTACAACTTCATGAATCCCTGTTCCCAACGAACTTAAAGGCAGAACTTTATTATCCATGTGGACTAAGATTGTGTCTCTCTCGAATGGGATTTCTAGCCTAGCTGACCGATTCTCTGTGACTTCTTGTAAAAAATAGTTTATTTGATCGAATTGAACTTTTAATGCCTGCTGATCGTGTGCTGGATTCTGTAATCTAGCCAGCCGTTCAATAGTTCCTGGGCCACTATAATCATCGGATATTGAAGTACCAGGATCTCCTACACGGCGAATTGCAGAAATCAAAGTAACAGGGGGAATCCGATCTTTGATCAAATTTAACCCATTAATAATTTCTGGTATCCAGTTTTGTATTAAGTCTCCCTGCCTTTTGCTAAAAATACGACCCCATAGCCCATGCCATTCACCGTTACCTATCACCTGTTCATTCGCCAAACTATTGATCAAATCCTCGGACAGATTAAATCGTCCTATCCCCTCGTTTTTGCCTCCGTTCCAATTGGCTTCGTATTGAAACCATGCTACTTGTGTACCCCGAGAAAGTGAATTAGAGTTCAGGATTCGATCGATCAAGGAAAATTCTTGGGATGATAGCTTTCCTTCATGAGCCTTTAGCAACTCTAAATGTAGAGGGCCATTTAGCTGCATACCTAAAGCCATTTTTATTTTCCCAAAATCACTTCCCAAATGACGGTCAATAGGCTTGAAACCATTCCCCCTCGCTCTGCCAGTTGTGGAAGAAACCACATACTCATAGTGGTTTTTTAAGAAACTGAGGATGTTGGATTTTCCGGAATTGTTCTGCCCAGCAAACAGGTTAATCTTGTTCAAAGGACCAATGAACTGCAAATCCTGGCCAAAGCTTCTGTAACATGACAAGCCAATCCCTTCAATTAGCATAATTTGTGCACCTTCGTTTATTTTTCGCAAATTGCATAATGGATCTTATCTGAGAGAAATTTTCAACTGCCAGGATAATTCATGACAACATTCATTAATTATACCAACATATTGTCACCAAACAGTTGATTTGTTATTATGTCACATTAAGTTCGAAGTGCAGTCAGCGCCAGAGGCACTCGTTAGGAATATCAGCCGAATCTTTGGATTTTATAATTTATCCGTGGTCGCCAATTGGCCCGTACTTCTTGGCAAACCAACCGTCCTTTTTTTACCCAATCTAATGTTTAGCGCACGCAAAAGAATTTCAATATCCCGTTTGTACGACAAAGATTTCCTAAGCCAGCTCGGAAGAGATTTGAGTGAAGCAGGTTTTGACCGTATTACTGTTAAACTACCTTACAATCTTGTTGGCACAGAAAAACATGAAATAGAACTTCAAGAATTTATTGAGCGGGAACGAAATTATCCTTCGATTATTCTTTCCGCAATCAGCACTGAACGGGATGAATCTATCAAAGTTCTGTTTGTTAACATCTCACGAAAAGCGCATTTTTTTGACGATACTTTTCCAAGTGGTCACAGTGAGCCTTCTGAGATATTCGTTCAATCAAGAGATCCTGCCCGAGTATTCTCTTTAGTAGGTTTTTTTGGAGACTACTTTGGAAAAAAAGGACAAAAAAGAAAGTCCGGAGTTTCTTTAATCTTGTATTTTTTGGCTCTTTTCTTTTTTGTAGCCCAATTTCTTTCTCTTATTGGCAATGGAACCGGCTTTCTTTCAGCATCTAATCAAACGTTTCAGTATTCGATTTATCTTGATGTATTTTTTACTATAGTCGCCTTAATTGTTATTTTTTCATCGTACAAAACTCCAACCGGTTTGTATGTAAATCCACCACCAAAAAGCAATGTTGTGACTTTGGCAAAAAGGGCTCTCCACGGACAAGTAATGGACAATCCTTTGGTCTCCCTCATAGTCACAGTGGTTGCAGCCCTTATCACGGCTTTAATATTAAAGCTTCTAAACTTGCTTTAGTTTGTGCAGTTGTTTAGTATCGACTTTAGGTAACTCAAACTGGAATAATTGCAATGTGGTCGCGGATTCACCAAAACGCAATGACACTAACGCATTACCAAACCTTTATTAACAATTGCTAGTTGTTCAAAGCGGGTTAAAATGAGAAAGTACTGGTTGTTTTAGGTATTGGCTAAAAACTCCTCCCCCAAACTGGCACGAGAGAAACGCGACTGGAACAAAAACAACCAGGGTACGGGCAGTCCCAACCCCCTCAGCCAATGCCTTAGACTGAACCGGAAAAGCCGCTTGAGAAATCAGGCGGCTTTTTGTTTTCGTGACGAACGGCCGTATCCTCCCACCTCTATTGTCATGAAACTTTCAATTTGCTATTATGTCACGGCGAGTTCAAAGTGCAGACGGTTGTATTGCCAGTGACAAAAAGCATTGACCAGCAAATATTTGCCTTTTAACGTCATTCATGGTCACTATTGAACTCATACTTCATCGCAATCGGATTTAGTTCCCTTTAAGCGAGTTAAAATGGTTCAAGAATTTTGTAAAAATCGTGCCAAAGGGGTGCATATCCTCAGATTAGGACTCCGGTATTTCAGGAACTCGATGGACAAACAACGTAGCACAAAATTTTGTTAGCAAACCGAGCATTATTCCATGGAGCTAGTGATGTGGTTGATATATTTCTTAAGCTAGTTGAGCAAATAATTGAGCTAATAAAGCTGAAGCACCACAATCGCCAACAGTTCTTCAAGGAAATTGTTGAGCCATTGTTTATTGAGTTACAGCCAGTCGTTGATGATTACATTTTGTTATTTAGACGAGCTCGTGAGCTTGCCTCAACCGGTTCTACTGAAGATTTTAATGCCTCACTAGAAGAAATAAGGAGTGCTCGCGAAAAATTGTTAAACCGCAGAATAAAAGTGCGTGAAATGGCTTTTATAGTTAGAAGCCAATATGATGACGGGCGTATCAAGGGTTTCACAGACAAGGTAGAGCAATTTTTTTTCAGTACAGGAAAGCCAAGTGAAAAAATATCCCATGGCAAGAAACTCGTAGATCTATGTGATTATGTAACAGAAGGTAATGTTACCAGAGAAAATTTACTGAGTTTTATAAATCATACTTTGAAAAATTTAGAAAACAGATGGGTCATGATATCACAATCATACGCCTCCTTAAGAATACATTGTTTGAACCCAACAAAAAGCATTAAGTGAATCGGCAATATTGGCAGGGAAACGACTAGCTTTTCGTCCAAATCATGACCAACACTCCTAATCCGGAATAAAACTTCATTAGCTTCAGAGAACATTAGGAAACACCATTTAGAATGGACCAGCCCCCAAAGTACATTAAGTCTAAGCAGCGCGTCGCCGATCACGGGGAGGTCTTTACCCCGCTGTGGCTGGTTGAGGCCATGCTTGACCTGGTGAAAGAAGAGACGCAGCGCATAGATTCCCGCTTCCTTGAGCCAGCCTGCGGTGGTGGCAACTTCCTGGTGCCAGTCTTGCAGCGCAAACTGGCCGCCGTGGAGCTCAAATACGGCAAGTCAGCATTTGAGCGGCAGCACTATGCCCTGCTGGCGCTGATGTGCATCTACGGTATTGAGCTGTTGGCCGACAACATCGCCGAGTGCCGCGCTAACATGCTGGAAATCTTTGCCGACTATTTGAAGCTTGGCGAGACGGATGATCTCTACCGCGCCGCGGCCTACGTGCTGTCGCAGAACCTCATTCACGGCGATGCGCTCACCATGCGCACCCACGCCAATGAGGCAATTACTTTTGCCGAGTGGGGTTACCTGGGCAAAGGTAAATTCCAGCGCCGCGACTTCCGATACGAAAACCTAATTCAGTCTTCGTCTTTTGGTGAAAAGGATTTGTTCTTTGCTGAGCGTCACAAGCATGCGAGCCTGACACCAACAAACACTTCCTACCAACCCATGAAAGTGCAAAGGTTGGCCGCACTTGTCCAGGAGACATCCCGATGAACAACAAAGCCCCCTTCACATTACGTCGCTATAATCCAGATGTGCTGTCGTGCATTGCCAATCTCTCTAATGACGAAGTGTTTACACCGCCAGAACTGGCTAACCGCATGCTGGACATGGTGGCCGAAGCCTGGGCAGCTGACCACAACGGCGCCAATATCTGGACCGACAAGACGGTGCGTTTTCTCGACCCAGTCACCAAGTCAGGAATCTTTTTGCGCGAAATTACCAGCCGCCTCACCGAAGGGCTGGCCGCCGAAATCCCCGATCTGGAGGAGCGCGTCAACCACATCCTGACCAAACAGGTGTACGGCATCGCCATCACCGACCTCACCAGCCTGCTGGCCCGGCGCAGCGTCTACTGTTCCAAGTACGCTAACGGCAAGCATTCGATTGCCAATGGATTTGATAGTGAGGCGGGCAATATATGGTTTGAGCGGCTGGAGCATACATGGATCAAGGGCAAGTGCACTTTTTGCGGCGCAAGCCAGAGCACTCTTGATCGCGGGGCAGAACTAGAAACCCATGCTTATTCGTTTATCCACACTGACAACATTAAGACTTGCATTGGTGAGATGTTTGGAGGCATTATGCAGTTCGACGTAATCGTTGGCAACCCGCCATATCAACTGAGCGATGCAGGCTTTGGAACGAGCGCAGCGCCAATTTATCAACTTTTCGTTGAGCAAGCGAAGGCATTGGAACCCCGGTTCCTTTCGATGGTCATTCCTGCCCGTTGGTTTGCTGGTGGTAAAGGGTTGGACGAGTTTAGAGAGTCTATGCTCACCGATGATCGCTTGCGCTCGATCGATGATTACCTTACTGCATCAGATGTGTTTCCAGGCGTGGGGCTAAAGGGCGGTGTCTGCTTCTTCCTCTGGGATCGGGAAAACCCTGGACTATGTCGCGTTACCACTCATTTTAAGGACTGGCCTATATCAACGGCTATTCGCTCTCTGCAAGAAGAGGGGGTGGACGTGTTCATCCGCTTCAATGAAGGTTTATCGATACTGAAGAAAGTTGTTGCGGTAGAGAACGAGAGTACCGACTCGCTGTCGCTGCCCGAAAACAAACGCTTTGACCAATTGGTCAGCTCCAGAAAGCCGTTTGGGCTACCGACAAAGTTCAAAGGCAAAACAGCTAAGGGCGACGGTGACGTTCTGGTTTACCGAAATGGTGGCACTGGTTATATTGCGAGAAGCTCGATCCCGACCGCAACAGACCTCATTGATACGTGGAAGGTCTACGTAGGCCGGGCAGCCCCAGGTACTGGCAACAAGGACACCTACCCTCACAAAATCCTTAGTACGCCATTCATTGGGGAGCCTAACACCATCTCTTCGGAGACTTATCTTTGTATTGGGCCCTTTGACTCTCCGGCTGAGGCCGAAAGTGTTTTATCCTATCTTTCTTGTCGGTTGACGCGCCTTCTGATCCTTCTGCATAAGCCTTCTCAAGACACTTCGCGAAAAGTTTACAAGTTCGTTCCGAAACAAGAATGGAACAGAATATGGTCGGACGAAGATCTTTACGAAAAATACGGTATCACAGACAGCGAGATTGCGTTTATTGAGAAAGTTGTCCGCCCGATGGATCTCAAGAATACGGTTAGCGAAGATTTTGCTGAAAGCGATTACTACGAAGAAGATGACGATGACGATGAATAAACCCTCCATCGAGGAAATCCTCCCGCCCAAGCCGGGGGTCACACCGCGCATCTACGCCTACGGCATCGACGACGCGGCGCACGCCGGTCTGCTCAAGGTTGGGCAGACCACGCGCAACGTTAAACAGCGCGTCGCTGAACAGCTCAAAACGGCCGCCATCAAAAACTACACCATCGAACTAGACGAAGCAGCCACCCGCCACAACGGCAGCTTTTTCAGCGACCACGAAGTCCGAGCCGCCCTCGCCAAAAAGGGCTTCGCCAACGTCGAGCTGGAATGGGTGCGCTGCACCGTCGCCGACGTGCAAACCGTCATCACCGAATTGCGCCGCGGTCAGCGCCTCACCGGCACCCACCACCAAACCTTCCCCCTGCGCGCCGAGCAGGAAGAAGCGGTTAGCAAAACCCACGCCTACTTCCACTCCATCTGGCAGGAAAACATGCACGCCGTGCCCCGCTTCCTGTGGAACGCCAAAATGCGCTTTGGCAAAACCTTCACTGCCTACCAGCTCGCCCGACGGCTGGGTGCCAAGCGTATCCTCGTCGTCACTTTCAAGCCCGCCGTCGAAGATGCCTGGCAGACCGATCTTGAATCTCATGTCGACTTCGACGGTTGGCAATACCTTTCCCGCAGCACCGGCGGTGACCCGACGAAAATAAGCCGTCGCACGCCGGTGGTCTATTTCGGATCCTTCCAAGACCTACTTGGGCGCGATGCGGCGGGCAATATCAAGCCTAAGAACGAATGGATCCACACCGAGAACTGGGACTTGGTGGTCTTCGATGAATACCACTTCGGGGCATGGCGCGAGACCGCAAAAGAGCTGTTCGAGGACGAAGAGGAAACAATATCCCGGACAGAGGCACGGCTTGGCGATGCAAAGAAATTGAAGGAAAGAATCGCCGACTTGCAAGAACCTTTGGAGAACGAAGCAGAGTTCCTGCCGATCACAACCCGGGCGTACCTCTACCTCTCCGGCACACCGTTCCGGGCACTGGCCACCGGTGAATTCATCGAAGAGCAAATCTTCAACTGGACCTACACCGACGAACAGCGCGCCCGCGCCGAATTTGCCGCCAGGTATCCCGACCGTTGGAATCCATACGCTGCCATGCCGCAGATGCGTCTGCTCACCTACCAGATGCCGGACGAACTGCTGGCCGTGGCCAGCGCCGGTGAGTTCGACGAGTTCGATCTCAACACCTTCTTTGAAGCCAGAGGCACCGGCGTCATGGCGCAGTTCAAACACAAAAGCGATGTGCAGAAATGGCTGGACATCATCCGCGGTGGCTACCTGCCCTCGACGGTGGAACATCTGAAGACAGGCACCCGGCCTCCCTTCCCCTACTCCGACGTGCGCCTGCTGCCCTACTTGCAGCACTCATTCTGGTTTATGCCCAACGTCGCCGCCTGCCACGCCATGGCCAACCTGCTGGCCGAGAAGCACAACACATTCTGGCACGATTACAAAGTCATTGTCGCCGCCGGTGCCTCCGCAGGCATCGGGCTGGATGCCCTGCCGCCCGTGCGCCAGGCCATCGGCAGCGGTCTAGACACCAAAACCATCACCCTCTCCTGTGGCAAACTCACCACCGGCATCACCGTGCCGCAGTGGTCGTCCATCCTGATGCTCCGCAATCTCAAGTCACCCGAAACCTACTTTCAGGCCGCCTTCCGCGTACAGTCGCCGTGGTCCATCAAAAACCCCAACGGCGACGACCCGAACGAGGAAGAGATTCTCAAACCCGTCTGCTTTGTCTTCGACTTTGCCCCCACCCGCGCCCTGCGCCAGCTTTCTGATTACGGCATCGGCCTGTCGCCCAATGAGCCAAACCCGGAAAACGCTGTGCGCGATCTTGTCTCCTTCCTACCCGTACTCGCCTACGACGGCGCCAACATGACGCAGATTGACGCCGGTGGGATTCTCGACATCGCCATGGCGGGCACGTCGGCCACCCTGCTGGCTCGCAAGTGGGAGAGTGCCTTGCTGGTCAACGTAGACAACGACACTCTGCGCCGCATCCTCAACAACCCGGAAGCACTAGCCGCCGTCGAGCGCATCGAAGGCTGGCGTGCACTAGGTGATAACATCATCGAAACTATCATCAACAAGAGCGAGAAGGTCAAGGAACTCAAGAAAAAGGCCAAGGACGAAGATTTGACGCTGAAGGACAAGAAGGAACTCACCGACGAGGAAAGGGAGTTTAAGACTAAGCGCAGGCAAATCCAGGAAAAGCTGATCAAGTTTGCGACGCGGATTCCGGCCTTCATGTATCTGACCGACTTCCGCGAAAACACACTCCAGGATGTGATTACTAAACTGGAACCCGAGCTGTTCCGAACGGTTACCGGTCTGACAGTCGAAGATTTTCATCTTCTGGTGCAGCTGCGGGTGTTCAACACCGAGCAGATGAACCAGGCCGTCTTTGCCTTCCGGCGCTACGAGGACGCCTCGCTACGCTATACCGGCATCGACAGCCACCCAGGGCTGACGCACTATGGGGGGTGGGACACGGTGACGGCGAGGGAGTGACAAAATGAACGTGAATGGCGGGAAAACCTTTTGTATATATTCGCAATGAAAATGATTCTATTTCCATCAACAAAAGAAAAATATGACAATTCCCGACAGCACATTTGTTTATGATGCCCTGGTTCAAAAAAATTTTTTCCCTGCCCAAAAAAGGGAAATGGAAGAGCTTCCCCCAGTTTTTTCAACAGAAGCTCTTCAAGGTAGCATTCGCACGTTCTTGGAAGGGGAGCCGCTCAGGCGCGCAGGATATGATCAACTAATTTACAAAGCTACAAGATTTAATAACGTGCCCAGATATATGGCAGTGCCCCATCCTCTGCCATATATTCAGCTGGCAAAGTGCATTTCAGACAATTGGGATGAGCTGAAGTTCACTGCAAGTAATGATGAAAGTAGAATTAAGCCACAAGAACATTCTGATGGTCGATTGATCATTATGGATTATGAAACAGCCATAAATAAAGTTAGGAGAGTGTCGAAAACATCCTTTGGGAAAAAATTCATTGTCCGGACTGATATATCCAATTGTTTTCCAAGCATTTACTCGCATTCGATCCCATGGGCACTTGTTGGAATGCCGACAGCAAAAAATACGATGAGCGATCGTGACATTTGGTACAACAAGTTAGACCGCCATCAGCGTATGATGAAACGAAATGAGACCGTCGGAGTTCCAATCGGACCAGCTACCTCTAACGTAATTGTTGAAGCAATTTTGGGAAAAATTGATGAAGCTCTTGTACAAGAGGGATTTGTCTTCGCTCGTGAAGGCTCGTTTTCGAGATTTATTGACGATTATACAGCTTACTGTAACAGTCATGAAGACGCCAGAAGATTTCTAAGTTTCTTAGGGGATCGACTGGAACAATACAAGTTAGTAATTAACGCTAAAAAAACTGAATTCTCTGAACAACCTACCCCACTAAATCCCCTTTGGCTCTCTGAACTCAGCACTCGATTATCTGGTTCACATACATTTGCACAAATTGATGCGATACGGTACTTAGACTTTGCTCTAACTCTAATGGCTTCAAACCCTGATGGAAGCGTTTTGAAATATGTTGCAAAAAGCCTTTTAGCAAAAGCAAAAATAGGCCGTCCATTACTAAGCTATTTGCTCAATCTTTCATTTTATCACCCCATACTGCTGCCACTTTTCTACACTCGCCTTCCAAATACAGCTTTGCTTAGACCGTTCAAAGATGAACTGTTAATGATACTTGGTGAAAATGCCAGAAACAAGAGATCCGATGGTATGGTATGGGCAATATATTACTTGAAAACATTAGGCTTCGAGATTCCATCTGATTTGGCTTCAATGATAAGAAACACCGAAGATTGCTTTGCTATTACCCTGCTATATTTATCATCGCCTGACCATGAGAAACTTGTGGTTGATTTTGCCAATTGGTTGCTAGACCAGAAAGACATATATTTGGCGGATAGATACTGGCTGCTTTTGTACCAACTTTTTTTCGATAGCAAAATTCCCAACCCATATGAAGATGAAACTTTATATGCTGATATTAACTTTAGACAGTCTCGCAGCGAAACTCAGCAGCAGGCCAGAGACAGGGAGGTGAAAATTTTCAATGAACTAAAAACGAACGGGATATCCTTTGTATTGTAAATACATGCATTCTTGATGCCCTCATCGAAATCAGGATGACTAAGGTCATATAAAACGAAAAAGTCATAACAGATATACTATCGGCACAATAACCTATTGAGCGCACGACGCCCCTTTGGAACAGACCGCGAGACGGCCGTTTCAACTGGGGCGTTTTTTGTTTTCACGACAGATGACCAAACCACTGCTAACCATCGACGACCTCCTGGTACTTCTCTACCGCACCAACACCACGCTGTTTACGCTGGCCATTGCTCAGCAGGAACCTGCCGGGCAGTTCAACGAGTCATTGCACCAGCCCAAACCGCTGGATTACATCATGCGGCTGGATGTCACGGATGCACCGGTCGCCCTCAAAATTGGTCGGCTCATTGCCACCCTGCCCGCCACCGAAAGTGGCTCAGTCTGCCATACTGTGATGCTGCTGGACGGCACGGTCACTACCTGGCGTGGTCAGTGCGTGGTCAATATTCCGGCTGCGGTCTCTCACACTTCGCTATGAACGGCCGTCTCCGCTTCCTCATCTTCAAAGCCCAGCTCAGCGACACCCTTAGCCAATGGCTGGCGCGGCAGCTGCCCCGGCAGGTGGTGTTGTTTGCCACCCTGCATTTGTGGGCGGCGGTGGGCGGTGAGGAAGTCACCCTGCCCGAAGCGGTCGCCCGCTGGCAGAGGAGCCAGGTCCGATGATCCTCCCCGATCAGGTCAACCTGGCCAGCATCGCCTTTCTGCAGCACCAGGCCGAAGAGGAACTGGAAATCCAGGCCCGCGTGGTCAAGGCCCGCGCCCTGCTCGATGGCTACTACGACACCAACCTGGCCCGCGAAACGGCCACCTCGCTGGTGGGCGGCGCGGCGGCCGACATCGAGGGACCCAACCTCAGTGAAATCACGGTGCGCACCATCGTGCGCCGGGTAGACATTCAGGGCTACACCGGCAACGACGAGAAGCTGATTACCTGGGTAGAAAACGTCTGTGACGCCATTGGCGTAGACATCATGCAGGGGGAGCTGCACCAGTGGGTGGAGCGCGACGGCGAGGCGTTTGCCATCGTGGATTACGACCGCAACGCCACCCGGCCGTGGGATGAGACCACCACCGGCCTGCCCAGCCTCATCATCAAGGAGCGCTACACCAGTGCCGAGATCAGCTACGGTGAAGAAGTCGGCAGCAACAGCGGCTGCAAAGCCCACTACCGCAACAACGACCCCCACCAGCCGCTGGAGATGATCAGCGACCGCTGGATTGAAACGATCTACGAAGATGAAGAAGCGGTGGCCACCCAGCGCATGAACCTCTATATCGCTGACCAGTCGCTCACCCGCGCCCGCATCGAGAAGTACATCATGAACGAGGAAGGGGAGTGGGAGGAGTTTCACGACAGCTACATCGACGAAAACGGCAGCGAGGTGCAGGAAGAGTGGCCCATCTGGTGGACCGACAACCAGACCGAGACCGGCCGTTCCCTGCCTATCATTGCCGTCCACTTTCGCAACGAGGAAATGCAGCCCATCACCCGCAAAATCTGGGGCTTGCAGAACGCCATGGACCACGCCTGGAGCAGCTTCCTGGCCAGCATGGCCCTGGCCGGGCACCAGATTTTGAAGTTCTTTGGCTGGACACCCACTACCGATGGCAAAGAACCGGCTGAAGACGGCTCCAATCTGATGCGCATTAAGGCCCGCTCGCTCATCGGCAGCCCCAAGAAGCGGCCGGATGAGGCCAGCCTGGAGGCGATTGAAGCCGGGGATATTGCCCAGTCGATCAACGCCATGGACAAGATTGCCATCTATGCCGCCTTTGTCTCTGGCCTGCCCATCAACAACTTCATCATCTCCAAAAGCGTGGCCAGCAGCGCCACCCTGCGCCAGGGTGAGGCCGACATGGTGGCCCACATCAACGCGCTGCACCGCCTGCTGGGGCGCAGCTGGTCCCAGGTGTTTGAGCTGTTCCGCCTCATGGAGCTGCTCTACGGCGACACCCCGTTTGCCCCCTCAGCGGTGCGGCCGATTTGGGCACCGCCCGAAACGGTCAACGTCGAGGCGCGCACCGAGGAGGCCCGGGCGCAGAAGGACACCGGTGTGCCGGTGGAATTTATCTGGCGTCACGTCTGGGGTTATACCGAAAAAGAAGTGGACGCCATGCAGAAGGCGCTGGCGGCCCTGGCCGCCCCAACGACAGGCAATGACGGGACAGGCACCGACGCTGCGCCAGCCAATGGTGCGGATAGTCCCACCGCCAGCACGGCCACCAATGGCCGCCGCGCCACAACAGCCAAATCGTCAGAATAATCAGGCATCATAAAGAAGGATTTCTATGCACACGGGATCACGGAGCCACGCACGGAAGCGAAGCAACAGATTTAAACAGCGGCAGACCCAACAAGCCATCACCAAGCAGCTGGCCGCTTACAACAATCTTGTTGCCGCAGGCATAGGACTCGTTAAATATTGGGCACTCAGCGCCACCATCGCCGCCGACCACATTGCCGTGCTGAGTGCCCTGCTTGCTTTTGTTGACGCCAGTCAATTCAGCGACAAGCCTCGTAAAGCGAAAACGGACGCCATCGGCCTGGCCCTGCGCGCCGCTTACCTGTACGGGAAGTTCGGGGGCCAGCCCCCTGAAGGGGAGACGGCGGCGGAGCCAGCCACTGACCCCACGGAGACCATCAATGCAACCGCCTGACAGCCAATGGGTGGAAGTGCGCGGCAGCAACGGACATTTGCTGTTTAAATTTCACCCGCTAAAAAACATCATCGAGCACAAAGATGGGCCAACCATTTACACCGTGGACCTCGATGAGCAAACTGTCAGCGAACGGCCCGCGGCCGCCAAGCCGCGCCCGCGCTGGCCCAATAATTTAGGTCGCATGGCCTATTAAGCTAACCTGTCAGTGACCCTACACTGACACCGTGCTGCTAGCTCAATCAGGCAGAGTGCCGGTGTGGGCAGTGGTGACACTGCCCGCGCCGGAGGTTACCGGTTCAATTCCGGTTCAGCACACCAGACAATTCAACAGAGAGCGCCCGACGCCCAACAACAAGCCATCTGCACGTACTATAACCCGATATTTAGCTTCTCATATTGGTAACTTTACTCGTCATCAGCAACCACGTTTCCCGCGAAAGATCTATTCCCCCCAAATCGTTGAAGCACATATCATTCGCTAACGCTTTTCACTTTTTGAAGATTAACCTCTTGGTGATTACCAAGCATCGCCGCTGCACTTAAGCCCGGACAGTCGGCCATTTTTAGACTCCGCCAAGGCTTGGTAAAGTGCACTTGCTGGAACGATTTTTGCAGGAGGCCATTTCCGATTATTTTTACTGGCAAGCCTCACCAAATGAGGCTGCGACACAGCTGCAACAATTCTCCTATTAACTTTCGCTATTGCCGCCATGGAGGCAATATCGGTATAATATACGTAAGCATTATGATAATTGGAGCGTATATTTCATGGCTTTATTTCGTGACTTCAAAGGCCGCACCCGTGAACTGCAAACCTTAGATCGGCTGTGGGCCGCCCCTGACGCGACCTTACTCATTCTTTACGGCCGTCGCCGTGTCGGCAAAACCCGCCTGATTCAACAATGGATGCAACAGGAGCGTCGCCGCGCCTTTTACTGGATGGCCGAACCCTCTTCTGCCCTTGACCAACTGCGCTCCTTTTCTCAGGCCATTTACAATTTTGCCAATCCCCAGGCACCTGCTCCACCTGAGTTCACCTACGCTACCTGGGAGCAGGCGTGGCGACAAGTCGCAAATCTGGCGCAAACGGAGCGGCTGGCTTTGTTTGTGGATGAATTTACCTACGTTCTGGAGATTGATCCCGGCGTGGCCGGCGTTCTGCAAAAGGTGTGGGATCATGGATTGAAAGAGAGCAATCTCTTTCTGACCCTTTGTGGCTCGCACCTGGGCATGATGCATCGCCACCTCCTGTCGTACCAGGCACCGCTCTATGGCCGCGCTACACAACAGCTTCAATTGCAGCCCATTCCCTTTGGCTGTATGTCAGATTTTTTCCCAGATTATCAGACGGATGAACGGGTCGCCCTCTACGCCATCTTTGGTGGAATCCCCGCTTATTGGGAGCGGGTTAATCCTCAGGAATCAATTTCCGACAATATCCGCCACCAGTTGTTGACGCCCAACAATCTGATGCAAGCCGAGCCGCGCTTGCTGCTGCAAGATTTCATCCAAGATCCGCACAACTATGTCAGTATCTTGAAGGCCATTGCCCGCGGCGACCGTACCCAGAAGGAGATAAGCATCCGTACGGGGTTGGCGCAGGGACACGTTTCTAAATATCTTAGCACGCTGCGGGACGCTGGTTTTGTGGAGCGGCGTGTACCTATTACCGCCGGTGAGAGTTCCCGACACGGCCGTTACCACGTTATTGACCCTTATCTGCGCTTCTACTACCGCTTCCTGGCTGATCGCCAGACGCAGTTAGCAATGGGAGAGACTGACATGGCTTTGGCAGAGATTAAGAAACATCTGCTGGACTTCATCGCTGCGCACACCTGGGAGGAGTTGTGTCGGGAATGGACGCTGCGGGCGGGGGCACGAGGGTTGTTGGACGTGGCCGTAGACCAGGTGGGCAGCGGCTGGACGAAAAAAGCACAGGTGGACGTGGTCGCGCTTAATTCGATGGAAAAGACAATAGTCCTGGGCGAATGCAAATGGCAAACGCGGCCAATTGAGCGGGACGTCTTGCGCAAGCTGATTGACAAAACGGCGGAAATTGTGCCCAAACAAGGGCAATGGCGGGTGGCTTATCTGGGTTTTGCGCGAGAGGGTTGGACAACAGCAGCGCAGGCGTTGGCTGACGATCCCGATCAATGGATAAAGCCACCCCAGGCGAATTGGCAGCCAGTGAGCATGAAGTTGCTGACTTTAGCGCAGGTGGATCGGGAACTGGCCGATTGGACGCGCTGACTCATATCAACAATATTGTAATGGTTAGAAATTGGTTGAACCGCGAATACTGCGAAGTTTGCAAAGAATAAAAGAAGAAAGCTGTGACTACTCTCCCCACTAAAAGTGGGGAGCTTCTTGTGACACCCCAGCCAACGCCGAGGTTGGGTCACAAACGCTCAGCCCGAGCGCGAGAATGTTCCGGGCTGCATTCACATCCCGGTCAAGTTCTAATCCACACTCACTGCACCTATGCGTTCGTACACTCAAGCTCTTAGCCACAATCGTTCCACACCCGCTGCATATTTGGCTGGTGAACTGCGGCGGAACAGGAACCACTAACTTACCAGCTTCTTCCGCTTTGTAAGCAAGTAGACTCCTGAACTCACCCAGCGCCGCGTCATGCGCAGAGAGTGCAAGTTGTCGATTGGCTGTCATAAAGCCAAGTGTCAGATTCTCAATGCAAATGAGATCGTATTGATTCACCAGTTGGCGCGTGGTTTTGTGCCAGAAGTCGCGCCTTTGGTTCGTTATCCTGCTGTGAAGTCTGGCAAGTTGATAAGCCGTTTTACGCCAGTTGGTTCCGCCCTTCTTTTGCCTGGCCAGCTTTCGATTCAGTACCCGCAGCCGCTTCTGACTGACGCGCAACCAGCGCGGATTGTCAATCAGTGTGCCATCGGACAGGGCAAGCAGGGACTTCAAGCCCATGTCGATGCCAACCGCCTCTTCAGTTGGCGGGAGCAGAAGTGGTGCATCAAACTCGACCATCAGGGCAACGTACCAGTTATCCAAACTCCGTTTGACCACAACATGCTTGATCTTGCTGCCAGCAGGGAGTTGACGGTGAAACTTAACCTTCACCTCTCCAACATTCTGGATGCGCAATCGAGTTTGTCCTCTTTCATTCTGGTACAGCTTCACACCGTCACCGTGTTTGAATTCCATGCTGTGAAAACGGTTACGTCCTTTGAATCGAGGATAGCCAGGTGTCTCGCCTGCCTTCAGGCGACGGAAGAACGCTCGATACGCCTTATCCACACGTCGCAGGAGTTGCTGCAGACTGGTTGCATTGACCAAGCCGAAGGTGTCGGGATTGGCACGCCTTTCGTCCCGAAAGTGCGCCCACTGCTCCACATAGCTGATGCCTTTTCCCGTTTCCTCATACACGCGCTTCCGCTGTTCCAGTGCAGCGTTGTACAAAATGCGCTGCTGCCAGAGAATAAAATCAAGGGCATCCCGCTGGGACTTGTTGGTGTAAAGACGGTACTTGTACGTGCGAATCATCTACCGCCCCTTTTGCGCGTCAATGTAACGCTGGATAGTTTGCGCCGATACGTTCCCTGCTGTGCCGACGTAGTAGGAACGGGTCCACATATTTGGCAGACGGCTCCTGAGATGAGGGAACTCTTTGCGCAGTACAAAAGCGGTGTATCCCTTTAACCTATGCATGATCTGGTGAGGGGTAAGTGTTGGCGGAAAGATGCCAAACAGGTGTACATGATCCGGTTGGATGGCCAGATCGATTATCTCGCCTCCCATCTCTTGCGCTTTTTCGTGCAGCAGAACGGTCAGCCGCTGAGGAATGTCGTCAACCAACACGTTTCGGCGGTATTTGGGAACCCAAACGAAGTGATAGCATATCTCGTAGGCGGCATGTCTCGTTCGTCTGACCATTTTGCGATTTTAGTACATTAGTTCTATCTAGCCAAAATAACCGCTTGCCAACATTGCGCCGATTCCCCGTCCCCGCTAAAGCGGGGAGTACCCTCGGCGCAGTTCTATGGTTTTCGAACACACGGCATGAATGAAGAAATGCGGCTGTCAGAGTAAATAATCGTGGTAACGAATTGGGCAGCTGGCTCAGCCGCACCAACCGGTTCGCCGAAGCGGTGCAGGTCGCTAAAGTTGGCTGCCACTGGCCGAACTGGGGTATCCTGGCGTAGGCCAAGCGGCAGTTCCGTAAAGCGGTGCCGCTGGGTGAGCAGCATCAGCTGAACAGATGGCTTCCCCTCCTCCAATTTCGGCAGGCAGTGCTGCTGCAGGAAATGGGTGAACATGAAACAGCCGCTTCACAATACCAAACAGCCAGGCAAACCCGTCACCTGCTCCACCGCGCCTACGACCGGGAAATAGAGTTAATAGCAAGCATGTAGGAGACTGTTAATAAAGAAAAAGCGCGATGTGTGCGTCGTTCGCTAACGCTTTCCACTTTGTGAAGATTAACTGTCTTCAATTGCCTACGGCCGTCTGGCATAAACGGCCGTTCCCCCACCTTCATTATTGCCTAATCAAAATCAAGTGATACTCATGGAAGAACTCAAAACCAGGCTTGCCCGCTTGCCTGTTCAAACGATAGACGGCAAGAACTACCTTTCATATCAAGCGGTGACCGATACGGTCGCCGCTTTTTTATTCCCCAACGGCCGTTTCTCCCAATCGGGCAGCCAGATGGACGCCGCAGCCTACCAAACGGTTCTGGAAACAGCAGACTCCCTCTGCCGCAAAATGGGATACCGCTCGGTTGTTAAGCTCACACCGCCCACCATCCCGTTTGCCGACATGGGTTTATACTGGTCTACCGAACCTGAGACCACCGCTCTAGAAGAAACAGACCCGGAACCGGCCATCATTTTTATAGGCCCGGGAAGGGTCGAAATGCTTGAAGAGGGCCTGCTCCTGGATGCCCGCCTGAGCCAGCTGGGGCTGGATGAGGTTACCCGGCAGCATTTCAAAATTCCGGTAACGGCCTCCGACGGCGTAATCAACCTGATGCAGCGAGCCGTAGCCTCAGCCTGGCCCAACGACTTCAAAGGCGTGTGGCACGACATCTTGGGCATGTGTGTGGTCACCGGCAAAGATATAAGTCCAACAGAACGGCAATTTTCGGTCATCATCCGGGGCGTGGGGCAGCGGCGCTATTGGCATTTTAAAGCCCAGATTCAGCAGGATCACAGCGGCTTGCCTTTTCTCTATATAAGCCTGGCAAACGAGG
>JADLAX010000016.1 GCA_020848035.1 Anaerolineae bacterium | reverse complement strand
GGTAATAGTGCCGCATTGCCAATGCGTGGTTGAGCAGTCCCTGTTGGGAAATTAGAACACCTTTGGGTTTCCCGGTTGTGCCGGAGGTGTAAATGACGTAAGCAAGAGAGGGATGTCCATTCCTCATATATGGCAGATTAGTGGTAGGTGCCGTGGCAATTTGTGATCGCTCTCTGTCTAGGCAGTAAATTGGCACGGTCGATTCCGGTATACGCGACAGCAAATCAGTTTGGGTCAGCAGCAGCGTAATTTGGGCATCTACCAGCATGAAGGTCAACCGTGCTTGAGGAGTAGCCGGATCAAATGGTACATAGGCAGCACCCACTTTATAGACAGCAAGCAGGGCTACAATCATGTCTATGGAGCGCTCTAAAAAAATACCGACCAATGTTTGTGGTGCAACACCCCGAGCACGCAAGGTATGCGCCAGTTGATTGGCGCGTTGGTTCAGTCCCTGGTAAGTAAGTGTCTCATCGGCATAAGAGAGGGCCAGGTTGTTAGGGGTATACTCAACCTGATTTTCAAACAGGGTGATGAGGGTTACATCGTCCATCACGTTTTCCTCCATATATCTTTTCCTCACAACGGTATAGTATACTGTGTCGACAATGGCGGCTAGGAGCATTGGTTACAATTTAAGGTTTTGTGTGAACTTATTTTAGGACTTGAGTTGGTCCACACAAAAGTGTGGAGACAGAGAAAATAACTTTAAAATAATTTGCAAAAATGGGTTCATCATACATCTTAGAAGGTGACTAAACCAAAGGAAGTAACGATGAACCCTAAAGCTCAATTTAGTCCCAATTCAGCCTGTTACGCCAGTGGAATTAACGGTCTAAACAATATCACCCTGCACAGCTGGAAAAAACGGCGGTACAAATGCACCTGTTGTGGGAAGATCACTTCACGGAAAGCAAAGGCACCGCCGAGTATGGTTTGAAGAAGCCGGTCGAACTGTTCATCTTGGTGATTACTTTGTTAGTCAATGGCTGTCCCGCGCAGGCAATTGTCGCTGCCTTCGGGCTAGACCCACGAACCGTAGCCAGTTGGCAAAAGCGCGCTGGCGAACAGGCGCGCCAGGTTCATGAACATATCATCGGACAGAGCCAACTGAACTTAGGCCAGATGCAAGCGGATGAAATCTGGCCTTTCGCGCCAAAGTGCACAGCGGCAAACAAGGGGCACCGCGCCAGGTTCCCTGGCCTCATTTGGCGATTGTCCAGGTTGTGAAACGGCGACATAATGGCGAGTTCGCCATTGAGCGGCGGATTGTTCAGGGTTGTGCGCAGATGATTCAATCACTCATTGATAGCAGCCAAGGCATGGGTGGCGGCATCAACACTGCTTTTATCGAACGGTTCAATGCCACGTTCCGCCAACGCCTTACCTTTTTAGCCCGTCGCACTCGTGCTCTGGCGCGTCGCTCACAAACGGTTGAGTCCGGAATGTATCTCTTGGGTTCTGTTTACAACTTCTGCACTTTCCATAGCAGTTTGCCTGTTCAGATTCCGGGGGGAGATGGTGCGCAAGGCTGAGTTAAACGGACACCGGCCATGGCGGATGAGTTAACCGATCATCGTTGGACGATTCATGAGCTTTTGCATTTTAAGGTTCCGACGCGGTTTGTTCGGCCCTCAAAACGTGGCCGACCGCCCAAAATTCATTGTTCGTGTGGTTTTGATTCACCACACTATTCTGTATAGGTACCGCAAATCTGAGCTTTTTCGGCGCTAAACGCGCCGCATGGGCTGAATTCATCCACATCGGAGGATCAGCCCATGTCTACTCAACTACCCCTAATCATTTACCAGCACACCGAGTCAACATCTATTCCCCGTCACAGAATCTGCGATCTCCCCGCCGAAGAACGGCCGCTGTACCGCCTGCACCAGCATGGGGTGGAAGCCCTGTCAACCACGGAGCTACTGGCACTGCTACTGGGTACGGCCGAAGCGCCCCGTCTGGCACAGGAACTGCTGGACCGGTTTGGCTCGCTGCATCAGCTGGCAAGGACCAACAAAGCGCAGCTGCGGCGCATTCACGGGATTGGCGATGCCCAGGCGGGCCGCGTGATGGCCTTTTTGGAACTCAGCCGTCGTTTGCAGCTGCCAACAGCTACCGAAAAACCACGCATCACTAGCCCAGCCGATGGGGCCAACCTGCTGCTGCCTCGGATGAGCCACCTGCATCATGAAGAGCTGCATATCATCATATTGGACACGCGCAACCGGGTGCTTGGTATTCAACTCATCTATCGCGGCAGCCTCAACAGCAGCGTTGTACGCATTGGCGAAATCTTTCGGGTCGCCATTGAAAATACGGCCGCCGCCATCATTCTCGCCCACAACCACCCATCAGGGGACCCATCCCCGTCGCCTGAAGACATTGCCGTAACCAGACAGATTGTGCAAGCGGGTACTCTGCTCAGCATAGATGTGCTCGACCATCTCATTATTGGCAACGGCCGTTTTACGAGCCTCAAAGAAAGAGGCCTTGGCTTCAATTAAACTCTTCCCCACTCTTTGGAGCAATCTCATGACCCAACAATTTATCTCTTCAGCCAACGCTGACAAGCTCACCCTGTCCATTCATGGTGAGCCACACACCTATCCCAACGACAAAACCGGCAAACGGCAGGCCATCCTCGATGGCCTGAACGCCATCCCCACCATTGCTGTCGGTCAGGATACCTACATGCCCAGCAACGAAGCATTACAGCTGGTAGCGGCCATCATGTATCCCGAGGGCATACAAACAGAAGCGGCCTACCAGACGGTGTGCCAGGTAACGGAAAAAGCGTGCGATCATATTGGCTTTGGACTGGAGGTAGAGCTGGGTCCTCCGCTGGTGCGATTTGAGGCCCGAGGGATTTATCGCAAACGATACCCTCCGGTAACTGCCCAAGTGATTAATCTTGAGCTAGACGAGGCGCGCCTTAGTACCACCCTGCCCCGCCGGGAAATTGCCTGCACCGTGGTGTGGAACAAGGCAGGGTTTGAGATATACGGTCGACACTGGAGCCAGATCACGCCCGCTCAGCAGGCCCATATCCAGGAGCAGGTGGATGCCATTGTCCAGCAGGCTGGTTGGCAAAAGGTAGAGGTCGGTTCAGCCTGTCTCTATGTTCAGTCGCTACCTAATAATGAAACCGCAGTGCGAGCGCGGCTCAAAGACCTGCTGTTGTACGCTTCTGGCGAACCCATTACTCGCAGTGCTGTTGTTCATAAGGTGCAATTGGGCGCATACGGCCGTAGCTTTTTCAGCAACGAGCTTTCCCCTGAACAGGAAGCAGTGGTCACCGAAATCCTTCAGACCTACGGGTACAATCCCCAGCTGGATGATGCCGCTTACTGGCCCAATCCACTGGCTCTGAAACTGCCCACTGTGGATGAGCTCACTGTGCTTCTGGCTGGCTTGCCAACCGTCATGACGGTGCTGGGTGAGGGGATAACCTTGTCAGACCTGATACACACGGTTGGTGGTGACAGCACCCCATTGGCCGATTGGCAGAAAGAACAGCTGGTTCAGACTGGACCGGTAAGCCAGGCGCTGCGGCGATTGGGATACAAGACGGAAATTACCTGGTGCCAGCCTTATCAATTTCAGCCCAAGCGCAGCGACAGCCTGGCGCTTCCCCTCATTCTGAGTGCTGTACGAGTAACCACAGATCCCACGAAGAAGATTTCTCTGGCCAAAGGGCTGGCTGTATTTACCCCGGCGCTGGCCATTGATGACAAGGAAAATAGCCTGGTCTATCTGGAAATGGTAGGGGCCAAGGAATCGGTTAAGGCAAACTGGGCCGCACTGATGGGCGGTAACCGGGTGCATTGGCTTGGGGCAAGGCGGATCGAGATGGAGGGGATGAAGCAGCATATCAAGGTGCAAGCGACGCTGCCCTGTGGCTGGGTCAGCCAGGTTCTGCTGCATAAACAGGCCAGTCTAAAGGAAATGAATCCAGAGCAACCGTTTTATCTCCTCGATGATGGGGCCAAACCCGTCCTGCCACAGGACGGCCGTCAGCTCGCCACGCAGTGGTCAATCCCACCCCTTTTTTACCCTATGCTGAACAAATGCCTCTCACTTCCGTTGCTGGCAGAATGGGCTGGATATTTGTGGGAAAACGGCCGTGAGTGCAACCTCATCACGCTGCTGGACAAGGGGAATGGTCAAGGGTACGCCGCCTGGCGTGTGCTGCCAGCACCAGATAAATGGCAGAAAGTGGTGCAGGAAGGGCTGCAAAGTCAAGCGCTCACTTTCTAAAGGTCGGCAAAGATTGTAAAGTTAGATGTATCGGCAAGAGCAAAACTTTTTTGAGTGACAGCCAGTAGTAATGGAAATGGTGCTAAAAACTTTCCAGCATGGGAAACCGTTCAATTAAAGAAAGGTTATTCACAAAGGCAACTTTGGCAGTGTATGCAAATGAGGTAAACAAGGTGAGACGCCCAAGTGATGAGCATAATAGAGAAAATCCCGCCGCTGAATCTAACAGTTCGTTCCGATTCATGTGCCAACAAGAATTGAGGAGAGATCAAACGACGGGACAGAAAAAATATACCAGAAGGCGGCCATTAAGCAACAATTGAGCCCAACTTTACGATAGCACCACCCTTGTCAGCCATTCCGTACCTTTCACTGAGAAACGAAGCGAAAAAATCATTCCATTCAGCAGAGCGAGGAAGCGAATGTCCTGAAATGCGGCCTGACCAGGCGAAACAGATGAAAGCGATAAAACAATAGGATGATTTGCCAAAGACAACGCGTTCGATTAAGATGAATCCTCATCCCACACCTCCGAGTTCACAATCGTTGGAGTGTTTACCTTATGCCAGAAACGCCGGAAAAGATTAACCCAAACCTTGAGTTATATTCAATCGAAGGGGATATGCCTCTTCCTACATTCCAGGTGGCTGTAAACCGAAGTTATCAAGACAAAATCGTGCCGGGAGACGGCCGTTTCTGGAACTTTAATATGACATTTGAAACCCAGCGGTTGACGCTGCCTGATCTGCTGATTTCAATTCGCCAGGGATACGCCTGGAGCGCGCCCCACCTGCAAATTCGCCGCCACCGGCCAATGCGACGCAACCCCAACTACTTCACGACTTACCGAGTGAAGGCCAACGTCATCGGCAGCCAACTGCTAGCCCTCGACAGCGATACCGGCGATGAGCGGAGTAGCTTTGCCGCGCTGTTGGAAGATCCCCTTATTGGGCAATATGTCGGTCTGCTGCATGCCACCGCCTCCGCCACTCCGGCGCAACCGCGCAGCCGCATTATTTTTTTACTGGATGAAGTGTTGGAGACGGCTGATTACGAACTGGCACTTAAAGCGCTGCTGCACCGCTTCCCCTTTTGTGATCGCTCGGTGAATCATGCGGCTGTGGTTTTTTATGGTGCACGTGACTGCGCTTACTACCTGACAGAACAACTGCTGCCTCTGCCCATTCTCCACGAACAGATAGTAACACCTTACGCCCAGTTTCTGGAAGCTGAACGCCAGAAGCGGGCTGCAGAACGATCCGCCCGGCTGGCCGCCTACGGCAGCCGGAAACAACCCGCCAGGGGTCAGGTTTCTCGCTATGTAGAAGCCGTCTATGGCAATTTGCTCAGGAAATTGGCCAATACATCGTCTGGACAGGGTTTGCGCCATCGTCGACTCTACACGGCCTCGTTGACCGTGGGCGGGTTAAATGCTGCTGCCTGGTTAACTCACGAGGCGCGGCAGCGTTTATCCAGTGCCGTTGATGATTTACTGGATGCGGCCGTCGCCAACGGCTATGTCACTGATTACAGTGAAGAAGATGCCCTGCGCACAATTGACAATGGGCTGGCCCAAGGAGAACTCCTACCGTTTGAAGAGCCAGTCTGGTATGCGCAGCGGCCGTTTTATCAGGTGGGTGATGAGGTTCAAGCTGTTGTGGATGACCAGGTAAAGAGTACGGGGCGCGTGAGCCGTATCCGGGAGACAACGCATTGGGAGTATGAAATTGATAGCCAGCCCAATGTTTGGTTTGCCCGTTCCCACTTACAGGATGGGAAATAACGAGAGGGTTGCGCCAGATTTTTCGTGGCTTTGTCGGCAAAAGGGAATTTGATAACTCCAGCTCGAATTGTTCGGCGAGAAAGTTGCTTTAATTTGTAGAACACAAACCAATTCAAGCGTCTGGAATAACAATAAAGAGCGCATTGGTCAGCCGGTAAGGAGGCTGTCTTGCTACACCAGACAGTCTTTCAATTACAGCATTTTCAAATGTTAGTGGTTTTGTTGTAATTTCAGCCAATGTTGCATATCGGACTCAATTTGTTCCAACGTAATCAAGTGTGCCCGGTGCTCTTGCGCTAAAGTCAACGCTTCCGGCGTAAAGCCGCTGCGGGCAAAGAAGGCGTACTGTACCCGCCATTTTATTTGTTTCGGTAAGACCTTGGCGGTTTTTTCAATCAGCGTTTGAATGACCTCGCGATTGACAGCCTGGTGCCCCCATTTACATTCACCTAACAAAATATCCCGCGTACGCCAGTTGATGGCCACTACATCGACCTGGGCCTGCGTTGACCAATAGCTGCCAATGCGCTCAGGTAAAAATGATAGCAACTCCATTTCGGCACTGATACCCACCCACTCACGACACAACTCTTCAAAAGTGTGTGTACCAATAAAATCTAACAGATGGTCATAAAGCAAGCTGGTGGCTTGCTTGATGCGTCCCTGCTCGATAGCGCTGCGGTGTGGTGCCAGAAACCGGTAGTAAAAACGCAGATAGGCATCGGTAATCACATAACGACCGTGACGGCTTTTTTCCGGGCGCCGCTCCGTTGTCGGTACGAGCCGCTCCACGTAACCCAGTTCCCGAAGGACAGCCAGATATTTCGTGATGTTAGAGCGGTCGATGCCCGACATCGTGGCGATCTCTGTCAGCTGATGGAAACCGGCGGCGATTGCTTCCAGAACAGCCACGTAATTGCGCGGCTCATCCAGCTGTTCGTGTAAGAGGAAAATGGCATCAGCTAGCATTACGTTGGTTGGAGTAACAATACGCTGCTGCAAATTTTGCAAGATATTCAGGTTGTCATCGAACAACTCAATATAGGCCGGCACACCGCCAGTGATTGTATAAACGGCAACACGCTGCTCGCTGCTGAAAGCGGGCAGCATGCCTGACAGAGCACCAAAAGAAAGCGGCTGCAATTTTAACCGGGCCGTTGCGCGACCATAAAGTGGTGCCTGGTAATCCAGCGCTGCCCGCTGGATAATTCCGGCCAGTGAACCCATAAGAATGAGAAATACCTGGCTCTGCTTTAAGTGATGATCCCACACTTTTTGAATGATGCTGGGCACCTCTGGGTCTGCCTGCATCACGTAGGTAAATTCGTCAAGGACAACAACGGCGCGCTGGTTGGCAGACAGCCGAGCTACTTCAGCAAAGGCAGCATCCCAGGATAGATAGCTGAACGTAGGCATTACGGCCGTATCTGGATTTAGAAATTGGAATAACGCCTGGGAAAAGTTGCGCAGCTGGTTTGTGGCCGACGTTTGTGTAGCCATCCAGTAAAAATAAGGCACACTGATATTCCTGCCCCACTGTGTCACGAGCGCCGTCTTGCCAATGCGGCGACGTCCGTAAAGGATAAGAAATTGAGCACTATCACGTTTGTATAAATCATCTAGCAACGCTTGCTCCATTTCGCGCGAAACAAATGACATGAACCATATCTCCTAAATAAGGTGTAATAAAAGTATTATACTTTCACTACTACTTAATAGCAATGGCTTCGGTCAAGCGGCAACCAGACTGCACAGGCGTGGGAGATACGTTTGATAGCCAAGACGCAGTGATGTATCAATCAAGATTTGCTCTCAAAAGTGAAAGCCTGTGGGTTTGTAAAACTATAACTGGCTTAATTTGGTAACCTAATGTGGTAATCTTCTTTCAGACTAGCAACTTGCCTGGGACCCTCCACCTGAATAGCTGCAGAAATCCACCAACGTTGCCCCACTGCGCAGATAAGCGGTATCGCCGGTGTTGTTCCAGAATGCCTGCCCACTGCCCCAATAGAGGTTGGTGGCGTTGTTTACCCCACTCTTCACCCAAACCTGTACGGCTGCGCCTGGGGTCAGACTAAAGCCGCTCGGGAAGTTGTAGACGTGGCTGTCATTATCACTCAGCGTCCAGCCGGTCAACACGGCCGTTACCCCACCTTTGTTCTCGATGCGCACGTATTCGCCCTGCACATCGTCGCCTGCCGGATTGTAAACGAT
>JADLAX010000015.1 GCA_020848035.1 Anaerolineae bacterium | reverse complement strand
TGATTGGTTTGACGCTAAAGTTAGGCTATGCCAATTTACCTGAGGCACGTCGTATTTTTGATTGGTCTATGGCTTGCCAACTCAACCGTTAGCTCTTGGGCACTTTTTCAAACACTGAA
This sequence comes from Anaerolineae bacterium, assembly GCA_020848035.1. GTDB lineage: Bacteria > Chloroflexota > Anaerolineae > Promineifilales > Promineifilaceae > Leptofilum. The sequence continues at coordinate 83,906 of JADLAX010000015.1, read as the reverse complement.
AAACCCTTTCACCAACACCCAGGTGCTTGCCAGGTCTTAATCAATTTTGTATGTTTCCCCGCAGATGATTCAGGTTAAAATACCGAAATCGTTTGCGGGTTTTCTTTTTGCCCGTGCCACGTTTTTAGATTCAACCAACTCGCTGAATGGGGAAAATTTATCAAAACAGTCGTTCGCCGCACTGCGCGCGGCACAGTCGTATGGCAAAGAGGAAATGTGATGAAAAAAGCAATCTGGGTTGTGAGCCTGTTTATTGTTTTGTTTAGCACTGTTTATGTGACCACTCGCCAGCTAAAAGCGGCGTCAACGCCCGCCCCCCAGGCCACCACGCCCGTGGACCCGATCTACCCTGGATTGGGGGTAATTACCAGCCGCACGGCAAGAGACGGCCGTATCGCCACCTCGAATCAGGCCATTTTGGGGCCTGGCAGCTGCATCCACATGGGCGATCCCTACTCACCGCTGGACAGCATATTCGCACCTGGCCCTTACACCTTCACCTACCGCATCTACATTCCGCCAACTTATGCGTATGATGTGATTCGGGTCGAGCTCTTTGACCCGGACTCCATGAACACTCCTAATAACAGCTTCACCATTAACCGCTCAAACACCGCCATCAATAATGGCCTGGGTGCCACTGCCATCAAAACCTGCGGCACAAATGGAGGCAGCTCAAGTCGCACGGAACCTTGCATGCTGCGCACTGATGAACTTGATTTGGTCAACGCTGCACCTAATCTTGATCTTGACCAGATCAATCCTTACTGGTTCGTACGCATCGACGAAAATCGCATCCGAACTTCGCCCACTGCGTGTGGTAGTCCGGCCAGTTACACGACCAGTGCCAATACTCAGACTCGGTACAGCCTTTCTTACTTTGCCCAAAATCCAGATGAGACCATTGCGAAAATCCCGTTGGTAGATTACTTTGGCCAAACGGGCGACGGCGTACGCGATACCGGTGAACATCTCACCGACATGCGCTGGGTCTCTCCTGGAGCAAACATACCGTTTTCTAGCGTCGATGACCCAGGCGCCAGCGTGCCAGCCACTGCCCGCACCATCGACAGCTTTGAAGTAGACCTGACGACCGATGTGCCCAACATTTTTGTGGATCCTGCAACCGGTGGACGATACCTCTACCTGGATGTGCAGGCGATGAGCGGCACCTCAGAAAACGGGTACGAGGTTTGGGCCGGGCCGCCGAGTTATGTCAACACTATTCCCAGTGAAGTGAATGCGCGAAACGTTTATCTTCTCAATCATCCGGGTTCGCATGATGCGGCTGGGGTGGAAATTACGGCCGTAAACATCCTCGTCCAAAATTCAGTCTTCGACAATCCAGTAGATATTCCTATAGCTTATATCGGCCCGGAATTGGCTGGAGAAACGCTCTCCCTCCACCTTTTTGACAGTGATTCAGGGGCCCAGGGACCCATCGTTTTCTACTTCGATACCCTCGCGTTCACACCCGCATCGACCTCATTGGGCTATGATCCCACCCAAACCGACTGGGCAATGGCTTATGCTGTCTCCGGTCAAGCCGATCCTGATGGAGTCCCTCCCGGTGGGCGCTGTGCCCCCGGAAGCTGCCCAACGCAATGGGTTAGCCCACCCTACCAAATCCCTATTCCGGGCGATTTGAGCAGCTGCGACTGGCAAAATCCCACCGCCGACAATTGCACGCCATTTTATGGCGGTCGCCTCATGGTTCGTTACGATGGCGGTTACTACGACACCTACACCTGGCAAATGCCCCAAGTCCAGTTGCCGTTACCTGACAATTCAACCCCAGGCTGTTCCGCTTTCCCCCTTGGCATCCAGGCAGGAACACTATCCGTGACGGCGCCGGGCGTGGGCAGCAACCCTTATCCTGCCTCAGCCGAATTTACCTACCCCGCCAACCCACCGGCCTACGCCAGCTTCCTGGATCATCAGGAAGGCATCGCCTTGCTCGACGCCACGCCCGGCGATGTTTTCCGGGTTTATAACGGCGCGGACAGCGGCGACTTTGGCTGGCTGGTGTGGAACACGGGCATTCCCGCCACTGCCAACACGTTGGCCAATAGTCTCACCTGGCCGGGCGACTCACTCGATTACACCGATCATGGCGATGGCGGAACGGCCGTACCCGGCTCTGGCTTCTCTTTTCCCGTGCGCGGCTACATTGAACCCGGTGATCCCACCGACCAGACGCTGCAAATCGGTGACTGGATTGCGGGCAGCAGCAGCAACCTCATCACCTCGGCCTCGGTACAAGGACAGCTAGAAACCCACATCGACCTGGAGCGCACCTTACGGTTACCCGTTTGGGAAAATGCGACAAGCGGCGGCGCTGTAAATTACCAAACCTCCCAGTTCGCCATCTTCCGTCTGTTGGGCTACAACGTAGACAACCAGTGGCTGCTGCTGGAATTTGTGGGTTTTGATACCAGCTGCGGCCAGCTGGCCACCGCGCCCAGTTCCGTGGCCATTGCCGGGCCGACGGCAGGCGAGACGGCCGTCAGCTACAGCTTCACCGCCACCGTGAGCCCAGACCACACCGCCACGCCCATCACCTACATCTGGGAGATCAGCGACCACGGCACAATTACCAACACCGACGGCCTCAGCAACACGGTCACGCTGGAGTGGAGCAGTGCGGGGGAGAAAGTGGTGACGGTAACGGCCGTAAACAGCACCGGCACTCCCGTCAGCCAAAGCCACACCCTCCACATCACCGCACCAGACGTGGCCGCCGATTCCGTGGCGATCACCGGCCCCACCAGCGGCGCGACCAACACCAGCTACAACTTCACCGCCGCCATCAGCCCGCTCACCACCACCACCCCGGTCACCTACACCTGGGAAATCACCGGCCATGACCCAATTACCAGCACGGGCGGCCTCAGTAACACGGTGACGCTCAATTGGAGCAGTGCGGGAAGTAAGAGTGTGGTGGTAACGGCCGTAAACAGCACCGGCTTCAGCGTCAGCCAAACCCACACCATCGACATTGCCCTGCCGGATTACAAAATCTATCTACCGGTTTTGATCAAAAACTAGGGGATAATTGGAGATTAGAGATTAGAGATTAGAGATTGGGTCAATCTCCAATCTCTAATCTCCCACGTTCAAAGAACGCCTACGCTAGATGTGCCTTCACCGCTTCCGCCACCTCCACCGGAATGCCCGGCACCGAGGCAATCTCCTCCATCGTCGCCGTACGCAAATCGTCCAGCGAACCAAAATGGGTCAGCAGCTGCTTGCGCCGCTTGGGACCCACCCCCGGTATGCTGTCTAAAATAGAGGCGACACCCGCCTTGGCCCGCCGCTTGCGGTGGCCCGTGTTGGCAAAGCGGTGCGCCTCGTCGCGCACCCGCTGCACCAGGTACAGCGCCTCCGAGCGGCGCGGCAGCAAAATCGAGGCCGCTTTGCCCGGCACAAACAGCTCTTCTTCCTGCTTGGCCAGGCCGGTCACCGGCACCTCGCTTTCCAGGCCAAACTCGCGCAGCACGTCCATGGCCATCGCCAACTGCCCCTTGCCGCCATCGACAATCAGCAAATCGGGCAGCAGCGACCACGCCGTCTCCTTTTTCTGCTGGCCGATCAGGTTGGGATCATGCAGTTCACCCGCCAACGACTCCTTGTAGCGCTCGAAGCGGCGTGTCAGCACCTCTTTCATCGCGCCGTAGTCATCGTTGCCCACGGTCATCACGTTGAAGCGGCGGTAATCGCTTTTCTTCGGCGCCCCCTGCACAAACACCACCATCGAGGCCACCGTCTGCGCGCCCTGCGTGTGGCTGATGTCGTAACACTCGATGCGGGCGGGCGGCGCGGGCAAACTCAGCGCTTCTTGCAGCTCAGCCATCGCCGTGACGTGCTTGGAGCGATCGGCCGCCCACTGCTGGCGAATCGTGCCTAGCGTGTCCTCAGCGTTGGTTTTCACCATCTCCACCAGCTCTTTCTTCCGGCCGCGCGTGGGCACCTGAATGGTGACCTTGGTGCTGCGCTTACGCCGCAGCCACTCCTCGATCACCATCGCCTCGGCCACCTGGTTGGGCAGCAGCACCTCACGCGGGATGTGAGCCGCGTCGTCATAGAACTGGGTCAGGAAGTCGCTCAGCACCGTTTCATCACTTTCCCCTTCGGTTCCCTCCAGCATGAAATATTCCCGACCAATCAACTTGCCATAGCGGATGAAGAAGATTTGCACGCAGGCATCGCCCTGCTCACGGGCAAAAGCAATCACGTCCTGGTCGGCATTGGCGGCCGAGATGACCTTTTGTTTGGACACCACCAGGTTGATCGCTTTGAGCTGGTCGCGATAATCGGCCGCTTTTTCAAAGTTGAGATCTTCGGCCGCTTTTTCCATTTTGGTCTGGACTGCTTTAACGATGTGCTCCGATTTACCGCTGAGGAAATCCATCAGGGATTGGATCATGTCACGGTACTGCTGCTGGTTCACCGCGCCGATACAAGGCCCGTTGCACAACTTAATATCGAAATACAGGCAGGCCCGCTCATCCTGGCCGTTGATCACCCGATCGCAGGTGAGGTAGGGGAAGATTTTGCGCAGCATGTCCAGCGACTGGTGTACGGCCCAGACGGAAGTGTACGGCCCAAAATAGCGCGAACCGTCGCGGTCCATGCGCCGGGTGACGGTCACTTTGGGGTACGGATCGGCCCAATGGACTTTGATGTACGGGTAGCGTTTGTCATCCTTCAGGCGGACGTTGTACTTGGGGCGGTGCTTCTTGATAAGCGTATTTTCCAGCAGCAGCGCTTCCAGCTCCGATTCGGTGGTGATGATTTCCAGGTCGGTAATTTCGCGGCGCAGGCGCTGGGTTTTGATGGAATCAACGTTGGTGTGGAAATAAGACCGCACTCGGTTGCGCAGGTTAATCGCCTTGCCCACGTAGATAATTGTGCCGTGTTTATCTTTATGTAAATAAACGCCGGGTTTGGTGGGCAGCTTTTTGAGAAGCTCTTGGATGTTTTCAGGAGGTGTGTACGCCATGGGCTAATTATAGCTCATTTGAGCGAATCGCAACTTTTACGGCCGTAAAAAGCCCCATCCTTCAAAACACCACATGATCAGCCAATAGGACGCGGATGAACGTGGACGAGCGCAGATGAGAAGCAACATTCCGCGTCAGCCGCGCTGGTCAGCATCCCAAAATTGCCCTCATGCGAAAAACAGCAAAATCCATTGAAGGTACAATTAGAAATTAAGGGTTAAACCAATTTTGAACACTTTAACCGACGGCCGCATTGTATAGGTGATGAACGTCATGACGCTAAATCTCGATCAGCTGCTGGAGCGCAAGCAGGCTACAGAAGACCAGATTGTGACGTACCTGGTGGCCCACTTCTACGCACCGATGCGCCACCTGGCCCTCACCATCCTGTACGACGCCCTGGCTGCCGACGACGTGGCCCAGGAAACGCTGCTCAAAGCGGCCAGCCGCATTCACCAGTACGAACCGCACACCAATCTGAAGGCGTGGGTCTACCGCATCGGCATCAACGAGGCGCGGGCTCACCTGCGGCGGCAAAAGGCACGGCAGCGGTGGCAAAGCTGGCTTAAACGGGAGGCGGAGAGGGATACGGCCGTTCCCTCCCCCGAAACCCTGGCCATGCAAAACGAGCGCGATCAGAAGCTGTGGCAGGCGGTCAACCAGCTGCCGGACAAACACCGGCTGCCCATCCTGCTGCGCTACAGCCACAACCTGACCACGTCGGAAATTGCGGCAGTGCTGGCGCTGCCGCCCGGCACGGTACGCTCGCGGCTGCATTACGCCCACCAACAGCTGCACCATTTATTAACCAACGACAGGTGATGGTATGAACGACAAAACCCACAAACAGATTCGCGCCTGGCTCGAAAGTGAAGAACCATTGGACGCTGCGGCCGAAACGGCCGTGCACACCCACCTGCAAAGCTGCGCCGACTGCCGCGCCTACGCCGCCATGCTCACCCAGCTTAAGGCCGGTGCGTGGAATCCTCATCCATCGCAGCCACTGACCCAGGCCGAAGCGCAAAAAATTGTGAACCAGATTCGTCCTCACCTCAGGAGAAAAAATATGACGCCTAAAGCAGGCTTTTTTAATCTGTCATCCGCGTTGGGCCTGGTTGGCCTGATTGCGATTGTCGGGCTGTTTGTTTTGATGATTTCGCAACTGAACCAGACGGCCGTTTCCCCATCCGATCAACCTGCCGAACCCGAAACCGCCAGCACCACCCAGTACGATGGCTGGGAAACCGGCCTGGCCTTCCAATTCCCCGCCACCTGGACCATTGCCGATATTGACACGGATGGCAGCGCGGTCATCACCTTTGCTACGCCGCTGGATGAAACGGCCGTATCGTGCGAATCATTTTCCACCGACGGCGCCACACAGGTATGGAGCATTGCCCTGGCTGAAGCGCCTGGCCTCACCCCGGTGGAAATTGTGGCCCGTTTTGCGCCCACCCTCAGCGAAACACCGGAGGCAATGACGATAAACGGCCGTTCCGCCGCCTACGCCCTTGCCGAAATTCCCTGCGCCGCACCTTACAACCAGATGACCGTCATGGCCGCCCAAACCGAAACCCACTACACCCTGCTGAGCGTGCCCCATGCCGCCAATGACGCCGCCGCCGCCCGCACCGAGCTAGAAACAATCATCACCAGCCTCACGCCCGTTGACTACACCGGCTGGCAGCCGTGGCGACCCAACGGCTTTTTGTACACCGTCATGGCCCCCACCGGCTGGAACGTCTTCGACAGCAGCAAATCGCTGGAGGTGACGCCCAACCAGCAGCCGATGTGGAGCTCCTTTGCCGCGCCCGACCAACCGGCCGACGCGCCGCGCATCTCCATTGCCCACAATCTCAATGCCCAGTTTGGCGAAACGGCGCTGGTCATGGTAGAGCGTTATGTCAATCAAATGCAGGCTGATTTACCCACGCTGCAAGCCGTCGAACCCCCGGCGGCGCATCCCGTGGTGCCTGGCGTGGTCACGGCCGCTTATGCCACGGAGGATACGGCCGTCTTCTTTGGCGCGATTAACTACCCGAGTGATTCCATCGCCCTGGACCCCATCGGCGCGACGGCCACCGTGCCGCTGGACCAGCTAGACAGCTTCCGCGACACCTTTGAGCGCATCCTGCGCAGCCTGAACGGCTATTACGAAGCCATCCCTGGCATCCCGGTGTGGAACGCCTTCACGGGCGGCACCGTCTCCGCAATGACGCCCACCCCCACCCCGACGCCCTACGATCCATCCCAGCCCACGCCAACGTTTGTCCCGCCAGCCGATGGCTCACAGCCCACACCGACACCGACGGCCTTTATGCTCCCGCCAGCGATGACGCCAACACCGACACCCTTCCTACCAACGGCCGTTCCTGGAAACGACGACCTACCCACACCAACTCCCATACCCTCGCCCACGCCAATCGCACCCTAACAACCCAACAACTGGTTAAGATTCACGCCAAGACGCCAAGAAAAACTTGGCGTCTTGGCGTGCAATTCAGCAACAACTCGTGCATCACGGGCCAGTTCATGGCAAAATAGCGCTCCAACTCGTTCCACGCTCTGCGTGGAATGCAGCTTGGGGCGCTCTGCGCCCTTGCTACGCCACAGCGCACCACAAAGACCTTCCCACCCAAACCGTGGGCACGAGGAAAATAAAATGCCAGACCCCACCATTTACCAACGGCCGTCTGAACTCCTGCAGCATCTCATTCGCTTCAACACCACCAATCCGCCCGGCAACGAACTGGCCTGCGTGCAGTACCTCAACGACCTGCTCCAGGCCGCTGGCATCGAAACCACCATCCTGGCCAAAGAGGAAAATCGCCCCAACCTGATTGCTCGCATTCCCGGCAGCGGCAGCGCCCCGCCCCTGCTCATGCAGGGCCATGTGGATGTCGTCACCACCGCCAGCCAGGAGTGGCAGCACGACCCATTCGGCGGCGAGCTGATCGACGGCATGATTTGGGGGCGCGGCGCGCTGGACATGAAAGGCGGCGTGGCCATGATGGTCGCCGCCTTCCTCAAGGCGCAAATGGAAGGCATCACCCCGCCCGGCGACCTCATCCTCACCATCCTGAGCGACGAGGAAGTGGGTGGCGATTTTGGCGCAAAATTTCTCGTCCAGGAACATCCAGAGCAGTTTGAAAACGTGCAGTTTGCCATTGGCGAGTTTGGCGGCTTCACTATGCGGCTGGCCGGGCAAACCTTCTACCCGATTATGGTGGCCGAAAAGCAAATTTGCTCCCTCAAGCTCACCGTGCGCGGGCCGGGTGGACACGGCTCCAGCCCCATCCAGGGCGGGGCGATGGCCAAATTGGGGCGCATCCTCACCAAGCTGGACCAAAACCAGCTGCCAGTCCACATCACACCCGAAGTGCGGGCCATGTACGAGGCGATCGCCGCCAACGTAGCCTTCCCCACCAGCCTTATTTTGCGCCTGCTGCTCAATCCCAGCCTTACCAACCTGACTTTGGGCGTGCTTGGCCCCATGCGGCAGCAGTTTGATGCCCTGCTGCGCCACACCGTCAGCCCCACCATTGTGCACGGTGGCTATAAAATTAACGTGATTCCCAGCGAGGTGAGTTTGGAGGTAGACGGCCGTCTCCTCCCCGGCTACCAACCGCAAGACCTGATCAACGAGCTGCAAACTCTGCTGGGCAGCGAGGTGGAGATCGAGCTGTTCCACCACGATCCCGGCCCGCCCGCGGCCAATATGGCTCTGTTCGATACCCTGGCGGGCATCTTGCGCCGCGCCGATCCGGGCGGCGTGCCGATTCCGCTGGTGCTGCCCGCCGTGACGGATGCGCGCCACTTTGCCCGGCTGGGCATCCAGACATACGGCTTTTTGCCGATGCAGCTGCCGCCAGAGTTCAACTTCAGCGCCACCATCCACGCCGCCGACGAGCGCATCCCCGCCGCCGCCCTGGACTTCGGCACCGCCGCCATCTTTGAGCTGCTGACAAGCTTTGTCTAACCCTCGTTCCACGCTCCGCGTGGAATGAAGATCCGGACGCTCCGCGTCCACCCACTCGCGGCGCAGAGCGCCGCAGACGGCATTCCCACGCAGAGCGTGGGAACGAGGAGGAAAACAGGAGGGAACTTATGGCTCGTAGTCGGTACAAAATATATGAGGAAGACGAAGCTGCGCCTTATTTTTTAACCGCCACCGTCGTGAACTGGCTACCACTGCTGAATGCCCCGTGGGTTGTGGATATTTTGCTTGAGTCGATTCGATTTTTGCAGGAAAACGGCCGTCTCACCCTTTACGCCTTTGTTATCATGGAAAACCATCTGCACCTGATTGCTGCTGCCCAGGATTTAGCCAAAGTGATGGCCAACTTTAAATCCTTCACCGCCCGGCAAATCATCGACCAGTACCGAGCCGAAAGTGCGAACCACATTCTGCAGCAGTTAGCGTGGCATAGACGGCTCCATAAACAAGATCGGTACCATCAGTTTTGGCAAGAAGGCTCCCATCCACAGCGTATCCAAAACGAGCCGATGATGCAGCAAAAAGTGGCGTACATTCACAATAATCCAGTCAAGCGTGGTTGGGTAGACGATCCAATTCACTGGCGCTACTCCAGCGCGCGCAATTACGCTGGGCTACGGGGGTTATTGGAAGTTGAAACAGAGTGGTAAACTCCCACTTCAACTCGTTCCACGCTCTGCGTGGAATGAAGATCCGGACGCTCTGCGTCCACCCACGCGGCGCTGAGGTTGTCTACTCGTTCCACGCTCCGCGTGGAATGAAGATCCGGACGCTCTGCGTCCTCCCACGCGGCGCAGAGCGCCGCCACCGGCATTCCCACGCAGAGCGTGGGAACGAGAGGAACGAGAGGACTTACCCCTCCCCTAACTCGTTCCACGCTCCGCGTGGAATGAAGATCCGGACGCCCCGCGTCCACCCACACGCGGCGCAGAGCGCCGCCACCGGCATTCCCACGCAGAGCGTGGGAACGAGAGGAACGAGAGGACTTACCCCTCCCCTAACTCGTTCCACGCTCTGCGTGGAATGAAGATCCGGACGCTCTGCGTCCTCCCACGCGGCGCAGAGCGTGGGAACGAGAGAATGGAAATGGATTTTGACCAGCTGCGGGCCGCGATGGTGGCCGAACTACAGGAACAGGGGATACGCGATACGGCCGTTCTCCAGGCCATGAACACCGTCCCCCGCGAGCATTTTGTGCCGGACGAGTACCTGGAATACGCCTACTACAACGGCCCGGTCCCCCTGCCCGCCAAACAAACCATCTCCCAGCCGTTTGTCGTGGCCCTCATGCTGGCCGCCCTCAAATTGAAGCCCCACTTCAACCTGTTGGAAATTGGCACCGGCTCCGGCTATGCGGCGGCCGTGGCCAGCCTGCTGGTGCGGCAGGTCCACACCATCGAGCGGCAGGCGAAGCTGGTGCAGTACGCCAAAATCCGGCTCAATCAGCTTGGCTACGCGAATATTGCCGTACACCTGGGCGACGGCACCCTGGGCTGGCCCGCCGCCGCCCCCTACGACGCCATCGTTGTGGCGGCCGGTGGTCCGACGGTGCCGGTTTCTTTGCGCAATCAGTTGGCGGTCAACGGCCGTCTCATCATCCCCGTTGGAACGCAGAAAAAGCAAAAGCTCCACCTGGTCTGGCGCAAAAAGGACGGCCGTTTTGGTCACAAAGTTCTCACCCCCGTCCGCTTCGTCCCCCTCATCGGCCGCGAAGGGTGGGATGAAGGAGATTAGAGATTGGAGACTTTTCGATCTCCTATCTCCAGTCTCTCTACAGCAATGAATTCACAAACCCCTTCCTTCCACATCCGCGACCTGCCCATCTACGGCGATACGGTTCTCTCGCCGATGGCGGCGTATTCCGACGTGCCGTTCCGGGCGATTTGCCGCCACTTTGGTGCGGCCATGCACTACACCGAGTTTGTGCCCACCGAAGCGCTCATTGGCGATCCCAATCCGCTGTGGCGGCGGCTGGACGTGCATCCGGCGGGCGAAAAACCGATGGTGTTCCAGATTTTTGGCTACGATGCCCGGCAAATTTTGTTTGCCGCCCAGCGCATCGAGGCGTGGGGCGCGGACATCATCGACATCAACATGGGCTGTTCTGTGCCCAAAGTGAGCGAAAAAGGGGCGGGTGTGGGCATGATGCGCCAGCCCAGGCTGGTAGCGGAGACGTTTCGCCTGCTGAGCACCCATCTGCGCGTGCCCGTCACCGGCAAGCTGCGCCTGGGCTGGGACGAAACCAGCCAGAATTACCTGGAGATTGCGAAAATCATGGTGGACAACGGCGCGGCACTGGTGGCCCTGCACGGCCGTACCCGCAGTCAAAAGTATCGCGGGCGGGCCGATTGGGAGGCCATCGCCAAACTCAAACAAGCGGTGGCCGTGCCGGTGCTGGGCAACGGCGATGTGTGCACCGTGGCCGACATTGACCGGCTAAAGGCGTACACCGGCTGCGACGGGGTGATGATTGGCCGGGCGGCCCTGGGCAATCCGTGGCTGCTGGCGCGGATCGATCGGGAGCAGCTGACGTTTGGCGAGGTAACGGCCGTTCTCCGCCATCATCTGCACGAAGCCATCCGCTACTACGGCCCCACCGACGGCCTGCTCAACATCAACCGCCACCTGAGGAAATACCTCTCCGGGTTGGCGCTGAAGCCGTTTTTACCGGCGTTTCAAGCCGTGCAAACGGCCGTTGAATTTGAAGCGCTGCTGGGTGAGATGGAAACGGCCGTACCACCCCACCTCCCCCTCGCCGACTTGCGCCAGATTCCCCACTTCCCCCTGGCAGGAAAATTCACCGCAAAGCACGCTGAGCGCGCAGAGGTTTAGCCAAGCTGAGTGTCACGTTTCACGCATCACGTTTCACGCCGGACCCCACGAATTCCTGAATGCCCTCTTTTTTCTCCGACGAGGTTTTGTGGCCGCAGGTGAGGCCCACGACGTTGAGGGGAATGAGAGTCGAGTCAGTCACCAGCTCATAGCTGCGTGGCAGGTCGAGGACAAAGGGACAGGCGCTGCCGCGACCGCAGCTGCCGCAGTCGGTCAGCGCCGTATTCTCGCGGATTTTGCCCTTGCGCACCCAATGTTGAATCATCGCCTCCAGCTGTTCCGGCGACACGTCCAGCTGGCGCGCAATTTGGGGCATGGAGAGGGGGGTAACGGCCGTTTCAAAAACAGTCAAAACCTGGCGTAATGTGCTTTGGGTCATGATCTTCCGTAATCGATAATCGGTGAACGGTAATCGGTTAACGCATTACCGATTACCGTTCACCGCTAACCATCAAATAAATAATTTCCCAACCTGGAAAACAACCACGGCCGCCAACCAGGCCACCACCAACGTGTACCCAATTTGGGCCAGGGTCCAACGGCCGCCAAACTCCTGGCGCATGGCGGCCACGGCCACCATGCAGGGCACGTACAGCAGCACAAAGACGTTAAACGCCACCGCCGCCAGCGCCCCCAATTCAGCCGAGCCAGCCGACCGCTGAAACGAATTGATCAGCGCCGCTTCTAACCGCGTGTTGTCTTCGACCTCTTCGGCGGTGCCAAAGAAGTTAAACTCGCCAATGTCTACGCCCGGCAGCAGGTTCACCGTGCGCGGCGCAATGTTGAGCACTTCCTGCACGGTGAGAACGGCCGCTTCGCCAAAGCCCAGCAGCGTACGCCCCACTTCCTGACCAAAGGTGGTTGGTTCGGTTGTCTCGGCAACGGCCGTTTCTTCCCCCATGTAAATCTGGTTCATCGTGCCCACCACCACTTCCTTGGCCATAAAACCGGTCACCAGCGAGCCAGACGCCTCCCAGCTGCCAAACCCGGCGGGTTTAAACACCGGCGCAATCGCGCCGCTGACCACGGCAAACAGGCTGTCTTCCGCCGCCACGTCGTTGAACGACCCGGCATTGGCCCGGCCGGGAATAGCCATCAGCAGCCACAGGGCGACGGACACCACCAAAATGACGGTGCTGGCTTTGATCAAAAAGCCCTGCACCCGCTCCCACATTTGCCGCCAGACGTCACGCGGGCGCGGCGCACGGTAGGGCGGCAGCTCCATGACAAACGGCGCGGGCGGTTGGCCCTTGTACACCGTGTGCTTGAGGGCAAAACCGGTGGCCAGGGCCACGCCAATGCCCAGGATGTACATGCCAAAGATGAGGTTGCCCGAGGCGGTGCCAAAAAAGGCCGCGCCAAAGACCACGTAAACCGGCAGGCGCGCCCCGCAGCTCATGAAGGTGGCCAGAAAGCCGGTGAGCTTGCGATCTTTTTCGTTTTCCAGGGTGCGCGTGGCGTAAACGGCCGGAACCGTGCAGCCAAAACCCACAATCAGCGGCAGGAAGCTTTTGCCGTGCAGCCCCATCCAGCGCATGACGCGGTCCATCACAAAGGCGGCGCGGGCCATGTAGCCGGAATCTTCCAGCACGGCCAGGGCAAAGTAGAGGAAGAGCAGCACGGGCACAAACACCAGCACGCCGCCCACCCCGCCAATGATGCCGTCGGTGATCAGGGCGGCGAACCAGGTATCGCCCAGCCCCAGCGCGGCCATGAGCGACACGCCCCAGCCGTAAATCGTTTCGTTAATAAACACGTCTACCCAGTCCAGAAACGGGGCGCTGACGTTGGCGGTAAACTGGAACACCAGCCACATCATCAGCAAAAAGATGGGCAGGCCCCAAATGCGGTGGGTGACAATTTCGTCGATTTTGTCGGAGGTGGTGAGGATGGAGGTAGACGGCCGTTCCAGCACCGATTCCACCAGCGTACCAATAAAGGTGTAGCGCTGGTCAGCGATGAGCGTTTCGGCATCTTCACCGGTAGCAGCTTCGATGCGCGCTTGGGCAGCCGCAGACGCTTCCAGCAGACCGGTTTGGCCCTGCGCTTCCATCGCTTCCAGGATGGCTTCGTCGTTTTCCAGCAGCTTGGTCGCCAGCCAGCTGGGCTGGTAATGGGCCGTCAGCGCGGGATTGGCGCTGATTTGCGCCGCCAGGGCCACAATTTCCTGGCCCAGCGCACCGTTGTAACTGGCATGGGGCAGGGCCTGCGGCGGATGCGCGCTGACCTGAGCGATGGCCTGCTTGAGTTGGTCCAGCCCCAGGCTGCGGTTGCCTACCATTTCCACCACCGGAATGCCGCCCATGCGCTGCGACAGCCGGTTGGCGTCAATTTTCAGGCCGCGGCTGTTGGCCACGTCGGTCATGTTCAGGGCCAGGATGACCGGGGTTTCCAGCTCCAGCACCTGGGCCACCAGGTAGAGGTTGCGCTCCAGGTTAGAGGCATCGACCACGGCGACAACGGCCGTTGGTCGTTCATTGATGATAAAGTCGCGGGTAATGATTTCTTCAATCGAATACGCCGTCAGGCTGTACGCGCCGGGCAGGTCGACGAGCAGAATTTCCTCGCTGCCAACACGCAGGCGGCCTTCTTTCTTTTCGACGGTTTTGCCGGGCCAGTTGCCGACGTGCTGCCGGGAACCGGTGAGGGCGTTAAAAATGGTACTTTTGCCGACATTGGGATTGCCGGCCAGGGCAATCATGACTGTCATGGGAACCTCTCTTCAGAGTTTTCTTTGAATTTGGGGGTGAAACGTGAAACTTGAAGCGTGAATTCTTCTCACGTTTCACGCTTCACGTTTCACGGCTTTTTAATCTGCCAAACTTCCGTTGGCAACGGCCGTTACCAAAATATGGTGGGTCATACCGCGACCGAGGGCGAGACGGCCGTCGCCCTTTACCGCCAAAATCATGGGGCCAGACGTTTCATTCTTCAGCACGTGAATTTGTGCGCCGGGGTTTAGGCCCAGGTCGATCAGCCGCTGGCGCACGGTTTTGCAGCCGTTGACCTGCCGCACGATCACCGCTTCGCCCCGGTTGACCATGCTCAGCGGCATGGCGGGGGCTTGGGGCACAGTTTGGGGGGTGAGGGTAATCAGTTCGTCGTTCATTTACAGCGATACCTCGATCATTTGGGCTTCGGCTTTACGCAGCGAAAGATGGTAACCCCGCACCAGGTATTCCACCGGGTCACCCAGGGGCGACGCCTTCAGCACGGCAATTTGCACGCCGCTGGTAATGCCCATGTCCATCAGGCGACGGCGCACCGCGCCCTGGCCGCCCACTTTTTTTACTTTGGCCGACTGGCCGGGGGTTAACTGGTCTAACGTGGTTTTGTCATCGTTCATAATGTTTGATGCCTCTGTTTTGTAAGTAAGGGCGAGGCAGTTGGTGGGTAGGTTGGTCTGCTCTCTAATCTTTACCGCCAACTGCCTCGCCCCTACGAGTTCTCCAATGTTTTGGGCCAACTGCCTCGCCCCTACATCACCCAAACCAATTCGGCCATGGGGCGGCCCAGGGCGACACGGCCGTTTACCAGATTCAGCGTAATCGGCCCTTCCATCGGGGCAATTTCGACGACGGTGAAGTCGCGGTTGGGCAGCACCTGGTGGCGGTTGAGGTAGGCGTACACGTCGGTGGAAGCGGGCTGGATGCTGTGGATCGATCCCTTCTCCCCCACGCGCAGAGCGGTTAACGGCCGTGTCAATTCGACCGGGAACGTGCCGTCGCTGTTGGGGATGGGGCTGCCGTGTGGGCAGACGGTGGGATGTCCCAGGTAAGCCGACAGCGCTTCGGCCAGCACGTTGGACGTGGCGTGCTCCAGGCGGCAAGCCATTTCGTAGACGCCAGACCATTCCATCTTGAGGTGATCTACCAAAAATCGCTCCCACAACCGCTGCCGCCGGATGACGTTGAAGGCAATGTAACGGCCGTTGTCCGTCAGCGTCACCCCTTTGTAGCGGGCGTGGGCGACCAACCCCTGCTCACCCAGCCGTTTCATCATCTCGTTGGCGGAAACGGCCGTCACGCCCAACCGCTCGGCAACCCGGGCGATGATCACCGGTGCCCCATCGTCGCTTAACTCGGCGATGGTCTTGAGATACATCTCTACCGTTTCATTGCTGGTTGATTGCGTGCGCATAATTGGTTCACCTGTCTTACAAAATAAGGTGAGCCTTATAATAGTCAAATTTGCCCGAATGGCCTGAGATAACTGTTAGGGATATTGTGTGACAAATGTCACAAGTAGGGGAAGGGAGGGGGAAACGTGAAAACGTGAAACGTGATTGCTTCTCTCACGTTTCACGTTTCACGCGTCAATGCGCACGAAGCGCAGGCTTAGGCGCGGCTAAACACCGCCTCAACTGCCAACATCGCTTCGCCCTCTGGCGAGATGTTGTGCATGATCAGCCGGAATTGGTCGGCGGAATCGGGATGCAGGGCCAGGCGCCAGCCCCAATCGGGGCCAGGCGGGGCGGCATAGCTGCCCTTGACCCACAGTTCGCCACTTGCCTCGGCTGCCCCTGTCATCTGCATGATGCCATCGTGATTGTGCCAGGAGTCGGCCCAGGCAACCAGCACATTTTCACCGATCTGGCTTAACATGAGGAAGCCCTGTTGCGGCTCGCCATCGTAGGCCCAGGTGTATTCCAGAGTGCCTATTTTGCCCTGGCCTGTTGGCTTGAATACGGCCGTTGCCGCCGATTCGTCAGCTGGTTCATCAGGATCCAACCAAAGCCGGTTGGTGCCCTGCCAACGACCGGCCAGGGTAGAGATTGCGGTGGGGACTGCCATTATTCACACTCCTTTTGGCCACACTGTGACCTATCTCTTGCGATACCTTAATTTTAGCTGCGGCTCGGCTCGTAATGCAGCACCACGATGCCGCAGGCAAAGGGCGTCGCCTTAACCAGATTGAGCTTTTGTGTAACGTCCAGCCCCTGGAAGATGGGCAGGCCGCTGCCGATAGCCGCTGGATTCACAAACAGATGATACTCATCAATCAGGTTGTGTTTGATGAGGCTGGAGACAAACGTCGCTCCGCCATAGGCAATGATGTCGGCCCCTGCCTGGTTTTTCAACCGGGTAATTTCCTCAACCAGGTCACCTTGTGCCAGGGCGGTGTTGTCCCATTCGGCTGCATACAGCGTATTGCTGAAAACCACCTTGGGCGTTTCCGTAAATTTGACCCCGGCCAAATGCTCCTCGTGATCCGGGTTTTGCGCCACGGAAGCCCAATGGGGGATGAAGCCCTGGGCCAATTTTCGCCCCAGCACAATCTGGTCCATTGACTCGGTTAGCTCGGTCACATATTCCTTGAGCGCATCATCCCAGTTGAACGAGATCCAATCCATCTCGCCATTTGGCCCGGCAATGTAACCATCCACCGTCATTTGTACTTGAAGCTTTAACTTTCTCATCGGTCATCTCCTTTTGCGGTTCAGTTGTTACGCCAATAGTAACAGATGGCAAAAGAGCTGTATTGAACAAAAACGACACTCAGCCAGCGGAGTCTGCCCGGTAAATTTGGGCGGGCGTAAAGCCAACAAACCGCTTCAGCGACCGGGTGAGGTGGGGTTGATCGGCATAACCGGCGACAAGGGTAGCATCGGCGATGGAGCTGCCTTTTTGCAGCAGGGTGGTGGCTTGTTTGGCGCGCTCGATTTGCTCGAACGTACCGCGAGTCAGGCCGGTAGCCCGCAAAAAGCGACGCTGCACGGTGCGTGAGGAGATGTCTAACGGCCGATTTGCCAACACCGCCACCACCAACGGATCAAAAATCAGCAGCTCTTGCTGCACCAGCCGGGTTACAAAATCATCCACCGTTTCCAGCGTGGGCAGTTCCCAGGGCGACCTGTGCAGCCAGAAACGGCCGTTGGCCGCCGCGGGCAACGTGACATCTTCATTCACCAACTGGCTTACCGGCAGGCGGGGCATAAAGGCACCGTGCTTAAACACAATGCCAAAAAATTCGGTGTCTTTGTGGAAAAAGGCACGTTTAGCCTGGGTCTCCGGGCCGCGCAGGGTGATGGACAACTCACCCTGGTAGCGGGCAATGACCATTTCCCAATTGGTTTCGGCCGTGGACATAAACGAGCCGTCATCCAGGCTGCGCGTACGCCAGACCGCCTCCACCAAAGGGGAAGCAGAAGGTCTGCCCTCAAAATCAAAAACGCTGCTGCTGTCATCCATCGGCATGGTTAGAGATCCATGTCAAATCGGGTTCTGCTTCGTCTACTTCGCTTGCAGCGACGCCACAATTTTGGCGACACGTCGCTGGCGTGTGTCCTCAGCTTTGGCGCTTTCTACCTGGCGCACATGCTCTTTGCGGGTGGAGTAGGCCAGGGCGTCAAAAGCGTCACGCAGGCTGTTTTCGGCCAGGGCTGCGGCCAAATCATCGGGTACGTCTACGGTGCGTGGTTCGGTGTCCAGTTCCAGGGTCACTTCAACCACGTCACCGGCCTGCACCCCCGCCGCTTCACGGTGCTCCTGGCTCAGTGGCAGCATAAAAACGTCGCCATAAGCCGCCACTGTGGTGCGGTAAGTATACCCGTTCAGGCTCACCTTCACCTTCGGCCTTTTGCCGGAGCCAAAAGCGGCCACCACTTCTGGCGGCACTTGAATGCCGGTGGCGTTTAGGCCTTCAGCCTGTTGAACGGCCGTTACAAACGTCTCTTTACTCATTTTCACCCTCCAACTGAAAGATCTGCCAAAGGCGGCAGGGTGATGTGGCCAAACAGATCGCCCAGCTCAAACACCTCGATGCCCTGCATGCCCAGCATCAGGGCGATCTGGCCGCCGTGGTGAATGTCGTGGCTCAAAATGCGCCAGATGGTCCACTGGCGCGACACATCATACACGTCACCATTCCAGGTGTGGCGGTAAGTTTTTGCCAGGTCGGCCACGTGCCAGGTGTGCAGGGTGTCGGCCACCATTTTGCCGGTGACTTCCAGCCAATGAACGAGATCAACGGCCGTTGTCGCAATCGGTATGGCCGACTCAACAATGTGGCGGTTGCCGTCACCATCCACTTCCCAGGCATCGATCTGTTCGGCCAGCGCCGCGCTGCCCGGCGCGTCCATCCGCAAAAACCAGACCAACCGCCCCAGGCTGATATGCCGCGCCAACTCACCCACCGAGTGCAGTTGGGCGGCGGGTCGCCAGAGCAGTTGTTCGGCTGTCAGCGGCGCAATGGCGTGTACCAGGCTGGTTTGGTGTCCCTCCCAGCCTTCATAAACTTTCAGCAACGGGGAATCATGGGTAGTCATATCGCTTACTCTTCTGCCTGATTATCAGAACAATGGCTTCGTTTATTGCAGCTGTCAAGATTGGGCCACTCTGGACGATTGGCCCAATCTGTAAACTCCAAAGTTAGGGTCTTTGGGATGTGGAGTATCGCTAAATGTAGGGGCGTATCTTGTACCCGCCCAGTCGAGGGCGACCGCAAGAGTCGCCCTTACATCAGGTGTGAACCCCATGAAATCCTGAAGAGCCAAATTGTTTTTCATTGTTTATTGGTGAATGTAGTTGATCATCCAGTTGATGCCAAACTTGTCGGTGAGCATGCCATAAGTGGCATTCCAGAAAGTTTTTTCCAGCGGCACGGTGACCAAGCCGCCCGCTGAAAGGGCATTAAACAGGCGAACGGCCTCGGCCTCACTATCTGGGTGCAATGACAGGCTAAAGTTGTTGCCTATCACGACCTCCCCCATCGCTTGTGGTGTATCGCTGCCCATGAGAGTACCATGCACACCGATGGGCAGTGAGGCGTGCATAATTTTGTCTTGTTCATTTTCGGGTATGTGGGCGGCATGTGGCGTGCTGCTGAACCGATCAAACGTGGGGGCGGTGTTACCCAAGACGCTGGCATAGAAGGTAAAAGCTTCTTCACAGGTTCCATTAAAGTTTAAATAAGCACTAATCGAGGTCATTTCATGCTCCTTTTTGCTAACTCTTTCAATTTTCACAGCCTGAAATCAATAGTTGGGGGTTACGGCCGTTGCCATCTCATAAACCTTGCTCACCGTGCGCCAGTTCCGCGCCGTGATGGAAACACCCCACCCCCGGCCAGCCCGTTCAGCCAGCTTGGAACGGCCGATTCCGTCTGGCGTATGCAGATAAAACACCTGGTCAATCAGCGCAAAACGCTCATTCTCACGCTTGATGGCTTCCAGAGCATCTAAATCGGGATTTTCCGGCACGCCATCCAGAAAAAAGAGATGCAGTGACTTTGGCTCGGCCTCACCCTCCGGGAAGGGATTGGCCGCCATCGCGGCTTGCAGCGAGGCCAGATCCAGCAAAAACACCTGCGGCGCAAAGCCATAGCTCGCTTCGATAACGGCCGTGATCCGCTGGGCCAGCCCGGCCTGCTCGGTCTCTTCACTTTGGAAGACCACGTTGCCGCTTTGGATGTAGGTTTGCACGTTGGCCAACCCCATGCCCTCAAGCAGCACCTTCAATTCACGCATGGGCAGCTTGTTGTGGCCACCTACGTTGATCCCCCGCAGTAAAGCAATAATCGTATTCATCAAATCAACTTTTTTGTCACAGAGAGCGCAGAGGCCGTTGAGATTTTCTGGGACTTCAGGATTGCGTGGGGCTTGGCGTGAAGCGTGAAACGTGATGACTTTCTGGTCACGTTTCACGCATCACGAGCTGTAAACCACCTCAATTCCCAAAGAGCCGATTTCCACTCTGCGCTCTGCGTCCTCTGTGGCCAACTATTTCACCCGCCCGCCATTGCGCCGATGATGCGGAACGGCTCGGTGCCGTTGGCTACCGTCTCCGGCAAAGGTTTGTCGGGTGACTCGTGTGACCAATCCTGCCCGGCCGCAAAAAAGCGGATGAAGTCCCGCCGCTTGAGCGTTTTATGGTCACGCACCGTGCCGCGCAAAACGGGATACAACTCTTCCAGCCGGTCCAGGATGGCCTGTTGGGTAACCGGGCCGTCCAGCTCCAACTGCACCTCTTTGCCCACGTTGGCCAGATTGCGCAGATGGAACGGTAACGTCACGCGAATCATGGCAGGGTTTGCACCTCCACAGACAAGACGGCGGGCAAATCGCGTACGATCGCCGTCCAGCTGTCGCCTGAATCGGCCGAGACATACACCTGGCCGCCCGTAGTGCCAAAGTAGATGCCGCAGGAATCGAGCGAATCAACGGCCATCGCATCACGCAGTACATTGACATAACAATTTTCTTGCGGTAAGCCGTTGGTCAGCGCTTCCCACTCGTTGCCACCGCTGCGGCTGCGGTAAACCCGCAGTTTGCCTTCCGGCGGGTAATGTTCCGAATCACTTTTAATCGGCACCACGTAAACCGTTTCTGGCTCGTGGGCATGCACAGCGATGGGGAAGCCAAAGTCAGTGGGCAGGTTACCGCTGATCTCGTGCCAGTGGCCACCGGCGTTGTCGCTGCGCATCACGTCCCAATGTTTTTGCATAAACAGCACATTGGGCCGCGAGGGGTGCAGAGCAATATTGTGCACGCAGTGGCCCACTTCGGCCTCCGAGTCTGGCAATTCGTAAGGGGAGATCAGCCCTTCGTTGATAGGTTGCCATGTTTCGCCGCCGTCATCGGTGCGGAAAGTGCCCGCCGCCGAAATGGCGACATACATGCGGTTGGGATTGCTGGGGTCCAACACGATGGTGTGCAAGCACATACCACCCGCGCCGGGCTGCCACAAATGGCCTTTCACCTCGCGCAGGCCTGGCAGCTCCTGCCAGCTCTGCCCCCCATCATCGGAGCGGAACAGGGCGGCATCTTCCACGCCAGCATAAACGGTGTCTGGCTCGGTGAGCGATGGCTCCAGGTGCCAGACGCGCTTGAACTCCCACGGGTGCTGCGTACCGTCGTAAAATTGGTGCGTACCCGGATCGCCGTCGTAGGCAAACTCGTTGTTGACGGCTTCCCACGTCTGGCCGCCATCATCGGAACGCTGGATGAGTTGGCCAAACCAACCGGTGGACTGCGAGGCATAGATGCGGTTGGGATTTACGCGGGAGCCTTTCATGTGATAAATCTCCCAACCGGCAAAATGCGGTCCACTTACAGCCCAATTTTGCCGCTTTTCATCGGACGTCAAAATAAACGCGCCTTTGCGCGTACCGACAAGAACTCTAACACCGCTCATCGTTAAGTCTCCTTATGTTTAGGGCTACTTTCTCTTTTTTGCTGCTGCTTTTTCCAGATTCTCAGTGACTCTAAATTTGACAATCTTGGTAATCAACTCGTAAGGCATGGGCTGGTTGAAGGGGAATTGCACGGAGCCTTTGCCGCTTTTGAACTGGGCCAATTCTGCCTGGAACTGGTCCATCCCCGAGGGAATGGGGTAGAAGCCGAGGTGGGTTTTGAAGGCACCAAAGTGCACCAGGTTGCCGTGGAGTTTGAAGGTAGGCATACCGTAACTGATTGCTTCGGTGGCCTGGGGTGCGGCCGTTTTTATCGTTTCTCGTACCTTTTGCAAAATTTCCTGGACGTCCGCCGGGTGGGCGGCAATGTACTCATCAATCGTTGTCGGTTTTTCCATGATATTTCCGTTTGTCAGGCGCGCGATGAGCGCATGGCTTTGGTCTTCTCGATGGCCTGGTTGGCCACCATGTCCTGGTAAGCTTCACTTTCCATGCCAAACAGGGCGATTTTACCCTCGTCGTTGCTGTGCACGCCCCAGCCGTAGCGCTTGGTCAGCGGCGAAGCGCGCAAGCAGGGCTGCCCTTTGGCGAAAAACAGCTCCCGTTGGGCAGGCCACTCTGCCTCAGGGATTCCATTTCTTGTGGCATAGACGGCAAACAAAACGTCGTCGGAGGTGTATTGGTAGGGACGGCCGTTTACCATTTCATACTGCAAAGTGGCCACCGATTTGCTGCCCTTCACCGGCGGTACTTCGCTGTGGGTGTTGGGGCAATCTTCGGCAACTTCGATGAGGGTGTTGAAGTAATTGGTTGATTTCATGGCCTACTCCATTCCGTAAGTGCGGGAAATTTCAAACTCGTATACCAACCGCTTTTGTTCGGCCATTTTTTGCAGAAACGCCTCGGTATCCAATTCCTGGCCGAACCAATTTAGCGGACCGGTGGGCTTGTTTTGCATCAGCCGCATGAGGCGCAAATTCAACTCGGGGGCGTTGTCGCCATCCAGAATGTTTACCGTTGTTTCCAACGTGAGGTAGGCATACTGCTTGTCGAATACAAACAGAGTGCAGCGCGGGTCGCGGCGCAGCCGGGCGGTGCGCACGCGGTCTTGGGTGCCGCTGCTCCACAACTTGCCATCCACCAGGGCCACGCCGACGCGTACGGCCCGCGGCATGCCATCCTGAGCAATAGTGATCATGGCAGCAGAGCGGTTGTTTTCCAGGAAGGCTATTTGACTTTCAGTCAGGGACATAACTTCTCCTTAATCCAAATTGGCCAGACTGGCGCTAAAATTCTGCACTCTGGGGTTCTTGCCTTCCTCGACGACAAATCCCTCAGCCGTTAAACGAGCGGCTTGAGCGGCGGCGCCGCCAGGATAGGTGGTGATCAGGCCGCCATTTTGGTTCACCACGCGCCAATAGGGCACGTTGTAGCTGGCATCGTGAGCAATTGTCTTCAATGCCTTGCGGGTTGTTACCGGGCAAGTGCCCTGAACGGTAAACTGTTTGGTTAGGCTTTGGCGTAGTTGATTGGTTGTCACCAGCCTGGCTGCGGGAATATTTTCCAGCAGTGCCGCCACAGTTGCCGCTGAGGGCAGCAGCATTTTGCCGGTAGTGCCAAAAAACTTGACGCGCTCTGGCGGAATATCCACGATTACATCTTCTAGCAAGGTCATGTTAGCCTCTGGGTGGGTAAACGGCCGTTACGATTTTATGGTACACAATGCCTGGCGAATCTCGCCCAGGTGGTAGGCGGTATGCACAATCATGCCCATTGCCCCGCCAATTTCGCGCTCGTTTTGCCACTCGGCCTGGTTAGCGATGAGCTGTTTGATACGGTTGTAGCTCTGGCGCAGCTCGTCCTGGATGGTTTGCCATTCTTGGGGGGAAACGGCCGTTACCTCCCGCCAAATTTTGCCCCAATCCACCGGCTCAAACTTCTGGGTCCGCACATTTTCCTCCAGCACATCCAGGTAAAACGCGGTGTGCTTCACCTGCGCTGCCAGCGTGGCACAGTGGCCACCCACCGGGATGGACGCCTCGGCAGCAGAAATGGTGGCCAGGGTCTCAAAAAAAGAGGTGCCCTTGTCCAGGTAAATGCCGTGCACCTGGTCAAACGTTTCGTCCAACAACATATACAGGGCCTGCGTAAAATGCTCACGGTTAATTTGGTTTAACATAACAATTCCTAATTGAAGGTAAGATGATGCCTTTGGCGAGTAAAAAAGCTGCTTTAAGCAGTGGCAGCGGCATAGTCAAAGCTGCGGCGGCCAAAAGCGACCCAGGTTTGCACCAGGTTGGTAATTTCGGTGGCGTGATCATGCAGGAAACGGCCGTCTGCCACCTTCAGCACAAATCGTTTGTCAGCCACCCACTCGACCAGCCCCGACGCATCCTCAAACAGCCGCTGGCCGGTTCTGCTGTCTTTGCCTTTGGGGCCGGTGTGAAAAATCAGCGCAACAGCGCCGTAGTTGCGGAAGTTGAAGGTGATGATGTCGTTGCCATCCAGCGCGTAGCTCGGCGCGTTCCACTTTACCCCTTCTACGAGAGCTGGCTCAGCGTGCTTGATGACGGCACGGACCTCGTTGATCAGGTCAACTTGTGGATGTTCAAGCAAGGTCAATAACTGCTCCACGGTCTGGGCCTTCATGGCGGCTGCCTCCAATGCGCAAAGTCTGGTAGTTTATCGTTTTGGTTGCCCGGATGTTGTTGAGAAGGTGTGAAAAATCAGCGAGTTTTTGGGCAAGGTGCCGCATTATAGAACAGATTTTCTATTCTGTCCAGATTTATTTTGTCGTGGCGCGGAGTGAGAAACGGCCGCTCCCCCATGCGCAGCAAGATGATACATTTCGACTAACGAACAGACGTTCTGTTACTTTATAGTGACGCCTGTACTTACCAATCGAGAGCGCAAGGAGTTGCCGTTTGCCGCCAGGTTCCGCGCCATTCTGCTATACTTGGGCCACTATGGCTGTAAAAACAGACACCCGGCAGCAAAACCATGAACAAATGGAAACTGTAACCCGGTATATCCGCCAGCATATTGACGAGCCGCTCAACCGTGAAACGTTGGCCGCCGTGGCCGATTTTTCCGTGCCGCACTTCCACCGCCTGTTCAGCGACTGCATGGGCGAGAGTGTCGGCAGCTACGTGCGCCGACTGCGGCTGGAGCGGGCCGGGCGTAAGCTGCGCCTGGGCGCGGTGAACATCGCCGAGGTGGCCCTGGCCGCTGGCTACGAAAGCCACACCGCCTTTGGCAAAGCATTTAAGCAGCAGTTTGGGCTGTGTCCCAGCGCCTTTCGCGCCCTAAGCTGCCAGGCGGCGACGCAGCTTTTGCTGTGCTCTCAAGCAAAACGCAAATTAGCAAAGGAGAAAACCCCGTGAGAATTGAATTGACCAGCCTCTTTGTAAACGATCAGGAAAAGGCGCTGCGGTTTTATACGGCCGTTCTCGGCTTCATCGAAAAGCAAAATTTCCCGGTGGGCGAATTCCGGTGGCTCACCGTCGTATCGCCCGATGCGCCCAATGGCCCCCAGCTGCTGCTGGAGCCAAACAACAACCCGGCCGCCCTGGCTTACCAGCAAGCTATCTTCGAGCAAGGCATAGCCATAGCCGCCTTTGGCGTCGACAACGTGTACGACGAACATGAACGCCTGAAAAACCACAGCGTTGTCTTTAACACAGATCCCACCGACGTAGGTACCGCAATCATAGCGGTCTTCGAAGACACCTGCGGCAACCTCATCCAGATCTACCAGGTCAAGGCCTGATCCGGCACAGGTGACAGTCACTTCCCAAAGTGACTGTCACCCAGAAGGCGTTGCGGCAAAGGACCAGCCTTTTTCAGCCAATGCTTCACGCAGCTGGCGAATCCCTTTAGGACCCATGCCGTGCAGGGCCAGTATCTCCTTTTCGCTGACATGGGTCAGCTGCTCCAGGCGAGAGTAACCTGCTCCGGCCAGCGCCCTTTGGGCCGGTTGAGACAGGCCAGTTGGTAGATCGCTTTCTGATTGACTCATTTTTGCTCCTTAAGATAGCCCAGGTAAACCACGCCGGAGTGGCGTCGGCTTGCCAGGCGACATGACCATCTCCGAATCAACGCGCGCGTCGGTAATGCATGGCGACCGCGCCGCAGCGAAGCGGCTTCGTCGAGATCAGATCGAGCCGTCGCGTGCTCAGGAGCCCGCTCTGGTACAGGGTCGGGCCGTGGCCGACGATCCTGGGGTGAACGAGGAACCTGTACTCGTCGATCAGATCCAGCCGGTCCAACTCGGTCGCAAGCATACCGCTGCCGAGCAGCACGCCCGCCGGTGTCGCGTCTTTGAGCTTCTGCACGCCCATGCGCAGGTCGTCGGCGATGTGGTGGCTGTTGGTCCAGGGGAACTCCTTTCGCGTCGAGGAAACCACATACTTCGGCTTGGCCTCCAGCTTAACTGCCCACTCGCGTATCGCTGGCGGGGCTGCCACGTCGCCGCGGGCGACCGCTGGCCAGTAGCTCTCCATCATCTCGTAGGTGACGCGGCCCCACAGCATCGCCCCGCCCTCGTCCATAAGGTGGGTGAAGAAGGCGTGCGTCTCATCGTCAACGATTCCTTCCTGGTGGTCGACACAGCCGTCCAGGGTGATGTTGATACTAAAGGTCAAGAGTCCCATCATATTCTCCATTCGCGATACGCGACGCACCGCTTGCCATCTGGCACCAAGGGCACAAACCTGGTTCGCGGCGCAATACTAGAAACAACTTGCTGTTTTCTAGATTGGGCCAATCTCAGTATTCATCAACCACCAGTGGGGATTGCCCCGGCACGCTCGTAATTCACAACAAGAACGCCCCCTGGCGTGACTTCACTTTCCGTTACCTTAAACGACGCCGGGATCGTGCCATCGGCAAACAACCGCTTGCCACCGCCCAGCGTTACCGGATAAATCATCAGCCAGAACACATCGACCAAGTCATGGCTGATAAGCGTCTGAAGCAGATCACCACTGCCCCACACATGCAAATCTGGCCCTGGCTGCTGCTTGATTTCGGCGACTTTTGCGGCAACGTCGCCGCTTAAAAAGACGGTGGGCTGCCATTTGCTGGCAGTTATCGTATTTGAGGCTACGTATTTGGTCGCCGTGTTGGCACCAGGCCAAATGTTGTCGTGGTGCGGCCAGTACGGTTCCCAAATAGCGAAGGTTTTGCGCCCCAACAGCAGGTCAAACGGCAGGTTCATCTGCCGCCTCAACAGCCTGCCCAAAGATTCGTCAGAATATGGCCCTACCCACCCGCCATGGGCAAAGCCGCCGCTGGTATCTTCGTCCGGCCCACCGGGGGCCTGGATGACACCGTCTAGGGAGATATGTTCAAGCACCATCACTTTTCTCATCATTTAGTTCCTCCAGTCTCCAACTGGTTGTCTGGTTACCTCTTTTTATGTTGGCGCGTCGTGTGGCTGTGGCCTAACTCATGTCACAACGCGAAACTGAAGCTGCGTGACGTCCGGCGTGTCGATGACCCTGATTTTTCCCAGGTCAATGCCGCAGCAGCGTCACCACCCGCACGACCAACCTGATCCATGCGCGGCGGCCAGCCAGGAGCAGGGTGTCTTGCTTATCAACGCTGCTTTTCGAGGAATCAGCCATAACAGCTCCTTATCAAAACCGAAATTTAGCACAAACGTTCGATCAGTATAGCCAAACTACTTCAAAAAGTCAAGTTAAACTATTATTTATTGAACTTTAAGCTTTTTGCTATATACTTAATCTTATGAGTGACCGCACGTACAACCAATATTGCGGTCTGGCCTACGCCCTGGATCGGGTGGGCGAGCGCTGGACCATTCTCATCATTCGCGAACTGATTGCCGGGCCGCGCCGCTACAAGGATTTGCTCGATGGCCTGCCGGGCATCAGCACCAACCTGCTGGCGTCGCGCCTCAAAAGCCTGGAGCAAGACGGCCTGCTGCAGCGCCGCGTGCTGCCCCCACCCGCCGGGTCCACCGTCTACGAGCTGACGCCATTGGGCCAGGGGCTGGAAACCACACTCCTGGAGCTGGGTAAATGGGGCAGCCAGTTTGTGCCGCCCAGCGCCGGTGAGGCCGATTTGTTGAACGTGGGGTCGTATGCGCTGACGCTCAAAACATTTTTCCGGCCCGAGCTGGCCCAGGGTGCGCCGGAAAGCTACGAGCTGCATGTGGACAATGAGGTGCTGCACGTGCACATTGAGGACGGTGAAATTGCGGTGCACCAGGGGGCGGCGTTCCAGGCGACTGCGGCTTTTTACACAGACATTGCCACCTACCTGGGGCTGTTGACGGGGCAAATTGGGGCGGAAACGGCCGTTACCCACCACCTCATCCAAATCGAAGGTGAACCAGGCTCACTCCAGCGCTTCCTCAACCTGTGCGGCCTGCCCGCTGCGGCCGTGCTTTAAACTTCTCAAATCATGGCGTAAAGGCGAGGCAGGTGGTGACGAGGCAATCTGCTAAACAAACGCGCTGCCACCTGCCTCGCCCCTACTTTTCACTTTTTACTTCTCACTTTTCACTCGGCATTACCCGCGTAACGCCGTTTCCATTCGTACAGCTTGTTGATCGCTTCGAGGGGGGACATGCTGTTAACGTCCAGCGCTTGCAGCTCATCCAGCAGGGGGCTGGATTCGGGGAAGAGGGCCATTTGTTGGGCAGTGTTGAGGCGGCTGGGTTCAACGGCCGTTGTCGGCGCATGTTCCTCCAACTCCTGCAAAATCTCGTTGGCCCGGTTGATCACGTCACGCGGCAGGCCCGCCAGCTGACCGACATGGATGCCGTAGCTCTGGTCCGCGCCGCCGGGCACAATCTGGTGCAAAAAGATTACCTTGTCCCCTTCCTCCGCCACGGCGACGTTGTAGTTGCTCACCAGCGGCAGCAAATCGGCCAGGCCCACCAGCTCATGGTAGTGGGTGGCAAACAGGGTGCGCGGCTTGAGGCGGGGGTGGTTGTGCAGGTACTCCACGATGGCCCAGGCGATGGCCAGGCCGTCATAGGTGCTGGTGCCCCGGCCAATTTCGTCCAAAATGAGCAGGGAGCGGTGGGTGGCGTGGTTGAGGATTTCGGCCGTTTCCACCATTTCCACCATGAAGGTGCTGCGCCCGGCGTGCAGCTCGTCGTGCGCGCCGATGCGGGTGAAGATACGGTCCACCAGCCCAATTTCGGCGCTGGCGGCGGGCACAAAGCTGCCAATTTGGGCCATCAGCACAATCAGGGCAAGCTGCCTGAGGTAGGTCGACTTCCCGGACATGTTCGGGCCGGTGATGATTTGGATACGCTCTTTGTCGTCCATCTGCACGTTGTTGGGCACAAAACGCTCCATTTTGAGCGTTTGCTCCACGACAGGGTGACGGCCGTTCACAATCCCGATTCGGTTGTCGTTTGTTAATACGGGGCGGACATACCCCTGCATCGCCGCCGCTTCGGCCAGGGCGGCCGCCACGTCCAGCTGGGCCAGGATATTGGCCGTTTTGAGCAGCCGTTTGGCGTATTGGGCCACCTGCTGGCAGACCTCGGTAAACACACGCCGCTCAATTTCCAAAATGCGCTCCTCGGCATTGAGGATGAGCGTTTCGTACTCTTTCAGCTCCGGGGTGATGTAGCGCTCGGCGTTGGTCAGCGTTTGTTTGCGAATGTAATCATCGGGCACGCGGTCGCTGTGGGTGCGGGTGACTTCGATGTAGTAGCCAAACACTTTGTTGAAGCCCACCTTCAGCGAGGCAATGCCGCTGCGCTCCCGCTCATGTGGTTCCAAATTTGCCACCCATTTTCGGGCATGGGCCGACGAGGTCATCACCCCATCCAGCTCCGCCGAAAAGCCGGGGCGAATCACGCCCATCTTGTTCAGGTTCGATGGGGCGTCCTGGGCGATGGCCTGCTCGATGACGTGGGCGGCTTCGCTGCACCGGTCGAGATTGGCGATTAGAGATTGGAGACTGGAGATTGGCGATTGTTTGCCGTTTACTGATGACTGGTTACCGTTCACTGATAACTGATTACCAATTTCTGGCACGGCCGTTAGCGCCAGCCCAATATACTCCAAATCACGCGGGGTGGCCTTGCCGCTGAGCACGCGGTTGGTCAGCCGCTCCAGGTCGGGCAGCCCTTTGAGCGTGGCGCGCAGGTCGGCGCGGAGGAGGGCGTTGTTGAAAAAGGTATCGACCTGGTCGAGACGGCCGTTTAGCGATTCCACATCCAGCAACGGCCGCGAAATCCGGTCACGCAGCAGCCGTGCCCCCATGGGGGTGACCGTTTTGTTGAGCACCCGCAGCAGCGAGCCGCTGCGCTCGCCGCCCAGCGACTCGGTGAGTTCCAGGTTGCGCCGCGTGGCTGTGTCCAGGGCCATGAACCCCTCCACGCTGTACGTCGCCAGCCGCTGAATCTGGCCCACGGCTCCTTTTTGTGTCTCTTGCAGGTAATACAAAATCGCCCCGGCCACCCGTGTGGCCAATGATTTGCCCTCACAGCCAAACGCCGAGAGCGAATCGACGCTAAAGTGGCGCAGCAGCGTTTGCCGGGCGTTGCCCTCTTCAAAGCGCCAATCAGGCAGGCGGCTGATGGCTCTGGCTGCCCCCTCTCCCTGGTAAGCCAGTTCGCTGTCGGGCAGCAGCAGTTCAGCGGGATCCAGACGGGCCAGTTCTTCGGTGAGGCGGCGACGGCCGTTAAACTGCGTCGTGGCAAATTCACCGGTGGTCACATCGGCGTAGGCCAGCCCCACACGATCGCCGTCGAGGAGAACGGCCGTCAGGTAATTGTTGCGTCCCGCGTCCAGCATGCCCGGCTCGATGACCGTACCGGCGGTAAACACGCGCACTACCTCGCGCGGCATCAGCCCCTTAATTTGCGAGGCGTCGCCAATTTGCTCACACAGGGCCACCTTGTACCCCTTGGCAATCAGCCGGGCAATATAACTTTCGGCGGCGTGGTAGGGCACGCCAGCCATCGGCGTGCGCTGGTTTTTGCCCTGCGGGCGGCTGGTGAGGACCAAATCCAACACCTCGGCGGCCAATTTGGCATCATCGTCAAAGGTCTCGTAAAAGTCACCCAGGCGAAAGAAAACAATCGCATCCTGGTGCTGCGCTTTAACGTCCAGATATTGCTGACGGCTGGGGGTGACGCTGCTGTTGGCCATGCCTGCTCCTCTGAAAATAGGCCGCGGATTAACGCGGATAAACGCGGATTAAAATCTGGGCGCAGACTGCGCCAATCTGCTGATTTTCATTCATGGTGTTGAGGCGACGCTCATGAAATTTCCTTCGGAAAGGTTGCTCATGGTGGGTGGCTAGTGGCTCGTTTCAGGGTCTGGCGATGAACTAGCAACCAGCCACTATAAACTACTCTTTTTGCAGTTGGTAAGCATAGCCAGGAAGCAGGCAAAAGGCAAAGCAAATTGTTGTAAGCATAGTGTCATTCAATACTCGGTTTGTCCGTCACCGTACGCGGAGGCGTAAACGCCCCCGCTATAAGTGGAAGGCCCACAGGGCCTGATTCTTAGCCCGAACGGGCTTCCACAACTAGCCGGACGGCTTTAGCCTCCGGCGATACAGGCTGATGCGATTGCCCTGAATGCAATGTAATTCAGGATGACAGGGCATGGTGGCATGGTACAATTGCGGTTTGTGCCCTGGCACTGTGTATTATCAACTGAGGTTACGAATCTTTGAAACGAATTTACTTTGGGATCGGCGTTGCGATCAGCGCCGTTTTTCTTTGGTGGGCCTTGCGCGGCCTCGATTTAGCGGAAGTATGGCTGGATGTGCAGTCGGCCAATTACTGGTGGCTGCTGCCCGGCGTGGCGGTTTATTTTGTGGCGGTGTGGGCGCGGACATGGCGCTGGGATTACATGTTACGGCCGTTAAAACACATCCCCCTGCGTAATCTCTTCCCGGTCGTGGTGATTGGCTACATGGGCAACAACATCTACCCGTTCCGCGCCGGGGAAGTGCTGCGCTCCTACGTGCTGCGCCGCCGCGAAGCTGTGCCGATGGGCGCCAGCCTGGCCACGGTCATCGTCGAGCGTGTCTTTGACGGGCTGGTGATGCTGGTTTTTGTGTTTGTCGCCTTGCCCTTCACCCCCATCCCCGGCGACGATGGCTCCATTCGCACCATTGTCATCACCGCCAGCGTCGTTTTTTTTGTGGCGATGGTCATCTTTTTTGCCCTGGCGGCCATGCCGGAGCGGTTTTATGCCCTGGCCGAGTGGTTGGGGGATAAATTTCTGCCGGAGCGGGGGAAACGGCCGCTTCTCGATTTCCTCCAACGCTTCCTCACCGGCCTGGAATCCCTGCGCAGCTTCCAAAACGTTCTCATGATTTTCTTCACCTCCGTCGTCATCTGGCTGCTGGAAACGGTGAAATATTGGTTTGTCATGCACGCTTTCAACTTTGAGGTGAGCTTTTTTGCCCTGATGCTGATGAACGGCATCGTCAATCTGGCCACGACGCTGCCCTCCGCCCCCGGTTACGTGGGCACGTTCGACGGTCCCGGCATTGCCGTGCTGACGCTGTACGGCATCGAACGCCGGGTAGCCACGGCCTACACCCTGGTGCTGCACGCCGCACTCTGGCTGCCCATCACTCTGCTGGGCGGCTACTACATGCTCAAAGAAGGGCTGGGCTGGGCCGATTTCGGCCGTGCCGTGGCCGTGGCCGAGCAGGAGGCCAGTGTATGAAAATTGCCATTGTGGGTGCCGGGCTCACCGGCCTGGCCGCCGCTTACGATCTGCTCAAGGCCGGGCATGAGGTGACGTTGTTTGAAGCCAGCGATCAGGTGGGTGGGTTAGCCACCGGCTTTCAAGATGAAAAGTGGGCATGGCCGCTGGAAAAGTTTTACCACCACCTCTTTGCTTCCGATGCGGCCATGATTGCGCTGGTGGAAGAGCTGGGTTTTCGTGACAAGCTATTTTTCCCCACGCCGCGCACTTCCATTTTATATGAAGGCAGCATTTTCCCGTTTAGCAATCCGGTCGATTGGTTTAAGTTTCCCGGCTATAACGTGATCGACTTTTTGCGTTTTGGCATGGTGGGCGCGTTTATTCGCTTTACCAAGTTTTGGCGCTACCTGGAGAAGTTTACGGCCGTTGCCTGGACCCGCCGCTTTTATGGCCAGAAAATCTACGAGGTAAGCTGGAAGCCGCTGCTCATCGGCAAGTTTGGCGACGATTACGACAAGGTGAACATGGCCTGGCTGTGGGCCCGGCTGCACGCGCGCAGCTTCAAGCTGGGCTATTTTGAAGGGGGCTTTCAGGCATTTATTGATCGGTTGGAAACGGCCGTTACCGACCGCGGCGGCCACATCCAGCGCAACAGCCCCGTGCAAAACATCACCCCCACCAGCTCCAACCAGCTTAACCTGGCCATTCAGGGCCAGGAGCAAACGTTTGATGCCTGCCTGGTCACCACATCCCCCGCCTTGCTAGGCAAAATGGCCCCCAGCCTGCCGCAAACTTACCTCGGACAGCTGCTTCAGCTGAAGAGCATGGGGGCGGTGGTGCTGACGTTGGCTTTAAAACGGCCGCTTATGGCCGACAGCCACACCTACTGGCTCAACATCCCGGCCAGCTCCACCGACAAATCGCAAAACGAGCTGCCCTTCCTGGCCCTGGTGGAACACACCAACTACATCGACCGCCAGCATTACGGCGGCGATCATATCATCTACTGCGGCGATTATGTCAACCCAGATCATCCCTACATGACGATGAGTCAGGCAGATTTACTATCGCTTTTTACCGGGGCACTGACCAAAATTAACCCAGATTTCAAACCAGAGTGGGTGCGTGAAAGCTGGTTGTTCCGCGCCAGCTATGCCCAACCGGTGCCCTTTGTGAACCATTCCCACAACATTCCCGCGATCCAGACGCCCATCCCTGGCCTTTATTTTGCCAGCATGAGCCAGGTGTATCCGTGGGATCGGGGGACCAACTTTGCCGTGGAAATCGGCCGTCGCGCCGCCACCCTCATCAGCGAAGGGTAATTGCCTCCTGAAAGTACAAATGTAAGAGTGTTTCGCTACTGTCAACTGTGTTATGTTTGGAGCCGATTTGGGCCTGTTCTGCCAAGCAGAAAGGGGTAGCAAAAGATCAAGGAAAGGGTCACTTTTCATGAAGGTATCGGCAAATTTGCCCCGATTTTTGTATAGTCTCTGCAAATTTCAGCATCCAATTTAAAATCAAAAACCTCAAAGTTTTACACCAAAACCCGACAGCTCCCACGTCTCAACCTCTCATCGGTAAAACTTTGAAAATCTCTCAATCCATTTCGAGATGAGCACTTTGAAGGAGTATTTGTTATGAAAATTATTGTTGTTGGCACCGGTTTTGTGGGGCTGCCCCATGCGGCCGTATTGTCAGAAGCGGGTCACGAGGTATATGCCTACGATATCGACCCCAAAAAGATTGCCGCTTACCAGAGCGGCGAAGCCGCCCAAATTGAGCGGGTTGTCAACGAGCCAGGCCTGGCCGCCACCATTGCCGAAACCAAGGACCACTACTTGTTCTTCACCTCAGACATCAGCAACCTGTGTGAAGACACCGACGTTTTTTTCATGTGCATCAACACGCCGCCCAACCGCGATGGTTCCACCGACCTGACCTACTACCTCAAGGCCGCCCATGACATCGCGGGCTTTCTGGCCAAGCGCAAAAATCCAAACCGGGTGGTGCTGGTCAACAAAAGCACGGTGCCTGTGGGCACGGCCCGCCTGATGGAGCGCATCATGCACGAGCACGGCGTGCAGAACTTTGGCGTCGCGTCCAACCCGGAATTCCTGGCCCAGGGCAACGCCATCGACGGCTCCCGCCGCCCCGACCGGGTGGTAGTAGGTGCCGACACCGAAGAAGATTACAAGATTCTGCGCCGCGTTTATTCCCAATTTGTGAACCACGTACGCATCAAGTATGTAGAAACTACGCCGGAAACGGCCGAAGCCATCAAATACATGGGCAATACCCTGCTGCTCACCTACATCTCCTTCTGGAATGGCGTGGGTGCCCGCGTGGGTGAAGCCCTGCCCAACGTGCGCATGGAAGATTTGAAGATCGGCGTTACGGCCGATACGCGCATCAGCACCTGGGGTTCCTACGTGAGCAACGGCGCGGGCGGCAGCTGTTTTGGCAAAGACATTCAGTCGCTCATCTACCAGCTGAACCAGGCTGGCTGCTCCACCGATCTGCTGCAGGCCGTGTACAACATCAATGAGTACCAGAAAACGTACCTCATCGACCGGGCCATCCACGAAGCCAATTTCAACTTCAACCAAAAAACGGTCGCCATTTTGGGTCTGGCCTTCAAGAAGCGCACCAACGACATGCGTGATTCCGCCGCCCTGAAAGCGGTTGAATCGCTGCTGAGCAAAGGTGTAAAGTCGATCCGCGCCTACGACCCGCTGGCGATGGAAGCGGCACAGCAACATTGGTTTAACCCGGACAAAAATTACCTATTTGAGCGCATCAGCTACCACGACACGGTGCAGGAAGCGCTGGATGGGAGCGATGCCGTCTACATTTCGACCGACTGGGAAGAGTTCCGCGGCCTGTCGCGCACCATCGAAAAGGCGGTTGATCCGCCTTACCTGGTCATTGACGGCCGTCGCATGATTCCCGATTACCAGAGCCTGGTGGACAAGGGGTATCAATACCTGGCGGTTGGTGGCGCACTGCTGGAGCCTGAGGTGGAAACGGCCGTTCCTTCCGCCAATGGTCTGGTCACCGAGCCAGAAAAACAGGCGTAATCAGCTGTCTTTACCACGTTGACCCAAAACCCCGATGAGCATTCAGCTCACCGGGGTTTTTATTTTGGCCTATCGTTTTCCCATTCCCCATCCATTGCTATAATCCAAACCCTTGCATTCAACAACGGTAAAGGATTTTTCATGACAAACTCGGTTTACAAAACAACCCTCAACAACGGCCTCACCGTCGTGCTCAAAGAGATGCACCATGCCCCCGTGGCCAGCTTTATGGTCTGGTACCGCGTCGGCAGCCGGCATGAAAAGCCCGGCATCACCGGCATTTCCCACTGGGTAGAGCACATGATGTTTAAAGGCACGCCCACCTTCCCCAACGGCACGCTGGACAGCATGGTGTCGCGCGAGGGCGGCTTTTGGAATGCCTTCACCTGGATTGATTTCACCGCCTACTACGAAACGATGCCCACCAGCAAAATCGACCTGGCCCTCCAGCTGGAAGCGGACCGCATGGTCAACACCATGATGACCCCGGAAGAGACCGAATCGGAACGCACCGTCATCATTTCCGAGCGGCAAATGTATGAAAACGATCCCAACTTCCAGCTCAGCGAAGAGCTGACCTCGGTGGCCTTCCGGGTGCACCCTTACCACCACGAAGTTATTGGCGATGTGGCCGACCTGGTCACGATGACTCGTGACGATTTGTACCACCATTACCGGCGGCACTACGTGCCCAACAACGCCGTCGTCGTGGTCGTGGGCGATTTTGCCACGGACGACATGCTGCAGCGCATCGAGGCGCAGTTTGGCCACCTGCCCGCGGGCGAGCCAACCAACCCGGTAACCCGGCCGGAACCGCCACAAAAAGGGGAACGGCGTGTGGTGGTGCAAGGGCCCGGCGACACGGCTTATCTCACCATCGCCTACCGCGCCCCGGCCGCGGCCCATCCCGACTATTTACCGCTGGTGCTGCTCAACGCTGCCTTTGCCGGGGGCAGCAGCCTGGGCATGTTTGGCGGCGGCGGCAGCAACAAAAGCTCGCGGCTCTACAAAGCGCTGGTCAACACCGAGCTGGCCGCCAGCGCCTACGGCAGCCTGACGCCCACCAGCGATCCCTTCCTGTACACCATCAACGCTGTGGTGCAGGCAGGCCACACGCTGTCCGAAGTAGAAACAGCGCTGGATGCCGAGCTGGCCCGACTGGAAAAGACGCCCATCACCGAGCAGGAGCTGGCCAAGGCGCTTAAGCGGGCCAAGGCAGAATTTGTCCTGGCCGGGGAAAGCATCACCGGGCAGGCGCAGCTGCTGGGCATGACGGAAGCGGTCATTGGCGATTACACGTGGTACGAAACGGTGCTGGACCGCCTGAAGGCCATCACCCTGGACGATATTGAGCGGGTACGAGCAACGTATTTACGGCCGTCCCAGCGTACGGTCGGTTGGTATGAACCAGTATGAAATCAATCGGCAGCGCCTTTCTGGACGCCATCAAACATCTAAACATCGTCCGTAACTTACCCAAGTATTTCGACGAAGAAGAACAGCGCCTCGCTGTGCAGTCGGTCGTCATTGGGGTGGTGGTGTGGGCCATTGTTACCAGCTTAAAAACGGCCGTTCACTGGCTGTTTGAAACCGTCTTGCACTTTATCGAAGCCGGACCTTCCCCCTGGCTGCTTTTTATTCCGCTGCTGTTGGGCGCTCTGGCGGTGGCCTGGCTGGCTCGATTTCGGCCGTCCGTGCTTTACTATCGCGACAAACGCGGCTACGTGCACGAACTCAACGATATCGAAGGCGATGGCCTGGAACGCGCCATCTCCCTCTACTACACCTCGGAACCGTCGTTTGAGCAGGCCCTCACCGGGCAGGAAGGCGTGGAGGTGCGCTGGCAGCTGCCCACCTTTTCCCTGGCCATCCGCAAATTTCTGGCTACGCTGGTGACTCTGGGCAGCGGCGGCAGCGGCGGGCTGGAAGCCAGCGTCACCCTGATTGGCGAGAGTGTGGCCGCCGGGCTGTTTAAACCCCGCAGCGTGACTCAGGACAGCCAGCGCCATCCTTTGCTGATCGGCCGTTTCTGGAATTGGTGGTACGCCGACAAAACGGACCATTTGCAAACAGCCCAGCTGAGCGGCATCGCCGCCGCCGTGGCCGTGCTGCTGGGCACCCCCTTCGCCGCCGCCTTCTTTGCCTCCGAGGTGATGTACCGCTACCGCCCGGTCATCGAGAAGCTGGTCTACGCCCTCATCTCCGCCATGGTTGCCTTTTTTCTCAGCGACCTGGTCACCGCCGGGCATCCGGTGACGTTTGAAACGGAACTGCTCTACGTGCCGCCCACGTCCGGGCGCTACTTTGCCGTGCTGCTGCTGCTGGGCATCTGTGTGTCCCTGGTCAGTCACTATTTTAAGCAGCTGCGCATCAGCTTTGAACATGGCTTTCACGAGCGGCAGCCAAACATCTGGCGGCGGCACCTGTTGGGCGCGTTTGTCACCGGCGTGGTGGCCCTCACCGTGCATTACGTCACCGAATATTTTGACCTCACGGATCATGGTCTGGAGCTGGTGCTGGGGCCTGGTGAATCAGTAGTTAACATGGCCTTTGCCGGGGAACTGACCATCGCTGTGGCCCTCATCGCCCTGGTGGCCAAAATGGTCGCTACGCTGGCCACCATTACCTCCGGTGGCTCGGCCGGGCTGCTGGTGCCCACCCTCTTTTTTGGCACCATGGTCGCCTCCGCCCTGGCCAACGTCTTTGATTACGAACCGATGGTGCTCATCGTCCCGGCGATGGTGGCCAGCCTGGTGTCTATTGCCAACGTGCCGCTGGCCGCCATTTTGTTTGCTGTCGAGGCATTTGGCTCGGTCTACATGGTGCCGGCCCTGTTTATGATGGTCATCGGCACCATTTTGGCCCACGAGCAAACGATTTACCGCACGCAGCGCGACACGTACGAGAGCCGCCAGATTTTGCCCGGCGTCAGCGTGCGCCGCGTGTCGATTCCGGCAGGCTGGGCCAACCAGACGCTGATCGACATCGACTTTCGCCGCCACTTTGACCTGAACGTGATTGGCCTGGTGGAGTGCCGCAGCGACGACGGCCGTCCCCGCATGCGCCTCGGTACCGCTTCCTCCACCGTCCTGGAAGAAGGTGACACCCTGGTCGTCCTGGGCCGCGACGAAAAGTTAGCCGAGCTGGACTCATTTTTAGAAATTGAATATGCGAAAAAGGAGAGAGGTAATTAAATAGAGGAGCTCTTTAGGAATTCAAGGAGTTGACAACCCATGAAACGTGAAACGTGACCAGTGAGGCATCTCGTTTCACGCATCACGTTTCACGCCAAACACCACGAGGTCCTAAAAGCCCGCTAATTACCCAATTACTCAACCTATGGATTTCAAAACCATTTACGCCACCAAAGCCGAAGCGTACGAAGCAATGATTGTCCCGGAAGATTACCAGGGGAATTTGCTGCCCGCGCTGGAACGGATACGGCCGTTCACCCACACCAACGTCGTCGAATTTGGCGCAGGCACCGGGCGACTCACCTGCCTGCTGGCCCCGCTGGTGGCCCACATCGACGCCTGCGATGGCTCCGCCCACATGCTCAGCATCGCCGAGCGCAAGCTGCGGGCGGGCGGCTGGCACAACTGGCAGCTGCACCACGCCGACAACGCCCACCTGCCCCTGCCCGACCACAGCGCCGACATCGCCATCGAGGGCTGGAGCTTTGCCCACGCCTGCGGCTGGTTCCCCGACACCTGGCGGCACGAAGTGGGCCAAATGATTGCCGAAATGCAGCGCATTCTCAAGCCTGGCGGCACCTTCATCCTGCTGGAAACGCTGGGCACCGGGTTTGAACAACCCACCCCGCCAACCGACTACCTGGCCGAGCTGTACAACTGGTGGACCCAAACCTACCAGCTCAACCACGCCTGGATTCGCACCGACTACCAGTTCCAATCCCCTGAAGAAGCCGCCCACCTCACCCGCTTCTTCTTCGGCGACGAGCTGGCCGACCGCATCCTGGCCAACCGGATGACTATTTTGCCGGAATGCACCGGCATTTGGTGGGGAACGGCGTGAATGCTATCATCCAGAGAGTAGCGAGTTGGCGAGCAGCGAGTAACGCAATGCTTTCACTGGCAAACTCGCCCACTGGCAAACTCGCCACGAACAAACTAGCAAACTAAAACTATGACTGATTCTCACAACTATCCCAGCAGCGCCACCATTCACCGGGAAACGCTGCCCAACGGCATTACGGTGCTGGTGTATGAACGGCCTGGCTCCCAATCGGTGGTGATTGAGGGGTATTTGCGCGCCGGGGCGCTGGCGGAAGTGCCGGAACAGGGCGGATTGGCCAACTTTACGGCCGTTTCCCTCATGCGCGGCAGCCAGCAGTTCACCTTCGACGACATCTACGAAAAGCTGGAAGCGGTGGGTGCCGAGCTGGGCTTCAGCAGCGGCTACCACCTCACTTCCTTCTCGGCCCAATCCCTGGCCGAAGACGCCGACCTGGTGCTCAACCTGCTGGCCGACGTGGTGCGCCAGCCCGTCTTCCCCGAACCGCTGCTGAACCAGCTCAAAGGGCAGATCATCACCGGGCTGCAAATGCGGGCCAACGACACGCAGCAGATGGCCAGTGAGGCGTTTCGCCAGCTGATTTACCCCAACCATCCCTACGGCCGTTCCCAAAATGGCGCGCTGCAAACTGTGCCCAGCCTCACCCCTGCCGACGTGCAGCGCTTTCACACCGATTTTTACGGGCCGCGCGGCATGGTCATCTGCCTGGTGGGCGCGTTGACCCCGGCCCAGGCCGTGGCCAAAGTGAGCCAGGTGTTGGGCGATTGGGGCAAGCCAAACCAGCAATCCACGCCCGCCCTGCCAGAGTTGGTGATGCCAGACGGCCGTCTCTACCACCACCACGTCATGCCCGACAAATACCAGAGCGACATCGCCCTCGGCCGTCCCGGCCCGCCGCGCAGCGCCCCCGACTACCTCGATGCCAGCATCATGAACACCGTCCTGGGCGTCTTTGGCATGATGGGGCGCATCGGCAAAAACGTGCGCGAGGCGCAGGGGCTGGCTTACTACGCCTACAGCAGCCTGCAGGGTGGCCTCGGCCCAGGGGCGTGGTCGGCCGCCGCAGGCGTCAGCCCCGACAAGGTCGAGCAGGCCACCAGCAGCATCCTGGACGAAATTGCCCGCATCCAAAACGAACCCGTGCCCGTCGCCGAACTGGCCGACAGCCAGGCGTACCGCATCGGCTCGCTGCCCGTCGGGCTGGAAACCAACAGCGGCATTGCCAGCGTCCTGGCCGACATGGAGCTGTACGATTGGGGGCTGGATTATCTGCTGGAGTATCCCGACCTGGTCCGGGCCATCACCCCGGAGCGGGTGCAGGCCGCCGCCCAAAAATACCTGAGCACGGAAAAATTGGGCATTGCCGTAGCTGGACCGAAGAGTGAGTAATTGGGGTAATTATGCTCGCCGTTGGTGTAGACATGATCGAAATAGCCCGCATTAAACGGGGCATTCAGCGCCACGGCGACCGGTTTTTGCAGCGCTTTTTTACCGGGCAGGAGATTGCGTATTGTAACGGCCGTATCCCCAGCCTGGCCGGTCGGTTTGCCATTAAGGAAGCGGTGGGCAAGGCTCTGGGCACCGGCATTGGCGACATCAGCTGGACCGATGTGGAGGTGGTGTGCGACGGCCGTGGCAAGCCCCAACTCGTGCTGCACAACCGGGCCAGCGCCCTGGCCGCCAGCCAGGGGCTAACTCAGTGGGACATCAGCCTCTCCCACACCGACACCCACGCCATTGGCTTTGTGGTGGCGCTGGGTAGTTAAAATTTTACCCTCACCCCAGCCCTCTCCCACAGGGAGAGGGAGTCAGCTTCCCTCCCCCTCCTAGGGGGAGGGCCAGGGTGGGGGTCTTTTCAGGAGGACACACATCATGACAACCTGGACAGCCCCTGATGGCTCTGACATCAATTTTGAACAGTTCGGCAGCGGCAGCAAACCTTATTTACTGCTGCTCCCTGGTCTTTTAGGGGCGATTAGCAGCCAATGGCGGCCGTTTCTCAAGCCCCTTGCCGAGCAGTACCGACTGATATTGGTGGATTTGCGCGGACACGGCCGTTCGCAAAACAACGCTCCCAGCCTCAACGTTACCCAAATGGCCGAAGATATTTCTGGCCTGCTGGACCACCTGAACGTTGAACGGCTGCACATCGCCGGGTACAGCCTGGGCGGTTACCTGGGTCTGATGCTGGCCCTGGGCCAGCCGCGCCGTGTGGCCAGCCTGCTCATGCACGCCACCAAGTTCTACTGGACCGCCGACGCCGTGGCCAAGATGCAGCAGCAGCTCGACCCGGACATTATGGCCCAAAAAGTGCCCACCTACGCCGATCAGCTGGTGAAAGACCACGGCGGGCGGCAGTGGCGCACCCTGGTCCGCCAGGCGGCCGAACTTACGGCCAGCCTGGTGGAGAAAGGCATCGCGGAACGCCAGCTCATAAACGCCCAACTGCCCGTGCTGGTCAGCGTCGGCGACCGGGATGAGCTGGTGCCACTGCCCGAGGCGTTCCGCCTCAGCCGCGCCCTGCCCAACGGCGAGCTGCTGGTGCTGCCCAACACGCGCCACCCGCTGCAAACGGTGCGCCTGGTGCCCCTGCTGCCGATGATGCAGGCATTTCACACGGACTAGAAGTTAACAGTAAAAAGTGAAAAGTAAAAAGTAGGGGAAC
Organism: Anaerolineae bacterium; assembly: GCA_020848035.1. Lineage (GTDB taxonomy): Bacteria > Chloroflexota > Anaerolineae > Promineifilales > Promineifilaceae > Leptofilum. The sequence continues at coordinate 41,502 of JADLAX010000015.1, read as the reverse complement.
TTTTCACTTATCACTTTTTACTTATCACTTTTCACTCAAACTTATGGCAAAACGAACCTTACTTGCAGTGCTGGCTCATCCCGACGATGAGTCTTTTGGTCCGGGCGGCACCTTTGCCCGATATGCCGCCGAGGGGGTGGATGTGCACATCGCCATCGCCACGGACGGCGCGGCTGGCTCGGTGGCCAGCGGGTATGAAGATGCGCGGGAAAAGCTGGCCGAGGTGCGCGAAAAGGAGCTGGAAACGGCCGTTGCCCTCCTCGGCGCCACGCTGCACAACCTGGGCTACCGGGATTCCGGCTACATTGGCGACCCGGCCAATGACCACCCGGACGCCTTTGTCCAGGCCGATCTGCAAGAAGCCATCGGCCGGGTGGTTAAGCTCATTCGCGAAATACGGCCGCAGGTCATCATCACCCACGACGAGACGGGCGGCTACTTTCACCCCGACCACATCCAGTGCTGGAAGATCACCGTGCCCGCCTTCTATGCCGCGGGCGATCCAGAAAAGTTCCCCGAAATTGGCCCGGCACCGTACCAGCCTGAGCGGCTTTACTACACCGCCTTTCCCAACACCTGGGTCAAACTTCTCGTCTTCCTCTTTAAGCTGCGCGGGCAAGATCCGACAAAATTCGGCCGTAACAAAGACATCGACATGACCCGCGTCGGCGTTGACCGGCGGCAGCTGAATGCCTTCATTGATTATCGCCGTTACTGGGACGTCAAGGTGGCCGCCAGCGCCGCCCACGCCAGCCAGGGCGGCGGTGGCGCGTTTAGCTGGCTGCCCCAATCGGTGCAAAAAATGCTCCTGGCCCGCGATACCTTCATCCGTGCCGAACCACCCGTGCCGCCGGGTTACCGCGAGAAGGATTTGTTTGCGGGAGTTGGGGAGTGAAGGCTTCGCGTTGCAGGTGGCAGGTGGCAGGTGGCAGGTGGCAGGTGGCAGGTGGCAGGTGGCAGGTGGCAGGTAAAAGTTTGACCTGCTTACTTGCAACTTGCCACTTATTACCTTTCCTTGGGGAGTTGGTGGAAAACGGCCGTTACCGCCGGGGAGCTTAAAAACGTCTCTTTTAACGCCACATCCGTAAACGGTTCCACAATTTGCTGAATAACCTCGGCGGCAATGCGGTTGTGCACGGCGGCCAGGTTGGGCTGCCGGGCAATTTGGGCCAGGGCGGCGTGCAGCTGCCACAGCAGCACCCGGTTTTCCGTCTCGTGCGCCAGGAAGATAGCCCGCTGCCACAGCTCTTCGGCGGTGGCGCTGTTGCCCTGCATCTGCGCAAAACCGCCCAGGACGTGCAGACCGTTGGCCAGATGCCAGCGCGATTGGCGCGGCTCGGCGGCCGCCAGCAAGGCGTGGGCATACGCCTGCCCGCTGAGATCTTCGCGGGTCAGGGCCACGCGGGCCAGGGCATAAAGCGTGTGCAAATAAATCTCCGGCGCCTGAATTTCCTGCGCCAGCTCGTGGGCACGCTGCAAGTACGTTTGGCTCTCATCCCACTGCTGCTGCTGCGCCAGGTCGAGCCCCAGGTTGCGGCATAAATCGGCCTGCAGCAGGCGAAAGTTCGCCGCTTCGGCCAGGGCCAGCCCTTCACGATGGCACGCCAACGCTTGTTCGGTGGCGTGCAGCACCTGGTAACATTCGCCCAGGTTGTTCAACACCGAGACCAGACCGCTGCGCCGCTTCATGGTGCGGGACAGCTGCAAGCTTTTCTCAAACGCCTGAATCGCTTTGTGGAAGTGGCCAGTGGTGGCGTAAGCGATGCCAATCTGGTTGTTGGACTGCGCCTGGCCTTGACTGTCGTTCAACTGCTCGAAGAGGGCGTTGGCCTGGTTGAGGTAGCTGGCGGCCAGGTTTACATCCCCTTCCAGCAGGTGGGTGCCACCCAGCCCGGCCAGCGCTTTGGCCCGGCCCGGCGTGTAGTTGAGGGCCATAGACAGGTCCAGGGCTTCCTGGCAAGCGGTGCGGGAACGGCCGTACTGCCCCAACCCGCGTGACCGATTGCCAATCAGCACCAGCGCCTCGACGGCGTGCTGGCTGGTGCCCGCTTCCAGGTAATATTGCTCGTAGGCAGCCAGGGCAGCCACCTGTTCACCCAGTTCGCTGAGCAGGTCGCCACGGTCTTTCAGACTGGTGAGGCGGATATTTTTGACGGCGGGATCGCTGGTTTGGGGGTCGGTGTTGGCCAGGATTTCAGTGTAGGTATCAACGGCATCCCAGAAACGGCCGTCTTGAGCGGCCATTCGCGCCAGTTCTAACTGCTGTTCGTTCGTTGATGAAATCATAACTTTCTATCCAGAAGGAATTTGATCAAAGATAGCGCTAATGACTTACAGAGGCAATAACGATCAGGTATAATCCCGCCCTGGAAAAGCGAATGAAAACCAGGTTTTTGGACTTTCGTTGGATTGAATGAAACGTGAAGCGTGAAACGTGAGGCTCCTCTGTCACGTTTCACGTTTCACGCATCACGGCCTGTCAACCTTCTGAAGTTCCGAAAGAGCCAAAATAGTTTAAATGTGAAGGAGCTTGAAATGAATATTTTTCGCCGCGTGCTGCGCTGGCTGTTTATTTTAGCGGGATTTATTGCCGGACTTATTGCCGCGATTGCGGCCGTTTTTGCCAAACGCCTCATCAGCCCCCTGCGCCAGCCGCTGTGGGGCACCCCCGCCGACCTGGACATGCCGTACGAATCGGTCACCTTCCCCGCCGCCGACGGCGTACGGCTGAGCGGCTGGTTTGTGCCCGCTCCGGCCGGTTCACCCCGCCACGGTGCCACGCTGGTGCTGGTTCACGGCTGGGGCTGGAACCGCCTGGGCGAAGCGGCCACCGACGCCCTGGCCAACCTGACGGCCGCTTCCCCAATCGATCTGCTGCGGCTGGCCTATAGTTTACATAAAGATGGCTTTGGCCTACTGCTGTACGACAGCCGCAACCACGGCGAAAGCGGCCACCAGCCGCCGATGCAGTTTGGCGAGGCCGAGTCGCAGGATTTGCTGGGGGCGCTGGCCTATTTACACGGCCGTCCCGAAGTCGCCCCCAACCGAATCGGCGTCATTGGTTTTTCGGCGGGGGCCAACGCGGTGTTGTACACCCTGCCGCAGACCAACCAGATTCAGGCGGCGATTGCCGTGCAGCCAACATCACCGGCGCATTTTGCCAACCGCTTTGGCGCGCATCTGTTGGGACCGCTCAGCAAAGCCGTCGTGCCGCTCACGGAATTGATGTATCGGCAGGCGGGGGGACGGCCGTTTAAGGAATATCGTCCCGGAACGGCCGCAGCCCAGGCAGGCAAAACCCCGGTGCTCTACATCCAGGGGACCGGCGACCCGTGGGGCAGCCCCGCAGACGTGCAGCAAATGGCCGCCGCCACGCCCAACCCCAGCGGCCCCCTGCTGGTAGACGCCACCGACCGCTACGATGGCTACCAATATCTCATCGACAACCCGGCCATCGCCACGGCCTTTTTTGAGCAGCATCTGCCGGAGTAATGACAATGAAGGTTGGTTTAATTGGGTTAGGCAATTTGGGAACGGCCGTGGGCAACTTAATTGCCCAAAACGGTCACGAGGTGCTGGGCTGGGAATATCAACAGGCGGTGGTGGACGAAATCAACGAGACGCACCGCAACGGCCGTTTCCTGGCCGACGTCCCCTTGCACCTTCAACTGCGCGCGACGAATGAGTTAACGGCCGTTTTCCAACACAGTGAAGTGGTGTTTATTGCCATTCCTTCCGCTTTTATTGAAAGCACCCTGCTGCCCATAAGGGAAGCCATCAGCCCAGACATCGTGCTGGTGAACATGGCTAAAGGCATCGACCAGAAAACCGGCCTCACCTCCTTTCAGACGCTCACGGCCAACTTTCCCGACCACCCCCGGGTGATGCTGTCTGGCCCCTCCATTGCCAACGAATTTGCTCGCGGCATGCCCACGGTGGTGGTGTTGGCCGGTGACGGCCGTCACCACCTGCTCAAGGTCGCCAAGCTGCTGGACAACGATCATTTCCGCACCCGCTTTTCCCACGATGCGGTCGGTGTAGAGCTGGGCGGCATCCTGAAAAATATCTATGCCATCGGCCTGGGGCTGTTCGACGGCAAACAGATTCCCAGCATCAACTTTCGCGCCGTCTACCTGACCATCGCCATGGAGGAGATTGCCCGCATGGGCGTGGCCATGGGTGCGGAGATCGAAACTTTCCTCTACCTCTCCGGCATGGGGGATTTGCTGGCCACCTCGCTCAGCGAACACAGCCACAACCGGCACATGGGCGTCCTGCTGGCACAAGGCCTGTCGCGCGAGGAAATTCAGGCGAAGATGGGCGTGCTGCCGGAGGGGTACAACACGCTCAAAGTCATGCTCTACGTGGCGGAAAAGCTGCACATCTCCATTCCGCTGGCCAAGGGGCTGTGGGACGTGGTCCAGGGGCGCTACGAAGCCGAGCGGTTCATCTTCTCCTTCATCAAAGATTTTGTCGAGTAAACAAACCCGCAGGGTGATTCAACGAATTGGGATTTTTGGTAACCATACCAGACTCTTTGGGTGTTATTAGCTTTTTCCCTGTGCCAATCGGCAGCTTGGTAAGAGAGTGTCGCTTCAGACAACGAGGCGGGTATGGCACCCAGACATCTACTAAAATCACCCACCGACCAAAGTAAATTGGTGATAAAACTCGATTGACACCAACGCCTGCAACAAGCTAAACTTCTTTGCAGACCAGTATACATTTGCCCTAAGAATCCGTCGCGCTTTTAGGGCTCTATCCATACCTAAAATGAACAACTATTTGAAAAATCTCAAAGAAAACTTCCAACGTATTCCCCGATTTGTTTATGGTCTAAGTGGATTATGGGGGGTTGCGTTTATGCTTGGCAGCAACTACCTATATTATTTTTCCAAAAATCTACACCCAGATACTCAAAGCAATTTGTTTTTCAACATTCTTGGCTCAATTTTTGTGATTGAACTTGTAGTTATCGCTGCCTTGAGGCTGCCATTCTCACAAAATATGCGCTTTCCAACACAAATCTTTACAGGGGCTTTCCTGAGCTTCTGCCTTGTATTCCAGGGCTACGTTGTTTACCTGCTTTTGAGCCTATAAACACCAAGGGGAAAATTCGATGAGCTTCATCGACAATTGTTTAATTTTCAATGGCGGCCCTTTTTTCGTGTTTGGAAAACAACATGGTTACATTTCTGATAAATTGTTTGACTGTCGGACTGGGTTTGCTCTGCTTGGGCGGTACTGTGCTTGCGATTCTAACTTTAAAGTGGAAAACGTTGCCGCTGCTTTTATTCAGTATTGCTGGCCTCGTGCAAGTTTTTTATTGGTTTGCGCCATCTGGTTTTGCAGAAAACGCATTCCTGCAAAACAATCACCTGACATTAATTGGCCTAATCGCCATGATTATTGTAGAGCGTAAAAAAAATGGCAGAAGGGTTCAGGCAAATTGCTCAATGGTTTAAGGCAAAATTTACTCATGAAACAATACGATAAAGCACCTATCCTATTTGAAGATTTCAGCACGCGTAAAAAAGCGGCGCTGCTGTTTTATATTTGGGTCACGATTTATTGGCCACTTACTCTTGATGATTACACATTTGCCAGGGGGATGACGCATGATATCACCCTGGTTGTACCTTTAATAATTTCTCTGCTCTGGGCTGCAATCCTTACCGCGTACTTTTTTACCCAAAAAAGAGACAGCACAATTCAATACAGAAAGCTTTTTATCTTTGGTATTCTCTTACCAGCTTACATCGCCGTTGTTTTCTGTCTACTAAACACCGCAGGAGCAATGGTGCTTTGGTGGGGCAGCTCTTAGATTGGTCTTGCGCTCTTATTATTAACCATTTGTTTCTTCTAGAATGCCCATATTCCTGGCAATCAACTCAAAATCTGGCTGTTTGATTTCAAAAAAGCCGAAACGGAACAGGTAGCCCCAGCGCTGTTTGTCTTCGATGAAGCTGAGTTGGTCAATCAACGGCCGTATACCCACCTCCTCGCATTCCTTTCCACCTTGCGTCGGGCCAGCTCAAGATCGGGATCCATAACGGCCGTAACCCCCGTTTCCTCTCTTTTTTCTCTTCCCATCATCCACAAACACAGTTTCTTCTTTGAGCAGCAAGCCTCTGCCAAAAAATGAGGGAATTGTTAATTGCGTTTGAAAAATGTTGTCAATACATAGACAAAAGCTGTACACTGTCGAGGTATTGTCTACATATCTCGAATAAAAAATATTTGCTTAAGGGAGAAAAAATGAAAAAAGTTGTGCTTCAATCTTTACTGGCTTTAGCCTTGCTCTTTGGAATTTTGGTGCCGTCGGTCGCTGCCGACGGTGACCAAACCATCGCGGAAATTGCCATTGGCGACGATCGCTTTGAAACGCTGGTCGCCGCCGTGGTCGCCGCCGACCTGGTTGATACGCTCTCTAGCGGCGAATGGACCGTCTTTGCCCCCACCGATGATGCCTTCGCCAAGCTGGGCCTCAATGCCGACAACATCGCCACCGCCTTCAGCAAGGAAGAGCTGACCGATATCCTGCTCTACCACGTCATCAACGGCGAGGTTTCCTCCGAGAAGGCGCTGACCGCGCTCGGTGATGTGACCATGGCCAATGGCGCACGCGCCGGGCTGAAGTTCTTCCAGGGTGACCTGTACGTCAACGACGACTCAAAAGTCATCATTGCCGACATCGACGCCGCCAACGGCATCATCCACGCGGTAGACACCGTGATCCTTGGCCCGTGGCCCAAAGAAGCGGCCCCGGCCAGCAGTGGCTCCAGCAGCAGCGCTGCCACCAGCAGCACGGGCACGATTGTGGATATTGCGGTGAGCGACGGCCGTTTTGACACCCTCGTTGCGGCGGTTACGGCCGTTGGCCTGGCCGACACGCTCTCTGGTGGTGAATGGACCGTCTTCGCCCCGACCGATGCCGCCTTCGCCAAGCTGGGTCTCAACGCCGACAACATCGCCACCACCTTCAACGAGGTGGAACTGACCCGCATTCTGCTCTACCATGTCATCGAAGGCGAAGTCTTCTCCGACAAAGCGTTAACCTTGCTCGGTGACGTCACCATGGTGAGCGGTGAAAAAGCTGGCCTGAAATTCTTTGACGGCAATCTGTATGTCAACGACGACGCCAAAGTCATCATCGCCGACATCAACGCCAGCAACGGCGTGATTCACGCGGTAGACACCGTCATCCTGGGTCCGTGGCCGAAAGAGTAAGGCGGGGAAGAAGTAAGAAGTAAAAAGTAAGAAGTGAAAAGAAAAAAAGCGCTCTTCAAGTTTGAGGAGCGCTTTTTTGCTTGTGTCGTAGAGACGTTGCCATGCAACGTCTCTACCTTTACCCGTAGGCGCGGCGCAGGTGGCAGAGGGTGGTAAAGGCCGCCTCGCTCACGCGGAAATCGGTGTCGCGCACGGCCGTTTCCAACGCCGGTATCGCATCCAACGCGGGCAGGTGGCTGAGCAGCGTCGCCGCCGCCGCCCGCAGTTTGGTATCGTCCGATTCGCTAATGAGCTGCACCAGGAACGGCAGTGCCGCTGCGCCGTCGGGCACAATGCTGCCGTCACGCCGGTAGGCCATCGTCAGCCAGCGCTGATCGGCCGGATTGGGTGGTTCCCAACGCGCCGCCTTGCGCCGCGCCCGCAGCGCCTCCAGCGCCCCGTTGGCCGCCGAGCGCACGTACCACTCGTCGTCGTGCCGCTCCACCTGGATGAGCTGCTTTTCTACCCAGGGCGCATCCAGCAAAGACAGCCCCAGCACCGCCGCCCGGCGCACCTGCACATCGTCATCACTCAGCGCTTCCTTCAAAATTTCCGCACCGCGCGCCCCGTTCAAGGCCAGCCCTTCGGCCACCGTTCGGCTGAGCACCTCATCGTCGCTGAGCAGCGCCGCCAGCAGCGGCCGTTCTGCCAGGGGGTGATGCTGCTGCAACAACAGGCCGGAGACGGCCGTTTGCCGCACCCATTCGTCCCCATCGGTCAATAAACCGGCCAGCTGCTCGATCGCCTGGTCGCTGCCCAGTCGGGCCAGGGCCGCCGCGCCAATCTGCCGCAAAAACGGGTCCGATCGCTCCAGCAGCTGCGTGACAAAAGCCGTCACCCCCGGCTCGTTCGAGTGGGCCATCGCGGCCATCGCCCGGTGGCGCAGCACATTGGTAAACGAGGTCGCTGCCCGAATCATCTGCCCCAGCAAAATCATCGTTTGCCGCCGCCACTCCCCTTTTTCGGCCGTCAGCGGCAGCCAGGAGGCCGCCTGGAATACCGATTCCCGCGACGGGCTGGTGTCTTGCCCTTGCAGCAGCTGTTTGGCCAGCGGCGCTGGATTCACCTGAGCCACGTAGAAACGCAGCACCTGGGCCCATTCGCCATCATACAGATGGGCCGCGACCGCCGCTTCATCCGCCTGGGCCACCAGGTAACCCGCCGCCAGGAAGTCCCGCCACAGCGTACCGCGACAGCTAACACTGCCATTGCCCCAGGTGACAAACAGGGCGCTGCTCTTCAACGATTTTTGCAGCTTGCCCACCAGGGTGCGATTGACCTGCCCCTCGGCATCAGTGGCCAGGGGGGTGATAACGGCCGTTACCTCCGCAGTTCCCAGCGCCAGCTTGCCATCTTGCAGCATCAGGTAGGCCAGCTGCTGCCAAAAGGCGAGCGTCTCGTCGTCGGGCGGCTGCTTACCGGAAAGCCGCGTAATGCTTTGCAGGAGCAGTTCGTAGAGGGGCAGCGGCCGTTTTGCTTCCGAGGCCGCTTTTCCTACACTGCGTAGGGCAAAATTGAGGGTAGTAGCCACGGCCGTTTGGCCCGGCTGCCAAAAATAGGTCGGGCGCGGCGGTTGGCTGACGGACAGTGCCTGGGTCGCCTGGGTCGCAAAACTCTCGACTTCACCCAGCCGCCACGGCAGCAGCGTCGTCCAGGTAAAATCCAGCTCCAGCAGCAGCCCATGCCCCGACAGCCCGGCGGCGACAAACACCTGGGTTTGTTTGTATTTGTGCAGCAGGGCTTCCAACCACTCGCCCACATTCGGCCGTTTGGGCACGGCCAGCTCATCCCAGCCGTCCAGCAGCAGCAGCACCTGCCCAGCTTTGAGCTTCTGGTGCAGCAAATCTTTAATTCCGGGGCTGGTCAGCGGATTGGCCCGCTTTTGCAGGGCGCTGGTCAGCACAACTTCGGCGTCTTGCATTTCGCCCCCGGCCGCCAGTCCCAGCTCGGCCACGTGCACCAGCACCGGCAGGGTGTTGACCAGCGACGCATCGCTGCCTTCACTGCTGGCCGAGGCGACGCGCCAGGCCAGGTGTGCCAGCAGGGTGGTTTTGCCCGCTCCCGGCTCGCCAGCGATGATGACACGACGGCCGTTTTGCAGCAGCTGCGTCACGGTCATCGTCGGCGGCGTGGGCAGCCCCATGCCCCTGGCCCACTCTGGCCACAGGTAGCCAAACGCGGTTGTGCCACGATCATCCGGCCGCAGCGCAGGGTCTTCCAGCGGGGCCACCAGGCGGGGACTTACAAAAAGAGTGTTCAGATTCGTCTCATGGGTCAGCAGATGGTGGGTGTTGGCGTAAGCGGCCGTTTCGGCCAGGTAGCGCACCAAAACACCCGAACGGAGGTAGGCAATACGTTCACGCACCCAGCCAGTCACCCGGGCGTAGGTGCGCCGCAGCCAGGGCAGCAGGCGAAACACGCCGTAAGTTAGCACCACGCCCAACAGCAGGCCGAGAAAAAAGGATAGGGTGTCAAACTGCCAGTTTTGGAATCGTTGCATCAGTCAGTGTCTGCTTTTTCAAGTTGAATGACGGGGATTATAACACGGCCGTTAACGCTTTTCTCCAAAAATTTACGGTCATTCCACGGCTCATCTCCCACCTCTCCACAAAATTGCCCCTCGCGATAACCACAAATCAGCCCGCCGCCTCCATAAAGAAAACATAACATTCAACCAAAAAGATTGTCAAAAAGAAGGAACGTGAATAACATTAGACAATCACCTAACAGCTTGTGTACCTGCGATCCGAAATCTTTCCGTAAGCGTAAATGTAATTTGCTCTAGATATGTTAATCCAGTCTCATTGTACATAATTTCCCAAAAGAGCAGAGTAGCGTAATTTTAGCACGTGAAGTAGAAGAACTAAGAGCTGCCCCAAATTAACGATATTGCTGAAAACAGTTAAATAGAAAGACAAGTTTTCCAGAAATCAAGTCTGTGTCTAAAGACGCAAGCATAGAAACACTCACGGATCAACTCATGGAAGGTGCTGTTTGACCATACACTGAACCGGGTAAACGTTCAACTCAGTCAAGTGATCTTTTCTGGGCAGTCCTACGCCTATGAAAAGTTACCCATGCACCCACCAATAAAGTTAGAAATCAGAATTGCGAAGGAGGTGATTATATAAAGCAAGCATCCGTTTGAATTCAGTAAACTGCACAAGAATTGGTCAATCATTGGCTGAGTCTGGCGCGGTTTGCTCAAGTAACTGGGTAAATGACCGCCGATCTAGTACGAAACGCTTTCTACCCATTACAAACTCGGAAGATAACCGATAAAGCATTTAACCTTACAACGTATCATTAAAACAGGAGAACAGATGTTTAAGAAAAACCCAAAAAAGAGTGTACTTTCATTGACGCTTCTGGCGCTGCTGACACTCGTCCTGGTTCTTTCCTCAGCTTCCCTTGGCTTCGCTCAGGACGGGGGCCTCACTGCCACAGGTGATGTCACCGTTGACTCCACCTTCACCAACGACAAGACCGCTGCGGCGAATCGCGTTGAAGTTGGCGAACTGGAAGAAGTCAACATTATTATCACCGTCGATGAATCCATCGACGCTGGTACCCTCAAAGATACCCTTTCCGCTTATGGCCAGGTTACCTATGAATACGACACCGTATTCAATGGTTTGGCCATTTCCCGCGTAAGTGGCGCTAACCTGGATGCCATCACCAGCCTCACCGGCGTTACCGGCATCTACCTGGATCAAGAATTTGAGCTGAACACCGACGTTGGTCCGCAGTGGATTGGCGCTCCGACCGTTTGGAACGCTCTCGGCGGCCAGGAAAACGCGGGTGAAGGCGTGATCGTTGGTATTTTGGACTCTGGTATCTGGCCAGAAAACCCCTCCTTCTCCGATCCCGACCCCAATGGCAATGCCTACGACGAACCGGCTCAGTCCTACACCTGTGATCTGGGCAGCGTACAGGCCGATGGCGACGATCTGGGTATCAGCTTTGATTGTAACAACAAAATCATTGGCGCTTACCGCTTTATGGCGACCTTCGAAGCCAACCGCGCCTTCATGGCTGATGAATTCCTCACCGCTCGTGACAACGACGGTCATGGTTCCCACACCGCCAGCACCGTTGCCGGTAACAGCAACGTTGATGTGAACGTTCTGGGCAACAACATGGGCCTCATCTCTGGTGTGGCTCCGCGCGCCCAAATCATTGCCTACAAAGTTTGTGGTTCCGTACCCGGCACCTCCAGCTGCTACGGCAGTGACTCGGTTGCGGCCGTTGAACAGGCGATCCTCGACGGCGTTGATGTTATCAACTTCTCCATTGGTGGCGGCACCGACCCGTACAACGACATCGTTGAACAGGCCTTCTCTGTTGCTTACGACAATGGCGTGTTTGTATCTGCTTCTGCGGGCAACTCCGGCCCCGGTGCCGACACCGTGGCGCATCGTGGTCCCTGGACCATGACGGTTGCTGCCAGCACCCACGATCGTGGTTACGTAGCCAACGTGATGCTTGAAGCTGATGGCGAAACATTGACCCTCGACGGTGTGACCATCACCGGTGGCTTCGGCCCCGCGCCGGTTGTTATGGCGGCTGACTATGGCGACGCCCTCTGTTTAAATCCCTTTGCTCCGGGAACCTTCAATGGTGAAATCGTTGTTTGCGAACGCGGTATCAATGCTCGCGTTAGCAAGAGCTTCAATGCTGCTGAAGGTGGCGCTGGTGGTATGATCCTCTACAACCCCGCCCTGCAAACGTTGAACACCGACTCCCATTGGATTCCCAGCATCCACATCCAGAATGACGCGGGTGCTGCTCTGTTGGCCTTCATGGCGGCTCACGATGACGTGATGGGTACGCTGAGTGGTGGTTTGAAAGCTACCGTTCAGGGTGACGTTATGGCTTCCTTCAGCTCCCGTGGTGGTGCCAACCAGACGTTGGGTATCAGCAAACCAGACGTAACCGCCCCTGGCGTGAACATTCTGGCTGCTTACTCCCCGTCCGTGGCCGAACCGATTGGTGTTCCTAGCATTCACGCTCTGTTGAGCGGTACTTCCATGTCCAGCCCGCACACCGCTGGCGCTGGCGCTCTGCTGAAAGCCCTGCATCCCGACTGGACCCCCGGCCAGATCAAATCGGCGCTGATGCTGACGGCTACGGTTGACGGTGTGGTGAAAGAAGACGGCGTTACGCCGGTTGATACCTACGATGTTGGCTCCGGCCGCATTGATCTGAATGCTGCTGGCAATCCTGGCCTGAGCATCTCCGAAACGGTTGACAACTTCTACCTGCACGAAGCTGACCTGTGGAATTCCAACTATCCCAGCCTCTACTTCCCCAGCATGCCTGGCCAGATGACTGTACAGCGTACGCTGCACAGCGAACTGAGCTACGATGCCTGGTGGGTGCTGTCGGTTGAAGCTGAAGATGGTTTGATGGTTGACGTACCGGCTGTTGTGGCTCTCCGCGCTGGCCGTGATAAGACCATCAACATCCATGTGGATGCCAGCACGGTGCCGGTGGGTGAGGTTCGTACGGCCGTTGTCTACATGACCCACGGCGATCACGAGCTGCGCTTCCCCATCACGATCGTTCGTGACGAAGCCCCCGTGAGCATCGACAAATCCTGTGATTCCGCCAGCCTGGCTCCGAAAGAAGCCACCGAATGTACGATCACCATCACCAACACCAGCTTTGATGAAGCCAACTTCAACATGAGCGACCTGTTGCCGCGTGGTCTGTACCTGGTGAACGGCAGCGTGCAAAATGCTGATCAGCTGAGCGGCCGTCTGCTAAGCGCTAGCGGTACCTTGTTCGGCGCTGCGCCGTCCATCGTGGACGCCGCGGTCGATCCGCTGGCTTCACCGGCCGGTTACCTGGGCCTGGGCGGCTTTAGCGGCTCCCTCGTCCTGACCAGCTCCGACGAAAGCATCTCCAACGTGACGGTACCGGCGTTTGTTTACGCTGGTGAGGTCTATAACACCATCGGTGTTGTTTCCAACGGTTACATCGTTGTTGGTGGTGGCACGGGCGCTGATGTGAACTACATCAACCAACCCATCCCCAGCGAAGATGCACCAAACAACGTCCTGGCTCCGTTCTGGACCGACCTGAACCCGGCCTTTGGTGGTCGCATTCTGGTGAACACGCTGACCGATGGCGTCAACTCCTGGATCGTGGTGGAATGGGAAGGCGTCTCCAACTATGGCGACGGCGAACTGAACACCTTCCAGGTGTGGATTGGCTACAGTGGCTTTGAAGACATCAGCTTCACCTACGGCCCGTCCATCTCCGATGGTGACGGTGGTTTCCTGACCGTTGGTGCCGAGAACAAATACGGCAATACCGGTGGCCAGATCTACCTCGACGGTGTAGGCGACGCTCCGGCTCCGTCTTACCCGAATGGTTCGTACGAAATTGACGTCTTCTCCACCCCTGGCGCTCCTGGCGAGACCTACACGGTGACCTACCAGATGTACGGCCGTCAGCCCATGGACTGGACGAACTGTGCCGAGCTGACCACGGATCTGTTTGAAGGTACGGCCGTTTCCTGCTTCAGCGGTGAAATTAGCAACGGTGCCGAATAACAATCAATAAGGTCCTATGCGGCAGCTAGTCTGCCAGTAGGATAAAAAAAGCGGGATGGTCGCCAACGACCATCCCGCTTTTTGTTTCTTTATGCGCCGCCGGGCACAGTTTTACAGCACAATCGGGCTTTGCCGTACCTGGCAGTGGGCCGCCTCGATAATGCTCTCAATTTCCCGCACGGCGCGCTTCTGCCGTCCCTCGGCGTTGATGACCCAGTAGTCAAACTCCTGAATCCGCTTCATTTCCTGACGGGCCACCGCAATGCGCAAATTCAGCTCTTCGATCGTTTCCGACTTACGCTCACGCAGGCGGCGCACCAACTCGGCTTCCGTTTCGGTGGTCAGGAAGACGCAGATAACGTTGGGGATAAGCTTGCGAATCGTGGCCGCCCCCTGCACGTCAACCCGCATGATTACGTCCCGCCCACTCTGGAGCGCATCGCGAATTTGCTGCTTGGGGATGCCTTTGTAGTCGTTGTAAACCACGGCATATTCCAATAAATCATTGTTTTCGATCATCTCGGCAAATTGATCGTTGCTGTAGAAAAAGTAGTCAACGCCATGCACCTCACCCGCTCTTGGCGGCCGGGTGGTGGCCGTTACCACAAAGTAAAAACGATCAGGGTCCGTATCAATCAGCTTACGGGCGATGGTGTCTTTGCCAACGCCGGATGGACCGGAAATGACAATGAGTTTGGGATGATTTTCTTTTTGATACCAACTTTCTTCTACCACTTTAACCTCTTTTTATAATGGCTGTTTAGGCCGTGTGGCGCGGCTACGGCCGTTTGATAAGTCATAGGTTGCTTCGTATAATGGCTTTAACGTATTGATTTTCAACCAGAAGGAACTGCACGATGCCTTTTTACGACTATCGCTGCCAGGCGTGTGGCAAACCAGCACGCCTGCAATTTTCATACAGTGAGTATGGCAAGGTTCAGCCCGTTTGTCCACACTGCGGCAGCCTGGAGATCAAGCGCCGCATCAGCCGGGTCGCCCTGGGCAAATCAGAAGATGCCCGCATGGATTCCATGATGGAGGGCGACAGTCTGGCGGGTCTGGATGAAAACGATCCTCGCTCGCTTGGCAAATTTATGCGGAAAATGGGAAATGAAATGGGCGAAGATTTGGGCGATGAGTTTAACGAGGTGGTTGATCGATTGGAAAAGGGCGAATCGCCCGAAGCGATTGAACAGTCAATGCCAGATTTAGGCGGCGGCGCTGATTTTCTAGACGATTAACCAGCCTCTACGCGCACGTTTGCCAGGCGGCGCAGCAGCGCGGCTTGTAAATCGGCCTGAACGGCCGTTAGCGGCCGATCCGCATCCACCACCACCCACCGGGCCGGGTT
Organism: Anaerolineae bacterium; assembly: GCA_020848035.1. Taxonomy (GTDB): domain Bacteria; phylum Chloroflexota; class Anaerolineae; order Promineifilales; family Promineifilaceae; genus Leptofilum. The sequence continues at coordinate 26,322 of JADLAX010000015.1, read as the reverse complement.
AGCCATCGCCAGCTGGTGATAACCGTCACGCACACGCTGGTGAAACTGTACCGCTTCCAGGTCAAGCCGGTTCATCTCCAGGCCGCCGCCAGTGCGCCGCGCCAGGCCAAGCTCCACGTCGATGTCCAGCAGAAAGGTGATGTCTGGCTGCAACCCGCCCGTGGCAATGAGCGTCACCTGGTGCAGCTGCTCCAGGTTCAGCCCCCGGCCGTAGCCCTGGTACGCGATGGTGCTGTCGGCAAACCGATCGCACAACACCATCTGGCCTGCGGCCAGCGACGGCCGTATCACCTGCCCCACCAACTGCGCCCGCGAGGCGGAATAAAGCAGCATTTCGGCCGTGGGTGTCATGGCCGTGTTGGCCACGTTGTGCACACAGGCGCGAATTTCATCCCCGATGGGCGTGCCCCCCGGCTCACGCGTGGTGACCACCGAAAAACCACGCTGCTGCAAAAAAGAGGCCAGCAGGGCAATCTGGCTGGATTTGCCGCTGCCCTCTGGCCCTTCAAAGGTAATAAACAGGCTCATAGCTACTGGTCGGTACGGGCCGTGCTAAAGATACGCACGTACCGGTTGGGTTCCTTGCCGTAGCTGTGGGAAACCAGGTTTGCCTGCCGCGCCATCTGGTGCTGGTAGCGCCGAATGGCCGACCCCACCGGGCGCAAATCCACCGAAGGCTGCCCGGCATTGATCAGCTCAATGCCCCGCTCTGCCTCGGCAATGGCCGATTCAAACGGGTCGTTGGTGCTGGCGGCATCCAGGTTCAACACCTGGACAAGAAAGCTTTCCATCTGGTTGGTGGTGTTGGCCCGCAGCACGTACACCGGTGTCCGCCGCCGTTCCGCGTCGTTGATAAGCTGACGCCGCTTGCGGTAGTAGCTTTTCAGCGTGACCAGCACGTCGGCCTCGGGCAGGTTATCAACCAGGGTAACGTGTACTTTTAGCCGCTTGGCCGCCTGGATCAGCCGGTTACGCGCCACACCATAAGCAAACACGCGCAGCGTATCGGCTTCTTCCTCAGCGTGCCCGATGGGTTCGGTGGGCAGCTCAAGGCGCGGTTCGCCAGATTTGCTGCTGCCGTTGGGAGCGGTGGGGCCGTTGGTGAAGATACGGCCGTTCCGCTCTTCACGCTCCTTGCGCGGACGGGGTTCGCGCCGCCCGGTTACCGCCGCCGACGTTACCACCGCGTTTTGCTGCTCCACCTGCACCTGGCCCTGCTCGTCCCGCGAGCGGAACTCAACCCGGAACGGCTGGCCGCGCAGCATTGAATCCACCGATGCCGTGACATCGGGATGCACCAGCAGCTTCTCGCGGTCCTGAATTTCGATCAGCACGTCAAACGTGGGTGGGGCACGCCGCTCCAGCACAGTCTTTTGCGTCCCGCGCCGCCGCGCTTCATCATCCGACAGCGTCACGCTTTCAATGCCGCCGACGAGATCAGACAGCGTGGGATTGAGCAGCAAGTTCTCCAACGTATTACCGTGCGCCGTGCCGATGAGCTGCACGGCTCGTTCGTTGATGGTACGGGCGGCCGCCGCTTCACGCTCCCGGCCAATTTCATCAATCACAATGACCTCGGGGTTGTGGTTTTCCACCGCTTCGATCATCGTTTCGTGCTGGTGAGACGGCCGTGGCACCTGCATTCGCCGCGCCCGACCAACGGCCGGATGGGGAATGTCGCCGTCGCCACCGATTTCGTTGGAGGTATCCACAATGACTACGCGCCGTTTTTCGGCCAGAATGCGGGCCATTTCACGCAGCATGGTGGTTTTGCCCACGCCAGGCCGCCCCAGCAGCAAGATGCTGTGCCCCTCGGCAATGATGTCTTCGATGATGTCGATGGTGCCGTAAACCGCCCGGCCAACGCGGCAGGTCAGCCCCACCACCTCCCCCTTGCGGTTGCGAATGCCAGAGATGCGGTGCAGGGTGCGGGCAATACCAGCGCGGTTGTCATCATCAAAATCGCCAATGCCGTTGACAACGGCGGCAATGTCGGCGGCGGTCACTTCTTCTTTGCGCAAAACCAGCTCACCGTCGGTGTAGCGGGCGGTGGGCTGGCGGCCCAGGTCCATCACCACTTCCAACAGCTGCGTTTCACGACCAATGGCTTCAATTTTTTCGGCGATGTCTACCGGCAGTATGTGTAGTAGTTTTTGTAAATCTGCTTTCGCTTGATCTGCTTGTGGTTGGTTCATGTATCGCTTAACTTTTCTCAAAAATCGGTTTAGGGGTCGAGCGTTCCGCCTTGGGTTTGGTTCGACCCGGCTTCTGGTATTGTCGAATGAGGGGCGCGGTGGGGGTGATGCCCTGCGCTTCCAGCGCCGCCGAGAGGTCAGCCAGCGGTTTGGTCGCTTTTTGCACGATGTGCTTGACCATGACGGCCTGGCTGCCCCACAAGGTAAACCCGGAGCGCTCCAAAGCGTGCTGCACCCAGCTTTGGTAACGACGCACGCAGCAGTAGATTGGTTTGGCCGCTGCCGATGGATTTTGGCGGACAACGGCCGTAATAATCTGCTCGGCCTGGGCTTCGGCGCTGGGGTGGATAAACAGGCGCATCCAGGTAGCCAGCGGCCCCACGTGAATATGAACAAAAGCAGCTAATTCATTCTCTTCATGCAACACCCAACCTGCCCCATCTTGCAGGGGCGGCATCGGTTCCACCAGCTGAACCAGCCGGGGAACTGTATTGGCATACAGCAGCTGAATATCCCAATCATCTTCTGCCTGACGGGCTCTTAGAACCGCAGCCTCTTTTTTTGGTTTTACCACCTGGCCGGGATGCAGCACCCACACGTCCTGGCGGGTATAAACCACAAAACCGGCACGCCGCAGCACGGGCAGTTCATCACTCACTTCATTCACTTCTGCCACCAGGCTGTGAATGCCCCGCTGCCCGGCTTCGATGACCGCCTGGTCAAGCAGGGGCAGCCAGGCGTTTTCGTTAACTTGATACGGCCGTTCCCCATGACCATTGCCATCTGCCCCGGCGGTTGTGCCGTTCGGTTCGGTGGCAATGTGCCCATCACTTGTTGAGCTCAGGTACAAAATGTGGGCGTGCACACTCTCTTCTTCCAGGTACAGCTGAATGAAACCAGCCAGCCCATTTTTGTCCGATTTCCACACGTACGTGGGAAAATCACCCCCAACCAGGCTAAACAGCGCCCCACGAGTTGGGTGCAGGTTCTTGGTTAAGGCCGATTCCGTGTGCAGGGAGACACCCAATTCGCTCAGGCGATGGACAAGTGGTAAATCGCGTAAATTAAACGGTCTTATCATTAGCTATACAGTTTAACAGTCGCTAAAAAGCCAGACAAGCATCCCTGGCAGTACAGACAAAACGTTCATCAAATTCATAATCCGGCCACCCGTTTGGCTTAAGGAACCAGTGGGTGGGGTACGGCCGTTTTCAAGGAGTGCAGCCAGCGTGAATTGGCCTAATTATAGCGCAAAAAGTTGGCGTTACCCTATTTCAACTTGCCTTACCTTATCATCTAAACGTGTTATAATGAACCGCACTTGTCGTACCATATCCACACACCTGTGGAGAAAGGAGAACTATGTCATCTTTAATTCTCACTATACGCGAAAGTGTTCGCTATCGTGGGCGGAGCGGTCACTACAGCTGGATTGCCCATCGCTTATCCGGCCTGGCCATCCTGGGCTTCCTCGTGCTGCACGTCTGGGATACGGCTAACGCGCATTTCTACCCGGAACTCTACGCCTGGTCGATTGCCGTATTTAAGCATCCGGTGTTTGCCGTGGGGGAAATTGGCGTAATGGCGGCCGTTTTATACCATGCCTTCAACGGTATCCGCATCACTATTTTGGACTTTAAACCAGAGCTGTGGAAGTACCAAAAACGCAGCGCCACCCTCGTTTGGGTGCTCTTTGCCGTCATTTTTATCCCCATCGGCCTCTACATGTTCATTGAGTTTACCGCACGCTGCGGTGAATTGGGTGCCGCCTGCTGGCAGTTCCCCCGGCTTAGCGACTTCATTGGATAAGGAAGCGAGAGACTATGACTACTGTCACCCCCACCATCACTCACCGCAAGGTAAAAGTTAAATTCAACTTTGAGCGGTATGCGTACCTTTTCATGCGCATGTCTGGCCTGGTCCTCCTGATTTTGGCCGTAGGCCACATGGTTATCCAGCATGTGCTTAACAGCAGCGGCAACCTCACCCTGATTTTTGTGGCCGAACAGTGGAATTCCTGGGGCTGGAAGGCATACGACATCTTCTTGCTCCTGTTTGCGATTCCGCATGGCATTAACGGGCTGCGCAACGTGCTGGCAGATTACATCCACAACCCCGGCACAATGAAAGTGATCAATATTGTTTTGGCGATTTTTGTGGTCGCTACCGTCATCTGGGCCGCAATCGGCATTTCCTTGTTTGACCCAGAAGCAGCGCGTCAGGCGGCGCAAGGGTTACCTGGCTAAAAATTACTGTAATTAAGTAATTTGGTAATTAGGTAATTAAAACAGTAACCCAATTACTCAATTACCCGGTTGCTCAATTACTCAACTACTCAACCAAAAGTGCAGGATAAACATGGCTAACGTAAAAATACACACATTCGATGCCGTTATTGTAGGTGCTGGCGGCGCCGGACTCATGGCAGCGCTGTACGCCAGCAAAAAGGCCAACGTTGCCGTCATTTCCAAGCTGTATCCCACCCGCTCCCACACAGGCGCGGCGCAAGGTGGCATCGGTGCTGCCCTGGGCAACATGGAAGAGGATCGCTGGGAATGGCACGCCTACGACACCGTTAAAGGGTCTGACTACCTGGCAGACCAGGACGCTGTGGATGTTTTATGCAAAGAAGCCGTCGACACGGTGATTGAGCTGGAGCACATGGGGCTGCCGTTTGACCGCTATCCCAACGGCACCATCTCCCAGCGCCGTTTTGGTGGCCACACCAACAACGAGACGGGCAAACCGGTGATGCGGGCCTGCCACGCCGCCGACCGCACCGGGCACATGATTTTGCAGACGCTTTACCAGCAGTGCATCAAAAACAAGGTCAATTTCTTTGATGAGTTTCACGTGGTGGACCTGATTCGGGTGGACAACACGGTGCGCGGCGTGGTAGCGGTAGAGATCAGCACGGGCGAATTTCACGTGTTCCACAGCAAGGCGGTGCATTTTGCCACCGGCGGCTGGGGCCGCTGCTGGGAAGTGACCTCCAACGCCCACTCCCTGACGGGTGACGGCGCGGCGATTTGCCTGCGACGCGGCATTCCGTTGGAAGATATGGAGTTTTTCCAGTTCCACCCCACGGGCATTTTCCGGCTGGGCGTGTTGATTACGGAAGGGGTGCGCGGCGAAGGTGGGGTGCTCATCAACGGCAAGGGTGAGCGGTTTATGGAGAAGTATGCACCCAACATTAAAGATCTGGCCAGCCGCGATGTGGTTAGCCGGGCCATTTACCTGGAAATTCAGGCGGGACGGGGCGTCAACGGGCAGAATTACGTGCATCTGGACATTCGCCCGGAAACGGTGAACCATTATTTGGAGCTGGCGGGGGAAAAGCGGCGCATTAACCGGGAGTACATCGAGGCGAAGCTGCCGGACATTGCCGATTTTACGCGCACGTACCTGGGGGTGGACCCGGTGACCGAGCCAATGCCCATCCAGCCAACGGCCCATTATGCTATGGGTGGCATTCCAACGGATGTGGACGGCCGTGTTTTGCGTGATGTTGATGGCAGCCTGATCGAAGGGCTTTACGCCGCCGGGGAATGTGCCTGCGTGTCGGTACACGGGGCAAACCGCCTGGGCACCAACTCGCTGGTGGACCTGGTGGTCTTTGGCCGCCGCTCCGGTAACCACATGGCCGATTATTGCAACCAGGCCGACCTGCTGCCCCTGCCCGATGATCCGGCCGGGGAAGTGATGGCCGAGTTTGAGCGCATCCGCAACGGCAGCGGTGGGGTAAAAGCGGCCGTACTGCGTACCAAAATGCAGAAGTCGATGACGGCCAACGTGGGTGTCTTCCGCACGGAAGAGACGATGGCTACGGCCGTTGCCGACCTGAACGAACTGCGTGAAAGTTACAGCCGCAGCATCCAGATTGATGACAAAGGCAGCAAGTTCAACACCGACCTGCTGGAAGCGTGGGAATTGGGCTGCTTACTGGAACTGGCGGAGGTAACGGCCGTTTCGGCCCGGTCCCGCCCCGAGAGCCGTGGTGGCCATGCCCGCGAAGATTACCAAAAACGCAACGACCAGGAATGGCTTAAGCACACCTTCTACTTCCGCACGGAAGACGGCAGCTACCGCCTGGATTACAAACCCGTCACCCTGGGCCGCTACGAACCTAAGGAGCGCGTCTACTAGACCGGTGAGCGGTGACCAGTGAACCGTTATCGGTGCATGGTGCACAGCGCACCAAAATCACCACCGATTACCAACCACCGATTACCGATTACCGACAACGAGGAGATTCTTATGCAAGTTCATATGCGTATTCGTCGCTTCAATCCGGAAAAAGACAGCGTTCCGTGGTGGGGTGACTACACGGTTCAAGATGTTCGTCCTAATGATTCTGTGCTAGACGTGCTGCACCGCGTGAAGTGGGAGCAAGACGGCACGCTGGCGCTGCGCCGCTCGTGTGCCCACGGTGTGTGTGGCTCCGATGCCATGCGCATCAACGGGGCCAACGCCCTGGCCTGCAAAACGCTGGTGGCCCGCCTGGCCAAACAAGGCAGCAGCGAAGCCAAAGTCCAGGTGGAACCGATCCTGGGCATGCGTGTGCTGAAAGATTTGATTGTAGATATGGACCCGTTTTTTGCGCATTACCGCTCGGTGATGCCCTATTTTGTTAACGATACGCCTGTGCCGGAAAACGGCCGTGAACGCCTACAATCACCTGAAGATCGGGCCCGCTTCGATGACACCACCAAGTGCATTCTGTGCGCCGCCTGCACCAGCTCCTGCCCCAGCTTCTGGGCCGATGAGCAATATATCGGGCCGGCCGCCATTGTGCAGGCCCATCGCTTCATCTTCGATTCGCGCGACCAGGCCCACAACGAACGGCTGGAAGTAGCCGGGGATACGATGGGCGTCTGGCGCTGTCGGACCGTCTTCAACTGTACCAACGCCTGTCCGAGAGAAATCGAGGTTACCAAAGCCATCGCCGAAGTAAAGATGGCTCTGACCAGCGGCGAAGTTTAGCCATGTAGCAAGTTAAGAGGCGACCACGGCGCACAATCTGGCTGTGGCCGCCTCCTGTTCCTTTTTTACCAACCGCTGCACCCTTGCAGTTTGGTGCGTGCCATCAGAAAAGCGGGTGACCTCTCTGCCCGGCAACACAAAACACCATGACCGATATAAGCCAACTGTTAAAGACGGCCGTTCAAGCCGCCAAAGCAGGTGAGCGGGAAAAGGCCCATCAGCTGCTGCTGCAAATTGTGGAGCAAGACGAGTCCAACGAAACTGCCTGGCTCTGGCTCAGCGGCACGGTGCAAACCCGGGAAGATCGCCAGATTTGCCTGGAAAATGTGTTGGCCATCAACCCCAACAATGAAATCGCCAAGAAGGGATTGCAAAAACTGGGCGTTCCCCTCCCCCAACCCGCGCCGACACCTGCGCCACCACCCGCCGTCGAAAAGGAGCCAGAGCGCTGGGACCAACCGGCGTTCGAGATGGACCTAGCCATCGTGAGCGAGCCACACCAGGGCAAATTTAACGACGTGTGGAGCAGTTCGGCCGACCTGTGCGCCTACTGCGCTCAACCAATCACACGCAATGACAAGCGCTGCCCGAAATGCGGCCGTTCCATGATCGGTAAGGAATTGATCTATCCGCAGCGCAGTCTCTACCTGGTCATCTGGGTGATTTTGCGCAGTCTCAACCATGCGCTCGCGCTGCTGTTTGTCTTTCTCGTTGGCGCGTCGCTAAGCGAACTGCCTCCAGAAATTCCAATGTATGTGCCCGCTTACTGGCTCACCGCTATTTTTGTTTTACTCCTACAGGTGGGTTTTACCGTGGCCTTGTTTTTCCGGCAGGCCTGGGCCTACTGGCTGGCGGCTTTAGGGGTTCTGTTGATGGTGTTGAGCACGGTGGCGCTGGCGATTTTGTCGGTGCCGGTGGAGCCAACGGCCGTACTGCCCGCCTGGTTGGTACTGCCCTGTGCTTCTGGTTTCATCCTTGTGCAAGTTTTGTACGTGTTTATGATTTTTATGGCCGGCGGTGATTTTAAGCGGGAGAAGCAGTGGCGGGTGGCGTCGGCGGACCAACGAGTGAAAGATCCGCTGGTGCTGGACAAGGCAGGTAAGCTGTTTGCGCAGCGGGGAATGTGGGCAACGGCCGTTCTCTACTGGCAGCGGGCGGTTGGTCGGTCACCCGGCAACGTCGCCATCCTGCGCCGCCTAGCCGATGGCTACGCCAGGCTCGGCTTCGCCGAACGCAGCCTAGACACTCTGCGCCAGGCCCGCGACAAAACGCTGGACCCCGACACAAAAGCCGTGCTCACCCGGCAAATTGAGCTAATGAACGAAAAGCGAGCCCCCTGAAAACGCTCTGGTGCCTCTCGGTGCTTGTCGCTGATAAAATCGCCGTGGCCAGGCTGGCAACCGAATGTACCTTATCCAGGCGGTGCTGGACGGCCTGAACGTGGAGAGTTAGACGATGAACGAGCAGCAAGAAAGGATTCAGCGCATTCAGGCAGTAAAATCGGCCCATGAAGCCGAGCTGTTGACCAAAGCCAACGTGGTTGGCGTGGGCATTGGCTTTCGCCAGCAGCAGCAAGTGCGCACCGATGAGGTCGTGTTGGTGGTAATGGTCGAAAAAAAGGTGCCTAGCGCTCAGTTGGCCCCGGAGGACGTCATTCCCCACCAGATTGAGGGCGTGCCGGTGGATGTGCAGGAAAGCGGCCGTATCGCCCCCCAGTAAACGACCGATCACGCCACCTCCATATGAAAATTTCACTGTCAACAAAACCAACCCCGGCCAACATTGCCACGGTCCTGGAACTACTGTCCAGCACAACGGAAGTGCTGGAAAAAGCCGCCAGCCGCTGGACAGACGAACAGCTGCGGCAGGCACCCGCGCCAGGCAAACGCGCCATGACCGAAGTGCTGGCCCACCTGATCAACTGCGAGACCCGCACGGCCGAAACAAGAAGGGATTGGTCATCAAACCAATCCCTTCTTGTTTTTAGTTACTGTTGAGCAAAGCGCTCGTTTGGTTTAGTAGCGTACGCGCTCTCGCCGAATTTGCTCTACCGTATACGGCTCGGCCTCCGGGTCGTAGGTCGTCCAGCCTTCCTCACGCCAGCGATCAGCGCGGCTTTCCAGGTCTACCGGATCGTAATCATCCAGGAGTTCAGCGACGCCGCTGGCCATGCGCTCATCTACGTGCACCGTCACCAACGTACCGCCGCGACGTACCCCTTCGGCGTAATAGCCCGCGCTGTCTTCGTCTACGCCCAGGTCCACCAGGGCACCAACAATGCCCCCGGTTACCGCCCCGATACCAGCACCGGCAACGGCCGCGGCAATCGGACCCGCCGCAATCACCGGGCCAATCCCAGGGATGGCCAGGGCAGCCAGACCAACCAGCAAACCACCTACCCCACCGATCAGGGCACCCGAAGCGACCCCTTCGAGGGTATCGTCGGCGGGCATATCCTGGCCGTGATATTGACTGTATTCACCAGCCGCATCGCTGGCCACCACGCTAATGTCATCGCGCAGGATGCCGCTGTCAGTCAGGGCGCGGACGGCATTGGCGGCATCTGTTCTGTTGTCATACAAGGCACTTACTGTTGTTTTCATCGTCACAATCTCCTTTTTGGTTGAGTTGAATGGACGTTAACTTTATCCATCCAGCAAACTGCTCCTTCAGGGCCGATTTGTGCCTGACGGGGCACAAAATCATTCTGCCATGTACTTATCGTAGCTAAAATCTGGCCGACTTCTATGTGCAGCGATATATAATTTAGAGATAAAGAAGGGTGTACCCATCCCCTTCACCGAGGAATACAAACATGGAACTTGTTCCCGATATCCACTTCAAACGCATTACGGCCCAAACCGTGATTCCCATCTGCAAATTAAGCGAAACATTGTCTACCGCGCAGCGAAAAATGGTGAGCGACAATGCCATTTCCATCGCCCAGGCCCACTTTGCCGACAATGCCTGGATGCGCGCCATCTATGCCGACGATATGCCCATCGGCTTTGTGCTGCTGCACACCGGCTCCGATTACGACGACGGGATTGACTGCCCCGGCATTTTTTTGTGGCGCTTTATGATTGCTGGGCCAAACCAGGGGAAGGGTTACGGCCGTCTGGCGCTGAAACGGCTGCTGGCTCAGCTGCAAGCCCAAGGTATTCCCGAGCTGTATACCAGCTGCGGCCGGGGCGAATCCAGCCCTGAAGGGTTTTATAAACGGTTGGGCTTTGAACCAACTGGAGAAATGTACGGAGACGAAATTGAATTAAAGCTGACGCTGAGCCAGGCGGCCTAAACCACCCGTCTGGGCAAAAAATTTGCAGAGAGCGGGAATCAGACGGCCGTTACCCCGCCACCCCTGACCGGCACCAACCCCCAGCGCAGCGTACCCGGCTGGAGCACCAATTCACGCACCTCGCTGCCCGGCAGCATGATGAGCACGTGACGGCCGTTTTCATCCACCCACTGCCGTCCCTGACCGACAGGCAGCCAACGGCCGTTCATCTGCACCTGCTTCACCTGCACCAAACCATCCTGGCCAAAGCGGCAATCTACGCCAACTGATTCCATGAGAAAAAACCTTTGTAATTGAGTAATTGAGTAATTGAGTAATTGAGTAATTGGATAACTGGGTAACTGGTTAATTACCTGATTACTTGCCACTTCTGACTTCTCACTTCCCTACTTATTTTTCCGCCAAAACCAGCCCAACTTGCGGTACTTCACCCACTCATAGTACGTCATGTACAGGCTGAGGCGCAAACCGTGCAGGCCGTCCTGGTAACCGCGCAGGGTGACAAAACGCCAGTAAAAGTGGCGCAGCGGCTGCAAAATGTAGTTGCGCGGCTTGGGCTTGACGCCCTGGTCGTAGAGGATGCGGGCGTCGTAGCTGGTGTAGGCGCGCTGCTTGGCACGGAAGTGGGCCAGATCGCGATAGTTGTAGTGGGTCAACGGCCGTTCCAAATAGCCAACCGCGCCATCGACCACGGCAATTTCGTGCACGGGGCGCTCGTAGCGCACGCAGCCGTGTTTGAAAAGGCGCAGTTGGTGGTCGGGGAACCAGCCCGCGCCGCGCGTGAGTCGGCCAAAGATGTAGTTGTGCCGCGGCACGTACCAGCCACGCTCCGGCCGTTCGGCCATCACCTGGCGAATTTCCTGGCCCAGCTCCGGCGTACCCCGCTCGTCGGCATCAACAAAGAAGACCCAGTCGGTGTGCAGGGCATCCAGGGCGGCATTGCGCTGCTGGGCGTAATTTTCAAACTTCGATTGGTGCAGTTCGGCCCCGGCGGTTTGGGCGAGAACGGCCGTACCATCTTCACTATACGAATCAAATACCACCACCCGGTCGGCCCAGCTTAGCGACTGGATGCAGTCGGCAATGTGGCTGGCTTCATTGAGGGTGAGGATGACGGCCGTTAATTCTTGCGGGTGTGTGGTCATGGGGGAGTTGTATCAAAGAATGCCTGGATTGAACAGAACAAAGGATGCGTGAAACGTGAAACGTGAAAGGGTCACGTTTCACGTTTCACGTCTTCAAATACCGCGCCAGATTTGGATGATCGTTTCGTACGCCTGCTTCATCTGCGGATCGGTGGCTTTTTTGGCGCGGCGGCGCATGGCCAGCTGCACCATCTTGCTGGCAATGAACAGTTTGACACGGCCGTACATCTCCGCATACAGCTGGGCCCGGCTCTGCCACAAGTTGATCACGGAGGTGGCGGGCACCTGGCGGGTGCTCTCGCCGCCGTAATGCACAATTTCGGCAGCGGGCACCACGTAAATGCGCCACCCCGCCGCCTGGATGCGCCAACTCCAGTCGATCTCCTCGCAGTACATGTGGAACGATTCATCGAAGCCGTTGGTGGCCTCGGCCACGTCGGCGCGTACCATCATCGTCGCTCCCAACGGATGATCGATAGCGAATGGTTCGCCGTCACGGGCCAGTTTGGCCTGGGGATAACGGCCGTTCCAGCGGCTCTCGTAAAAGCGGGCGGGCAGCGGGAACAGATCAAACGCCAGCTGGCGCAGGCCAGGGAAGTAGAAGGCGCTGGGTTGGAAACGGCCGTCGCCATACACCAGCCGCGCCCCAGCCATGCCGCCGTCGGGATGCTCTTCCAGGGTGTTGATCAGTTCAAACAGCGCGCCGGGCTGCACTTTGGTGTCCGGGTTGAGCAAAAAGTAATAGCGCGGTGCGTAGGCCTTGGCCGCGGCCATGCCCTGGTTGTTCGCCGCACCAAAGCCGGGATTGTGCTCATTGGCAATGAGGTGCACGTTGGGGAACAGGGAGCGCACCAGATCGGCCGTCCCGTCGGTCGAGGCGTTATCCACCACCCACACCTCACCGCGCAGCCGGGAACGCTGCAAATCGGCAAACACCGAGCGCAGGCACTGCACCAGGTAGTCCCGCACGTTCCAGCTAACGATAATCACCGCAACATCAATCATAAAAAAACCGTTGGTAGGGGCGATTCGCGAACCACCCCTACTTGGTAATCAAAAGCGCTTCATCCGTCCAGCCCAGGGTGTCGATGACAAAGTGGACCGGATCGTAGCTGGCGGGCACGGCCGTTGCCAACCCCAACCAGCCATAAAAATCGGGCGCACATAGCGATTCGGCACAGGCTGCCGAGGCGGCAAATTCAGTGAGCAGCGGCCCCAGCTGCTGTGCCAGGCTAAACGGCAGTGCCCCGCCCACGGCCACCGAGTCGGCCGGGATGGCCGCGCTGAGGGTCAAAATGCGCGTCTCGTCGAAGATGGCTTCGTTGGTATCGAAAACGCCGGAGCGCGCATCGCGCACGCGGTAGCCGCCCTGGTCTGGCCGACCCAGCACCACCACAAAGCCCACGCCGCTGCGGCTGGGCGACGCGCCCGTCTGCCGCCAGATTTCGGGATCGTCCTCGCCAAACACCCAGTCGCGCATTTCAAACGGCAGGATCGGCGGCCAGTAGGTGCCAGTGGCAAAATCGACCTCGCCGTTCAACACGGCCAGCATCGCTGTGTTGTCGCCCGGCACCGTCACAATTTCGCCCGGCTCAATGCCCTGCGCGGCCAGCAGCGCCTGGAAATACCAGTTGTTGGGCACGCTGGCGGCATCGGGAATGGCCCAGCTTTTGCCATCTAAATCGGCCAGGGAGGTGATGTTGCTATCGCGGCGCACCACGATCATGCCCGCCTGCCAGCTGAGGCCGTTGTTTTGTACGGCCGTACTCACCACCTGTGCCCCACACTGCTGATTGGCCAGGGCCACGCCCACGGCTGTTAAAAAGCCAATTGTTTCGGCGGGGGCGGCGCACAGCAGATCAATTACCCGCTGCTCGTTGTCCAACACACCCACCTGGAACTGCTGCCCGGTCTGCGCAGTCAGCCAATCGGCCAGCACCTGGGCGCGGCGGCTGATGACGGCCGTCTCCACCACCGGGGCAAACAAAAGCTGAAACGGCCGTTCGGCTGAACCGGGTGACGGCCGTTCGGCGCTCACCGTTTCCACCAGAGTCACCGTTTCGGTGACCACCCGCGTCACTTCAATTTCCACTTCGATGGGGTCGGTGGAGGTAACGGCCGTTGGTCCAGGCACCAACCGGGTCACTTCCACCACCGTGGGTGCAGGCGACGAAGCACAGGCCGCCACCAGACCAAACACAATGACCACAATTGCCAAACCCCAAAAGCGCCGCATTGTTTAACCCATTCATGAAAAAGAGGCTGCCACAGCTGGGCAACTGGGCAACCTCCTGTTAACTGATGTTAGTGTACCGTGTCGGCCCTCGCCCGCCAATCAAAATTCCCCCGGGTTAACGGACAGCTAACAAAAACAACCCCCACCCTGACCCTCCCCTTCCTAAGGGGAGGAAATTTCTGCCCCCTCTCCCTCTGGGAGAGGGCTGGGGTGAGGGTATTTAGGCCAGGGTGAGGGTCATTACTCCCCCTCCACCGGCCACGCCGGTACTTCGCGCGGTTCGCACGTGGGCCGGTTGCCTTCGTCGGGCAGGTCCACCGTCAGCGCCTGCGGATCGACGCGCTCGTAGGCGTTAACCACCTGCACATCTTCGTGGATCAACCCGGCCCAAACGGTTTGCGGATTGCGGTCGCCGAAGTCGTCCACCATGCGGATGCTGCCAGTGACCGTGGCCCGCGCGCCGGGCATGAGGTAGGTGTAGCCATCGATCACCTCCAGTTCGTCCGGGCTGCCCAGGGCAAAGCGGAAGGGGTAGTTGGTCAGCTCGTTTTCAAAGCCGATGCCCAGGCGGAACACACCCGGTTTGGTGAACCAGCCCAGGGTGTTGTAATTCCAGTCAGAATCGTACAGGGTGCCGGGCATGGGGCCGCTGGTGCGGATGGGCGTGGTGCCGTAGTTTTCCACCGTCAGGGTAAAGGTAAAGATGCCGCAGAGGGGAACGGCCGTATTCTCCCAACTCACCGTATCCCCCGCCGGGGGCGACACAACCCGCACCCGCGGCACGCCGCCAAACTGGATCGTCAGCGGCTGCTCCACCCGCACCTGCTGCCCTTCCAAATCCTGGGCAATGACGATGAGCGGATAGGTGCCGTCAGGTGGCGGCGTAGCCCCTTCATCAACGCCACCTTCGTAATCGTATTTGTGCCACCCTTCGGCGTTTGGTTCCACCACACCCTCAAATTCGCTGATGTGCTCTTCGCTGCCATCGGGCATCTGCAAAAAGACCCGCACCTGGGCCACATCTTTGGCCAGGTAAAAGACCGGCTGCACCCGGTCATCAAGGCCGTCGCGGTTCGGCGTAAAAACCGTTTTGTCCAGGGCAAAATCGCGAACGTCCGGCAGCAGCGGGTCGGCATCGACGATGAGCAGTTCACCCTCTTGGGTTTCGGTATCTCCATCCTCATCGGTGGCGCTGACAACCCAGGTGTAACGGCCGTCTTGCAGCAATCGCGCCAAAATTTCCCCTTCAATCTGGTCACCGGGCAGGGTGTACGGGTCCACCACGCCGCTAAACGTCACGCTGTACTCACCCGCGCCGCGTGCTTTGTCCTCGCGGAAGAAAAAACGATCGCCCGCTTCATTCACAAAATAAATGGAGACGGTGGCGTTGCGCGAAATTTCGTAAGAGATCGAAGTGGCATCGGTGTCGCCATCGGCGTTGGGGCTGATTTCACGCTGGCTCACCTGCACGTTGCGCAGCAGGCTGCCATTGCCGTTGAGCAAGCGGTTGCCCAAAAAAACGGCCGCAATCACCACCAGCAGCGCCACCAGGCCCACCCAAATGAAGGTTGATTTTTGTTTCATCATAGGCGCAAGTTTACCAAACGGCCGTACCCGCGGCGAACGATGTTTGGGCAACGATCTCCCTACCTTGCCCCTGTCTGGTGGCAATGTTACAATGCCGCCGCTTCGACGATCTTCAACAAAGTATTTCGCCCCAGATGACGCAGATTCCCCAGATTTTTGCCTTTCAATCTGCGCAATCTGTGAAATCTGTGAATTGATTTTAACGATGACAAATTATGGCAGGGATCGTGCCTGGCCTTTTGCCGAAGGCGGCGGGGGCACGATTGCTTTTTTTACGATTTTGCTGGCAACGGCCGTTTTCCTCTGGTTCCAATTTACCAACTGGGCCACCGGGCTGTTTTTGCTTCTAACTGCCTTCCTCTGGCTGCTCATCCTCTACTTTTTTCGCGATCCCAACCGAAAGGTGGAAGCCAAACCGGGGCTGGTGCTAGGCCCTGGCGACGGCGAAGTGGTGGAAATTGTCAGCGAAACCGAAGGCCGCTACCTGCAAGCTGAAGCCATTCGTATGAGCATGTTCCTGGACATCACCGACGTGCACGTGCAGCGGGTGCCGCTGGCGGGCAAGGTGCTCCTGGTGCAGCATCAGCCGGGCAAATTTTTACAAGCCTTCCGGCCCGAAGCCTCTGAAGTGAACGAGTACATTGCCATGGTGACCGAATCGGAGGGATACGGCCGTCTCCTCACCAAACAAATCGCGGGTATCCTGGCCCGCCGCTGCGTCAACTTCCTCAAGCCGGGCGATGCGGTGCAAACCGGCCAGCGCTTTGGCCTCATCCGCTTCAGCTCCCGCGTCGATCTTTTCCTGCCGCCTTCAGCCACCATGCTCGTCAAAGTCGGCGACAGGGTCACCGGCGGCATCACCCCCATTGCCCAACTGGCCCAAAATCATGAATAGTCAATACCGATACCTCATCCCCAACAGCATCACCTTTATTTCCCTCACCTGCGGCATCGTCTCCATTCTGCTGGCCGCCACGGGTGAACTGGTCACCGCCAGTATTCTCATCCTGGCCAGCTTCATTTTGGACCTATTTGATGGGGCATCGGCCCGCTACTTCAACGCCGGGTCAGCCTTTGGCTTGCAGCTCGACTCGCTGGTAGACATGGTCAGCCTGGGCACGGCGCCGACGGTGCTGGCCTTCATGTACCTGTACCTGGCCGATGTGGCCGACACCACCTTCATTGCCGTGCTGGCCGTCTTTTTTGCCCTGGCCGGGGCATACCGGCTGGCCCGCTTTAACCTGCTGCCGCCCAAAGCCAGCGGCCGGGGCGACTCCGCCGGGCTTACCATTTCCTCCGCCGGGGCCACCCTGGCCCTCGCCGTCGTCTCCGACATGACCATTCTCACCTACACATTGCCCGCCAGCTGGCTGATGCCCATCATGGTGGTATGCGGCATTTTGATGGTCAGCCGCATTCCCTTCCCCTCGTTCCGGGGGGTGTTCAAAGGGCGGGTGCGGATTGGCATTTTGCTGGTGCTGTTTGCCGTCACGATTGGCTGGGCTACCTTTGGCAAGGCGTGGCACTTTTGGAACACGGTTTACCTGGGCTGGGGACTGGCCCGCGCCGGATATTTGCAAATCAATGAGTAATCCACCGATTGGCTGGCAAGACAAAATGAGCGGCTCTGGCCTGTACGCCTGGGCGCGTATGACCAGCCGTCTGAGCCAGTTCCAGGTGAGCGGCCTGGAACATTTGCAGGCGGCACAGGCCCGGCAACGGCCGCTTATTTTTGCGGCCTGGCACGGCATGACAATGATGCTGGTGGGCTTTTTTGCCAACCAGTACGATCTCACCCGGTTGGTATTGATTTTGCCCGACGACTGGCGCGGCAGCACCCTGGTGGTGTTTGCCAGCAAGCTGGGGGTTACCCCCTTCCCCATGAACTTACACGGTGATGCCAGCATGGCGGCGGCACGGCAGCTGGCCAACCTGGTGCGCCAGGTCAAAGCGGGGCAGGATGCTTACATCACCCCAGATGGCCCCGAAGGTCCATCGTACGTGATCAAGCCGGGCATTACCTACATTGCCCAAAAGGCGGATGCGACGATTTTGCCGGTGGGGGCTTATGCCCGCCGGGGCTACCACGTGCCGCGCTGGGACCGGTATGTGATGCCGTACCCATTTAGCAAGATTGCCGTCCAGATTGGCGCGCCGCTGGTGGTGGAAAAGGGGGCGGATGTGACGGCCGTTTCCACCCACCTCACCCACCAGCTGCACCACGTCACCCTGCAAGCCGCCGCCAACTTCTACGAAAAACCATTCCCGTGATGAATGGGACACAGATCAACACAGATTTACACTGATATGGCAACTTTATCCGAGCAATCATTGGCATTTCAGGGGAGCGCCCTGGCATTTTACCATCGCATTTTGGCGCGCACGGTGCGCTGGCAAATTGAGGGGCAGACCAACGTGACCAAAGCGAAGGCCAGCGAACGGCCGTTGCTGTGGCTGTTTTGGCACGAGCAGCTGTCGATTTTTGTCACGTACGCGGTGCGTTTTGTCGGCGGGGATCGCTTTACAATTGTCACCCTGGGCGGCGACCCACGCGGCGATATTTTGAGCCGCTTTGCCAGCACGCTGGGAGCCACCCCGTACGGCGTGGACATGCAGGGCAACCCGATGGAAGCCGGGCGCAAGGTGCTGCGCATCATCGAGGCGCTGAAGGGCGGCAAGGATTCCTTCATGGCCCCCGACGGCCCCGATGGCCCGGCCTTTGCGCCCAAAGCGGGTGCCTCCTTCCTGGCCCGTAAAGCGGAAGCGGCGATCATTCCCGTCGGGGGGTTCACCAAAGCTGGCTACGCCCTGCGCCGCTGGGACAAATACCTGATTCCCTTGCCCCTGGCCCGGCTGCACATGGTTTTTGGCGAACCTATTTTTGTAAACAAGCGGGACAAGGAAGAAGTGGTGAACGAGCAAATTGTGGCGGCGTTAACGGCCGTTTACCACCAGGCCCGCCGCTAATCTGTGCCAATCTTCTGCCAGGCGAGTGAGTGATTTACGGCCGTTCCCGCCAGCAGCCCCAGCCACACCATCAGCGCCATGGTAAATGGCAGCGTCGCCGCCACGCTGAGCACGGTGAGCACCACACAGACCAGCAGCAGCAGCGGCGTTTGCCAGATGTTCAGCAGCAGGAAACGGCCGCAGTTGGCATAGGTCGTGCGCATCGACTTGTCGTCTTGCGCCAGCCAGAACGGCCAGTAAAACAGATTCAGGCTGCCCCACAGAACCAGGGCCACCAGCCACACCATGCGCAGCACGTTCCACACACCCGCATCGTCGGCATAGACCAGCAGGTTGAAAGCTGCCACACCCACCACCAGCAGGTTCAGCGCCCCCCAGCGCCAGGCGGGCCAAAACATTTCGCGGAACGCCTGACCCACCTCGCGATGGTCCCAAAAGTCGCCGTCCAGGGTGCGTTGGGTCATGGCAAAAAGAACGGCCGTGGCGGGCGGCCCGGTCACCACCAACAGCTGCGCCACAAACCAGCCGACATTCAGGAACGTCAGCAGGAACCACTGGTCCCACCACACCGAAAACGCACGCTGAATGACGTGAAACGGCCGTATCATCTTACCCCTTCAACCCGCTGTAGCTAATCCCTTCAATAAAGTAGCGCTGGAAGAAAACAAAGATGATGGCCATCGGCAGTGTGGTTACCAGCGAACCGGCCAGGATGGCGTTCCACTGCAAATTTTCGCCCATGCCGCCGCGCAAAACGGCCAGCCCCAGCGGCAGCGTGTACAAATCCTGGCTCACGCTGATGACAATCAGCGGGAACATAAAATCGTTCCACGCCCCCTGAAAGCTGAAAATGACCAGGGCCACCAGCGCCGGGCGGGCCATCGGCAGCACAACGCGGAAAAACATTTGCAGGCGGCTGGCCCCGTCGATGCGGGCCGCTTCCTCAATTTCGCCAGGAATCGACTCGAAAAACTGCTTCATGAGGAAGACACCAAAGGCCGTGGCCAGCTTGGGCACAATCAGCCCGGCGTAGGAGTCGATGAAGTTGACCTGCTTCAGCACGATAAACATAGGAATCAGCAGCACAATGCCGGGGATCATCATCGTGCCCAGGATGGCCAGAAATACCGCATTACGGCCTGGGAATTTGATGCGCGCCAGGGCGTAACCCGCCATGCTGGCAAAGATCACGTTGCCCAGGGTGATGGCCACCGAGACAAAGGCGCTGTTAAACATCCAGCGCCCCACGTTCAGCCCCTGCATCTGCCGGTAGCCTTCCAGGGTGAAGGTCTCGGGGATGAGGCTCACCGGATTTTGGGCGATCTCGGGCAGCGGCTTAAAGCTGGTGCTGATCGCCAGTAGAAACGGATAGAAAAAGGAGAGGGCCAGCAAAAACAGCACGCCGTAGGACAACACCAGGCGCACCCGGTCCCCGATGTGGACGCCCTCATCTTGTGTAGAAGCGGTTTGATTGGAAACGGCCGTTGCCATACTCAATCTCCTTCAAAAACAGGCCGCGGATTACGCGGATTAACGCGGATTAAATCTGTGGAAACTGTGTTCCATTCACGGCTAATAGCTGGCTTCGCTGCCGGTAATGCGGCGCTGGATCAGCGTCAGGGTAAAGATGATGATGAACAGCAATATAGCTATGGCCGCGCCCAGCCCCATTTCGCTGTTGCGGAAGCCGTTGCGGTAGACCATCCAGGCCATCGTCAGCGTGGTTTTGGCCGGGCCACCGCTGCTCATCACGTACACCTGGTCAAACACCTGGTAGGTGCCAATCAGCCCCAGCGTGACGACAAAAAAGATAGACGGCCGTAACAACGGCACCGTAATCCGGCGAAACGTCGGCCAGGCCGTCGCCCCGTCAATCTGCGCCGCCTCGTACACCTGCCCCGGAATATCCTGCAAGGCCGCCAGGAAAATGATCATCATCGTGCCAATCGTTGTCCATGTGTTCATGATCATGATGGCCGCCAGGGCCACGCTAGGCCCGCTGATCCAGTCCCACACCGTCAGCCCCAGCACCTCGGTACGCAAAAACTCCGGCCCGTCCCGCAGCGTGATGCCAAAATTCTCCAACACAATGTGGAACACCCCACGCGGATCGGCCATCCAGGCCAGCGGCTCCCAATTGCCAAAGGTCAACGTGCTCAAAATGCTGTTCACCAGCCCGCTCTTCTGGTACAGAAACAGAAAAATCAGGCTGATGGCCACCGACGAGGTAATCGACGGGAAGTAATACGCCGTGCGGAAAAAGTTCTTAAACTTCAGCAAGCGCTGGTTGACCACCACGGCCAGCACCAGCGCCAAAATCGTTTGGGCGGGCACCACGCCCAGGGCAAAATAGGTCGTGTTTTTCAGCGCCTTAAAAAAGTCCGACTGGCGAATGCCGTCTTCCACCAGCACCACCCGGTAATTTTCCAGCCCCACCAGGTTGGCTTCCGCGGGCGGGCTGATGCCGTTCCAGTCGGTAAAGCTAAAGTAGACGGCAAAAATAATCGGGATGAACAAAAAGATGATAAAAATTACCAGCGCGGGCGACATGAACAACCAGCCAGCCACCGCATCCTGCCGGTCCTGCTCCTTAATTCCAGCAGCCATCCTTCACCTCCAAGCCGCGCCGCACCGACACCAGCACGGACAACACGCGGCACAAGGCTCCCCAGCCCTGACTGTTATTTTTAGGACTTACGCCGTTTTTTGCAGCGAATTGGCCCGAATTTCCGCGAAGGCGGTCCATAATTCGTGTCAATTCGCGCTAATTTGGTGCATCTGCCTAATCCCACATTTTTGGTATGGTGCGTGGGGAACGGCCGTTTCCCGACCCCACGCACCACAACCCAAGAACATTAAACTGCTGAATTTGCGGAGTCCGCATCCTCAGATGCGGACGGTGGGCATCTGAGGATGCCCACTCCTCCAAAACGATTTTTTACAATTCTCTTGGCATCGCAAACTCAGTGCGCTGTTAGCGACGGCCGTTTAACGGCTGAGCACTTCCTCACCAACTTCTTGCGCGTTTTCCAACACATCTTCCGGCAGCGCGGTTCCGGCAAACGCCTGCTGCAAGCCATCATTGATGGTGTCCAGCACGTCCTGGAAGCCAGGACGGAACTGCCACGGATAGGCATTGTCGGCGCCATCGAGGAATGGCTGCAAATCCGGGTACTGCGCCAGCCAACCTTCACGCAGGCTTTCCCGCGTGGGCATGGCCAACCCCAGGTCGGTCCATTCCTTCATGCCTTCGGGGCCGGTGAGGTAGTTAACCAGCTCAAAGGCCGCTTCCTGCTGCGCCGCGTCGATGCCCGCTGGCACCGCGTAACAAACGGTGAAAGCCATCGTCGCTTCGCCGCCAGGGCCAGCCGGGAGCTGCGTCACGCCGTAGTTCAGGTCCGGGAACTGGTCAGCCAGGAAGGGCACAATCCAGTTACCTTCCATGGACATAGCCGCCCGACCCTTGCCAAACGCTTCACCATTCCAGCCGCTGTCGAGTTCCGACGGCTGGTTGGCCAGGCCATCATCCACCATGCCAATGTAGAACTCCAGCGCGGCCTGGGCTTCCGGGCTGTTGATGGTCATTGCCGAGAAATCTTCGTTGGTGACCGAACCACCGGCCTGGTAAAGGAAGGCAATCCAGCGGGCAAAGTCCGGGTTGATGACCATGCCATAGACACCGGCATCTGCATCGGTCAGCTGTTCGGCCGCAGCGCGCAGATCATCCCAGGTCCAATCGGCCGTGGGGTAATCCAGCCCGGCTGCATCAAACATATCCTGGTTGTATTGCAGGCCCAGCGTGCTAAAATCCTTGGGTGGGCAGTAGAAAGTGCCATCAATGGTAAACGCGTCTTGCAAGCTGCTGTAGAAGTCGTCGGCATTCTCCAAATGACCTTCCGCTGGCTCTATAGCATTTGCCGCTACCAGGTCCGGTAGCTTGAAGCTGTCTACGTAGAACACGTCTGGTGGGCTGCCGCCTGCCAGACTTGTTTGCAATTTGGTATCATAGTCGGGCACCAGGTTGAGCGTCACGTTGATGTTGTCATGGGTTTCGTTGAAGGTATCCACCACCGCCTGGAGCCGGGTGTTTTCCGCGTCGGAGCTGGCCCAACCCATCAGCTGGAGTTCAACAGCCTCCCCAGCACTCTCGGTATCTTCCGCAGCTTCATCCTCGGTCACCACATCATCGGCCGCTTCATCTGGAACCGAAGCTTCCGGTTCTGCGGTCGGTTCTTCGCCGCCGCCACCACAGGCCACCAGGGCCAGGCTCATGGCCAGGGCCAGAATCAAAAAAAGGAACCATTTTTTTAACATGTTTTGTTTTCTCCTCGCTTAAATCATTAAGAGGTACAGCTGAAAAGTGGGTTGATTGACATTTTTTCTCGCTGAATACACACCACCTCCTTTCGTTTTCAGGCGCGGATGTCAACGGTGTGCTGTTGACCCCGGTAATAAAATTTGAATGAGAGCCGCCGCCAGTGGGAAGGCAGGCGCGGCGTAGTCGAAAAGCCATTTTCCCCCAGCCGCAGCCCGGCAAAGCCAAAGGCCAACGCCTGCCAGACACCACCGGCCGAGGCAGCATGGATGCCATCTTCGGCGTTGCCGCGCGGATTGCGCAGGTCGGCGCGGGCGGCCAGCATAAAGTGCTCGTACGCTTCGTCAAAACGGCCGATTTCACACGCCGCCCAGGCATGAAAACTGGGTCCCAATGACGAACCATAACGATGATCCGTCAGCGGCATGTAGGTGTCCCAATTGCTCTGCCACGTTTTCTGGTCGTACTCATCGCGCAGCAGGCAGAGCAGCATGATGACATCCGCCTGCTTGATCACCTGGCTGGCATTGGCCCCTTCGATGCCCAGCACCACCTGCAATGATTTTTTGGCGCTGCGAATAAATTCCAGGTCCACCGTTTTGCGCTGGAAAAAATCTTCAAACTGGTGCATCAGGCCGGTTTCAGGGTCGTGGTAGATGATCACGTGGGCAATCACGTCCTGCCAGTGCGCCAGGGTGTCGTCGTTGAGGTCCAGGTCGGCCATAAGCTGCAAGGCTTTAGCGGGATAGGTGTTTTTAAGCCAGGTGAGGAGGGAGACGGCCGTCTCCAAATGCCACTGGGCCATGCGGTTGGTAAAGGTGTTGTTGTCCACGTGGTCGTGGTATTCGTCCGGGCCAATCACGTCGCGGAAGGCGTAACAGCGCTGGCCGTCGACCTCTTCCGGCTCGGCCCGATCACCCCAAAAACGCGCCGAATCGAGGATGATCTCTGCGCCATAGTCGCGCAGAAAAGCGTCGTCGCCCGTCACCTGCCAATACTGCATGATGGCATAGGCAATATCGGCCGAAATGTGAATCTCGATGTCGCCGGTCCAGATGCGCACCAGCTCCTTGCCCTCAAAGTCGGGCACCCAGCGCGGCGTCACCTCGTCGCCGGTCACGGCCGATTCCCAGGCAAACTGCGCCCCGCGATAGCCGTTGCCCGCCGCCTTGCGCCGCGCCCCCGCCAGGGTGTGGTAGCGATACAGCAGCATGTTGCGGGCAATGTGGGGGCGGACGTAGCTGAAAAAGGGCAAAATGAAAATCTCGGTGTCCCAAAAAACGTGGCCGCGATAGCCCAACCCGCTCAACGTCTTGGCCCCAATGCTGACGCGCTGGTCGTGCTGCGGCGCGGCCACCAGCAGCTGGAACAGGTTAAAGCGCACGGCCAGTTGGGCCTCAGCGTCGCCCTCAATCACCACATCACAGTCGGCCCACAGCCTGGCCCAGGCGGCCACGTGGGCTGCTTTCACCTCGTCGTAGGCAAGGTCGTCGAGCAGGGCGATGGCCCGGCCAACCACATCAGCGGCCTGATGTACAGCATCGCGGTCAGCGGCATAGGCCACGAGCTTGTCGAACTGAACGGTTTGGCCGGGGGTCAACGGCCGTTCCGCCCCCAACCCTGGCTGTCCGGCACACGGCTGCCCAACAACCGCACCCTCGCCGGAGACCGCCACGCGAACGGCCGTTCCCAGCTGAATGCCACTGTGGCGCGTCTGGCTGTGCAGCCAGATCGCCTCGTTGGTCTGCCCCTGCGCCGCGTGGTGCCAGTGCAGCAAATCATCGTTGGCGATGTGGCCGTTGATGCCCGCCGTAAATCGCAGCTGGCAGGGTTGGTTAACGGCCGTTACCAGCACCCGCAGCGCCCCTACCTGCTCGTGGGCATAGCTGATAAAGCGCTCAAACGTGAGGTCCAAAATAATGCCCGTGGGCGACTGCCAGCGCACCTGGCGCTGCAAAACGCCCTGGAACAAATTCAGGCGGCGCTGAAAATGGAGCAGCGTGCCCTGGTCCAGCCGGAACGTCTGGCCATCCACCGTCAGGGCGAAGTCCAGCCAGTTGGGCAAATTGGCCAGCTCGGTCACCGACACGGGCATGTCGTCGAAAATACCGTGGGCCAGGGTTAACGGCCGTTCCCCCGGATACCCCTCCTCGAAGCTGCCCCGGCTGGCAAAGTAGCCGCTGCCCAGAGTAAACACCGTTTCCATGTGGTGCTGCTGCGTGGGGTCAAAGTCAGGCTGAACCACCAACCAGGTTTCGTCGGGCTGTAAAACTTGGGCTAAATCGGCCAGCGAGACGTTGGCCAGGCTGTCGCGGCGCTGCACGCGGTTGTGCTGGTGCAGCAGCGTGTCGAATCGTTCCGCAGGACCCACCGCCAGCGCGGGCATTCCGGCGGAAACGGCCGCTGCAATGCCCGCCGCCGCATCTTCTACCACCAGGCAGTTTGCGGGCGGCACGTTCAGCATCGCCGCGCCGTAGCGGAAGAGGTCCGGGGCCGGTTTGGGCCGGGCCACGCTGTGGCCATCGGCCACCACCGCCAGGCGCTGGGCAATGCCCAGCTGGGCGACCACGCTGGCGGCGTTGCGGCTGGCCGAGGCCAGGCCATAGGGAATGCCCGCCGCGTCCAGTTCGTCGAGCAGCCGCACCACGCCAGGCAGCAAATCCTGGGGTGATATTTGGGCCAGCATCTCCTGGTAGTAGCCGTTTTTGCGGGCCATCATCGCCAGCTGGGCGGCCTCGTCCACGTCACGCCCGGCCAGAATGAGCTGGAGCGATTCACGGCGCGAGACGCCGCGCAGCTTTTCGTTGGCCTCGCGGGAAAAGGGCAAACCTTCCGCCTCGGCCAATTTTTTCCAGGCAAGGTAGTGGTATTCGGCCGTGTCGGTTAACACGCCATCGAGATCGAAGAGTACCGCTTTGAGGATCATTCCCTCTCCTAATGGCAACGCAAAGCTAACTGTCCAGCTTGTCGATTCCCGCAACCTACCCCGCGAAGGCGAAGCGCGAAAAGAACAAGTGCAGAACAAATGTGAAATAGACAGTTATGTCAATAAAAAGTTTGGTGCGATGTAATTAACTTGAACGACGAACAATCAGTTCAGGCTTGAGTAAGATTCCCTTTTGCTCGATTGGCTCCTCGTTGAGCTGCTTAAGCAGCAGGTCAACAACCTGTTGGCCCACTTCGGGGATGGGCTGGCGCACGGTGGTGAGCGCGGGCTGCAAAAATTCGGCCGTGGGCATATCGTCAAAGCCGGTGATGGCCACATCCTGCCCTACTTCCAGCCCCAGCGCCTGCGCCCCGTTGAGCGCGCCGATAGCCACCTGGTCACTGACACACATAACGGCCGTTGGTCGCCGCGCTTCAGGTAGTTGCAACAACTGGTTCACGCCATGAAACCCGCTCTGCACGCTGTTGTCGCCGCGAAACAACCACGCCTCATCAAAGCTCACCCCCGCCGCTTCCAGGCCCCGGCGGTATCCCTGCTCGCGCTCCTCACCGGCCCGCGAGCCTTCGGGCCAGGTAATGAGCCCAATGCGGCGATGGCCTTTGGCCAGCAGATGCTCCGCCGTGATGCGGGTGCCACACTGCCCATCCAC